>CAXTHH010000046.1:0-2026 GCA_964244065.1 uncultured Caulobacteraceae bacterium | reverse complement strand
AAGATCAACAGCGAGCGCAAGTTCTTCCCCGGCTACGTGCTGGTGAAGATGGACCTGACGGACGAGGCCTACCACCTCATCAAGAACACGCCCAAGGTGACGGGCTTTCTGGGCTCCGGCCTGAAGCCCATGCCCGTCTCCGAAAAGGAGGTCGCGCGGATCATCGGCGCGATCGAGGAGGGCGTGGAGCGCCCGAAGCCCACCATCCGCTTCGAGCTCGGCGAGAAGGTGAAGGTCACCGACGGGCCGTTCGCCTCCTTCGAAGGCGCCGTGGAGAGCGTGGACGAGGACCGCGCCCGCCTGCGCGTGTCGGTCAGCATCTTCGGCCGCGCCACGCCGGTCGACCTGGAGTACGGCCAGGTGGAGAAGATCGCCGCCTGATCCCGTCCTTCGTCGCCCTCGGACTTGATCCGAGGGCCGAGTTGTCCGCGCGCAGCCGCTCACGCGGCGGGAACCACCGTCGGCACGACGCCCGGTCCTCGGGTCAAGCCCGAGGACGACGGAGTTGTTGAAGCACGCACGACCTGTTAGACGCCCGCCTCCCTCGCCTCCGGCGTGGGACCAAATCCGTGGGAGGGGCTGCCCGCACCACGGCCGCATAGGCGCCTGAGGCACGGCGTCGCTTAACGGAGACAGCCAATGGCCAAGAAGATCTTGGGCTACATCAAGCTGCAGGTGAAAGCCGGCAGCGCCACGCCTTCGCCGCCCATCGGGCCGGCGCTGGGTCAGCGCGGCGTGAACATCATGGGCTTCTGCAAGGAGTTCAACGCGCGGACGGCCGAGATGGAGAAGGGCACGCCCCTGCCCACCGTCATCACCGTCTTCCAGGACAAGTCGTTCACCTTCGTCACCAAGACGCCGCCGGCGACCTTCTTCCTGAAGCAGGCGACCAAGCTCACCTCCGGCGCCAAGCAGACCGGCAAGGAGACCGTGGGCAAGATCACGCGCGAGCAGCTGCGCGAGATCGCCGAGAAGAAGATGAAGGACCTGAACGCGAACGACATCGACGCCGCCGCCCGCATCATCGAGGGCAGCGCGCGGGCGATGGGTCTGGAAGTGGTGGGCTGATCATGGCGAGCAAGACCGAACCCAAGCTGACCAAGCGCCAGCAGACCTTCACGGGCGACCGCACGAAGGCCCATTCCATCGAGGAGGCCGTGGCCGCCGTGAAGGCGAACGCCAAGGCCAAGTTCGATGAGTCCATCGAGATCTCCGTCAACCTGGGCGTCGATCCGCGCCACGCCGACCAGCAGGTCCGCGGCGTGGTCAACCTGCCCTCGGGCACCGGCAAGGACGTGAAGGTCGCCGTGTTCGCGCGCGGTCCCAAGGCCGACGAAGCCACCGCGGCGGGCGCGGAAGTCGTGGGCGCCGAGGACCTGGTCGAGCGCGTCCAGGGCGGCTTCATGGACTTCGACCGCGTGATCGCCACGCCCGACATGATGGCTCTGGTGGGCCGCCTCGGTAAGGTGCTGGGCCCGCGCGGCCTGATGCCGAACCCCAAGGTCGGCACCGTGACCATGAACGTCGGCCAGGCGGTCAAGGACGCCAAGGGCGGCGCGGTGGAGTTCCGGGTCGAGAAGGCGGGCATCGTGCACGCCGGCGTCGGCAAGGCCTCCTTCGAGGATGCGGCCCTGGTCGCCAACGTCCGCGCCATGATCGAGGCGCTGAACCGCTCGCGTCCCTCCGGCGCCAAGGGCACTTACGTGAAGAAGATCTCGCTCAGCTCCACCATGGGCCCGGGCGTGAAGGTCGACACGGCGGGCCTGGGCGGCGTCGCGCAGCAGCAGTAGCCGCCTCAAAGCAATCTGCGAGACGGCCGTCCTTCGGGGCGGCCGTTTTCGTTTGTGGGCTGCGACCCCCGCTCACGTCGCCCTCGGGCTTGGCCCGAGGGCCGGGCGCCGGTCGTGTGCGACCTCTACCCGCTTGCTCGCGGACGGCTCGGCCCTCGGATCAAGCCCGAGGGCGACGGCAGCCTAGGGCGTGGACTCAACGGCGCGCAACCAGATGCGTGTTGAGGCGAGGGCGG
>CAXTHH010000045.1:0-2073 GCA_964244065.1 uncultured Caulobacteraceae bacterium | reverse complement strand
AACGTCTGCCTCTACCGCGAGTTCGGCCGCAACCTGTGCGAGACGCTGGAGCGCCCGTACCTGCAGGCGCCGATCGGCATCGAGTCCACCACCCTGTTCCTGCGCAAGCTGGGCGAGCTGACGGGGCTCGACCCCGAGCCGTTCATCGAGCGCGAGAAGCACACCACGCTGAAGCCGGTGTGGGACCTGTGGCGCAGCGTGACGCAGGACTTCTTCGGCACCGCCAGCTTCGCGGTCGTGGCGAACGAGACCTACGCCCGCGGCCTGCGCAACTATCTCGAGGGCGACCTGGGCCTGCCCTGCACCTTCGCGATCTCGCGCAAGGCGGGCTCGAAGTCGGACAACGAGGCCGTGCGCGAGGCGATCGCCAAGACGCCGCCGCTGGTGATGTTCGGCAGCTTCAACGAGCGCATGTACATGGCCGAGTGCGGCAGCCGCGCGACCTACGTGCCGGCCAGCTTCCCCGGCGCGATCATCCGCCGGCACACGGGCACGCCCTTCATGGGCTACGCGGGCGCGACCTTCCTCGTGCAGGAGGTGTGCAACGCGCTGTTCGATGCGCTCTTCCACATCCTCCCGCTCGCGTCGGCGATGGACAAGGCGGAGGCCACCCCGGCGCGCCGCCACGTCGAATTGGCGTGGGACGACGACGCCAAGGCCGCCCTGGACGACCTGGTCGAGGCCCAGCCCGTGCTGGTGCGCATCTCAGCCGCCAAGCGGTTGCGCGACGCGGCCGAGCGCAGCGCGCGGCTGGCCGGCGAGGCGCGGGTCTCGGCCGCGCGCATCGCCGCCGCCCAGGCGGCGGTCACCTCGGGACGGGCGGCGTGAGCCCCCTCCCCTCTCAGCTTCGGGCAGGCGCCGCCGACGCGCGCGCCGCCCCCACAGAGTTCGGGTCCGCCAAGGCGGGGTCGGGCGCGCCGCGACGGTGTTCGTCGCGGCGGATGGTGTCCTCGGGTCGCGCTCGGTCACGAGCGGGGGGCTGCGGCGCCGAACCATGGAGACGGTAATGGTGGATAGAGACATCACCACCGGAAGCCTATCCGGGCTGACGGAAGCCGAAGCGAAGGAATTCCACAAGATCTTCTTGGGGAGCTTCATCGCTTTCACGCTCGTCGCGATCGTGGCGCACATCCTGGTGTGGAACTGGCGGCCCTGGCTGCCCGGACCCAACGGGTACGCCGAGCTCACGACGCACGTGAAGCTGGCCCATCAGTCGCTCATGTCGTTCCTGGCATAAGGAGAAGATGACATGTGGAGGATATGGCAACTGTTCGACCCGCGTCGGGCCCTCATCGGGCTTTTCGCATTCCTGTTCACTCTGGCTCTGCTGATCCACTTCATCCTGCTCAGCACGCCGCGGTTCAACTGGATCGAAGGGCCGACGATGAAGAAGCCGGCCGCGGCCGCCCAGCTGACCCCGGACGCACCGGCCAGGTTGGGTTGACGGACACGGCGGCGGACGGAACCGGCAGGGCCGGGGCCGTCCGCCGACCGGACATCTCATCAGGCGCGGATCCCACCGCGCCTCAGAACACGGGGCAGGAGGCTCCACCATGGCTCTGTTGAGCTTCGAGCGAAAGTACAGAGTCCGAGGCGGAACACTGGTCGGCGGCGACCTGTTTGATTTCTGGGTCGGGCCCTTCTACGTCGGCTTCTTCGGCGTCACCGCCGTCTTCTTCTCGGTCCTGGGAACGGCGCTGATCGTGTACGGCGCGGCGCTGGGCCCGACCTGGAACGTCTGGCGCATCAACATCGCGCCTCCCGACATCAGCTACGGCCTGGCCCTCGCGCCGTTCAAGGAGGGCGGCCTGTGGCAGGCGATCACCGTCTGCGCCATGGGATCGTTCTCATCGTGGGCGCTGCGCGAGGTGGAGATTAGCCGCAAGCTGGGCATCGGCCTGCACGTGCCGTTCGCCTTCAGCGTCGCCATCCTCGCCTACTTCACGCTGCAGGTGGTCCGCCCCGTGCTGCTGGGCGCCTGGGCCAACGCCTTCCCCTACGGGATCTTCAGCCACCTCGAGTGGGTGTCGAACACGGGCTACAAGTATCTGAACTTCCACTACAACCCCGCCC
>CAXTHH010000044.1:0-2143 GCA_964244065.1 uncultured Caulobacteraceae bacterium | reverse complement strand
TGTCGGGCGACATGGAATGACCCTCCCCTGGCGACATGAAATCGCCCCCCTCTGGAGAGGGAGAGAGGGATGTCGATGGATGGGTGTGGGGTGATCCAGGGTTCCGCGCCGGACAGGGCGCGGAGGGAGCGGATGCGGACGCCGGACGAGGTGGCGGCGATGCTGGCGCTCAAGGCGCGTGGGTGGGGCGTCAAGCGGATCGCACGGGAGTTCGGCACCTGCCCCAAGACGGTGCGGCGCTACGTGCGCGAGGGTGCCTGGGCTGGGTATTCGCGGGTGCAGCGGGCGCCGGCGCTGGCGGAGCTGTCGGGTTGGCTGGAGGAGCGCCTGCTGCGGCACGCTGGGAATGCCGACGTGGTGCGCCAGGAGTTGGCGTCCGAGCATGGACTGGTGGTGAGCCTGCGGACGGTGGAGCGGGCCTGCGCGCCGTTCCGGCAGAGGCTTCTGGCGGCGGCGCGGGCGACGGTGCGGTTCGAGACGCCGCCCGGGCGGCAGCTGCAGATCGACTTCGGCGAGCGCCGGGTGGTGATCGGCGGCGCGGCGGTGCGGGTGCACCTGTTCGTGGCGACGCTGGGCCACTCGCGCCGGCTGCACGTGCGGGCGTTCCGGGGCGAGGCGCAGGAGAACTGGTTCGAGGGGATCGAGGGCGCGTTCGGGGCCTTTGGCGGCGTGCCGGAGGAGATCCTGTTCGACAATGCCCGGGCTCTGGTGGACCGGCACGACGCGGCGACGCGGGAGGTGGTGTTCAACGCCCGGCTGCATGCCTTCGTCCGGCACTGGCGCGTGCGGCCGCGGGCCTGCGCACCCTATCGAGCCCGCACGAAGGGTAAGGACGAGCGCGGGGTGGGCTACGTCAAGCACAACGCCCTTGCTGGGCGGGACTTTCCGAGCTGGGCGGCGCTGGAGGCGCATCTGGCGGCCTGGACGCGCGACGTGGCCGACCTGCGGGTACACGGCACGACGGGCGAGGCGCCGATGGCGCGGTTCCTGCGCGACGAGGCGGCGGCGCTGCGTCCGTTGGACGGCACGCCGCCGTTCCAGGCGACGCGCGACCTGGTCCGGCGGGTGCACACGGACTGCGCGGTGGAGGTGGACGGCAACAGCTACTCGGTACCCTGGCGCCTGATCGGCGAGCGGGTTCGGGTGACGCTGGGGGCGGGGATGGTGCGGGTCCGCCACGCTGGGCGGGAGGTCGCGGCCCACGCCGTACTGGCTGGCCGGCGCGAGCGGGCGACCGACCCGGCCCACTTCGAGGGCGTGGCGGGGTTCGGCGGCCGGGCCGTCCGGCGGGAGGCCGGCGGGGCGGCGGACCCCACGTCCCCAGCCGCGCTGCCCGCCCTGCTGCGACCGCTCGCCGAGTACGAGGCGGTGGCCGGGGGTGCCTGGTGATGCTGGACACCGGGGACCGCCTGACGGCGATGCTGACGCGGCTCAAGCTGACCGCCATCCGCGACCAGCTGGACAGCCTGCTGGACGAGGCCGCGCGCGGCGAACTGAGCCTGCGCGAGAGCCTGGCGCTGCTCTGCGAGCGCGAGATCGCCCGCAAGGACAGCCGCCGGATCGAGATGGCGATCGGGCTGGCGCGGTTCCCCTACGCCCGCGACCTCGCCGGGTTCGACTTCTCGGCCCAACCCTCGATCGACCGCGGGCAGATCCGGGACCTGGCCAGCGGCCGGTTCGTGGGCAACGGCGAGACGCTGATGCTGCTCGGGCCACCGGGCGTGGGGAAATCCCACCTGGCGGTGGCCATCGGGCGCGAGGCGATCAACGCCGGCTACACGGTGCTGTTCGTGCCCGCGCCGACGCTTGTGGCGCAGCTGGCCAAGGCGCATGGCGAGGGCCGACTGGAGGAACGCCTGCTGCACTTCAGCAAGCCGCGGCTGCTGATCGTGGACGAACTCGGCTACCTGCCGTTCGAGCCGGACGCGGCCCACCTGTTCTTTCAATTGGTAAGCCGCCGCTACGAGCGGGGCTCCATGCTGGTGACCTCGAACCGCGCCGTCGGCGAATGGGGCAGCGTATTCGGCGATCCCGTGGTGGCGACCGCCATCCTCGACCGCCTGCTGCACCACAGCCACGTCGTCACCATCCGCGGCGACAGCTACCGGCTCAAGGAGAAGCGCCGCTCGGGCCTGCTCAGGAC
>CAXTHH010000043.1:0-2550 GCA_964244065.1 uncultured Caulobacteraceae bacterium | reverse complement strand
CCCAAGAGCGACACCACCAGCCTGCTGTTCGGCGGCAAGAGCTGCCCCACCATCATCGAGACCTCGTCCAGGAAGAAGCTGGCCGGCGAAGAGGTGAAGATCGAGGACGTGTGCTTCGTCCGCGACGGCGTCTTCGCCATGGAGCTGGGCGGGCCTGAGGTCGGTCGCGGCTGCGGCGGGCGCGGCATCATCCACGGCTTCGAACTCCTGGAGAAGCTCGGCTTCCACGACTGGGGCTTCGACTACGTGCTGCTGGACTTCCTGGGCGACGTGGTGTGCGGCGGCTTCGGCCTGCCGATCGCCCGCGACATGTGCCAGAAGGTGATCGTCGTCGGGTCGAACGACCTGCAGTCGCTCTACGTCGCCAACAATGTCTGCTCGGCGGTGGAGTACTTCCGCAAGCTGGGCGGCAATGTCGGCGTCGCGGGCATCCTGATCAACAAGGACGACGGCTCCGGCGAGGCGCAGGCGTTCGCGGCCGCGGTGGGCATCCCCGTGCTGGCGGCCATCCCCGCCAACGAGGACATCCGCAAGAAGAGCGCCAACTACCAGATCATCGGCATTCCCGGCGGCGAGTGGGGCTCGCTGTTCGAGGGGCTGGCCACCCAGGTGGCCGAGGCCCCGCCGGTGCGGCCCAAGCCCATGACGCAGGACGGCCTCCTCGGCCTGTTCTCGCCGGAGACCACGGGCGGCGCCTACACGCTGATTCCCGCCACCCAGGCGGACATGCGGGGCGGCGTCTACGCCGAAAAGCCCAGCCTCGAAATCGTCTACGACGCGGCCTGAGGCGATGACCGAAGGCCTCTCACGCTCCGACTACGTCGACGCGGTCCCGGCGCCCGTGTCGGTGGAAAGCGAGGGCGGCGGCTGCCACGGCGGCGCGGCGACGCTGACGGCCGCGGCGCGGGCGGCGGGCAAGTCCACGGTGCTCGACCGCTACGCCAAGGACTACCCCAAGGGTCCGCACGACCAGCCGCAGAGCATGTGCCCGGCGTTCGGGTCGCTCCGCGTGGGCCTGCGCATGCGGCGCACGGCGACGGTGCTGTCGGGCTCGGCCTGCTGCGTCTACGGCCTGACCTTCACCAGCCACTTCTACGGTGCGCGCCGCTCGGTCGGATACGTGCCCTTCAGCTCGGAGACCCTGGTCACCGGCAAGCTGTTCGAGGACATCCGCGACGCCGTCCACGAGCTGGCTGACCCCGAGCTCTACGACACCATCGTGGTCACCAACCTGTGCGTGCCCACCGCCTCGGGCGTGCCGCTGCAGCTCCTGCCCAAGGAGATCAACGGCGTGCGGATCATCGGCATCGACGTGCCGGGCTTCGGCGTGCCGACCCATGCCGAGGCCAAGGACGTGCTGGCCGCGGCCATGCTGCGCTACGCCCGCGGCGAGGCCGAGCAGGGCCCGGTTCAGGCGCCCGCCTCGAAGCCGGACCGGCCGACCGTGACGCTCCTCGGCGAGATGTTCCCGGTCGATCCCGTGGGCATCGGCATGATGCTGGAGCCCATGGGCCTGGCCGCCGGCCCCGTCGTCCCCACCCGCGAGTGGCGCGAGCTGTACGCCGCGCTGGACTGCGCGGCCGTGGCGGCGATCCACCCCTTCTACACCGCCAGCGTGCGCGAGTTCACCGCCGCCGGGCGCAAGGTCGTGGGCTCGGCGCCCGTGGGCCGCGACGGCACGGCGGCCTGGCTCGACGCCATCGGCGACGCCTGCGGGGTCGCCCGCAGCCAGATCGACGCGGCCAAGACCAAGGTCCTGGGCGCCATCGCCGGCGCGCTGGCCGCCAAGCCGATCAAGGGACGCATCACCGTCTCGGGCTACGAGGGCTCGGAGCTCCTGGTGGCGCGCCTGCTCATCGAGAGCGGCGCCGAGGTGCCCTACGTCGGCACCGCCTGCCCGCAGACCGCCTGGAGCGACCCGGACCGCGAGTGGCTGCAGGCGCGTGGCTGCCGCGTGCAGTTCCGCGCCTCGCTGGAGCAGGACATCGCCGCCTTCGAGGAGCACGGCCCGGACCTGGCCATCGGCACCACGCCCGTGGTGCAGTACGCCAAGCAGAAATCCGTCCCGGCGCTGTACTTCACCAACCTGATCTCCGCCCGGCCGCTGATGGGCGTGGCGGGGGCCGGCTCGCTGGCGACGGTGGTGAACGGCGCGCTCGCCAACCAGCACCGCTTCGACAAGATGAGCGCCTTCTTCGAGGGCGTGGGCGCGGGCGACACCGCCGGCGTGTGGTCCGAGACCCCTGTCGCCCGGCCCGAGTTCAAGGCGCGCTACGCCAAGCAGGCCGCCGCCCTCCGCGCCCAGGAAGAGGCGGTGGGCACGTGACCCTGATCCTCGATCACGACAGCAGCGTCCTCGTTTTGCGCGATCGTCCTTCCGAGGGCGGCGCATGACCCTGATCCTCGATCACGACCGCGCGGGCGGCTACTGGGGCGCCGTCTACGCCTTCACGGCTATCAAGGGCCTGCAGGTGATCATCGACGGGCCGGTGGGTTGCGAGAACCTGCCCGTCACCAGCGTGCTGCACTACACCGACGCCCTGCCCCCGC
>CAXTHH010000042.1:0-2772 GCA_964244065.1 uncultured Caulobacteraceae bacterium | reverse complement strand
CCTGCGGGCCTACTTCCTGACCATGCAGTACTGGCTGTCGGGGTCGCAGGACAACATCGCCGACATGGTCCGCTTCCTGGTGGGCCGCTACGCCGACGGCGAGCGCCGCGCCCTGCGGGGCAAGGTCGAGCATTCCGCGCCGCGCGAATACCCCGAGATCGGCCTCTACCATCCGCGCGCGCCGGGCCGGATCGTGGAGACGCTGGAGAGGCTGCCCGCCATGGCCGCCCGGCCGATCGGCGCCGCGGCCCCCGGGGCCTCGGGCACGGTCGGCCTGCTGGTGCTGCGCTCCTACGTCCTGGCCGAGGACGCGGGCCACTACGACGGCGTGATCGCCGCCATGGAGGCGCGGGGCCTCAAGGTCGTGCCCGCCTTCGCCTCGGGCCTGGATGCGCGCCCGGCGATCGAGCGCTTCTTCATCAGGGACGGGCGCGCCACGGTGGACGTCGTGGTCTCCCTCTCCGGCTTCTCCCTGGTGGGCGGCCCCGCCTACAACGACGCCGCCGCCGCCGAGGAGATGCTGGCGCGGCTGGACGTGCCGTACATCTGCGCCCAGCCCCTGGAGTTCCAGACGCTGGAGGCCTGGGGCGCCTCCTCCGCGGGCCTGATGCCGCTGGAGGCCACCATCATGCTGGCCATCCCGGAGCTCGACGGCGCGGTCGCCCCCATGGTGTTCGGCGGCCGGGCGGACGGGTCGACCCCCTGCCAGGGCTGCGGCCGCCGCTGCCACTTCGAGGCGGAGGCCGCCGCGCCCCGCATGCACTCCTGCCCCGAGCGGGCGCAGGCGCTGGCGGCCAAGGTCGCCCGCATGGCCCGCCAGCGCCGCGCCCCCCGCGCCGAGCGCCGGGTGGCGATCGTGCTGTTCAACTTCCCGCCCAACTCCGGCGCGGTCGGCTCGGCGGCCTTCCTCTCCGTGTTCGCCTCGCTGCACAACACGATGACGCGGCTGAAGGCCGAGGGCTACGACGTCGAGGTCCCGCCCACGGTGGACGCGCTGCGGACGCGCCTGATCGAGGGCAACGCCGCCCGCTTCGGGACCGACGCCAATGTCCACGCGCGCATCCCGGCCGATGACCATGTGCGGCGCGAGCGCCACCTGGCCGAGATCGAGGGCCAGTGGGGCCCGGCCCCCGGCAAGGTGCTGAGCAACGGCTCCTCCATCTTCGTGCTGGGCGAGCGGTTCGGGAACGTGCTGGTCGGGATGCAGCCGGGCTTCGGCTACGAGGGCGATCCCATGCGGCTCCTGTTCGAGAAGGGGTTCGCGCCGACCCACGCCTTCTCGGCCTTCTACCGCTACCTGCGCGAGGACTTCGACGCCGACGCGGTGCTGCACTTCGGCACCCACGGCGCGCTGGAGTTCATGCCCGGCAAGCAGGCCGGCCTCTCCGGCAACGACTGGCCCGAGCGGCTGATCGGCGACCTGCCCAACCTCTACCTCTACGCCGCCAACAACCCGTCCGAGGGCGCGCTGGCCCGCCGCCGCTCCGGCGCCACGCTGATCAGCTACCTGACCCCGCCCATCGCCAAGGCCGGGCTCTACAAGGGCCTGGTGGAGCTGAAGGCCTCGCTCCAGCGCTGGCGGTCGAGCCCGCCGAACTCGGCCGACCGCCCGGGCCTCGCCGCGCTGATCCGTGAGCAGGCGGCCGCCCTCGACCTTCCCGCCGCCTCCGACGCCGCCCTCCCGGCCCTGGCCGAGCAGGTGTTCGAGATGGAGCAGGCGCTCATTCCCCACGGCCTGCACGTGGTCGGCGAGCCCGCCTCGGCCGAGGAGCGGGTCGACCTCCTCTCCGCCATGGTCGAGGGCCGCGAGCACGCCGCACCGTCGCGGGCCAGCCTGCAGCTGCTGGTCGGCGGCGCCCCGCCCGAAATCGCCGCCGCGGTGGACGGGCCCCGCCCGACGCGCGAGGCGATCGCGGTGCTGGCCGACCTCGCCGCCACCGACGCGCTCCTGGCGCGCGACAGCGAGCTCGACGCCATCGTCCACGCCCTGGACGGCGGCTACATCCGCCCTGCGCCGGGCGGCGACCTGGTGCGCACCCCGGCCATCCTGCCGACGGGGCGCAACCTGCACGGCTTCGACCCCTTCCACATCCCCAGCGTGTTCGCCGTGCGCGAGGGCGCCCGCCACGCCCAGGTGGTGCTCGACCGCCACCGCGCCGACACCGGGCAGACGCCCGAGTCCATAGCCATGGTGCTGTGGGGCTCTGACAACCTGAAGAGCGAGGGCGCGCCGATCGGCCAGACCCTGGCGCTCATGGGCGCGCGCCCCCGCTTCGACAGCTACGGCCGGCTGTGCGGCGCGGAGCTGATCCCGCTGGCCGAGCTCGGCCGGCCGCGGATCGACGTGGTGGTGACCCTCTCGGGCATCTTCCGCGACCTCCTCGCCCTGCAGACGCGCATGATCGCCGAGGCCGCCTGGCTCGCCGCCAGCGCCGACGAGCCGCCGGAGCTGAACTTCATCCGCAAGCACGCCCTGGCCCACATGGCCGAGCAGGGCTGCGACCTGGAGACCGCCTCCCTGCGCGTCTTCTCCAACGCCGACGGGGCCTACGGCGCCAACGTCAACCAGCTGATCGACTCGGGGGCCTGGACCGACGAGGACGAGCTCGCCGACGCCTACCAGGCCCGCAAGTGCTTCGCCTACGGCCGCACCGGCAACGCGGTGAAGTCGTCCGCGGTGCTGGCCCAGATCCTCAAGGGCGTGGACTTCGCCTACCAGAACGTCGAGTCGGTGGAGCTCGGCGTCACCTCCATCGACCAGTACGTGGACAC
>CAXTHH010000041.1:0-3085 GCA_964244065.1 uncultured Caulobacteraceae bacterium | reverse complement strand
CGGTGCGGCGCTCGATCTTGCGGATCGCCTTCTTGGCGCCGGGGTTGTTGGCCATCTAGATCTCACAGGCGGGCGCGACCGGACGCAGGTCCGGGCGGGAAAATCGGAGGCGCGGATATACTGACCCGCCCCCCTCCCGTCAACGCGGCTTCGGCGCCTGCGCCTTCGGTTCGGGGCCGAGCAGGCGGTCGAGCGGGCCCTCGTAGCCGGCGAGGCGGTAGACGCCCTCGCGCTCCACGAAGCTCAGCACGCACGGGCCGCCCCGGCGCTCCTGCACGCAGGCGCGGCCCGCGCCCAGCGGCCTGACCAGGGCGGCGGTCGCCAGCGTGCTCGGCACGGCGGTGTTCGGGTCGTAGCCGAGCCGGATCGCCTCGGCGCGGAAAGTGTCGGGCCGCACCAGGAGGTCCACGCCCACGTCCACCAGCGGGCCGACCAGGCTGACGCCCAGCGCCGCCCAGTCCCCGCCGCGCTTGGCGCCCTCCACGATCAGCCGCGACTTGAGCTGCGCCTTCAGGGCGGGCCGGTCGAGGTGCGCCTCGAACGCCGCCCGGTCGCCGTCGCGCACGGACACCAGCAGGGCGTGCACGTCGTCCGCCGCGCGCAGCCGGGGCACGGTGGCGCAGGCGGCGAGCGCCGCTGTGGCGGCGAGCAGGACCGCGGGGAGGCGAAGACGGGGCATGGCGCTCCGAAAGCCGTTGGGCATGGGCGGGTTCCGCTCTATATACCGGGGCTGAACCGCCCGGTCGCAAGGCCGGGCGCCGTCGTTTCTCCCGCCCTGACGCGCGCGACCTTCCCCGCGAGCCGCACGGGGCGGACACAACCGGGGCCGCACGCGCACCATGACCATCCTCTACCCCAAGGCCACCGCCGTCTGGCTCGTGGACAACACCTCGCTCACCTTCGAGCAGATCGCCGACTTCTGCGGCCTGCACCACCTGGAGATCAACGGCATCGCCGACGGCGAGGTGGCGCGCGACATCCGCGGGGCCGACCCCATCGCCAACGGCCAGCTGAACCGCGAGGAGCTCGACAAGGCCGCCAAGGACCCCGCCTATCGCATGAAGGCGCAGGAGAGCCGCCACGCCGAGCTGCTGAAGCCGCAGAAGAAGGCGCCCAAGTACACGCCCGTCTCGCGCCGCCAGGACCGGCCGGACGCCATCGCCTGGTTCGTGAAGAACCATCCGGAGGTGTCGGACGCGCAGATCAGCAAGATGCTGGGCACCACCAAGTCCACCATCGACACGATCCGCAACCGCCAGCACTGGAACTCGGCCAACATCAAGCCGACCGACCCGGTGACCCTGGGGCTGACCACGCAGACCGAGCTGGACGCCCTGGTGCGCGTGGCCGCCGAGAAGAAGGCCAAGGACGACGCCAAGAAGGGCGGCGTGGAGCTGGACGGCCCGACGCTGGCCGCCGCCGGGGAGGCCGCGGTGCTCGAGCCCGCGCCGCAGGACGAGGCCTACTGAGGCCCGCGATGGCGGACGACGCCCCCCTCCCCGCCGCCGCGGCCGGCAAGCCGCTGTCCCCCGCCGCCCGTCGCGCGCTGGAGGAGGCGGCCCGCAGGGCCGCCGCCGCCGCCCGCGACCCGCACGAGCACGGCGGCCCCGCCGGTCCGGAGCCCACGCGCTTCGGAGACTGGGAGCGGAAAGGGATCGCGGTCGACTTCTGAGTCGCCGCTCATCCCCGCGAAGGCGGGGATCTCGGACCGTTGGAGCACGACGGCCCCGCGTTCCCGGACGGAGATCCCCGCCTTCGCGGGGACGAGCGGGTGATTGGCGAGCGCCGCCCGTCCACGCGCGGGACGGGGCGCAACGGAACACCGTCCTGGAACGGCACGCGCTGCTGGGCGGCTAGGGCCGGCCCCGCCCGATCCGTTCGCCCGCAAGGGGAATCCCCGGCGCGGGGCGCTCGCCTGCGGAGCGGCGCCCTTCTTGATCACCTCCCCCTCGAAAGGCGGCGCCGCTCCTCGGACCGTCCCAGATCGGGAGAAGAGATCATGAGCCCCATCAAGCTCCGCACCGTCGCCCTCGCCGTCGCCGGCGCTGCGTCGCTGATCGCCACCGCCGCCTCGGCCGGCGGCCGACCCTGCGCCAGCGCCGCTGAGTGCGGGGGCGCCTATTCGCCGGCCTCCTCGCGCTACAGCTTCGCCCCGGCCCACGCGGGCTACGCACCGGCCGCCCAGGGCGGCTACAGGGTGGGCGGCGACCCGGCCACGTGGGGCCCCGGCGATCAGCCCCGCACCTATGGCGGCGACCCGGCCACCTGGGGGCCGCCGGCCCAACTGCCGCCGCCCCCCTATGCCCAGGACGGTTACGCTCAGGCGGGCTACGCCGAAGCCGGCGCGGCCTATGGCTACGCCTCGGAGAGGCATGCGGCGCAGGGATACGCCCCGCCCGCCGGCTACCCCAATCCCTGTGCGTCTCCGGGCTGCGCGCCGCCGCCGCCGCCCGTCGCCTGCGGCGAGCGCTGCGTGCCGGCCTACGCCTTCGTGCCCGTGCCCGCCCCGATCCATGAGGTGCGGCTGGCCAGCGACGTCTACACCGGCGGTGTGGGCGTGACCGACTTCGCCTTCGGCGGCGGCGGCGGCTTCAACGGCAACTTCGAGGTGCAGGGCTTCGGCGACGTGTCGGCCTTCACCAGCTCCAAGGCCGTGGCCTGGGCCAATGCGGACGCCTACGCCAAGTCGCTCGCCTACGCCGACGCCTCGGCCAAGGCCTACGCCAAGGCGAACGCCAGCGCCCAGGCCAACGTGAACATCAGCCTGAAGAACACCTTCTTCGGCGGCCAGAAGGGCGGCTACATGCCCGGCAAGCCCTCGGGCGGCTGCGACACCTGCGGCGGCGGCAAGGGCGGCGGCTACGGCGGCCACGGCTACGCGGGCAAGAGCTGGGGCTACGCCCCCACCCCCCGCGGCTGCACCACCTGCGGCGGTGGCGGCGGCTACGGCGGCAAGAAGCACTAGGCCCCGGCGTCAGCCAGGGTCGGGGCCGGGCGGAGCGATCCGCCCGGCCCCTTCGCGTTGAGCGACGCCTAGGGCGTGGACTCAACGGCGCGCAACCAGATGCGTGTTGAGGCGAGGGCG
>CAXTHH010000040.1:0-3604 GCA_964244065.1 uncultured Caulobacteraceae bacterium | reverse complement strand
CGGCAGGCTGGCGGTGGAGGGGGCGGAGTACGACCGCGTCCTCCACCGCGGCCTGGACCGGCCCGGGCACGGCTGGCTGACCTGCCGCGCCTGCCACCTCGAGCTGACCCAGGGTGGATGCCTCGCCCGACTCGGCCGCATGGCCGAGTCGGGCGCTTCCAGGCGCTGGTTCTCAATGCCAGCAGGCAGGAGGCCAGGAGCCGGGCCGAACGTTCGGACCCGGCCCCGCGACCCCTCCGGCGCCCATAGCCAACGAAGCCCCGCCACCTGATCCCAGGTGGCGGGGCTTTCGTCGTTCCAGGTGCATGTTGATCCCGTGCGCAGCGGGCTGTCTGGGGTTGGCCCTTCCGAGTGCGGTATCCCGGGATCGGTCAGGTCGTCGTCGTGTCGCCTGGGCGTGCAGGAGAGGGTCCAGTTCGCGTGAGCAAGTCCGCGGCATCGACGCCCAGCACCCGGGCAAGGCGGTCCACGACGTCGATGGTTGCAGCATAGACGCAGCGTTCCAGGGCGCTGATGTAGGTGCGGTCGAGGTCTGCGCGGTGCGCAAGCTCCTCCTGCGACAGACCGCAGAGCCGTCGTCGCTTGCGCAGGTTCAGCGCCAGCACCTCCCGGATCTCCATGCCCCGGAGGGCAAACCAATGTCGAGTATGCCAACACGGAGTATACTCTGCAAAAGGTGCGTGCTAGCCTGCCAACACGCTCACATCGTGCCGGAGATGCCCATGACCGCCGCGCGCCCGTTTCACGCCTGCCCGCTCCGTGACGAGGCCATCGGGACGCCAAGCTGCCGGCGCCGCACAGGGGACGGGCGGTGAACCCGCCCCGGTGCCCCAGCGGGCAATGGGTGCGTCTCTGCGCCGCGAATGCTCCCGCCTCCGGCGCAGCCGGGCCCGGGCCGTTGTTCGAGCCGCCTCCGGCAGCCGCGCCGCGGCCGGGCCGCGCGCCGCATCCGGAGCCGCTGCGGGCCGCCTCCCAGGCACGGAAGGGCCGTGCCGGCCGGATCACCACGGGCCTGCGTTTGCACCCGGAGGTGCATGAGCAGCTGCGCAGCATGGCCTTCCACGAGAACGTGCCGATACAGGCCCTGCTGGAAGAGGGGATCGAGCTCCTGCTCCGGTCCCGGCGGCAGGGGTGACGGCCGCGTCCCGTCGGGCAAGGGCCGGCAGGGGACGGGCGCCGCACCAGGGCGCCGCGCATGAGTAGCAGGGCAGGGGGCCTGCGCACGGTGGCGGCCGGGCTGCGCGGGCTTGCGGCGGGCGGTGCGGCGTCGGTGGACCGCGCCCTGAACGAGGACCGCATCCGCCTGGCGGTGACCGGCCTCAGCCGCGCCGGCAAGACCGTGTTCATCACCTCCGTGGTCCACAACCTTCTCGCCCTCGGACAACGGCGGAACACCCTGCCCCGGCTCGCCGCCCGCCTCATGCAGGACGGCCGCAGCCGGCTGCGCGGCGTCGAGGTCCTGCCGGCCGGCGCGGGCACGCTGCCCGTGTTCGACTACGGCGCCAAGCTCGCGGGCCTCGCCGCCGACGCCCCGCACTGGCCGCCCCGCACCGAGGACCTGGCCCAGGTCTCGCTCGAACTCGAGGTCGAGCGCCCCTCCGCCCTCGGCCGCCGCATGGGCCCCCGCCGCATCCGGCTCGACATCCTCGACTACCCCGGCGAGTGGCTGCTCGACCTGCCCATGATGGACCAGGACTTCGCGGCGTGGTCGCAGGGCACCCTGGCCCTGCTGCGCACCTCGCCGCGGCGGGAGTGCGCCGAGGCGTTCCTGGCCTTCCTGGGGGACGTGCGGGCGGACGACCGGGCGGAGGACACCCGCCTGCACCGCGGCCACCTGCTCTACCGGGACGCGCTCGAGGCCTGCCGCGCCCGGCACGGCCTGCGCCACCTGCAGCCCGGCCGCTTCGTCTGCCCGGGGCCGCAGGGCGACGCCCCGTTCATGTGGTTCTTCCCCATGGACCTGCCGCCGGGCCCGCCCCGGCCGGGGTCGGCGGCGGCGCTGCTGGGGCAGCGCTTCGAGGCCTACCAGGCGCGCATGCGGGCCGAGTTCTTCGACACCCACTTCGCCGCCTTCGACCGCCAGGTCATGCTGGTGGACGTGCTGGGCGCCCTGCACGCCGGCCGGGCCGCGTTCGAGGACACCGCGCGCGTGATCGGTGACCTCGCCCGCGCGCTGCGGTATGGCGGCAACGGCTTCTCCCGCGCGCTGGCCGCCGGCGTCGCGCGCGGCTCGGGGGCGCTGCTGCCGGCGGCGCTGGGCCGGGCCACGGGGGCTGCGATGCAGCGCATGGCCAGCCCGCGCATCGAGCGCGTGGCCTTCGTGGCCACCAAGGCCGACCACGTGCCCGCCATGAAGCGCGACAACCTGGTCCACCTGCTGCGCGCCCTGGCCAGCCCGGCGGCAGGGGAGGGGTCCCGGGAGGGGTCCAGGGAGGGGCCGCCGGCGGCCTCCACGAGCTACCGCGCGGCCGCGTCGGTGCTGTCCACCCGGGACGGCACCGGCCGCATCGGCGGCCACGCGGTGGAGGTGGTCGAGGGCGTCGTGCTCGGCGAGGATCGGGTGCGGCCCTACTTCGTCGGCGAGGTGCCGTCCCGCGCGCCGGCCGACAGCTTCTGGCTGGAGCGCCTGATCGAGCTGCCGGTGTTCCGCCCGCCGGCGCTCGACCCCGCGGGGCTGGGCGGCATCCCGCACCTCAACCTCGACCAGGTGCTCGACGACCTCATCGGAAACCTGCTGTGACCCCGCGCGGCCCACGCTTCCTGGACGAGCCCGACCTCGAGCCCAGCGGCGCGCAGCCCGGCGGCGGCGCGGCGCCACCGGCGTCCGGACCCTTGCCGGGCCAGGCGGCTCCCGCGCCGCCCTTCGCCGCCGCCGGCCCGCCGCGCGGGCCTGCGCTGCTGGAGGCGCTGCCGGACGCCCCGGCGCGGCTGGACGTGGGCTGGATGCCGGAGGCGGTCGCGGCGCCCCGGGCGCGGGCCGGCGCCCTGTCCTGGCTGGCCGCCGGCCTGTGCCTGCTCGTCGCCAGCTGGGCGGCGCTGTCCCTGGCGTCCTTCGTGGCGGCGCTGTTCGGGCAGGGCGTCCTGCTGGGCGCCGCCGGCGCCGTCCTGGTCGGCGCCGCCCTCTGCATGGTCCTGTATGCCGGGCTGCTGGAGGCGCGGGCCTACCGGTCGCTGGGCAACGCCGAGCGGCTGCGGGCCGCCCTGGCCGCCCCCGACGCGTCCGCCGCCGCCCTGCGCGCCCGCGCGCTGGACTGGCTGCGCCAGGCGGGGGAGGCGGTGCCCGACGCGCCCGTGGTCGCCCGCCTGGTGCGGGACGCCGGCACGGCGGCGGAGCTGCGCGGCATCCTGCGCAGCCGGGTGGCCGACCCCTTGCGGGAGAGGGCGGAGGCGCTGGGCCGGCGCGCCGCGGTGGAGGGGGCGACCCTGGTGGCGGTGTGCCCGCACCCGGCCTGGGACGGACTGATCGCCGGCGGGCGGGGGCTGCTGCTGATCCGGCGCGTGGCGGCGCTCTACGGGCTGCGCCCGGGGTTCGCGGTGACCCTGGCGCTGCTGCGGCGGGTGGCGTGGACGGCGGCGGGCACGGCGGGGCTGGCGCTGGTGTCGC
>CAXTHH010000039.1:0-4061 GCA_964244065.1 uncultured Caulobacteraceae bacterium | reverse complement strand
AGCACCGTCTCCATGCCCTGGAAGGCGAACAGCGACAGGATCACCGCCCGGCCGACGCCGCCCAGGCTCGGCGCGACGCCCTCCCCCAGCTTCGCCGGGTCGATGGCGAACAGGCCCACGCCCACGAACAGCGCCAGCGGCACCAGCTTCACCGCCGTCGCCCATGAGATGAGCCGGCTCGCCGGGCCGACGCCCGCCAGGTTCACCCCCACCAGCACGGCGATGGCGCCCACGATGATCGCCGCGCGCGGCAGCGGCCCGGCCAGCGCCGGCGCGAGCCCGCCCACCGCGCCCGCCAGCGCCGAGGCGATGCCCCCGCACGCCAGCACGCAGCTCAGCCACAGCAGCACCCCCGCCACGAACCCCGGCAGCGGCCCGAACGCCGCCTCCACATAGCCGTAGATGCCGCCCGAGGTCGGCACGCGGCTCCCCGCCTCCGCGCAGCACAGCGTCACCGCCCCCATGGCCAGCGCACACACGCCGTAGGCCACGAGCGCGTAGGGCCCCGCCGCCTGCGCCATCCCGCTGGGCAGCGAGAAGATGCCCGCGCCCACCACGATGTTGACGATCGCCGCCGCCAACGCCCACGGCCCGATGCCCCGCTTGAGCCCCGCGTCCCGCGCAGACTCGCGCAGCTCCAGCCCGGCGACGGTCACGGCTTAGGTTCCGGGGAGGTTTGCATCCCGCACCATGACTGCGGGAGCGCGGCCGCGTCCACGCCCGCGTTCAGTCTTCCAGCGCCGCGGCCAGCTCGGCGTAGCTCGCGACCACCAGGTGGGCGCCCGCCGCCTCCAGCCGCTCGGCGTGGCCGGGGCGGATGTGCGAGCCGGCGCAGAGACCGACCACGCGCATGCCCGCCGCCCGGGCGCCCTGCACGCCCGGCGCGCTGTCCTCGATCACCAGCGCGTCGGCCGGCGCCACCCCCATTTCTCCGGCGGCCAGCAGGAACAGGTCGGGGGCCGGCTTGCCCCGGGCCACGCGCTGGCCGCTGAACAGGCGGTCGCCGAAGCGGTCGGCCAGCCCCAGCCGCTCCAGCGCCCCGGCGATCCAGGGCGGTCCGCTGGACGAGGCGATGCATCGGGGCATGGCGTCGAACCGGTCCAGGAAGGCGCTCAGCCCCTGCACCTCCGCCAGCTCGCCCTGCAACCGGGCGCGGACGCCGGCCTGGCACGCGGCGAGCTCCTCCTCGGTCGCCGCCCGGCCCAGCGCCTCGGCGATACGCTCGCGGTTGTCGGCCCAGCGGCGGCCCATGTACCGCTCCAGGCTGTCCTCCAGCGTCGTGGGCGCGCCGATCGCGCAGAGCGCCTCGGCGAGCCCGGTGTTGGCCAGGAGCTCGCTGTCGGCGACCACGCCGTCGAAGTCGAAGATGAACAGGGCCGGGAGCGGCGCGGCGGCGCGCATTCAGTAGCTCTTGGGCAGCCCCAGCACGCGCTCGGCCACATAGTTCAGGATCATCTCGCGGCTGACGGGGGCGATGCGCGCGATCATCGACTCGCGCATGTAGCGCTCCACGTCGTACTCGCGGGCGTAGCCCATGCCGCCGTGCGCCAGCACCGCGTTCTCGCAGGCGTGGAAGCCGGCCTCGGCCCCGAGGTATTTGGAGGCGTTGGCCTCCGCCCCGCACTCGCGGCCCGCGTCGTAGAGCGCCGCCGCCTTCATCGCCAGCAGGTCGGCGGCCTCCAGCTCGCACCAGCTCCTGGCCAGCGGGTGCTGCACGCCCTGGTTCTTGCCGATCGGCCGGCCGAACACGATCCGCTCGTTCGCGTAGGCGGCCGCCTTGCGCAACGCGGCGCGGCCGAGGCCGATGGCCTCCACGGCGAACAGCACGCGCTCGGGATTCAGCCCGGCCAGGAGGTATTTGAAGCCGGCGCCCTCCTCGCCGATCAGCGCCTCGGCGGGCACGTGCAGGTCCTCGATGAACAGCATGTTGCACTCGACCGCGCGCCGGCCCATTTTCGGGATCGGCTTGGCGTCGATGCGTTCGCGGTCGAAGTCGCAGTAGAACAGCGACAGGCCCTGCGTAGGCTTGCTCACCTGATCCTTCGGCGTCGTGCGCGCGATGATGATCATCTTGTTCGCGCGCTGGGCGCTGGTGGTCCAGATCTTGCGGCCGGTGATCTTCCACCCCGCGTTGGTGCGCTCCGCCCGGGTCTCCAGGCTGGAGGTGTCCAGGCCCGAGTTCGGCTCGGTCACCGCAAAGCACATCTTGTCCTGACCCGCGATGACGGGCGGCAGGAAGGCCTGGCGCTGGGCAGGGGTGCCGAACTTCACGATCGGCATGGGGCCGAAGATGTTCAGGTGGACGGCGCTGGCGCCCGAGAAGCCGGCCCCGCTCTCGGCCACCGTGCGCATGACGATGGCCGCCTCCGTCAGGCCCAGGCCCGCGCCGCCGTCGGCCTCGGGCATGGCCACGCCCAGCCAGCCGCCCTCGGCCATGGCCGCCACGAAGGCTTCGGGGAACTCGCCGGTGGCGTCGGTCTCGCGCCAGTACTCGTCGTCGAACCGGGCGATGGTGCGTTGCACCCCCTCGCGGATCGCGTCCTGTTCTTCGGTGGGCCAGAAGGCGCTCATGCGGGTTCCTGCGCAGGCCGCGCGAGGCGGGCCGGGCTCCAGGCGCGCGCCTGCCCGCCGAGCACCGCGTCGGGGTCACGGCCCTCGGCATAGGCGGCGACCGCCTCGGCCACAAGCGGACCCAGCAGCCAGCCGTTGCGGCGCAGGCCGGTGGCCAGCACCACCCCCGTCGCCGAGCGCCCCACGAGCGGCCGCCCGTCCGCCACCGCCGCGCGCACGCCCACGGCCGGCGCGCCGGGCGCGTCGGCCAGCTCGGGCCGGACCGCCTGCGCGGCGGTCCGCAGGGCGGCCATCTGCGCCGGATCGGGCGTGAGGTCGTGCCGGCCCGGCTCCATGGTGGCCCCCACCGTCCAGCCGCGCGGGGCGGGCACGAGATAGGCGCCCGGCGCACGGATCACGGGCCCGGCCGCCCCTGGCGCCTCCAGCCTGAGCAGCTGCCCCTTGATCGGCCGCAGCGCCGCGAGCTCCGGGGCCGCGTCCGCCAACGCCGCCGCACCCCAGCCGGCCGCGACCACGATCAGCTCGCCCTCGAGCGGGCCCGCCGCGCCGTGCAGCCCGCCGCCGGTCGCCCGCACGGCGCCCGCGCGGCGGAGCACGCCGGCCTCGGCGAGGGCGCCGCCCATGCGGTCGAGGGCCGGCGCCGCCTCCAGGTGCGCGTCCTCCGGCAGGAGCAGGCCGCCCGGCGCCCACCGCGCCGCGACCCCGAGCGCCCCGGCGGTCCGCTCGCGAAGCTCCAGAACCGGGCGCGGACCCGTGTGCAGCGCGCCCGCGGCCGCCAGCTCCAGACCGAGCCTCCGCGCCAACGGCGGCCACAGCGCGGCCGCGCGGCGCCACAGCTCGGCGGTGGAGGGGTAGACCCCGTCAAGCACGGCTTCGGAGGCGGGGGCGATCATGCCGGCGGCGGCGGCGGAGGCGCTCGGCCGGTCGTCCTCGTGCAGCTCGACCCGCCAGCCGGCGCCGGCCAGGCGCAGGGCGCACAACCGGCCGACGACGCCGCCGCCGACGACATGGGCGTGGCCGGCGGAGGTCACGCGCCCTCCGCGAGGACGCGGATCAGGCGACCGCGGCCCCGGGTCCGCCGCGGGCGCGACGCCAGCCGCGGGCGAAGTCGCGGGCGGCGCGGGGCTGCTGGAAGGTGACCACGCGCAGTTCGGCGTCGCGCCCGAGCTCGCTGCGCACCATCAGGAAGGGGGCATCCAGCCGGTGCGCGATGCGGTCCACCTCGTCGGCGCGGCCCTGCACGAACCGGTTCAAGTAGGCGCCGAACGCCTTCGTCTCGGCTTCGCCGCGCAGCTCCAGGCGCACCACGATGTCCGTCACGCCCGCTCGCTCCACGCCGAATCCATGGAGCGACAATGCCGGGGGGCAGGCCTTGTTCCGGGATCCGGCCGTGCGGAACGGGCGCGGAGGGGATGGTACCGCCTCTCAGGCTTGAACTGAGGACCTCCGGTTCCACAAACCGGCGCTCTAACCAACTGAGCTAAGGCGGC
>CAXTHH010000038.1:0-4831 GCA_964244065.1 uncultured Caulobacteraceae bacterium | reverse complement strand
TCGATCCGGCTGTGGAGCATGAACGGGTCTGCGATCACGAATGACTCGCTCGTCACGACGATCCCGAACAACTGGCAGATCGTGGGGGTGGGCGACGTAACCGGGGACGGGCGTGCGGATCTGGTGTGGGAGTCGAGCGCGGGCGAGGTGCGCACCTGGACGATGAACGGGGCTGCGATCACTTTCGACCGGCAGGTGGCGACGGGCATCCCGGCCGAGTACTCGGTGCAGAAGGTGGCCGACTTCACCGGCGACGGCCGCGCCGACTTGCTTTGGCGCTCCTCGGCTTCGGGCGCGATCCGGCTGTGGAGCATGAACGCCGACGGGCAGCTGGCCGCCGACCAGGCGGTGGCGACCGTGTCGAACGACTGGAGGATCGCGGGCGCAGGCGACTTCGACGGCGACGGCAAGGCGGACATGCTCTGGCGCAACGACAACGGGGCCAACCGCCTCTGGCTGATGAACGGCGCTTCGATCGCGCTGGACGCCGCGCTGGGCAATGGCGGGGCGAGCGTTCCGACCAGCTGGAAGGTGGAGAACGTCGGCGACGTCAACGGGGACGGCAAGGCCGACATCGTCTGGCACAACGGCTCCACGGGCGAGGTGCGGCTGTGGCTGATGAACGGCGCGGCCATCGCCGCCGACGTCGGCCTGGCTCCGAGCGGCGTGGGCTCCGCATGGGCGGTGCAGGACGTCGCCGACTTCACCGGCGACGGCCGCGCCGACCTCATGTGGCGCAACGCCGACACCGGCGAAGTGCGCCTGTGGACCCTGACCTCGTCAGGCGCCATCTCAGCCGACCAGCGCGTCGCGCTCGTCGGAGCCGAGTACCACATCGTCAATACACTCGCAGGGTGAACGCGCTGACCTGATCCGCGCCCAGGAAGCCCGCCTCTTCGACGTGCGGCCGATCGACAAGGCGGGAATCGACAGGGCCGCTGATGCCTGGGCGTTGTCCGACTAGGAGCCCGGCCTAAGCGCGTGCAACTCGCAGGTCAGATATTGGGCCCTCGTGATCACAGGCACGGCCCTTCGCGTGGCGGCTGCCGCCCATCCTCAGCCCGCGACTGGGCTCCGTGCCGCGCGGTCGGGGGCGTCCACCGGGTACTGCGACTGGACGGTCGCAGAAGCTCGTGATCACCTCCGCCGCCGGAGAGTCTCCTTGCCCCTGCTCACCACTCTTACCATCGCTGCCGCTCTTAGCGGTGGCACCGCCGCACCCTGCCGGAACAACAAGGGACACTTCGCCGAGTGCCCGACACCAGCGGCCGCCGCGGGCTGGTGCAGCGACGCGAAGGGCCACGTCGTAACGTGCGGTTCGCGGGCTGCGAAGCTGACCGGTCGCGAAGCCCACCAGGTGATGGAGGCGCGCCGGCACGTCACGTCGGAGGTGGCCTACTCGCGCTCCGCAGGAACAGATTTCCGAGCACCCGCTGTTGCAGGGCGCGCCCCACGGCACGGGACGAAGCCACCGCCGCAGACAGGCTGGTGCATAGCCGAAGGCGACGCGATCGGAGTGCATGCGTGCCTGAGGGCGAAGCCCTGAGCGCCGCTACGCGGCTCAGGCGCTCTTCGACCGCGCCGTGGAGGAGCGTCGGCGGCGTAGCGCCCGGTGCGCAGCGCTGCGGCTGCTGCACTTTGTCCGATGTGCGAGTAACACTTTGGGCGGCATCAAGGCCTGAGCGACAGTAAGCGCGGCTCTCGGCGAGGCGGGCGGTCGAAGGCTAGTGACCCCTTTACGCCCCGAACGACGCCTCCAGGCTGAACAACAAGGGGCGGCGGCGATGAACGGACAATTCGGGCAGAACGGCGTCGTCTCAGGGGCGACGATCGCTTCGCTTCTGGGTCGCTCGCCTCTACGCGACGCCGCCGCGCTGCCCGGGGCCGCCGCAGAGTCCATCGCCATCGACACGATGAAGTCGGGCGCGCTGATGCGGTTCGATGATCGGCTGGCCGCGCTCGTGCTCCAGACCGGCCCGCAGGCCGACGCCCTCAGCGCCTACGCGAACGAGGTGCTGCACTTCGGTAGCGCCATCACCGAGACGGCGGGCGTGCTCTACGTCGCGGTAGACGTCACCGCGCAGAACGGCGACGGAAATGCGCTTCTGGCGCAACTCAAGTCGCTGGGTCTTCTGAGCGGGTCCAGCTTCGGTGCGCTGGCCTCCGGCCGGCTGCCCGTCAGCGCCGTCGCCGCGCTGGCCGACCTGTCCAACCTCGGGCACGCCGCCGAGTCCGGCTTCAGCACCGACACCGGGTCGGTCTCGAGCCAGGCGGACGTCGCGCAGCGGGCGAATACGGCCCGTAGCAGCTATGGCGTGACGGGGAGCGGCCTTACCATCGGCGTCATCTCGGACAGCTTCAACACCTATAGTGGATCGATCAAGTACGCCAATGACGTGACGAGCGGAGATCTTCCCTCGGGCGTGCAGATACTGGAGGACTATCCCGGCGGCACCGACGAGGGCCGCGCGATGGCTCAGCTGATTTACGACATCGCCCCCGGGGCGACGATAAAGTTTGCGAGCGCCTACAACGGTCAGGCGGGATTTGCGAACAACATCCTGGCGCTGGCGGCGGCCGGCGCCCGCGTCATCGTCGACGACATCGGCTATTCCGACGAACCGACCTTTCAGAACGGCGTCATCGGCCAAGCGATCAACAAGGTCGTCGCCAACGGAGTGATCTACTTCAGCTCGGCCGGGAACAAGGGTGTGGCCGGCTACCAGGGCGCCTGGGCGTCCGGCGGCAGCTACACGGTGGGGACCAAGACCGAGACGTTGATGCGCTTCGCCAACGGGCAGGACTACCTGACCTTCAACACGACCGGCAGCACCTACGTCACCCTGCAGTGGGACCAGCCGAACGCTTCGGCGGGCGGCCCGGGCGCGACTAGCGACCTCGACATCTTCGTCACCGACCTGTCCGGGGCGACCCGCTACTACTCGGCCACCGCCAGCGAGATCGGCGGCGACGCCAGCGTCACGCTCAACGTGGGCGCACGCACGGCCTACATCCGCGTGGGTCTGGCCTCCGGTCCCGCGCCGACGTTGATCAAGCTCTTCTCCGGCTCGTACACCGCGGTCATCGGATCAGGGGCGGGCAACGCCGACTACTCCACGATGGTCGGGCACAAGAGCGCACAGGGCAACATCCCCGTGGCGGCCTCCAGCTACACGCTGACCCCGGCCTACGGGACCACGCCGCCGGTGGTGAACAGCTACTCCTCCGGCGGACCGGTGTCGCTTCTGTTCGCCGACAACGGGGTGCGACTGACCACGCCAATCGTGCGCTCCAGCCCTAGCGTGCTGGCGGTCGACAATGTCGACACGACCTTTTTCGGCTCCGACAGCGAAGGCAACGGAAAGCCGAATTTCTCCGGCACCTCCGCGGCGGCGCCCGACGCGGCCGCCGTGGCGCTGCTGATGCTTCAGGCCAGGCCGGGCCTGCTGCGCGAAGACGTGCTCGCGCTGATGCAGGACTCGGCCATCGACATGGACGACCCCAGCGTCACGGGTTTCCAGACGGGAGCGGATGCGCGCACCGGCACCGGCCTGATCCAGGCCGACAAGGCGGTGGAGTTCGCCTCGACCCTGGTCATCCGTAACGACGGACAGGCGGTTCTGACGGGCACCCGCCTGGGAGACACCCTCGTCGGGAGCGGCGCGGCCAACACCCTGAACGGATTCGGGGGGGCCGACGTCATCATCGGAGGCGGCGGGAACGACCTCATCGACGGCGGGGCGGACACGGACACGGCCGTCTTCTCGGGCGTGGCGGCGAACTATCTGCGCGTGCTGAACGCGGACGGCAGCCTGACGGTGACTGACCAGCGCACGGGCTCGCCCGACGGGTCGGACACGCTGCGCAACGTGGAGCTGTTGTCCTTCACCGACGGCGTGATCCCCGCCGCGCCGCCGGTCGTCGCAGGGACGCTCCACGACCTGACCTTGGACGGCCGTGCGGACCTGGTGTGGCGCGGGTCTGATGGTTCGATCCGTTTGTGGAGCATGAACGGGTCTGCGATCACGAATGACTCGCTCGTCACGACGATCCCGAACAACTGGCAGATCGTGGGGGTGGGCGACGTAACCGGGGACGGGCGTGCGGATCTGGTGTGGGAGTCGAGCGCGGGCGAGGTGCGCACCTGGACGATGAACGGGGCTGCGATCACTTTCGACCGGCAGGTGGCGACGGGCATCCCGGCCGAGTACTCGGTGCAGAAGGTGGCCGACTTCACCGGCGACGGCCGCGCCGACTTGCTTTGGCGCTCCTCGGCTTCGGGCGCGATCCGGCTGTGGAGCATGAACGCCGACGGGCAGCTGGCCGCCGACCAGGCGGTGGCGACCGTGTCGAACGACTGGAGGATCGCGGGCGCAGGCGACTTCGACGGCGACGGCAAGGCGGACATGCTCTGGCGCAACGACAACGGGGCCAACCGCCTCTGGCTGATGAACGGCGCTTCGATCGCGCTGGACGCCGCGCTGGGCAATGGCGGGGCGAGCGTTCCGACCAGCTGGAAGGTGGAGAACGTCGGCGACGTCAACGGGGACGGCAAGGCCGACATCGTCTGGCACAACGGCTCCACGGGCGAGGTGCGGCTGTGGCTGATGAACGGCGCGGCCATCGCCGCCGACGTCGGCCTGGCTCCGAGCGGCGTGGGCTCCGCATGGGCGGTGCAGGACGTCGCCGACTTCACCGGCGACGGCCGCGCCGACCTCATGTGGCGCAACGCCGACACCGGCGAAGTGCGCCTGTGGACCCTGACCTCGTCAGGCGCCATCTCAGCCGACCAGCGCGTCGCACTCGTCGGAAGCGAGTACCATGTCGTCAA
>CAXTHH010000037.1:0-6278 GCA_964244065.1 uncultured Caulobacteraceae bacterium | reverse complement strand
GTCGGCGGCCCGCCCGCCTGCAGCTGGAAGCCGGCGAAGGGCGAGCCGTCGTACTCCAGGGTCAGCTTGTAGCGGGGCATCGGGCCGACCCGATGGCAGGCGCGGAGGAGCTTGGGAAGCTTCACCGCCGGTTCACGGGGGGACGCGGGGATAAGCCATGAAGATCGCCGCCCTGCTCCCGCTCGTCCTGCCGCTCGCCGCCGCACCGGCGCTCGCCTCCTCGCCCGACGCCTGGAGGGCCCACGACGCCCAGGTGCGGAGCGCCTGCATCAAGGCCAGCGGCCTGCGGACGGCCCGCGCCTCGGCGCCCGCGCCGTTCAGCGACGACGTGGGCCGCACCGCGGCGCTGGTCACCGGCGTATGGCCGCAGGCGCACATGAAGGGCCGGCGCGGGACGTTCCTGTGCCTGTTCGACCGCCGGAGCGGAACGGCGGAGGCGGTGGAGGCCGCCGGCTGGAGCGCGCCGACGCGCTAGGCCAGCCGCGTCCCCGGCGGCAGCGGCAGGCCGCGCAGGAGGTCGGCGGCGTCCTGCACGCCCTTGCCCTCGCGTTGCAGGCGCAGGAGCCGCACCGCGCCTTCGCCCGCCGCGACCACCAGCCCCCCGCGATCCTCCAGCACCTCGCCCGGCGCGCCGAAGCCCTCGACCGGGCGGGAGAGCAGCGCCTTCACGCGCACGGGCGGGCCGCCGAACCGGTCGGGCGCCTCGAACCAGGCGCCCGGGAACGGCGAGAGGCCGCGCACCTGCCGGTCGAGCTCGACCCCCGGGCGCGTCCAGTCCAGGCGGGCCTCGGCAGGCTTGATCTTCCTGGCGTAGGTCGGCTCGCCCGCCTGGGGCGTCTCCACCGCCTCGCCCCGGAATACGGCGTCCAGGGTCGGCGGCAGCAGCGCGGCGCCCGCGGCGGCCAGCTTGCCGGAGAGCGTCGCCGCCGTGTCGTCCGGCAGGATGGGCGTGCGGACGGTGGCCAGCACGTCGCCCTCGTCGAGGCCGGCGGTCATGCGCATGACCTGGACGCCCGTCTCCGCATCCCCGGCCAGGATGGCGCGCTGGATGGGCGCCGCGCCGCGCCAGCGGGGCAGGAGGCTGGCGTGGACGTTGAAGGCGCCCAGGCGCGGCGCCTCCAGCACCTCCGGCAGCAGGATCTGGCCGTAGGCGACCACGGCCGCCACGTCGACGCCGAGCGCCGCGAAGGCGGCCACGGCCTCGGGGGCCTTCATGGAGGCGGGGGTGCGCACCTCCAGCCCGTGCCCGGCGGCGAAGGCGCCCACGGGGGAGGGCTGCAGCCGCTGCCCGCGCCCGCGCGGCTTCGGCGGCTGGGTGTAGACGGCCGCCACCTCGTGGCCCGCCTCCAGGAGGGCGGCCAGGGCGGGGACGGAGAAGTCGGGGGTGCCCATGAAGGCGAGGCGCATGGGCCGCGCTTAGCTCGCCGGCACGCCGCGTGTCACGCGGGGCGGGTCAGCCCAGCAGGCGCGTGACGTGGCCCATCTTGCGGCCGGGCGCGGCGTCGCGCTTGCCGTAGAGGTGGAGCCGCGCCCCCGGCTCGGCCGCCAGCGCCGCCCAGGCGTCGGCCTCCGCCCCCAAGAGGTTGGTCATCACGGCGGGGCGGCAGGGCTCGGTCGGGCCGAGCGGCCAGCCGGCGACGGCCCGCACGTGCTGCTCGAACTGGTCGACGGGGGCGGCGTCCTGCGTCCAGTGGCCGGAGTTGTGCACGCGCGGCGCGATCTCGTTGACCAGCAGGCGCCCGTCGGCGAGCTCGAACATCTCCACCGCGAACACGCCCACGTAGTCGAGCTCGGCGGCCACCGTGCGCGCGATCCGCTCCGCCTCGGCGCGTACGGGCGGCGGGGCCTCGGCGGGGGCGGTGGAGGTGCGCAGGACGCCGCCCTCGTGCCGGTTCTCCGCCAGGGGATAGGCGGCGAAGCTCCCGTCCGCCGCGCGAGCCGCCACCACGGACACCTCGCGCACGAAGGGGCAGCGCGCCTCCAGCACGGAGGGGCGGGCGCCCACAGCGACCCAGGCGGCCTCCGCGCCGGCGGCGGCCTCGATCCAGGCCTGGCCCTTGCCGTCGTAGCCCTCGCGCCGCGTCTTCAGCAACGCGGGGGCGCCCAGCCGTTCCAGCCCCGGGGCGAGGTCGGCCGGACCGTCGATCGCGGCGAAGGCGACCGTCGGGCAGCCGCAGCCGTTGAGGAAGGTCTTCTCCGCCAGCCGGTCCTGCGCGGTGGCCAGCGCCCGGGCGCCCGGGTGCACGCGCACGCCCTCCGCCACCAGCGTCTCCACCGCGGAGGCGGGCACGTTCTCGAACTCGAAGGTGACCACGTCGGCCACGGCGGCCAGGGCGCGCAGCGAGGCGGGGTCGTCGTAGTGGCCCGTGACGCGGCGGGCGGCCACCCGGCCGGCGGGCGCGTCGTCCTCGCGCCCGAGCACCGCCACGTCGAAGCCGAGCCGGGCCGCGGCCAGCGCCAGCATGCGCCCGAGCTGGCCCCCGCCCAGGATGCCGATCACCGACCCGGGCGGCAGCGGCGTCACGCCTCCTCCACCGTCTCGGGCACGCCCTCGGTCTGCCGGGCGCGGAAGGCGGCGACACGCTCGGCCAGGGCGGGATCGGCCAGCGCCAGGATCTGCGCGGCCAGGAGGCCGGCGTTGCGCGCCCCCGCCTCGCCGATGGCCAGCGTGCCCACGGGCACGCCGCCCGGCATCTGCACGATGGAGAACAGCGAGTCCAAGCCGGCCAGCGCCGAGCTGCGCACCGGCACGCCCAGCACCGGCAACTCTGTCAGCGAGGCCACCATGCCGGGCAACGCCGCGGCGCCGCCCGCGCCGGCGATGATCACCTGCACGCCCGCCGCCTTGGCGCCCCGGGCGAAGTCGTACATGCGGCCCGGCGTACGGTGGGCGGAGACCACCCGGGCCTCCCAGGCGACGCCGAGCCCGTCCAGCGCCTCGGCGGCGGCGCGCAGGGTGGGCCAGTCGGAGCGCGAGCCCATGACGATGGCGACAGGCGGCGCGGTCACGGGCGCTTCCCCGGCGGTCTCGGAAGCGCGACCTCCTAGCCTGCGCCGCCCGCCCGATCAAAGCGTTTGCCCCGCGGCCCGGCGCAGGGCGAAGCTCTCTCGCATGACAAGCGGGGGGGAGGAGGCCGAGCTCGCGCGCCTGCGGGCGGAGGTGGCGCGGCTGGAACGCCGGGTCGCCGAGCTGGAGCTGCTGGCCGACCGCGACCCGCTCCTGCCCGTGCTCAACCGGCGCGCCTTCGTGCGCGAGCTCGGCCGGGCGCTCGCCTTCCAGCAGCGCTACGGCGGCGAGGCGGCGCTCGTGTTCCTCGACCTCGACGGCCTCAAGCGCATCAACGACGGCCAGGGCCACGCCGCGGGCGACGCCGCCCTGGCCGCGGTGGCCGCCGTGCTGGCCGACCATGTGCGCGAGAGCGACGTGGTGGGCCGGCTCGGCGGCGACGAGTTCGCCGTGCTGCTGGCGCAGGCCCCCCTGGCCGACGCCCGCGCCAAGGCGGACGACCTGGCCGCCCGGGTGCGCGAGGCGGTGGTGGCGCACGAGGGCCGCCGCGTGCCCGTCTCGGCCAGCTTCGGCGTGCGCGCGCTCGACCCCGCGCGCACGCCGGCGGAGCTGCTCGCGGAGGCGGACGCGGCCATGTACCTGGCGAAGGCGGCGCGGTGAGGCTGAATCCTGCTTATGGCGGCGCACCAACGCTTGCGGGGCGGCAGCCCTCCTCTGAGAACTCCGCACCTGCGGGGCGGGAGGGAGCCGTTCATCTCATGGAGGCAGCTGAGCGGATCGCCTGAGCGAACTCAAGGACGACAGCGAAGCTGTCGCCGCGGTGCGGCGCGCCGGAGGCGCGTCCTTGACTTCGCTCAGGCGATCCGCGGCCGTGGCCTCCATGAGATCAAGGGCTCTCTCCCACACGCAAGGTGTGGAGTTCGCAGGAGCAGCGCTGCCGCGCCTTCGATGAGGAAAGCTGCCCCTCCTCCCACCCCTCCGCTCATCCCCGCGGAAGCTGGAACCCATTATCGGCGGCTCTGACGCGGCCTGCCGTGAGCGCGGAGTCAGACCTGGGTCCCCGCTTCCGCGGGGAAGAGCGGAGGGGGTGGAGTGGAGGCGCGCCCGTCCTCAGTCCCGCAGCCGCCGCGTCAGCGCCTCGACGTCGCCCGCGATAGCCGGGTCGATCGCCTTGAGCTTCTCGATCTGGCGCACGGCGTGGAGCACGGTCGTGTGGTCGCGCCCGCCGAAGCGGCGGCCGATGTCGGGGTAGCTGCGGGTCGTCAGCGCCTTGGCGAGCCACATGGCCACCTGGCGCGGGCGCGCCACGGCGCGGGTGCGGCGCTCGCTGACCAGGTCGGCCTGCTTCATCTTGTAGTGCTCGCAGACCGCCTTCTGGATCTCGTCCACCGTCACCCGCTTCTCGCCGCCCTTCAGGTGCGGCCGCAGGATCTGGCCGGCCTCCTCCAGCGTCAGCTCGGGCAGGCGCTGGCCGGCGCGCACCACCAGGGTGTTCACCGCCCCCTCCAGCTCGCGCACCGAGCCCGGGAAGCGGTCGGCGAGGAGCTGCAGCACTTCCGGCCGCACGCGCCCGTCCACCTCCAGCTGGGCGGTCAGCGCGGCGAGCTTGGTGCGCGCGATCTCCAGCCGCAGGGCCCCGTCGGCCGACTCGATGCCGCAGGCGAGCGCCCCGCACAGGTGGTTGCGCAGCCGCGCGTCCAGCTCGCCCAGGGCGCCGGGCGGGCGGTCGGCGGAGAAGACCACGCGGCGGTCCTCGCCCAGGAGCGCGGTGAGCGTGTGGAACAGCTCGTCCTGGCTGCCCTTCTTGCCGCCCAGGGTGTGGATGTCGTCGATCAGGAGGAGCTCGGCGGCGCGCAGCTCGTCCTTGAAGGCGGGGATGGCGCGATCCATCGTGGCGCGGACGTAGGCGTTCACGAAGTGGTCGGCGGTCATGTACAGCACCTTGGCGCCGGGCCGGCGCGCCAGGTGCGCGTGCGCCATGGCGTGCAGCAGGTGCGTCTTGCCGAAGCCGTAGGCCGAGTGGAGCACCACCAGGTTGAACGGCCCCGCCGCGCCCGAGGCGACCTGCCGGGCGATGGTCTTGGCGAACTCGTTGGACGGCCCGGTCACGAAGCTGTCGAAGGTGTGGCGCGCCTGCAGGGCCTGCCCCACGCCGACCCGGCCGGCGGGCTCGGCGGCGGCGGGCACCGCCGCGCCTTCCAGGGTCGCCAGGCGCACGGCGGGCGCGGACGCCGGGGCGGCGACCGGCGGGGTCGGGGTGGCCGGCTCGGCGTCGCCCTCCACCGCCTCGAAGTCGTGGCGCGACGCCAGCTCCAGCGCGCGGTGGGCGGGGTCGATGGCGCCCCACACCTCCGTCACGCGCCGCCAGCAGTTGCGGCGCAGCCAGTCGGCGGCGAAGCCCGTGGGCGTGACCACCACCAGCCGGCCGCTGCGGGCGTGCCGCAGCCGCGCGGGCGCCAGGTAGGACCCGTACGCCGCGTCGCCCAGCTCGGTCTTGAGGGCCTGGCAGGCCTTCACCCACGCCGCCGCGTCGATCTGCGTGTCCACCTCGACCCTCCGCCCGGTCGCGCCCGTCATGCGTCAGCCCCGTTCCACAGCCCCGAACCCGCCCTTTCGAACGGCCAAGCTTGAGCCTCCACGCGGAAGCCGTTCCGCGCGCCTTGCAGCCTCGCCGGACGCAGGTCGGCTGTCAGAGGGCGCGCACGCCCCCCGGCTGGCCGGTCCGAAATGGGAGGGGAAACTCGTCTTGGACGGTCAGACTAGCCCCCGGCCGGGGGGGGTCAACGGCTGATTCGCGCCCGCTCGGCGGATAAATCCGTTGACTCCCGTCAAGCCTCGAAGCCGCTTCGGTTTTCGCCGCGTGCGACCAAATGGACAGGAATGTGACGGCCATCTGTCGGGCGCCCGACATGCGAAGGCCGCCGGCGATCCGATCGCCGACGGCCTTGCAGGACAAAGGTTTTCGGGGCCGGAGACCCGGCCGGCCGGGTCAGGCGGCGGCTTGCGGGGCCTGCAGCTTCTTCAGGCGGGCGGCCAGGCGGCCCACCTTGCGCGAGCCCGTGTTCTTGTGGACCACGCCCTTGGAGACCGCGCGCATCAGCTCGGACTGGGCCTCCACGAAGGCGGCGGCGGCGGCCTGGGCGTCGCCCGCCTTGGCGGCGTCCTCGAAGCGGCGGAGGAAGGTGCGCACGCGGGACCGGCGGGCGCGGTTCACCTCGGTGCGGCGCTCGATCTTGCGGATCGCCTTCTTGGCGCCGGGGTTGTTGGCCAT
>CAXTHH010000036.1:0-6498 GCA_964244065.1 uncultured Caulobacteraceae bacterium | reverse complement strand
AACAACATCGCCAACATGAACACCGTCGGCTTCAAGAAGCAGCGGGCGGAGTTCCAGGACCTGCTCTACGAGAACGTCAGCCGCATGGGCGCCCAGTCCTCGGACACGGGCACGGTGGTGCCGACCGGCATTCAGCTGGGCTCCGGTGTGAAGACCGGCTCCATCTACCGGATCACGAGCCAGGGGCCGCTGACCAAGACGGACAACAAGTACGACTTGGCCATCAACGGCAAGGGCTACTTCCAGATTCAGCTGCCGAGCGGCGACACGGCCTACACGCGCGCCGGCAACTTCAGCCTGTCCGACACGGGGCAGCTGGTGACGGTGGACGGCTACGTGGTGCAGCCCGCCATCACCGTGCCTCAGGGCACGACGGACGTGACCATCTCCAAGTCGGGCCAGGTGCAGGCGACCTCGCCCGGCCAGGTCCAGCCGCAGATCGTGGGGCAGCTGCAGCTGGCCACCTTCTCCAACGAGGCCGGGCTGGAGGCGGTGGGCGACAACTACTTCCTGCAGTCCGGCGCCTCGGGCTCGCCGACGCTCGCCAGCCCCAACGCCACGGGCGTCGGCTACCTGATGCAGGGCTACACCGAAGCCTCGAACGTGGACGCGGTCACCGAGATCAGCGCGCTGATCGTGGCCCAGCGCGCCTACGAGATGAACAGCAAGGTGGTGACCAGCGCCGACCAGATGCTCTCCACCGTGGCGCAGCTGAAGTCGTGATGCGCGCCCTCCTCCTCGCCGCCGCCCTGAGCACGGCCGCCCTGCCCGTCGCCGCCGCGGACCTGACGCTCAAGACCGTGATGCAGGCCACCGGCCCCAAGGTGACGCTGGGCGACATCTTCGACGATGCGGGCGCCGCCCGTTCGGTCGTCGTCGGCGTCGCGCCCTTCGGCGGGCAGGCGGTGCTGGACGCCGCGCAGGTGCAGGCGGCCGCCAAGCGCGCGGGGCTGACCTGGGCCAACGCCGAGGGCCGCCGCCGCCTGATCGTCTCCGCCGTCGACAAGGACGCCAAGGCGGCCAGGCCCGCCGCCGGCCGCGCGCAGACCCTGGCCTACGCCCGCAACGTCAACATGGGCGAGATCCTCACCGCCTCCGACCTCGTGTGGAGCGACCAGGCGGTCGCGCCGCTCGACGCGGTCTCCGACGCCGAGCAGGCCATCGGCAAGGCCGCCAAGCGCCCGCTGCGCCTCGGCGCGGCCGCCGCCCAGCACGACCTGGGCGCCCCCCGCGTGATCAAGCGCGACGAGATGGTGCAGGTCTCGTTCGCCGAGGACGGCGTCACCCTGTCGCTCACCGGCAAGGCCCTGGCCGACGCGGCGGTGGGCGAGAGCGTGTCGGTGCTCAACGTCAGCAGCCGCAAGGTGCTGGAGGCGGTGGCCGCCGGCCCCGGCCGCGCCCTGGTGGGCCCCGCCGCCGACGCCCTGCGCCTGCAGGCCTACCCCAACGTCCAGTTCGCCTCCGCCCGCCCGTGAGCCCCCGCATGACCGCCCGCACCCTCGCCTTCGCGCTCTGCGCGCTGCTTCCGCTCGGCGCCTGCGCCGCCGTGCAGGACGCGGTGCTCACCCCGCAGATGACGCCGATGGGCTATCCGTCGTCGCTGATGCCCCAGCACACCGCGGTGCTGGAGGAGCCCGCGCCCGGCGCCCGGATGGGCGCGCGTCCCGCCGGGGCCAACAGCCTGTGGCGCACGGGCTCCCGCGCCTTCTTCCAGGACCAGCGGGCGCACCGGGTGGGCGACATCCTGACCGTGAACATCGACATCGCCGACCGGGCGCAGGTGTCCAACACCTCGCAGACCGCCCGCAAGTCGACGAACGACGTCGGCGTCTCGAAGTTCTTCGGGCTGGAGAGCTCGCTGGGGAAGATCCTCCCCAGCGCCTTCGACCCCAGCCAGGCGATCGGCGTGAAGAGCGACCTGTCGTCCAACGGCGCGGGCTCGGTGAACCGGGCGGAGGCGGTGAACCTGACCGTCGCCGCCACCGTCACCTCCGTGCTGCCCAACGGCAACCTGGTAATCCAGGGCCGGCAGGAGGTGCGCGTGAACAGCGAGCTGCGCGAGCTGACCGTCGCCGGCGTGGTGCGCCAGGAGGACATCAGCGCCGCCAACACCATCCGCCACACCCAGATCGCCGAGGCCCGCGTCTCCTACGGCGGCCGCGGCCAGATCTCCAACGTGCAGAAGACGCCCTACGGCCAGGCGCTGGTGCAGAAGTTCAGCCCGTTCTGACAACCCTCTCCCGCCCTGCGGGAGAGGGACAGACCGCGAAGCGGTCAGGGTGAGGGTGAGTTCCTGTGCTGGAGGTGGTGGATAGGGGGACCCCTCACCCTGGCTCCGCTTCGCTCCGCCTATCCCTCTCCCACTTGCGCGGGAGAGGGCTGCTAGGCCGCCCGCGCCTCCGCGATGCGGCTCCGGGCGATCTCGCCGGCGATCTCGTGGGTGGGGCGGCGTTCGTCGGCGGAGCGGTCGAGCACTTCGGCCAGGGTGTCCATGAGGCGGGAGAGCTTGCCCTCCACCCAGGCGGGGTCGAACGCCTCCCCCGCGTCGAGCGCGCGGATCTCGCCGGCCACGTTGATGATGCCGCCGCCGTTGATCACGTAATCCGGGGCGTAGATCAGGCCGCGGTCGAACAGCTGGCGGCCGGCCTCCACGGTGGCGAGCTGGTTGTTGGCGCCGCCCGCGACCACCTTGCCGTGCAGCCGGTCGAGCGCCTCCAGCGTCACCGCCCCGCCGAGCGCGCAGGGGGCGAAGGCGTCGGCCTTGGCGTCCAGAATGGCTTCCGGCGGCACGACGGTCGCGCCCGTGCGGTCGGCCACGGTGCGCAGCGCCTCGGCGTTCACGTCGGCCACCACCAGCCTGGCGCCCGCGGCATGGAGCTTGTCGGCCAGGTAGGCGCCCACGTGGCCGACGCCCTGGATGGCCACCGTCATGCCGTCCAGCCCTCGCCCGTAGGCGCGCTCGGCGCTGAGTTTCAGGCCGCGGAACACGCCCTCCGCGGTGACGGGGCTGGGGTCGCCGGAGGCGGCGGGGTGGCCCTCCAGGCCGGCGACGTAGCGGGTCGTTCGACGGGCGGCGGCGAGGTCCTCGGGCGCGATGCCCACGTCCTCGGCGGTCCAGTACCGGCCGCCCACGGCGTCCACGGCGCGGCCGAACGCCTCGAACAGCGCCGGCGTCTTGTGCGTCCGGCTGTCGCCGATGATCACGGCCTTGCCGCCGCCGTGGGCGATGTCGGCCACCGCGTTCTTGTAGCTCATGGCGCGCGACAGCCGCAGGGCGTCGTCCAGCGCCTCCTGCGCCGAGCCGTAGGCCCACATGCGGCAGCCGCCCGCCGCGGGCCCCCGCGCCGTGGAGTGGACGGCGATGATGGTCTTCAGGCCGGTCGCTTCGTCGTGGAACGCGTGAACGGCTTCATGGCCCTCGAAAGCGGGCGAATCGAACAGAGTCATGCCGGGAATGCGGGCTCTCGGGGTCGCGGGATGCGCGCACCTAAGCCCTCGCCGGGGGCGGAGCAAGCTGAGCCCGGGCGGCGGCGCGTCGGTCCGCGGGGATGGGCGGCGGGGCGGAGGGCAGGGGTGCGGCAGGCTTGCGAAGGAAGGCCAGCACGTCGTCCAGCACGCGGGCGCGGCCCAGGTCGCGGGTGAGCAGGTGGCGCCCTTCGGGATAGTAGGCGGTGCGCCCTCCGGACGCACGCAGGCGGGCGGCGGCGAAGAAGGCGGCGGGCTTGGGGATCAGGTCGTCGTGCGCGCCATAGAGCATCAGCGTGCGCGGCGGGTCGGGCAGCCGCTCGATGCGCTCCCGCGCGGCCTGCATCAGCTCGACGAGGCCGTAGGTGGCGTCCGCCCGGGTGGCGAAGATCATGTGCGGGTCGGCCCCCATGCGCCGCAGCTCCTCGATGTTGTCGCTGGCGTGGATGCGGCGGGCGAGCCAGGCGGGGGCGGTCAGCTCGCGCGCCGGCCAGGTGTGCGCCAAGAGCCAGAGCGAGCCGGCGGAGAGCGGGTCCTGCGCGCCCCAGCCCCACACGGCGGGCGCGCTCAGCACCAGGCGGTCGCAGAGGGGCGGCGGCCGGTCGGCGGCGGTGGAGGCGGCCACGGCCACCGCGCCGCCCATGCTCTCGCCCACCACCGCCAACACCGCGCCGGGGTGGAAGGCGCGCAGCAGGCGGCAGAGTGTGCGCAGGTCCTCCGCCATGGCCGCCTCCCCGCCCCACACGCCGCGCGAGGGGCCGCGGCCGAAGCCGCGCTGGTCGTAGGCCACCGTGAGCACGCCGCGCTCCGCCCAGTACGGTCCGGCCAGGCGGAAGGCGGCGGCGTAGTCGTTCATGCCGTGCAGCGCGGCCACCACCGCCCAGGGCTCGCCGGCGGGGGCCCACATCGTCAGCGGCAGGCGTGCGCCGTCGAAGCTGACCAGCGCGTCCGGCTCCAGCCGCGGACCGGCGAAGCCCGGGCCCGGCAGCGCGGGGGCCTGCACCCTGGGCGTGCAGGCCCCGGCCGCGCCGGCGGCGCCCGCCCACAGGAGGGCGCGGCGCCTCACGAGGCCAGGATCGTCGCCGTGCGCCGGCGAAGCTCGGGCACGACCTCGCGCTCGAACCAGGGCTCGCGCTTGAGCCAGGCGGTGTTGCGCCAGGAGGGGTGCGGCAGGGGGATCACGTCCGGGCCGTACTCCCGCCAGGCGCGCACCGTCTCCGTCATGGTCGGCTTGGCCCGGGCGCCCAGCGCCCAGGCCTGGGCGTGGCCGCCGACCAGGAGCGTGAGCTCCACGCCCGGCAGGGCCGCGAGCAGCCTATCGCGCCACAGGGCGGCGCAGCGGGGCGGCGGCGGGAAGTCGCCACCCTTCGGGTTGGTGCCGGGAAAGCAGAAGGCCTGCGCCGCCACGCCGATCCGCCCGTCGCCGTAGAAGGCGGCCGCGTCCACGCCCATCCAGTCGCGCAGCCGGTTCCCGCTCGCGTCGGTGAACGGCCGCCCGCTCTCGTGCACGCGCCGGCCGGGGGCCTGGCCGCAGACCAGCAGGCGCGTGCGCTCGCCCACCATGACCACCGGCCGCGGCGCGTGCGCCCACTCGCCCGCGCAGGCCCGGCAGGCGGCGATCTCGCCCAGGAGCGCCTGCAGCCGCGCGCCCGCGAGGTCGGGCGGCGACGAGGCGGACCCGGTGGCGGACAGGCGCGACGACGGCGCGGGTGAAGCTCGGGCGGTCATGGACCCGCTTCGGACGGGTCCAGAGGCGCGGAACGTCCATCGCGGAGGCGCCCGCGCGCCGGCGGGCGGGCGGCGGCGGACGGGGGCGACCACGCGCAGCCGATCATGGGGCGTCCGCCCGCGCGGACGGCGGCGCGGGCAGGCGCAGCCTGTACACCCCCTTCAACGCGTCGGGGTCGGTCGTCCGGCCCTTGCGCGTGATCTCGAGGCGCCCGGCGCGGGCGAGGCCGATCGCCGTGGCGCGCACCTGCGGCATGAGCCGCCGCCAGTTCTCGGGATCCACCGCCCTGGCCGCCTCCGACGGGCAGATGCTCTTGCCCGGCTCGCGCCGCGCGAGCAGGTCGAAGACGGCGTCCTCGATGGGCGAGCTCATCCGCCGCGCTTCAGCGTCTCGCGGGCGATGATCAGCTTCTGCACCTCGCTCGTGCCCTCGTAGATGCGGAAGATGCGCACGTCGCGGTACAGGCGCTCGATGCCGTACTCGCTGATGTAGCCGGCGCCGCCGAAGATCTGCACGGCGCGGTCGGCCACGCGGCCCACCATCTCGCTGGCGTAGAGCTTGGCGGCGGCGCTCTCCATGACGACGTTCTCGCCGCGGTCCTTGCGACGCGCGGTCTCCAGCGTGAGCGCGCGGGCGGCGAGCGCCTCGGTCTTGCTGTCGGCGATCATGGCCTGGATCATCTGGAACGAGCTCAGCGCCTGGCCGAACTGCTTGCGCCCGCTGGTGTAGGCCACGCAGTCCGCGAGCAACCGCTCGGCCACGCCCACGCACACGGCGGAGATGTGCAGGCGGCCGCGGTCGAGCACCTGCATGGCCACCTTGAAGCCCTGGCCCTCGGCGCCCAGCCGGTGGTCAACGGGCACGCGCACGTCGTCGAAGTTCACGTCGTGCACGTGGGCGCCCTGCTGGCCCATCTTCTTCTCGGCCTTGCCGACGCTCACGCCCGGCAGGTCGCGCGGCACCAGGAAGGCGGAGACGCCGCCCGCGCCCGCGATCTCCGGATCGGTGCGCGCCATCACGGTGAAGAGCTGCGCCTTGCCGGCGTTGGTGATGTAGCGCTTGGAGCCGTTCAGCACGTAGGCGTCGCCGTCCAGCCGGGCGGAGGTGCGCACGCTGCCGCTGTCGCTGCCCGCCTCGGGCTCGGTGAGCGCGAAGGAGGTGATGGTCTCGCCCGAGGCGACGCCCGGCAGCCAGCGGGCCTTCTGCTCGGGCGTGCCGAACATCACCAGCCCCTGGCTGCCGATGCCCACGTTGGTGCCGAACACCGAGCGGAAGGCGGGGCTGGCGCGGCCGAGCTCCAGCGC
>CAXTHH010000035.1:0-6851 GCA_964244065.1 uncultured Caulobacteraceae bacterium | reverse complement strand
CGTTGAGGCGCAGGCGGCCGACGGCGGCGCGCAGGTCCTCGAAGTCGGCGGCGTCCACGGGGAACAGGCCGCAGAAGACGACGGGCTGCACCTCCTTGAAGCCGGGCAGGGCCTGGGCGGTGGGGCGGCGCTCGTCGGTCAGGGTGTCGCCGACGGCGGCGTCGGCCACCTCCTTGATGGCGGCGGTGATGAAGCCGATCTCGCCGGGGCCGAGCTCGGCCACGTCGGTCGCCTTGGGGGTGAAGACGCCGACCTTCTCCACGCGGTAGGAGCTGTTGGTCTCCATGGTGTGGATCTGCTGGCCCACGCGCAGCACCCCGTCGAACACGCGCACGAGGACGACCACCCCTAGATATTGATCGTACCACGCGTCCACCAACAAGGCCTTGAGGGGGGCGGCCCGATCGCCCTTCGGCGGCGGCAGGCGGGTGACGATGGCCTCCAGCGTCTCGGGAATGCCGAGGCCGGTCTTGGCGCTGGCCAGGATGGCGTCGGAGGCGTCGATGCCGATCACCTCCTCGATCTGCGCGCGCACCCGTTCCACGTCGGCGGCGGGCAGGTCGACCTTGTTGAGGACGGGGACGATCTCGTGGTTCGCCTCGATGGCCTGGTAGACGTTGGCCAGGGTCTGCGCCTCCACCCCCTGGCTGGCGTCGACCACCAGGATGGAGCCCTCGCAGGCGGTGAGGCTGCGGCTGACCTCGTAGGCGAAGTCCACGTGGCCGGGCGTGTCGATCAGGTTGAGGATGTAGGTCTCACCGTCCTGCGCCTTGTAGGTGAGGCGGACGGTCTGGGCCTTGATGGTGATCCCGCGCTCGCGCTCGATGTCCATGTTGTCCAGCACCTGCGCGGTCATCTCGCGCTGGGTCAGGCCGCCGGTGGTCTGGATGAGGCGATCACTCAGCGTGGACTTGCCGTGGTCGATGTGGGCCACGATGGAGAAGTTGCGGATTCGGGACGGGTCTACGGACATGCGCCGGCTCTAGCATCCGCCCGCGCCCTTCGCACCCGCCGCCGCGGGCGCGATGTCCGTGTCCGCCTGCGTTCGACGGACATCACGGACATCGGACACGGGGTCAGGGGCCGTCCCACGCCTCCCCAGCCGGCTCGGCGGCGGCGGAACCGAGCCGCGCGAGGACGTCGTCGTGCAGGCTGCGGAAGTAGATCTTGCGGAAGCTGTCGGCGGGAGAGCCGCGGAAGGCGCGGTCCACCCGGTCGGCCACCCGCTCCGCCTCGCGCACGGCGCGCAGCCACGCCAGGGTCTCCGAAGGGCGCCCAGCGGCGGCGGCCTCGCCCGCCATCCGGGCGGCGGCCCTGACTAGGGCGTCGCCGGTGGGATTGATCAGGAGCTCGCCCATCTCCACAGCGCGCAGCTCGTCCACGAAGCCGGTCGCAGGGTCGTCCGCCTCGGCCTCGCGCTCCGCTTCGCGGCCGACGGCGAGGCGGGCGGCGCGCAGGCTCCGCCAGTCTTCCGCCACCGCGCGGCGGCTGACGGTGCGCACATGCAGGCCGTGCCGCTCGGCGACGACGGGGCAGGAGCAGCCGTCCTCCACGTAGGAGCGCCGCGCGGCGGCCCAGACGGAGGCGTCGGCGGGCAGGTTGGAGGCGGCGGCGGAGGGCGGCGCCTGGACGAGGGCGGCGTCGTCGGACGGAAGGTCAGCGATCATGCCGGCAGACTAAGGCCGTCCGCAGCGCCGGGGATAAGTCCGCGCCGGCGCCGCTCCTCGGCGCGGCGTCAGTGGCCTTCGAAATCGACCAGGGTGACGATCGGCACGTCCAGCGCGCGCAGCCGCGCGGCCCCGCCGAGCTCCGGCAGGTCCACGATGAAGCAGGCGGCCACCACCTCGGCCCCGCCGCCGCGCAGCAGCTTTACGCCCGCCTCGGCGGTGCCGCCGGTGGCGATCAGGTCGTCGATCAGCAGCACGCGCTCGCCCGGGCGCACCGCGTCCTCGTGCATGTGCAGCTCATCGACGCCGTACTCCAGCTGATAGCTGGCCATCACGGTCCGGTGCGGGAGCTTGCCCTTCTTGCGCAGCGGCACGAAGCCGGCGCTCAGCTGGTGCGCGGCGGCCCCGGCCAGGATGAAGCCGCGCGCCTCGATGCCCGCCACCTTGTCGATCTTCAGGCCCACGTAGGGCTGCACCAGCTCGTCCACCGTGCGCCGGAAGGCGCGCGCGTCGCCCAGGAGGGTGGTGATGTCGCGGAACATGATCCCGGGCTTGGGATAGTCCGGGATGGTGCGGATGACGGAGCGGAGGTCCACGGGCGTCCTCAGGGTCGGGGAGCGCGCAGCACGCGCCCGGCCACCGCGTCCAGCTTGCCCATCAGCGCCGGGTCGCGGTGCTCGGGCGGGGTGATCAGGGCGGTGTCGAGCACGGCGTCGATCGGGCTGGGCGCGCGCGGGCGCACCGCAAGGAGGGCGCACAGCCGCGCCAGCGTGGCCTTGGCCAGGGCCGCGTTCGCCCGCATCACCTGCAGGATGTGGCCGACCTCGACGGGGCCCTCCTCCTCGCGCCAGCAGTCGTAGTCCGTCACCATGGCCAGGCTGGCGTAGGGCAGCTCGGCCTCGCGGGCGAGCTTGGCCTCGGGCATGTTTGTCATGCCGATGACGTCGCAGCCCCACTGGCGGTAGAGCCGGCTCTCCGCCCTGGTGGAGAACTGCGGGCCCTCCATGGCCAGGTAGGTCCCGCCTACGGTGACGGGCGCCCCCGCCTCCCCGGCCGCCGCCGCGGCGAGCGCGGTCAGCCGGTGGCACACGGGGTCGGCCATGCTGACGTGCGCCACCAGGCCCTCGCCGAAGAAGCTGGCCTCTCGCGCGAAGGTGCGGTCGACGAACTGGTCCACGGCCACGAAGGCGCCGGGCGCCAGCCCCTCGCGCAGGGAGCCCACCGCCGAGACGCTGAGCACGTCTGTGGCGCCGGCGCGCTTCAGCACGTCGATGTTGGCGCGGAAGTTGAGGCGGCTCGGCGAGAGGCGATGCCCGCGGCCATGCCGCGGCAGGAACCGCAGCTCCACCCCTTCCAGCCGCCCGTGCAGCACCGCGTCGGAGGGCGCGCCCCACGGGGAGCCGATCTCCACCCAGCGGGCGTCCTGCAGCCCCTCCAGCTGATAGAGGCCGGAGCCGCCGATCACGCCGAGCGTCCAGCCGGTCATCGCACGCGCCCCTGCAGCGGCAGGTCGCAGACGGTGAAGTCGGCCCCCTTGGCCCGGCGGGCGGCGGCGATGCGGGCGGCGAAGGCGGGCGAGGCGGTGTCCTCCACCTCCACGGCCGGGCGCTCGGCGGCGGGGAGGTCGGCCAGCACGCGCACGCGCAGCATCCGGTCGGGCCGCGCGGGCGGCTCGCCCACGGCCACGGCGCTCAGGGCATCGAGCCCGACCACCACCCGGCCGACGACGGCGTAGTCGTGGTCGAAGCCGCGCTCGGGCTGGAAGGTAAGGAAGATCTCGCTGTTGCCCGTGTCGGGCGCGGCCTGCCGGCCCATGCCCATCACCCCCGCGCAGTAGGCGCCCCAGGCCGCGGCGCGCCCGTCCGGGCCGGGCGGCGGCGAGGCCCAGGGCTGCGCGCCGAGGAAGCCCGAGCGGCCGTCCGCCGCGCGGGTGGCGGTGGGCAGGCGGGAGACGTCCAGCCGCTTGACGGCCTCCAGCTTCAGGTCGGGCAGCTCCGTGCCGCCCCCGTCCCTGTTGTTGGGATTGCCGGTCTGCGCGAAGCGGCCGGCGAGCACGCGGTGGAACTGTAGGCCGTCGTACGTGCCGCGCCGCGCCAAAGCCTCCACCCGCTCCACCGACTTGGGGGCGAGCTCGGGCCGCAGCTCCACGATCGCGCGGCCGCGGGTGGTGTCGATCACCAGGGTGTGCGCGGGGTCGACCGGACGGAAGGCGACGGCCGCAGCCACGACAAGGCCGATCACTTGGCCAGCTTCTCGATCAGCGGGCCGATCCTGTCCCAGCCCGGCGTGCCGGGGGCGATCTCCTCCGCGTGCGCCACGTCGGGCAGCAGGCGGAACTCCACCCGGTCGCCGGCCGCCCTGGCCCTGTCGTAGTAGGCTCTGGAGATCGCGGGGGGCGTGGTGGTGTCCTCCGCCCCGACCACCACGATCTGGCGGGTGCGGAGCGGCAGCATGTGCGCGGGGCTGGTGTCGCCGTAGCGGCCGCCCAGGCGCGCGGGGCCGACCATCTTGTCCGTCGGCTCGGCGCCGCAGGCGGTGGCCGTGTCGGTCTCCAGGTTCGGGATGGCGCCGATGGCCACCGCCGCCTCGACCGGCAGGCCGGAGCGCTTGGCCAGCGGGCCGGAAGCGATCTTGCGCCGCCCCGCCGCCCACAGGGCCAGGTGCCCGCCCGCGGAGTGGCCGGCCACGACCACCCGGTCGAGCTTCAGCTCGGCCTCCTCGGCGAAGCCGCCGACGCGATCCAGGGCGGCGGCCACGTCCTGATAGGTCCCCGGATAGCCGCCGCCCGCCTCGTCCACGCCGCGGTACTCGATGTTCCACACGGCGAGGCCTCGCTTGCGCAGGTCCTCCGCGGCCGGGTTCATGATGTCGAGCTTGGCGATGGACTTGGTCCAGCAGCCGCCGTGGATCAGCACCACCAGCGGGTGCGGGCCCTTGCCCTCCGGCAGCCACAGCTCGCCGAACTGCTGCGGGCCCGGGCCGTAGGCGATCTTGGCGGTGGGCTGCGGCCAGGGCGTGTAGCGGGCGCGGAACTCCGTCCAGCCCATGGGCTTGAACGCGGCCGGCGCCTGGGCGCGGGCGGTCGCCAACGAGGCGGCGGCGAGCGCGGCCACGACCATCGCCGCGGCCGTCCAACCCCGCCCGTCCCGGCGGAAGCCGGGACCCGAGCTGCGCCTAGGGAGGGGCAAGGGTCGAGCCTCCGCTCAGCCCGCGCATGCGTCCCGGCTGTCGCCGGGACGAGCGGGGAGGTTGGGTGAGGTCAGTGCGCGACGTTGCGCCAGATCTGCTTGTACGAGAACCAGAGCACCACGGCGAAGCCGAACAGGTAGAGCAGGACCGCGATGCCGGTCTGCTTGCGCTCGATCTGGTGCGGGTCCGCCGTCCAGGCCAGGAAGGCCGACACGTCGCGCGCCTGCTGCTCGGTGGTGGACTTGGTGCCGTCGTCGAAGCTGACCCGGTCCTCCACCAGCTGGAACGGCATGGCGATGAAGCCGCCGTGGGGCACCTTGTCCTTCGGCCCCTTCCAGTAGCTGGCCAGGTCGCCGGCCATGTAGGGGTTGTAGTACTTGCCGTCCGGCACCTCGAGGCCCGCGGGCGGGTCCACATAGCCTTGCAGGAGCGAGTAGACGTACGCCGCGCCGCCCTCGCGGGCGCGCGTGATCACGGACAGGTCGGGAGGGTAGGCCCCGCCGTTGCCCGCGCGCGCCGCCGCCTCGTTGGCGTACGGAGAGACGAAGTGATCGGCGGGCGTGGCCTTGCGCTTGGTGGCGTCGCCGGTGTCCGGATCGATGTCGGGCACCTCCAGCGCCGCGGCGACCGCCTTGGCGTAGGGGCTCTCGTTCGGGTTCGGGTGCTTGGGGTCGTAGAAGGGGCCGCCGCGTTGCGCCAGGTTGCGGAAGCTCATCAGGCTCATGCTGTGGCAGCTCGAGCAGACCTCGGCGTAGACCTTGTAGCCGCGCTGCAGCTGGGCCTGGTCGAACTTGCCGAACATGCCCTCGACGCCGAGGTTCAGGGTCTTGGGCTCCTCCGCCGAGGTGTGGGCCAGGGCGGGGGCGGCCAGGGAGAGGAGCGCCGCGGCGAGGGCCACGGCGATCGGAAGACGGCGCATAGAGGGGCTCAACCCTTCTTCTCGGGAGCGGCGGCGGCGCCCGCGGGCACGCCGTGGCCATGACCGTGGCCGGAGCCGGACAGGACCGGGGTGGAGATGGAGTCCGGCACCTTGGACGGCGTCTCGCGCAGCCCCAGGATCGGCAGCACTAGCAGGAAATAGGCGAAGTAGTAGATCGCCAGGATCCGCGAAAACCACACGACGGTGAAGCCGGTGGCCTGCCCCGCCTCGTCGCGGCCGATGGGGATCACCACGTCGTCGGGCAGCTTGCCGCCGCACCAGCCCAGGCCGACCGTGGCCAGGATGAAGAACACGAAAAACCAGCGCGCCGCCGGGCGGTAGCGCATGGAGCGCACCTTGGAGGTGTCGAGCCACGGCACGGCGAACAGCATCGCGATCGAACCGAACATGCCGAGCACGCCGAACAGCTTGTCCGGCACCGCGCGAAGGATCGCGTAGAAGGGCAGGAAGTACCACTCGGGCACGATGTGCGCGGGGGTCTGCAGCGGGTTGGCGGGGATCTGGTTGTCCGCGTGGCCCAGCGCTTCGGGCGCGAAGAACACGAACCAGGCGAACAGGATGAAGAACACCACGATCGCGAAGGCGTCCTTCACCGTGTAGTACGGGTGGAAGGGCACGGTGTCCGCCTTGCTCTTCACCGGCACGCCCGTCGGGTTGTTGTTGCCCGGCACGTGCAGCGCCCAGATGTGCAGGCCGACGACGCCCGCGATCATGAACGGCATCAGGAAGTGCAGGGCGAAGAAGCGGTTCAGCGTGGGATTGTCCACCGAGAAGCCGCCCCACAGCCAAGTGGTGATGGCGGTGCCGAGCCCCGGAATCACCTTGTCGAACGCCGAGAACAGGTTGGTGATGACGACCGCGCCGTAATAGCTCATCTGGCCCCAGGGCAGGACGTAGCCCATGAAGGCGGTGGCCATCATCAGCAGGTAGATGATGCATCCCAAAAGCCACAGCACCTCGCGCGGCGCCTTGTAGGAGCCGTAGTACAGCCCGCGAGCAATGTGGATGTACACCGCCAGGAAGAACATCGAGGCGCCGTTGGCGTGGATGTAGCG
>CAXTHH010000034.1:0-7282 GCA_964244065.1 uncultured Caulobacteraceae bacterium | reverse complement strand
TCCAGCCCGTTCCGCTGCTGCTCGGTGAAGGGGAAGATCACGGTGCCGGAGAGCGACGCCTCGTAGAACCGCTCGGCCGCCGTGCAGCCGCCGTTCTGCGGCGAGGCGAGCTCCAGGGCGCGGGCGGCGATGGAGAAGGGCGGCTGGGGCAGGAGGTCGAAGTGCCCGTCCGCCGTCACGATCCCCTCGCGGAAGGCGATGGAGCTGATGTGCCCCTCGCCCACTGCGCGCAGCGACATGACCACCCGGAGCGAGCCGGCGGTCAGCCCCGTCTGGTCCGGATGGGGCACGATCGACGGGTTCATCAGCGCCGCCGAGGTGTAGGAGTACTCGTGGCAGAAGTAGGCGCCCAGGAGCTCCTTCTTGATCTCGGGCATGTCGTCGGAGAGCCCGAGCACGTCCTGCATCTGCTGGAACCGCTCGAGGAACACGCGCCGGGTCTGCCAGTGGCGGGAGCCGAAGTCGCGGGTGACGAGGCCGAGCTCGGCCTGGCACGTCCGCATGTCCATCTCGGCCACGGCCTCGGCGATGCGCAGGGCGCGGGCGGGCCGGGCCGGCGGCTGGCCGGGCACGGGCTCGGGCACGATCTGGAACGGCCGGATCACCACGCGGCCCGGTTCCGGCCTGAGCCGGATCGGCGACATCACGACGTGGGCCAAGGCGCCTCGCGGTCAACGGCTGTGGTCAGGGCGGCGCGGGCCGCCCGGGCTCAGCGGTCGCCGACGGTGCGCCTCGACCGGTCGGAACGGGTTAGCGTGGACAGCGTGCAGGTCGCAAGCTGGAACGCGAGCACCGACTCCGCGCCCTGGTTCTGGTTGGCGCCCGCCCAGGTGAGGCCGTCGAAGCACTCGCCCTCCCCCGCGTCGGCCAGCGAGGCCCCGATGTCGTTGCGGCCGAAGTACCAGTCGTAGGCCCGCTCGGCCTCCACGCGGAAGGCGGCGTCGCCGCCGGCCGCCAGCGCCGCCTCGCAGGCGTCGATCGTGGCCCAGGCCTCCAGCGGCTGCTGGTCGAACAGGCCGCCGGCGTCGGGCTCGCGGCCGAAGTCCTCGGTGGGCACGGGGCGGAAGCAGCCCGAAGGCGCCGTCTGCTTGCGGCACAGCCACATCAGCGCCTCGAGCCCGCGCCCGACCATGGCGTCGTCGGCCAGCAGGCCGCCCGCCCGGATCAGCGCCTCGGGCAGCCGGGCGTTGTCGTAGGACAGGTAGGGCTCGAACCAGGGCTCGCCGACGTCCGCCCGGGCGTCGCGCAGCGCGGCGAGGCGCCCGGCCTTCTCCCGCAGGAGCGCCCGCATCTCGCCCGTGCCGAGCCCCGCGCCGACCACGGCGGCGAGACCCAGCACGACGAACGCCTCGGCCCGGGGCGAGGTCAGCGCCGCCATGGCGGGCAGGAGGCTCGGCAGCAGGGCCTGGGCCCAGCGGCGGTGGTCGGGCTGGGCCGCCTCCGCCGCGGTGATCGCCACCGACCAGAAGCTGCGGGCGTTGGAGTCCTCCGAGCCGCGCGTCTCCAGCCAGGTGCGCTCGTAGCTCATGAAGTTGCGGAACGCCTGCGCCTCCTCGCTCCAGGCGTGGGCGACGAAGGCGGCGTAGGTGGTGGCCAGGGCGCGCCGGGTCGCGTCCGCCGGGCCGGGCAGGCGATGCATGAGGATCAGCGCGCGGGCGTTGTCGTCCACGCAGTAGCCGTGGCGGCGGTCGGGCAGGCCCCACAGGCTGTGCTGGAGGATGCCGCAGGCGTCGGTCATGCGGCGCACGCCCGCCAGCGACGGCTCGGGACGCGGCCAGCGGATCGCGTTCAGCCGGTCGCGCAGCGCCACCACTCGGCCGCCGCGCACGGCCTGGAAGGCGTCGAGGTAGCGGGCGCCCAGGGCGCTCCACACCGTATCGCGCGTCACCGCGTGGATGCGGCGTCGCATGGCGTCCAGCCGCGCGGGCGAGGACAGCAGGCCGATGACGGCCGCCGCCATGGCCGCCGGGTCGCCGAACGGCGTCAGCACGCCCGCGCCGTCGGCCAACAGCTCCTGGGCGTGCCAGTAGGGGGTGGAGACCACGGGCTTGCCGAGCGCCGCGGCGTAGGAGAGCGTGCCCGAGGTGATCTGCGCCTCGTTCAGGTAGGGCGTCACGTACACGTCGGCCGCGCGCAGGTACTCCAGCAGGCGCGGCGTGTCGGTGTAGCTGTCCAGGAACTCGACGTGATCGGCCACGCCCAGCTCGTCGGCCAGCGCCTTGAGGCCCTCGCGGTAGGCCTCCCCCTCGCGCGCCACCAGGTGCGGGTGGGTGGCGCCGAGCACGAGGTAGTGCGCGTCCGGCCGGGCGGCGACGATCGCCGGCAGGGCGCGCACGGCCACCTCGATCCCCTTGCCGGGGGAGAGCAGGCCGAAGGTGAAGAGGAGCTCCTTGCCCGCGTACCCGAGCGCGGCCTTGTGCGGCGCGGTGTCCACCAGGGGCTCGTCGGGCGCGCCGTGCGGCACGAGCTCGATCTTCTCCTGCGCGAGGCTCCAGGCGTCGAGCAGCATGCGCCGGCCGCGCTCGGCCATCACGATCACGCGCTCGGAGCGGGCGAGCAGGCGCTCGAACACGCGGCGCTGGTCGGCATCGGGCTGCGTCAGGAGGGTGTGGGCCACGGTGACCACGGGCAGGGTGAGGTGGTCCAGAAGCGTCAGCACGTGCTCGCCGGCCGGACCGCCGAAGATGCCGAACTCGTGCTGCAGCAGGATCACCTCGGCGCCCGAGGCCTCGATGCGCCGCGCGGCCTCCAGGTAGTCGGAGCGCACGTCCTGGCGCACGGTGAAGGTGACTTCCGCCGGGTAGGCGGCCGCGTCCGTGGGGTCGCGCATGGCGATCACGTCGCACTGCAGGCCGGGGCGGCTGTCGAGCAGCGCGGTGCGCACGTCGGCGGTGTAGGTGGCGATGCCGCAGCGGCGCGGGGGATAGTTGCCGATGGTGGCCACGTGGCGCACTTCCCCCGACGCGCCGGGGACGCGGGGGGACAGGGCGGCGAGGTGTCCGTCGGCGGTCATGCGTATCCGTATGTCGTGTGTGCGACCTTCTAACGCAGGTCGTGTCGGAGTCGATCCTTCGCAAGTGCAGCAAGCTTTTTGAGGCGAATCGGCAGGCGCCGCGTGCGCCCGGCGCCTGCCGGGCGGGCGCGAACGATCCGCTTGCGCGCGCCGTCCAGGCGCGGTTCAACCCGCCGCCGCGTCCGCCCACGCGCCCTCGACGAGCCTCCGCATGAGCTGCAAGGTCTATGACACCCCCGCCGCGGCCCTCGACGGCCTCTTGCGCGACGGCATGACCATCATGTCGGGCGGCTTCGGCCTGTGCGGCATCCCGGAGACGCTGATCGCCGCCATCCGCGACGCGGGCGTGCGCGACCTGACCCTGATCAGCAACAACTGCGGGGCGGACGGCTACGGTCTTTGGGAGCTGCTGAACGCGGGGGCGATCCGCAAGATGGTCAGCTCCTACGTGGGCGAGAACAAAATCTTCGCCGAGCAGGCGCTGAGCGGCCGGCTGGAGGTGGAGCTGAACCCGCAGGGCACCCTGGCCGAGCGCATCCGCGCGGGCGGCGCGGGCATCCCCGCCTTCTACACGAAGACGGGCGTCGGCACGGTGGTGGCCGAGGGCAAGCCCACCGCCGAGTTCGACGGCGAGACCTATGTGCAGGAGCGATGGCTCCGCGCCGACCTCTCCATCGTCAAGGCGTGGCGGGGCGACCGGGCGGGCAACCTCGTGTTCCGCAAGACCAGCCGCAACTTCAACCCGACGATGGCCACCGCCGCCGCCGTGTGCGTGGCCGAGGTGGAGGAGCTGGTGGAGGCGGGGTCGCTCGACCCCGACCACATCCACACGCCGTCGGTCTACGTCGACCGCATCCTGCAGGGACGCGGGTACAAGAAGACGATCGAGCAGCGCACGGTGCGCCAGCGAGCCGACACACCCGCCCCGTCGGCCGCGGGGGAGGAGATCTGAACATGCCCTGGACGCGCGACCAGATGGCGGCCCGCGCCGCCCGCGAGCTGAGGGACGGCTTCTACGTCAACCTCGGCATCGGCATCCCCACCCTGGTGGCCAACCACGTGCCGCCCGGGGTGGAGGTGACGCTGCAGAGCGAGAACGGGATGCTCGGCATCGGCCCCTTCCCCTACGAGGACGAGGTGGATCCCGACCTGATCAACGCGGGCAAGCAGACGGTCACCGCCCTGCCCTCCACCAGCTACTTCAGCTCGGCCGACAGCTTCGCCATGATCCGCGGCGGGCACATCGACCTGGCCATCCTGGGCGCCATGCAGGTGGCCGAGAACGGCGACCTGGCCAACTGGACGGTGCCCGGCAAGATGATCAAGGGCATGGGCGGCGCCATGGACCTGGTGGCGGGCGTCAAGCGCGTGGTGGTGGTGATGGAGCACGCCGACAAGGCGGGCGGCAGCAAGCTGCTGCACCGCTGCACCCTGCCGCTGACGGGGGCGGGCGTGGTGGACCTGGTGGTCACCGACCTCGCCGTGTTCGACCTCGACCGGCGCGGCGGCGGGCTGAGGCTGACCGAGCTGGCCGACGATGTGACGCTGGACGAGGTGCGCGCGAAGACCGAGGCCGCGTTCGACGCGGGCGCGTTCGCCTGATCAGGTGCTGACCTCCTCCCCCGCGCAGCGGGGGAGGTGGACGCGAAGCGGACGGAGGGGGCGAACCAGCCGCCGACGTCGAGCGTGTAAGGCCCCCTCCGTCACGCGCCTGCAGCGCGCGCCACCTCCCCCGCTTCGCAGGGGAGGAGGTTAGGGAGCGGCCGGAGCGGCCGGAGCCGCGCGGACCGGAGCCGAGACCGCGGCCGGCGTCAGCGCGTCCAGCGGGGTCTGCAGCGAGGTGAGCAGGCCCTTGAACTGGCCGTGCGCGTAGACGGCCACCGAGGCGGGGTCGCTCACCTCGGCGGTCAGCGCCCGGCCGAGCGGCGGGCGGAACGCCTCGGCCGGCTGCAGCTGGCGCGCGAACACGATGGCGCGGTCGGGCGTGCGCACGATCAGCGCCACCGAACGGCGCGCCTGCAGGATCACCGGGCCGGAGGCGGCGCCCTGGATCGGCGCCTTGGTGGAGAAGACGGCCGCCGGCGCGGGCAGGCCGACGGCTTGCGACGGCACGGCCGGGGTCGCCGGGGCGGCCTGGCCCTCCACCGTCTCCGCCGGGAACAGGCCGGGGGTGACGTAGGGCGCGGGCGTGGTCGACTCCACGGGCGCGGGCGCGGGCGGCGCGATGCGCAGCACGCCGGCCGAGGTGGGCGGCGCCTCGCCGAGCGCGGAGGCCAGCGTGGGCGGCGCCGGGCCGTCGCCGGACATGACGCGCTGGGCGATGTTCCAAGCGGCCACGGCGGCCAGCAGCACGCCCAGGCCGACGGTGAGGGCGGGGTTGCGCGCCCGGACCTCGCCCTGCACGCCCACCGGGTTGCGCAGGGGTTCGTCGGTCTCCGGCCAGTCCACCTTGAAGCGCTGCACCGCGCTCTCGCCGTCCAGGCCCAGGGCGCGGGCGTAGGCGCGCACATAGCCGATGGCGAACGGGCGCGAGGGCAGGGCCGAGCGGTCGCGGTCCTCGATGGCGGAGAGGTACAGGCGGCGGATGCGGGTGGCGGCGGCCAGCTCGTTCAGCGTCAGGCCGCGGTGCTCGCGCACGGCGCGCAGGTAGGCGCCCAGGGTGTCGTAGCTCTCCGGCGCGGGCCCGACGGTGCGCCCGGCCGTGTCCACCAGGCGGAGCTGGTGCGTCGGGGTTCCCAAGTCGAGCGGCGCCATCGTCGTCGTCCTCGGCCCGCGGGGGGAGCGTGGCCACAGCCTCATAGCGGCCGCACCTCCCGCTTCGGGTTCCCTGACGGCTTACCCGAACCGGACCCCGCGGGATATGCGTTCACAGTGCGACATTTAGCTTGCGGGCCAAGGTTTCGATCTCGTTGCGGACCGAGCTGGAGCCGCCCTCGATCAGCCGGTTCACCCCCCGCCCGGCGGCCTCGCGGTCCATGGACAGCACCATCCGCTTGACCGGCCCCACGCCCGCCGGCGGCATGGACAGGCGGTCGAAGCCGAGGGCGGCGAGCGCGAAGGCCTCCAGCGGCCGCCCGGCCAGCTCGCCGCACACGCTGGCGGGGGTGCCGTGCTCGCGGCAGCCGTCGGCGATGGCCTTGAGCACGCGCAGCGCCGGCGGCGACAGCGGGTCGTAGCGGTCGGCCACGCGCGGGTTCCCGCGGTCGGCGGCGAACAGGTACTGCATCAGGTCGTTGGTGCCGACCGAGACGAAGTCCACCAGCGGCAACAGGGCGTCCAGGTGCCAGACGAGCGCCGGCGCCTCGATCATCACGCCCACGCGCAGGTGGGCCGGGGCGGGGCGGCCGCGCCGCTGCGCCCAGGCGCGCTCCTGCTCCACGAAGCCCCGGGCGAGGCGGAACTCGTCCACCGTGGCCACCAGCGGGAACATGACGGTGAGGTCGCGCCCGTCGGCCGCGCGCATCAGCGCCCGCAGCTGCTGGCGCAGCAGGGCCGGCCGATCCAGCCCCATGCGCACGGCGCGCCAGCCGAGCGCCGGGTTGTCCTCGCGCTCCGCCTCCATGTACGGCAGCACCTTGTCGCCGCCGAGGTCGAGGGTGCGGAAGGTGACGGGCCTGTCGCCCGCCAGGTCGAGCACGCGGCTGTAGAGCTCGGTCTGCGCCGACAGGCGCGGCATGGTCTCGGCCACCATGAACTGGAACTCGGTGCGGAACAGGCCGACGCCCTCCGCCCCGGTCTCCTCCAGGTGCTCCAGGTCGATCGCCAGGCCGGCGTTCATCAGCAGGCTGATGCGGGCGCCGTCGCGGGTGACGGCGGGGGTGTCGCGCAGGGCGGCGAACTCGGCGCGGCGCTGGGCCCGCACCGCCACCCGCGCCTCGAAGGCCGAGATCACGTCGGGGCGAGGGCGCAGCCAGGTCTCGCCGGTCTCGCCGTCCACGATGACGGGGTCGCCCTCGCTGACGCGGTCGCGAAGGCCGGAGAGGCGGCCGACGCAGGGGATGCCCATGGCGCGCGCCACGATGGAGGCGTGGCTGGCGGTGGACCCCTCCTCCAGCAGCAGGCCCTTCAGCTTGCCCCGCTCGTATTCCAGGAGGTCGGCGGGGCCGAGGTTGCGCGCGATCAGCACCGCGTCGGCCGGCAGCTCGCGCCGCCCGTCCGCCATGCCGCCCAGGTGGAGCAGCAGCCGGTCGGCCAGGTCCTCGAAGTCGTGCAGCCGGTCGCGCAGGTAGGCGTCGCGCGCCTGGCCGAGCCGCGCCCGGTGCTCGGAGC
>CAXTHH010000033.1:0-7341 GCA_964244065.1 uncultured Caulobacteraceae bacterium | reverse complement strand
GCCAAAAGACACCGCCGACCACGTGTCCCCTTCCCATTCAACAATGTCAAAGACCTGAGCCGGCGTCGCCGCCGTCCCCCACCGATAAGCCCGGCAGTCGCTTGGAGGCCGGGGCTTGTACAGCACCCTGCCGATCTGTCAACCGGTGATCCGCCGTGGCGGGCCGGTCGAAGCGCCCCGAAGGCGGCCAGGCCGTCGTCGGGGAGGCGCGATCTAAGGGGCGGCTCCCCCCCTGTCAACGCCCGTCTCGTCCGTGATCGCGCCGTCGTGCAGAACCAGGCGACGCAGGGGCGTGACGGGCGCCTCCCCCGGATCGTGCGCCACCCACAGGACGGGGCCGCCCACCGCGGCCACGGCCCGGGCCAGGGCGGGGGCGAGCGCCCCGCGCGCGGCGGGGTCGAGGCCGGACAGGGGCTCGTCCAGCAGCAGCAGGCGCGGGCGGCCGAGCAGGGCGCGGACCAGGGCCGTGCGGCGGCGCTCCCCGCCGGACAGGCGCTCGACGCTGCGGCCCAGGAGCGGCTCCAGGCCGAACTCGGTGGCGAGCCGCACAGTCTCCTCGGGACTGACGCCCGCGCGACGGGCGGCGAAGCGGAGGTTGCCGGCCACCGTCAGGTGCGGGAACAGCGCCCCGTGCTGGAACACAAGGCCGACGCGGCGGCGGTGCGGGGGGACCCAGGCGCCCGGCCCTCGCTCGGCGGCCTGCCAGGTCTCGGCGCCGAGGCGCACCTCGCCCTCCAGCCACTCCAGCCCGGCGATCGCGCGCAGCACGGTGGTCTTGCCGGCCCCCGAGGCGCCGGACAGGAGCGTGATCCCGCCGGCGGGGGCCTCCAGCCGCAGGTCGAGCGCGAGCGCGCCCAGCCGGCCGCGCAGGCGCGCGTGGAGCGCCTCGCCGCTCACCGCAGCCGCGCGAACCGGCGGTCGACGGCGGCCAGCAGCAGCAGGGCGGCGAGGGCGAAGCCGGTCAGGCCGGCGGCCAGGGCGTGCGCCTCCTCGAACCGCAGGCTCTCCACCAGCCGCCACATGCGCACGCTCAACACCTCGGTGGAGCCCGGGGCGGCGCCGCCGATCATCAGCACCACGCCGAACTCGCCCACCGTGTGCGCGAAGGCGAGCACGCCGGCGGTGAGGAACCCGCGCCGGGCGAGCGGGGCGGCCACCGACAGGAACGCGTCCAGCGGCGGGGCGCCGAGCACGGCGGCGGCCTCCAGCGCCTCGCGGTCCACGGCCTCGAAGGCGGTGCGCAGGGGCTGCACGGCGAACGGCAGCGAATAGACCACCGAGCCGATCACCAGCCCCTCGAAGGTGAAGGCCAGGGTGCGGACGCCGAAGGGGCGGAGGGGGGCCATCAGCGGGCTGTCCGGCCCCATGGCGACCAGCAGGTAGAAGCCGAGCACCGTCGGCGGCAGCACCAGGGGCAGGCTGGTGAGCGCGGCCACGAGCTCCCGCCCCCAGCCACGGCCGCGGGCCAGCCACCAGGCGAGCGGGGTGGCCAGCCCCAGCAGCAGCGCGGTGGTCACTGTGGCCAGGGCGGCGGTGACGCGCGCGGCCTCCCACAGGCCCGCGCTCTCCAGGCCGGCGCCCACGCTAGGCGCGGTAGCCGAAGCGGCGGATCAGGCCCACCGCCTCCGGCCCGCGGAGCCATGTGAGGAAGGCGGCGGCCGCCGGCTCGCGCGCGCCGAACGACGTCAGGCAGGCGCCCTGGGCGATGGGCGCGTGCAGCCGCTCGGGCACGAGCCAGCGCGAGCCGCCGGGCCGCGCCACCGTCTGGCTCAGCGCCACGAACCCGAGCTCCGCCGCCCCCGTGGCGACGAACTGGTAGGCCTGGGCGATCGAGGCGCCCTGCACGATCCGCGTCCGCAGCGCGTCCAGCAGGCCGAGCGCGCGCAAGGCCTCCACCGCCGCCGCGCCGTAGGGGGCGGCGGCCGGGTCGGCGATCGCCAGCCTGCGGAAGGCGCGGGGGTCGCGGAGCACCCGCCCCTCCCCGTCCACGCGGCCCACGTCGCGCGACCACAGCACCAGCCGGCCGACGGCGTAGGTGAACAGCGAGCGCTCCGTCCCCGCCGCCCGCGCCACCGCCCGCGCCCGCGCGAGGTCGGCGGAGAGGAACAGGTCGAACGGCGCCCCGCGCAGGATCTGCGCCGCGAACGGGCCGGAGGCGCCGGCGGCGATCCGCACCCGCGCGCCCGTGCGCCGCTCGAAGCTGCGCGCCAGCGCCTCGGCGGCGTCGGTGAAGTTGGCGGCCACCGCCGCCCGCACCTCGCGCCCGCCCAGGTCCGCCGCCATCTCGCCGCCCCCGCTCACCCGCCCTGCGTGCCACGATCCGCGCCGCCGGGCGAGGCCGCTCACCTCACCACGACCGCAGGCTGGGCCAGAGCGGGCGCGCCTCCCCCATCGCCTCCGCCCAGTGCGGCGGACGCCACGGCCGCACCGGCGGCGCGGGCGGCGACGACGGCGCGGGCGGAGGCGTCCCGCGCGGCGCCGCCTCCGCCTCGTCCTCCCCCGCCCCGGGCCCGGCCGGAGCCTCGACGGCGGGCGGCGGCGCGGGCGCGGCGGCGGCGGCCTTGCGCGCATCCCACTCGGCGCACTTGCGCTTGAGCTCCTCGCGCAGGGCCTGCAGCCCCTCCGGATCGGTCTCCTCCGGCTCCTCCTCCTCGTCCTCCGGCCACCCCTCCCCGGGGTCGAGCCCCAGCGCCCGCGCCGCCCGCGCCAGCCCTTCCGCCAGCTTCACCCGCGCCGCCGCCTCTTCCAGCCGCCCCGCCTCCGCCGCCCCCGCCGCGCGGCGCAGCAGCAGGCGCGCGGCCTCCAGCGGATCGGCCTCCGGCTCGGGCGCGCCCGCGGCGGCGGCCCGCGCGGCCGCCTCGCGCTCCGCCGCCTCCCGCTCCGAAGCGGCGACCCCCTCGGCGAAGCCGCGCTCGGCGATCGCCGCCTCCACCATGGCGCGCGAGAGCGCCGCGCCCCGGTCCGTGTTGCTCCAGCCTTCGTCGCGCGCGTGCCGCCGGATCGTGCCCTCCGCCACCTTCCACTTGCGCGCGAGCTTGGCGATGGAGGCCCCGGCCAGCCGCTCGCCCCGCAACACCTCCCACGCCTGCGGAGACAGCCGCAGGTGCGCCGGCCGGCCTTCCCCGACTCCGGCCCCAATCCCGGCCTCGGCCCCCGCGAGCGACAGCGGCGCAGGATCGAACCGCCCCTCCCCCAGCGCCGTCGGCGCCGCGGACGGCGCCGCCCCCGCCCCGGCCGCCGGCGCCTTCGCGGCCGCCCCCGCCGGCGACGACGCCCCGCCGTCCGCCGCGCCCTCCGCCCCGGCGCCGTCCCCGGCCCTCTCCCGCGCGCGGAGGTCGCGCCGCGTCCACCCGCCCCGCGACGCCTGCAGCCGCACCGCCGAGATCGAGACGCCCAGCTCCGCCGCCACCTGCCCCGCCGTCCGCCCGGCCTCGTACCGCGCCCGCGCCCGCTCCCAGGTCGCGGGCGGATGCGACACGTAGATCTTGCGCGGCCGCCCGGCGGCGGGAGCATCGGGGGGCGCGGCGTCGGTCATGCCCACATCCTCACCCCACCGCGGAGGGCGGGGATAAGTGCGGGCGCCCGAGGCGGCCAGCGTCGGCGGGGGCCGCCGTGCTCGGGCGCGTCCGCCGACGACGCTCCGCTCTCCGCCCTTGACCCGCCCTGCGCGCGACGGCCGTGGCGAGGGCGTCGGGACGCGGGGCGTCCCTCCTGAAGTAAGTTCAACGCCCTGCGGGGCGTCGAACTCGGGGCGATGAAAACGAGAGTGTAGAGCCGCCCGAGCGGGCGCGACCTCCGCGCCACACACGTGCCCGCCCCAGCCCCGTGTTCGACGCGCCGCAGGCCGTCGAACCTCTTATGGGACGCCCCGCGTCCCGACCCTTCTAGTACCGCCGCCGCGCGCAGGGCGGGTCAAGGGCGAAGCGCGAACCATCCCTTGGCGCGACCGAGCACGGCGGCACCGCCGACGCCGGCCGCTCACCCGCCTACCTCGGTCCACGGTCATCGATAGCGCTAAGGCATCCGCGCACGCCGGTGGCGGTGCAATTCGACCTCGACTGGCGGCTTACCTCAAACTTCGCCGCAATCAAGGCGGCAGAGTTGGCGCGACCACCTCGCCGAGATCGCGTGCGGTCTCGACCGCTAGAGCGTATCAACGGCCCCGCACCTCGCCTAAACCTGTCGATGAGCGGAACCCCCACCTCAGTCAGCTCCTGGGCAGCAAGGCACCTTGACGTGCAGCAGGACGGGGGCGCTACTCCCCCGGATTCGTCCAATGCCCCCGTCATGTGTTCAGCGCGAGGTAGCTCATGGTCAGCGAAGGCAAGCTGAGCAAATTGCGTGAGGTGATCACGGAGAGCTTGCGCGTTCAGAGGCAGGGAGAGCGCATTCCGTACATAAACGTAGGAAATGCTCTTCAGGACGCCTGCTCGCGGCAAAATCACGCGATCTTTGCACGGCGAGGGTGTGGAAAGACTCTACTGCTTCACGAGTCGGCGCACGGGTTGAAACCCGAGTTTAAGGCTGTCTACCTCAACTGTGAGGACTTCAAGAGACACTCATTTCCGAACGTCCTCGTAGAGATTTTGGCCGCGCTTTTTAGGGAAATAGATCGGAATCTAACTGGGTGGTTTGGGAAGAAGAAGCGGTCAAAGGAAATAGTAAAGGGCATAATCAAGCGCCTTGAGGGCCTTCTTTCTGAGTCTGACCAGGAAACTCAGTCGATCAAGAGGAGGGATGCCTCTGAACAGACGAGTGGTATCTCAGTCGAGGGTGGCGCAGACGTCAATAAGGTTAACCTAAAAGCCGCAATCAAGGGAGAGTCTAAGGATTCTTCTCAGATTGAACGATCATTCGAGTATCATCGCGAGAAATTACGAGAGCTAGATCAGTGGCTTCCTCGACTCAAGGAGCAGGTTCGAGAGTTCTTTGAGCTGTCGAAATCCGTCAAGGTAATTATCCTCCAGATCGACGATCTATATCACTTAAAACAGGCAGACCAGGCATTTGTGGTGGATTACATTCATCGCCTTTGCAAAGACTTACCGCTGTACTTCAAGATTGCCACTCTGAGGCACGCGTCCACCCTGTATGTGGACAGGGAGGGACAGCCGATTGGGGCTCAGGAACGCCACGATTACCAGCCAATCAACATTGACTATACCTTTGGTGATTTCGCGAAAACTAGAGATCAGAATTGGAAGATTTTGTCCGAATTTGCCGTCAAGGCTGGCATGGAGAGAGTAGAGCTGGAGAGCCTCTTCAAGGGAGAAGGGTTTTCTAGACTTGTCATGGCAGGTGGAGGAGTGCCGCGGGACGTCCTGTCACTATTTCTCGAAATTCTTGGAAGTGTAGACGCGGAAAGCGGCGGCAAGATTGGGAAGGACGAAGTTCGCATTCTCAGCCGACAGAACTTTGAGCGGCGCATTGAGGAGCTGAAGCAGGATTCCAAGGGCGATGAGCAGGACGACTTGCTCAAGGGCATCTACATTATACGCGAATTCTGTCTCGAAAAGAAAACGAACGTATTCAACGTAAGGGAGCGGATGCTCCAGCAGAATGATGAGTGGCGAAAGCTATTTTACCGGCTCATGGATTATCGGATTATCCATAGCTGTGCAAACGCGCTTACTCACAAGTCACAGGAGGGCACGTATCAGGCATTCGCGATTGATATTGGATGCTACGCTCACCTTCGAAAGCTCCAAGATCGTTTTACCGAGATTGACGTCTCGTTAGGCGATGCGAAAGAACGCTTTCGTTCAGCTCCTATACTGGATGAGAGTAAGCTTGCCTCTCTCTTCGCAGCGGTTCCGGAAAACGTAGAGGCGGAACTTCTCGCTGAAGCTGCCTAGCGTGTCGGCGTCGCGTCTTTTAGCAGGAGCGCCGGCTACTCCGCAGCTAGCGTGCGCAACGGCCCCGGCAGGCGGGCACCGCTCCAAGCGCCGGGTGCGAGCACTTTGGTGGCGGTAAGCACTTCGATGCCCACGACCCGACCCTCGACGTCGAAGTCGAGCATCACGTTCGGGGCGACCTCCTCGGCCTCCACAGGGCGGGTGTCGCTCAGCTGGATGTAGAGCGCGTCAGCCTCCGGATCGTAGGTCGTGTCGGGCATGTCGGCGCCGGGCTCCGCGGTCGAACGTCACGGTTATAACGCGAACCGCGTTCGCCGTCTCCACAACCACCACCCGCAGCACTCTGTCCCCATGCTCGGGGATGGGACGATAGCGCCGCTCGGCCTGCGAGTCCTTAGGGTCGGGCTCGACCCAGGACGGCTCGCGGACCGTGCTCTCGATCCATTCGGGAGCGATGGCCCGCTGCGCCATCCGGACCGGCGCGTGGTAGGTGAATATCAGCGGCTTCATGCCGCACAGATTCGGCGTGATTTGCCGCGCGAGTCATGTGCGCGTCGCGCTTCTCCACAGGACAGGTCGCCGGAAGGGAAAAGTCGCCCTAATCCGCATCCATCTTCAACGCGGCGATGAACGCCTCCTGCGGAATCTCCACCTTGCCGAACTGCCGCATCCGCTTCTTCCCCTCCTTCTGCTTGTCCAGGAGCTTGCGCTTGCGCGAGGCGTCGCCGCCGTAGCACTTGGCGGTCACGTCCTTCCGTAGCGCCCTCACGGTTTCCCGCGCGATGATCCTCCCGCCGATGGCGGCCTGGATGGGGATCTGGAACATGTGGGGGGGGATGAGGTCCTTCATCTTCTCCACCATGCCGCGGCCGCGCGTCTCGGCGCGGGCGCGGTGGACCAGCATGCTGAGGGCGTCCACCGGTTCGGCGTTGACCAGCACGTTCATCTTCACGAGGTCGCCCTCGCGATACTCTTCGATGCTGTAGTCGAAGCTGGCGTAGCCCTTGGAGATGGATTTCAGGCGGTCGTAGAAGTCGAACACCACCTCGTTCAGCGGGAGGTCGTAGACCACCATGGCGCGGGAGCCGACGTAGGAGAGCTCGCGCTGCTGGCCGCGGCGGTCCTGGCAGAGCTTGATGACGCCGCCGAGATACTCGTCCGGCGTGAAGATGGTGGCCTTGATCCAGGGCTCGGCGATGCTGGCGATCCTGACCGGATCGGGCATGTCGGCGGGGTTGTGCAGGTCGATGACCGAGCCGTCGAGCAGGGTCAGCTTGTAGACCACGCTGGGGGCCGTCGCGATCAGGTCGAGGTCGAACTCGCGGGAGAGGCGCTCCTGGATGATCTCCAGGTGGAGCAGGCCGAGGAAGCCGCAGCGGAAGCCGAAGCCTAGGGCGGCGCTGGTCTCCATCTCCCAGGTGAAGCTGGCGTCGTTGAGGCGCAGGCGGCCGACGGCGGCGCGCAGGTCCTCGAAGTCGGCGGCGTC
>CAXTHH010000032.1:0-8408 GCA_964244065.1 uncultured Caulobacteraceae bacterium | reverse complement strand
CGTTGGTGCCGAACACCGAGCGGAAGGCGGGGCTGGCGCGGCCGAGCTCCAGCGCCACCAGGCACTCGTCCTCCATGGACAGGCCCAGGCCGCCGTACTCCTCGGGGATCGACAGGCCGAACAGGCCGAGGGACTTCATCTCCTCCACCAGCTCGGCGGGAACCTCGTCCTCCTCGGCGGTGCGCGCCTCGACCGGGCGCAGGCGCTCGGAGACGAAGCGGCGGACCGTGTCGATCAGCTGCTCGCGGAGCTCGGCGTCGAAGGCCATGGCGGCGGCTCCTTCCGTTCGGGTGACGAGCGTTTATGAACCGGCCTCCGGGCGGGGTCGAGCGGAGGCGTGCGTGGCGGACGGGGGCGGGGACGGGGGTGCGCGGGGTCCGCGCCGGGTCGAGGACGGCGAGTTCGCCGGCTGGTGGACCTGGAGCGGTGTGGACCCCTTCGAGGACGCGGTCGGGCCGTTCTACTCGAAGAAGATCGACGGCGAGGTGGTGTGCGCCTTCCGGGCGGAGCCGCGGCACATGAACGGCGGCGGCGCCATGCACGGCGGCTGCATGATGAGCTTCGCCGACTTCGCCCTGTTCGCGCTGGCGTCGACGGAGCTCGCGCGGTCGCCGGCCGTGACCGTGAGCCTGAACGGCGACTTCCTGGGGCCGGCCCGTCCCGGCGAGCGGATCGAGGCGCGCGGCGGCGTGGTGCAGGCGGGCCGCAGCCTCGTGTTCGTGCGCGGCCTGCTGACGGCCGAGGGCCGGCCGATGCTGAACTTCTCCGGCGTGATCAAGCGCGTGAAGCGCGAGGGCTGACATCACAGGCAAGCTCGTCGCCTTCGGACTTGATCCGAGGGCCGGGCGCGGATCGTGCGCGACCTCGACCCGCTTGCGCGCGGAGGGCTCGGCCCGCAGGTCAAGCCCGAGGGCGACGTGAGAAGGGGTTAAGAGAAGAGCCGGGGACGAAGGTTACGCCGCCAGCCGCGCCTCGCGGCTCAGGCGGGCGCAGTCGAGCACTTCGCGCAGGCGGACGAGCTCGATGGGCTTGGCCACGTGGCCGTCCATGCCGGCGGCCAGGTAGTCGCGCACCTGGTCCGGCTGCACGTCGCCGGAGAGCGCCACCACCGGGGTGCGCGGGCGGCCCTCGGCGCTCTCGGCGGCGCGGATCGCCTGCACGGCCTCCACGCCGTCCATGACCGGCATGCGGATGTCCATGAGCACGAGGTCGTAGGCGCCCTCGCGCCAGGCCTCGACGGCGCAGCGGCCGTCGGGGCAGATCACGATGCGGGCGCCCAGGGCCTCCAGCGCCGCCTGGAGCACGGCCTGGTTCATGCGGTTGTCCTCGGCCGCCAGCACGCGCAGCGGCGCGGAGACGTCCGCGCAGGCTTCGGGGACGGGGCTGGGCGAGGATGGAGGGGCGGTCATCGAAGGCGCGCATGCCTGCGGCGGCAGGCCCTAACGTTTCGCTTGCGGGCGCGGTTAACGTCGCGTTCAGCCCGTGTTGCGCAGCCCGGCGGCCACGCCGTTGACGGTGAGCTGCAGGGCCAGGGTCAGCCGCGGATCGTCCTCCCCGCGGCGCCGCCGGGCCAGGAGCTCCACCTGCATGTGGTTCAGCGCGTCGATCACCGGGGCGGCAAAGCCAACGCTCTCCGCCAGCTCGGGCCGGTCGTCCAAAAGGTGCGACCCACCGCGGGCGGCCAGCACGAGCTCGGCGGCCGCCTCGCGCTCCCGCCGGATGCGATCGAAGATGCGGGCGCCCGACGCCGGGTCGGAGGCCAGGCCCGCGTAGCGCGCGGCGATGGCCATGTCGCTCTGCGCCAGGGCCAGCTCCATGCCGTGCAGGGCGGGGCGCAGGAAGGGCACGGCCTCCGTCAGCTCGCGCAGGTCGGAGGGGGAGAGGCCGGCCGCCTTCGCGCCCGCGGCGACGCCGTACCAGCCGGGCAGGAAGATGCGCGCCTGACTCCAGCTGAACACCCAGGGGATGGCGCGCAGGTCCTCGATGCGGCGGCTGGGCGTGCGCGAGGCGGGGCGGCTGCCGATCTTCAGCCCGGCGATCTCCGCTACGGGCGTCGCCGACCAGAAGAAGTCCTCGAACGCGCCATCGTCGTAGACCAGCTTGCGGTAGGCGTGGAACGCCGCCTCGGAGAGGCGGGCGAGCGCGGCCTCGGCGGCAGGGTCGGCGGCGGCGCGCTCCCTGTCCGGCCCCGAGGTCCCGGCCAGGAGCGTCGCGGCGGCCAGGGCGTCGAGGTTGCGCCGGGCGGTGGGCGTGTCGCCGTAGAGGCGCTGGATCATCTCGCCCTGCTCTGTCAGGCGGATGCGCCCCTGCACGGTGCCGGGCGGCTGGGAGAAGACGGTCTCGGCCGTCGGCCCCCCGCCCCGTCCGATCGAGCCCCCCCGGCCGTGGAACAGCTGCAGCGGCGCCCCCGCCTCCCGCGCCACGGCGGCGAGCGCCGCCGCGGCCTCGGCCGCGCCCCGGCGGGAGGCGAGGAAGCCGCCGTCCTTGTTGCTGTCGCTGTAGCCCAGCATGCACTCCTGCACGCCCGCTCCCCGCAGGGCGCGCGCCTGCGGCAGGGCCAGCCAGCGGCGCAGGATGTCCGGCCCCGCCTTCAGGTCGGCGATGGTCTCGAACAGGGGCGAGACGGGCACCCGGGTGGCCGGCTCCGGCCCGCCCACCACCAGCCCGGCCTGCTTCATCAACACCAGGGGCTCCAGGAGATCGGAGAGGCTGTCGGTCTTGCTGACCACGTAGAGGCCGAGGGCGCGCGGGCCGAAGTCGGCCAGCGCCGCCGCCGCCGCGTCCACCACGCCCAACTCCTTCAGCGTCTCCTCGCCGTAGTCGGCGAAGGGCGTGCGCAGGGGGCGCCGGTCGGCCAGCTCCTTGAGCAGGAGCGCGACCCGCGCCGCCTCGTCCAGGGCGCGGTAGTCGATCTCGGGCGAGACGGCGGCGAACAGCTCGTGCAGCGTCCGCTCGTGCACGTCGGCGTTCTGCCGCAGGTCCAGGCTGAGCAGGTGGAAGCCGCACACGCGCACCAGCTGGATCAGCGCCGGCAGGCGGTGGCCGAGCAGCCGCTCGCCCCCGTGCGCCACCAGCGAGTCGCGCACGGTCACGAGGTCGTCCAGCAGCGCGTCCGGCCCCGGGTAGGGCTCGCCGGGGGCGGGCGGGCCCTCGGCGATGGCGTGCAGGGTGGCCAGCAGGCGCGCGTGCACGCCGATCATCGCCGTGCGGTAGGGCTCGTCGGCGCGGTGGACGTTGCTCTCCGACGCGCGCTCGGCCAGCGCCTGGAGCTCAGGCGAGACCGCCGTCATGGTGGTGGACAGCGCCAGGTCGTCGCGCAGGCGCGCCGCCTCGCCCACGTAGCGGCCCAGGATCAGGTTGGCCTGCGCGGCGAGCGCCGCGCGCAGCGTGCCGCCGTCCACGCCCGGGTGGCCGTCGCGGTCCCCGCCGATCCAGGTGCCGAGCGTGAGGGCGGTGGGCAGCTCGGCGCGGCCCAGGGCCTCGCCCCAGCCCTCGTAGAGCGCCTCCAGCGCGGGCAGGAGCGCGCGCCGGACCACCTCCAGCATGTTGCGCACCTCATCCGCCACCGTGATCCGGTCCGGGCGGTTCAGGCGCGTGAGCCACAGCAGCGCCACCTCGCGGAACAGCTCGTCGCGGATGCGACGGTCGAGCTCGCGGGGCAGGTGGTGGCGGCGCAGCGCCATCAGCCGGGTGACCTCCACCTCGCGGTCGGCGGTGGAGCGGCGGCGCATCTCGGTGGGGTGGGCGGTCAGCACCGGCACGACGCGCAGGGCGTCGAGCGCCGCGTCCGCGTCGCCGTCCATCCGCCGCAGCGCCTCGGGCAGAGCATGCGGGGGCGCGCCGCCCGCCTCGGGGCGCGACTCCATCTCGGCGAAACGCCGGCGACCGGTGACGTCCTCGGCGATGTCGCAGAGGGCGGCGTCGAGCGCGAAGGCGCGGGCCAGGAACACGGCGCCGTCCAGGTCCAGCCCCTCCGCGAGTGCAATCAGCGTCGAGGGGTCGCCGGTCTCCGCCGCGTCCAGGGCGGTGGCCCGGGCCACGGCGACGCGCGCCGCGGCGGCCTCGCCCTCCAGATGGCCGATGGCGTCGTCCAGGAGCGCGGAGAGCAGGCGCATGTTCTGGCGCACGCTGCGCGTCGTCGCCGCCTCGGCGGAGTCGGGCATGGAGGGCTCCGGATGCGGGGCTGGGCTTAACGCAGGCGGCGGGGCAGGCAACCCTCTCCCGCGCAAGTGGGAGAGGGACAGGCGGAGCGAAGCGCAGCCAGGGTGAGGGGCCCCGTCACCCACTGCGCTTCAGGTACGCACCCTCACCCTGGCCGCTGCGCGGCCTGTCCCTCTCCCGCGAGCGGGAGAGGGTTACGCGCCGGCGGCGGCCACCGTCTTGCGGGCCTGATGCAGGTGCAGGCGCTCGGCCATGCGGCCGTCGACGCGGATGGCGCCCTTGCCTGCGTTCTCCGGCAGGTCGAAGGCGGCGATCACCGCCCGGGCGTGCGCCACCTCGGCCTCGGAGGGGGTGAAGGCGCGGTTGCAGGGCTCGATCTGGCGGGGGTGGATCAGGGTCTTGCCGTCGAAGCCCCACTCGACCCCCTGGGCGCACTCGGCCGCGAGCCCGGCCTCGTCCTCCAGCCCGTTGAACACGCCGTCGAGCGCCACGAGGCCGTGCGCCCGGGCCGCCGCGGTGGCCGCCGACAGCGCCCACAGGAACGGCGCGCGGCCGGGACCGAGCCGCCAGCCGAGTTCCTTGGCGAGGTCGTTCGTGCCGAGCACGAAGCCGCCCAGGCGCGTGTCGTCCGCCGTCGCCGCGATCTGCGGCAGGGCGAACAGGCTGCGGCCGGTCTCGATCATCACCCACAGGGCGGTCTCGGGCGGCGCGCCGGCCAGGGCGGCGTCGTAGCGGCGCACGTCGTCCGGCCCGTCCGGCTTGGGGGCGAGCACCGCGTCGGGCCCGGCGGCGGCGGCGGCGGCGAGGTCGTCGGCGCCCCACTCCGTGTCGAGGCCGTTGACGCGGATCACCACCTCGCGCCCGCCCCAGCCGCCGTCGCGCACCGCCTGGGCGGCCGCGTCGCGCGCCGCCGCCTTGGCGTCAGGCGCCACCGCGTCCTCCAGGTCGAGGATCACCGCGTCGCACGCCAGCTCGCGCGCCTTGGCGATCGCCTTGGGGTTGGAGGCGGGCATGTAGAGCACCGAGCGGCGCGGGCGGGCGGCGGGCGTCATGAGGCTCCTCAGGCGAGCGGGTACCAGCGCTCCAGGTCGTAGCGCGACCCGTCCGGCCCGGACCAGGAGGAATAGAGCCCGAAGCCGCCCACCCGCCAGGGCGGCGACTTGAGGAGGTTATTCCCCTGCACCCAGGTCGCCACCTTCGCCGGCTCCGCCCGCTTCAGATAGGCCAGCGTCACGTGCGGGCGATAGGTCCGCTTCTCCGCCGCGAGCCCCGTGCGCCTGGCGACGGTCTCGCACCTGGCGGCGAGCTGGCGCAGCGCGGGGCTCTCCGCCACCCCGGCCCAGACCGCGCGCATGTGGTCGGCGTCGCCGAACACGCCCGCCCCCTGGAGCGCCAGCTCGAACGGCGCGCAGCGGATCGCGGCCAGCGCCTCGTCCAGCTCGGCGGCCGCCGGGTTCGACACCTCGCCGTAGAAGCGCAGGGTGACGTGCAGCGCCTCCAGCGGTCGCCAGCGCGCGCCGGGGACGCCGTCCGCACGAGCCAGCAGCGCCTCGCCGATCCCCTCGGGCACGGGCACGGCGGCGAACAGGCGGATCACAGCACCGCCCGCACGGCCGGGGCGAGGCGCTCGGCGATCAGCTGGGCCCCGCGCGCGTTCGGATGCAGCCCGTCCTTCTGGACGTAGCCGGCCCGGAGCGACAGGCCCGACAGCAGGTCGGGCACGAGCGGCACGCCCTCCGACCTGGCGACCCGGGCGAACAGGGCGTCGAAGGTGGCGGCGGGAGCGAAGGGCGAGCGCCCGCCGGCGAGCACCACGCGGCAGCCCTTGGCCTTCAGCCTGCGCACGATCCCGAGCAGCGCCGCCTCCGTCCGCGCCGGCGCGACCCCCTGGAGCAGGTCGTTGGCGCCCAGCGCCACGACGACGACGCCGCCCGGAGCGACCTGCCCGGCCCGTGCCAGTCCACCCTCCGCCGTGTCGCCGAACACGCCGGCGGCGATCACCGTGACGGGCGCCCCGGTGCGCGCGAGCTCCGCCTGGAGCCGGGCGGGCATGGCCTCGGCCCGGGCGAGGCCGTAGCCGGCGGTGATCGAGTCGCCCAGCACGGTCACCTGCGCCGGCCCGGGCGTGGCGGCGGGCGCCGACGCGGACGCGCTCAGGGCGAGCGCCGCGACGGCCGCGGAGATGGGGCGGAACAGCATCGCGCCGCAGATAACGCGCATGCGACAAAGCTCAATGGAGCAACGGTTCGTTACACATGCCCGTCCCTTGCGCGGGGACCTGCGCAGGCCGATATTCCACCGCAAGACGTCCTCCTTCGAGGCGTCGCTTTGAGGAAACCCTTTCGCCATGAGCGATTTCAACCGGGGCTTCGGCAGGACGCTACCGCAACCGCGGGCCGGCGACATGTCGGTCGACGCCGGCCTGCGCGGCTTCATGCTCGGCGTGTACAACAAGGTGGCGCTGGGCCTGGTCGTGTCCGGCCTCCTGGCCTGGCTGACGAGCGCCTACGCGCCGGTCGCCAGCCTGCTCTACGTGATCACGCCGGACGGGCGTCTGGCGGGCTTCACCCTGCTGGGCACGATCATCCGCTTCGCGCCGATCGCGATGATGTTCGTGGCCATGTTCGCCATGCGCAACCCCAGCGCGCGGCAGGCGGGCCTGCTCTACTGGGCCTTCGTGGTCACCATCGGCGCGGGCCTGGGCGTGTGGCTGCTGGCCTACACGGGCCAGTCGGTCGCCCAGACCTTCTTCATCACCGCGGCCGCGTTCGGCGGGCTGAGCCTCTGGGGCTACACCACCAAGCGCGACCTGACCGGCTTCGGCTCGTTCCTGCTGATGGGCCTGATCGGGCTGGTGATCGCCAGCCTGGTCAACATCTTCCTGCGCTCGCCCGCGATCAGCTTCGTGGTGTCGATCCTGGGCGTGCTGATCTTCTCGGGCCTGATCGCCTATGACACCCAGCGCTTGAAGGCGACCTACTACCAGCTCGGCGGCGACCGCGAGAGCTCGGCGGTGGCGACCAACTTCGGCGCGCTGAGCCTGTACCTGAACTTCATCAACCTGTTCCAATTCCTGCTGTCGATCTTCGGCGCCCGCCGCTGATCGGATAGCCCTGGACTGGAACTGCGGCGGCCCCCCGGGAGCGATCCCTGGGGGCCGTTTCGCTTTCTGCCCACCCCTTCTCTCGTCGCCCTCGGGCCTGACCCGAGGGCCGGGCGCCGATCGTGCGCCGACCCCGGCCGACAGTCCGCGGACGGCTCGGCCCTCGGATCAAGTCCGAGGACGACGGGCGGAGGCGGGGTGGGCCTAGGTCAGGAGCGACGTGGGCGCGTACGTCAGGCCGCGGCCGCCGCGCGTCGCACGGCGGGATCCCGCACGTAGACGCCGCCCTCGCCCGAGAAGGCGCCGGAGGGCGGGCCCTCGCCCGGGCCGAGCACCAGGCAGCCGTCGGCCGCGACCACGCCCTCCAGGCGGTGGAGCGCGGAGGCGGCGGCGTCCGGCGAGAAGCCGTTGAGCACGTTGCGGCACAGGACCACGTCGAACGGTCCGATGCGCGACAGGTCGTCCATCAGGTTGAACTGCGCCCAGCGCACCGCCCCCCGCAACCGGGCGGAGGCGCGCCACAGGTCGTCCACCTTCTCGAAGTGGGCCAGCAGCAGGCGGATGGGCAGGCCGCGCTGCACCTCGAAGTGGCTGAACAAGCCGGCCCGCGCCTTCTGCAGGGCGCGCTCCGACAGGTCGGAGGCGAACAGCTCCACCACCGGGGCGCCCGGGCCCGCCGCGGCGGCGGCCAGCGCCAGCGAGTAGACCTCCTGCCCCGTGCCGCAGCCCACCGACCAGACGCGCAGCGGGCGCCCCGGCCGGCGCAGGGCCAGGGCGGGCAACAGCTCGTTCTGCAGGCGGTCGAACACGTGCCGGTCGCGGAAGAAGGAGGTCTCGCCGTTGGCCAGCGCCTCCACCGCCGAGGCGGCCAGGCCGGGGTCGCCGCCGGCGCGCAGGCGGGCCACCAGCGTCTCCACCGAGGCCTCGCCCTCGCGCCGCGCCAGGGCGCCCAGGCGCATCTCGGCGTGGAAGGCGCCGTCGGCGCGCAGCTCCAGCCCGGCGTGGTCGCGGGCCAGCTCGACCAGGAGGGCGAAATCGGGGCCGGTCACAGCAGCCCGGCCTCCGCGAACTTGGCCGCGACGATGTCGCCGTCGAACGGCTTCATGATGTACTCGTCGGCGCCGTCGGCCAGGGCCTCGGCGAT
>CAXTHH010000031.1:0-8680 GCA_964244065.1 uncultured Caulobacteraceae bacterium | reverse complement strand
GAGTGGGTGTCGAACACGGGCTACAAGTATCTGAACTTCCACTACAACCCCGCCCATATGATCGCGGTGTCGTTCTTCTTCGCCACGACCTTCGCCCTGTCGCTGCACGGCGGCCTGATCCTTTCGGCGGCCAACCCGGCCAAGGGACAGACGGTGAAGACGCCCGAGCACGAGGACACCTTCTTCCGCGACGTCATGGGCTACTCGGTCGGCACGCTCGGCATTCACCGGGTGGGCCTGTTCCTGGCGCTCTCGGCCGGCGTCTGGAGCGCGATCTGCATCGTGATCTCCGGCCCGGTGTGGGCGAACGGCTGGCCCGAGTGGTGGAACTGGTGGCGTAATCTTCCGATCTGGTCGCAGTGAGGAGCTGAACATCATGGCTGGCTACCAGAACATCTTCACCCAGGTGCAGGTCCGAGGCACGCCCGAGCGCGGCGTGGCCCTGCCTGCGACCGACACGCCGCGCACCCGCGGGGTCACCTTCAACCGTTTCCTGGGCTGGCTGGGCAACGCCCAGCTCGGGCCGATCCACCTCGGCCTGACGGGGATCACCTCGCTCGTCTGCGGCTTCTTCGCCTTCGAGATCATCGGGCTCAACATGTGGGCCTCGGTGGGCTGGGACCCGTTGCAGTTCATCCGGCAGCTGCCCTGGCTGTCACTGCAGCCGCCCGGGCCCGAGTACGGGCTGAAGATCCTGCCGCCCCTGGAGAACGGAGGCTGGTGGCTGATCGCCGGGTTCTTCCTGACCACCTCGGTGCTGCTGTGGTGGAAGCGCACCTACGATCGCGCCAAGGCGCTGGGCATGGGCACGCACGTGTCGTGGGCCTTCGCCGCCGCCATCTGGCTCTACCTGGTGCTGGGCTTCATCCGCCCGATCCTGATGGGCAGCTGGAGCGAGGCGGTGCCGTTCGGCATCTTCCCGCACCTGGACTGGGTGGGCGCCTTCTCGATCACCTACGGCAACCTGTTCTACAACCCGTTCCACTGCCTCTCGATCGTGTTCCTCTACGGCTCGACGCTGCTGTTCGCCATGCACGCGGCGACCGTGCTGGCCATCAGCCGCTACGGCGGCGACCGCGAGCTGGAGCAGATCACCGACCGTGGAACGGCCTTCGAGCGGGGCGCCCTCTTCTGGCGCTGGACCATGGGCTTCAACGCCACGGCGGAGTCGATCCACCGCTGGGCCTGGTGGTTCGCCGTGCTGACGCCGATCACGGGCGGCATCGGCATCCTGCTCACGGGCACGGTCGTCAGCGACTGGCACGGCTGGGCGGTGATCCACGGCTACGCTTACAGCGAGTAGGCGTGGCGCTCCGCTCTCCCGGCCTGCCCGGGGGAGCGGAGGCCCGCCCTCAGGCTCCGGGTGCGGGGGCTCCGCGCCCGAGCTCATCGCGGCCGAAGGGGCGGTTCAGCTGCACGATCGTGGCGTTGAGCACCACGGCGAACGCCACCCACCCCAGGTAGGGGGCGAGCAGCCAGGGGGCGAGCGGGGAATAGGGCGCCAGCCCGACGATCAAGGCCAGCACCGAGAGCCACAGCAGCGGCGCCTCCACCAGCGCCCAGTCCGGCCGCCTCAGCGTGAAGAACAGCGGACTCCAGAGCGCATGCAGCACCATGTTGACGCCGAACAGCCCGCCGATCCGCCAGCGCGCCGCAGCGTCCGGCGCGTGCGTCCAGGCGAGCACGCCGGCCCAGGCCGCCAGGCCGAGGATCACCGTCCAGGCCGGGCCGAACAGCCAGTTCGGCGGGTTCCAGCTCGGCTTGCGAAGGGCGGCGTACCACGCGCCCACCTTCGTCATCACCCCGCCGACGACGAGCAGACCGAGCGTAAGCGCGACGGCGACGACGATGGTCAGCGTCATGACGGACTCCCGCGACGCGGGCGCGCGTCAGGCGGCGGGAACGTAACACAGCCGCCGGACGATCCGCGCGCACCGACCTGCGCGCGCGGAATGGCGCGAAGGCGGGCTGCAGGCCTCCCCCCGGCCTCGCGGGTCAGCGCGTCCGTGGAACTCGCTCGCGCCCCGCGCGATAGAGTGGGAACGTTAAAGCCAAGAACGAGAAAGGGAGGGTCATGCGTCCGACCAGCTTCACGGCGCTGTTGATCACTGCGGCGGCCCTGGCGACGCCGGCGGCGGCGGCCAAGGTCACGGCCCAGTCCGCCCACTGCTCGCAGAGCGCGAAGGAGCAGGGCCTCGCCGGCGCCCAACGCTCCGCCTTCGTCAAGACGTGCCTGAAGGGCCCGCTCGCCGCTTCCACCCCCACCGCGCCGACGGCGGCCACCAAGGAGTCGCAGGCGATCACCAAGCCCAGCGGCGTGGACCGCACGACGCGCACGCGCCAGTGCGCCGCCGAGGCGGATCGCAAGCGCCTGGCCGCCAAGGAGCGCAAGGCGTTCCAGCTGTCGTGCCTGGCCACCGCCGGCCCGGTCACCGAGGGCGAGACGGGCACCCTGCAGCCGCGGCCGGGCAAGCAGATCCAGGGCATCGGCGAGAACAACTACAAGCCCGACGCGGCTCCCGCCAAGTCGGCCCCTGACCGCACGCCACCGGCGGCGGCCAAGCCCAAGTCCTAGCCAGTCGGGACGACCTCACGGTCGTCCCGCAGCGGGTCGATGGCCGAGGGGCGGAGCCCTGGATCGCGGATCGTCGGCCGCTCGCGCGGGGCCGCGATCAGCCGAGTACGGCGGGCATCCAGCGGGCCAGGAAGTCCTGAATCCTGATCATCAGCGGCGCGCCGGGCAGTCTGGCCCGCTGGAGCCTCGGCGTCGGCGTCGAGGGGCGGCGGTCAGGCGCTGCGGGGCCGAGAACCCGTACGACCCTCACCGGGGGTGAGATCGTGTAGGAGGGCGGCGTCGCCCGCAACGCGGTCGTCCGCGACGCGGTCACCTGGGAAACGCCCCTCTGCGAGCGCGCATCCACGGCCCGCGGAACGGCCGCGGCCGTCCTCGCTCCCGCCCGCCGTGGCGCGGGGGTTGAGACCCGCGCGAAGGTCGCGGAAGGCGCAGGCCCGGCGGCCGCCGGCGGCGCGGTCGCCACCTCCGTGGCGGACGTTCCGGGCGCTGCGGGCGGGCGAGGCTGGAGCGCGAGGCCCCGGTCCGACCGCACCTGGACCGGTCGCGCCGTCGTCGGCGCGCTCTGCGCGAGGGAAAGGGCGCGATCCCCGATGTTCGTGGGGCGGGACGGGGCGGATGCCACGGCGAGGGTCGGCTCGGCTTCCGCCCGCACCGCCTCGGCGCGCGCCACGGCGAGCGCCGACTGGCGCGCACGCTCGGCCAGGACGAACCCCACGTCCAGCTGGAACGGCGCGTCGGCCTTGCCGTTGACGGGCGCCAGCAGCTCGGCCGGCACGGGCGGAACGGCCGTGTCGAGGCGCGCCAGCATCAGGGGCGGGGCCTGCGGAGGCGCGAAACCCGCGCAGGCGCCGAGCGGCGCGAGCGCGGCGGCGAGGAGGACGGAACGACTCCGCATGCGGCTCTCTCCCGATCAGCGAGGGGTGGTGACGACGACGGACGGCACGCCCGCGGGCAGCAGGCCCGCCGTGGGCGGGCTCGCGGGCGAGCCGCCGGCGGGCGTGACCTGGGCGCTGGCGCCGCCCTGCGTCTGCGAGATGGCCGCAGCCAGCTCGCCGGCGACCGAGCCGGCGGCGCGCTCCACGTCCGCGGCGGTGCCGCCCAGGCGGCGACTGGCGCCCGTGGCCGTCATGGCCTGGGCGTTCCCCTGGGGCTGGGTCAGCAGCAGCAGCCGGCCCTCCGCGGTGACGGGCGTCGCCGTGGGCGCGGAGAACTCCCCGGCGCGCGCCTCCACCCGGTCGCGGCACAGCGGGCTGGCGGCGGCGGATGCGGCGTCGCACCGGTCGCGGCCGCCCACGGGGGCGGTCGCCAGGGCCCGGCCCTGGGCGGAGTTGGACAGCGCCGGCGCGGCTTCGGCGGAGCGCCGGCCGGTCTCGACCTGCTGCGGCGGTTGGGCGAGCCGCTCGCGTTCCCGCGCACCGCTCGGCGCGCCGTCGCCCGCCACCGAGGCCGCGCCGGGCTGGCGCGCCTCGGACAGCTGCGGCATGGCCACGGCGCCCGGCGCGGCCTGGGCCAGCGCCAGAAGGAGAAGGAGCGCGGCGGCCACGCCTCAGCGCCCGACCGGCGCCGGCGGCGGGGCCGATCCCGGCGCGACCCCGTTGATCACGGGCAGCCCCCGATAGGCATTGGTCTGCACGACCGAGACCGCGCTCGGCCCGTTGGTCGCGTAGCTGAGGGCCAGCCCGGCCCCGGCTTGGCTCACCGAGCCGGAGCCCCCGCCGCTGACGGCGAAGCCCAGGGCGTTGCCGCTGCCGCTCTGGTCGGCGCTCAGGCTGTTGCCGTTGCCGCTCTCGACCAGGCTCATCTGGTTGCCCGAGCCCGCCTGGCTGGCGTTGATCGTATTGCCCGACCCGTTCTGCGTGAGCGTCGCCGAATTCCCGGCGCCGCCCTGTCTGAAGCCGGCATAGTTCCGCGCGCCCGTGCTCGTCTGGTCGAAGGTGGCGCGATTACCCGTCCCGTCCTGGTACAGCACCGCGACGTTGATCCCGCCGTCCTGCGTGAGCGTGGCGGTGTGGCCCTGCCCCGTCTGCCCGACCGTCGCGCTCTGCGCGCCCCGTCCCTGCGTGATGGTGGTGGTGAGGTTGGAGCCGTCCTGCGTGATGGCCGCCGACGACCCCGACCCAGTCTGCGTGACCGCGGCGCGATCCTGTGTGCCGCTTTGTGAAACCCTGACCTGTGTTGGGCCGATCTGCTCGATGGACACGGTCGAGGCGGCCAGCAGCCGAGGTGACTGAGCGCTCGCGAACGAGGACGCCAACATGGAGGCGCTAAGGACCGTGAGGAGGAGCTGCTTCATCGTTCTACCTGTGAGAAGAAACGGGGAGGGCTGAACGCCCTCCCCGTCGAGCCACTCAGCTTAGTGACGTTGAGCGACGTAGGCGTTGTTGCTGGTGCCGTTTTGCGACACGTGCGACCAGCCGTTGGCCAGCGCCTGCGTGACGTTGGACACGTTCTGGTTGCCGGTCTGCGTCACGTCAGCGACGTCTCTTTGCGACGTCTGGGCGAGGTACGAGTTGTTCAGCGTTCCGGCTTGCGTAACCGTCGCGGTTCCTTCCGAACCCGATTGGATGAGGTTGGAGTAGTTCGAGTCACCCGACTGCGTCACGCGCAGCTGGTTAAACGAGCCGCTCTGATTGGCGTAAGACTGTTGGAATTGTCCAGTCTGCGTCGTGTAAGCAGCTTGGAACGTTCCAGCTTGCGTCTCACTAGCGATGCTGCCGATCGACGACTTTTGATAGATGGAAGCCGACGAGTTGGTGGAGCCTTGATTCACCGCGGCATTGTTGCCGCTGCCGGCGGTTTGATAGACCCACGCATCCGCACCAAGTCCACCACCAGCGGTCTGCGTAATCGCCGCGGTGCTGTTGTGCTCGCCATCGACTTGGCTGATGGCGGCGCGTTGGGCGGGGCCGCCGCTTTGGTTCACCGAAGCGTTGTTGCTGTAGGCGCTGAAGGCTTGGACAATATAGCTCGCGCCATCTTGCCCGAGGTCGGTCGGAGGATTGATGCCCGTCGTGGTGACGGCGTTCTCGACCTGGTCTTGCGACTGCTGACCCAGCGTGCTCGCGAGAGCGAAGCCGCCTTGATAGGAGCCGACGCCATCCGTACCGGCGATGTTGCCGGACTTGGGATTGCCGGACACGCTTGACTGCGTCGTCGACGCAGTGTTGCCGCCACGACCGCTCTGATAGGTGAACGCGTCGTTGTTCGCGCCCGACTGGTTGACGCTGGTGGCGTTGTTGCTGGAGCGTTGCATCACCAGCGAACGTTGGCCGGTGCCGGTTTGAGTGACGTTCGCGGAGTTGTTCCTGGGGCCAGTGGTGTCGATGAAGCCTTGCACGATTACGCTCGTGTCGTGGCTCGTGGCGCCGAAGCTGTCCTGGGCGACGTTGGCCCGGTTGTTGGTGCCAAGTTGGTCAATCGACGACGCAACCGTCGCATCGCCTTGGCTGTTCGGCTGAAGGCCGAACGGGAATGCGACTTGCGCCGAAGCGGCGCCGGCGAAGAAAAGAGCGGCCGTCGAAACGGTCGCGAGTACGAGGGTCTTCATAGAGCTAGTCTCCCTTGGCGGCCGAAGCGGCCGCCTGTGCAGTGGATGGGGCGGCCGGAGCGGCAGTCCCGGTTGGGACCGGGGGCTGCGCCTCCGGCCGGTCCATCGACGCAGTTCGCACCTGCGCCGTGGATGGGGTGGACGCCCGGGCCACGTCCGGCGCCGGCGGCTGGGCGGCCGGGCGGGAGGGCGAGAAGGGCGCGAAAGGTCCGCGGTCGCGCTCGCCACGGCGGGCGCGGTTGATGGCTTCGACCTGCGAGGCGCTGAGCACGCCGTCGCGCTCCTGGCGGTAGCGCCAGAGCATGGGCCAGCCGGCGTTCACGTCGGCGAAGTTCCAGAGCTTCAGGTCCACGCCCTCCATCACGAGGCCGTAGACCGCCTTCTCGATCGCCTGTTGAAGCGCGATCTGCGAGGGCTCGTTCGTGGTGTAGCCCAGCTCGGCCTCGGCGATCTTGTCCGACGCCACATAGGCGAACAGGTTGGTGTCGATCGCCTTGGACGTGATCGTCTTGGACGTGGTGACCGTGGTCAGGATCTCGCCGGTCTTCACCGAGACGGCGCGCAGGTAGACGGTGACCGTGTCCTGCTTGTACTTGCCGTTGATCCCGGCGCCCATGATGGCGACGCCGTTGCCGGCCGTGTAGGTGTTGGTGTCGTAGCTGATGATCCCGCCCTCCAGGATCACGCCGGCGAACAGCAGGGCCGGCAGCGCCTGGGGATTCACGCCCTGCTCGCCGAGGTAGCGCTGGCGCATCTCGGTGATCAGCTGGCGTTCGGTCAGCAGGTCCTTGAAGGACTCCCGCTCGACCACGGTGAACCACTTGCGGTCGCCCGCGTCCTGCAGCGCCTTGGCCAGGATGGAGCCGCCGCCCTGGGTGACGGCGCGCGACAGGGTCTGGCCCGTGTCGCTCTTCTCGAACTTGCCGGTCTGGTCGGCGAAGCCGTAGACCGCCACGGCGACCGGCTGGCGCGGCGGCGGGATCTCGTTGAGCGACTTCTGCGTCAAGGTCTTGGCCGGATAGAGGGCCAGGGTGGAGCGGGTGGCGTGGGGCGCGGGGCCCGTGGCGCAGCCGGCGAGCGCCAGCGCGGCGGCCGCGAACAGGGCGGAACGGATCATCGGTTCAGCCGCCGGTCGCCACGAAGGTCGGCACCACGATGGTGGTGGTCACGCCCTTGGTGTCCGTGATGTTGATGGTGACGTTGTCCAACCCGCGCTGGAAGTTCACCGAGGTGCCGCCGAAGGAGATGGTTCCGGACTGCTGCGGGTTGTTGCCGAAGATGGCGTTGGAGATCTGCTGGGCCACGCCCGAAAGGATCGTGCTCTGCAGTTGCGAGGCGAACTGCTCGGCCTGGGTCGGCGCGGTGAACGAGCTCGACTTGGGCAGGAACTGATTCTGCGAGCCCGCCAGCCCGAGCAGGTGGCTCGAGTTGAAGGGGTTGCCGCCGAACGACGGATTGATGGGCGTGTAGGTCAGCTGTTGAGCTGACGCCACGCCGACGCAAGACATCGAAAGCGTGGCGCTGCAAAGCGCCACGGCAGGGAAACGCATCTCGTCCTCCGGACTGGTTGAAGGCGGCGCTACAAGCCGCTGTACTCTACGCCTGATCGGAAACCGGCCACCTTGTCCGCATCGCAAGACGCTGCGGTCGCCTGGTTCTACTGTGGGTCCGACCGCCTTTCAGCGGCCTGCCCCCTTCCCGCCCAACTCGGCGCGGACATTACCCTTTTCCTAACCACGTTCAACCGCGGTGGATGGTCCGTGTTGACGCACCTGGCCGCGCTAAGTGACAGATCGGAAACGCCTCCATTCGGGCCGCCCAGGTCTGACTAAGCAGGAAGCGTGCCACCCGCCAGGGCATGCACGCCCCGGGCGTAATCCTCCGTGCGCCTTCCCGCGACGCGCGGGCCACCGGCCGGCCACAGGCGTCCTGGAGCGCGCCTCGGGATCGCGGCGTCCGCCGCGACGGAGCGGCTGGTCCGGAACAGTTTGGACGGGCGGCGAGTTGGTCGCTCACTTGCCATTAGGCCGTCGCCGCCCAATGTCGACGACAACCTCCGGCGGGCGTTCGCACCGCCTGATCGGAGGATGAAGCTGGTCTCCCGAACTGCAGGCCCGGCCGTGGTCGGGCCCCCTTTACGCCTTCGGGCCGCAAGCCGGGCCCAAAGCAGCGGCGGCGTCGACCCTGTGCAGACGACGGCGCGGGTCGGGTGACGGAAACAGGCAAGGGTGACTTTTTCCCGTCGATCCCCGATGCTCGCGCGGAGCGGAGCAGGCCGACCATGACCGACGTCCACATCATCGGCGCAGGCATCCACCCGTTCGGCCGCACGGAGGGGGTCTCGGGCCTGGATCAGGGCGTCTTCGCCGTGCGCGAGGCGCTGGCCGACGCGGGGGTCGCCTGGCGTGACGTGCAGTTCGCGTTCGGCGGCTCGCATTCGGCCGGTGCGGCCGACGCCGCCCTGCCGCGCCTGGGCCTCACCGGCGTGCAGTTCATCAACGTGGCCAACGGCTGCGCCACGGGCGGCTCGTCGCTGCTGTCGGGTTACTGGGCGATCA
>CAXTHH010000030.1:0-11788 GCA_964244065.1 uncultured Caulobacteraceae bacterium | reverse complement strand
CCGCCCTCGCCTCAACACGCATCTGGTTGCGCGCCGTTGAGTCCACGCCCTAGGCCCGTGGCGGGCGCGACATCCCGCCGGTTGCCCGCAAGCGCGGCCGCAGGCATTAACAAGGGCTGAACGGACCGGCCCACAGGGGTCTGGCGCGGTCCGCCCTCTCCTCGCCGCGGCCCGGGCGCCTCCCCGCGCCCGGGCCGCGCCCAGACCAGGGTCCGCATGTCCGAGTTCGACGCCCGCCTCTCGCCCGCGCGCTACGCCCCCGCTGTGCTGGGGAGCGCCGCGGTGCTCCTGGCCGCGGGAGGCGGCGTCGGGGCCGTGTCCGCGCTGAGCGCGACCGCCGGCCCGCAGATCGCGCCCCGCAGCGCGTCCGCACCGCGGGCGGCGGCCAGCCCGGCCGGCCCCGTGCTGATGCCGATGCGCGTCGCCCGGGGCGAGACCCTGCTGGCCGCCGTGCGCCGCACGGGCGTGGCGGCGGACGAGGCGCGCGAGGTGGTGGCGCTCCTCGGCCAGGCGCTGGACGTGGTGAACATCCGCGCGGGCCTGGCCTTCCAGGCGGCGGTGGCGCGGCCGACGCCCGCCGCCCCCGCCCGCCTGCTGAACCTGTCCATGAAGACCGGCCCGGCCCGCGAGGTGACCCTGTCGCGCGCGCCGGACGGGGCGCTCAGCCTCAAGCAGATGGAGGAGCGGCTGCGCGACGAGACGCACGTCGCCTCCGGCGTGATGAAAGGTTCGCTGTACGAGAGCGCCCTGCGCGCCGGCGCCACCCCGGGCCTGGTGACCCAGGCGACCAAGCTGTTCTCCAAGACGCTGGACTTCGCCCGGGACATCCAGCCGGGCGACCCCTTCCGCCTGGTGTTCGACCGCACCGTCGGCGCCGACGGCCGCACGGTGGAGACCGGCCAGCTGCTCTACGCGGAGATCGGCGCCAAGGGGCGCACCACCCGCTTCTACCGCTTCGAGCACGAGGGGAAGGTCGAGTTCACCGACGAGGTGGGCCAGGAGCTCAAGCCGCTGCTGGTGAAGACGCCGGTGGAGGGCGGGCACGTCACGTCCAGCTTCGGCATGCGGCTGCACCCACTGCTAGGCTTCAACCGCCTGCACCCGGGCGTGGACTTCGGCGCGCCCACCGGCACGCCGGTGGTCGCCGCCGGCGACGGAGTCGTCGAGGAGGCGCGCTGGGCCGGCGGCTACGGCCACTGGCTGAAGCTGCGTCATGCGCAGGGGTACGAGACCGGCTACGGCCACCTGTCGCGCTACGCCCCGGGCATGAAGCCGGGCGCGGCGGTGAAGCAGGGGCAGGTGGTCGCCTACGTGGGCTCCACCGGCCTCTCCACCGGGCCGCACCTGCACTACGAGGTGCTGCTTGGCGGCAAGAAGCTCGACCCTCACGGCATGAAGACGCCGCAGGCCGGCGTGATGAACGCGGCCGCGATCGCCGCCTTCGCCGCGCAGAAAAGCCGCATCGACACACTGCTGGCGCGGGACGGCGGGGTGGCTCCGCTGCGCACCGCGGCGCTGGAGCGCGGCCCCGCCCTGCGCTGACCGACCGCTCGCCGACCGCGCCGTTCAGGTGCGGTTCAGGCGTACGATCCTAAACCTCACGTCATGGAAGCGGGGCGCCGGTGAGGCGCTCCTCGCGCGACAGGAGGCTCCCATGACACCGTTCAAGAAGACCGTCGCCGGCGCCCTGGCCGCGCTCACCGTGGGCGGCGTCGTCGCCGCGGCGGCCAGCCCGGCGGAAGCACAGCGCTATCGCGGCGGCTACTACGGCGGCCGCGGCTACAATCGCGGCGTAGGCGTGGGCGGCGCCGTGGTCGCCGGGCTGGCCGGCCTGGCCATTGGCTCGGCCATCGCGGGCGACCGGTACTACGGCCGCGGCTACGGCTACGGTCCGGGCTACTACGGTCCGGGTTACGGCTACGGGTACTACGGCCCTCCGGCCTACTACGGGCCGCGTTTCGGCTATCGTCACCGGTTCTACGGCCCGGGCTACGGCTACTACGGCCCCCGGTACGGGTACGGGTACTACGGCCGCCGCTGGTGACCGCTCGAGCTTGAGGGCGGGCGGGCGCCGGTCTTGTCGCCCCTCGCCGCCGTCCACCGCCCTCTCGAGGCCCCGCGTCGCACGCTCGGCGCGGGGTTTTCGCGTGTGCGGACCCGCGACGGCCGCACCCTGACGCTTACGGCGCCTTAACCACGATCGTCGATCCTGGAGCCTGTCCCTCCACAGCTCCCGGCCCTCCCCGCCCGCATGTTCGCCCGCCCGCCCGCCGCCCTCGCCCAGCCCGCGCCCACGGCGCCGGACTGGATCGCGCGCCTGCGCCACCCGGCGGCCGGAGCGAGCGCGGCCGGCGCCCTGGCGCTGACGACGCTGCTGGCGCTGATGGTGTTCGGCGACCCCCACGCGGGCGCGCCCTCCGTGCGCGTCAAGCTGGCCGAGCCGGGCGCCCTGCCCCGGGGCTCGCTCCGCGGCGCCCTGTCAGAACACCCGACGCTGGAGACCCTCGTTCCCGGGCAGGACGTGGGCATGCCCGGAGCTCCCGACCCCCTTTCCGGCCAGGCGACCATCACCCTGCCGCAGGGCGGGCGCGTCGCCGGGCAGGTCGGCGCCGGACCCGCGCCCATCGCGGCGCCCGCGCGGCCGCTTTCCGCGCCGCTGCCGGCCGCGCCCCTGGCGGGCCTCTCCGCCCCCGGCCCGGGCGGCCTGCTGCCGATCATCGCCAAGGACGGGCGCACGCCGTTCAGCGCCTACAGCCGCCCGTTCACGCCCAACGGCAAGCCGCGCATCGCCCTGGTGGTCGGCGGGCTCGGCCTGAACGCGGCCACCACCCGGGCGGCCATCGAGCGCCTGCCGGGCGAGGTGACCCTATCCTTCACCGCCTACGCCGACGGCCTGCAGGCCTGGGTCGACCTGGCGCGCGCCCACGGCCACGAGGTGATGCTCGAAGCGCCAATGGAGCCCAACGACTATCCCAACAACGACCCCGGCCCCTACACGCTGATGGCCAACGGCCAGCCCGCCGAGACCAACCGCCGGCTGGAGTGGCTGTTCTCCCGCGCCACCGGCTACTTCGCCGTCACCAACTACCTGGGCGGCCGCTTCCTGGCGTCCGGCGCGGCGGTGGACGGCTTCATGGGCCAGCTGCGCGCCCGGGGCCTGGGCTTCCTCGACGACGGCTCGGCCCGTGGCCGCGGCGGCGGCGCGCCCCGGGCCTCGGCGGACGCCATCATCGACCAGGACCTCTCGGCCGAGGCGGTGGACCGCCAGCTCACCGCACTGGAGGGCCAGGCGCTCGCCCGCGGCCAGGCGTTCGGCGCGGGCTTCGCCTACCCCGTTACCGTGGAGACGGTGGCTCGCTGGGCCGACCGGGTGACCGGGCGCGGCTACCAGCTAGCTCCGGCGTCCGCTATCACGCGGCGATGACGCCAGAGGCCCCGCGCCGCCCCACCTCCGCCGATCCCCACGAGACTGCTTCGGACGTCGTCGCCGGCTACCGCCCCAACGTGGGCGTGGTGCTGTTCAATCGGGACGGCCTGGTCTGGCTCGGCCGCCGAGCAGGGGCGGCGGGGCCCGACAACTGGCAGTTTCCGCAGGGCGGCGTCGATCCCGGCGAGGACCTGCTGGACGCCGCCCGCCGCGAACTGCTGGAGGAGACCGGCGTCAGCTCCGCCGCCTTCCTGGAGCGGGCGCCCGGCTGGATCGCCTACGACTTCCCGCCCGGCGCGGGGGGCGCCAAGGCGAGGCGCGGCTTCCGCGGCCAGCGGCAGGCCTGGTTCGCCTTCCGCTTCGAGGGTCAGGACCGCGAGATCGACCTCTCCGGCCACCACGAGGTGGAGTTCGACGCCTGGCGCTGGGCCCCGCTGGCGGAGGCGATGGACGCCATCGTCGGGTTCAAGCGCGACGCCTATCGCCAGGTGGTCGCCGCCTTCGCCCCCCTCGCCGAGCGCCTCGCCGCCGGAGCGCGGGAGGGGTGAGCCCGCCCCTGCTGCTGATCCCGGGCGCCTTCTGCGGCGGCTGGGCCTTCGACGAACTCGTCCCCGCCTGGGAGGCCGCTGGGCTGGAAGCGCGGGCCGTGCCCCTGCCCGGCCGCGCGCCGGGCGAGTCGGTGGCGGGGCGCTCGCTGGCCGAGTCCGCGCGCGCCGTGGCGGCGGCCGCGCAGGCCTGCTCGCGGCCGCCGGTGCTGGTGGGCCACTCGCTCGGCGGGCTGGTGGCGCAGCTGGCCGCGGCGCGCGCGCCTGTGGCGGGGCTGGTGCTGCTGGCGCCTTCGCCGTCGTGGGGACAGCCGGTGACCAGCCCGGTGGAGCTGGCCTCCGCCTTTGCGCTCCCGGCGATGCTGGGCGGCTACTGGAGCGAGGCGGTCGCGCCCGACTGGGCCACCGCGCGCGAGTTCACCCTCGACCGGCTCTCCCCCGCCGCGGCGCGCGCCGTGCATGGGCGCATGGGGCCGGAGAGCGGGCGGGCGCTGTTCGAGGCGCTGAACTGGTGGCTGGACGCGGGCGTCACCACGCTGGTCCCGACGCTGCGCGCGCCCGCCCTCGTGATGACGGGCGCGCACGACCGGGTGCACCCGCCCGCCGCCACCGCGCTCACCGCCGCGCGGCTGGGCGCCGAGCACCGCGTCGTGCCCGGCATGAGCCACTGGACGCTCGGTGGGCCGGGCGCCGCCGAAGTGGCCGCCGCCGTCGCCGAGTTCGCGCTCCGGCCCTGAGCGCGCTTGCCTCCGCCCCGGCGAAGGGACAAGGCTGAACGCATGAGCCCTCGCGCCCGCCCGCTGCGGAGCCTCCTCCCGCCGGCCGCCCTGGCGGCCGCGACGCTGGCGGTGGGCGCCTGCGCCACTGCTCCGCGCCCGACAGCCGCGGCGCGCGGCGAGGCGGAGCCGGCGATCACCCCGGCCGAACTCGCCCGCCTGCGCGACACCCTTCCGGCCGGGGACGCGTCCGCCTTCGGCCTGTACCTCGCCGCGGAGACCGCGCTGGAGGCCGGGGAGAGCGGGCCGGCGGCGCGCTACTTCGCCCGCGCCAGCGAGGCCGACCCGGACGACACCGACCTGCGCGCCCGCGCCTTCACCACAAGCCTGCTGGCCGGCGAGGTGACCGCCGCCGCGCGACTCGCGCCCGAGCCGGGCTCAGGGGCCGAGATCGTCTCGCTGGGGCGGCTGGTGCAGGGGGTGGAGGCGCTGGCCTCGGACCGCCCCAGCGAGGCCGTCACGCTGCTCAGCGACCCCGGCATCGGCGTGGTGCACAAGCCCGCGGCCCTGCTGCTGCTGCCCTGGGCGACCCCGGCCGCCGGCGCCCGCCCCGCCGCCGATGACGGGGCCCCGGGCGCCGAGGTGCGCGTGCCCGGCCGCTTCGCCCAGCTCGGCGAGGCGCGCCGGCTGGAGCGCGCCAGGCAGCCCGCGGCCGCCGAGCCCCTGTTCAAGCGCCTGTCCGACTCCGGCGATCCCCTGTTCGTCGAGGCCTACGGCGGCTTCCTGGAGCGCCGGGACCGTCGTGCGGAGGCGGTTGCCGTCTATGACGCCGCACTAGCCAAGGAGCCGGACTCGGCGATCCGCGCCGCGCGCCGCCGCGCCGTGGCCAAGGGCGCCGCGCCCCCTCAGCCGACCGCGCGCCAGGCCGCCGCCGAGGCGCTCGTGGGCCCGGCCATCGCCCTGATCGGCGCGCGCCGGGCGGACCTCGGCCTCATCTACGTGCGCCTGGCCCTGCGGCTCGATCCGCAGCTCAGCTCGGCCTGGCTGGTGGTGGGCGACACGCTGAATTCAGCGGGCGAGCGCGAAGCTGCGCGCGCCGCCTACGCCCGCGTGCCTGAGGCCGCGCCGGAGGGGGCGGACGCGCTCGAGCGCCTCGCCCTCGCCGCCCAGGCGGACGGCGACAAGGAGGGCGCCCTGCGGCTCGCCCGCCGCGCCGCCGCTCTGGCGCCGGACGACGACCAGGCGGGCGTGGTGCTGGCCGAGGTGCTCCGCGCCCAGGGCCGCGACGACGAGGCGGTGGCGGTGCTCGACCCGCTGGTGGCCCGCACGCCGGACGGGGAGCCTGCGGGCCGCCTGCTGTTCCTGCGCGGCGCGGCGCACGAGCGCTCCGGCCGCTGGCCGCAGGCGGAGGCCGACCTGAAGCGCGCCCTGGCGCTGAAGCCGGACGATCCGGAGGTGCTGAACTACCTCGCCTTCGGCTGGGCCGACCGCGGCCTGCACCTGAAGGAGGCGCTGGCCATGCTGGAGAAGGCGGTCGCCGCCCGGCCGGACCAGGGCTCGGTGCTCGACTCGGTGGGCTGGGCGCGCTTCCGCATGGGCGACCTGCGCGGCGCCCTGCGCGATCTGGAGAAGGCGGTGGCGCTGGAGCCCGCCGATCCGGAGATCAACGACCACCTGGGCGACCTCTACCAGCGGCTGGGCCGCCGGTCGGAGGCGCGGTTCCAGTGGCGGCGCGTGCTGACGCTCGACCCCGTGGAGAAGGTCCGCACCGCGGTGGAGGCCAAGCTGCGCGCCGCCCAGCCGCCCTCCCAGGCCGCCGAGCGCGAGGCCGCGGGAGCGCCGGTGGCGTGACGGCCGCCGCCACGTCCCCGCCTTGGGGGCGCCTCGCCCCCGCCAAGGTCAATCTGTTCCTCCACATCGGGCCCGTGGAGGCGGACGGCTATCACCCCGTCGCCAGCCTGATGGCCTTCGCCGACGTGGGCGACGCGCTGGCGCTGGAGCCCACGGCCGCGCCCGGGGTGGAGCTGGTCGTGGACGGCCCGTTCGCCCCCGAGCTGGCCGACACGCCGCCCGAGCGCAACCTGGTGGTCCGCGCCGCCGCCCGGCTGCTGGAGAACGCCGGCCGGCCGGAGCTCGGCGTGCGCCTGCGGCTGACCAAGGCGCTGCCGGTGGCCGCCGGCCTGGGCGGCGGCTCCTCCGACGCCGGGGCGGCGCTGCGCCTCGTGCGCGACGCGCTCCTGCCGGAGGTGGGCGACGAGGTGCTGGCGGCGCTCGCCGGCGAGCTGGGGGCGGACGGGCCGGCCTGCCTCCGCGCCGAGCCCGTGCTGGGCCTCGGCCGCGGCGACGCGCTGCACCCCGCCCCCGTCCTGCCCGAGCTGCACGCCGTGCTGGTCAACCCGCGCACGGCCTGCCCGACCGGCGCCGTCTACCGCGCCTACGACGCCGGACCGCCCGCGGCGGCGGACCTGCCCCCCCTGCCCGCGGGATGGGCGGACGCCGACGCGCTCGCCGCCTTCCTCAAGGACACGCGCAACGACCTGGAGGCCCCGGCCGCAGGGCGCGTGCCGGCGGTCGCCGAGGTGCTCGCCGCCGTGCGCGCAGCGCCCGACTGTCGCTTCGCAAGGCTGTCAGGCTCGGGCGCGACCGTGTGGGCGCTGGCCCGCGATGCGGACGGCGCACAGGCGCTCGCGCAGGCCGTCGCCGGGGCCCGGCCGGACTGGTGGACCGCCCCCTGCCGCCTGGGCGGACCCTGGGACCCGGCGCCGCGCTCGAAACCGCTCCGCTTCTGACGTGTTTGCTCCCGGACGCGGGCCGCACCCGCGCAGCCTTCCCACGTCAGGAGACCTCCCCATGATCCGCTCCCGCCTGCTTGCGGCCGCCGCGCTCGCCACCCTGGCGGCGGGCGCCGCCTCCGCGCAGACGCCGGCGGGCTCGCCCCGCGCGGCCACGCCGATGACGCCCGTGAGCCCGCAGAGCCCGGCCTCGCCCATCGCCCCGCCGTCCCCGACCCCCACGACGCCCACCTCGGGCCAGCCGACCACGGGAACCCCCAGCGACGCCGCCCCCGCCGCGGCCACCCCGTCTACCGGCCCCTATAGGCCCATCACCGCGGGGGCGGACGTGGCCTCCACGCTGAAGGCGTCGGGCCAGTTCACGACGCTGCTGAAGCTCGCAGACGCCACCAGCCTGACCCAGGTGCTGGGCGCCCCCGGCCTGACCGTGTTCGCGCCCACCGACGCCGCCTTCGCCGCCTCGGGCGTCGATACGTCGGACGCCGCGCTGAAGGACACGGCGGCGCTGCAGAAGCTGCAGGGCGCGCTGACCTACCACGTGGTCAACGCCAAGATCCCGCCGTTCAAGGGCCGCCAGGCCAGCGTCACCACCGCGGCCCAGCAGAAGCTCTACCTGGACGGCACGGGCGACGCGGTGAAGGTGAACGACGCCACCGCGCTGCAGCCGGCGGTGACCGTGGGCAGCTCAACCATCTATGTGATCGACAAGGTGGTCGCGCCGGGCTTCACCCCGCCGACGCCGCCCGCCGCGGAGCCGGAGGCGGCGCCCGCCGCCGCCGAGAAGGCCGCCCCGGCCAAGGCGACCCCGCGCAAGAAGCGTTGATCCGCGCCTGGCGTTGATCGCGGGGGCGGCGGGCCGTAAGGGTCCGCCGCCCTTCTTCGTTCCGCATCCCGCTCCGAGGCCATGGCCGCCGCCCGCGCGCTCTCCTTCCAGGACCTGATCCTGACGCTCCAGCACTACTGGAGCGAGCGCGGCTGCGTGATCCTGCAGCCCTACGACACCGAGGTCGGCGCCGGCACGCTGCACCCGGCCACCGTGCTGCGCGCGCTCGGGCCCAAGCCCTGGCGCGCCGCCTACGTCCAGCCCAGCCGCCGCCCGGCGGACGGCCGCTACGGCGAGAACCCGAACCGGCTGGGGCACTACTACCAGTTCCAGGTGATCCTGAAGCCGAACCCGCCCGACCTGCAGGACCTCTACCTCGGCTCCCTGCGCGCCATCGGCCTCGACCCGCTGGAGCACGACATCCGCTTCGTGGAGGACGACTGGGAGAACCCCACCGTGGGCGCCTGGGGCCTCGGCTGGGAGGTGTGGTGCGACGGGATGGAGGTGACGCAGTTCACCTACTTCCAGGGCGTCGGCGGGCTGGAGGTGGACGTGGTCTCCGGCGAGCTCACCTATGGGCTGGAGCGCCTGGCCATGTACCTGCAGGGCGTGGACCACGTGATGGACCTGCGCTTCAACGACGCCGGCGTCAGCTATCGCGAGGTGTTCCTGGAGAACGAGCGCCAGAACGCCGCCTTCAACTTCGACGTGGCCGACGTGGACACGCTGAAGCGCCAGTTCGAGGACATGGAGCGCGACGTGCCGCGCATCCTGGCCGGCCGCGGGCCGCAGGGGCAGCCGCTGGTGCTCCCCGCCTACGACCGCGCCCTCAAGGCCAGCCACCTGTTCAACCTGATGGACGCCCGCGGCGCCATCGCCGTGGCCGAGCGCCAGAGCTACATCGGCCGCATCCGCGACCTCGTGAAGGCGTGCGCCGAGGCGTACGTCGCGCAGGAGAGAGCCGCATGACCCCCTTCCCCCTCGATGGGGGAAGGGCCGGGGATGGGGGTGACGGCGCCGACGTGTCCGGTCATCCGCACCGTCCGCCGAAGCTGCTGCACGCCGCCGGTGCGGTAGGACGCGCCCGTCACCTTCGCCGCGACATGACGCTGGGTGAGAAGGTGCTGTGGAAAGAACTTCGCCGTCTCGACCTGCACGTCCGCCGCCAAGTTCCGATGGGCCGCTATGTGGCGGATTTCGCGATCCACGCCGCCAGGCTGATCGTCGAGGTGGACGGACCGCAGCACGAGCAGCCGGACCAGGTCTTGCACGATGCGCAACGCACCGAGCGGCTTGCGTCGCAGGGCTACCGCGTTCTCCGTTTCACCTCCGCAGAAGTTCTCAAGGACGCCCCTGCCGTCGCGCTCAAGGTCCAGGCGGCGGCGCTGTCACCCCCATCCCCGGCCCTTCCCCCATCGAGGGGGAAGGGAGAGTCCTGATGCCTCAGCTGCTGCTCGAGCTGTTCAGCGAGGAGATCCCCGCGCGCATGCAGGCGGGGGCGGCGCGCGACCTGGAGCGCATGGCGTCCGAGCGGTTGCGCGCGCAGGAGCTGACCTGGGAGGCGCTGCGCACCTTCGCCGGCCCGCGGCGGCTGACCCTGGTGATCGACGGCCTGCCCGCCGCCACGCCCGACCGCGAGGAGGAGCTGAAGGGGCCCAAGGCCTCCGCCCCGCCGCAGGCGCTGGAGGGCTTCCTGCGCAAGGCGGGCGTGGCGCGCGAGGACCTGGTGGAGCGCGACGGCGTGCTGTTCGCCGTGAGCCGCCGCGCGGGCCGGCCGACGCCGCAGATCGCGGCGGAGGCGGTGGGCGAGATCGTGCGCGCCTTCCCCTGGCCCAAGTCGATGCGCTCCGGCGCATCGAGCTTTCGCTGGGTGCGGCCGCTGAAGCGCGTGCTGTTCCTGTTCGACGGCGCGGTGGTCCCGTTCGAGGTGGACGGGATCGTGGCGGCCGACCTGACCGAGGGCCACCGCTTCATGGGCGACCTCCAGGGTCAGCCCTTCCAGGTCAGCGACTTCGAGGACTACGGCGCCAAGCTGGCGCGCCAGCACGTCACGATCAGCGCCGTCGAGCGGCGCGACGAGATTCTCCGCGGAGGCGCGGCGGTCTGCGCCTTCGAAGGCCTGGAGCTGGTGCCGGACGAGGCGCTCGCCGACGAGGTCGCGGGGCTCGCGGAACGGCCGACGCCGATCCTCGGGCGGATGGACCCCGCCTTCCTCGACCTGCCGCCCGAGGTGATCCGCACCTCCATGCGCACGCACCAGAAATACTTCGCGGTGCGACGTCCCGGGGCGGAAGGGCTCGCCCCCAACTTCATCGTGGTGGCCAACGTCGCGCCGGAGGCCGGTCCGAGCAGCATCGCCGAAGGCAACGCCAAGGTGCTGAGCGCCCGCCTGTCCGACGCGCGCTTCTTCTGGGACGAGGACCGCAAGCCCGGCGCCTTCGACCGCTGGGCGGAGAAGCTGCGGGGCGTCACCTTCCACGCCAAGCTCGGCACGCTGGCCGAGCGGGTGGAGCGCATCGCCGCCCTGGCCCGCGAGATCGCCCCCGCCGTGGGCGCCAACCCCGACCTAGCGGAGCGCGCGGCGCGGCTGTGCAAGCTCGACCTCGCCAGCGCCATGGTGGGGGAGTTCCCCGAGCTGCAGGGCGTGATGGGCGGCTATTACGCAAGAGCCCTCCCCCTCGATGGGGGAGGGTTGGGTGGGGGTGACGGCGCCGACGGTAGTGATCGAGGCGCTTCTTCCGGAAACCTCGGCGCTGTCACCCCCATCCCCGACCCTTCCCCCATCGAGGGGGAAGGGAGAGACATCGTCGCCGACGCCGTGCGCGACCACTACAAGCCCGTGGGGCCGAGCGACTCCGTCCCGCGCGAGCCGGTCACCGTGGCCGTGGCCCTGGCCGACAAGCTCGACACCCTGGTCGGCTTCTTCGCCATCGACGAGAGGCCGACGGGCTCGAAGGACCCGTTCGCGCTGCGGCGCGCCGCGCTGGGGGTGATCCGGCTGGTGCTGGAGAACGGGGTGCGGCTGCAGCTGACCAGCGCGGTCGATATGCACTTGGTTCGATCCTTCGCCGACGCGAGCCGAAGCCGCGACCTGCGGGGCCAAGTCACTCCGGAAATCGTCGATGCTGCCGTGGCAGCGCTGGCGCCAATGCTCGCGGAACGTGAGACGCTGTTCGGCGGCATGCGACGCGACGAGGTGTTCACGCTGCGCGTCCTCCCGTTCCGTGCTGAGGAACTACTCGCCTTCTTCGCCGACCGCCTTAAGGTCCAGCTCCGCGACGAGGGGCGCCGACACGACCTTGTGGACGCGGTGTTCGCGCTCGGCGACGACGACCTTGTGCGGATCACGGCGCGGGTGGAGGCGCTGTCCGGCTTCCTCGCCACCGAGGACGGGGCCAACCTGCTGGCCGGGATCAAGCGGGCGACCAACATCCTGCGCGCCGAGGCGAAGAAGCACCCGGACGAGGTGATCGCCCCCTTCCCCC
>CAXTHH010000029.1:0-13050 GCA_964244065.1 uncultured Caulobacteraceae bacterium | reverse complement strand
TCTTCCCCGAGGTGCGGCTGAAGACCTACCTGGAGATGCGCGGGGCCGACATGGGCAGCCAGGCGCACCTGGACGCCCTGCCGGTGTTCTGGGCCGGCCTGCTCTACGACGACGCCGCCCTCGCCGCCGCCTGGGACGTCGCCAAGGGCTGGACGCGCGAGGACCGCGAGGCGCTGCGGCTCGACGCCGCCCGCCTGGGTCTGGGCGCGCAGGTCGCCGGTCGTTCGCTGGCGGAGATCGCGCGCGAGGTGGTGGCGATCGCCCGCGCCGGCCTCCTCGCCCGCGGCGCCTCGGCGGAGGAGGCGAGGCAGCTCGACGTGCTGGCCGAGGCGGCGGAGACCGGCCGCACCCAGGCCGACCGCTGGCTGGAGATGTACGAGGGGGAGTGGGGCCGCGACGTGCGCCCCATCTACGCCGCCTCCGCCCTGCGCTAGCGGCGCGGCGCGCCGGCGAAGGTCGGCGGCCCCGACGACGTCGACTCGCGTGTGGCGCCTCCTGAGGGAATCGCGCCTCATCGGCCTTGGAGATCCCATGACCGACGGCGCCGCCCGCAGCACCTTCTGGACCGACGTCTGGAGCTTCGGGCGCGAGATCCTGATCGTGGTGATCGGCGTGGCCCTGGGCCTGTGGGCGCAGCAGCTCGTCTCGGAAGCGGGCTGGCGGGAGTCCGTCGCCAGCGCCAAGCAGGACCTCCAGCGCGAGCTTCGCGAGAACGCGGAGGACGCCCTCACGGTGGTGGAGACCCGCGTCTGCATGCCGCTGTTCGTCCGGCGGGCGCGCGCCCTGGCGTTGGGCGAGGCTCGCGGCCTGCTGCCCAAGACGGCCGGCGTGTACCCGCTCGATACGGACGAGGCCGCCTGGCAGACCGCCGCCGCGTCCCAGGCGCTGGCCCACTTCTCGCACCGGGAGCTGGAGGAGTACGCGTTCGCCTACAGGCTGCTGCGCATCCTGCAGGACGCCAACACGCCGCTTCGCGACAGCATGGCCGTGGTGCGCACCATCGACACGCCCCGACCGGCCCGCGACATGGGCGTGCTGCAGGCGCAGCTGGAGGCGGTCAGCCGCGCGCAGCAATATCACGCCGCCCAGGTGAACGCGGCCCAGGAGCTCGTCGAGCACCTGCGCGACGCCCTGCGCATCCGCCCCTCGGCCGACGCGGTCAAGCTCGCCGAAGCGGCCCGCGCGGACTGCCTGGCCGACGTCGCGGAGGTGAACGCCCCGCTCGCCGCGGCCGCGCCGCCCCGGTAGAACCGCCCGGCGGCGGAGGGTGGCGGATGATCCGGGTGGGCATCGGAGGATGGACGTTCGCCCCCTGGCGCGGCGTCTTCTATCCGGAGAAGCTGGGCCAGGCGAAAGAGCTCGGCTTCGCCAGCCGGGCGGTGACCGCCATCGAGATCAACGGCACCTACTACTCCGGCTTCAAGCCGCCGACCTTCGCCAAGTGGCGCGAGGAGACGCCGGACGGCTTCGTGTTCACCGTCAAGGCCAGCCGCTTCTGCACCAACCGCAAGGCGCTGGGCGGCGAGGCGGCGCGCGAGTCCATCGCGCGCTTCATGGGGCAGGGGCTGGAGGAGCTGTGCGACAAGCTCGGCCCGATCCTGTGGCAGTTCATGCCCACCAAGACCTTCGACGCCGCCGACTTCGGCGCCTTCATCCAGCTCCTGCCCCGCGAGCTGGCCGGCCGCCCGCTGCGCCACGCGCTGGAGGTGCGCCACCCGAGCTTCCAATGCGCCGAGTTCGTCGACCTGGCCCGCGCGGCGGGCGCGGCCGTGGTGTTCGCCGACGGCGAGGGCCGCCCGGCGATCGCCGACCTCACCGCCGACTTCGTCTACGCCCGGCTGATGGACGCGCGCGAGGAGGTGGAGACGGGCTACGACGCCGGGGCGCTGGACCGATGGGCGCGGGTCGCGCGGGGCTGGGCGGCGGGGCGGCCCCCCGACGGCGCACCCCTGCTGTCCGCCCCCGTCGCGGAGGGCGCGCGCGAGGTGTTCGTCTTCATGATCAACGGCGCCAAGGTCCGCGCCCCGGCCGCGGCGCAGGCGCTGATCGGGCGGCTGGCGTGATCGCCTGGGAGACGCTGGGCTCGGCGGGCGACGTGGGCGGCGACGGGGCCGAGCTGGCGCTGATGCGGCGCGGCGCCGAGTTCTCGATCCGCCTGGGCTCGAACGAGCTGATGAACAGCCGGCTTTCGGGGTCGGAGCGGGCGCTGGCGACGCTGGCCTGCGCGCGCCTGCCGCCGGGGCGGGCGCCGCACCTGCTGATCGGCGGCCTTGGCCTGGGCTTCACCCTGCGCGCCGCCCTCGCCGTGCTCGCTCCGGAGGCGCGGGTCACGGTGGCCGAGCTCGTGCCGGAGGTGGTGGACTGGGCACGCGGCCCGCTCGCCGAGCTGTTCGCCGGCTGCCTGGACGATCCCCGTGTGGAGCTGCGGCGCGAGGACGTGGCCGAGACCCTCGCCGCCGGCGCCGGGCGCTACGACGCCCTGCTTCTGGACGTGGACAACGGGCCGGAGGGCCTAGTGCGCCCGGGCAACGACCGGCTGTACGACGCGACCGGCCTCCACCGGGCCCGTGCGGCGCTGCGACCGCGGGGCGTGCTGGCCGTCTGGTCCTCCGCCCCGGACGCCGCCTTCACGCGCCGGCTGCAGGCGGCCGGCTTCGCGGTGACGGAGGAGAAGGTGCGCGCCAACGGCGCGGGCGGCGGCGCGCGTCACGTGATCTGGTTGGCCGTCCGCGACTGACCGTCGCCTGCGCTAGGAGGCCGCCGCGAGAGGGGCGGCCCCGCCCAGCCGCTCGCGGGTGGCGCGCCGGCAGCGCCGCAGGCGCAGGATCTCGTGGTAGGTGTCGGCCAGGGCGAGCAGCTGGTCGTCGGAGAGCGCCTCGCCCAGCGCTTCGAAGCCGCGCCGGACCTCCTCGAACCGCGCGTCGGTGACGGTCACGCCCGCTGTCCGCTCCATGCCGTTTCCAGTTCACATCTCGCCCAAGTCGGCTTGACTCGCTGAGAGAAGCCCGGGTCCCCCCGGGTCGGTTCCGGCTTCGGACGCCCTCATATCGAGCGAGGGTTAAGGGCCGGGGCCCCGGCGACGGCTCCGGCCGTGACCCGGGCTCGCTTCCGAGGGTTAACAGGCTCCAGCGTCCGGCGGCTCGAGCCGGTCAGCGGCGCCCGAACAGGCGCTCCACGTCGGCCAGGCGCAGGGCCACGTAGGTCGGGCGGCCGTGGTTGCACTGCCCGGCGAGCGGCGTGCGCTCCATGTCGCGCAGCAGGGCGTTCATCTCGGCGGCGTTCAGGCGCCGTCCGGCGCGGACGCTCCCGCGGCAGGCGGCGGAGGCGAATACCGCCATGAGCCGCTCCTCCAGCGCCAGGGCGGTCCCGTGCTCGGCCAGGTCGTCGGTGAGGTCGCGGAGGAGGCGCGCGGCGTCGACGGCGCCCAGGGCGGCGGGAACCTCGCGCACCAGCACGGCGCCGGGGCCGAACGGCTCCACGACAAGGCCCAGGGCGGCGAGCGCGGGGGCGGCGTCGGCCAGGCGGGCGGCGTCGGCGGGATCGAGCTCCACCACCTCGGGCAGCAGCAGCGCCTGGCGGGGCACGGGCCCCTGCGCCGCCTGGGCCTTCATGCGCTCGTAGACCAGCCGCTCGTGCGCGGCGTGCTGGTCCACGATCACCAGCCCCTCCCGCGTCTGGGCGACGATGTAGGTCTCGTGCAGCTGCGCGCGGGCGGCGCCCAGGGGGAAGTCGAGCGGGTCGATCACCTCCGCGCCGGCCGGCGGCGTCTCGGGGTCGGGCTCCACCCGGGCGGAGGCCTCGGCCACGCCCGGCAGGGGGGCGGTCGCGGAGGCCGGGGCCCATACCCCCGCGCCGCTCCAGCCCGCGGCGGAGGGCGGGGGCGTCCACCCGCCGAAGCTCCGCCCGCGCGCCTCCGGGCGGAAGGTGGCCAGGGTGGCGGCGGCGTTGGGGCTCTCCGCGCGGAAGCCCTCGCGCGCCAGCGCGTGCCGCAGGGCGCCGACCAGCAGGCCGCGCACCAGGGCCGGGTCGCGGAAGCGCACCTCCGCCTTCGCCGGATGCACGTTCACGTCCACCTCCTGCGGCGGCAGGTCGAGGAACAGCACGGCGGCGGGGTGGCGACCCTGCGCCAGCACGTCGGCGTAACCGGCGCGAAGGGCGCCCGCCAGCAGCCGGTCCTTCACCGGCCGGCCGTTCACGAACAGGAACTGGTGGTGGGCGGCGCCCCTGCTGGCGGTGGGCAGCCCCGCGTGGCCGGACAGGCGCACGCCGTCCCGCTCATGGTCCACCGCCAGGCTGTTGGCGCCGAACTCCCGGCCGAGCACGGCGGCCAGGCGGTCCAGCCGCGCGCCGGAGCCGCTTTCCGCGGGCAGGCGCAGGGCGCGGCGGCCGTCGATGTCGAGGGTGAAGCTCACGGCCGGGTGCGCCATGGCCTGGCGGCGCACCTCCTCGGCCACGGCCATGGACTCGGCGCGCTCGCTCTTGGCGAACTTCAGGCGGGCGGGGGTGGCGTGGAACAGGTCCGCCACCTCCACGCGCGTGCCGTGCGGGCCGGGGAAGGCGGCGGGGGCGGGCTCGGCCACCGCGCCCGCGTCCACCTGCAGCCGCCACGCCTCCGCCTCGCCCCGCGCGCGGCTGACGAGCGACAGGCGAGCGACGGAGCCGATGGAGGGCAGGGCCTCTCCTCGGAAGCCGAGCGTGGCGATGTCCAGCAGGTCCACCGACCCGTCGGGCCGCTCGGCCAGCTTGGAGGTGGCGTGGCGCTCCACCGCCAGGGCGAGCTCGTCGCGCGCGATGCCGGAGCCGTCGTCGGCCACCAGGATGCGGCGCAGGCCGCCGCCCTCGACCTGCACCCCGATCTCGGAGGCGCCGGCGTCGAGCGCGTTCTCGACCAGCTCCTTCACCGCGCTCGCCGGCCGCTCCACCACCTCGCCCGCAGCGATGCGGTTCACGGTGGAGGGCTGGAGGCGACGGATGGGCATGGAGATTCGCCTCAGCCTACGCTCTCCCTCCCCCTCGTGGGGAGGGGGGACCAGCCGCAGGCTGGTGGGCGGGGGGCTGCGGGCACACCGTCCGGCGTCGCGGGCGGGGACCCCCACCCACCACGCTCTGCGTGGTTCCCCCTCCCCACAGGGGGGAGGGAGAAGATCAGAGGCCCGGCAGCTTCAGGCGGCGGTTGGGCTGGCGGGCGATGACGACGGTCTTGCCGCCGGTCAGCTTCTTGGCGGCGGCTTCCTCGGCGGCGGCGTCCACCGGGGCGGCGGTAGCGCTCACCTTGGCCTGCTCGGCGGTGGGGCTGTGGTCGCCGCGCCAGAACATCACCTTGTCGGCGAAGGTTCGCTCCTTGTGCGCCAGCGAGCCCAGCTCGTCGTCCACCACATAGCGGATCAGCGGGTCGGCCTTGTTCACGCCGGCCTTGGCCACCAGCAGGCTCTCGCCGTCCGACCGCTGCTGCGCGGCCTGGCGGCCCAGGAGGGCGACGCGCGCCTGGCTCTCGGGCTGCAGCTCCTGCGGGCGCGGCTCGCCGGGGGCCGGCGGGCGGAGCGCGTAGTCGGGGGGCACCACCAGCGGCGCCTTGGCCACCGTGCGCCACTCGTCGGGGATGGTCTTGCCCATGCCGAGCGCCTTGCCGGCCCCCGCGCAGCCGGAGACGGCGAGCGCCGCGGCGGCCAGGGCGGAGCCGGGGAGGAGGAAGCGGGTCGGGGTCATGGGCGTGCGGCTCCTGGGAGCGACGGGGTTGCGGTCCGCGCGGGGTAAGGCGGGCGGCGAGGGGAGGCTGTCTAGCCCGGACGCGCGCCCGGGTCAGCGGCGCCCGTGGTCGCAGGGGCCTCGGGCTTTTTCGGGGCGAGCAGGCTGTCGAGCAGCAGCACGGCCACGCCGATCGAGATCGCCGCGTCCGCCACGTTGAACACCCAGGGGAAGCGCAGGCCCGACACGTCCACGAAGTCGGTGACGTGGCCCAGGCGGATACGGTCCACCGCGTTGCCGACCGCGCCCCCCATGATCAGCCCCAGCCCCGCCGCCTGCAGCACGCGCTCGGCCGTGCGCGCCCACCACCCGAGCACGCCGGCGACGACCAGCGAGAACACCGTCAGCCCCCAGCGCGACAGGTCGCCCCCGCCGAGGAGGCCGAAGGAGACGCCGCGGTTGGCCACCCAGGTGAAGTTGAGGAACGGGGGCAGCACCGGAACCTGCCCGCGCGAGGGCAGGTCCAGCGGGCCCAGGACCCACCACTTCGAGAGCTGGTCCAGCGCGATGACGGCCAGCGCCTTGGCGTAGGCGATCCAGGCGTGGCGCATCACCCCTCTCCCCTTGCGGGAGAGGGAGGGGCCCAGCCGCAGGCTGGGAGGGTGAGGGGTCGCGCGACGGTGAGGACGGATGGGGGCCGAGCGCCGACACGGTGGCGCGACCCCTCACCCTCCCACCGCTGCGCGGCGGGCCCCTCCCTCTCCCGCAAGGGGAGAGGGGTCACGACCCGGCCTCCGCGTGCGCCGCGTCCCACGCCTGCACGGCCTCCCGGTCGCGCAAGGTCAGCCAGCCGGTCTCCGCGGTGACCTCGGGCAGCACCTTCCAGGAGCGCTGGCACTTGCTCCCCTCGGCGCGGACGGGCTCGACCGCCACGCCCGCGACCTCGGCAAGGCGGAAGGCGTCCGCCGGGCCGTCGCCGGTCGCCAGCTCGGCGGCGGAGGTGCGGAACACGTCGGCGGCGTCCAGGCCCTCGAAGGCGGCCAGCAGGTCGGGATCGGCGACCCACACGCGCGGAGCGGCCTCGAGCGCGGCGCCGATGCGCTTCTCGCGCCGCTCGACCTCCAGCGCGCCAGTGACCACGTCGAGCACGCGCATGACCCTGCCCCAGCGCTGCGCCTCGGCGTCGTTCCGCCAGGTGTCGGGCGTCTCCGGGAAAGTGCGCAGCGCGTTCTGGCCGGCGTCGGGGAAGCGGGTCGCCCAGGCCTCCTCGCAGGTGAAGGTGGCGATGGGAGCGAGCCAGATGGTCAGCCGCTCGAACAGGAGGTCCATGACCGTGCGGGCGGCGCGGCGGCGCTCGGCGTCGGGCCGGTCGCAGTAGAGGCTGTCCTTGCGGATGTCGAAGTAGAGCGCCGAGAGCTCCGCCTGGCAGAACTCCGACAGGATGCGCCAGACGTCGGAGAAGCGGTAGGTCGCGTACGCATCGCGCACCTCGCGGTCGAGCTCCCACAGCCGGTGCAGCACGTAGCGCTCCAGCGGGGGCATCTGCTCCAGCGGCAGCCGCTCGGCCTCGCTGAAGCCCTCCAGCGCGCCCAGGAGGTAGCGCACCGTGTTGCGCAGCTTGCGGTAGCTGTCGGTGACGGTGCCGAGGACCTGCTTCCCGATGCGCTGGTCGGCCTGGTAGTCGACGGTGGCGACCCACAGGCGGAGGATCTCCGCCCCGCTGTCCTTGATCACCGCCTGCGGCTCGATGGCGTTGCCCAGCGACTTGCTCATCTTCTCGCCGCCGTCGGTCAGCGTCATGCCGTGGGTCACCACCTGGCGGTAGGGCGCCGTGCCGCGCGTGGCGCACGACTCCAACAGGTTCGACTGGAACCAGCCGCGGTGCTGATCCGAGCCCTCCAGGTAGAGGTCCGCCGGCCAGCGGCTGTCAGCCCTGCCCTCCAACGTGAAGGCGTGGGTGCAGCCGCTGTCGAACCAGACGTCGAGAATGTCGTCGATCTTCTCGAAATCGGCGGGATCACGCTCGGGGCCGAGGAAGACGGTGGGATTGGTGGTCCACCACGCGTCGGCCCCGCCCTCGGCCACGGCGACTTGAATGCGAGCATTCACCTCAGGGTCGCGCAGCGGCGCGTTGGTGCGGCGGTCGACGAACATGGCCAGGGGCGTGCCCCAGGCGCGCTGGCGGCTCACCAGCCAGTCCGGCCGGCTCTCGACCATGCCGCGCAGGCGGTTCTTGCCGGATTCCGGGAAAAACTCCGTGGCTTCGAGGGCTGAGAGGGCCAGCTCGCGCAGCGAGGCGGTCTCGCCCTCCACCGGCGTGTCCATGGAGACGAACCACTGGGGCGTGTTGCGGTAGAGCACGGGCGCCTTGGAGCGCCAGGAGTGCGGGTAGCTGTGCTGCAGCCGGCCGTGGGCGAGGAGGGCGCCGGCCGATTTCAGCCGGTCCATGACCGCGCCGTTGGCGGGGCCGAACTTGCCCGCGCGCTTACCCTCGGCCTCGATCACCTGGAGGCCGCCGAACAGGGGCACGCTGTCGAAGTAGGCGCCGTTCGGGTCCACCGTGTCGGGGATCTCCCGCCGGCCGCTCTGGAGCCAGACGAGGTAGTCCTCCGCCCCGTGGCCCGGGGCGGTGTGGACGAAGCCCGTGCCCGCGTCGTCCGTCACGTGGTCGCCCGCCAGCAGCGGGACGGCGAAGCCGTACCCGGGGTGCTCGGCGGCGAGCGGATGCGCGCAGGTGAGCGCGCCGGGATCGACGGTCCCGACGCGCGTCCAGGCGGTGACCTTGGCGGCGCCGAACACCGCCTCGGCGAGCGCGTCGGCGATCACCAGCAGGTCGCCGGCCTTGGCGTTCGGCGCCTCGTCCAGCGCCTCGCCCACGCTCTCGACGCGGTAGAGGGCGTAAGCGATCTTCGGGCCGTAGCTGATGGCGCGGTTGGCGGGGATGGTCCACGGCGTGGTGGTCCAGATCACGACCGAGGCGCGGGCCAGGTCGCCGTCAGCGCCGGAGGCGACCGGGAACTTGGTCCAGATCATCGGCGAGTTCAGGTCGTGGTACTCGACCTCGGCGTCCGCCAGGGCTGTGCGCTCCACCGGGCTCCACATGACGGGCTTGCTGCCGCGGAACAGGCGGCCGCTCATCAGCACCTTGTGGAACTCGCCCACGATGGCGGCTTCGGTGCCGTAGTCCATGGTGGCGTAGCGGTTGGGCCAGTCGCCGAGCACGCCCAGGCGCTGGAACTCGGCGGACTGCACGCCGATCCACTTGTCGGCGTACTCGCGGCAGCGGCGGCGGAACTCGGCGGTGGGGACCTGGTCCTTGGTCTGGCCGGCCTTGCGGACCTCCTCCTCGATCTTCCACTCGATGGGCAGGCCGTGGCAGTCCCAGCCCGGCACGTAGTCCACGTCGTAGCCCAGGGCGAAGCGGCTCCGGACCACGAAGTCCTTCAGGATCTTGTTGAGCGCGTGCCCGATGTGGATGGCGCCGTTGGCGTAGGGCGGGCCGTCGTGCAGCACGAACAGGGGCGCGCCGTCCGCCTGCCGCCTGGCGCGCACGGCCCTGTAGAGGTCCGCGTCGGCCCAGCGGGCCAGGAGCTCGGGCTCCAGCTTGGGCAGGCCCGCGCGCATGGGGAAGGGCGTGGTCGGCAGGAACACCGTCTCGCGATAGTCGCGGGCGACCGTGTCGGGGGCGGCGGAGTGGTCGTCGGGCATGGCGTCGGCGTCGTCCGGGAGGAGCTCAGGGGAGGGCGGCGGGATCGTCCCGGCGCGACAGGGCGAGCGGCGGCCGGCCCGGCGTCACGCCGGGCGGCGAATTCGCCGATCGCGGGTCCTGAACATGGCCGGGCTGTAGCAGAGCCCGGCGGGGAGGGGTAGCGGCGGTCACCGCCTGGAAGCGGTGGGTGCAGAAGGCGTTCGGCAGCGGCAGGCCAGCAGCATCGACAGGACTCGAGCGCACGGCGACGATCTCCGGTGAGGTGTCGGGCCCGACCTCGCCGCCTGCGACGCCTAACGAGAGTGGGCGGGGGCGTTTTTGCTGCTCCTCCCTCAACCTCCGTCCCCTCGGGCTCGACCCGAGGGCCGAGCCGTCCGCGGCTCCACGTCCAAGGTTGCGCACGCCCGGCGCCCGGCCCTCGGATCAAGTCCGAGGGCGACGGTGGAGAGGTGCGGAGGCGAAAAGGGGGGAGTTGAGGAACTAAGGAGTACGATCAGTCACCCCAGCAGCGGTCGAAGCGCCTCGCGCGCCTGCCCGCCCAGCGCGGGGTCCTTGAGCGCCAGGGCCACGTTGGCGCGGAGCCAGCCGAGGCGGTCGCCGCAGTCGTAGGTGGCGCCGTCGTACTCCAGGGCGTGGAAGGGCTCGGAGCGCATCAGGCCGGCCATGGCGTCGGTGAGCTGGATCTCGCCGCCCGCGCCGCGCTCCTGCTCGGCGAGGACGGCGAAGATCGACGGGTTGAGCACGTAGCGGCCGGAGATGAACAGGTTGGAGGGCTCCGTGCCGGGCGCGGGCTTCTCCACCATCCCCGTCATGCGGTTCAGGCGGCCGTCCCGGCCCTCCAGGGCGACGATGCCGTACTGGTGCGCCATGCCGGGGGGGCAGGGCTCCACCACGATGATGTTGGAGCCGCCGGTCGCCTCGTAGGCGTCGAGCATCTGGCGGGTGGCCCCGGGCTCGGCGTCCATGATCATGTCGGGAAGCAGCACGGCGAAGGGCTCGTCGCCGATCACGTCGCGGGCGCACCACACGGCATGGCCCAGCCCCTTGGGCGCCATCTGCCGCACGTAGCTGATCTCGCCCTCGCGCGGCAGGTGGTCGAGGAGCTCGGCCAGGAGCTTGTCCTTGCCCTTGGCCTCCAGCGTCGCCTGCAGCTCGGGGGCGTGGTCGAAGTAGTCCTCCATGGCCGACTTCCCGCGGCCGGTGACCAGCACGATGTGCTCGATGCCCGCGGCCCGCGCCTCGTCCACCACCCAGTGGATCAGCGGGCGATCGACCACCGTGAGCATCTCCTTGGCCACCGTCTTGGCGGCGGGGAGCATGCGGGTGCCCAGTCCCGCCACGGGCAGGACGGCCTTGCGTACGCGCTTCATGGAAGAAGCTGCTACTCGACCGTGACGCTTTTGGCGAGGTTGCGGGGCTGGTCCACGTCGGTCCCCTTGGCCACGGCCACGTGGTAGGCCAGGAGCTGGATCGGCACGGCGTAGACCAGGGGCGAGATGATCTCGTCGCAGGCCGGCGCCTCGATCACCCTGGTGGCGGCGTGCGCGCTGGCGCGGCCGCCGGCGTCGGTGATCAGGATGATGGGCGCCCCGCCCCGGGCCGCCACCTCCTGCAGGTTGGAGAGCGTCTTCTCCAGGAGCTCGCCGCTGGGGGCGGTGACCACCACCGGCATGTGCTCGTCGACCAGGGCGATGGGGCCGTGCTTGAGCTCGCCCGCCGCGTAACCTTCGGCGTGGATGTAGCTGAGTTCCTTGAGCTTCAGCGCCCCTTCGAGCGCCAGCGGGTAGAGCAGGCCGCGACCCAGGTAGAGCACGTCGCGCGCCTTAACGAGGTCGGGGGTCAGCGCGCGGATGTCGTCCTCCAGCCCGATGGCCTCCTGGATCAGGCGCGGCGCCTCCAGCAGCAGGGCGACGAGCCGCGCCTCTTCCGCCGCGTCGATCCGGCCGCGGGCGGCGGCGCAGGCGACGGCCAGCGCGGTCAGGGCGGCGAGCTGGGCGGTGAAGGCCTTGGTGGAGGCGACGCCGATCTCGGGCCCCGCGTGGGTGGGCCACAGCACGTCGGCCTCGCGCGCCATGGAGGAGTGGTGGCTGTTGACCACCGCGGCGGTGGTCAGCCCCTGGGCCTTGCACCACCGGAAGGCCGCCAGGGTGTCCGCCGTCTCGCCCGACTGGCTGATGGCCAGGGCCAGCGAGCCCGGCGTGATCGCCGGGTCGCGGTAGCGGAACTCGGAGGCGATCTCGACGTCCACGGGCAGGCCCGCGAGCTTCTCGAACAGGTACTTGGCCGTAAGACCCGCCAGGTAGGCGGTGCCGCAGGCGACGATCTGGATGCGGGGGACCGTGCTCCAGTCGATCCCCGGCGCCCTGGCCCTGCCGGCCACCGGGTCGAGGTAGGCGGAGAGGGTGTGCTGCACCGCGTCCGGCTGCTCGTGGATCTCCCGCTCCATGAAGTGGCGGAAGTTTCCCTTGTCGAGGAGGGCGGCGGCCGCGTCCACGATGCGGATGGGGCGCTCCACCTCGCGGCCGTCGAGGTCGAACACCTGGGCGCGCTCGCGGGTCAGCACCGCCCAATCGCCGTCCTCCAGGTAGGACACGCGCGAGGTGTAGGGGTTCAGCGCCAGGGCGTCGGAGCCGACGAACATCTCGCCCTGGCCGTAGCCCAGCGCCAGCGGCGGGCCGAGGCGGGCGGCGAACAGCACGGGCTCGGCCCCGGCGCCCGCGTCCACCAGCACCGCCAGGGCGTAGGCGCCGCGCAGGCGGGCCAGCACGCGCCGGAAGGCGTCGCGGGGCGAGGCCCCCGCCTGCAGCTCCGCGTCGATCGCCTGGGCGACGACCTCGCTGTCGGTGTCGCTGGTGAAGGTTCTGCCGGCGGCGACCAGCTCGGCCTTCAGCTCGGCGAAGTTCTCGATGATGCCGTTGTGAACCAGGGCCACGCGGCCGACCACGTGCGGGTGCGCGTTGCGCTCCACCGGCGGCCCGTGCGTGGCCCAGCGGGTGTGGCCGACGCCGACGTTCCCGGCCAGGGGCTCTGCGGCGAGCAGGGCCTCCAGGTTGCGCAGCTTGCCGGCGGCGCGGCGGCGGTCGAGGCGGCCCTCGTGCAGGGTGGCGACGCCGGCGCTGTCATAGCCGCGGTATTCCAGCCGGCGCAGGCTCTCCACCATCCGGTCGGTGACGGGCGCCGCGCCGACGATGCCGATGATTCCACACATGTGCGCGCCTTAGCATCCCGGGCGTCGCCGAGGGGTGAACGCTGGGTTTCTCATCGTTTCGCCAACGTTTGAGGCGTATACGCGGCGGCTCGCGCACCCTGCGCGCGACAGGACGAGGGCCTCATGGCCGCGCGCAAGTTCTTCGGCACCGACGGCATCCGCGGGCAGGCGAACAAGCACCCGATGACCGCGGAGGTCGCCCTGCGGGTCGGCCTGGCCGCCGGCAAGCTGTTCCACCGCGACCCGTCGCGCCGCCACCTGGTGGTGATCGGCAAGGACACGCGGCTGTCGGGCTACATGATCGAGCCCGCGCTGGTGGCGGGCTTCGCCAGCGTGGGCATGGACGTGCGCCTGTTCGGCCCGCTGCCCACGCCCGCCGTGGCGATGATGACCCGCTCCATGCGCGCGGACCTCGGCGTGATGATCTCCGCCAGCCACAACGACTTCG
>CAXTHH010000028.1:0-13472 GCA_964244065.1 uncultured Caulobacteraceae bacterium | reverse complement strand
AGTTGGCGAGCACGGCCTCGTTCACGTTGGCCAGCTTGTCCCACATGGTCCGGCCAGCCGGGCCGCGCATCTCCTCCATGATGGCTTCGACCCGCTCGGCGGGCAGGAAGCTGGCCAGCAGGCGCTGGGTCTGCTCGAACGAGCCCATCAGGGCGCCGCCGGTGGCCATGCCGGAGACGAACTCCATCAGGAGCGTCTCGACCACCGTGGCGGAGATGGTGCCGAGGCCGCTCATGGCCAGGGACACCTCCTTGATCTCCTCGTCGTCCAGCGCCTGCCACAGCGAGGCGTGGTCCTCGCCCAGCGCCAGGAGCACGATGGCGGCGCGCTCCGCGCCCGTGAGCTTGGAGACGTCGTCGGTCGGCTTCTTCTTGACGAGCTGCGCCACCTACTCGGTCTCGTGCAGCCAGCCGCGCAGGATGGAGACGCTCGCCTCCGGGTTGCGCTCCACGAAGTCGGCCACCTGCTTCACCGACGAGGCGCGGACCTGGCCCTCGATGCGGGCGATGTCGATGCGGCCCTCCACGTCGGGGCCGGACAGCAGCGCCTGGGCACCCGCCGCGTCCGCCGCGCCCGCGCCGATCGGCTGCAGCTGCGCCACGCCGCTCGCCGCCGAGGCGAGCGCGGGCAGGCCGGGCGCGCCCGCGCCCACGCCGCCCTTGAACATCGGCCGCAGCACGAACAGCACCAGCAGGGCGGCCACGGCGAGCATGACCAGCAGCTCCGCCCCGCGCAGCAGGTCGTTCTTGTCGAAGGCCAGGGGGCCGGAGGAGACGCCCGCCTCCGCCGCCGGCTGGTCGAAGCGCACGTTGATCACGCTCACCTGGTCGCCGCGCTTGCCGTCGAAGCCCACCGCCGAGCGCACCAGCTGCTCGATGCGCTGCATCTCCTCCGCGGCCCGGGGCGTGTAGGGGCCGGGCTTGCCCTTCACCGCGGGCGCGGTGACGCCGTCCACGGCCACGGCCACCGAGAGCTTCTCAATCTTGCCGGGCTCCTCGATCTTGGTCGTGGTGGTCTTGCTGATCTCATAGTTGGTGGTCTCGTCGGTCTTGCCGGCCTTGCTGCTGTCGTTCCCGCCCGGCGGGTTGGCGGCCGCGCCCGGCACGTTCTGGCTGGCGGAGACGGTCCCGTTCAGGGCGGCCTTGGACTCCTCGGTCTTGTCCTCGCTGGTCTGGGTGGAGCGGACGACCTGGCCGTCGGGGTCGAACTTCTCCTCGCTGGTGGTCACGCGGCTCATGTCCAGGTCGGCGGTGACCTGCACGCGGGCGTGGCCGGGGCCGACGACGCCCTCCACCAGGTTCAGCACCGTCTTGCGGATGCGCTCCTCGGTCTCGAACCGCTCGCCGGTGGAGGCGGAGGCGCCCGCCTCGCCCGCGCCGGCCAACAGGTCGCCGGACTGGTCGGCCACCGTGACGCGCTCGGGCTTCAGGTCGGGCACGGCCCCCGCCACCAGGTTGCGGATCGCGCGCACCTGTTCGGGGCCGATGCGACGGGCCGAGCTGATCATGATCGAGGCGCTGGCCTGGGCGTCGGTGTCCTGCTCGAACAGCTGCCGCTTGGGCATGTTGAGGAGCACGCGCGCCTGGCTCACGCCGCGGATCGCGCCGATGGTGCGGGAGAGCTCGCCCTCCAGCGCGCGCTGGCGGTTCAGCTGCTGCACGAAGTCGGTCTGGCCGAGCGCGGGGGCTCCGTCGAAGATCTCGTAGCCCACCGAGCCCGAGGTCACGAGGCCCTTGCCGGCGACCAGCAGGCGCGAGGAGGCGACCTTGTCGCGGGGCACGGTGATCGTCGCCCCGTCGCCCTTCAGCTCGTACTTGACCCCTGCGCCGTCGAGGGCGGCGGTGACGGCCGAGGCCTCCTTGGGGTCGAGGTTGGCGTAGAGCAGCGACTGCGGCTCGCCCCCCACGCGCATCATCAGCGCCACCAGTACGGCGGCCACGCCCGCGGCCACGCCGCCGAGCGCCGCGAGCCGGCCGACGCCGAAGCCCCTCAGAGTGTTTAGAAAGCCCTGCACGCGCCCCTCCGCCCGAAGCCGACGTGACGTGGGCCGGGCTAGGCAGAGATTGCCGGGGCAAGGGTGAACGTCGATTTAAGCCTGTCGCCCGCCCGCCGCTTGACGTCGCGCGCCAGCGGGATGCGATGGCGAAGACGGCGGCGCGCAACCGGCGCCCGCCCCACGAGGATGACCATGACCTCCGCCGCCTCCCCTGCCCGCCGGGCCGCCCCCGCCCTCGCCGCCGCCCTTCTGCTCGGAGCCGCCGGCGCGGCGCAGGCGCACGCGCATCTGCTGCGCTCGGCCCCCGCGTCGGGCGCCGCCGCCCGCCCCGGCGACACGCTGCGGCTGACCTTCAGCGAGCCCCTGGTCCCGCGCTTCTCCACCGTGACGCTGGTGTCGGCGGCGGGCGCGAGGCCGGCCGTGGCCGTGACCGCCTCCCCCGACCGCGCGACGCTGATCGCCCGGCCGAAGGCGCCGCTCGCCCCCGGCGCCTACAGGGTGCAGTGGCGCGTGGTCTCGGCCGACGGCCACAAGGTCGGCGGCAGCTACAGCCTGACGGTCGGCTGAGGCCTTGGCCGACGCGGCGCTGGCGGCCCTGCGCCTCGTGCAGTTCGGCTCGGCCGCCGCGCTCGGCGGCGGACCGGCGCTGCTGCGCCTGACGGGCGGCGGGCTGCCCGGCGCCCGGCCGGCGCTGGTCGCCGCCGGCGGAGTCCTGGCCGTCGCCGCCCTGGCGGTCGTGCCGGTGCAGACGATCGGCATGTCGGGCGGGCTCGGGGCCGACGACCTGCGCTATGTGGCCCTGGAGACCGGCCTCGGCCTCTCCGCCCTGGTCCGCGCGGGCCTGGCGGGCGCGGCGGCGGCCTGGCTCGCCGCGCGGCCGCCTGGCGCCCGCACCTGGAGCGTCGCCGCGGCGTTGGGCCTGGCCGCGGCCGCCACCCTGGCCTGGAGCGGGCACGCCGGCGCGACCCCCGGCGCCCTGGGCGCGGCGCACCTGGCGGTCGACGTGACGCACCTCTTGGCCGCGGCGCTGTGGCTGGGCGCGCTCGCCCCGCTCCTGGCCTGGAGCCTCCTCGCCCGACCCGGCGCGTCGAGCGCGGCGCTGGCCGAGGCGCTGCACCGCTTCTCCGGCCTGGGGACGATGCTGGTGGCCGCCCTGGTGGCGAGCGGGCTGGTCAACGCGGCGGTGCTGGTCGGCCCGGCCGGCGCGCCGCGCCTGCCGCAGTCGGCCTACGGGCGATGGCTGCTGCTGAAGCTCGCCCTGTTCGCCGGGATGCTGGCGCTGGCGGCGCTGAACCGCTGGCGGCTCGCCCCCGCCCTGCGCCGCGGCGGCCACGCCCTGCCCCGGCTGCGCGCCAGCCTGTGGGCCGAGACGGCGCTCGGCGTCGGCGTGTTGGCGGCGGTGGCCGTCATGGGCGTGCTCGCGCCCCCCGCGTCCGAGCTCGGCTGAGGTGGACGCGCCGCGCGGGCGGGCCATATGGGGCGTGTGACCTCCTCGCCCTCCGCCCTGCATCGGCGCGCCCTGCTGGGCGGCGCGGTCGGCCTTTCGCTCGCGCCCTGGTTCCCGGCGTGGGCGCAGCCGATCTCGCCCGGCCTGCGCAGGCCGGACGCGCACCCGGGCGAGGTGCGCCTGACCGTGGCCCACCAGAGGCTGCGGGTGGACGGGCGCGAGCTGCACGCCGTGGGCCTGAACGGCACGGTTCCCGGCCCGCTCGTGCGCCTGCGCGAAGGTCAGGCCGCGCGCCTGACCGTGGTCAACGGCCTGCCCGACGAGGACACCTCCTTGCACTGGCACGGCCTGCTGCTGCCGTTCCACATGGACGGCGTGCCAGGGATCAGCTTCCCCGGCGTCCGCCCCGGCGCGAGCTTCACCTACGACTTCCCCGTGAGGCAGGCGGGCGCCTACTGGTACCACAGCCATTCCGGCCTGCAGGAGCAGATGGGCTGCTACGGCCCGCTCGTCGTCGACCCGGAGGGGCCGGACCCCGTCGCCTCCGACCGCGAGCACCTGGTGGTGCTCTCCGACAAGAGCCCGCTGCACCCCCACCTGATCATGCGCCGGCTCAAGCAGCAGCCGGGGTACTTCAACTACCAGAAGCAGACGGTGGCCGGCCTGCTCGCCGGGCGCGACCAGCCCCTGCGCGAGCGCCTGCAGTGGGGGTCCATGCGCATGGACCCGTCCGACATGTCGGACGTGACGGCCGCCGCCTACACCTACGTGGTCAACGGCCACGGCCCGCGCGACAACTGGACGGCGCTGTTCGCCCCCGGCGAGCGCGTGCGCCTGCGCCTGATCAACGCCGCCTCCATGACGCACTTCGACGTGCGCATCCCCGGCCTGCGCCTCACCGTCGTGGCCGCCGACGGACAGAACGTCCGCCCGGTGACGGTCGACGAGCTGCAGATCGGCGTGGCCGAGACCTACGACGTGGTCGTGGAGCCCGCCGACCGCGCCTACACCCTGGTGGCCGAGTCCATGGACCGCTCCGGCATGGCCCGCGCCACGCTCGCTCCGCGGGCGGGGATGACCGCGCCCGTGCCGCCGCTCCGCCGCCGCCCGCTGGCGACGATGCGCGACATGGGCATGGGCGGCATGGCGGACCGCACCGGCGCCAGGCCCGCCGGCCACGACATGGCCGGTATGGATCACGCGGCCATGCCGGGGATGGATCACGCCGCCATGTCCGGCATGGGCCAGGGCGGCGCGGCGCACGACATGCGCGACCTGGCCAAGGCGCCGGGCGTGAAGGACGGGCCCGGCGTGCAGACCATCTCGCCCATGCCGGCCCTGCGCATGGACGAGCCCGGGCAGGGGCTGGAGCAGGCCGGGCACAAGGTGCTGGTCTACACCGACCTCGTGGCGCTCGACCGCAACCCGGACCCGCGCCCACCCGCGCGCGAGATGGAGGTCCACCTGACGGGCAACATGGAGCGCTACATGTGGGCCTTCGACGGCGAGACGCTGTCTGAGGTGAAGCACCCCATCGCCTTCACCCAGGGCGAGCGGGTGCGCGTGAAGCTGGTGAACGACACGATGATGTCGCACCCGATCCACCTGCACGGCCACTTCTTCGAGCTGGTCACCGGCCAGGGCGACCACGCGCCGCGCAAGCACACGGTGATGGTGCAGCCCGGCGGGATCGCGGTGTTCGACCTGACCGCCGACGCCCCCGGCGACTGGGCCTTCCACTGCCACCTGCTGTACCACATGCACGCCGGCATGATGCAGGTGGTCTCCGTCCGCCCCGGCCCCCGTCCCGGCCCAGAGGGCGCGCCGCCGCCCGCCCCGCGCGCGTGAGGACGGGCGCGCTCGCCCTCCTCGCCGCCGCCGCGCTGGGCGCTCCGGCGCACGCGCAGCACGCCGGGCACGGACACGCGCCGCCGCCGCCGGTCGCGGCCGACCCGCACGCCGGTCACCAGGGCCACGAGGCCGCGCCCGCGACGCCGCCGGCCTCCCCCGACCCGCACGCCGGCCACGCCATGCCGGCCCAGGCGCCGCCGGGGGTGGCGGCTCCGGCCCCCGTCGCTCCGGTCGCGCCCACCGCCGCCCCGGTCCCGCCGACGGACCATGCCGCCGACGCGGTCTGGGGCGCGGACGCCATGCGCGCCTCGCGCCAGGCCCTGACGACGGAGCACGGCGGCGGGCGCTATTTCATGGCCCTGTTCAACCTCCTGGAGCGCCAGGTCGGCGAGGGCCGCGACGGCGTGCGCTGGGACGGCGAGGCCTGGTACGGCGGAGACATCCACCGGCTGGTGCTCCGCACGGAAGGCCGCGCGGACGACCGCCGGGGCGCGGAGGAGGCCGAGCTGCAGGCCGTCTACTCGCGCGCGGTCGGCCCCTACCTGAACCTGCAGGCGGGCGCCCGGCGCACCTTCGCCCCCCGGGGGCGCACCGACCTCAGCCTCGGGGTCGAAGGCCTCGCGCCGGGCTTCTTCGACCTGGAGGCCACCCTGTTCCTGACCGAGCACGGCGACGTGCTGGGCCGGGTGGAGGGCTGGACAGACCTGCGCCTCACCCAGCGCCTGATCCTGCAGCCCCGCGTCGAGCTGAACGCCGCCGCCAGCGACTCCCGCGCCGACCGGTTCGACGCCGGCCTCGTGGACGCGGAGCTGGGCCTGCGCCTCCGCTACGAGTGGCGCCGCGAGTTCGCCCCCTACGTCGGCCTCTCGTGGGAGCGCCGCTTCGGCGACGCCGCCCGCGACGACCGGGCGGAGGGCGCCTCCCCCGACCAGGTGCGGTTCGTGGTGGGCGTGCGCGCCTGGTACTGAGTCTCCGCCCGCCCCGCCCCATCCACCCTCACCCTCGGGCTTGACCCGAGGGCTTTCTCGTCGCCTCCGGGCTTGACCGGAGGGCCGAGCGTGGTGCGGGCTGGCGCCGGAGATGTCGCGCACACCGGCGCCCGGCCCTAGGGTCAAGCCCGAGGGCGACGGAGTTCTTCACCTGAGCTTCTGGTAGCGGAGACCGTATGACGCCCAGCCACCCCCGCCGCCGCGTGCTCGTCGGCCTGCCCCTGCTGGCGGCCTCGCCGGCGCTCGCCGCCCCGTCCGCCAGGCCCCGGGTGACCCTCCGCACCGACCTCGGCGCGATGGTGATCGAGCTGGAGGCGGCCAGGGCGCCCATCACCACGGCCAACTTCCTGCGCTATGTGGAGACGGGGAAATACGACGGCGGCCTCTTCTACCGCCGCACCCGGGCCCGGGGCGGCGCGCCCGGCGAGGGCACGGTGGTGGCCAAGCCGAACCCGCGCTCTCACCCCTTCCCGCCCATCGCGCACGAGAGCACGAGCCAGACCGGGCTGCGCCACCGGCTGGGCACGATCTCGCTGGGCCGCTTCGCCCCCGGCACCGCAACCGGCGACTTCTTCATCTGCACCGCCGACACCCCGGCCTACGACGCGCACCCAGGCAAGGGAGACACGGAGGGCTACGCCGCCTTCGGCCAGGTGGTGTCGGGGCTGCCGGTGCTGCGCCGGATCCATGCCGTGCGCGCCGACGGCCAGTCGCCGTACCCCGACCAGAAGGGCGAGTGGCTGAACCCGCCCGTGACCATCCTGCAGATGCGGCGGTCGGCATGAGCCCCGCCCTGCTGCTCGCCGCGGCGCTCGCGGCCGTTCAGCCCGCTGCGGCTCCCCCGACGTCCGCACCGCCGCGGCAGACGGAGGCGGACGCCTACACGCGCTACGAGCTGCTGGCCCCCGGCTCCGGGCGCTTCCGCATCCTCTACGAGGTGACGGCCACCACGCCGGGCGCCCGCGCCTACCTCAACCCGATCCGCCGCGGCTCGGTCGCCACCGACGAGCGCGTCAGCGACCCGGTCACGGGCAGGTCGCTGGAGCACGGCACGGTCCCGGCCGCCGCGGCGCGGGCCGACGGCGTCACGGGCGACAGCGCCGACGCGTACCTCCGCGTGAAGCTCGCCCGCCCCGTGCCGCCGGGGGGCGGCGGGCGCGTGCTGATCGACAAGACCTACGAGGACCCGAAGAGCTACCGCGTGGAGCCCGACGGCACGCTGGTGTTCGCCCGCTCGCTGGGCATCCGCCGCAACAGCGTGGTCCTGCCGCCCGGCTACGAGCTCGTGGCCTGCAACACGCCCAGCCAGGTGCTGCAGGAGGCGGACGGCCGGCTGCGGATCAGCTTCTGGAACGACGCCGCCGCCCCCGCCGCCCTGGAGCTGCGCGCCCGCCCCGCGCCCGGGCCGCTCGCCCCGCCGGGCCCCGCGACCGCCGCCGTGCGTGACCGGGCGCACGAGACGCGGGACATCGTCTACGAGCTGGACCCGCCCGAGACGCACGCCTTCCACCTGCACCACGACTACACGGAGACGCGCGCCGGGACCGACCGCTATGTCAACGTGGTGCGCGAGGGCTCGACCGTGCAGGACCCCTCGGGCCTCGACCTCGACACCGGCGAGGCGCTGCGGACCGAGGTGCTGGAGGGTGAGGCCATCACCCGCGCCGGCGTGCGCGAGCCCGGCCTGACCGTCACGCCGCAGACGCGCGTGGTGCTGTTCCGCCACGCCCCCGTCCCGCCCGGCGGCTCGCGCCGGCTGCGCATGGCGGAGACCTACGTCGACCCCTCCCGCTACGGCGTGGAGGGCGGGGAGCTGGTCTGGCGCCGGAGCCTCGGCCGCGCCCACAACACGGTCGTCCTGCCCCGCGGCTGGGCGCTGAGCGCCAGCTCCATGCCCGCCACGGTCCGCGCGGAGCCGGACGGCCGCGTCCGCCTGGACTTCACCAACGGCCGGCCCGACGAGCTGGCCACGGTCATCACCGCCCACCGGAGCCGATAGATCGCCTAGGCCTCGACCTGGCCCAGCGCCTGCGCGAGCGCCGTGCGGCCGTGGGCGTCGGTGCGGAAGCGCTCGACGGGATCGGCCGCCGCGAACACGGCGCGCGCCGCCTCCGGCCCGCCGAACTGGAAGCCGAGCTGGCTCGCATAGGCCAGCGCCCCCGCCGTCCTGGCGGCGCGGGCGGCGGGGTCGAGCGGCGCCTCCGCCAGCGCCTGCTCGGCGAAGCGGGCCCCGAACGGCTCCCGCGGCGTCCCCGGCCGGACCACGTAGGGGTGGTCGCGCCACCACAGGATCGGCCGGTCGAGGCGGAGCGCGTCCAGCGCGCGGACCACCTGCACGTGGTCGACATGGGCGCCGACCGCCTGAGGCGCGAACACGAGGTCGGGGCGGAGCGCGTCCACCAGGGCGGCGAGCGCGGGCGCAACCGCCTCGGCCGCGTCGTCGTCGGCCCGCACGCCGGCGAAGAGCTCGGGGGCGGAGCCGTAGCCGCGGTGCGGGGCCTCGCGGAACGGCAAATGCCGCGGCGCGGCGCCCACCGCGCGGCAGGCGGCCGCGTCCTCCGCCCGGCGCAGGGCCATGTAGTCCACCTCCGGCCCGAGCCCCTTGTCGAGCTGGCAGGCGAGGGCGAAGCCCTGCGGGTCGGGCACGCTGGCGGTGAACACGGTGGCGACGGTCACCTCCGCCCCCACGGCCGCCAGGCGCGCGAGCGTGCCGCCCGCCGAGAACACCGCATCGTCGAGGTGGGGCGAGAAGGCGAGGACGCGGGTCACAGGAGGTGCGGGGTCGCGCGGAAGCGGCAGGGCGCGCCGGGCGCCTCGGGCGGCAGGTCCGGGCTCCACGCGAGATCGGGCGCCGCGCCGGCCAGGCTCGCGTACACCGCCTGGATCCGCGCGCCGACCGCCGTCCAGCTGTAGGTGCGGCGGCACTCCGCCAGGGCGCGCTCGGCGATCCCGCGGCGCAGGGCGGCGTCCTCGATCAGGCGGCGGAGCGCGGCGGCGTGGGCGGGTACGTCGCCGGCGGGGGTGAGCAGCCCGTTGTCGCCGTCGCGCAGGCAGTCGGTGACGCCCACGCTGTCGCAGCTTGCGACGGGCAGCCCCGCGGCCATGGCCTCCAGGATCGTGTTGGAGAAGCCCTCGGCGTAAGTGGGGGAGGAGAAGATGTCGGCGTCCGCGTAGAGCCGGGGGGCGTCGGCGTAGTCGGCGTAGCCGGTGAAGCGCACCTGCGCCTCGTCGAACCCGCGCCCGGCGGCGCGCGCCTGGGCCGGCGCCACGTCCGGCCCGATGCCGCTGATCGTGGCCGCGAACGGCACGCCCTCGGCGCGCAGCAGGGCGAGCGCGTCCAGGAGGTCGAGCACGCCTTTCCGGCGGTCCACCCGGCCGTGGTAGAGGATGCGCGGCGGGGCGGCGACCTCTCCCGGGGGGTGGCCGGGGGCGAAGCGGGCCGTGTCCACCGCCCCCGGGATCAGGGTGAAGCGGTTGCGCGGCACGTCCAGCCGGCCGGCCACCTCGTCGACGAAGCTGACGCCGCCGATCAGGAGCGCGCCCGCGTGCAGGCACACGCGGCGCATCGCCGCGAGGTGCGTCGCGCAGCAGGAGCCGACCCAGTGGCCGTCGCCGCCCTGGATGCTGACCACGTTGGGCGCGCCCGTCTCGCGGCTGGCCAGCAGCGCCGCCCAGCCGTTGGGATAGCCGTACTGGGCGTGGATCACGTCGAACGGCGCCCGGGCGTGCTCGGCGACGACGGTGTCCACCATGGCGCCGACGTCGCGCTCGAAGTCGCCGCCGGCCTGCTCGCCCAGCGCCTCCAGCCCGATCACGTGCACGCCCTCGACCGGAGGGGGCGGACCGCCGCCGTACACGGTGGCGTGGCCGCCGCCGTAGAACTGGCTGACCATCGTCACGTCGTGCCCGGCGCGGACCAGCTCGCGCAGCAGGTTCTGCGCGTAGATGCTCATGCCGCTGATCGCCGGGAAGTAGCGGCGGCTGATGAAGCAGACCCTCATAGCCCCGCCCCTCCCACCCCGCTCTTCCCCGCGGATGCGGGGATCCAGACGGCGAGCCAAGCTCCGCCTGAGGACAACAAGTCTGGGTCCCCGCATGCGCGGGGATGATCGGATAAGGTGGAGCTCACGCGGGCAGCCGCCCGCGCAGCCAGGCGATGCTCTGCGGGATCGCCGCATGCGCCTGCGGGCTTTCCCGGGACAGCTCCACGCACACCAGCCTGTCGAAGCGGATGTCCGCCAGCGCCCGCAGCACGGACGGCACGTCCATGTCGCCCTCGCCGAACGGCAGGTGCACGTGCACGCCGCGGCGCATGTCCTCCACCGCCACCGTGCCGAGGCGGGCGGCGTAGCGGCGCACGGCGTCGGCGGGGTCGATGTCCTCCGTCACCAGGCAGTGGCCGGTGTCCAGCGCCAGGGTCAGGCCGTCCACGCCCAGCGCCTCCCACTCGGCGGCGGTCTCGATCAGCATGCCGGGCTCGGGCTCGAAGGCGGCGACCACGCCCAGGTCGCGGGCGTGGGCGACGACCTCGTGCAGACCGTCCACCAGCCAGCGCCGGGCCTCGTCGCGGTCCACGCCCGGCTTCGGCACGCCCGCCCAGAAGGACACGGCCTCCGACCCCAGCATGGCGGCGATGGCGAGGGCGCGCTTGAGGAAGGCGACACGGCGGGCGCGGCCCTCGAGCGAGGCGGTCACCAGGGTGGGCTCGTGCTTCTGCGCGGGGTCGAGCAGGTAGCGCGCGCCGGTCTCGATCACCGAGGCGAAGCCGAGGTCGTCCAGCCGGCGCTTGAGGGCGCGCGTCTGCGCCTCCCAGTCCTCGGCGAAGGGGTCGAGGTGCTGGAAGTCCAGCGTCAGCGCCACGCCGTCGTAGCCGGCGCGGGCCATGAGCTCGAGGGCGTCTGAGAGCCGGTGGTTGGCGCAGCCGTTGGTGTTGTAGGCGAAGCGGAGGGTCACGTCGCGCGCCTCCCGCTCATCCCGGCGAAGGCCGGGACCCAGGTCCGGGAGCGCTGGCCCGAACTCGCCATCTCAGCCGCTATCTCGGGACTACGGGTGGAACTAGGTCCCGGCCTTCGCCGGGATGAGCGGAGGGGTGTGTCCGTCACGCGGCTGACGCCTCCAGCGCCGCGGCCACGTGGTGCGCCTCCGGCTCGCGGTAGAGGGGATAGAGCGGGCCGACGATGGCGTCCGCCAGCGCCGTGTCGAACAGCGGGCGTCCGAGGCGTGCCTCGTCCTCGGGCGTCAGGCGCACTGGCTTCAGCGTGTCCGTGGGCTCGCCGAAGCGGATCAACGGGTGGTCGCGGGCGATCAGCTTCTCCGCGTTGCGGGCGCCGATGCGGTGGTAGCTCATGGTCTCCACCTCCAGCCCGGGCGCGATCACCTTGCCGCAGGCGTAGCCGCCGCCGGGCGGGGCGTAGTCGCAGTACAGCACCTCGATCCCCGCCGCGTGCACGCGATCCAGGGCGACGGTGGCGCGGGCGTGGCCGTCCGGCGCCGGGGCCGTGGGCAGGTCGGCGTAGGCCTTGTGCGTGCGCACCAAGTGCATGTTCGGCGCGAGCCAGGCGCGCAGCTCGGCGGGCGAGCGCGCCGCCCAGTCGCGCATCGCCTCGAAGGCGCGGCCCTCCCCCGCCTTGGCGTTGCCGCCCGAGCGGCGGAGGAAGCGGTCGATGTACCCCGGCGGGGCGACGGAGGCGGCGAGCGCGCCCGGGCCGTGGGCGTAGGCCTTGCGCGCCCGGCTGGCGGCGAACTCGGCCAGCGCCTTGAGGAGCGCCTGCTCGCGGTCGGGGTGGCAGGCCTCGCCGCAGGCGGTGAGCATGACGGGGGCGGCGGGCTCGCGGCCGGCCTCATCCCAGCCGACGCAGTAGACGTTGGCGAGGCCGAACTGGTCGGTGGCGAACTTGGGCAGCACGCGCACGCCCGCGGCGGCGTAGGCGTCGAGCACCGCGGCGACCGCGGGCGGCAGGTCGTCCGGCAGGTCGAGGGCGACGCCCTGGTCCAGCGCGCGGAACAGCAGGCCGTTGCCGTCGCGCTGCAGCAGCTCCAGCAGCCCGTGGCCGGCGGCCCAGTCGCGGTCGGGCCCGGCGCCCATGCCGTTGCTGATCACCGTGGTGAAGGGCTGGTAGCCCGGCCCCAGGTCCCTGCGGCTGTAGGCGGCGAGGTCGACGGGCACGAGCACGGCGGCCCCGTCCCGCGCCCGCCGCGCCTCCACCCAGTCCAGCGGCGTGTCCCGGCCCACGGGCGAGCCGGCGGGCAGGCCGAGGGTGAGCGGGTCGGCCACGGCGTCCTCGCCCAGGGCGCGCACGAGGTCGGTCCAGGCGCCCCGGTGGCGCTCGGCGGCGAGCAGGGTGAGCGTCGGGCCGACCATCTCGGCGATCTCGCCGAGCGAGCCCAGCACCGCCTGCGCGTCGGTCGCCCCGTAGCCGACGCCGTAGGGCATGACGCCGTCCAGCCGCGGGTCGTCCGTGAACAGGGCCACCACCCAGACGGGCAGGCCGACCCGATCGAGCGGGGTGAGCGGGAAGGCGACCACCTCGCCGGGCGGGAAGCCGTCCAGGTAGGCGCGGGCGGCCTCGGGCAGGTCGGCGGGCAGGCCGGTCAGGCGGCGGGCCATCAGAGCGGGACCCGCTTCACGCCGGGCGGGCGGGCCAGGCCCTCGTCCAGCAGCGCCACGGCCAGGTCGCGGCCCACCTCCGGCGCGTACTCGAAGGGGGTGAGCACGGCGGTGAAGTCCAGGGGCGCGATCACCTCGCGGTAGCGGCGCAGCTCGGCGTGGGTCAGCGGGATGTCCTTGTGGAAGGCCTTGTGGCTGCTGACGGCGGTGGAGCGGCCGTCGCCGTCCTGGTCCACCTTGAACATGTCGCCGCAGTAGAGGCGGCGGGCCCGGGCGTCGTGCAGGCAGGCCTGGCCCTCGTAGTGGCCGCCCACGTGGTGCAGCGTCAGGCCGGCGCCGATCTCCAGCGTGTCGTCGTAGGGGTGGGTCACCCGCATGGCCTTGGTCATGCGCAGGTCGTCGCGCTGGATGGCGAGAGGCGCGCCGAACACCTCCTGCAGCTGCCACAGGGCGCCGTAGCCGTGGCAGTGGCTGGCGGAGATCACGCCGATCCCGCCCAGCCGCCGGATCTCGTCCAGCATGGGCGGGGTGTAGTAGGGGGCCGCCTCGAAGGCGACGTTGCCCTCCGGCCGCAGCAGCAGC
>CAXTHH010000027.1:0-13684 GCA_964244065.1 uncultured Caulobacteraceae bacterium | reverse complement strand
CGCCCTCGCCTCAACACGCATCTGGTTGCGCGCCGTTGAGTCCACGCCCTAGGCGGCCACGGCCTCCAGCGGCGCGGAGACGCGCACGGCGGTGATCTGGTTGCGGCTGCGGCCCTGCACCTGGAAGCGGTGGCCGTGGAAGATGAAGGTCTGGCCCACGTCGGGGATCGTCTGCGCCTCGTGGATCACGAGGCCCGCCACGGTCACCCACTCGTCGTCCGGCAGGCTCCAGCCCATGGCGCGGTTGAGGTCGCGGATGGAGACGGCGCCATCGACCGAGACGCCGCCGTCCGGCTCCGTGCGCAGGCCCTCGATGGCCACGTCGTGCTCGTCCTCGATCTCGCCGACGATCTCCTCGAGGATGTCCTCCAGCGTCACCAGGCCCTGCAGCGCGCCGTACTCGTCCACGATCAGGGCGAAGTGGATGCGTGTGCGCAGGAAGGCCTCGAGCTGGTCCTTCAGGTTGGTGGTGTCCGGGATGAACCAGGACTCGCGCATCACCCCGTCGATCTGGAGGGCGTCGATGTCGCCTTCCAGCGCCACGAGGGCGCGGGCCAGGTCCTTGCCGTGGAGCACGCCGACGATGTTCTCCGTCTCGCCGCGGTAGAGCGGCACGCGCGTGTGCGGCGAGGCCAGCGCCTGGGCCACCAGCTCGCGGGGCGGCAGGTCGGCGTCCAGCACGTTGATGGAGCGGCGGTGGACCATGACCTCGGTGACGTTCAGGTCCTCCAGGTCGAGCACCCCGCCCAGCATGCGGTGCGCGCGGGCCTCCACCAGGCCCTCGCTGGCGTGGTAGTCGACGGCGCCGCGGATCTCCTCCTGCGCCACCGCGGCGTCGGGATCCTCGACGGGCTTGACGCCGAACAGGCGCAGGGTGGCGCGCACGATCCACTGCACCACGATGATCACCGGCCCGAACAGCGTCATCGTCACCCAGGTGGGATAGGCCAGCACGCGCGCCACCGTGTCCGGCCGGCTGATGGCCAGCGTCTTGGGCAGCACCTCGGCGAAGATCAGGACCAGCACGGTGGTGATCACCGTGGCGATGACGATGCCCAGGCCGCCCGGGAAGGACTTGGCCGTCGCGTCCGTGATCAGCGCCGACGACAGGATGTTGATCAGATTATTGCCCAGCAGCACCGCGCCGATCATCAGGCCCTGCCGCTCCAGCAGGCGGTTGACGCGGTGGGCGGCCTTGTCGCCGTCCTTCTCCAGCTGGTGCATGCGCGCGCGGCTGGCGCCCGTCATGGCCGTCTCGGCGGCGGAGAACAGGCCGGACAGGGCGAGCAGCACGATGATCACGAGGGCGGTCACGCCCAGGGCGGCGGTCATGGGGCGGCGCGGGGCTCCAGCGGGCAGGGGGCGTGGGGGTCGAGCTCGATCTGGATGGTGGCGTGGTCGATGCCGAAGCGGTGGTGCAGCGCGTCGGCCGCCTCCGCCAGGAAGGCGTCGCCCGGATGGCCGGCCGGCGTGATCAGGTGCGCGGTCAGTGCGGTCTCGGTGGTGGACATGGCCCAGACGTGCAGGTCGTGCACCGCCGCCACCCCGGGCAGGGCGCCCAGGAAGCCGCGCACGGCCACGAGGTCCAGCCCCGCGGGCGCGCCGTGCAGGCTCATGCGCACCGCTTCGGTGAGCAGGCCCCAGGTGCCCCAGGTGATCACCGCCACCACCACCAGGCTCGCGGCAGGGTCGAGCCAGGTCGCGCCCGTGAACAGGATCACCGCGCCGGAGGCGGCCACGCCCAGCGACACCAGCGCGTCCGCCGCCATGTGCAGGAAGGCGCCGCGGACGTTGATGTCGTCCTTGCCGCCGCGGGCCAGCAGCAGGGCGGTGGCGCCGTTCACGACCACGCCGGCCAGCGCCACCGCGATCACCAGCACGCCGGCTACGGGCGCCGGCCGCATCAGCCGGTCGACCGCCTCCACCGTGATCGCGCCCACGGCCACCAGCAGCAGCACCGCGTTGGCCAGCGCCGCCAGGATGGAGGAGGAGCGCAGCCCGTAGGTGAAGCGCCCCGCCGGCGGCCGCTTGCTCAGCGCCGACGCGCCCCAGGCGATCAACAGGCCCGCCACGTCCGACAGGTTGTGGCCGGCGTCCGCCATCAGCGCCACCGAGTGGGCCAGCCAACCGGCCGCCGCCTCGCCCAGCACGAAGACGAGGTTCAGCCCCGCCGCGACGGCGAACAGCGGGCCGAGGTCGCGCGCCGGGCCGCGGTCGTGCGCGTGGCCGTGCTCGTGGTGGTGCAGGTGGCGGCCGTGGCCGTGGCCATGGCCATGCCCGTGGTGCGCGTGGCCGTGAGCGTGCGCGGACATCGGCCTCAGCTCCGCCAGCGCAGGGTGACGGGCTTCACCGGGTTGGCGAACGGCCGGCCCTCGGCGCGGCTGCGCGTCCACTCGCGCTTTAGCGCCTGGTACCACTTGGCCTGCCGGTCGGCGTCGTCGATCCACAGCAGCGGCGGGTCGTAGCGCAGGCCCTCGTTCTGCAGCTCCACCATGTCGCCGTCCTGCTTCAGGAAGGTGCGGGCCGCCGCGCGCACGAAGGGCTTCAGCAGCACGAAGGCCGGGTGGTCGCTCCAGATGATCTGGGTGATGCGCGTGCGCGTCTCCGTCACCGGCGTCAGGCAGGTGAGCGCCAGCACCTGCCGGGCGCCCACGCGCACGTGCTCCCAGCGCAGGCCCGGCAGGCGGAAGGTGATCTCGGTCACCGGCGCCCCGCCCAGCACCTTGTAGGCGCGGCTGTTCCTGCTGGGCGCGTGGGCGGCCATGGCGAAGCCGTAGGGGCGCGGCTCAAAGGCCTTGGCCTTCTCGTGCTGGCTCTTCTGCGAGCGCCACCACCACTGCTGGTGCACATAGGGTCCGTGCGCGGGGTCCATCAGCCCCACCACGGCGTGGTCGATGTGGCTCTCGAAATCCATCCGCTCGACCAGCTTGGGCGCGCCGCCGACCACGCCCTCGAACAGGGGCGGCTCGTGGTCCGGCTCGGAGGGCGCGCGGGCGTCGGCCGCCGTCCACACCCAGACCAGCCCCTGGCTCTCGCGGACCGGGTAGCGGCGCACGCGGATGCGCTCCACGTCCATCTCCTGCCCGCTGGCGAGCGAGGGGATGGCCGAGCAGGCGCCGTCGCCGGTGCGGAAGGTCCAGCCGTGGTAGGGGCAGGCCACCGCGGGCGCCCCGTCCGGCCCGTCCACCAGCCGCCCGGCCGAGAGCGGCGCGGCGCGGTGGGGGCAGATGTCGCGCAGGGCGAACACGGCGCCCGTGCGGTCGCGGCCCAGGAGCACGGGCTCGCCCACGATCTCGTGCCGGGCGAGGGCGCCGCGCTTCACCTCCGCGGAGAGCGCGGCGACGTACCAGCAGTCGTGCAGGAAGCCGCGTCCCACCCCGGCGACGGTCGCCGCCCGGGCCTCGCGAGCGGGAAGGTCGCCGTCGGGCATCGCCCCTAGATAGCGGGTTTCGCCGTCCTGCTCACCCCTTTGCCCGCCGGCGGGCGCACCGCCCGCATTGACACGCCCCGCGCCGCGCGATGGATGCGGCGGCATGGACGACGCGGCAGCCGGGCCGGGCGCGCTGAGAGGGGGCGTGGAGACGGGCGGCGGCGCGGCCGCGCTCGGGCCCCTGCCGCTCGACTCGGGGCAGGCGCTGGCGGCGGTGGAGCTGGCCTACCGCACCTACGGCCGGCTGAACGCCGAGCGCTCCAACGCCGTGCTGGTCCACCATGCGCTCACGGGTGACCAGCACCTGGCCTCGCCGCACCCGGCGACGGGGCGGCCGGGCTGGTGGCCGCGCATGGTCGGCCCGGGCAGACCCATCGACACCGACCGGCTGTTCGTGATCTGCGCCAACGTGCTGGGCGGCTGCGCGGGCTCCACCGGCCCGGCCGCGACCGACCCGGCGACCGGGCGGCCGTACGGGCTGCACTTCCCGGTCATCACCGTGGGCGACATGGTGCGCGCGCAGGTGCGCCTTCTGGACCAGCTCGGGATCGCGCGGCTGTTCGCCTGCGTCGGCGGCTCCATGGGCGGCATGCAGGCGCTGGCCCTGGCCGCCCTGCACCCGGAGCGGACACGCGCGTGCCTGGCCATCGCCGCCGCGGCCCGCCACACGGCGCAGAACATCGCCTTCCACGAGGTGGGCCGCCAGGCGGTGATGGCCGACCCCGACTGGCGCGGCGGGGACTACCTGCAGCTGGGCGTGCGGCCGGAGAAGGGGCTGGCCGTGGCCCGCATGGCCGCCCACGTCACCTACCTCTCCGAGGCGGCGCTGGGGCGCAAGTTCGGGCGCGGGCTGCAGGAGGAGGGCGCCGCCCTCTCCTTCGGCTTCGACGCCGACTTCCAGGTGGAGAGCTACCTGCGCCACCAGGGCGCCAGCTTCGTCGACCGGTTCGACGCCAACAGCTACCTCTACATCACCCGCGCCATGGACTACTTCGACCTCGCCGCCCCGCACGGGGGCGTGCTGGCCCAGGCGTTCGCGGAGAGCCGCGGGGTGGAGTTCCTGTTGGCCAGCTTCACCAGCGACTGGCTCTACCCCACCGGCGAGAGCCGGCGCGTGGTGCGCGCGCTGAACGCCGCGGGCGCCCGGGCCAGCTTCGTGGAGATCGCCAGCGACAAGGGGCACGACGCCTTCCTGCTCGACGAGCCGGTGCTGGAGGGGGCGGTGCGCGGCTTCCTGTCGGGAGCGCGGTGACCGCCTCCGCGCCCGCCATCCGCCACGACTTCCGCGAGATCCTGCGCCTGGTGCGGCCGGGCTCGCGGGTGCTGGACGTGGGCTGCGGCGAGGGCGAGCTCCTCGACCTCTTGCGCCGCGAGAAGGGCGTCGACGGGCGCGGGCTGGAGTTGCGGCCCGAGGGCGTGGCCGCCTGCCTGGCCAAGGGCCTGGCGGTGATGCAGGGCGACGCCGACCGCGACCTGCTGGAGTTCCCCGCCGACAGCTTCGACTATGTGGTGCTCAGCGAGACGCTGCAGGCCACGGGCAATCCCCGCAAGGTGCTGGGCGACCTGACGCGCCTGGCGGAGCGGGCGGTGGTCTCCTTCCCCAACTTCGGCCACTGGCGCGTGCGCGTGTCGCTGGCCTGGCGCGGGCGGATGCCGGAGACGCGGGCGCTGCCCGATCCCTGGTGGTCCACGGCCAACATCCACCTCTGCACGCTGTCGGACTTCATCGCGCTGGCCGAGGAGCTGCGGCTGGAGATCGAGGCCGCGGCGGCCGTGCACCGGGACCGGGCCGCCGAGCCGATCGACGCCCGCTCGGCGCTCGCCAACCTGCGCGCGGAGCATGCGCTGCTGCTGCTCCGCCGGGGCGAGGCGCCGGCCGCCGGGCGGAGCGGCGGGGCGGTGCTGCCGGAGCGGGCGGGGGACCTGTTCGGCTAGCCCGCCAGCGCCGCGGCGTCGCGCTCGCCGGTGCGGATGCGGATGGCCTGCTCCAGATCGAGCACGAAGATCTTGCCGTCGCCGATCTTGCCCGTGTTCGCGGCCTTGCGGATGGCCTCGCACACCGGCTCCACCAGGTCGGCCGCCACGGCCGCCTCCAGCTTCACCTTGGGCAGGAGGCGCACCTCGTACTCGGCGCCGCGGTAGACCTCGGTCTTGCCGCGCTGCCGGCCGTAGCCGCGCACCTCGGTGACGGTAAGGCCGCTGGCGCCCGCCTCCGTGACCGCGTCCAGCACCGCGTCCAGGCGGCTCGGCTTGATGACGGCGGTGACGAGCTTCATGGCGCGGGCCTCCCGGGACGCCCGCGCGATATGGCGGACGCGGCCTCGCCCGCCAAGCCGCGTGTGGCCGGCCGGGGCTGGAGCGCGGGGGCGAGGCGCACGCGGGCGCGGGCCGGCGCGGGGCGGGCGCGGGCGGCGAAGGTCTGCTTGACCGCCTCCAGCAGCACGAGGCCGGAGAGGGCGGGCCACAGGCGCGCCCCCGCCGCCTCCCACAGGTCGGCCGCGCCGGCGAAGACGGGCCAGGGCGGGACGAACACCGCCCGGCTCCAGGCGGCGGGCTCCAGCCCCGCCTCGCGCACCGCCCGCTCCAGCTGCCCGCGGCTGTAGGGGCGGCCGTGGCCGAAGGGCGTGGACTCGGTGCGGCTCCACATGCCCGAGCGGGCCGCGGTCACCACCACCATCCGCCCGGTGGCGCTCATCACGCGCGCGGCCTCGGCCAGGGCCGCCCGGGGATCATCGCTCTCCTCCAGCAGGTGCGCCACCAGCACCCGGTCGAACAGGGCGTTGGGCAGGGGCAGCCCGTCCTCGGGCGCGAGGCAGGCGCGGTTGCGGGCGAAGGCGGGCCAGGGCTCCACCCCCTGCCGGGCGGGCATGGCGGCCACCACGCGCCGGGCGGCCGTCAGGCCGGAGGCGAAGGGCGTGGCGTAGCCCCACAGCAGCACGTCCTGCCCCGCCGCGTCGCCCCAGGCCAGCTGAAGGCGGCGGACCACGGGCTCGCGCACCGCCCGGCCGAGCGGGGAGGCGTAGAAGTCGCGCAGCTCCTCCACGTCGCGGCGCATGGACCCTCCTCGCTCCGCGCCGTTATAGCCGGGCGCGACGTGCGCGCGAGGAGGACGGGATCATGGCGGTCGAGGTGCGGATCTTCCCGGCCCTGTCGGACAACTACGGCTTCCTGGTGCGCGACGCGGTCACCGGCGTCGCCGCCGCGGTCGACACGCCGGACGCCGAGGCCGTGCTGGCCGCCGCGCGCGAGGCGGGCTGGACCCTCGCCTACGTGCTCAACACCCACTGGCACCCCGACCACACGCAGGGCAACGCGGCGGTGAAGGCGGCCACGGGCGCGGAGATCCTGGGGCCGGAGGAGGTGCGCCGGGCCGCGCCGCTCGACCGGGTGCTGGCCCCGGGCGACAGCTTCCAGCTCGGCGAGACGCGGTTCGAGGTGATCGAGACGGGCGGCCACACGCTCGGCCACGTCAGCCTGCACGCGCCGGACGCGCGGACCGTGTTCACCGGCGACGCCCTCTTCTCCATGGGCTGCGGCCGCATGTTCGAGGGCGCGCCCGAGCAGATGTGGGCGGGGCTGGAGCGGCTCGCGGCCCTGCCGGACGAGACGGTCGTGTGGTCCGCGCACGAGTACACCGCCGCCAACGCCCGCTTCGCCCTGTCGGTGGACGACGACCCCGCCGTGGCCGAGCGCGCCCGCGCCGAGTTCGCCAGGCGGGAGCGGGGCGAGGCGACCGTGCCCTCCACCATCGGCCTGGAGAAGGCCACCAACCCCATGCTGCGCGCGCCGCGCCTGCATCCGCAGCTCGCGCCCGCGCAGGCCTTCGCGGCCGTGCGCAAGGGCAAGGACGAGTTCAAGGGCTGACGCTTTTCCGCTCATCCCCGCGGAAGCGGGGACCCAGTGTTAGCGGCTCCGCTCCGGCCAGCCATGTGCGCGCAGCCAGAACTGGTCCCCGCTTCCGCGGGGATGAGCGGAATCACAAGCCTAGCGGCGGGTGAGCATCATCAGGATGCGGCGGCTGCTGGGCCGGCCGGCCACGCCCTGCTCGGGGGCGACCACGATGCGCACCACGCCCCGCTCCGCCGCCACCCCGGGCGCGCGGCCGGGCAGCAGGCGCACGGTGGAGAAGCGGGCCGCGAGCGTGCGCCGGCCGGTGGCGGCGGAGCGGGCGAAGGCCTCGGCCGCCAGCTGGGCGGCGTCGGCGAACAGCCAGTCGAACCGCGCGGCGGCCTCGGGCAGGTCGGCGTCGAACGACACGGCGCGGCCCACCGCCCGGCTCGCCCGCACGCTGGACTGCGCGAGCACGGCGAACAGCGCCTGCGGGCCGATGGGCGAGGCCGCCCGCAGCGCCATCGCGCCCCCGGCCAGCATGGCGGGCGCGCCCTGGGGATTGGACGCGGTGAACAGCGTCACGCCGCCGAAGCGCGTGGCGCGCATCATCGGCTCGCCCACGTCGTTCTTGAAGATCACGTCGCCGTGCGCGCCGTAGACGCCCTTCAGCGCCCAGATCTCTCCGTCGCCGTCGAACTTGATCAGGGCCGCGTCCCGGCCCTGGCGGTCGAGCACGAAGCTCCCCCCCACATCCAGGCGGTAGCGGGCGACGGGCGGCGCGGGCACGGGCGAGCCGGCCAGCCGGTCCGGCCCGAACAGGGCCTCGCGCAGCGAGCTCGGCGGCTGCGCCAGTGCGAGCGCGGGCAGACACAGCGCCGCGCAAAGCCCTCCCCACAACCTCGCGGCGGCGCTGTTCAACATGAGGGGGAGGAACGGGTTAAGTCGGGCGGTTTTCAGGCGCGGGCGCGGCGCTTAGCGGGTCATGCGGCGCCTTCGCCGCGGCGTGCGGCTCCGGCGCCACACGGGTGTCACCCGGCGTAGAACTGACCGCCGTTGGCCGTGATGGTCGCGCCCGTGATGAAGGCGCTGTCGTCCCGCGCCAGGAAGGCGACGCAGGCGGCGATCTCGCTGGCGGCGCCCAACCGGCCCACGGGGATCTGGCCGACGATGGAGGCCAGCACCTTCTCCGGGATACCGCTCATCATGTCCGTGTCGATGTAGCCGGGGGCCACGGCGTTGACGGTGATGCCCTTGGCCGCCGTCTCCTGCGCCAGCGCCTTGGTGAAGCCGATCACCCCGGCCTTTGCGGCGGAGTAGTTGGTCTGCCCCATCTGCCCCTTCTGGCCGTTGATGGAGCTGATGTTGATGATCCGGCCGTAGCCCCGCTCGCGCATGCCTTCGATCACGTTGCGGCTCATGTTGAAGATCGAGGCGAGGTTGACGAAGATCACCTCGTTCCACTGCTCGGGCGTCATCTTGTGCAGCATGGCGTCGCGAGTGATGCCGGCGTTGTTCACCAGCACCTCGATGGGGCCGAGCTTGCTCTCGACCTCCTGCACGGCGCGGGTGGCGTCGGCGAACTCGCCCACGTTGCCCTTGACCAGGGTGACGCCCAGCTCGCGGGCGCAGGCCTGCGCCGCCTCCTCGTTGCCCGAGTAGCCGGCGGCGACGGTGAAGCCGTCGGCCACCAGCCGCTCCACGATGGCGCGGCCGATCCCGCGCGTGCCCCCGGTGACGAGTGCGACCCTGCCCATGCCGTTCTCCCTGTGCGCCCGGGCTAGCGCCGAGCTTGCCGCCTATTAACGCATCACGCCCGCTTCCGCTCACCTCCCGTCGCCCTCGGGCTTGACCCGAGGGCCGAGCGGTACGCGGCTCAACGGGAGGCGTCGCGCACGACCGGCGCCCGGCCCTCGGGTCAAGCCCGAGGGCGACGGACGGGTGGAGCGAGGGGCGGGTAAGGAGAGCCGCTCAGTCGCGCTCCACGCACACCGCCACGCCCATGCCGCCGCCCACGCACAGGGTGGCGAGGCCGCGCTTGGCGTCGCGCTTCTGCATTTCGTGCAGGAGCGTGGTCAGGATGCGGGCGCCCGAGGCGCCGATGGGGTGGCCGATGGCGATGGCCCCGCCGTTCACGTTCACCTTGGCGGGGTCGAGCCCCAGCTCCTTCAGCACGCACAGGCTCTGCGCGGCGAAAGCCTCGTTGGACTCCACGAGGTCGAGGTCGGCCACGGTCCAGCCCGCCTTCTCCAGCGCCTTGCGGCTGGCGGGGATGGGGCCGGTGCCCATGATCTCGGGCGGCACGCCGGCGTTGCTCCAGCTCTTGATGCGCGCCAGCGGCTTGATCCCGCGCCGCTGCGCCTCCTCGGCGCTCATCAGCACGAGCGCGGCGGCGCCGTCGTTCAGCCCGCTGGCGTTGGCGGCGGTCACGGAGCCCGACTTGTTGAAGGCGGGCTTCAGGCCGGCCATGGCCTCGTAGGTGGCGCCGCTGCGGATGTACTCGTCGGTGTCCACCACCGTGTCGCCCTTGCGGCCCTTGACGGTGACCGGCGCGATCTCGTCCCTGAAGCGGCCGGAGGCGGACGCCTGCTCCGCGCGGTTCTGCGAGCCCACGGCGAAGCGGTCCTGGTCCTCGCGGGTGATCTGCCACTGCTCGGCGATGTTCTCGGCGGTCTGGCCCATGTGGTAGCCGTGGAACGCGTCCCACAGGCCGTCCTTGATCATGGTGTCGACGAAGCCGAGGTCGCCCATCTTCTGGCCGTTGCGGATGTGCGCGGCGTGGGGGCTGCGGCTCATGCTCTCCTGCCCGCCGGCCACCACGATCCTGGCGTCGCCGCCCGCGATCTGCTGGTAGCCGAGCGCCACCGCGCGCAGGCCCGAGCCGCACAGCTGGTTCAGGCTCCAGGCCGGGGCGGAGGCGGGGATGCCCGCCTTGATGCTCGCCTGCCGCGCCGGGCCCTGGCCCTCGCCGGCCTGCAGCACCTGGCCCAGCACCACCTCGTCCACCTCGTCGGGGCTGACGCCCGCGCGCTCCAGGGCGGCGGAGATGGCGATTGCGCCGAGCTCGTGCGCGGCCAGCGACGCGAGGGCGCCGTTGAACGATCCCACGGGCGTGCGCGCGGCGGAGGCGATGACGATCTCGGTCATGGGTGGGCGTCCTGCTCGGATGCGGGCGCTCGGGCGGCGCCTCTTCGGGCGCGACCTTAGACCCGCGCTCGCCCGGGCGTCGACCCGCTGGCGTTCTCGCAGGTGCGAGGCCTAGAGTGCAGGTGCGAACGGGCGCGACCCCGACCGGACCTCCGCCCCATGCCCGAAGACATGGCCCGCCCCGAAGCCGCCGGCCCCGCGGCGCCGGTGGTGATCAAGAAGTACGCCAACCGCCGGCTCTACAACACGGGCTCCTCCACCTACGTCACGCTGGAGCACCTGGCCGAGATGGTGCGCCAGGGACAGGACTTCGTGGTGTTCGACGCGCGCAGCAACGACGACATCACCCGCCAGGTGCTCACGCAGATCATCTTCGAGGAGGAGACGCGCGGGCAGAACCTGTTGCCCATCCAGTTCCTGCGCCAGCTGATCCGGCTCTACGGCGACCAGATGCAGGGGCTCGTGCCGTCCTACCTGGAGATGAGCCTCGACGCCTTCGCCAAGGGCCAGGACGCGATCCGCGAGCAGGCCAGCGCGGCCCTGGGCGGGGCGGCGGCGGTGAACCCCGCGGTGAAGCTGTTCGAGGAGCAGGCGCGCCGCAACATGGCGATGTTCGCCGACGCCATGAAGGTCTGGAATCCCGCCGCCGCGGCGGTGGTCGCCCCGGTGATGACGCCTGCGCCCAAGCCCGCCGCGCCCCCGGCGGGCGGCGAGGACCTGGCCGCGCTGCGCCAGCAGATGGAGGCCATGCAGGCCCAGCTCGCCAAGCTGGCCGGGAAGGGCTGAGCTGGCGCTGGCGCCAGGGTTGCGGACGCGTCAACCATGGCCCGTTCCGAAACGCTCCGCCTGCCGCCGCCCCCGGCCGCCTCCCCCCGCCCGCGGGAGGAGGCTGCCTTCGTCGCCCAGCTCGCCGGCCAGCCCGGCCAGCGGCGCGGCCTGCGCGAGGGCGCCCCAGCGCTGGAGCGGGCGCGCCGCGCCTACCTCTCCGCCGAGTGGACCGGGCCGGACGACCGCCGCCCGCAGGCGGGGCTGCTGACGCGGGTGAGCCTGTGAGCCGGGCGGCGCGGGCGGCGGACCTGGTGATCGCCGTCCTGCTGCTGAGCGGCCTTCTCTAGCCCTGCTTCCGCGCCTTCACCCCGCTCATCCCCGCGAAGGCGGGGATCTCTCGCCGATCGGTCGCGGCCCCGGGACGGAGATCCCCGCCTCCGGGGATGAGCGGGGGTTCAAGGGCAGGGCCTCACCGCGCGATATCGACGTCCCGGCGGGCGCTGGCGATGGTGACGATGAAGCCGGCCAGCACGTCCAGCACCACCATGGAGGTGAGCAGGAAGAAGCCGCTCGTCGCGAACGCCGGAAACAGCAGGAACTCCACCAGGCAGACGATGAACAGCAGCATCGACAGCGAGTGGTTCACGATCGCCACCTGACGACTGGTGGTGGACTTCAACAGCTCGATGAACAGGATCACCAGGCTGACGAACACCAGGAGGTCGGCGAAGCTCACCGTCCAGCCCGCGCCGGAGGTCATGGGCACGGTGAACAGCACCTGGCCCAGCCGCGCCTGGGCGTTGGGCTCGTGCACGCCCGCGGGCGTCAGGAAGAGCGCCTGCAGGTTGTACATCAGCACCGGCAGCCCCAGGAGCGGGACCGCGCCAAACCACCCCATCGCCCTCGACCTCTCCGCCGCACCGCAGCCTAGCACGGGTGCGCAAGCGAAAAAAAAGGCCGCGCCTGTAAGGGCGCGGCCTGAGTCATTGGGAGGAAACGCCCAGGAAGGGCTGCAGCGCCGAAGCGCTACCTTCCCAACATATGCCGCAGTGCAGCACGAGGCAAGGGAAAGCCGAGGCGACCCGGCCAGCTTTCCTTCACCCGCGGGCAGATTTGGTCGGGGTCAGGTGGGCGCGAAGCCGTACAGGGCCGCGTAATCCGGATCGCGGGCGGCGATCTGGCGGGCGCAGTCCACCATCACCTTGGCCTGCTTCCAGGTGGCGTCGTCCTGCATCTTGCCGTCCAGCATGGCCACGCCCGAGCCGTCCGGCATGGCGTCCAGGATGCGGCGGGCGAAGGCGACCTCCGCCGGGTCGGGGCTGAACACGCGCTTGGCGATGGCGATCTGGCCGGGGTGCAGCGTCCAGGCGCCCGCGCAGCCCAGGAGGAAGGCGTTGCGGAACTGCTGCTCGCACGCCTCGGCGTCCTCGATGGCGCCGAAGGGGCCGTAGAAGGGCTTGATGCCGTGCATGGCGCAGGCGTCGACCATGCGGGCGATCGTGTAGTGCCACAGGTCCTGCTGCACGCTCTCGCGCGCGCCCTCGCCCGCCGGGTCGGCGATCACGCGATAGCCGGGGTGGCCCCCGCCCACGCGGGTGGTCTTCATGGCGCGGCTGGCGGCGAGGTCGGCGGGGCCGAGGCTGATCCCCTGCATGCGCGGCGAGGCCCCCGCGATCGCCTCCACGTTGGCCACGCCCTCGGCCGTCTCCAGGATGGCGTGCAGGCCGATCGGCCGGGCGAGCCCGTGCTTCGCCTCCAGCAGCGCCAGCAGCTGGTCCATGTAGTGGATGTCCCACGGCCCTTCGACCTTGGGGACCATGACCACGTCCAGCCGGTCGCCGACGCCGGCCAGGATCTCGGTCACGTCGTCCAGGTGCCAGGGGCTGTTCAGCGGGTTGATCCGCGTCCACACCCCCACCCCCATGGCCGCGTAGTCGGCCGCCTTGGCCATCTCGATGAAGCCCCGGCGCGCGGCCTCCTTGGCGTCGGCGGGGATGGCGTCCTCCAGGTTGCCCAGCACCACGTCGACGCTCTCGGCGATCTGCGGGACCTTGGCGCGCACCTTCTCCAGATGCGGCGGCACGAAGTGGATCATCCGCTCCACCCGCGCCGGCGGCTCGCGCCAGGGCTGAGGCGCGCCGAGGGCGAGGGGCTTGAAGAAGGCGCGCGGGGTCTTCATGCGTCGGGGCGCTCCGGGCGCGGCCGTTCACCACGACGGAGAACGGCCGGTTCAGCCTCCTGCCTTATGCACGTTCTCCCGCACCTGCGAAGGGAGACCGGACCATGCGCTCCATCGACCACCTGCCCCCCGCCCTGCTGGCCCCGGGCGCCCTGCTGATGCTCGCCCTCGTGGCCCGCGCGACGGGCGCCTGGACCTGACGCCCGCGCGCTAGGTCCGGCGCGCCAGCGGGTGGGCCCGCTGCACCGTCTCGCGCAGGCGGTCCTGGGCGACGTGCGTGTAGATCTGGGTGGTGGCGATGTCGGCGTGGCCGAGGAAGGTCTGCACCACGC
>CAXTHH010000026.1:0-15116 GCA_964244065.1 uncultured Caulobacteraceae bacterium | reverse complement strand
GTATGACGATTTAGCAAACCGTTGCCTTCAGCCTCTCGGCCACGTCACCCCTCGCAAGGGAGGATGGCGGCCATAGCGCGGAAGGGCGGCGGCTGGCAACGTCCTCGGCCCGCGTTAACGGGGCGCCAAGCGGGATCGTGCGAGACGAGGCGCGACGCGGGCCCGGTCCGCGCGAGGAGCCCGTTCCGCTTGTCCGTCGTGACGCCCACCGACGTCGCCTCCGTCGGCGAGCTCGCGCCACGGCGCGGGCCGTTCCGGCCCGAGCGCCTCGCGCCCGTGCGCGAGCGCCTGAGCGGCGCGCTGCTGCACCGGCTGTTCCGCACCGTGGACTCCGTGGTGGCCACCGCGGGCGCGCTCATCGGCGCGGGGCTCGCGGGGGAGGCGGCGCTGGCCTACCAGGCCGCGGGCGCGGTCGCGCCGCTCGGCGTGGGCCTGCTGGTCACGCTCGCGGCCCTGGACGGCCTGGACGCCTACGCCTTCTCCGCGCGCGAGCCCTTCTGGCTTCAGCTGGGCCGCGCCTGGTCGGCCACCGCCGCCGGCGCGGTCGCCGCCATGCTGCTGGCGGTCGTGCTGCCCGCGGGACGGCCCGCGGAGGCGGCGGCCGCCTCGCTGTGCACGGCGGGGGCGCTCGCCCTGTCCCACCTGTGGGCCTGGCTGCGGGTGCGCCGCTGGCGGGCCGCGGGCCGGCTGACGCCCAACATCGTGGTCGTGGGCGCGACGGAGAACGCCGCGCGCCTGATCGAGGGCGCCCTCGCCACCCGCGAGGTCAACGTGATCGGCGTGTTCGACGACCGCGCCGAGCGGGTCGGCCCGACGCTGCACGGCGTGCCCGTGCTGGGCGACACCTCCGCGCTGCTGGAGCACCGCCTGCTGCCCTACGTGGACCGGATCGTAATCACCGTGACCGCCACCGCCCAGGCGCGCGTCGGCGAGCTGGTGCAGCGCCTGCGCGTGCTGCCCAACACGGTGACGCTGTTCGTGGACGTGGAGGGCGAGCGCGAGCGGGCCGACGCCCTGGCGCGCCTCACCGCCTCGCCCCTGGCCCACATGTCGGGCGTGCGGCAGGACGACCGCCGCGCCTTCGCCAAGCGCGCGCAGGACATGGTGCTGGCCTCCGTCGCGCTGGTGATCGCCGCGCCCGTGCTGCTGGCCATCGCGGCGGCGGTGAGGCTGGACAGCCCTGGACCGGTGCTGTTCCGCCAGCGCCGCCACGGCTTCAACAACGAGACCATCACCGTCTACAAGTTCCGCTCCATGCGCGCGGAGGCGGCGGACGCCACCGCCGCGCGCCAGGTCAGCCGCGGCGACGACCGGGTGACGCGCGTGGGCCGCTTCATCCGCAGCACCAGCCTGGACGAGCTGCCCCAGCTCTGGAACGTGCTGCGGGGCGAGATGAGCCTGGTCGGCCCCCGCCCCCACGCCATCGGCATGCGCACGGGCGATGTGGAGAGCGCGCGGCTGGTGGCCGAGTACGCGTGGCGCCACCGCATGAAGCCCGGCATCACCGGCTGGGCTCAGGTGAACGGCTCGCGCGGGGCGGTGGACACCGCGGACAGCGTGCGCCGCCGGGTGGCGCTCGACATCGCCTACATCGAGCGCCAGTCGTTCTGGTTCGACCTCTACATCCTGCTGATCACCCTGCCCCGACTGCTGGGCGACAAGGACGCGGTGCGCTGATGTTCCGGCGCGGGGTGCTGGGCTACCTGCCCGTGCAGCTTGTGCAGGCGGTGGCCGGCTTCGGCGCCATCGTGGCGTTCACGCGCCTGCTCTCGCCCGCCGACTATGGCGCCTACGCCCTCGCCTTCTCCATCGTCTCGCTGGTGCAGACCTGCGTCTTCACCTGGGTGGAGGCCGCCGTCGCGCGCCTGCACCCGGCCGAGGCGGACGAGGCGGGGCGCGCGGCGCTGCACGGCACCCTGCGGCGCGTGTTCCTAGCGCTGGCCGTCACCGCGCCCGTCGTGGCGTTCGCCGTCGTGCTCGCCCTGCCGCTGTCGGGCGCCGTGCGCTGGGCCGTGGCGGCGGGCGTGGCCTCCACCTCGGTGCGCTCGGGGCTCAAGCTGATCCAGGAGCGGCGGCGGGCGAGCGGCGAGGTGCGCGGCTTCGCCGTCTACGACATGCTGCAGACGGCGGGCGCCTTCGCCCTCGGGGCGGCGCTGGCGGCGGCGGGAGCCGGCGGCGCGGCGCCGCTGATCGGCGCGGGCGTGGTGAGCGCCCTGCTGCTGGTCGCAGCGCTGCCGGGCGAGCTTCGGACCGTGCGCGGCGCGGGCTTCGACCGGGCGCGCCTGAAGGCGGCGGCGGTCTACGGATTGCCGCTGTCGCTGTCTCTGGTGATGGCCCTGGCGCTGGTGACCACCGACCGCTTCGTGCTGGCGGCGTTCCGCGACGAGGCCGCGGTGGGCGCGTACCATGCGGGCTACAGCCTCTCGAGCCGCACGCTGGACGTGCTGTTCGCCTGGCTCGGCATGGCGGGCGGGCCGGCGGCCGTCTCTGCGCTGGAGCGGGGCGGCGTCGCCGCGCTGGAGCGGACCGCCCGGCGACAGGCCGAGCTGATGGCGCTGCTGGCGCTGCCCGCGGCGGCGGGGCTGGCGCTGGTGGCCCGTCCACTGGCCGAGGTGATGGTCGGCCCCGAGCTGCGCGCCGGCGCGGCGGGCGCGACGCCGTGGATCGCAGCGGGCGCGCTCTTCTCGGGGGCGACGACCTACTACTTCCACACGGCCTTCACGCTGGGCCGGCGGACGGGCCGGCTGCTGCTGGCCATGGCCCTGCCCGCCGCCAGCAACCTGCTGCTCTGCCTGCTGCTGATCCCGCGCTTCGGTGTGGAGGGCGCGGCCTGGGCCACGGCCGGCGGGTTCTCGATAGGGCTGGCGGCCTCCGCCGTGCTGGGCCGCGGCGTGATCCCGCTCCCCGTGCCCTGGACCACGCTCGGCCGCTGCGGCCTGGCGGCGGCGCTGATGACGGCCGTGGTGCTGCGCCTTCCCCCGCTGGGCGGCGTGGCCGAGGTGGCGCTCAAGGCCTCCACCGGCGCCCTGGTCTACGGCGCGACGGTGCTGGCGCTGAACGCGGGCGGGCTGCGGCGCGAGCTCCTCGCCCGCCTCCAGCCCCGGCGGGAGCGCGCGGCGTGAGCGCGACACCCCTCCCGAACGCCCGGTGGGCGGCGGCGACACCCCGCCTGTCGGTGCTCACGCCCTTCTTCCGCGACGACCCGCGCCCGCTGCTGGCCAGCCTGGCGACGGAAGCCGACGCGCTCGCCGGCAGCGCGGAGCTGGTGCTGCTGGACGACGCGGGCGGCGACCCCGCGCGATCCGCCGCCGCCGCCGTAGCCGTCGCCGACAGCGCCCTGCCCGCCGCCCTGATCGCCCTCGGCTGGAACGAGGGCCGCGCCCGCGCGCGCAACCGCCTCGCCGCCACTGCACGCGGGCGCCACCTGCTGTTCATCGACGCGGACATGCTGCCGGACCGGCCGGACTTCCTGCGCACCTGGCTGGCGCTCGCCGACCGGGAGGACGCGCCCGCGGCCTTCGGCGGCTTCAGTCTCGACCAGGCCTCCCCCGGCGCGGAGCACCGCCTGCACCACGCCCTCCAGCTCCGGGCCGAGTGCCTGCCCGCCGCCGTGCGCGAGCGGACGCCCGCCAAGCACGTGTTCACCTCCAACCTCCTGGTGCGTCGCGACGTGCTGGAGGCGGAGCCGTTCGACGAGGCTTTCGCCGGTTGGGGCTGGGAGGACGTGGAGTGGGGCGCGCGCGTCGCCGCCCGCTTCGGCGTGCGCCACATCGACAACCCGGCCACGCACCTGGGCCTCGACACCGCCGCCGCGCTGGCGGCCAAGTACGAGCAGTCGCCGCCCAACTTCGCCCGCCTCCTGGACCGTCATCCGGAGCTGGTGCGCGCCTTCCCGGCCTATCGCGCCGCCCGCCTGCTGAGCCGGCTTCCGGGGCGCGGGCGACTTCGTCGCGGCCTCAAGGCCGTCGCCCTCGCGGAGGCCGCGCCCCTGCGCGCGCGCATCGCCGCCATGCGCCTCTACAGGGCGGCGCTCTATGCGGAGGTGGTGAGGTGAGCGAGGCCTACAGCCCCGACCGGTCGCTGCGCGGCAAGCTGCGTCGCCGCGTGGTGCGGGCCGTGGCGCGTCGCCCCGCCGGGCGCGCGCCCGCCGGCGGCTTGGTCAGCTTCAGCTTCGACGACGTGCCGGCCTCCGCCGCCGAGGCGGGGGCGCGGGTGCTGGAGGCGGCCGGCGTGCGCGGCAGCTTCTACATCGCGGGCGCGCTGTGCGACCGGGAAGGGCACATGGGCCGCTTCGCCTCGGCCGGCGAGGTCGCGCGCCTGGTCCGCGCGGGGCACGAGGTCGGCTGCCACACGCACGGCCACCTCGACCTGGCGCACACCACGGCGGCCGAGGTCGAGGCCGAGCTGGCCGCCAACCGCGAGGCGCTGGCCGCCAGCGGCGCGCCCGACCCGCGCACCTTCGCCTATCCCTACGGCGAGGTCGGCTTCGAGGCCAAGCGGGTGGTGGCCCGTCGGTTCGCCCTCGCCCGCACCGTCCAGGCCGGGCTGGTGCGCTCGGGCGCAGACCTCGCGCAGGCCCCCGCCGTGGGCATCGAGGGCGAGGGCGGCGAGGCCGCGGCGGCCCGCTGGATCGCCCGCGCCGAGCGTGAGGGCGCGTGGCTCATCCTGTTCACCCACGACGTGCGGCCCCGGCCCAGCGCCTGGGGCTGCACGCCCGACGCCTTGGCCCGGATCGTGGCGAAGGCGCTCGGCGCGGGGCTCCGGCCGGTGACCGTGGCCGAGGGCGCCGCGAACATGGGCGGCCGCGCATGAGCGTCGCGGTTCTCATCCCCACGCTGCGGCGGCCGGAGGGGCTGGAGCGCGCCCTGCGCTCGGTGTTCGCGCAGGCGGGGGTCGAGGGCCGGCTCACGCAGATCGTGGTGGTCGACAACTCGCCGGAGGCGTCCGCGCGCCCGGCGGTGGAGCGCCTCGCCGCGCTCTCCCCCGTTTCGCTGAGCTTTGCGCACGCGCCCAAGCCGGGCGTGGCCACGGCGCGCAACGCGGGCCTGCGCGAGGTCACGGCCGCGCAGGTGGCCTTCCTGGACGACGACGAGGTCGCCGCGCCGGGGTGGCTGGCCGAGCTCCTGCGCGTGCAGGAGCTGTTCAACGCCGACGTCACCTTCGGCCAGGTGCGCGGGCGCGCACCGGCCGCGCCGGCGCGGGAGCGGCCGCACATCGAGCGCTTCTTCTCGCGGGTGCGGCCGGAGCCCATGGGCCTGCTGCCCGACACCAACGGCTGCGGCTGCGGCAACTCGGTGATGCGCCGGGCCACCGCCCTGGCCGGCGCCGAGCCCTTCGACACCGGCGCCGACGCCATCGGCGGGGAGGATGATCGGCTGTTCGTCCGCCTCGCCGCCGCGGGCGGGCGCTTCGCCTGGGCGCCGGACGCGGTGGTGGACGAGGAGGCGCCGCCCGCCCGCGCCGCCGCCGGCTACGTCCTGCGCCGCGCCTTCGCCATGGGCCAGGGGCCGACGCGCATCCGCCTGCGCCGGACCCCGCCCGACCGGCTGGGCGCGTTCGGCTGGATGCTGGTGGGGCTGGCGCAGTTCGCTGGCCACGGCGCGGCCGCGCTGGCGCTGCGCGCGCTCGGACGGTCCGGCTGGCTGGCGCAGGCCGACCTCGCCTCCCGCGGCCTGGGCAAGGTGGTCTGGTGGCCGGAGCTGGCCTTCTACGGGGCGGGCGCGGCCGCCGCCCGCCCCTCGCGCCCCTCGTCGCCCGGGGCCCGGGGCAGCGCCAGCCGGGTGACCAGCGCCACGAAGATCACCCAGGTGAAGTCGTTGTAGATGTAGGCGATGCTCTCGGTGAGCGACTGCACCGAGTAGATCACCAGGAACGGCAGGGCGAGCCAGGCGCCCCGGCTGGCGGCCACCGCCCACAGGCTGCGGAGCCAGAACTCCAGGAACAGGGCGCCCCAGGCGATCAGGCCCACGCGGCCGAGCCCCAGCTCGGTCTCCACCCAGCTGTTGTGGGCGTGGTAGGCGCGGAACTTGGCGTGCTTCACGATCCAGCCGAGGGGCGTCCACCGGTCCTCGGTGGCCCAGACCGCCTGGTAGCCGTAGCCGAGCCAGGGCTTCTTCGCGATCTCCAGGCTGGCGGCGCCCCAGATGGCGGTCCGCCCCGTCAGGGTGGCGTCCTTGCCCAGCACCCTGAACGCCTGCTCGCGCGCGAACACGGCGACGAAGGCGAGCACGGCCAGGACGGTCACCCCGCCGAACACGGCCAGCACCGCTGGCGGTCCCCCTCGGCGGACGAGGAACACGAACCCCAGCGCGCCCGCCCCCATGAAGGCGGTGACCAGCGCCGTCTTCGACCCGCTCATCAGCATCAGGAACAGCGCGCCGAGCGAGGCCAGCGCCCACAGCCTCCACCGCGCGGGGTTGAGCACGGCCGCCGCGATCAGGAGGCCGAAGCCCTTGGCCATGTGGCCGCCGAGCGCGTTCTTGTCGGGCCAGGGCCCCTTCCAGGCCCCTGGGAACTCGGCCGTCATGCGTCCCCAGCTCGGCAGGGCGACGGCGAGGGCGATGGAGAGCAGGATCAGCGCCGCGAAGCTCGCGCCCAGCACCTCCGCCAGCTCCTCCCACCCGAACCGGGCGGCCAGCGCCGCGCCCGCCAGCGTCGTGAACACCAGCGCTACGAAGCGACGCTCGGTGACGCCCGGGTTCACGGACCACAGCGTCGACAGGCCCACGAGCAGGATCAGGCACCACAGCACGGGGGTGACCAGCGCGGCGTGCGCCACCCTCGCGGGCCGCCGCGAGAGCAGGTACAGCGCGCCCAGGTAGGCGGGGGCATGCAGCGCCATCACCAGAAGGCCCGCGGAGGCGTCGCCCGTCGGCCCGATCACGAAGATCACCCAGCCGCCGCTGAACATGAGCACGACGCCGACCGCCACCAGGAAGTCCAGCGACGGCAGGCGCAGCCCCGCCCGTGCGACGGCGGCGGCGGGCGGGCGCGCGTCCGGCCAGGGGAAGGCGCCCGCCTCGGTCACGCGGTCAGCTTGCGCAGCATCCGGGGCGGCGGCGGCGGCGCGCGGTTGAGCACGGCGCCCGCGCAGCGCCCGCCCACCGCCTCCAGGCCCGCGCGGAGCAGCGCCGGGCCGGTGGGGTCGTCGTTGTCGGCGGAGACCACGATCAGGGTCGCGTCCATGTTCGGGGCCACGGCGGCGGCGGCGCGCGAGCGCTCGGCGGCCGGCGCGTCCACCACGATCAGGTCGGCGTGGGCGCGCAGCGCCCGCCAGTAGTCGCCGTCCCCGGTGATGCGCACCTTCTGCCCGGGGCGCAGCGCCTCGGCGCGGAAGCGCGTGACCCACAGGCCCGTGGCGCCCACGGCGTGCACCGCCAGCCGCGCCTGCGACGGGCCGGGGCCGACCTGCAGGAAGGCGGAGCCGTCCGGGCTGGCCTCCATGGGCGGACCGAGGAGTCCGTGGCGGCCGTCCTCGAAGGCGGCGGCCTGGTCGCCCGACATGACGTCGAGCTCCACCAGCCAGGTGCGGCGGCCGTCGGCGGCGGCGGCGAGCGCGAAGGCGCGCGCGATGCTGGACACCCCCTCACCCGTCCGGGCCGCCACGAACTGCACCGCGCGGCCGGGGCCGCCGGGCGGATCCAGCCGATCGACCAAGGCGTGCAGCGACTGGGACAGCTCGACGTCGCGCGCGCGGCCGCGGCGTGCGGCCGGGGCCTCGCGCCGCGCCGGGCTCACGCGCGCGCCCTCGCGGGTACGGTGGCCAGCACGGGCATCTCCAGGGTGCGCTCGGCGGAGCGGGCCGAGGGGAAGCCGCGGCTCAGGAAGGCGGCCAGCACGCCCGCGCACAGCGCCGCGAAGGCGCCGAACACCGCGGCCCCGAGCAGCACCGGGCGCTTCAGGCTCGTGCCGCGGGTGGGCACGAAGGCGCGCTGGACCACGCGCACGTCGCCGTCGTCGCCGCCGGCGGCCAGCGCCTGGGCGGCCTGGCTCTCCTGCTCACGCTGGGTGAAGCTGCGCACGTTGGCGGCCAGCACCTCGCGCCGGCGCGTCAGGTCCTGGTAGCGGGGCTCGAGCTCGGCCAGGCGCTGCCGGCGCGCGACCACGCGAGCCAGCTCGCCCGCCACCGCGCCGGAGCGCGCGCGCAGCGACTGCGCCTGCGCCTGCAGCGTGTTGCGCTCGGTCTGCAGGGTCTGGAACACGGGGTTGGGGCCGATGCGCCGCGCGGCGGTGATCTCGTTCTGGATGGCCGCCAGCCGCTCCATGGAGGCCACCTGCGCCGCCTTGTCGCGCACGGGCTGGCTGTCCGGCCGATAGCGGGCGGTGAGGTCCTGCAGCTCCACCTTCAGCTTGGCCAGCTGGTCGCCCGCGGTGCGGTCCAGGTCGCGGTAGAGGCTGATCTCAGACGGGTTGGCCCCGACCTGCCGCTGCGTGACGCCGAGCCGGCCTTCGGTCTCCGACAGCTGCGCGCGGGCGCTGGCCCCGTCGCCCAGCAGCTGGCCGTAGAGTGCGGCCAGGCTCACCTTCTCCGCCTCGAAGTCGCCGATGCCGTTCTCGTTCAGGAAACGCGTGTACTCGCCGTCCAGCGCCGCCAGCTGGTCGGCGAAGGCGCGGCGCTGGGCCTCCAGCGGGCCGAGGTCGCGCGCCAGGAGCACCGTCTTGCGGTAGCGCAGGTACTCGTCGACCAGCGTGTTCACCACCAGCGCGGCGGTGCGCGCGTCCTTGTGCGTGAAGGACAGGCGCACGATGGAGGTGTCGGGGGCGGCGCCCACCTTCAGCCCCTGCTCCAGGCCGCGCACGGCCTCGCCCTCCACCGCGCGGCGGGCCTCGGGCGTGCGGGCGGCGGCGAGTTTGGGGCCGAGCTCGGGGAACAGTCGGGCCACGCCGATGTCCTCCACCACCCGCGCCTTGATCTCGGCGGAGCCCAGGATCTCCATCTCGGACTGGATCAGCTCGTCGGTCTGGGGCACCGCGCCGCGTCCGGCGTCGCCCACGCGCGGGTTGAACACGTACTCCTGCCCCAGCCGGATCAGCAGGCTCGAGTTGGCCGTGTAGGTCGGCTTCAGCCGCACGGCGGCGGCCAGGCCCAGGAGGGTGATCAGCACGAACACCGCGAGCATCAGGAACCGGCGGCGCCAGACCAGCGCCAGGAGGTCCTCGGCGGAGTAGCGCGGGCGCGCGGGCGGGCGCGTCGACGCCGGCGGCGGCTCCCCGAAACTCCAGACGCCCGAGGCCATGCGGCGCGCGCTCCACCCGACCGGTGCGCGTGCTGCGGCCGGCCTCGCCGCCAGGGTGGACGCCCGCGCGTTAACCCGGGGTTACCTATTAACCATAACCATGGGGATGTCCGGCGGGCCGAGGGGGCTCGCCCGCAGGCCGCCATGCTCCGACGCACCTTCCTCACCGCCGCGCCGCTCCTCGCGCTGACGGCCTGCGCCTCGGCCCCGCGGCCGGGCGGCGTGGAGACGCCCGGCTTCGTGGACATCGGCTATTCGAACTGGACCGACGACGAGCCCGTCTACCGCCTCTATCCCGGCGACCAGATCGACGTGGCCCTGCCCTCCGCGCCCGAGCTGAACCGCAGCCTGACGGTGGGGCCGGACGGGCGCGTGTCGCTGCCGCTGATCCCGCAGGTGATGGCCGCCGACCTCGCCACCGGCGAGCTGGAGCAGGTGCTGACCCGCGCCTACGCCACGCAGCTGAACGACCCCCGGGCGGAGGTCTCGCTCAAGGCGTCCGTGCCGCTGCGGATCTTCGTGGGCGGCGAGGTGGGCAAGCCCGGCGTCTACGACATGCCCGGCGACATCGACGCGCTGCAGGCCGTCATCATGGCGGGCGGCTTTCTGACTTCGGCCGAGCCGCACTCGGCGCTTGTGATCCGGCGGGGCGCGAACGGCGCGCCCATGGTGAGGCGGGTGAACCTGGGCCGGGCGGTGCGCGGGGCGCCGCGGACGGACGCCGTGCCGCTGCGCCGGTTCGACGTGGTCTACGTGCCGCGCAGCTTCATCTCGAACGTGGGCCTGTGGGTGCAGCAGTACCTGCGCGACGTGGTGCCCGTGCAATTCACCCAGTCGGTGGGCGCGAACGCCTTCCTGTCCACCCGCTGAGGCGGATCCTCAGGCGGCGGCCTTGACCAGCCACTCGCGGGCGGCGCGCTGGGCCTCGGCCACGCTGTCGCGATCCATCTCGTCGGACAGCTCGCGGCGGTAGCGCTTGGCCTCCTCCGAGCCGCGCAGGGCGGCCAGGTTGAACAGCATGTGCGCCGAGACGAGGTCCAGCGGCGCGCCGCCCTGCCCCGTCGAGTACAGCAGGCCCATGCGCAGCAGGTCGTCGCCGGTGGTGGCGGCGTCGGGCAGCGGGATCGCCGCCCCCGTATCGAACTCGGTGTCGAACGTCTCAGCGTCCATGATCTTCGGTCTCCAGGGCTCCAGGCCGCGTTCTGTGGCCTGCGCGGCGTCGCCGCAGACCGACGAAAACACCTCGGAGTTGAAGACAGGGTTAAACCGTCAGACACCTTGCGCGTGAACGAAGGCTGAAGGCTGAACCCAGCGTTAAGCCCGCGAACATCTAGGAGAACAGTCGGTTTAGATCTAGCGGGCGCGCTGGCCGAACAGCACCTTGCGCGCGGCATCCGCGTCCTTGCCGCCGGCCTGCAGGGGGCGGCGCAGCTCCTCGCCCAGCGCCCGGCCCTTCTGCACCGCCGGGCGTTCGGCCACGCGGTCGAACCAGCGGCGGACGTTGGCGAATTCGTCCAGGTCGACGCCCTGCATCTTCCAAGGCACGATCCACGGCCAGATGGCCATGTCGGCGATCGAGTAGGCCCCCGCCACGAAGTCCCGCCCCTCCAGCCGCCGGTCCAGCACGCCGTATAGGCGGTGCGTTTCGTTGGTGTAGCGGATGGCGCCGTAGGCGGTGTGGCGGCTGTCGGCCGTCATGCTCGGCGCGTACTGGCGGAAGTGGTGCGTCTGCCCGGCCATGGGGCCGAGGCCGCCCATCTGCCACATGAGCCACTGCACGATCTCGATCTTCTCGCGCGCGCCCTCGCCGCTGAACCGACCGGTCTTCTCGCCGAGATAGATCAGGCAGGCGCCCGACTCGAACACGCCGATCGGCTCGCCCCCGCCTTCCGGTTCGGGATCGACGATGGCGGGCATGCGGTTGTTGGGGCTGATGCGCAGGAAGTCCGGCTTGAACTGCTCGCCGCGGCCGATGTCGACGGGGATCATCTCGTAGGGAAGCCCCATCTCCTCCAGGGCGATGGAGACCTTCCAGCCGTTGGGGGTGGGCCAGTAGTGCAGCTCGATGGGCTGGGGCATGGGAGGGCTCCGGGGTCGCCGCGCTCCGTTACGCCCGGCCGGCGGCGGACGCCAGAAGCTGCACGGGGGGCGCGGCGCGCGTTCAGCGCGGGTTCAGCCGTGGAGCCCCATGTGAGCCGCCAACGGGCGGACCCTCCTTCCGCCCCAGGATGAACGCCATGAAAAGGATCATGCTCACCGCCGCTCTCCTGGCCCTCGCGGCCGGCGAGGTGCAGGCGCAGACCCCGCCCGAGCAGCCCCAGGCCGGCCGTGGCGGCGGTTTCCGCGGCGGCGGCGGCCCGCGCGGCGGGGGCGGCGAGCGCCCGCAATTCAACGCGGGCGCCCGGCCCAACTTCGAACGCCCCGCCTTCAACGGCGGCCAGCGGCCCGACTTCAACGGCGCCCGGCCCAGCTTCGAGCGGCGCGGCTTCACGGCCGGCCAGCCCGGGGCGAGCGCCGCCCCGGCGGCTCCCGCCGGCGGGGCCCAGCCTTCGGTCCGTCGCTACGGCGAGGGCGGCGGCTACCGCGGCCAGCGGTTCGGCGGCGCCCCGGCGCAGGCCGCTCCGGTTCCCGGCGCGACGGGACAGGCCCAGCCGGGCCAGGCGTTCGGCGCCCGCCAGTTCCAGGGCCAGCGCTTCCAGAACGGCGGACGCTACGACGGTCAGCGGTTCCAGAATGGCGGTCAGCAGAGCGGCGGGCAGTTCGACGGCCGGCGCTATGGCGGCGGCCAGGGGTTCCAGTCCCGCGGCTACGTGGGCGGGCAGCGCTTCGGCGGCAACGGGAACGCGTATCGCGGCGCGCGCGCCTTCAGCTACCGCGGGCGCTCCTACGGCGCGTTCCGGGCCGCGCCCTACCGTTTCCCGCGCGGCTACAGCTATCAGCGCTACGGCGTCCGCTCGTACCTGCCCCTCGCCTTCCTGAGCTCCAGCTGGTTCCTGAACGACTTCAGCAGCTACTACCTGGCGCCGCCGCCGTCGGAGCAGTTCCGCTGGGTGCGCTACGGGCCGGACGCCCTCCTGGTCGACACCTACACCGGCCAGGTGGTGGACGCGGCGTATGGCGTGTTCGACGATGGGCAGGGGTATGAGGACAACCAGTACCCCGACGGACAGGAGGAGGACGGCTACGGCCCTCCCCCGCCCAACGGCCCGTACTGAGAGCACACCCTGCAGGGGCGCGCGCGACCGGCCGGCGCGCGCCTCCTTCCACCCGGCCGGGGAAAGGACGTGCGGCATGGACAGGCGATGGATCGCGGCGCTGGGCTCGCTGGCGCTCGTCCTGACGGGCACGGCGGCCGAGGCGCAGTGGCGCGACGGCGGCCGGCCCGGCCGCGAGCGCGGCTATGAGCGCCGGGGCGGCTATCCGGGCGCAGGCGGCTACGGCGCGCCGGGCGGCGGCTACGGCCGCGGCGTCCCAGGCGGCTACGGCGGCCCGAGCTATGGCGGCAGGCGCGGTTACGGCGGCGAGGGATACGGCGGGGGGAGCTACGGGGCGCCCGCCTACGGCGGCGGCGGGAGCTGGCGGCGCGGGCAGGTGCTGCCGCCGCAGTACCGCGGCGCCTACGTGCCCGACCCCGGCCGCTACCGCCTGCGCGCGGCGCCCAACGGCTACGGCTGGGTCGGCGACGGACGCAACGCCTACTTGACCCAGCGCTCCACCGGCATGGTGCTGGAGGCGGTGCCGGGGGCCTACGACGCGGCGCCCGACCCGGGGCGCGTCGGCCGGGGTCGCCGGCCCCGCTGAGCCGCCCGGCTCAGAGCCCCAGCTTCGCCTTCAGCACCTCGTTGACGGCCGCGGGGTTGGCCTTGCCCCCCGTGGCCTTCATCACCTGGCCCACGAACCAGCCCACCGCCTGCGGCTTGGCCCTGGCGGCCTCCACCTTGTCGGGGTTGGCGGCCATGATCGCGTCCACCGCCGCCTCGATCGCGCCCGTGTCGGTGACCTGGACGAGGCCGTGTTTCTCGACGATCGCGGCGGGGGCGCCCTCGCCCTCCCACATCCGCTCGAACACGTCCTTGGCGATCCGCGAGGAGACCGTCCCCGTCTCGATCAGCTCCACCAGCTCGGCGAGGTGCGCCGCGGAGATCGGGGAGGCGTCGAACTCCAGCCCCGCCCCCGACAGCCGGCCGGAGAGGTCGTTCAGCGTCCAGTTGGCCACGAGCTTGGCGTCCCGCCCCTTGGCGGCCAGTTCGAAGAACTCGGCGCGCACGGGGTCGCCCACCAGCACCGCCGCGTCGTAGGGCGAGAGCCCGTACTGCGACTGCATGCGCGCCCGCTTGTCGTCCGGCAGCTCGGGCAGCTCGGCCTGGATGCGGGCGATCCACGCGGGGTCGAGCTCCAGCGGCAGGAGGTCCGGGTCGGGGAAGTAGCGGTAGTCGTGCGCCTCCTCCTTGGAGCGCATCGACCGCGTCTCGCCGCGCACGGAATCGTACAGCCGGGTCTCCTGGTCGATGGAGCCGCCGTCCTCCAGGATCTCGATCTGACGCCGCGCCTCGTAGTTGATGGCCTGCTGGATGAAGCGCATCGAGTTCATGTTCTTGATCTCGCAACGCGTGCCCAGGTGGCCGAAGTCGCCGGACGCCTTGAACGCCTCGAACTGGCCGGGCCGGCACACGCTGACGTTCACGTCGGCGCGCAGGTTGCCCTTCTCCATGTCGCCGTCGCTCGTGCCGAGATAGCGGACCAGCTGGCGCAGGGTGCGCACATAGGCCGCCGCGTCCTCCGGCGAGCGAAGGTGAGGTTTGGACACGATCTCCATCAGCGCCGTGCCCGCCCGGTTCAGGTCCACGTAGGTGGCGTGCGGGTCCAGGTCGTGGATCGACTTGCCCGCGTCCTGCTCCAGATGCAGCCGCTCGATCCCGACCTCGAAGGTCGAGCCGTCGTCGCGCAGCACGGTGAGCACGCCCTCGCCGACGATCGGATCCTTGAACTGGCTGATCTGGTAGCCCTGCGGCAGGTCCGGGTAGAAGTAGTTCTTCCGGTCGAACCGCGACCAGGCGTTGATCTGCGCCTTCAGGCCCAGCCCGGTCTTCACCGCCTGCTCGACGCAGCGGCGGTTGATCACGGGCAGCATGCCGGGGAAGCCCGCGTCCACGAGGCTGACCTGCGTGTTGGGCGGGGCCCCGAAGCCGACGGCCGCGGCGCTGAACAGCTTGGCTTCGGAGGCCACCTGGGCGTGGACCTCCAGGCCCATCACCACCTCCCACTCGCCCGTGCGCCCCGTGAGGCGGAAGGGGGCGCGGCCCGTCTGTGCGTCGCTCATGCCCCGCTTCTACACGAAGGAGAAAGGCGCGTGCGAGGCGCTGTGACAGCTTGCAACGATCCGTGATCACGCGCACTTTGTAGAGGCGGTGATCCGAGGGAGAGCGCCATGTGGGTGCGCACTTCACTTCCGTGCTTCGTGTTGGTGGCCGGCCTCATCGCGGCCGCCCCGGCGTGGGCCGGCCAGCCGGCCGAGAAGACCCTTACCGCCGCCGACCTGCCCGAGCTGGGCGAGCCGCTCGACGAGCCCGCCTTCCAGATCGCCTCGACGCGGGGGCTCGGGCTGGATACGCCCGTCTCCCAGCTCTGCGCGAACCCGCGCGCTAAGGCCGTCCTGGACAGCGACCTGCCCGGCCTGACCACCCGGCCGGAGTACATCTTCTTCAAGCACATGAGCCTGAACAAGCTGAAGTCGATGAGCCGCGGCAAGCTCACCGACGCCGACCTGGCCAAGGTCGACGCCGAGCTTCAGCGCATCAGCCTGGACGACGAGGCCGGCGGCGACCGCTAGGGCGTGGACTCAACGGCGCGCAACCAGATGCGTGTTGAGGCGAGGGCGGC
>CAXTHH010000025.1:0-17137 GCA_964244065.1 uncultured Caulobacteraceae bacterium | reverse complement strand
TGTGGATGTACACCGCCAGGAAGAACATCGAGGCGCCGTTGGCGTGGATGTAGCGGATCATCCAGCCGCCGTTCACGTCGCGCATGATGTGCTCGACGCTGTTGAAGGCGTGGTCCACGTGCGGCACGTAGTGCATGGCCAGGATCACGCCGGTCACGATCTGCGTGACCAGGCACACCGCCAGGATGCCGCCGAACGTGTACCAGTAGTTCAGGTTCTTCGGCGTGGGAAAGTCGATCGCACTGTCATAGGCCAGGCGAACGATGGGAAGCCGTGCATCGAGCCAGCGCTCGATCCCGGTCTTCGGCTCGTATGTGGAATGTCCGCTCATGGGAGGGGCCCTATCAGCCGATCTTGACCTTGGTGGGTCCGGTGTACGCGTACTCGGGCACTTCGAGGTTCTTGGGCGCAGGACCCTTCCGGATGCGCCCAGACGTGTCGTAAACCGAGCCGTGGCACGGGCAGAACCAACCCCCGTAGTCGCCGGTGCCGAAGTTCGGCACGCAACCCAGGTGGGTGCACACCCCCACCAAAACAAGCATGTTCTCGTGGCCTGGCTTCACGCGGCTGGCGTCGGTGGCCGGATCCTTCAGGTCGGCTCCGTCGTCCTTCTTGGCCGCGGCGATCTCGGCGGCCGTGCGGTGGCGCACGAACACGGGCTTGCCGCGCCATTTCACCACCGCCTGCTGGCCTTCGGCCACCTTGGAGACGTCGTACTCGATCGACGCCAGCGCCAGGGTGTCCGCCGACGGGTTCATCTGGTTGATGAACGGCCAGGCGACGGCCACCGCGCCGCCGCCGGCCACCGACACGGCCGCGATGTGGATCAGGTCGCGACGCGACGGCGGCGGGTCGCCGGCCCCGGCTCCGCCGGGCTCGACCTGGGGTTGCCTGTTGAGGATCTCGACCAAGCTGTGTGTCCGCTCCCGGGCGCGATGGGGCGCGTCGGCCGCGGTCCCTCTGCAACGCGCGGACGAGCTGTCCGCGTTGTGGCCCGGCTTAGAGCCACGGGTCTGTTTTTTCAACCGGGACTTCGGCCCCGGCGCGCGCTAAGGCCGCCGACTGATGACGGACGCAGCTTCGCCGGACGAGCCCGGCCTGGATGAGAAGAAGCGCCAGGCGCGCGCCTGGTTCGAGAGCCTGCGCGACCGCATCGTCGCCGCGCTCGAGGCGCTGGAGGACGCGGCGCCCGCCGACCTCTACGGCGAGGCCCCCTCCCCGGCCCGCTTCGTGCTCAAGCCCTGGTCGCGCGAGGCCGGGGGCGGCGGCGTGATGGGGCTGCTCTCCGAAGGGCGCGTGTTCGAGAAGGCGGGCGTCCACGTCTCCACCGTCCACGGCGAGTTCTCGCCCGAGATGGCGCGCGGCATGCCCGGCGCGGAGGAGGACCCGCGCTTCTTCGCCACCGGCATCAGCGTGATCGTGCACCCCCGCAACCCCCGCGCCCCCACCGCGCACATGAACACGCGCTTCATCGCCACCACCCGGAGCTGGTTCGGCGGCGGGGGCGATCTCACCCCGCTCCTGGCCGAGCAGCGCAGCGAGGACGCGCCGGACGCCCAGGCCTTCCACGCCAGCTATCGCGCCGCCTGCGATCGCTATGCCCCCGACGCCTACGAACGGTTCAAGGCCTGGGCCGACACCTACTTCTGGCTGCCGCACCGGAACGAGCCGCGCGGTGTGGGCGGCATCTTCTACGACCACCTGTCGGAGCAGGGCTTCGAACGCGACTTCGCCTTCACCCGCGAGGTGGGCGACGCCTTCTTCGTCTATCCCGAGATCGTCCGCCGCCGCATGGCCGAGCCCTGGACCGAGGACGAACGCGACCGCCAGCTGGCTCAGCGCGGCCGCTACGTGGAGTTCAACCTGCTCCACGACCGCGGCACCATCTTCGGCCTGAAGACGGGCGGCAACGTGGAGTCGATCCTGAGCTCCCTGCCGCCGCTGGTGCGCTTCCCCTAGGGCTGGGCGCGGGCCCTGGCCGCCTCGAGTTCCAGCGGGGTCGGCTTGCCGGTGAAGACGGAGACGCTCACCGGCGTGGCGCACACCCGGTCCGTGCCCGACCACCAGCGGCCGGACGCCTCGCACTGCTTCTTCGGCTGCACCCAGCCGATCTGCCAGGTCCAGACGCCGGCGTTGAGCAGCACGAACAGGCCCAGGAACACCCAGCGCAGCGCGCCTATGGTCTTGATCATGCGCGCGAGATGGCCCAGGGCGCGCCATCGGGCAACCCCCGCGCCCCTTGACGCGCGCGGCCACGCGCGTTTGACACGTGGCGCCTCGCGTCCGCCCGCCCCATGTGCAGCCCCGACGCGTCAGAGAACGCCGCCTCGCAAGGAACGCCGATGAAGGTCCTGGTCCCGGTCAAGCGGGTGATCGACTACAACGTGAAGGCGCGGGTCAAGCCCGACCAGACGGGCGTGGACCTCGCCAACGTCAAGATGAGCATGAACCCCTTCGACGAGATCGCCGTCGAGGAGGCCGTGCGCCTGAAGGAGAAGGGCGTGGCCACCGAGGTGGTGGCCGTCTCCATCGGCGTGCAGCAGTGCCAGGAGACGATCCGCACCGCCCTGGCCATGGGCGCCGACCGCGGCATCCACGTGCTGACCGACGCCGATCTGGAGCCGCTGGCGGTGGCCAAGGTGCTGAAGGGCGTGGTGGAGGCCGAGCAGCCGAGGATCGTGCTGATGGGCAAGCAGGCCATCGACGGCGACAACAACGCCACCGGCCAGATGCTCGCCGCCCTGCTGGACCAGCCGCAGGCCACCTTCGCCAGCAAGCTCGAGATCGAGGGCGATGTCGCCAGGGTGACCCGCGAGATCGACGGCGGGCTGCAGACGCTGGAGGTCGCCCTGCCGGCGGTGATCACCGTGGACCTGCGCCTGAACGAGCCGCGCTACGCCAGCCTGCCCAACATCATGAAGGCCAAGAAGAAGCCGATCGACGCCAAGACGGTGGCCGACTACGGCGTCGACACCGCGCCGCGCCTGAAGGTGCTGAAGGTGACCGAGCCGCCCAAGCGCGGCGGTGGGATCCGGGTCGAGAACGTCCCCGACCTTGTCATGAAGCTCAAGAACGAAGCGGGAGTGCTCTGAATGTCCGTGCTCGTCATCGCCGACCACGACGGGTCGGTCATCCGCGACACCACGCTGAAGACGCTGGCCGCCGCGCACAAGATCGGCGGCGACGTCGACGTGCTGGTGGTGGGCTCGGGCGCCCAGGCGGCCGCGCAGGCCGCCGCCAACGCCGCCGGCGTCCGCAAGGCGCTGCTGGCCGAGAGCGACGCCCTGGGCCACCAGGTCGCCGAGGCCGTGGCCGACGCGGTGGCGCCGCTCGCCGCCGGCTACGACGCCATCCTGTTCCCCTCGACGAGCAACGGGAAGAACGCCGCGCCGCGCGTGGCCGCCAAGCTCGACGTCTCGATCATCTCCGACGTGGTGGAGGTAGTGGACGCCCGGACCTTCGTGCGCCCGATCTACGCGGGCAACGCCCTGGAGACGGTGCAGTCGGGCGACAGCAAGCTGGTGGCCACCGTGCGGCCGACCGCGTTCAAGGCGGTCGAGGCCACGGGCGGCTCCGGGACGGTGGAGAACGCCGCCGCCGGCTCCGCCACGGGCGCCGAGGCGAAGTTCCTGTCGGAAGAGGTCGTGAGGAGCGACCGCCCCGAACTCGGCGCCGCCAAGATCGTGGTCTCCGGCGGCCGCGCCCTCGGCTCGGCCGAGGAGTTCCACGCGGTGATCGAGCCCCTGGCGGACAAGCTGGGCGCCGCCGTCGGCGCCTCGCGCGCCGCGGTGGACGCGGGCTATGCGCCCAACGACTACCAGGTGGGCCAGACCGGCAAGGTGGTCGCCCCCGACCTCTACATCGCGGTCGGCATCTCGGGCGCCATCCAGCACCTGGCGGGCATGAAGGACTCGAAGACCATCGTGGCCATCAACAAGGACGCGGACGCGCCGATCTTTCAGGTGGCCGACTACGGCTACGTGGCCGACTACAAGACCGCCGTGCCCGAACTGATCGCCGAGCTGTCGAAGGGCTGACCGCCCGCTTCTGAACTTCGTCGCCCTCGGGCTTGACCCGAGGGCCGAGCCGTCCGCGCCGCGCCGCCGAGGGCGGCGGGAACCGCCGCGTCGCACCCCGCCCGGTCCTCGGGTCAAGCCCGAGGACGACGACGTCTCGAGAGGCCGGCCATGTCCCTGATCCGTACCGAGATCGACGGCCACGTGGCCGTGCTCACCTTCACCCGGCCCGAGACGCTGAACGCGCTGGGCGCCCCCGGCGACGGCGACCTGATCCAGGCGGCGTGCGAGGCGATCAACGACAACCGCGAGGTGCGCTGCGCCATCCTCACCGGCGAGGGGCGGGCCTTCTCGGCCGGCGGCGACGTCAAGGCCATGAAGGCGCGCGAGGGCGCGTTCAGCGGCAACCCCGTGGCGGTGCGCGACGGCTACCGCCGGAACATCCACCGGATCGTCAAGTCGCTCTACAACCTGGAGGTGCCGCTGGTCGCCGCGGTGAACGGCCCGGCCATCGGGCTCGGCTGCGACGTGGCCTGCATGGCCGATATCCGCATCGCGTCGGAGAGCGCCAGGTTCGGCGTCACCTTCCTGAAGCTCGGCATCATCCCCGGCGACGGGGGCGCCTGGCTGCTGCCGCGCACGGTGGGCATGAGCAAGGCGGCCGAGCTGCTGTTCACCGGCGACGTGGTGGACGCGGCGACGGCCAAGGAGATCGGCCTCGTATCCTATCTCGCCGCCCCGGATCAGCTGATGGCCGAGGCGCGCAAGCTGGCCGACCGGATCGCGCAGCAGCCGCCGCACGCCCTGCGCATCGCCAAGTCGCTGCTGCGCCGCGGCCAGGAGGCCAGCTACGACGTCATGATGGAGCTCTCCGCCGCCAGCCAGGGCCTGTCGCACTGGACCGACGACCACATGGAGGGCGTCAGCGCGCTCCTGGAGAAACGCCCCGCCGTCTTCCGGGGCTCCTGAGCCTCAAATCGAAGCTGAGCCGTAATAAGCTGCGGCTCAGCCAAGACCTTTCCGTGTCTGACGTGTTCAGCGAACGATGCGGGCATGAAGGACATGCTCAGCTTCCTGATCGCCCGCGACACCATGCACCAGCAGCAGTGGCTGGCGGTGGTCGAGGAGCTCGGCGAGGCGGGCTCGCTTCCGATCCCCAACAGCTTCCCGCAGGAGAAGGAGGCGCAGGACCACTCCTACACCTTCGTGACGACAGCGGCCGATGGCGAGCAGCCTGCGGCGGCGCGCTGGAACACCGGCCCGTCGCTCGACGGCCGCGGCCAGTTCTCCGCCCGCCAGATCGAGCCCCTCGGCCAGGAGCCGGTGCTCGGCCCGGCCCGCCCCGACAGCGGAGCCCAGGCGGAGCAGATCGGCCCGGCCCGCACCAAGGCCCGCTGAGCGCTCAGCCCTTCGGCGCTAGCGGGGTTCCAGACCTGGAGCCCTCCCTCAGCCGCAGGCTCGGCGCGCCGCTACCTCAGCTGACTCCGTGCGCGCTGGCCAGCGACCTATGACTTGACGAGGAGTGAAGGGATAAATCTCAGCCTACAACGCGACAGTCAGCGTCCTCGCCCATCTCTGATTAGCGAGGACGTTGCTCGTTGCCGAAATATCGCCGCTGTTTGGGCATACCAGGGACTCCCTCTGGCCGCTGAATGGCAGGACCGTGAACCTGGAGTGGTTATGATCGTCGATTGTATAGCAGAACACGTAATCTGCATTCCGAGATCGCTGTACAACCTGGTAGGTACAGAAGGTCCTGTTAAGGGTAGCAGCGCTGTTGCAACCGATGTTGCTAAGGCTGGATTCAAAATTGATCAGGTCTTCGGCGATCTCCCGATCCTTTTGACAAAGTTGGACGGACAGCTTTGCAGGAAAGGTTGGTGCTCCGACTACGAAGCTGTCGAGCGTCCGTTCGAGAAGAGGATCGACCTCTCCGTTACTCCGACCCAGCCTCTTAATGGCCCAGTCCAGGTCTCCCAACAATACGCGATCACCTATGTAAACGCCGCTGCACGAGCATCGGCGCTACATCGGCTGAGCCTGCGGGTGGGGTCTGAGCTGGTGCCGTTCGACAAGATCAAGCTTAAGACACTCAAAGGAGGCGATCGATGACTGAGGTGGCTGGTTCGATCATTGTCACCGGAACAACTGCTAATATTTCCACCGCCCTCCGGTTTATTGATGGCGCGACAAACCAGCCACTTCTAACGGCTGAAGCTGAGTTTTACCGTCAGCAAGTCCAGAATACGCTATCTGGTCAAACACAGGATCTACAAAATTAGGCAGGTGGACGGACTTATACAGTCACAAACTCGATCTCATTGGCAAACAGCGACGGATTTGGCGTGATCACCGTGAAAGTGTATCACGGCTACACACCGCCGGCATCTGGCGTCAGCCCCAATATGTCGTACGCGCCACCTTATACTAACACGATTATCTTTAATCCCCAGAACGATGTCCCAAATTCCGGACAGGAAAGCGCCAAGGCGGGAGCCGTACTTGCTCACGAGATCTTCCACTTACTCGGGTTTCAGATCACACCGGCAATTTCGGCGACCTTATGGATAGAAGTTCCATCGGTAAGATCATATCTACGCGAGACATTGATGTTGCGGTCCTCGGTACGGACACCCTCGATTCAGGGCCGAGCGCCGGTTCGAACTACAACACGGCTTACCAGAGATCTTACATCGTAAACACGACGGCCGCGACCTTCAGCAACATAAATCCGCTATATGATTTGCCGAGCATCACTAGAGGGCTCGATTATGTTTTGAGCTCTTATACTTCATTATACAATGACCAAGTGATTACTAACAGCCACGTCGCCGTCGACCGGACCTTCGACTACACCACCGGGAACTATTTAACACCAGTCTTAAACGATCCTGCAGCATTTGGCTACGCGACCGTCGTCAACGGCCAAGTAGTATGGGTACCCGGCTATGCGTTCGATAGCAATGATGATGTGACGTACGGCAATGCCCAGGCTGCGGCATCAGCAGCGGGCTATAGCAGCGGAGGCGGTATCACGCTGCGGGATGCATATTGGATCAACCTCCCTGATCTTGGAGGACCAGATTGGTATCTGGAGCCACATATCGCTGGGCGCGGTCAAAGTGGGGGAGGACCTGAGGACTATTTGAACGGCTAGCGGCTGATCACAATCATGCCGCTGCCACAGTGCTTAAGGTCACTGCGGCATGCGGACGCCTCCACAGTCGAAACAGGTGCACGCGACAGGCGTCTCCCTGTAGGCAATGACAGAGGAACGCGAGTCATCCCGCATCATGACCCAGGTCGGGCGAGGTGGGCGCCGAATCTTGCGAAGGCGTCGCTCCGCCCTATATGGCACCGCATCGGTTACAGTAAGCGGAGCGCCATCATGATCGACGTCAGACCCTTCGCCTCGCTCGGCGGCGCAGACCGCGGCTGGCTCAAGGCCAAGCACCACTTCAGCTTCGGCGAGCACCACGACCCGCAGCGGATGGGCTGGGGCGCCATCCGCGTGTGGAACGACGACGAGATCGCGCCCAAGTCCGGCTTTCCGCCGCATCCGCACAAGGACATGGAGATCGTCACCTACGTCCGTACCGGCGCGATCACGCATGAGGACTCGCTGGGCAACACCGGCCGCACCGGCGCGGGCGACGTGCAGGTGATGAGCGCGGGCTCGGGCGTGCGGCACGCCGAGTCGAACCTCGAGGACGAGACCACGACGCTGTTCCAGATCTGGATCCACCCCCGTGCGCCCGGCGGCGCGCCGGGCTGGGGGGCCAAGCCGTTCCCGCGCGACGACCGGTCCGGCGCCTTCCAGGCGCTCGCCTCGGGGCTGCCCGGCGACGAGGGCGCCCTGCCGATCCGCGCCGACGCCCGCGTGCTGGGCGCCGCGCTCAAGGCGGGCGAGACGGCGACGTACGAGCTCACGCCCGACCGGCACGCCTACCTCGTGCCCGCCGTCGGCCGGTTGTCGGTCAACGGCGTGGAGCTGCGGGCGCGCGACGGGGCGGCCATCACCGGCGAGAGCCGCCTGGAGGTCCTCGCCCTGGACGACGCGGAGGTGGTGCTGGTCGACGCCCCGGCCTGACGCCGCAGCCGTGCGGCGGTGCGGCGATCCGCCGCCCGGCCGGTCATCTCCCGGCAGGAGGGTGCGGGTAAGGCTGAGGCCATGATCCGCGCCCTCCTCGCCCTGGCCCTCGCCGCCGTCGCCGCCCAGCTCGGCGGGTGTGCGGCCGCAGCCGTGGCCGATGCGGGCGTGTCGCTGGCCGCCGGCACGGTGAAGGCCGGCGCCAAGGTGGCGGGCGCGGGCGTGGGACTGGCCGCGGACGGCGTGGGCGCGGTCGGCCGCGGCGTCACCGGCGGCGGCAGGCGCCGCTAGGGGATGCCCAGCACCTTGTGCGTCTGCACGCTCAGCCGCCAGCGGGGGTGCTGCAGGCAGTAGGCGATGGCGGCCCGTGTGTTGGCCAGGCGGTCCGGCCCGTCCATCGGCTGGAGCAAGAACCGCTCGAAGGCGAGGTGCTCGAAGCGGGCGGGCGGGGCCTCCGCCTGGGGGAAGACGAGCTTCAGCTCCGTGCCGGTCGTCTGCACCACGGGCTGCGAGCCCTTGGGGCTGACGCAGATCCAGTCGAGCCCCGCGGGCGCGGCGAGCGTGCCGTTGGTCTCCACCGCCACCTCGAAGCCCCGGGCGTGCAGGGCGTCGATCAGCGCCGCGTCGAGCTGCAGCAGCGGCTCGCCGCCGGTGCAGACCACCAGCCTGCCCCCCTCCCCCCGCCAGAGCGCCGCCACGGCGTCGGCCAGCGCCCCGGGCGAGGCGAAGCGGCCCCCGCCCTCGCCGTCCAGGCCCACGAAGTCGGTGTCGCAGAAGGTGCAGGCGGCGGCGGCGCGATCCTCCTCGCGCCCGCTCCAGAGGTTGCAGCCGGCGAAGCGCAGGAACACCGCCGCCCGCCCCGCCTGCCCGCCCTCGCCCTGCAGGGTGAGGAAAAGCTCCTTGACCGCGTAGGACACGACCTCAGGCCGCCTCGCGCGAGCCGACCCAGTCGCCCCAGCCCCTCGCGCGCAGGTCGCAGGCGGGGCAGTCGCCGCAGCCTGCGCCCCAGGCATGCGGGGTGCGGTCGCCGCGGTAGCAGGTGTGCGTCTCGGTGCGGATCAGCTCGACCAGCGCGTCGCCGCCGAGCTCGTGCGCCAGGGCCCAGGTCTCGCCCTTGGTTAGCCGCATCAGCGGGGTCTCGACGCGGAAGGGCCGGTCCATGCCGAGCCGCAGCGCCTGCGCCTGCGCCTCCAGCGTGTCGCGGCGGCAGTCGGGGTAGCCGCTGAAGTCGGTCTCGCACATGCCGCCCACAAGCACGTCGGCCCCGCGCCGGTCGGCCAGGGCGGCGGCGTAGACCAGGAAGACGAGGTTGCGGCCGGGGACGAAGGTGGAGGGCAGGCCGCGGGTCGTGGCCTCGATCTCGCGGTCGGCGGTCAGCGCGCTCTGCGCCACCGCGCCGAAGCTGCGGATGTCGAGCACGTGGTCGGGGCCCAGGCGCTCGGCCCATCGAGGGAAGTGCGCGGCGAAGGCGGCGCGCACCGTCTGGCGCGCCTGCATCTCCACGTGGTGGCGCTGGCCGTAGTCGAAGCCCACCGTCTCCACGCGCGCGTAGCGGTCGAGCGCCCAGGCGAGGCAGGTGGCGCTGTCCTGCCCGCCGGAGAACAGCAGCAGCGCGGCGTCCGACGACGCGACGGGAGGCGAGGTGTCTGGCAAGCGAGGGCCCCGGAGCGGCCGCCGCGACGGACGGAGCCGGGCGCGCGGAAGGAGCGGATGATCCCGTCCCTCTACACCACAGCGCCCGCCGCCGGAACCGCCGGCGCGCCCGGCGGGGTCAGAGCGGGTCGGGGTCGGCGCGGGTCTGGGCGGGGAGCATGCGCTGGAGCGTGCCGTCCCGCCGGACGGCCACGTGGTAGACCGTGGCCGCCACGTGCGTCAGCACCAGCGCGTAGAGCGCCCACTGCGCCGCCCAGTGCGCGGTCTCCGCCAGGTTATGCAGCGCCTCGTTCTGCGGCAGCTTGGGCAGGGGCAGGCCCCAGAACTTCACGCCGTAGGGTCCGGTGGCGCTCAGCACGAAGCCGGAGATCGGCATGCCGAACAGCACCAGGTACATCAGCCAGTGGTTGGCCTTGCCGGCCAGGTCGATCCAGCGGGGCGTCTCGCGGCCGGGATGCGGGGCGGGATGGGTGAAGCGCCAGGCCAGCCGCGCCAGCACCAGCAGCCACAGCGTCAGCCCCAGCGACTTGTGCAGGCTGAACAGCTGGCCGCCCAGGGGCGCCTTGTCGGGCAGCGAGATCATGACCCAGGCGATCACCACCTGCGCCAGCACCACGGGCGGCGTGATCCAGTGCAGGTGGATCGCGGGCTCCGTATAGCGACGCCCGCTCGGGGCGTCGCCCATGGTCCGCTTCACGTCGTCGACCGTGCTCATGGCCAAGCTCCCCACCCGGCACCGCAACGGCGCCGGGCGCGCGGAGTTCCCTCTTCCGCAACCGCGCTGGTTACAGTATAGGGGGGCCTCCCCTACCGAAGGAGGCCGCCATGGCCAAGGTCCTCGTCCTCTACTACTCCAGCTACGGCCACATCGAGACCATGGCCCACGCCTTCGCCGAGGGCGTCCGCGAGGTCGACGGCGTCACCGTGGACGTGAAGCGCGTGCCCGAGACCGCGCCGCCCGAGGTGGTCGCCTCCGCCCACTTCAAGACCGACCAGCCGGCCCCGGTCGCCGAGGTCGAGGAGCTGGCGGACTACGACGCCATCGTGATCGGCACCGGCACCCGCTACGGCCGCATGACCAGCCAGATGGCCGCGTTCTGGGACCGCACGGGCGGCCTCTGGGCCAAGGGCGCGTTCAACGGCAAGGTGGGTGCGGCCTTCACCTCCACCGCCGGCCAGCACGGCGGGCAGGAGACGACGCTGATGGCCATCCACACCAGCTTCTTCCACCTGGGCATGGTGGTCGTGGGCCTGCCCTACAGCTACCCCGGCCTGTTCGACATCGAGGCGGTGAACGGCGGCACGCCCTACGGCGCCTCCACCATCGCCGGCGGCAAGGGCGAGCGGCAGCCCAACGCGAACGAGCTCGGCGGCGCGCGACACCAGGGCAGGCTGGTGGCCGAGGTCACGAGGAAGCTGCACGGGTAGCTCGCCCGAACTCCGTCGTCCTCGGGCTTGACCCGAGGACCGGGCGCCGGTCGCGCGCAACGACGATCGTCGAGTCGCGAACCGCTCGGCCCTCGGGTCGAGCCCGAGGGCGTCGGAGATCAGGCGCCCTCGTCCCTGAAGTACGGCTCCACCGGGCCCTGCAGCTTCATGGTCATGGGGTTGCCCGAGCGGTCGAGCGTCTTGCCCACCGTCAGGCGCACCCATCCCTCCGACACGCAGTACTCGTCGACGTTGGTCTTCTCCTGGCCCTTGAAGCGGATGCCCACGCCGCGCGCCAGCAGCGCCTCGTCGTAGAACGGGCTGGTCGGGTTCACGGAGAGCCGGTCGGGAGGGGTGTCGCTCATGCGCGAGCTTCTATCCCGGCCCTCGCCCACGCCTCAAGCCGTGCTAAACGCCCCTCCCCGCCCCAGAGAGCCCGTCCATGCTGCCCAAGCCCCGCGCCGACCTGAAGCCGAACACCTACGACTTCGAGACGACGCCCCTGGTGAAGGCCACCGGCTTCCGCGAGTACGACGCCCGCTGGATGCTGGAGAGCGAGATCAACCTGCTGGGCATACAGGCGCTGGGCCTGGGGCTCGGGACCTACATCCGCGAGATCGGCGTCGAGCCGAAGATCGTCGTCGGCCACGACTTCCGCGGCTACTCGCTGAGCGTGAAGCAGGCGCTGACGCTGGGCCTGCTGGGCGCCGGCTGCGAGGTGCTGGACATCGGCCTGGCGCTCTCGCCCATGGCCTACTTCGCGCAGTTCGACCTGGACGCCCCCTGCGTCGCCATGGTCACCGCCAGCCACAACGAGAACGGCTGGACCGGCGTGAAGATGGGCGCGAAGAAGCCCCTCACCTTCGGCCCCGAGGAGATGGGCCGGCTCAAGGAGATCGTGCTGAACGGCGAGGGCCGCGAAGCGCCCGGCGGCGTGCTCCGCCATGTGGAGGGCGTGCGCGACCGCTACCTCGCCGACGTCGCCAGCCGCGCGCATGTCACCCGCCCGCTGCGCGTGGTCGCCGCCTGCGGCAACGGCACCGCCGGCGCCTTTGCGCCTCAAGCGCTGCGCGCCATGGGCGTGGAGGTGATCGAGATGGACACCGCGCTCGACTACACCTTCCCCAAGTACAACCCGAACCCCGAAGACCACGAGATGCTGGTCTCCATGGCCGAGACGCTCAAGGCGGAGGGCGCGGACCTGGCGTTCGGCTTCGACGGCGACGGCGACCGCTGCGGCGTGGTGGACGACACGGGCACTGAGATCTTCGCCGACAAGATCGGGCTGATGCTGGCGCGCGACCTCTCGGGCGTGCACCCGAACAGCACCTTCATCGTCGACGTGAAGTCCACCGGGCTCTACGCCACCGACGAGGTGCTGAAGGCGAACGGCGCCACCACCGTCTACTGGAAGACTGGCCACAGCTACATCAAGCGCAAGACCGCCGAGCTGGGCGCCCTGGCCGGCTTCGAGAAGAGCGGCCACTTCTTCTTCAACGACCCGCTGGGCCGCGGCTACGACGACGGCCTGGTCGCCGCCGCCAACGTTCTGGCCATGATGGAGCGCAACCCGGGCCGGAAGCTGAGCGAGCTGAAGGCGGAACTGCCCGTCGCCTACACCTCGCTGACCATGAGCCCTCACTGCGGCGACGAGGTGAAGTACGGCGTCGTCGAGGGCGTGATCGCCGAGTACCAGGCCATGTTCGACCGCGGCGAGCCGATCCTGGGGCGCAAGATCAAGGAGCTGATCACCGTCAACGGCGTGCGCGTGGCGCTGGAGGACGGCTCCTGGGTGCTGGTGCGCCCCTCCTCCAACAAGCCCGAGCTGGTGGTGGTGGTGGAGAGCCTGACCTCCGAGGACGACATGCGCGCCCTGTTCCGCGACGAGGTGAAGCCCCGCCTGGCCAAGCGGCCCGAGGTGGGCGGATACAACCAGGAGATCTGAGCCCGCCCTGGTTCGGCCTCACTCACGGCCAAGGTTGAGGCGATGACCGCGCCCGCGCTCCTGCTCGCCCTGGCCCTGTCGACGCAGGCTCCGCCGCCCGCGCCGGAGGCGTCGCCCGCCGATCCCGGTTCCACCGTGGTGGCCGAACTGGACGTGGTCGGCCGGCCGCCCGGCCCAGCCCTGTGGCGCGCGCGGCGGGGCGACTCGCAGGTGGTCATCCTGGGGACGGTCTCGCCCCTGCCCCACAGCCTTGCGTGGGATCAGGCGCGCGTCGGCCGCGCGCTGGACGGGGCCCGAGTGCTGCTGACCCCTCCCGTGGCCGAGGTCGGCCTGCTCGACATGCCCAGTCTGGCCGTGAAGGCGATCCGCGCGCGCACGCGCACGCCGCTGGCGAGCCGCACGCCGCCCGACATTTATCGCCGCGTTCTAGCGGCGGCGCAGGTCGCCAGGACACCGCCGGAGAAGCTGGAGGGATGGCGGGCGGCCGTCACGGGCTTCATCCTCGAGAATGACTTCCAAAAGGCGGCCGGCCTTTCGCGCGCAAAGCCGGCCAGCACGGTCGTCCGCATGGCGAAGACGCGCCGCGTGCCCGTCCGGGCGATGGTCCGCCTGCGCGGGACGCCGCTCGCCGAGGCGTTGCTGAAAATGGACGAGGCCCGGGGCGCGACCTGCCTGGACGGCGCCGCACGGGATGTGCAGTGGCAGGCGGCGCACGCCGTCCCGGCGGCGCGCGCGTGGGCCGCCGGCCATGTGTCTGAGGCGCGCGCTGAGGACGATCGCGGCGAGTTCGAGCGCTGTGTGTTCGAGGCGCCTAGCACCCGCGCCATGATCGACCGCGGCGTGGCCGACGGCCTGGCCGCCGTGGAGGCCGAACTCGGCCGCCCTGGGAAGGCGGTGGTGGTGGTCGACCTCAAGTATCTCGCCGCCGCCAACGGCCTGCTCGATCGGTTGAAGGCGCGCGGCGCCGAGATCACCACTCCGCCCTGAGACGGCCTCAGCGACCCCGCAATCCGATAGCCGCGCCCGATAGCGCCAAGCCTACAAAGCCGACGCCCATGACCAAGGGCAGCAGGGCGCCACCCCACAGACCCCAGAACCCCGCGGGCCGGGCAGCGCCCTTCGGGTCGCCTGGGGCGTAGAGAACCGGCAGGCTGGAGCCCACGCGCGACGGCCCCGCGCTCAGCAGCCGGAAGCGCACCTCACACGATGCGTTGCGGTTCCCCTCGACGACGCCGCCCTTCCACCCCGCCGCAGGGTCGGGCAGGTTCCCGCCATGCCCTTCGACGCCGAGCCGCGCCCCAACTTCCCCGCGAGCTTCGACCCTGTCGCCTTCTTCGCCGCGCCCACGGTGGGCCATGCGGTGGTGCGCGGGCGGGGCGGCCGGCTGCTCAAGCGCTGCCGGATCGACACGGTCGGCGAGGAGTCGCCCGAGCACGACGCCCTGCACTTCGACGAGATCTACCGCTTCGAGGACGGGGTCTGCGACCGCCTGCACTGGGCGGTGCGCCGCACTCAGGACGGCTTGGAGGCGCGCGAGGTGAGCGTCGTCGGCCCGCTCCGCTCGGAGCTGAGCGGGGCCGAGTGGCGCGTGCGCTTCCGCCGGCGCGCCAATCCGCCCGCAGCCGGGCCGGTGCTGCTCTACGACGTCCGCTTCAACCTCGTGGCGGAGGATCTGCTGGTGAAGGCCGTGCGGCTGAGCCTGTTGGGCGTGCCGGTGGCCACGCTGACGGGCCACCATCGGCGCGTAGGTTAGAGCGGCACCACGACATAGCGGCGCAGGAAGTCGGACTCGCTCATGCCGAGGTTGATCACGAAGTTCTTCAGCTCGCTCAGGATCTGACCGGCGGTGGGCTTGTCGGGGGCGGGCAGCCCAAGCTTCTCGTTCGCCTTGTCCTTGGCGTAGGACAGCCCGGCGTCGAGCGCGGTGGTCCTCACCTCCTTCAGGAACATCGGCAGCAGCGTATCGCCCAAGAAGTCCTTCACGTGGTCGACGAGGGGGCCCGCGCCCTCCAGGGCCACGCTGAGCATGATCTGGTTCAGGTTGCCGCCGTTCATGGCGGTCTTGGCCCCCTCGATCGGCGCCTTGACGAATGCGGCGACGATCAGCTTCCCGCCGGTGGACAAGCTGCCCGCCGCGGGCGCCAGGGTGCAGAAGAAGGCGTCCGTGACGGCGTCCATGGTCACCGAGGCGACCTCCGCGCCGCTCCCGAGCGTGCCGGCGACCCGCATGTCGTTCACGCGCAGACCGGTCTTCAGCGTGATGGCGCTGGCGGCGGCGCCCGCATACACGACCGAGCCGCCCGTCGCGATCACCGCGACAGCCGTCAGCCCGTTGTCGCGGATGAACTTGGACCAGTAGACCTGGTTGTCCAGAGACTTGAGGCTCGCCTTGTTGCCCTCGTCCGAGGCGGCGAACTTCTCGGCCAGAAGGTTGGAATGCGTTTTCACGCGTTGGCGCAGCAACATGAGGCCGCTGGCCATGGCGCGGCCTCCGCCCCCGCCCGAAAAGGCGGCCCACACGCTGTCGCTCCGCTCGCGCGTGGCCCGCGCGATGAAGGCGTCCGCAGCCTTCCGGTCGTAGCGGACGTTCTTGAACGCCTTGGCGCTGCCGAACCAGTCCGGATCGCTCCAGGTGGTCTCCAGGCTGGAGAACTTGTTCTTGGCTTCGGCCGCCGCACATGACTCCACGATCTGGTGGATCATCGGCAAGTGCAGCGCGTACTTGCGCCCATCCCCCCCAGCGAAGATCCGGTAGGGGGTGACAGGCTTCGGGTGGGCCATGCCGGCTCCTCGTGCGTGTTGAAGGTACGCACCGCGCGGAACCGGATCGCGCGATAGGGCAGCTTCGCACGGAAGCGCCGGTCGGCGAACCGGGCGCATGGGCGCACCCGACGCGGAAGCGTCGCGGCGCCGGAAAGCGGGTCAGGCGGCCGCGGCGCGGACCGCTTCGGCGATGTCGTCGATCACCTGGCCGACGAGGCGCTCGTCGTCGCCTTCCGCCATGATGCGGATCAGCGGCTCGGTGCCCGACGGGCGGACGAGCACGCGCCCGGCGCCGTTCAGGCGCGTCTCGCCCGCGGCGATCGCGGCCTTCACCTTGTCCGACTTCAGCGGTTCGCCGCCGGCGAAACGCACGTTCTTCAGCTTCTGCGGCACGGGCTCGAAGCGGCGCGCCAGCTCGCTCATCGGCCGGCCGGTGGCCGTCATCACCGCCAGCACCTGCAGCGCGGTGATCAGCCCGTCGCCGGTGGTGGACAGGTCGGACAGGATCACATGGCCGCTGGGCTCGCCGCCGAGGTTGAAGCCGCCCTCGCGCATGCGCTGCATCACGTAGCGGTCTCCCACCGCCGTGCGCTCCAGGCCCAGGCCCAGGCCCGCCAGGTAGCGCTCCAGGCCCAGGTTGGACATCACCGTGGAGACCACGCCGCCGCCGCGCAGCCGGCCATCGGCGGCCCAGGCCTCGGCGATCAGGGCCATGATCTGGTCGCCGTCCACCGGCCGGCCGGTCTCGTCGCACATGGCGATGCGGTCGGCGTCGCCGTCCAGCGCGACGCCCAGGTCGGCGCGGAACTCGCGCACGGCGCGCGCCATGGCCTCCGGATGGGTGGAGCCGACCTCCGCGTTGATGTTGGTCCCGTTGGGCGAGACGCCGACCGGGATCACCTCTGCCCCCAGCTCGTAGAGCGCGGTGGGCGCGACCTTGTAGGCGGCGCCGTGCGCGCAATCGATGACCACGCGCAGGCCGTTCAGCGTGGCGGCGCGCGGGAAGGTGGCCTTGGCGATCTCCACATAGCGCGCCTGGGCGTCGTCGATGCGCTGCACGCGGCCGAGCGACTTCGGCGCGGCCAGGCCCTCCTGCAGGCCCTCCTCCATCAAGGCTTCGATCTCCAGCTCGCGCGCATCGCTGAGCTTCAGCCCGTCCGGGCCGAACAGCTTGATGCCGTTGTCGGCGAAGTCGTTGTGGCTGGCGGAGATCATCACGCCGAGGTCCGCGCGCATGGAGCG
>CAXTHH010000024.1:0-19019 GCA_964244065.1 uncultured Caulobacteraceae bacterium | reverse complement strand
TGAGGACCTCCGGTTCCACAAACCGGCGCTCTAACCAACTGAGCTAAGGCGGCGCACCATCGGCGCGGTGAGTGGTTTCTAGTCGCAGCCGACAGGGCGATCAAGCAGCCCTCGAGCCGGAAGGTGGTGGTGGCGCAAGGGTGTCGCCGACAAGAGAAGAGGCCGCCCTGCAAGCAGGACGGCCTCAGAACTTACTGTGTGAGAAAGCTATTCGGGAACCGTCCAGCGGATCGAGGTCGTGAAGATGCCCCCCTCCACCGCGTTGCCGTCCACGGTCTTGGGCTTGAGCTTGAAGAAGCGCGCGACCTTCAGCGTGGCGTCGCCGAACCCGAAATCCGCCGGATCCTCGCTGATTATCCGGCAACCCGACAGCGTCCCCTTGGACGTGACGGTGCAGGTCATCTTCGCCAGGCCCGCCTTGCCGAGGCGCAGGGCACGGTCAGGGAAGTACTGCGCCAAGTCCTCGTTGTTAGGCCGGCGGTCGAACACCGGATTGGTGATCACCGACGGAGGCGCCACGGGCGGGGGCGCCGGGGGCGCGGGCGGCGTGGGTTGCGGGTTCATGGACACCACCGGGGGACCGGGGCTCTCCGGGATCGGCGCCTTGACGGGCGGAATCTGGAGAGGCGGCGGCGGCGGCACGTCGATCGGCGGCGGAGGCGTGACGCGCGGCGCGATGGGCGGCGGCGGACGGTTCGTCGGCGTGGGCGGCGGGGGGGGCGGAGGAGGAGGCGGCGGAGGCGGAGGAGCCTCCAGCTGAATCACCTCCTCCGCCGGGGGCTCGTAAGGCTTGTTGGCGAACTTGGTCTTGTAGATCCAGTAGAACAGGCCGGCGTGGAAGACCGCCGACATGACGATGCCTACGGTGGCGCCGGTGGAGAGCTTACCCTTCCGGCGCGGGCCGCCCATGTCGGTGAGCGGATCGTAGCGATGTGCGGGAGCGTCGGTCATCTCTGCTCCCTCACTTGGTGCTGTGGTCTTCGCCCACAAGGGCGACGGAGTAGAAGCCGTTGTCCTGGAGCTTGGCCATGACTTGGGTGAAGTCCCCGTAGAGGACTTCCTTGTCGCCACGGATGAAGATCCGCTCCTTGGTGGGGTCGCGTCGGCCGACCGCGACCTTCAGGTCGTCGCCCAGCGAGTCCACCGAGGTGGCGTGGTCGCCGATGTAGACGCGGCCGTCGGGCTTCAGCGACAGGTAGACGGGCTTGGGGGGCGAGGGGGACGGGGGGGCGTTCGCGTCGGGCAACTCCACCTTGACCGACACGGAGGCGAGCGGGGCCGCCACCATGAAGATGATCAGGAGCACGAGCATCACATCCACGAAGGGCGTGACGTTGATCTCGCTGTTCGCCTCGACGTGAAACTTCCCGCCGCCGCCAGGCCCTGCGAGCTTGGCTGCCATGACGGATTACTGCCCCTTGTCCAGCTGACGGGAGATCGCGTTCATCAGTTCGGCCACGAACCCTTCCGTGCGCGACCCGTAGGACGAGATGCGCGTCTGGAAGTAGTTGTAGAAGATCACGGCCGGGATGGCGGCGAACAGGCCGATACCCGTGGCGAGCAGGGCCTCGGCGATGCCGGGGGCCACGACCGCCAGGTTGGTCGTGTTCGAGTTCGCGATGCCGATGAACGAGTTCATGATCCCGTACACGGTGCCGAACAGGCCGATGAACGGACCGGACGAACCCACCGAGGCCAGGAACTGCATCCCCCCCGACATGCGCTTGCCGAGGCCCGCCTGGACGGCGGCGACGGCGGCGTTGGCGCGGTCGATGGTGGAGCCGCGGTGCTCGCCCGCGACCTGCAGGCCCGCCTGGCGGGACAGTTCGACCTCGCCGGAGGCGGCGGCGGCCATGTCGGCCATCGGATTGCCCTCGAACTCCTCGGAGGTCGAGATGCGGTTGATGTCGGAGATCGACCGGGCCCCGCGGAAAGCTTCCAGGAAGTTGTTGGTCGACTTGTTCAGCGAGCCGAACTCGATGAACTTGATCACCAGCAGCGTCCAGGTGAACACGGAAGCCAGGAGCAGGCCGATCATCACCGTCTTCACGACCGGGGTCGCGTCGATGAACATCTGCACGGCGCTGAGCTTGCCGGCGTTCTTGATGGTGGCGGGAGCGTCGTCGCCGGCCGGGGCGGGCGCGGCGGCGGCGGCCGGAGCCGCGGCGGTGTTCTCGGCCGCCGCCGGGGCGGCTGCGGGAGCCTGGGCCAGAGCCGGCGCGCTCACGCTCAGCAGCGCCACGGCGCCGAGCACGGCGAGCAACGGAGTGGTTCGTTTGTCCAGCATCTTCAGCCAGTTCCTGGTTGTTTCAAGCACGTTGGGCCCAAAGGTCGTCGCGCCAGGGCGTCGCCGCCCTGCCGAGCGGCCGGCGCCGTGAACGACGCGGTCGCCCGGTCCCCCGACCGCCTCGCGCGCCGGCCGATCCGGGGGCGCGGCGAGAGCCGGAGACCGGTCGGGACACCCTTGCGGACGCCCAAACCTTACCGCGCATTCAGAATTGCGGTCGAAATCCAAATGACCCCCGCCTCCCGCTGCGTCAAGGAGATTCAGCCGCTCCAGGCGGGTCGGGAAGCGTGACGAAGGCATGATGTTGCGCTGCAAAACATGCGCGCGCAAAAAAGATGCAGCCTGATCGAAACGCACGCAGCGGAGCCGCTGGAGAGGTGGTGCCTGGGGGCGGATTCGAACCACCGACACGCGGATTTTCAATCCGCTGCTCTACCAACTGAGCTACCCAGGCCCGGCGCTCGCGCGGGAGGGGCGACATACCGCGCCCCCTCCCGGGCTGTCCAGCCCGTCAGGCGTCCTCCTCGTCGTCCGCCTCCAGCGGGCCTCCGGGCACGGCGTAGCGGCCGCTGAACCAGCGCTGCAGGTCCACGTCGGCGCAGCGCGGGGCGCAGAAGGGCCTGTGCTCGGCCACGGCCGGCTTGCCGCACACGGGACAGGGTCGGGGCTCGCTCACGCCCGGGCCACATGGGGCGGGCGGGGACCCTGCGCCACCTCGCGCAGCTCCACGCGGCCGCGCAGGGCGGGCAGCCAGGGCCGCAGCTCCGCCGTCACGGCGGGCGGGGCGACGGCGACCAGGGCCACGCCGGGATCGGCGGCGAGCTCGCGTTCGAGGTCGCGGAGCAGGCGCTGGGCGGCGGCGCGCGCCGTGGGGGCGCCGTCCGGGCCCACCAGGCGGTCGAGCGTCGGGCGGGCGGCGTGCGGGCGGCTCATCACCAGCAGGCCGAAGGCGTCGGGCGTCGCGGCGGTCGCCTCGGGCCCATCGGGGGCGAGCGCGCGGCGGGCCTCCGCGCGGTAGAGCCCGCGCAGACCCGGGTCGGGGAAGCCCAGCAGGTCCACCACCGCCGCGCCGCCCAGCGACTTGAGCCGCAGCAGGCGCGCGGCGTGGCGAAGGGCGGAGAGGTTGGCCTCCTTGATCCGGTTGGCGCCGGCCCCCTCCCCCGCCGCGAGGTCCACATCGACGGCGACCAGGGCGCGGGTGGGCTCCACGGTCACGGTGAGGCCGCCGCGGAAGCGGTGCTCGACGGCGCAGGCGGCCTCTTCGGCGAGGTCGGCGGCCTCCCGCGCCTCAGGCCCGCGCTCCAGGGCGGCGTCGGGCGCCAGGGCGGCGAGGCGGTCCAGGAGGGCAGGCGGCGGCGCGAGACGGCGCGGCGGCCCTTCCGCCGGGCCGAGCAGACGCAGGCGCGGACCCTTGCCGGCCCAGGCCTCCGCGACGACCTGCACCTCCACCGCCGTCCCCTCCGGCGGACGGGGCGCCCCGGCGCGCAGCACGCCGTCGGGGCCGGCGGGCAGCACGGCGAAGGCGCGGTCGCCGGACCAGGCGCCGACGCGGGCCACGAGGCGGGCGCCCAGCGGCGCGGGGTCTGCCTCGCCGTCGCGCTCCAGCAGCAGGTGCTCGGGCCGGCCGTCCAGCAGCACCACGCCGCGCCGCTCGCCGGGCGCCTCGTCCAGCAGCGCGCGGCGAACGCCCCCGCTCGAGGCGCCCGATCTCACGGACAGGGCCAGCCCAGGCCGCTCAAGAGGGCGCGCGTCTCGTACAGCGGCAGGCCGACCACGCCGGTGAAGGAGCCGGAGAGGGCGCGCACGAAACCGCCGGCGCGCTGGTGGATCTTGTAGGCGCCCGCCGCGTCCTCCCACTCGCCGCTGGAGAGGAAGGCGTCGAGCTCGGCGGCGTCCAGTCGCTTGAAGTGCAGCCGTGTCTCGCTCACCCGCTGGGCGCTGCGGCCGCCGGGGGCGCACAGGTGCACGCCGGTGTAGACGCGGTGGGCGCGGCCGCTGAGCAGCTGCAGCATGCGCCGGGCCTCAACGGCGTCCGCGGGCTTGTTCAGGATGCGCCGGCCCACGGCGACGGTGGTGTCGGCGGCGAGCACGAAGGCGTCGGGCCGGCGGGCCGCCACGGCCGCCGCCTTGAGCGCGGCCAGGCGCGCGACCATGGCGCGGGGCAGCTCGCCGCGGAGCACCGCCTCGTCCACGTCGGGCGGATCGACGGCGTCGGGCGTCACGCCGATCTGGGCGAGGAGCTGCAGGCGGCGCGGGCTGGCGCTGGCCAGCACGAGCGGCGGCCGGTCGGCGGGGGCGGAGACGCTCACCGGCGCGGCATAGGCGATCATCCGCCGAAGGTCGACGCCCGGCCGAAGCGGTCCAGGATGCGGGCGTCCAGGCGGTCGCGGACCTGGCGGTAGGCGTCCATGCGCTGCTCGCGGGAGCCCTCGGCCAGGGTAGGGTCGAAGGTCGGCCAGTGCTCCACCTCGCACGCCAGGTGGCGCGACCACTCCAGGGCGCGGTGGTGGGCCTCGGGGCTGAGGGTCACCACCACGTCGAAGGAGGAGTCCTCCAGGTGATCGAAGCCCTTGGGCGCGTGGCCCGCGATGTCGAGGCCCAGCTCCTCGATCACGGCCGCGGCGAAGGGATCGACCTCGTCGGCGGGCTTGAGCCCGCAGCTGTCCACGAAGGTGAAGCGGCCAAAGCGCAGGCGCATAAGCGCGGCGGCCATGGGGCTGCGCACACGGTTCAGGGTGCAGGCGAACAGGACGGCGGCGGGCGCCAAGGCGCGTCAGGTCCGCCGGTAGAGGGCGCAGACCAGGGTGAACAGGCGACGGGCCGTGTCGTGATCCAGCTCCACCTTGCCCGCCAGCCGCTCGCGCAGCTTGTCCGAGCCCTCGTTGTGCAGGCCGCGCCGGCCCATGTCCAAGGCCTCGATCTGCTGCGTCGTCGCGTGGCGGATGGCGGCGTAGTAGCTGTCGCAGACCATGAAGTAGTCCTTGATCACCGACCGGACGGGGGTGAGCGAGAGCAGGTGGCGGCGCTCGAACTCCGGCCCGCGGATGTCCAGGCACAGGCGCCCGTCCACGTTGGACAGGTGCAGGTCGTAGGGGCCGCGCTCGGCGCCCTCCGGCCTGAAGGCGTTGTCCTCCAGCAGGTCGAAGACGGCGACCTCGCGCTCGTGCTCCTGCTCGGGGCCGACCGCGCCCAGGCTCGCCGGGTCGATGACCACGGAGGCGAGCCGGTGATCGCTCACGGGCGCCCGCCCCCTGCCCCACCCCCGCCCTGGCCGAGGCGCAGCGCGGCGGATCGGGCGTGCGCGGGCAGGCCCTCCGCGTCGGCCAGGGCGACGGTGGGCGGGCCGAGCCTGGCGAAGGCGGCGGGCGAGCAGCGCAGCAACGAGGTGCGCTTCAGGAAGTCGTAGATCGAGAGACCGGAGGAGAAGCGCGCCGCCCGGCTGGTGGGCAGCACGTGGTTCGAGCCGGCCACGTAGTCGCCCACGGCCTCCGGCGTCCACCGGCCGAGGAAGATCGCGCCGGCGTGGCGCACGCGGGCCGACAGCGCCTCGGGATCGGCGACGGCGAACTCGGCGTGTTCGGGGGCGACGGCGTCCACCAGGGCGGGCGTCGCGTCCAGCGAGGCGACGACCACGGCCCCGTGGCGCTCCCAAGAGGCGCGGGCCACGGCTCCGGTGGGCAGGGCCCCCAGCTGCGCCTCCACCGCCGCCTCGACGCGGGCGGCGAAGCCGGCGTCGTCGGTGATCAGGATGCTCTGGGCGTCGGGGTCGTGCTCGGCCTGGCTCAGCAGGTCGGCGGCGATCCAGTCCGCGTCGTTGTTCGCGTCCGCCACCACCAGGATCTCGGAGGGGCCGGCGAGCGCGTCGATCCCCACCACGCCATAGAGCCGGCGCTTGGCGGCGGCCACGTAGGCGTTGCCGGGGCCGACGATCTTGTCCACCGGCGCGATCGGGCCGCAGCCGTGCGCCAGCGCCGCGCAGGCCTGCGCCCCGCCCACGCGCCAGATCTCCGACACGCCCGCCACCTGCGCGGCGGCGAGCACGGCGGGCTCCAGCCGGCCGGGCGGAGTGACCATGGCGATGCGACCCACGCCGGCGACCACGGCGGGCACGACGTTCATGAGCACGCTGGAGGGATAGGCCGCCCGCCCGCCCGGCACGTACACGCCCACCGAGTCCAGCGGCGTCCAGCGCCACCCGAGCTCCACCCCCGCCTCGTCGGTCCAGGTGGCGTCGGCGGGGCGCTGGCGCTCGTGGTAGGCGCGGATGCGGGCCGCGGCGAAGGCGAGCGCCTCGCGCACCTCGGCGGGGCAGCGGGCGGCGCCGGCCTCGATCTCCTCCGGGGTGACGCGCAGGTCGCCCTCGGCCAGCTCCACCCGGTCGAAGCGGCGGGCGTAGTCCAGGAGCGCCGGCACGCCCTCCGCCTTCACGCGGGCGATGATCTCGGCAGCCGCCGAGTCCACATCGGCGGGGGCGCCGCGGCGCTCGTCCAGGAAAGCGGCCCAGGCCTCGGCGAAGCCGGGCGCGGAGGCGTCGAAGCGGCGCGCCATCAAGCGTCCAGCTCCTCCATGCCGTGGTCAGGATGCGCCTCGGCCGGCCAGGGGTCGGAGAGGTCGGCCAGCGCCGCGTCCACGCACTCCACCTCCACCTTCAGCTCGCCGCAGCCGGCGAACAGCAGCAGCAGGTGGCCGCCCGGCGGTTCGGCGTTCTCCATGAACTCCAACGCCAGGAGGTTGCAGGTGCCGTCCCGGTTCAGGTCGCGCGTCTTCACGTTCAGCACGTCGCCGAACTGCACGGCGCACGCCACCTGCTCCCTGCCGTCCGCCTCCCAGCGGTAGCGGGTGAGCGGGAAGGTGAGCGTGCGCGCGGCGGGGGCGTAGCTGATGTCGGCCAGCTTGACCTGCGCATCCTGCAGCGCGGCGGAGATCAGCAGCAGGTCATCGGCGTCCTGCGCCAGGAGCTTCAGCCGGGTGGAGGCGGCCGGGACGTCGGTCATGCTTGCTCCTCGCCTGCCTTCAGGCGCGTCACGTCGGCGCCGCAACGCGTCAGCTTCTCCTCGAGTCGCTCGAACCCGCGGTCGAGGTGGTGGACGCCCTCCACCACCGTGCGGCCCCGCGCCGCCAGCCCGGCGATCACGAGCGAGACGCCCGCGCGCACGTCGGAGGCGGCGACCGGGGCGCCGGTGAGGCCGGCCACGCCGCCCACGCGCGCCTCGCCGCCCTGCACGGTGATCTCGGCGCCCATCCGGGCCAGCTCGGCGGCATGGATGAAGCGGTTCTCGAAGATGGTCTCGCGGATCACGCTCTCCCCCTGGGCCAGCGTCATCAGGGCCATGAACTGCGCCTGCAGGTCGGTGGCGAAGCCGGGGAAGGGCTGGGTCTCGACGTCGGTGGCGCGCAGCGGCGAGCCAGGCTTGCGCCGGACGGTGATCGCGTCGTCGGCGACGTCCACCTCGACGCCGGCCGCGCGCAGCGCCTCCAGCAACGGCAGGATGTGGTCGGCCCGGGCGCCCGTCAGCCGGACCTCGCCCCCCGCCATGGCGGCGGCTACGGCGTAGGTGCCGGCCTCGATCCGGTCGGGCATCACGCGGTGCTCCGCCCCGTCCAGGCTCGCCACGCCCTGGATCTGGATGCGCGGGGCGCCCGCCCCCTCGATCCGCGCGCCCATGGCGACCAGGCATTCGGCGAGGTCGACGATCTCGGGCTCGCAGGCGGCGTTCTCGATCAGCGTCTCGCCGCGGGCCAGCACGGCCGCCAGCATGGTGTGCTCGGTGGCGCCGACCGAGACGCTGGGGAACACCACATGACCGCCCTTCAGCCCGCGCGGCGCCTGGGCGAAGACGTAGCCGCCGTTCAGGTCGATGGTCGCCCCCAGCTCGGCGAAGGCGTTCAGGTGGAAGTCCAGCGGGCGCGCGCCGATGGGATCGCCCCCCGGGAGGCTCACCTTCGCCTGCCGCGACCGCGCCAGGAGCGGCCCCAGCACGTTGAAGGAGGCGCGCATCTCCCGCACCAAGTCGTAGGGCGCGATGGCGGACACGATCTCGCGCGTGCGCAGCGTGGTGACCTGCCCGTCCGCGCCGTCCTCCTCCTCCACCTCGGTTCCGAGCCGCTGGAGCAGCCGGGCCAGGGTGCGCGTGTCCGCCAGGCGCGGCATGTTGGTCAGCCGCAGCGGCGCATCGGTGAGCAGGCTCGCCGCCATCAGCTTGATGGCCGAGTTCTTCGCCCCGGAGATCGGGATCTCGCCCTTCAGCGGGGCGCCGCCCACGATGGCGATGCGGTCCATTCAGCCTTCCAGCGGAGGAAGGCGCGGGAGTAGCACGGGCGGGCGCGGTGGCAAGCGCGCCCGCCGAGCGCGATCAGCCGGCTGCGTCGTCCGCAGGGCGACGCTTGGCGGCTTGCCGCACGGCGACCGCGGTCAGGATGGAGCCCGCCGCCACGCAGGCCAGCGCCACCGCCAGAGCCACCTGCCCGCGCACCAGGCCCATGTACAGCGCCGCACCCAGCAGCATGCCGCAGAGGACGCCGGAGGTCAGTTGCGCCGCACCGGGCGCCGAAGTCCTGCGGGAGGTCATGTTGAGGTCCTGGAGGTCGTTAGGAGACGTCGTCGCGTCACCCTAGGCGGCCTTCGCCCGCTGTGGACCGCGACGGTTCATCTCAGGGCGGAGGCTCTCGATCGGCGTCGCCCACATAGTCCTGCGCGAACTCGGGCGCCGGGTCATCGACGGGGTCCAGCGGCTCGCCGTCTTCACGCGCCGGATCGGGCATGGCGAAGCCCGCGGGCAGGTCCATGCCCAGCAGACCCGCGCCCTTCAGGTCGGCCATGCCCGGCAGGTCGGCCAGGGTCGGCAGGCCGAAGTGCTCCAGGAAGGCGTCGGTGGTGGCGTAGACCACCGGGCGGCCCGGCGTGCGGCGGCGGCCGCGCATGCGCACCCAGCCGGCCTCGAGCAGCGCGTCGAGCACGCCCCTGGAGAGCTGCACGCCGCGCACCGCCTCGATCTCCGCCCGGGAGACCGGCTGGTGGTAGGCGACGATGGCCAGCACCTCGTAGGCGGCGCGGGAGAGGCGGCGCACCTCCTCCCGCTCCTCGGTCATCAGGCCCGCGAGGTCCGGCGCGGTGGCGAAGCGCCAGCGGCCAGCCACCGGCCGCAGCTCGACCCCCCGGCCGGCGTAGCGGCCGCGCAGCAGCGCCAGCGCCGCCTCCACGTCCACGCCCTCGGGCAGACGGCGGCGCAGGTCGTCGAGGGACAGGGGCTCGGCGGCGGCGAACAGCAGCGCCTCGACCATGCGCTCCGCCGGCAGCGGCGGCGCGTCGCTCACGCGGCGGCTCGCGCCCGCAGGTGCAGGGGGCCGAACAGCTGGGCCTGCCGCAGCTCCAGGGCGCCGTCGCGCGTCATCTCGAGCCCGGCCGCGAGAGTGGAGGCGGTGCGCGAGGCGCGGCTCGCCCCCTCGCCGTCTTCGGCCGGCGTGACCTCCTCCAGGGCGCGCCAGTCGGCCAGCTCGGGCAGGAGCTCGCGCAGGCGCAGTCGGGCGGCCTCCAGCGGGTAGGCCTCCACGCGCCGGGCGGGGGCGTAGCGGCGGGCGCCCTCGCGCACGCGCTGGCCGACATAGGCCTGCACCAGGGCGTGCAGGTCGCCCTCCAGCCGCACGGCGCTGCGCACGACACGCGCCTCCGGCTCGCCGCGGGCGAACACGTCCCGTCCGAGCCGGTCGAGCCGCTGCAGCGCCTCCGCCGCCTCGCGCATGGCGGCGAGCTTGGCGAGACGGAACGCGAGCGCCTCGGCCACCTCCTCGGCGGGCGCCTCGCCCGGGTCGGCGCGCTCGGGCTTGGGGAGCAACAGCCGCGACTTCAGGAACGCCAGCCAGGAGGCCATCACCAGGTAGTCCGCGGCCAGCGCGAAGCGGCGGCGGCGCGCGGCCTGCACGAAGGCCAGGTACTGGTCCGCAAGGGCGGTGATCGAAATAGCGCGCAGATCCACCTTCTGCCGGCGCGCCAGCTCCAGCAGCACCTCCAGCGGCCCCTCCCAGCCCTCCAGCTCCAGCACCAGCGCGTCGCCGTCGGCGCTCGCCCGGGCGACGGCCTCGAAGTCGAGCCGCGGCTGGAAGTGGACGGTCACCGCCGGCCATCCGCCGTGGGGTCGGGGATGTCGGCCTCCGGCGCGGGCCGGGCGGCGCGGCCGCTCATGATCTCGGCGAAGCGCGCGCGGGCCTCGCCCACGTCCAGCGGCTCGGGCGCGCGGACCCGGCGGGCCAGCGCGGCGTCCGCCCGGTGCCTGGCCTTGCCGGAGAGCTTGGGCGCAGCCTCCGCCACCTCGCGGTTCTCGGCGAGGATGCCCGAGCAATGCAGCACCACGTCGCAGCCCGCCTCCAGCGAGTCGCGCGTCAGCTCGGCGAGCGAGCCCTGCAGCGCCTTCATGCCGAGATCGTCGGTCATGATCAGCCCCTCGAAGCCGATCGCCTCGCGCATCACTCGGCGCACGACCTTGCGCGAGAGCGTGGCGGCCCGCCTGGCGTCCCAGGCGGCGTAGACCACGTGCGCGGTCATCGCCATCGGCAGGTCGCTGAGCACCCGGAAGGGGACGAAGTCCACCGCGTCCAGGTCCTCCCGCGAGGCCTCCACCACCGGGAGCTCGTGATGGCTGTCGGCCCGGGCGCGACCGTGGCCGGGGATGTGCTTGACCACGGGCAGCACGCCGCCGGCCAGCAGGCCCTCCGCGGCGGCGCGGGCGAGCACGGCCACCTCCTCGGCCGACCTGGCGTAGGCGCGGTCGCCGATCACGTCGTGTCCGTCCGGCGCCGGTACGTCGGCCACGGGCACGCAGTCCACGTCGATGCCCACCGCGGCGAGGTCGTGCGCCATCAGCCGGGCGCCGAGCCGCGCCGCCTCGCGCCGGGCGAACGGGTCGTTGGTCATGAGCGCGCCGTAGGCGGAGCCGGGCGGATAGGCTGGCCAGTGCGGCGGGCCCATGCGCTGCACGCGCCCGCCCTCCTGGTCGATGAGCACGGGGGCGTCCTCGCGGCCCACCGACTCGCGCAGGGCGGCGGTGAGCGCCCGCACCTGGTCGGGGCTCTCCACATTGCGCTTGAACAGGATGAACCCCCAGGGGCGCGCGTCCCTGAAGAAGGCGCGCTCCTCGCCTCCGAGCGTCGGGCCCGCGCACCCCAGGATGCAGGCGCGGGCCGCCACGGAGTCAGCCCTTGACGAGGCAGCGGCCGCCCTTGGCCGCAAGCTTGTCGCAGAACGCCTTGGCCGCGGCCCGGTCGGCGAAGCCGGTGAGGGTGGCGCGGTAGAAGGTTTTGCCGTCCCGCTCCACGCTCTCGACCGCGCGGCCGCGGCCGCGCGGGCTGACCAGGGCGGCCGAGTCGGCGAACCCCTTGTCGGCGAGCGCGCGAGAGGAGAAGGCGCCGATCTGAACGGCCGCGGCGCCTCCGGCGGAGGCCGGCCTGGCGGCCGCGGGCTCGGGCGTGACGGTCGTGGCGGCGCGGAGGGACGGCGCCGTGGGCGCCGGCGTCGCCTTGGCGACCACCACCGGCCCGGGGGCGGGCGGAGCCGCGACGGGCTTGGGAGCGGGCGGCGCCGGGGCCGGGGAGGCGATCGGCGCCGGCCGGCTCGCAGCCGTCCGCGGCGCGGCGGGAGCGGCGGTCTCGGCGGCGGCGCGGGCGGCGGGCTCGGGCGTCTCGATCCGCATGCGCGTGTCCACCGTGCGCACCTGCAGGCCGGAGGGGGCGGGCGGCGCGGCGGCGTCGGCGCTCGGCGCGGGGCGGGCGCGCGGCTCCTCCGGCGGCGGGGCGAAGTTCGGCGCCGCGGCAGGGACGTTCTGGGCGGCGTAGACGTCGAGCTTCGGGCCCGAGTCCTCGGTCGCGGCCTCGGGTGCGGCGGCGGTCTTGATGGCGCTCACCGGCTCGCCCACGGGCTTGGGCGCGTCCGAGCCGCGGACGCCGCCGCGGTAGGCCAGCACCAGCGCGGCCACGATCGCCAGGAGCACGGCGGCGCTGGCGATCAGCGTCATGGGCAGCGGCCGGCGCTCGGACGGACGGCGGGCGTCGAAGGCGAGCGGGGCGTCGGCGTGGGGGGTGTAGACCCCGCGATCCTGGTCGGTCATGGCCACCTCGGGCCGCCGGGGGGAGCGGCGGCGCGTTCAAGCGAATCGTTCGGCCTCCATCCTAACCCGCCGCGCGGCGGAAGGACGGCCGATCCGCTGCGACCCTGTGGCGAGGCCCCTTAACGAACCGTTCACCACGTCACGGTCGGTGGCGCGTCAGCGGCCGATCTCCAGGCTGAACAGCCGGCGGTGCTCCTCGATGGCGAAGCGGTCGGTCATGGCGGCGATGTAGTCGCACACCCCCCGCGCCCGCCCCGCCTCGTCGCGGCCCACGATCTTGGCCGCCGGCTCCTCGGAGAGCACGTCGGGCTCGGCCATGAACAGCTCGAACATCTGCGCCAGGATGCGCCGGGCCTGCGAGCGCGTGCGGTTGACGCGGTAGTGGCGGTACATGCGCGCGTGCAAGAAGGCGCGCAGCTGCGTCAGGTCCTCCAGCATGCCGGGCGAGAAGCGCACCAGCTGGCGGCCGAGCCTCCTCACCTCCTCCGCCGAGCGCAGCCCCTCGGCCCCGCGCCGCGTCTCGGCGATCACGTCGCCGATCATGGCGCCGATCATGCGCCGCACCGCCTCCAGGCGCGTGAGCGTGGGGTTCAGGTCGGGCCAGTCGCGGCGCACGCCGGCCAGCTCCGGCCCGATCAGCGGCACGTCCGCGAGGTCCTCCAGCGTGAACAGGCCGGCGGCCAGGCCGTCGTCCACGTCGTGGTTGTTGTAGGCGATGTCGTCCGCGATCGCCGCCACCTGCGCCTCCGCGCTGGCGTACCCGCCGAGCTCGAGCCGGTAGGCGGCGTCGAAGCGTTTCACCGCCTTGAAGCTGGGCTCGTCCAGCTGCGCGACCACCGGGCCGTTGTGCTTGATGACGCCCTCCAGCGTCTCCCAAGTGAGGTTCAGGCCGGGGAAGGCGGGGTAGCGGAGCTCCAGCTCGGTCACGACGCGGAAGGTCTGCACGTTGTGGTCGAAGCCGCCGTAGCGGGCCATCAGCGCCTGCAACTCGTCCTCGCCGGCGTGGCCGAACGGCGGGTGGCCGAGGTCGTGGGCCAGGGCCACCGTCTCGGCCAGGTCGGCGTCGAGGCCCAGCGCGGCGGCCACCGAGCGGGCGACCTGCGCCACCTCCAGGCTGTGCGTCAGGCGGGTGCGGTAGGCGTCGCCCTCGTGCGCGACGAACACCTGGGTCTTCTCCTTCAGCCGCCGGAAGGCGCTTGCGTGGATGATCCGGTCGCGGTCGCGGGCGAAGGGCGTGCGGGTGGCGCTGTCCGCCTCCGGATGCATCCGGCCGCGGCTGGCGGCGGGATCGCAGGCGTAGGGGGCCGGCTCGCGGCGGCGGCGGCGGGGCGTCAAGTCGAGGTCGCCGTCCAAGGCGGGCGGAGCTCCTGTGGGGCGGGCCTTTCGGCCTGCGCGTCGCGGACGCATATAGAGTCACGCCGAGCTTTCCCCAACGTGACGAGCGCGACCCGCAGCATGGCCCTCCAGCCGATCACCCTGACGCCCTCCGCCGCCGCCCGCCTGCACCGGCTGTCCGAGCAGGAGGGCCGGCCGGTGATGCTGCGCATCGCCGTGGACGGGGGCGGCTGCTCGGGCTTCCAGTACCGCATGGAGCTGGTGGAGGCCGGCGAGGCGGACGACCTACGCGTCGAGCGCGATGGGGCGGCCGCCCTGGTGGACGACGTGAGCCAGCCGTTCCTCGCGGGGTCCGAGATCGACTGGGTGGACGAGCTGGCCGCCTCCGAGTTCCGGGTGCGCAACCCCAACGCCAAGTCGAGCTGCGGCTGCGGGGTCAGCTTCTCGATCTGACGCCTCCGTCGCCCTCGGGCTTGACCCGAGGGCCGAGCGGTCCGCGGCTCCACGCCCAACGCCGTGCACGACCGGCGCCCGGCCCTCGGATCAAGTCCGAGGGCGACGGAGAGATGAGCGATGTCTCCGACAGCGCTATGATCGCCGCATGCCCGCCTTCGCGCCCTCCACCCGCCTCGATACGCACGAGGTGACCAATCAGCCCGCGCCCCTGGCGGGCCGCAACCTCTACCTGACCGACCTCGCGATGCGCGAAGCCGTGCGCCGCCACGCGCCGTGGCTGGATGCGCCCGCCTCCGAGCTGGGCGCCGTGGTCGGTTCGGAGGAGGTCCTGGAACTCGGCGAGGCGGCCAACCGGCACGATCCGGAGCTCGTCCTGTTCGACCGCTACGGCCGCCGGCTCGACGAGGTGCGGTTCCACCCGAGCTACCACCGGCTGATGGCGCTCGCCATGGACCACGGCGTCCACGATCTCGCCTGGCGGCGCGAGGGCGAGCCCGGCGCGCACCTGGCCCATGCCGCGCTGCTGGCCCTGTTCACGCAGGCCGAGGCCGGGACCATGTGCCCGGTGGACATGACCTACGCCGCCGTCCCGGCGCTGCGGACCACGCCGGCCGTGGGCGACCCGTGGCTCGGTAAGCTGGTCGGCGGCCGCTACGACGCCCCGCTCCGCCCGCTGGCGGCGAAGGCGGGCGTCACCATCGGCATGGCCATGACGGAGAAGCAGGGCGGCTCGGACGTGCGCGCCAACGCCACCCGCGCCGAGCCGGCGGGCGGCGACGCCTACCGGCTGCACGGCCACAAGTGGTTCTGCTCGGCGCCGATGAGCGACGCCTTCCTGACCCTGGCCTACGCGCCGGGCGGGCTGACCTGCTTCCTGGTCCCGCGCATCACCGAGGACGGCGAACGCAACGCCGTCCGGCTGCAGCGGCTGAAGGACAAGCTCGGCAACCGCTCCAACGCCTCCGCCGAGATCGAATACGCGGGCGCCCAGGCCCGGCGCCTGGGCGAGGAGGGCGCGGGCGTGCGCACCATCATCGAGATGGTCCACCACACGCGGCTGGGCACCATCAGCGGCACGCTGGGCATCATGCGCCGCGCCCTGGCGGAGGCGGTGAACCACGCCGAGGGGCGCTCGGCGTTCCAGAAGCGGCTGATCGACCAGCCGGCCATGGCGGCCGTGCTCGCCGACCTGGCGCTGGAGTACGAGGCGGCCGTGGCGCTGGTCATGCGTGTCGCCCGCGCCTTCGGCGACACGGACCCGCAGGGGCGCGCCTTCGCCCGCCTGGCGGTGGCGCTGGCCAAGTTCCGCCTGACCAAGCGCTGCCCGGAGTTCGTCTACGAGGGCATGGAGGCGCACGGGGGCGTCGGCTACGTCGAGGAGACGCCCCTGCCCCGCTACTTCCGCGAGAGCCCGCTCAACGCGATCTGGGAGGGGTCGGGCAACGTCATCGCCCTCGACGTCCTGCGCACGCTCCGGCGCGAGCCCGTGGCGCTGGAGGCGTTCCGCGCGGAGATCGCCGACGCCGTGGCGCAGGACACGCGGCTGGGCCGCGCCGCCGCCGAACTCGAGACGCTGGCCGCGGCGGGCGAGGCGGGGGCGCGGCGACTGGCCGAGCGCATGTGCTTGGTGCTCCAGGGCGCCCTCCTCCTCCGCCACGGCCCGCGGGCGCTGGCCGACGCCTGGAGCGCCTCGCGTCTCGCGGGCGAGGGCGGCGCGGTCTACGGAACCCTGCCGCCCGGCGTGGACATGGCCGCGATCCTGGACCGCCAGCGCGCCGCCTGAGCCGGGTTGCGGTAAGCGGGGCGGCTTGGTGCGGGACGGCGCGCGCTCTAGGAACCGCGGCATGTCCGAACTCCCCGACTTCATCGGCCGGATCGTGCTGGTCACGGGCGCCTCGCGCGGCATCGGCCGCGCCTGCGCCCTCGGCTTCGCCCGGGCCGGCGCGCAGGTGGTGGCTGTCGCCCGCACTCAGGGCGCGCTGGAGGCGCTGGACGACGAGGCGCAGGCGGCCACCGGCCGCGCCCTCACCCTCGTGCCCGCCGACCTCACGGACGGCGACGGGATCGACCGGCTGGGCGCCGCGCTGTTCGAGCGCTTCGGCCGGCTGGACGTGCTGTTCGCCAACGCCGGCGAGCTCGGGCTCGTCACCCCCGTCGCCCATCTCGACCCCAAGGTGTGGGACCGCGCGGTGGCGGTGAACATGACGGCCAACTACCGCCTGATCCGCTCCGTGGACCCGCTGCTCCGCGCCGCCCCGGCGGGCCGCGCCGTGTTCCTGACCACCGGCCTGGCCCAGGCGCCCCGCGCCTTCTTCGGCGCCTACGCCGCCACCAAGGCGGGGCTGGAGGCGCTCGTGCGCACCTACGCCGACGAGACCGAGCACACGGCTGTGCGCTGCGCCCTGCTCTCCCCCGGCCCCATGCGAACGCGGATGCGGGCCACGGCCTTCCCGGGCGAGGATCCCGAAGCGCTCCCCGCGCCGGAGGCGATCGTGCCGCTCGCCCTGGAGCTGGCGCGCGACGACCGCGAGCCGCCGGCCGAGGCGGTGCGCTTCACTGGCGCGTGAACGAGGCTTCGCCGTACGCGTTCACCCCCCGAGCGGGACCGTCCCGCCGTAGGAGAGACGAACACATGCGCAGCCTGACCCTCGCCGCCCTCGCGGCCGTCGCCCTGACCGCCGCCGCCTGCGAGAGCAAGCAGGAGAAGGCCGCCGAGGCCTCCACCGCCGCCACCGACGCCGCGGGCGCGGCCGCCCAGGCCTCCACCATGGCCAACACCGCCGCGGTCGCCGCCCAGAACGCCACCGTGGCTCCCGGACCCGAGACGGCGAAGGCGGCCGGCGATGCGGCCGAGGCCGCCGGGGACGCGGCCGAGAAGGCCGGCAAGGCTTCGGAGAAGGCCGGCGACAAGGCCAAGGACGCGGCCCACTAGGGCCGCGGCCCTCCTCAGGCGGGGTCTGCGGTCGCCGTATCGTTCCGGTCCGGCGGCCGCAGCGCCGCAACGGCCCAGACAAGGCCGTTCAAGATCATCAAAGTCACAGCCGTCCGCAGCAGGCCGGGTACGACCTCCCCGCCCGTGATCGCTGCGCCACGGGCAAGAAGAGCTAGGACGGCCAGCGTGTGCAGCGCGAAAAGCGCGGCGGTCCACCGTCTCCAAATCGCCAGCGTGAAGGCCGAGAAGAACAGAACCACGAAAACGACGGCGGCGCTGCCGGCGTGGAGGGAGGAAGCGACGGCAATCATCAGATCGACCGCTGCGAGCAGCATGAGCGCCAGCAGGAAGCCCGCCATTCTCAACGACCCACGGCCCGCTTGGCGGAAGCGATGATCTCCCGGTGGTTAGCCGTCCAAACCTGATAGACCTGCGGCAGCCAGAAATCTTCCAGCAGCATGTTTTGTTTGGCGCTGCTTCCCTCACCGTAGGAGATAAGGATCGTGCCGTCGCGCACGCGGCGGGCGTACCGGATGACAAAGCCCTCATTCAGCGTATGCTCGCCGCGAATGGTGTAGTTCACGACCAGGGATGTGAAGAAGTCCGGGTTCGGGCTCGCCGCCACGAATGAGCGCACGTAGTTGTGCCCGGTGTCTCCGAACCATATGCGACCCACGTCATTGCGGGCCCCCTGCGCGGACGCAGGTTGATCCACGCCTGGTGTGGCGTTCGCGATCAAAGCCTGACTTAAAGCCCGCAGCCCCTCTGGCCCATTCAGCTCTGGCGGGCACGCGGTCGGCGTCCAGTAGCGGTGGAAGTTGACGTTCCACTCTGTGAAGCCTTCGGCTCGCGTAGTGTTCGGAATGGAGAAACGCAGCCCGCCGATGCGCGGGTCATTGGGGGTGATGACGATGACGTTCCCCATCACCTCGGCGCGGGTCAGCATCAAGCGAGCGCCGCCGCTGGAGGTCGGATCCACGACCGCCGGACGAAGCAGGGGGCCTCTCATGTCGGCTAAGCGACCCGTGCAGCGACCGGTTCCGTAACGGAAGCGGGATCAGCGGCTGCGAGGCGGCGTACGCGCAGGGGGGCGACGGCCCGCTCCGGGTCGCGCCGAGCCCGGGCGTGTTGGGAGCTTGTTGGCGCCCCAGGGCTTCGGCGGCCCGCCCCGGCCGTACTTCTTCACGTCCGGCGCGCGGTTGTCCTCCTCGGCCGCATAGGGGTTCGCGCCCGACTTGATGGTGATGCGGATCGGCACGCCCGGCAGGTCGAAGCTCTCGCGCAGGCTGTTGATCAGGTAGCGCCGGTACTGGTCGGGCAGCTGGTCCGCACGGGAGGCGAACAGCACGAAGGTCGGCGGGCGGGCCTTGGTCTGCGCCATGTACTTGGTCTTGATCCGCTTGCCGTTCACCGCGGGCGGCGGGTGGCGCTCGGTGGCCATGGCCAGCCAGTCGTTGAGGTCGCGCGTCTTGACCTTGGTGGACCAGTTCTTGTGGGTGCCGAACACGGCGGGCATCAGCCGGTCCACGCCGCGCCCGGTCTCGGCTGAGAGCGTCACCAGCGGCGTGCCCCGAATCTGCGGCAGCACGCGCTCGGCCTGCTCGCGCAGCTCGGCGAGGCGCTCGGAGCCGTTCTCCACCAGGTCCCACTTGCTGATGCAGTAGACCAGCGCCCGCCCCTCGCGTTCGCACAGGTCGGCGATCTGCAGGTCCTGCGTCTCGAAGGCGTTGCCGGCGTCCATCACCAGGATCACCACCTCGGCGAAGGTGATGGCGCGGATGGTGTCGGCGGTGGAGAGCTTCTCCAGCCCCTCCTGCACCTTGGCCTTGCGCCGCAGGCCGGCGGTGTCGACCAGGCGCACGGCGCGGCCGTCCACCTCCCAGTCCACGGGGATGGCGTCGCGGGTGATGCC
>CAXTHH010000023.1:0-20115 GCA_964244065.1 uncultured Caulobacteraceae bacterium | reverse complement strand
GCCGCCCTCGCCTCAACACGCATCTGGTTGCGCGCCGTTGAGTCCACGCCCTAGCCGCCCTTCGCGGTGCGCACGGCGGCGAAGACGGCGCTGAGCTTGCGCGCGTCCAGCCGGCTGGCGGTGCGCACGCCGGAGCAGAGGTCCACGCCGAACGGGTTCACCGCCTCGATGGCCTCGAACACGTTGGCGGCGGTCAGCCCGCCCGCGAGCCAGATCGGCAGCCGGCTCTCCTGCGCGATGCGCCGGCTGACGCTCCAGTCGTGGGTGCGCGCCGCGCCGCCGAGCTCCGCCACGGTCTCGGAGGGCCGGCCGGCGTCGAGCAGCAGGGCGTCGGCGGTCACGCCGTAGCCGCGCGCCAGCTCCAGCGCGTGCTCGTCCTCCACCTGCACCGCCTGCACCAGGCGCAGGCGCGGCTCGAGGCGGCGCAGGGCCGCGTGCGTGGCGGGATCGAGGCGACGCGCCAGCTGCACCACGCGCACCCCCACCGCCTGCGCGTGGGCGGCGATGGTTTCCGGCTCGGTCCGCGAGGTGAGCAGGAACGGCGTCACGCCGGGCGGGCAGGCCAGGGCGGCCTCGTGCGCCTGCCCGTCGGTGATCGGGCCGGAGCCCGAGGGCGTCTCGCCGACGAGCCCGACCGCGTCGGCGCCCGCGGCGACGGCCGCGCGCACCTCCCCGGCCGTGGCCATGCCGCAGACCTTCACGCGCGTTCGCATCGCGCCGTCTCCACGCAACCGAGCCCCCGCCGGCCCGTTGGGCGGGAATGTCGCCCTTGTTCGTGAACGCCTTCGGAACGCTGGCCGCGCTGTGCTCGATGTCGAGCTTCCTGCCGCAGGTGATCAAGATCGCCCGCGAGCGCGACGCGTCGAGCGTCTCGCTGCGCATGTACGTGGTGACGGTGGTCGGCTTCAGCCTGTGGCTGGCCTACGGCTTCATGCTGGGCAGCTGGCCGCTGATGGCCTCCAACGCCATCAGCCTGATGCTGTCGGGCGCGGTGCTGGTGCTCAAGCTGCGCTATCCGGACGCGGCGAAGACGGCCGCGCCGGCCTGACTCCGGCGCGGGGCGGGGGCGTCGTCCTGACGCCCCCGCCCGGGCGGCCTCAGCCCTTGTAGTACATGTCGAACTCGACCGGGTGCGGGTGCAGCTGCAAGCGCGCCACCTCCACCATCTTCAGCTCGATGTAGGCGTCGATGAAGTCGTCGTCCATCACGCCGCCGGCCTTGAGGAAGCCCCGGTCCTTGTCGAGGTTCTGCAGCGCCTCCAGCAGCGAACCGGACACTTCCGGCACGTCGCCCTGCTCCTGCGCGGGCAGGTCGTAGAGGTTCTTGTCGAGCGCCGGGCCGGGGTCGATGCGGTTCTGAATCCCGTCCAGGCCGGCCATCAGCAGCGCCACGAAGGTCAGGTAGGGATTGCCCAGGGGATCGGGGAACCGCACCTCGATCCGCTTGGCCTTGGGCGAGGTCACGTAGGGGATGCGGATGGACGCCGAGCGGTTGCGCGCCGAATAGGCCAGCTTCACCGGCGCTTCGTAGCCCGGCACCAGCCGCTTGTAGGAGTTGGTGGACGGGTTGGCGAAGGCGTTGATCGCCTTCGCGTGCTTGATGACGCCGCCGATGTACCACAGGCACATGTCCGACAGGCCTGCATACTTGTCGCCGGCGAACAGCGGCTTTCCGTCCTTCCAGATCGACTGGTGGCAGTGCATGCCGCTGCCGTTGTCGCCGAAGTAGGGCTTGGGCATGAAGGTGGCGGTCTTGCCGTAGGCGTCGGCCACGTTGTGGATCACGTACTTGTAGAGCTGCATCCGGTCGGCCATCGTCAGCAGGTCACTGAACTTCAGGCCGAGCTCGTGCTGGGCCGGCGCCACCTCGTGGTGATGCTTCTCGGGGTCGAGGCCGAGCTGGCCCATGACCTCCAGCATCTCGCCCCGCAGGTCCTGCCCGCTGTCGATCGGGTTGACCGGGAAGTATCCGCCCTTCGGCCCCGGCCGATGGCCCCGGTTGCCCTCGGGGTACTCCTTGTCCGTGTTGTAGGGCAGCTCGATCGAATCGAAGCTGTATCCCGTCCTGTGCGGGCTGGTGCTCCAGCGCACGTCGTCGAAGACGAAGAACTCGGCTTCCGGCCCGAAGTAGACGGCGTCGCCGATGTCCGCGCTCTTCACGTAGGTGAGCGCCTTCTTGGCGATCGAGCGCGGGTCGCGGTTGTAGGGCTCGTTGGTGTCCGGGTTCAGCACGTCGCAGAACAGGAACAGGGTGGTTTGCTGGTAGAAGGGGTCGATGTACGACCGCTCCAGGTCGGGCATCAGCAGCATGTCGCTCTCGTTGATCGCCTTCCAGCCGGCGATGGACGAGCCGTCGAACATGGTGCCCTCGGTCAGGAACTCCTCGTCGATCAGGGCGATGTCGAAGGTGACGTGCTGCAGCTTGCCCAGGATGTCGGTGAAGCGGACGTCGACATAGCGGACATCCTTCTCCTTGATCTCGGCCAGCAGCTCGGCGGGGGTCATGGGCGTCGTCCTTGGGCGGGGGTGCGCGTCGGTGCGCGGTTTAGGCGGGCGAGGGGCGGGGCGCTAGATGGCGGCCTGGCCGGTCTCGCCCGTACGGATGCGGACCACCTCCGAGATGTCGGAGATGAAGATCTTGCCGTCGCCGATCCGGCCGGTGCGGGCGGCGGCCACCAGCGTCTCCACCACGCGGTCGGCCAGGTCGTCGCCGACCACGACCTCGATCTTGATCTTGGGCAGGAAGTCGATGACGTACTCGGCGCCGCGGTAGAGCTCAGTGTGCCCCTTCTGGCGGCCATAGCCCTTGGCCTCCAGCACCGTCATCCCCTGCACCCCGAGGTCCTGGAGGGCCTCCTTCACCTCGTCGAGCTTGAAGGGCTTGATGACGGCTTCGATCTTCTTCATGGCGTCCGGGAGGGTGTCTGGAGGCCGTGGACCATGCGCGCCGGGCGGCCTCAAGGGAAGCGGCGGCCGGCCCGTGCGGCGCCCGACCGGCGCCCGTGCGGCGGGCGCCGGCGCCCGCTCGGCGAGCGAGGGGGAGCCATGGCGCGCATCCGGTTGATCCGACACGGCGAGGCCGCCGCAGCCTGGGGCGCGGGCGACGTCGACCCGGGCCTGAGCGCGGCGGGGCGCACGCAGGCGCAGGCCGCCGCGCGCCGGCTGGCGCTCGATCCGCCCCGGGTGGTCCTGACCTCGCCCCTGCGCCGCTGCCGCGAGACCGCCGCAGTCGCCGCCGAGCGGCTGGGGCTGGAGCCGCGCCGGGCGCCGGAGGTCGCGGAGGTGCCCACCCCGGCCGACCTCGCGGCGGAGGCGCGGCAGGACTGGCTGCGCGCCGTGTTCGCCGGGACCTGGGCGGAGGCGACCGGCGGGAACTACCTGGCCTGGCGCGACGGCGTGGCCGCCTTCGTGGCCGGGCTGGAGGACGGGACGGCGGTGTTCACCCACTTCGTCGCCATCAACGCCGCCGTGTCCGCCGCGACCGGCGACCCGCGCACGGTGGTGTTCCGGCCCGCCAACGCCTCGATCACGACGCTGGAGGCCGAGGGCGGCCGGCTGCGCGTGGTGGAGCTCGGGGCCGAGGCGGAGAGCCGCGTCCTTTGACCGTCGCCGGCGGACGCCCCGTGCTCACCGTCGCCGAGTCCCGTGCGGCGGACCGGGCCGCCATCGACACCGGGACGCCGCTGGACACGCTGATGGCGCGCGCCGGGGCGGCCGTGGCCGAGGCCGTCCGCGCCCGCTGGACGCCGCGGCCCACACTGGTGCTGTGCGGGCCCGGCGACAACGGCGGCGACGGCTTCGTGGCCGCGCGCCGGCTGCGCGAGGCGGGATGGGACGTGCGGGTCGCCGCGCTTCCCGCGGGTGCCTCGCGCTCGCAGGCCGCGACGGCCGCCGCCTCGGCCTGGCACGCGCCTGTGGAGCGGGTCTCGCCCGCCGCCGTGGGCGGGGCCGAGCTGGTGATCGACGCCCTGTTCGGCGCGGGCCTGTCGCGCCCGCCACCGCCGGAAGCGGTGGAGGCGCTGCGCGCGGCGGCGCGGGCCGGGGCGCCCCTGGTCGCCGCCGACGTTCCCTCCGGCGTGGAGGCCGACACGGGCCGGGCGCCGGAGGGGGCGGCCCCCTGCGCCCTGACGGTCTCCTTCCAGCTCCGGCCGGCGCACGTGCTGCAGCCGTCGCGCGGGCTCTGCGGCGAGGTGCGGATCGCCGACATCGGCGCGCCGCCGGCCGGTCGGGTGCGCCTATGGGAGAACGGGCCGGGGCTCTGGGGCCCGCGCTTCCCGTGGCCGCCAGCCTCCACGCACAAGATGCAGCGCGGGCGGCTGGTGGTGGTCAGCGGCGGGGCCTCGCACACCGGCGCGGCGCGCCTGGCGGCGCGCGCCGGCCTTCGCGCCGGGGCGGGGCTGGTGACGGTGGCCTCGCCGCAGGAGGCGCTGCTGGTCAACGCGGTGGCGCTGGAGGCGGTGATGGTCCGCGCCTTCGACACGGAGGCCGAGCTGCGCGCCCTGGCCGAGCCGGCCGACGCGGTGGTGATCGGCCCCGGCGCGGGCGTGACGGAGGCCACGGCCGACAACGTGCTGGCGCTCGCGCAGACCGGGGCGGCGCTGGTGGTGGACGCGGACGCGCTCACCGTATTCCGCGACGACCCCGCCGAGCTGTTCTCCGCCCTCGACCGCGACGACGTGCTCACCCCGCACGCCGGCGAGTTCGAGCGCGTCTTCCCCGGCCTGCTGAAGGACGCGCCGGAGCGGATCACCGCCGCGCGCCGGGCGGCCGAGCGGGCGGGCTGCGTGGTGCTGCTCAAGGGCGCCGACACGGTGATCGCCGCGCCGGACGGGCGGGCGGCGGTGAACGTGAACGCCGCGCCCTGGCTGGCGACCGCCGGTTCCGGCGACGTGCTCGCAGGGGTCATCGCCGGCCTGCTCGCGCAGGGCATGGAAAGCTGGGAGGCCGCCTGCGCCGGCGCCTGGCTGCACGCCGAGGCGGGCGCGCGCTTCGGCCCCGGCCTGATCGCCGACGACCTGCCGGACCTGTTGCCCGGCGTGCTGCGTTGGCTCCACGCCCAACGCGAGATCCGCCCGTGACCGACGATCCCCGCACCCTCGCCCGCTTCGCCGTCGCCGCGGATGGGGCGGGAGGCTACCTGCTGACGCTGGAGGACGGGGCGGGCGCCGTGGTGCGCTTCGCCGCTGACGAGGAGCAGCTGGACGTGCTGGCCGACCTGATCGACGACGCGCTCGGCACGGGGTCGGAGTGAGTTTCCGACAGAGCGCTCCGCGCGCCTCCACCGACGCCCTCGGGCTTGACCCGAGGGCCGAGCCGCACGCCGCTCCACGCCAGAGGTCGCGCACGACCGTCGCCCGGTCCTCGGGTCGAACCCGAGGACGACGGTGCTTCGGCGCCTGGTGCGGATGAGAGGGTTCGAACCTCCACGCCTCGCGGCGCTGGAACCTAAATCCAGTGCGTCTGCCAGTTCCGCCACATCCGCATGCGGGGGCGGGCAGGGATAGGCGGAGCGCCCGCCGGCCGCAAGCCGGCCCGCTTTGACCGGCCGGGCTCGGGGTGGCATAGGACGCGGCCTCCGCCGCCCGCACCCCGCCGGGCGGCGCCTCCATTTCATACGAGACCCCGCCCTCGCCCGCGGGGCCAGCCGAAGAGCGCCAGCCATGTCCGTGCAAGTGGTCCAGAAGTCGGGCGAGGGCCTGAGCCGCGTCTACTCCGTCACGGTGCCGGCCGCCGACCTCTCCGGCGAGCTGGAGGCGAAGATCGCTGAGATGCGGCCGAACATGAACCTGAAGGGCTTCCGGCCCGGCAAGGTGCCGGTGGCCCACGTCAAGAAGATGTACGGCCGCCAGATCATGCAGGAGATCGTCGACAAGGCGGTCAACGAGGCCTCCACCCAGGCCCTGAGCCAGGCCGGCGCCCGGCCCGCCGCCCAGCCCGACATCAAGCTGGAAAGCGACCTCGACAAGGTGATGCAGGGTCAGGCCGACCTCGCCTTCGACCTCGACGTCGAGCTGATGCCGGAGTTCGAGCCCGCCGACCTTACGGGCGTGAAGCTGGAGCGGCCCACGTTCAGCGCGCCCGACGAGGAGATCGACGCGCAGATCACCGAGATCGCCGGCGCTAACCGCAGCTTCGAGGCGAAGACCGGCAAGGCGCCCAAGGCCGCCGACGGCGACATGGTGGTGGCCGACTTCATCGGCCGCATCGACGGGGAGGCCTTCGAGGGCGGCTCGGCCGAGGACGCCGAGATCGTGATCGGCGCCAACCGCTTCATCCCGGGCTTCGAGGAGCAGCTCACGGGTGTGAAGAAGGGCGAGACCCGCACGATCTCCGTCACCTTCCCCGAGGGCTATCAGGCCGCCCAGCTCGCCGGGAAGCCGGCCGAGTTCGAGGTGACGGTGAAGGAGATCAAGTCGCCCAAGAAGGACGAGGCGGTCGACGACGCCTTCGCCGAGCGCCTGGGCCTGCCCAGCCTGCAGGCGCTCAAGGACGCCATCCGCGGCCAGCTGGAGAGCCAGTACGTCGCCGCCAGCCGCCAGAAGCTCAAGCGCGCCCTGCTGGACGTGCTGGACGGCCGCCACAGCTTCGACCTGCCGCCACGCATGGTGGAGGCCGAGTTCGCCACCATCTGGAGCCAGGTGGAGCAGGAGCGCGCCTCCGGCCAGGCGGGCGAGGAGGACGCGGGCAAGAGCGACGAGGAGCTGCGCGCCGAGTACCGGAAGATCGCAGAGCGCCGCGTGCGCCTGGGCCTGGTGCTGGCCGAGATCGGCCGCCGCGCGGGCGTGGAGGTCTCCGACCAGGAGATGCAGGGCGCCCTGATCGCCGAGGCGCGGAAGTACCCCGGCCAGGAGCGCGAGGTGATCCAGTTCTTCCAGAAGAACCCGCAGGCCGCGGCCACGCTGCGGGCGCCGGTCTACGAGGAGAAGGTCGTCGATCACCTGATCGCGCAGGCCGAGGTGACGGACAAGCCGGTTTCCAAGGAGGAGCTGTTCGCCGAGGACGACCTGCCGGAGGGCTATTCGGAGTCCAAGGCCGCGGAGGGCTGAACCGGCCTGGGGTGCGCCGGGGTGTCCGGCGTTGTCCCGGCGGCCCGGACCGTGAGACGACGGCGGCTACTTCTTGGTCGCGTTCGAAATCTTGGTGAACTGGGCGGTGAGGCCGGTGCCCACCGAGGTGACGGCCGTGATGATCACCACGGCGATCAGGGCCGCGATCAGGCCGTACTCGATGGCGGTGGCGCCTGATTCGTCTTCGAGGAAGCGGTCGATCAGGGTTGGCATGCGGCTCTCTCCGGGTCTGAGCGCGAACAGTTTGCGTGATCAGAGTTAAAAGCCGCTCTACGCCTTGGCGTCGCCGATCCGCTCGCGGGCGCCCAGCAGGCGCCAGCCCGGCCCCACCAGAACCTCCAGCGGATGGAAGCGGGCCTTGTAGTCCATCTTCACGCTGCCCCGCACCCAGTAGCCCAGGTAGACGAAGGGGATGCCGGCGTCGGCCGCCTGCAACGCGTGGTCCAGGATCACGAAGGACCCGAGGCTGCGCCGGGCCAGCGCCGGGTCGTAGAAGCTGTAGACCAGCGACAGCCCGTCCACGAGCGCGTCCACCAGCACGCAGGCCACCAAGTCCCCCGGCCCGCGGTCCCGCGGCTCGGTGCGGTACTCGATGATGTGGGTGCGGACCGCCGTGTCCTCGACCATGGCCACGTAGTCGGGCCAGTTCATCTCGGCCATGCCGCCCGCGGCGTGCCGGGCCGAGAGATAGCGGCGCAGGAGCTCGAACTGCTCCAGGGTCGCCTCCGCCTCCACCAGATGCCGGCGCAGGTCGCTGTTGCGCTGCAGGATGCGGCGTTCCGAGCGCGAGAAGTCGTACTCCCTCACCGGCACCCGCACGGAGCGGCAAGCGTCGCACGCCTCGCAGGCGGGGCGGTAGGCGATGCCCTGGCTGCGGCGGAAGCCCACCTGGCTCAAGGCGTCGTTGATCGCCGGCCCCTCGCTCAGGGGCAGGTGGGCGAACACCTTCCGCTCGTCGCGCCCGGGCAGGTAGGGGCAGGGCGTGGGCGCCGTCAGGTAGAAGCGCAGCTGGCGGGTGGCGAAGTGATGCGACAAGTCGGGTCCGGCGCTCGGGAGGCGATCGCGAGGATAGGCCGTCGCCGCGGTCGTGACGAGGGCGCGCGCGCCAGGGCGTGGTCCGGGACGCGCATGGCCGCTCACCGGCTGCGCTCCGCCTAGGGCGCCGCGTCGGGCGGCAGCACCGGCTTCTCGCGCAGGAGCACGATGGCGATGCGCCGGTTGCCGGCGAGCGTCGGGTCGTCGGGGAACAGCGGGTCGGAGTTGGCCTTGCCCGACACCTGGTAGATCCGGTCCGGATCCACGCCGTCGCCCTGCAAGAGCTCGCGCGTGACGTTGGCCCGGGCCGCGGAGAGCGCCCAGTCGTCGCCGGCCCCGCGCACGCCGGCCTGGGTGGCGCTGGTGTGGCCGCCGACGGTGATCCGATTGTGCAGCCGGTTGATCACCTTGGTCACCGCCCGCAGCAGCAGCCGCGCCCTGTCGTTCGGCCGGGCCGAGCCCGCGTCGAACATGGAGCGGCCCTCCTGGTCGATCAGCTGGATGCGCAGGCCCTCGGGCGTCTGGTCGACCAGCACCTGCTTGGAGAGCTCGGCCAGCTCGGGCAGCGACTGCATGGCCTGGCGCAGGCTCTCCGCCGCGCTCTGGAAATCGTCGGCCTCGCGCTTGGCCTGCGCGAGAGCCTGGGCGTCGGCGCCGGTCGTCTGCGAGCTCTTGCCCGGCGTGCTCTCGGGCGGGGCCTCGGGCGCCAGCTGCTGGACGACGGCGGCCGAGCCGTCGCCCTTGGCCCCATCCTGCCCGAGCGCGGTGCCGCCCAGGATCCCGCCGGAGCCGGAGGACGTGGCCGCCACGCTGGCCGGGGCGAAGTAGTCGGCGATCCCCTTCTTCTGCTCGGGGCTGGTCGTGTTGATGAGCCACATGAGCAGGAAGAAGGCCATCATGGCGGTGACGAAGTCGGCGTACGCCACCTTCCACGCGCCCCCGTGGTGACCGCCGGCGGTCACCTTCTTCACCTTCTTGATGAGGATCGGCGCGTCGCCGCCGTAGGCCATGGGAACACCGCGGGTAAGCTCCCGGAAGGCATAGGGGGCCGGAGCTTAAGAGCCCGTTAGGCGCACGGGCGCGCGCCGCCTCCCGCTCACGCCACCAGAAAGCTCAGCTGCCGTTCCTGGGGCTCGTTGCGCCCCTCGGCGATCTCGCGGTCGACCAGGCGGGTGGGGTAGTCGCCGGTGAAGTAGTGGTCGGTGAACTGGGGGCGGACGGGGTCGCGGGGGCCGGCGCCCATGGCCCAGTAGAGGCCCTCCACCGAGAGGAAGCCGAGGCTGTCGACCTCCAGCATGGCGCGCATCTCGGCCAGCGACTTCTGTGCGGCGATCAGGTGCTCGCGGTCGGGCATGTCGATGCCGTAGAAGTCCGGCCACTTCAGGGGCGGGGAGGCGCTGCGCAGGTGCACCTCCTTGGCGCCCGCCTCGCGCACCATGCGCACGATCTTCACGCTGGTGGTGCCGCGCACGATCGAGTCGTCGATCAGCACCACGCGCTTGCCCTCCAGGACCGCGCGATTGGGGCTGTGCTTCATGCGCACGCCCAGCTCGCGCACGCCCTGCGTGGGCTGGATGAAGGTGCGGCCGACGTAGTGGCCGCGGATGATGCCGAGCTCGTAGGGCAGACCCGAGCCCTGGCTGTAGCCGAGGGCCGCGGGCACGCCGCTGTCGGGCACGGGCACCACCACGTCCGCGTCGACGCCGGTCTCCTCGGCCAGGCGCGCGCCCATGCGCTTGCGCACGTCGTAGACCGAGCGGCCGTTCACCACCGAGTCCGGGCGGGAGAAGTAGACGTACTCGAACAGGCACGGACGCGCGCGCGCGTCGGGGAAGGGGCGCAGGCTCTCCACGCCGGTGTCGCTGATGACCACGACCTCGCCGGGCTCGACGTCGCGCACGAAGGCGGCGCCCACCATGTCGAGGGCGCAGGTCTCGCTGGCGAGCACCGACTTGCCCGCCAGTTCCCCGAGCACCAGCGGGCGGATGCCGAGCGGGTCGCGGGCGCCGATCAGCTTGGTGTTGGTCAGCGCCACCAGCGCATAGCCGCCCTCGATGTCGCGCAGGGCGTCGATGAAGCGGTCCACCACCCGAGCCTTCCGGCTGCGGGCGATCAGGTGGAGGATCACCTCGCTGTCGCTGGTGGACTGGAAGATCGAGCCCTCGGCCACGAGCTGGCGGCGCAGGGTGAGGAAATTGGTCAGGTTGCCGTTGTGGCCGATGGCGATGCCGCCGGCCTCCAGGTCGGCGAACATGGGCTGGACGTTGCGGATCGCGTGGCCGCCGGCGGTGGCGTAGCGCGTGTGGCCGATGGCGGCGTAGCCGGGCAGGCGCTTGACGAGGTCGCTCTGGCCGAACGCCTCGCCCACGTGGCCCAGGTGCCGCTCGGTGGCGAAGCGCTGGCCGTCGAAGGCGGCCATGCCGCACGCCTCCTGCCCCCGGTGCTGCAGCGCGTGGAGGCCGAGCGCGACCAGGGCCGAGGCGTCGTCCACGTTCCACACGCCGAACACGCCGCACTCCAGCCGCAGCCGGTCGTCGTCGGGGTCGCGGAGAGGGTAGCTGGCGCGGTCGGAGGTCATCGGCTGCGGCGCTCCGGGCGCGTGGTGCGGGTGGTGTTCCGGGCGGCGGTAGGCGTCTCGTCGGTGGCGTTCTCCGGCTCGGAGCCGCCGAGCTCGATGCCGCTGTCGTCCGTCTCGTTGAAGCCCTTCTTCACGCCATCCCCCATGACGCGGGTGAGGCCGTCGGCCAGCTTCATGCCGCCGGGGGCGAACACGGTCAGGGCGCGGCCGGAGGCGCGGGCCACCGGCCAGGTGAAGCCGGAGGAGATCCACTTGGGCGAGAGCTCGGCGGGCGTGACCGCGCTGAACACCAGGAAGAAGGCGCCCACGAGCACGAGCGCGCGCCCGACCCCGAACGCCGCGCCCCCGGCCCGGTCCACGCCGCCCAGCGCCGAACTGTGCACATGGCGGGTGAGCAGGCCGCCGATCACGCGCAGCAGCACGTAGACGAGCACGAACACCACCAGCACGGCGGTGGCGTTGCCGGCCCAGGCCGGGTGCACGAAGCCGCGGAACAGCTTGCCGGAAACGGGCAGGGCGTACACCGCCGCCAGCGCGGCCAAGAGGAAGGCGAACAGCGTCACCAGCTCCTTGATCGCGCCCCGGGCGTAGCCGACGAGGGCCGAAACCAGCACGATCAGCAGGAAGGCGATGTCGAAGACGGTCACGCGCGCTCCCTAGCGGCTGCGGAGGCCCGGCGCGAGGATATAGGGACTCGCGACGCTCCGCTCACCCTACCCGCCTTCGTCGCCCTCGGACTTGATCCGAAGGCCGAGCCGTCCTCAGGCGACTGGTCGATGTCGGCGCACGATCGGCGCCCGGCCCTCGGATCGAGTCCGAGGGCGACGGGAAGGAGAGTTGGCGACGGCTAATCCCACAGCCCGTTCGTCACGCGGTCGGCCGCGTCGGTCAGGCGCGAGACGGCGGCGACCTGCACGCCGGACTCGCCGGCCGCGCCTGCGGGGGCCAGGGCGCGGTCGAAGCCGAGCTTCCTCGCCTCGCGCAGGCGCGCCTCGGTGCGGCCCACGGGGCGCACCTCGCCGGAGAGGCTGATCTCGCCGAACACCACGCAGGTCTGGGGCAGGGCGGCGTCGGCCTGGCTGGAGACCAGGGCGGCGGCGGCGGCCAGGTCGGCGGCCGGCTCGGTGACGCGCAGACCGCCGGCCACGTTCAGGTAGATGTCGCGGTCCGCGAAGCTCAGGCCGCACCGCGCCTCCAGCACCGCCAGCACCATGGCGAGCCGCCCGCCGTCCCAGCCCACCACCGCGCGCCGCGGCGTGCCGTAGGCCGAGGGCGCCACCAGCGCCTGGAACTCCACCAGCACGGGGCGGGAGCCCTCGATGCCGGCGAACACCGCGGCGCCCGCCGCGCGCTCCCCGCCCTCGTTCAGGAACAGGGCGCTGGGGTTCCTCACCTCGCGCAGGCCGCTGTCGCCCATCTCGAACACGCCGATCTCGTCGGTGGCGCCGAAGCGGTTCTTGGCCCCGCGCAGGATGCGGAACGGGTAGCCGCGCTCGCCCTCGAAGCTGAGCACCGCGTCGACCATGTGCTCCACCACCCGGGGGCCGGCGATCTGGCCGTCCTTGGTGACGTGGCCGACGAGCACCACGGCCGTCCGGCGGCTCTTGGCCAGGCGCACGAGCTCGCCCGCCGCGGCGCGCACCTGGGTGACGGAGCCCGGGCCCGCCTCGTGCTGGTCGCTCCACATGGTCTGGATCGAGTCGATGACCACGAGGTCGAAGCGGTCGGCCTTCAGCCCGTCGGTGATGGTGCGCAGGTTGGTCTCGGCGGCGAGTTTCACGGCGGCGGCGCCGAGCCCCATGCGCTGGGCGCGGGCGCGCACCTGCTCCACCGCCTCCTCGCCCGAGACGTAGGCGACGCTCGCCCCGCGGAGCGCCGCCTGGGCCGCCACCTGCAGCAGCAGGGTGGACTTGCCGACCCCCGGGTCGCCGCCGACCAGGATGGCCGAGCCCGGCACCACGCCGCCGCCGCACACCCGGTCGAACTCCTCCACGCCGGTGATGATGCGCGGCGGGGTGGGCGTCTCGGCGTCCAGCGTCTCGAAGGCGAGGCCGGCCCCCTTGCGGCGCGAGGGGGCGAGGGCGCCGGGCGGGCGCGGCCCTGTGATCTCCTCCACCAGCGTGTTCCACTGCCCGCAGGCGGAGCACTGGCCCGACCACTTGGTGTGGACGCCCCCGCAGGCCTGGCAGACGTAGGTGGCGCCCTCGCGGGCCATGGGCGAACTCCCTGTCGCGCCGGGGTTCGGCCGACTCGATGGCGACGTCCAGTCGCGGGCGCGCCCTCGCCGTTAACGTGCTAGCGTAGCCGTGGCTGTTCAGAGCCGAAGGGGGCCCGCATGTCGATAACCGATTCCACCCATCGCGCGTCGCTGGTCGCGCGCGTGAAGGGCATCCTGCTCCAGCCCAAGGCCGAGTGGGACCGGATCGACGTGGAGCCGGCCACGGTGCAAGGCCTGTTCACCGGCTACGCGGTTCCGCTGGCGGCGATCGGCCCGGTATGCAGCATCCTGGCCTCGGCCCTGTTCCTGCACTTCGCGCTGCCCTTCATCATCGGGGCGACGCTGGTCGGCTACGTGCTGGCCCTGGCGGCGACCTTCGTGATCGGGCTGATCATCGACGCGCTGGCGCCCACCTTCGGCGGGGTGAAGAACCAGGTGCAGGCCATGAAGGTCGCCGTGTACGGCTCGACCGCGGCCTGGGTCGCGGGCGTGTTCAACCTGATCCCCGGACTGGGCGCCGTGCTGGTGTTCATCGGCCTGCTCTACGGGCTCTACCTCTACTACACGGGTCTGCCGAAGCTGATGAAGACCAGCGCTGACAAGGCGCTCGGTTATACGGCACTGACGGTGGTCTGCTACGTGGTGATCTCCTGGATCATCATGGCGATCGTCGGCTCCATCATGGTCATGGGCGCGGTCACCGGCGGCATGGGCGCGGCAGGCGTCCTCGGCGCCAACACCGGCGCGGTGCGGGTGGGCGACGCCACGGTGAACCTGGCGGCGCTGACGGCGGCCTCCAAGCAGATGGAGGCGAGCGCCAACGCCATGCAGGCGCAGGCGCTGGCCGCCCGGAGCGGCGCGACCGCGCCGGCGGGAACGGCTGTGGCGGCGGCCTCGCCCGATGCGCTCAAGGCGCTGCTGCCCGCAGGGATGATGGGCTATGCGCGGGGCGACGTCTCGGCCGAGTCGTCGGCGGCGGCGGGCATGAGCACCTCGCACGCCGAGGCCGTCTACACGAAGGGCGCCTCCACGATCCGGCTGAACGTGGCCGACGCGGGAGCCATGGGCGCGCTGACCGGCATGGCCAGCGCCCTGGGCGTCAACGCCGACAAGCGCACGGCCACCGGCTACGAGCGCATCTCCACCGCCGGCGGCCGCACGGTGAGCGAGGAGTGGGACGGCGCGGCCAAGCGCGGCAAGGTCGCGGTCATGGCCGGCCGCATGATCGTCAGCGCCGAGGGCGAGGGCGCGAGCATGGACGAGGTGAAGGCCGCCGCGAACGCCGTGGACGCCGGCCGGCTCGCGGCGCTGGCTAAGGGCTAGGAACGGCTCCGTTCAGCTTCGTCATCCTCGGGCTTGACCCGAGGATCGAGCGCCGGTCGTGCGCCGACGTCGAGCGACAGCGCGCTGACCGCTCGGCCCTCGGGTCAAGCCCGAGGGCGACGGAGGGGGAAGTGGCGAGGGCGACCCTAGCCGCTACAGCTCCGCGGTGATCGGCCCTTCCGCCCGGCCGTGGATGAACTGTTCGACGTAGGCGTTTCCGCTGCGATCGATCTGGTTCGCCGGGCCGCGCCAGACGATGCGGCCGCCATGGAGCATGGCGATCTCGTCGGCGATCTTCCGGGCGCTCGCCATGTCGTGGGTGATCGACACCGCGGTGCAGCCCAGCCTGTGCACCTGCTCGCGGATCAGGTCGTTGATCACGTCGGCGTTGATCGGGTCGAGGCCGGTGGTCGGCTCGTCGAAGAACAGGATCTCCGGCGCGGCCACGATGGCGCGGGCCAGGCCCACGCGCTTCTGCATGCCGCCCGAGAGCTCACCGGGATAGAGGTCTGCGGCGGCGCGGGAGAGGCCCACGCTCTCCAGCGACTCCATCGCCCGCGCCCGGGCCTCGCGCACGGGCACGCCGTCGGCGTTGATCAGGCGGAAGGCGACGTTGCGCCAGACGGGCAGGCTGTCGAACAGGGCGGCGCCCTGGAACAGCAGGCCGAACTTGCTCATGCGGCCGCGCCGGCCGCGGGCGCTGGTGATCGGTTTGCCGTCGATGCGCACCTCGCCCGCGTCGGGCTGCATCAGGCCGATGGCGATCTTGAGGGTGACCGACTTGCCCTGGCCCGAGCCGCCGATGATCACCAGCGAGCGGCCGACGGCGATGTCCAGGCTGATGTCGTCGAGCACCGTGCGGCCGTCGAACCGCTTGGTGACGCCGCGCAGCTCGAGCTTCGGCCCGGCGGGGTAGGGTAGGAGCTCGCTCACCGGGTGAACAGGCTCGTGAGCAGGTAGTCGGCGGCGAACACCAGCACCGCGGAGCTGACCACAGCGTGCGTCGTCGCGCGGCCGACGCCCCGGGCGCCGCCGCGGGCGTTGAAGCCGTGGTAGCTGCCCATCAGCGCCACGATGAAGCCGAACACCGCCGCCTTGATCAGCCCGCTCTCCACGTCCCAAGGGGTGACGAAGGTGACCGTGTTGCGGATGTAGCCGGCGGGAGAGAAGTGCAGCGTCGCCACGGCCACCACCCAGCCGCCGGCGATGCCGATCAGGTCGGCCGCCACGGTCAGCAGGGGCAGGGTGAGCACGCCGGCCACCAGCCGGGGCGCCACGAGGTAGCGGAACGGGTCGGTGGAGAGCGTCTCCAGGGCGTCGATCTGCTCGGTGGCGCGCATGGCCCCGATCTCGGCGGCCATGGCGGCGGCCACGCGGCCGGAGAGCATCAGGGCGGCCAGCACGGGGCCGAGCTCGCGCGTGATCCCGAGGGCCACGATCTGCGGCATGATCTGCTCGGCGTTGAACCGTACCCCGCCGGTGTGGATGTTCAACGCCAGCGCCGCGCCCGTGAACACGGCGGTCAGGCCCACCACGGGCAGCGAGAGATAGCCCACCTGCCACAGCTGGCGCGCGATCTGGCGGCCGAAGATCGGCGGGCTGAAGATGGCGGCCACGCCATGGCCGGCGAACATGGCGAGGTGGCCCGTCCGCCGGCACACCTCCAGCGCCCAGCGCCCGACCCCGCGCACCCCGCTCAGGACCTTCACCCTGGCGACCCCACGTAGCGCCGCGCCACCCGCGCGCCGATGCGGGTCAGGAGCTCGTAGGCGATCGAGCCGCAGGCCGCCGCGGCCGCGTCGACGTTCACGTTGGGGCCGAGCAGCTCCACGCGCGCGCCCGGCCGCGCGGCCGGGCAGTCGCTGACGTCGAGGGCGAGCAGGTCCATGGAGATCCGGCCGAGCACGGGCAGGCGCGCCCCGTCCAGGGAGCCATAGAGGCGGGGCCCGCCCGCCCGCAAGACGCCGTCGGCGTAGCCGGCCGCCACCACCGCCACGCGCAGGGTCCCAGGCGCGGTGAAGGCGGCGCCGTAGCCCACCGACTCGCCGGGGCGCACGGTGCGCACCTGCAGGATGGGAACGTCCAGCGTGGCCACCGGGCGGAAACGAGGGTCGGCGATGCCGCGCGGCCCGCCGCCGTAGAGCGCGATGCCCGGCCGCACCTCGTCGAAGGCGAAGCCGTCGAGCAGGCAGCCCGCGCTGTTGGCCAGGCTGCGCCGTGCGCCGGGGAAGGCGTCGGCCGCCTGCACGAAGCGGGCGTGCTGGGCGGCGTTCATCGGGTGGGCGGCGTCCTCGGCGCACGCGAGGTGGCTCAGCACCGCGCACACCTCCACATGCCGCAGGCGGTCGGGGGACGCGGCGAGCGCGTGCGCCTCCTCGGGGCGCAGGCCGAGGCGGTTCATGCCGGTGTCGACCATCAGCGCCGCCTCGTGGCCCCTCGCGCCGGACCACAGCTCCACCTGGTCGAGGCTGCTCAGCACCGGCGTCAGTCGCGCACCTGTGAGGGCGCTGGCGGCCTCCGGATCGGGACAGCCGTCCAGCACGCGGATCGCCGGGCCGGGGCCCAGGGCCTGACGCAGCCGGACGCCCTCGGCCACGCGGGCCACGTAGACGATCTCGGCGCCTTCCGCGATGAGGCGGCGCGTCACCGGCCCGGCGCCCAGGCCGTAGCCGTCGGCCTTGACCACGGGCGCGACCTGCGCACTGCCCGCCAGCTCGCGCAGGACCCCGTGGTTGTGCGCGAGCGCGTCCAGATCGACGGTCAGGGCAGCGGCGGTCACGGACCAGGCTTAGCCCGTTCCCTTGTCACCCGCACTTCCTCCGCTCATCGCCGCGGAAACGCGGGACCTGGTGTGAGCGGCTCCGCTCCACCCGGTCACCGGCCGATGCAGGCGCGGGGTCAAACACCGGGTCCCCGCTTCCGCGGGGGTGAGCGGAGTTAAAGCTCACCGCCGCTCGAAGCGGTCGTCCCGGGCCAGGTTGCCGAACTTGGTCAGGTCGGCGTTGAAGCTGAGCTTCACGGTGCCGATGGGGCCGTGGCGCTGCTTGCCGATGATGGTCTCGGCGACGTTGCGCACCCGGTCCATCTCCTCCTGCCAGGTCAGGTGCTCGGGGGTGCCCTCGCGGGGCTCGGCGCGGCCCAGGTAGTAGCTCTCGCGGTAGACGAACATGACCACGTCGGCGTCCTGCTCGATGGAGCCGGATTCGCGCAGGTCGCTGAGCTGGGGCTTCTTGTCCTCGCGGTTCTCCACCTGGCGGCTGAGCTGGCTGAGGGCGAGCACCGGCACGTCCAGCTCCTTGGCCAGGGCCTTGAGGCCCTGGGTGATCATCGAGACCTCCTGCACCCGGTTGTCGCCCTTCGAGCCGTCGGTGGTCACCAGCTGCAGGTAGTCCACCACGATCAGGTCGAGACCCGTCTGCCGCTTCAGACGGCGCGCGCGGGCGGTGAGCTTGGCGATGGACAGGCCGCCGGTGGCGTCGATGAACAGGGGCGCGTCCTGGATCTCCACGGCGGCGTCGCGCACGCGGTAGTACTCGGCGTTGTCGATCTCGCCCTTGCGCAGCCGGTCCGACGACACGCCCGAGGCGTCGGCCAGCAGGCGCGTGGCCAGCTGCTCGGCGCTCATCTCGAGGCTGAAGAAGGCGACCACGCCGCCGGACACCGTCTTCTTGCTCCCGTCCGACTGCGGCTCCCAGGCGTAGGCCTTGGCGACGCTGAAGGCGATGTTGGTGGCCAGCGCCGTCTTGCCCATGGAGGGGCGGCCCGCGAGGATCAGGAGGTCCGACGGGTGCAGGCCGCCGAGCTGGCGGTCGAGGTCGATCAGGCCGGTGGACAGGCCCGCCAGCCCGCCCTCCCGGTCCTTGGCCTCGCCGATGGTGTCGGTGGCGCCCGTGAGGGCGTGGGCGAAGGTGACGAAGCCGGTGGAGGAGCTGCCGCTCTCCGCCAGGGTGTAGAGCTTCAGCTCGGCGGCCTCGATCTGGTCGCGGGCGTCCACCTCCTCGTCGCCGGTGGCGGTGTGCGAGATCTCGCCGCCGATGCGGATCAGCTCGCGGCGGATGGCCAGGTCGTAGATCACCCGGGCGTAGTCGGGGGCGTTGGCCGCGGGCGGCGCCCGGTCGACAAGCAACGCCAGGTAGCTCAGGCCGCCCAGGGCGGCGTAGGCGGGGTCGGCGGCGAAGCGCTGCTGCAAGAGGATGGGCTCGGCCAGCTGCCCCTTGCGGATATGCTCCTCCATCGCCGCGAACAGGCGCTGGTGTAGCGGTTCGTAGAAGTGGCCGGCCTGCAGCCGGTCGGTCAGCCGCTCATAGGCGGCGTTGTCGTAGAGCAGCGCGCCCAGCAGGGCTTGCTCGGCCTCCAGGTTGCAGGGCGGGGCGGCGATCGGTGGATCGGCGGGGCCGGCCGGCTCGAACGCGTGGAGGGCTGACGTCATGGAGGGGCGGTTCTAGCGCCGGGGCGGGGCGGGAGCAGCGTCGGAATCGGACGCTCCACAGGCCGCCCACAGCCCATATGCCGCTACGGCCAAGGTGTCGCACCGCCCGCATCCGCTCATCCCCGCGAAGGCGGGGATCTCGGGCCGGCCGGTCTCCACGCGAGCCACAGCGGCGAGAGATCCCCGCCTTCGCGGGGGTGCGGATTAAAAAGGAAAGGGCCGCCGCGGTCTCCCGCGACGGCCCAAGCTCCGGCGTGAGCCGAGGCTCAGCCGCGGTAGTCGGCGTCCGCCATCGCCTGGCCCGCGCCGCCTTCCATCATGTCCTGTGCGGCGGCGGCGTCCTGCGCGCGCTCGTCGGCGAACTGGCTGGCGATCACGTCCTCGCCGCGGGCCTGGCGCTCGGCCTCGTCCTGGCTGCGGGCGATGTTGATGTGGACGGTGACCGTGACCTCGGCGTGGAGCTGCACCTTCACGTCGTGCACGCCCAGCGTCTTGATCGGACGGTCGAGCACCACCTGGTTGCGCTCGACGCGGCCGCCCTCGGCCTCCATCGCGTCCGCCACGTCGCGGCCCGACACCGAGCCGTAGAGCTGGCCGGACTCGCCCGCCTGGCGGATCAGGATGTAGGTCTGCCCGTCCAGCTTGGAGCCGGCGCGCTCGGCGACGGCCTTGTTCTCGGCGTTGCGCGCCTCGATCTGGCCGCGCTGGGCCTCGAACACCTTCAGGTTGGCGCCCGTGGCCCGCAACGCCTTGGAGCGGGGCAGGAGGAAGTTGCGGGCGAACCCGTCCTTCACCTGCACCACGTCGCCGATGGCGCCCAGGTTGGAGACGCGCTCGAGAAGAACGACTTTCATGGTCGCGGCCCTCTCAGCGGACGACGTAGGGCAGGAGCGCCAGGAAGCGGGCGCGCTTGATCGCCTGGGCGAGTTCGCGCTGCTTCTTCTGGCTCACCGCCGTGATGCGGGAGGGGACGATCTTGCCGCGCTCGCTGATGTAGCGCTGCAGGAGCTTGACGTCCTTGTAGTCGATCTTCGGCGCGCCGGCCCCCGAGAACGGGCAGACCTTGCGGCGGCGGAAGAACGGGCGGCGGCTGCCGGCCCCGCCGGCGGACGAGCCGGGCGCGGGCGCGCCGGCGTCGGGCGTGTTGATGTCGGTCATGGTTCCGGTCCTCAGACGACGGCGTCGACGGGCGCGGCGTCTTCACGCGGCGGCCGGTCGGGGCGGCCTTCACGGCCTTCGCGCTCGCCCCGGTCCCGCTCGCGGCGGGCCAGGACGGGGGACAGCTCCAGGTCGATCTCCTCGACCTTCACCGTCATGTAGCGCAGCACGTCCTCGTTGAGCGAGAGCTGGCGCTCCATCTCCTTGACGGCGGCGGGGGGCGTGTCGAGCGCCAGGAGCGAGTAGTGCCCCTTGCGGTTCTTCTTGATGCGGTAGGTGAGGTTGCGCAGGCCCCAGTACTCGATCTT
>CAXTHH010000022.1:0-23183 GCA_964244065.1 uncultured Caulobacteraceae bacterium | reverse complement strand
ACCACGGCGTGGATGCGGGCGACCAGCTCGTCCTTGTGGAACGGCTTGGTCATGTAGTCGTCGGCGCCGCCGCCGAAGCTCTTCACCTTGGTGTCGATCTCGGTGGTGCCCGAGAGGATCATCACCGGCGTGTCGATCCGCGCGACGCGCAGCTGGCGCAGCACGTCCAGGCCGCTCATGTCGGGCAGGGACAGGTCCAGGAGGATCAGGTCGTAGTCGTAGATCTTGCCGAGATCCACGCCCTCTTCACCCAGGTCGGTGGTGTAGACGTTGAAGCCTTCCGACTTCAGCATCACCTCGATCGTCTGCGCGGTGGCGCTGTCGTCCTCGATCAGCAGAACCCGCATCGGCCCCTCCGGCTGTAGCTGTCGCGCACCCGGCCATGGATGCGGCGTGTCGCTCTCGCGGGTAGAATCCCCGCGAGACCCCTTAAACTTCGTTAATCCTGACCGGGTGGGTAAGACTCCTCACTGATTTGCGAATCGCCGGCAAGCGCCGCCGTTAACCATCTGACTCCTCTGAGTCATTCGGCCGCAGGGCGCCGCATGGCCCGCCCCGGCCTTCACCGCCGATTAAGCCTGCCGGCCCAGGGTCGCCCCGTTCCCCGGAGCCCCTTCCTTGCGCAACCTGATCGCCGCCGTGGACCGCCTCGACCCCTTGCAGGTGTCCGGCCGCGTGGCGGCGGTGAACGGCCTGCTGATCGAGGCGCGGGGCGGGCTGACGCGCCTGCCCGTGGGCGCCCGGGCCGAGATCGAGCGCCGGGGCGCGGCGCCGCTGCCGGCCGAGGTGGTGGGATTTCGCGAGACCCGCGCGCTCCTGATGCCGTTCGGCCCCGTGGAGGGCGTGGCGCCCGGCGCGGAGATCCGCATTCGGCCCGAGGGCGCCACCGTGCGCCCGACCGCCGGCTGGCTCGGCCGCATCGTCAACGCCTTCGGCGAGCCGATCGACGGCAAGGGCTCGCTGCCCCAGGGCGCCGCCGCCTACCCCCTGCGCACGCCGCCGCCGCCCGCGCACGCCCGCGGCCGGGTGGGCGAGCGGCTGCAGACGGGCGTGCGGGCGCTCGACGTGTTCACCACCATCTGCCGCGGCCAGCGCATGGGCGTGTTCGCGGGCTCCGGCGTCGGCAAGAGCGTGCTCCTGTCCATGCTCGCCCGGGGCGCCGCCTGCGACGCGGTGGTGGTGGGCCTGATCGGCGAACGTGGCCGCGAGGTGCGCGAGTTCGTCGAGGAGACGCTGGGGCCGGCGGGCCTGGCCCGCGCCGTGGTGGTGGTGGCCACCAGCGACGAGCCCGCGCTCACCCGCCGCCAGGCCGCCTACATGACGCTCGCCCTCGCCGAGTTCCTGCGCGACCAGGACCTGGAGGTCCTGTGCCTGATGGACAGCGTCACCCGCTTCGCCATGGCCCAGCGCGAGATCGGCCTGGCCGCCGGCGAGCCGCCCACCACCAAGGGCTACACCCCCACCTGCTTCACCGAGCTGCCCAAGCTGTTGGAGCGCGCCGGCCCCGGCCCCGTGCGGCCGGACGGCACCACCGCCGGCCCGATCACCGGCCTCTTCACCGTGCTGGTGGACGGGGACGACCACAACGAGCCCATCGCCGACGCCGTGCGCGGCATCCTCGACGGCCACCTGGTGATGGAGCGCGGCATCGCCGAGCGCGGCCGCTTCCCGGCGGTCAACGTGCTCAAGTCCATCAGCCGCACCCTGCCAGCCTGCCAGACGCCCGACGAGCGGGGGGTGGCCGGCGACGCCCGCCGCGCCCTGGCCGCCTTCTCCAACATGGAGGAGCTGATCCGCATCGGGGCCTACCGCACGGGGTCCGACCCGCAGGTGGACCGCGCCATCCGGCTCGAGCCCGCGCTCGAAGCCTTCCTCGCCCAGACCAAGGACGAACAGACCGCCATGCCCGACAGCTTCGCCCGGCTCGCCGACATCCTGGCCTCCGCCCCCGCCGACGCGTTCGGCGCCCGGCTCGCCGCGTGAGCTGGGCCCAGAGCCTCATCCGCCTCTCCACCTACGAGGTGGAGGAGCTTCAGAAGCGCGTGCGCGAGGTCGAGGATCGGCGCGCCGCCGTGCGCCTGCGGCTGGTGGCGCTCGACCGCGAGGCCGCCGAGGAGGAGGCCCGCGCCTCCGGCGACGCCGAGGCGGGCTGGTACCTGATCGGCTTCAAGGAAGGCTGGCGCGCCCGCCGCTCGCAGGTGCTATCCGACCTGTTGGCCCTGGACCTGGAGGCGCAGGGCGCGCGCGACGCCCTGGCCGAGGCGTTCGAGACGCAGAAGAAGTACGAGCACGTGGCGGAGGCCGCCCGCGTGCAGGCGGCGCGCGAGGCCGGCCGGCGCGAGGGCGCGCGGTTGGACGAGCTGGCCCTGCGCCGGGCCGGCTGACGGCCGTGCGCCGCCGCGCCCTGCTCGCCGCCCCGCTGGCCCTGGCCGCGTGCGAGCGAGAGGCGGCGGCCACCAGCCTGGAGGCGCCCACCGCCGTCGGCGCGCGCCCGGGCGCGCCGCCCCCGGCGTTGCGCGCCCTCGCCCCCTTCCCGGTCGGGACGGAGGTGATCACCACCGACCTGGACGATCCGGTCACCGCCGGCCTCGCCGCCCGCCAGTTCGGCCAGATCACCGCCGGCTTCGAGATGAAGATGGAGGTGGTGCTGCGCCCCGACGGCTCGCGCAACTGGGCGCCCGGCGACCGCATCGCCGCCTGGGCCGCCGCCAACCGCCAGCGCCTGCACGGCCACTGCCTGATCTGGTACGCGCAGGACCCGGAGGCCTTCCGCCGGCTGCAGGGCGACCCGCGCGCGTTCGCGGCCGCCTACGACCGCTACATCGCCGAGGTGGTCCGCCGCTGGCCCGCCGCAGGCTGGGACGTCGTCAACGAACCCCTGGACGAGACGGGGGAGGCGCTGCGTCCCAGCCTCTGGGCCTCGGTGCTGGGCCCGGAGGCGTACATGCTCCGCGCCTTCCAGGTCGCGCGGGCGGCCGACCCCCGCGCCGTGCTGCTGCTCAACGAGTACGGGCTCGAGAGCCGGCCGGCCAAGCGCCTGGCCTTCTTGAAGCTGGTGGAGCGGCTGCTCGAGGCGGGCGCGCCGGTCACCGGGCTCGGCACCCAGTGCCACATCGACGTGGACCTGCCCGCGGGCGCCGGCGCGGCCATGATCGCCGACCTGGGCCGGCTCGGCCTGCCCGTGCACGTCTCGGAGCTGGACGTATCGCTCAAGCCCGGCCCGATCTCCCTGCGCTCGCGGAGCGAGGCGCTGGCGCGGCAGGCGGCGCGCTACGCCGAGCTCCTGGACGCCTTCTCCGCCCTGCCGGGGCGGCAGCGCTACGCCTTCACCGTATGGGGCGTCCGCGACGACGGCTCCTGGCTGAACAGCCCCGGCGAGTACGCGGGCCGCGACGCGCCGCTGCTGTTCGACAAGGCCGGCGCGCCCAAGCCGGCGTTCTGGGCCCTGGCGCGGAAGCTGCGCGGCTAGCGCCTAAAGGCTGGACGCTCGCGCCGCTCACCGCTCCCGCTCTCCAACACCCCAACCCGTCGCCCTCGGGCTTGACCCGAGGGCCGAGTGCAGAGTGTGCGCTTGGTCGGCATTGGCGCACGACCGACGCCCGGCCCTCGGGTCAAGCCCGAGGGCGACGAAGGGAGGGATCAGCTCGTTGGCGGCGGCGGCGGCGCGGCGGCGTCGTCCGTGGCCAGCCGCAGGGCGCGCAGGTCCTCGGCGATCTGGAACACGGCCACGAAGAACTCGCACACGCCGCGCCAGATCAGCCCCAGCACGGCGGCGAGCAGGAGGCCGATGACGATGGTGGGCACCGCCAGCAGCAGCCCCTCCACCAACCCCGAGCGGATCCACAGCCCCACCGCCGCGCCCACCGAGCCGAACGCGATCAGCGAGATCAGGCCCAGCCCCGCCCAGTAGATCAGGTGCGTCACCGGCCCGGTGAGCAGGCGCTCGAAGGTCAGCAGCTCCCACAGCAGGCTGCGGCGGCGTCGGGTCGCGGGGGCGGAAGGGCGGGTGGACAGGGCGCTGGCCTTCACAGTGGCGCGAACGGCGAACGGCTATCAGCGGCCCGGCGGCGGCGCAACGCGCCGGCTCGCGCCGCCCTGGAATCGCGCCTACATGACGCGCCCGCGGCCGACGCTCGGCCTCCGCCCGAGAGCCCCTGCATGTCCGACCCCCGCACCGTCCGCGTCGCCGTGATCGGCTCCGGCCCCGCGGGCTACACCGCCGCCATCTACGCCGCCCGGGCCCTGCTCAAGCCCGTGCTGATCAGCGGCATGGAGCCCGGCGGCCAGCTGACCATCACCACCGACGTGGAGAACTACCCGGGCTTCGCCGACGTGATCCAGGGCCCCTGGCTGATGGAGCAGATGCGTAGCCAAGCCGAGCACGTGGGTACGGAGATGATCAGCGACCTCGTGGTCGACTGCGACCTCTCCCGACGCCCGTTCCGGCTGAAGCTGGACAGCGGCGCCGAGCTCCTGGCCGAGACGGTGATCATCGCCACCGGCGCGCAGGCCAAGTGGCTGGGCCTGCCCAGCGAGCAGGCGTTCCAGGGCCTGGGCGTCTCGGCCTGCGCCACCTGCGACGGCTTCTTCTACCGCGGCAAGGCGGTGGCCGTGGTCGGCGGCGGCAACACGGCGGTGGAGGAGGCGCTGTTCCTCACCGCCTTCGCCACCAAGGTCACCCTGATCCACCGCCGCGACGAGCTGCGCGCCGAGAAGATCCTGCAGGAGCGCCTGTTCGCGCATCCGAAGATCGAGGTGCTGTGGGACCGCGAGGTCGACGAGATCGTCGGCGGCGGCGAGGCCGGCCCCGGCGTCAACGGCGTGCGCCTGAAGCATCGCAAGACCGGCGAGACCGAAACCGTGCCGGTGGACGGCGTGTTCGTCGCCATCGGCCACGCCCCGGCCAGCGCCCTGTTCAAGGGCCAGCTGCCCATGGACGGGTCGGGCTACCTCCGCGTTCACCCCGGCAAGACCATGACCGACATCAAGGGCGTGTTCGCCGCCGGCGACGTCACCGACGACGTCTACCGCCAGGCCGTCACCGCGGCCGGCATGGGCTGCATGGCCGCGCTGGAGGCGGCGCGGCTGCTCGCCGAAGAGGACCACGACCGCGCCCACCACCACATGAGCCACCAGGAGGCGAAGAAGATCGGGGTGTGGTGAGGGGGGTGAGAACCGCGAGCGGCGGCGGCTAGGGTGGAAAGAGGGCCGCGCATGTTGCGAGCGGCTGGGCACTCATAATGGTCAGTGACCAGGAGAATAAGCTGTGCTGCGCGCGTTCTTACTCCTGCTCTCGGCAGCACTGCCCGTCAGCCCGCCGCGCCCACTCTCACCGCAGGCGCAACTACTGATCGCGCCCGTCCACGAGGCCTACGAGAAGGTACGAGCAGCCCAAGCGGCGCTACCACCAGCAAAGACGACTTCCGAGCGACTGGAGCGCCTACGTGACCGCGACCAAGCGGGACGCCAAGCCATGCAGCGCATCCAGTTCGCCTCGCTTCCCGAGTCGGAGAGGTTGGCGGCGTTTCAAGTTGCGTTTGCCGAGCTACAGCAGAATGACTTGGCACATCAGGAGGAGTTGAAGACGCTGTTACCTTCGGAGGGTTGGTTTAAGCGCAGTATCTATGGCGAGAAAGCCACGAGGGCGGCCTTCCTCGTCGTCCAGCACGCGACCAACGATCCGGCCTTTATGCGGCATACACTTTCCAAGATCGAGGAGTTTGTTCGTATTGGTGAGGCAGACAGCAATGCCTACGCCCTAATGTACGATCGAGTAGCCCAGGAGTTCGATCATAAACCTCAGCGGTATGGGACGCAGCTACAGTGCGTTTTGGGCAAGTGGGTCCCCGTCAATCTGGAGGATCCGGAACGCGTTGATGAGCGGCGTAAGGGGCTTGGTCTGAAGCAGACTGAGGCTGAGTATATCCAGAGTGTGTCTGATACACCTTGCACGTAGACCCCGAGCACACTGTCCAATTCCGAGTGTCTCTCACCTGGGGTGTGCCCGAGGATGGATCAGGGGCTGAGCTCCGATCCATCCTCTCTTCCCCTCGGAAGCGGGGACCCAGTTCTGACTCCCCGCACCCAGGCCAGCCAGGCCAGCCAGGCCAGCCAGACATCGAACAGCAGATGCGCGCCGCTCACACCGGGTCCCCGCTTCCGCGGGGATGAGCGGAGGGGTTGTTTTCAGATCGGCTGCGCGCGCAGCGGCGGCGTCAGCCGAACAGCTCCATCTGCCGTCCGTCAGTTTGCGGCGCCTCTGCCCGGGGCGCCCTGAACAGGTCGCTGCGCAGGCGTGCGTGGGTCTCGTTCAGGCCCAGGCGCTGGCAGGCGACCGAGAAGCGGCGGCGGTGGATCTCGGCGATGGGGCCGCTGCCGGTCATGCGGCCGCCGAAGGCGCTGTCGTTCTCGCGCCCGCCGCGCATCTGGCGGATCAGCGACATGACCCGGGCGGCGCGGTCGGGCACGTTGGCCTCCAGCCATTCCTTGAACAGCCCGGCGATCTCGCGCGGCAGGCGCACCATGATGAACATGGCCTCCGTCGCGCCGGCCTCGCGCGCCGCGCCCAGCACCTCCTCCATCTCGTGGTCGTTCAGGCCGGGGATCACGGGGGAGAAGCCGACGCCCACGGGGCAGCCCGCGTCCACCAGCCGGCGGATCGCCTCCAGCCGCTTGCCCGGCGTGGCGGCGCGCGGCTCCAGCGTCCGCGCCAGCCTACGGTCGAGCGTGGTGACCGAGACGAACGCCTTGGCGAGCCCGCGCGCGCCCTGCGGGCCGAGGATGTCCGCGTCGCGGGCGATCAGGGCGGACTTGGTGATCACGCTGAACGGGTGGTCGTGGTCGCGCAGCACCTCCAGCACCCCGCGGGTGACCTGCAGCTGGCGCTCGGACGGTTGGTACACGTCGGTGTTGCCGCCCACGTGGATCGGCCGGCAACGGTAGCCGGGCCTGGCCAGCTCGCGCCGCAGCACGTCCGCCGCCTCCGGCTTGAAGAACAGCTTGGACTCGAAGTCCACGCCCGGCGACAGGCCCATGTAGGCGTGCGCCGGCCGGGCGTAGCAGTAGATGCAGCCGTGCTCGCAGCCGCGGAAGGTGTTGATCGACTGGTCGAAGCCGATGTCCGGGCTGTCGTTGCGGCTGATGATGGTGCGGATGCGCTCGGCGGTGAGCGTGGTCTGAAGCTTCGGCGCCTCCGCGTCGTCCGGCTCCCAGCCGTCGTCGAAGCCCTCGCGCGTCAGGGCTTCGTAGCGGCCCGAGGCGTTGCTGACGGCGCCCCGGCCGCGCAGGGCGGGGGCCGCGGGCATGGCGGCACCCTGACTCGAAAACGGGAACGGATCAAGAACGTCGAATGGCTACCGCTTTGCATACACCCCGTAGATGCCATACAGTGCCTTCTTAGGCACGTATGCGCGAGGGAATGCTGCAAATCCCCCCTTAACTGGAAGCGTGCCAGAGCAAACAAAATCGATTGCAGCATCGATTACTGTGTCTTGGCCATACTTTCCGAGAAGCCTTCCACCGGAATTGAATGGCTTCAATGAGCGACCATCTTCGTCAAAAAACTCGATACCTATATCTCCGTAAGACTTGTCCTCACAAGTCACCATGATAGTTCGTTCAGAAGCGCGCGAAGCTTCCTCGAACTTCGGAGGGCGAACGCTAAAGATGCTCATAAGCACGCGGCTGCCAGTCGCGTCTATCACTGGCACGCCAAAGGCATGAAGGCTGCCGTCAAAGATCGATGGTTGGTAGAGGTCTGCTCTCGGCTCGGCCGCGACCGCCTTGAGCGACACAGCCAATGAGGCAAGACCGGCAGCTATAAAGACCCGTGCAAGCATCGGTCGATTAGAGATCAGCCGCCGGCGAGGGCCGCCAGCTCGAACGCGCCGGTGTCCTGCTTCAGGGCGGCGCGATAGCCCCAGTAGTCGGCCAGCACCTTGCGGACGTAGCCGCGCACGCTCTCGCCCGGCAGGCTCTCCATGATCAGCAGGGCGTCCGCCTTGGGGCCCAGGGCGGCGGTGGCGCGGTTCACCTTGTCCGGCCCCATGTTGTAGCCGGCCAGCGCCTTGATCAGGTCGCCCTTGGTGGCCGCCAGGAGCTTGCCGACATAGGCCTGGCCGAGCCGCAGGTTGGCCCCGGCGTCCAGCAGGCCGGCGGCCGAGCCGCCCAGGCGGCGGGCGGTGTCGGCGCTGAGCTGCATCAGGCCGTGGTTGGGGCCGGAGCGGGCGGCCGCGTTGAAGCCGCTCTCCTTCTTCACCAGGGCGTAGATCAGCGCCTTATCCTGCGTGAAGCCGCCGTCGGGCGACAGGGCCGGGGTGGGCAGCCTGCCGGCGAGGGCGGCGGCGCTCTCCAGGCCCAGGCGGCTCTTGGCCAGCATGGCGTAGAGGCCGTCCGCCGACCTCGCGGCCACCTTGAAGAAGCCGTCCACCTCGGCGGTGCGTCCCGCGGACTCGGCCGAGCGGGCGGCCCAGAAGGCGGCGGAGCCCCGGCGCGCGGCGGTCTCGGCCGGGTCCCTGGAGACGGCGGCGAAGCTCTCGAGCGCGTCGGCGTAGCGCTTGGTGCGGAAGGCGGCGAGCCCGCCCGTCCAGCGGTCGCCGGTGGAGGCGGCCAGCGTCGCCGCCCTGGCCATGTCGCCGCTGTTGTAGGCTTCCCGCGCCGCAGTGGAGGGGCTCGCCGCCGCCGCCGCGCCCGCCAGCGCCGAGACGCCGAGCACGATGAGGAGGAGGCGGTAGGCGCGGGAGGCGACGGGCATTCGGGACATCGCACACCCGCCGAGGGGCTGCGACCTTGTTCCGTTTCTGACTGTTTCAGCCTAGGGGCCGGCGCCCTCCCGGTCGACCCGCGCGGCCAGCGACAGGATGTCGCCCCAGGCGGCCCCGCGCAGGGGCGGCCGCGCCAGGATGAAGGCGGGGGAGAGCGTCGGCATCGCGGGCAGCACGAGGTCGGGCTCGTGCCGCGCCCGCCACTCGGTCCAGCCGCCGCGGCTCTTGAGGATGGGCTCGCGGGCGCCCAGCAGGCCCCGGCCCGCCGCCTCGCCCATCACCAGCAGCGCCCTGGGACGGTGGAGCGCGATCAGCCGCTCCAGGAACGGCAGGCACGCGGCCTGGTCGGCGGGGGAGGGCGCGCCGCCCCCGGGCGGGCGCCAGAACACCGTCTGGGTCAGCAGCGCCCGGTCGCCCAGGCCCGCGTGGGCCAGGAGCGCGCGCACCAGCACGCCGGCCGGGCCGCTGAACGGGGCGGCGGCGGCCTCGTCCTCGGCCGTGGGCGCCTCGGAGACCACCACCACGTCCGCCCGCGCCGCAGGGCGGGCGAACACGGGCGCGGCCGAGCCCGCGCGCAGGGCGCACCCCTCGAACGCCCCCACCGCCGCCTCCAGCGCCGCGAAGTCGGGAGAGGTGACGGCGGCGGGAGCGCTCGGGGGCGGAGCGCTGGTCGCCGCGGGCGCCGCCGTCGGCCGCGGCTCGGCCGCTGCGGCGGGGGCGGACGCGCGAAGCGGCTGGGCCGCCAGCCGGTCGACCGGGACGTCGCTGAGCGAGGCGTCCACCCCCGCCTCCGCCCAGAAGGCGAGCAGGGCCTCGATCGCACGCGGGTTGTGAAGCGCCGTCACCTCCCCATCATACTCGGCCACGCAGCTGCCCGTCGCCCTCGGACTTGATCCGAGGGCCGAGCGGTCCGCGCCTCCGCGGCAGACGTCGCGCACGTTCGGCGCCCGGTCCTCGGATCAAGCCCGAGGACGACGGAGGGAGGGTGGACGACGGAAGTATCGTGCCGCCCACGCTTGACCGACGTTGCGGCGCCCCCACGATAAGCGCCGTTCAGTACCGAGGACGCCCCGCACATGGCCGATGAGATCGTCTCCGAAGAGCTCGGACCCCACTCCGAGCCGCGGGAGGCCATGGAGTACGACGTGGTGATCGTCGGCGGCGGCCCCGCCGGCCTCGCCAGCGCCATCCGCCTGAAGCAGAACGCCGCCGCCGCCGGGGCGGAGATCAGCGTGGCCCTCCTGGAGAAGGGCTCCGAGGTCGGGGCCCACATCCTGTCCGGCGCGGTGATCGACCCGTGCGGCCTGGCCGAGCTCTATCCCGACTGGAAGGAACAGGGCGCGCCGCTCGACACGCCGGTGACCAAGGACAAGTTCCTCTACCTCGGCCCCCACGGCGACCTCGACATCTCCTGGCTGCCGATGCCCAAGTACATGGGCAATCACGGCAACTACATCGGCAGCCTCGCCAACCTGTGCCGCTGGCTCGCCGGCAAGGCCGAGGAACTGGGCGTCGAGATCTACCCCGGCATGGCCGCCAGCGAGCTGGTGTTCGGCGAGCCGGGCGAGGATGGCGTCGCGCCCGTGAAGGGCGTGGTCGCCGGCGTGTTCGGCGTCGGCCGCGACGGCCAGCCCACCGGCGACTTCCAGCCCGGCATCGAGCTGCACGGCCGCTACACCTTCCTGTGCGAGGGCGTGCGCGGCTCGCTGTCCAAGATCGTCCAGGCGCGCTTCGGCCTGTGCAAGGAAGCGCAGGTGCAGAAGTACGGCCTCGGCATCAAGGAGCTATGGCAGGTGCCGGACGCCGTGTTCGAGAAGGGGCTGGTGCAGCACACCTTCGGCTGGCCGCTGAAGGACGACACGGGCGGCGGCTCTTGGATGTACCACTTCGGCGACAACTACGTGTCGATCGGCTTCGTCACGCACTTGAACTACAAGAACCCGTTCCTCTCGCCCTTCGACGAGTTCCAGCGCTTCAAGACCCACCCGGCGGTCTCGAAGTTCCTGGAGGGCGGCAAGCGGATCGCCTACGGCGCGCGCGCCATCAGCGAGGGCGGCTTCCAGAGCGTGCCCAAGCTCGCCTTCCCGGGCGGCTGTCATCTGGGCGACAGCGCGGGCTTCCTCAACGTGCCGCGCATCAAGGGCAGCCACAACGCCCTGCGCTCGGGCGTGATGGCCGCCGACGTGGCCTTCCACGCGCTGCAGGAGGGCCGCACGGGCGACACCCTGGCGCTGGACGAAGCCTACCGCGGCTCCAAGATCTGGAAGGAGCTGCACGGCGTCCGCAACGTGAAGCCGATCTGGAGCCGGTTCGGCACCGTGCTCGGCGTGCCGCTGGGCGGCATCGACATGTGGACCACCACCCTTTTCAAGGGCTTCAGCCTGTTCGGCACGCTGAAGCACGGCAAGAGCGACGCGGACTCCACGGAGGAGGCGTCCAAGCACAAGCCGATCGTCTACCCGAAGCCCGACGGCGTGCTGACCTTCGACAAGCTGTCGAGCGTGTTCCTGTCCAACACCAACCACGCGGAAGACCAGCCCGCGCACCTGAAGCTGCGCGATCCGACCATCCCCATCCGGGTGAACCTGCCCAAGTACGGCGAACCCGCCCGCCTGTACTGCCCTGCGGCAGTGTACGAGGTGGTCTACGCCGACGAGGCCGCCAAGACCGATCCGCGCTTCGTGATCAACGCCCAGAACTGCGTGCACTGCAAGACGTGCGACATCAAGGATCCGTCGCAGAACATCGTCTGGACCACGCCGGAAGGCGGGGGCGGCCCGAACTACCCCAACATGTGAGGGCCACCTCCGGGCGACGTCGCCCTCGGGCGCTCACGCGACGTCGCATCCGGGCCAGAAGAGTTGAGGATGCGTTCAGCATCCTCCTTCGGTCTGCCCGGAACGGCGGCGCCGCGTCGGCGTGTTCCGCCCCTCCGCAGGCAGGGTCGAGCGCAGCGAACACGCCGTGACGGGCTGAACCGCCCGTCTCTCGCCGGCCTCGGCCGGTCCCCGACAGACGAGCGTCGGATTTCACCCTGATGAACGCCGTCTTCACCAACACTGGAAAGTCGCCGTTGAGGACTCGCCTCCAAGTTGTAATAAACAGGAGGACGCAACCATGACTATGACTGGAACAGGTTCCGCCACGGGCTTGGGCGTGACGCTCGCCCTGGGTTCGCCGATCACGATCACGCTCGGCGGAACCGGAACGACCGCCACGACGGGGACCGCTCTCGGCGTGAGCCTCGGCGCAACGACCGGCGCCACGGCTTCGACGGCGACCCCGCCCACGCCGATCGGCGTCGATCTCACCCTCGGTGGGAGCTCCGGGTCCCCCGCCTCGACGACCACCCCCACGCCGCCGCTGGTCGGGGTGGACCTGAGCCTCGGCGGCGCCGGCGGGTCCACCGGCTCGACGGGGGCGACCGGGCTCGGGGTCGGCGCCGGCGTGGGCCTGAGCGGGACGCCCGCCTCAGGCGTCGGCGTCGGCGTCGGCGTGACCGGCGGCCTGACTCTGGGCGGCGTCTCGATCGGGCTGGGCGCCGGCGTCGTCACGGGCGGCGCGACCGGCGCGACCGGCGTAAGCGGAACGGGCGGCAATGGCGGCCCGGGAAGCCCGGGAGCCACGGGAAGCCCGGGAGCGACGGGAACCACAGGCGGCGCCGGCGGCGGCGCGGCCGGCACGGCCATGCCCGATCCGCACACGGCCTTCATCAACATCTTCCGGCTGGGCGGCGCCAGCGAGATCCCGGCCAACGTGAACACGCAGCTGAACGCGTTCGACGCCCAGATCGCCAGCGGCGCCATCACCGCCAGGCAGACCGTGCTGCAGATCGTCAATGCGGCGGCCGGTTTCACGGCCGTGGCCGAGACCAGCTATCAGTTCTTCACGGGGCTGACGCCGACCGCCGCGGGCCTCACCTACCTGGTCCACAGCGCCGGCAATCCCGCCGACCTCAGCGACGGCTACTACGACGCGTTCAACCTCGAGAACCGCTACATCAACTTCGCGTCGAACCTCGGCCTGCACAGCGACTATGCGCCGGATTTCGCCCGGGTGTTCGGCCCCATGTCGTTCAACGAGGCGGTGTCCACGGCGTACGAGCGGATCGTGGGCTCCACCGCGGCGGCGGCGGCCGGCGTCAACGCCTCGGCGGCGATCGCCGACATCGCTGGGCGCCGCCCCTACTTCGAGGCGGTGGCGCACGAGCGGTTCGGCAGCGACAACTTCGACCTCTCCACCAAGCTGGCGGCGATCTCCTACATCCTGGAAGAGGCGGTGCGCGCCAACGTGGGCAACTACGGCGAGGCCAACCAGAACTTCCTGTTCGACCTCGCCGACGGCAGTGCGCAGTTCAACATCAACCTCGTCGGCGTGTACGGCCACGGCACGCCGCTGGACGTGGTCTGAGGCTCACGGCGCGCCGGGGGTCATGTGCTGGGCTTTCCAGTCCATCGCCCTCTGCACGCGGCGGCGGACGCTGGGGTGGTCGTAGAACACGAACTCCTCCAGCGCGCCGGGCGAGTCGGCCCGGTACTCCACCGTCTTCACCAGCGCCTTGGAGAGCCCGTCGGGCTCGTGGGCGTGCTCCAGGCTGAAGCGGTCGGCGTCGCTCTCCACCAGGCGGGTGGCGGTGTTGATCACAGGGGTGCCGAGCAGGCCCACCATGGTGAGCAGCGCCATCAGCACCGGCAGGCCCGCCGGGTCGCCCACCCCCGCCACCCCGTGCGCGCCCATCAGCCGGGCGGCCGGGGCGAACAGCCGGTCCACCAGGAAGAAGGCGACGGCCGCGGCCGCGGCGAAGAAGGCGGCCAGCCACAGGGAGTGTACGTGCTTGTAGTGGCCCATCTCGTGGCCGACCACGCCGCGCACCTCGGCTAGGTCCGCGCCCCGGTCGAACATCACGTCGCTCATGGCCACCCGCGCCGAGCCGCCCAGGCCCGACACGTTCGCGGTGTAGCGGTTGGACTGCCTGGAGCCGTTGTAGATGAAGATCTTGTCCGAGGGCGTGCCCGTCGCCTTGGCCAGCGCCACCACCGCGTCGCGCGTCGGGCTGGGCGGGGCCGGCGTGTAGGTGTTGAACAGGGGTTCGATGGCCACGGGCGCGACCACCATGCCCAGGAGCACGAACAGCGCGGCGAGGCCCGCGCCCCACGCCCACCAGGCGCGTCCCGTGCGGCGGATCAGGGCGTAGAGGGCGAGCAGGAACAGCGCGCTTGTGACCACCCCGATCGCCAGGCCCGTCAGCTGCTCGCCGAACCAGCCGCCGAAGCCCTGGCTGGTCAGGCCGTAGCCCTTCTCGCGCCACCAGGCGCTGTAGGCCGCCCAGGGCAGGGAGAGCACGAAGCTCAGCACCGTCCATACCGCCGCGACCGCCAGCACCGCCAGGTTGGGCCGCCGCCGCCGGCGCTCGATCGCGCCGACCACCCGCGCCAGCACGCCGGAGCGCAGCACGGCCCAGGCCACCAGCACGCCCACCACCGCGCCCCACAGCAGCACCCAGTGCCCGCCCTGCGTGTAGGCGGTCGCCTTGGCGTGCTGGGCGGGCGTGAGCGCCGACAGGTAGGCGTTGGTGGCGGCGACGGGGTCGAAGGCGGCGGCCATGCGGGCTCCGGGAGATTGCGGCGGGCCAGCCTGGCGCGCCAGGCCCGCGCCTGTCGCCTGAATTCGGCGTAAGCCCGCGTCCGCGACCCTTCGCCGCCGCCATGGAAATCGCGGCCTCCGGGGCGCAGTTAGGCGCGGATGACCGGACATGGACCCGCCGTCTTCCTCGACGCCAGCGGCCGGCGCGCCGCGCGCCTGCGCCTGGCCGCGGCCGCGGTGGGCGCCCTGGCGCTCGCGCTCCTGGCGGTGTTCGTGCTCAGCATCGTCAACCCGCCGCGGCTGCGCGGCCTGGCCGCCGGCGCCGACCACGGCCCCGCCCTGCAGGCGCGCCGTCACGACCCCGCCCGCCTGGCCCGCGCCCGCCGCGCCCTCCTGGCGCGCATCGCCGCCGAGTCGCGCACCGCCCCCGCCAAGGCCTCCGCCGGCGGCGAGGTGCGCGGCGCCTGGTTCGCGCCCTGGCGCGAGGGCGGCCTGGCCGACCTGCGGGCGCACGCCAGGAACCTGACCCACGTCTACCCGGCCTGGCTGTCGCTGACCCCCGACGGCCGCGGGCTGGACGACACCGCCTGGCGCACCGACCGCGGCCAGTCCACCCGCGAGCTCCTGCGCATCTCGCGCGCCGCGGGCCTGCGCGTCGTGCCTGTGGTCAGCAACGCCCAGAACGGCGAATTCGACGCCAGGCGGCTCAAGGCCATGCTGGCCGACCCCGCCGCCGCCGCCGGCGTGGCCGACCGCTTGGCCGCCTTCGTGCGGAGCAACCGGTACGACGGCCTGCAGATCGACTTCGAGCTCCTGGACCCCGCCACCGCCCGGGCGCTCGGCCCGTGGCTGGAGGGGCTGGCCGGACGGCTGCACGCCTTCGGCGCCGAGCTCTCCATGCCGCTGGAGCCCGAGCTGGACGCCGCCGCCGTGCGCCGCTTCGCCGCCGCCGCGGACTACGTGCTGCTGATGGCCTACGACGAGCACGAGAGCTCCGGCCCGCCCGGGCCGGTGGCCTCGCTGCCTTTCGTGGAGCGGGCGCTGGCGCGCTTCATCGGCCTCGTGCCGCCCGCCAAGCTGGTGCTGGCGGTGGGCGGTTACGGCTACGACTGGGATACGCAGGACGGGTCGGCCGAGCCCGTGACCGTGCCGCAGGCCATGGCCCTGGCCGACCGCTTCCGCACCGGCGAGTCGCCCCGGGACGTGGTGGACTTCGACCCCGTCGCCCTGGAGCCCACTTTCCAGTACCGCAACGAGGCCGGCCGGCTGCACGAGGTGTGGTTCCTGGACGCCGCCACGGCCCGCAACGCCGTGGGTCTGGCGCGCGCGCGCGGCGTGCGCGGCGTGTCCCTCTGGGCGCTCGGCATGGAGGACGCGTCGGTGTGGGCCACCATCGGCCCCGGCCCGCTGCCGGCGCCCGCCAGCCTGCAGGCGGTGGCCGCCACCTCAGGCGTGAACTTCATCGGCGACGGCGAGCTCCTGCGCGTGCTGCGCCGCCCTCAGCCCGGCCGCCGCGAGATGGAGGTGGACCCGCGCACCGGCCTGATCACCGACGAGAACTACTCGAGCTACCCCTCCGGCTGGGCGGTGGAGCGGAGCGGCGCCCCGGCGCACACCGTGGCGCTCACCTTCGACGACGGTCCGGACCCGACCTGGACGCCGCGCATCCTGGACGTGCTGAAGCGCGAGGGCGTGCACGCCACCTTCTTCATGATCGGCCGCCAGGTGGCCGACCAGCCCGACCTGGTGCGCCGCGTCTACGCCGAGGGTCATGAGATCGGCAGCCACAGCTTCACCCACCCCAACATGGCGCACGTGAGCGAGGAGCGGGTGCGGCTGGAGCTGTCGGCCACCCAGCGCGCGTTCGAGGCGATCCTGGGCCGCTCCGTCGCCCTGTTCCGCCCACCCTTCAACGCCGACTCCGAGCCCCGGGGGTACGGCGAGATCATGCCGGTGGCCGTGGCCGGCGCCCAGGGCTACGTCACCGCCGGCGAGACCATCGACCCCAACGACTGGGAGATCGAGCGCAAGGCGCCCGACGGCCGGGCCGTGCGCCTGACCGGCCCGGACGTGGCCGGCTTCGTGCTGGCCAACGTGGGCCGCGGCCAGTCGGTGCTGCTGCACGACGGCGGCGGCGACCGCTCCGCCACCCTGGCCGCGCTGCCCGCCATGATCCGCGGGCTCAAGGCGCAGGGCTATCGCTTCAGCACCATGGGCGGGCTGGAGGGACGCGGGCGCGCCGAGACCATGCCCGTCCTGCCCGCCCGCGACCGGTGGGTGGCGCGGGTGGACGCCTTCACCTTCGACGTCCAGCGCGTGGGCGGCGCGGTGTTCTTCTGGGGCTTCAACGCCGCCATCGCGCTCGGCCTGCTTCGCATCGCCCTGATGATCGGCCTGGCCGCCCGCAAGCGCTCGACCCCGCCGGCCGACCCCGCCGAGCCCCCGCGGGTCGACGTGCTGGTGGCCGCCTACAACGAGGCGGCGGTGATCGTGCGCACCCTGGAGAGCCTGCTGGCCTGCCGCGGCGTGGACCAGCGCGTGATCGTGGTCGACGACGGCTCGCAGGACGGCACCGGCGACATCGTGGAGCGGTTCGCCGCCGGCGAGCCCCGCGTGCGCCTCTACCGCAAGCCGAACGGCGGCAAGGCGTCGGCGCTGAACCTCGCGCTCTCGCACTCGGACGCGCCGGTGGCGGTGGGGGTGGACGCGGACACCCAGCTCGACCCCGACGCCCTCGCCAAGGTGGCGCGCTGGTTCGCCGACCCGACGATCGGCGCGGTGGCGGGCAACGTGAAGGTGGGCAACCGCGGCCGGCTGGTCACCCGCTGGCAGTCGCTCGAGTACGTCACCAGCCAGAACGTGGACCGGCGGGCCCTGTCGCGCCTGAACGCCATCACGGTGGTGCCGGGCGCCCTCGGCGCCTATCGCGCCGACGCCCTGCGCGCGGTGGGCGGCTATCGCTCCGACACCCTGGCGGAGGACATGGACCTGACCTGGCGGCTGCGCCGGGCGGGCTGGCGGCTGATCAACGAGAACGGCGCCCGCGCCTATACCGAGGCGCCGGACACCCTGCGCGCCCTGATGCGCCAGCGCTTCCGCTGGACGTTCGGCACGCTGCAGTGCCTGTGGAAGCACCGTGCCGCCGTGGGCCGCTACGGCTGGTTCGGCGGGCTGGCCCTGCCCACCTTGTGGCTGTTCCAGATCGCCGCCCAGATCCTGGCCCCGTTCGTGGACCTGGAGCTCGCGGCCGCCCTGATCGGCCGGGCCAGCGCCTGGTGGGACTCGCTGCAGCACGTGGACATGCCGATCGCGCCCGATCCCATGCTGTGGTTCGTGCTGGCCATCTACGTCGCCTTCCTGGGCCTGGAGATCGCCGCCGGCTGGGTCGCCTACGCCTTCGACGGCGCCGACAAGCGCGAGCTGTGGCTCCTGCCCACCCAGCGCCTGGTCTACCGTCAGGTCATGTACCTGGTCGTCTGGCGCTCCCTCCTGCGCGCCCTCGGCGGCGCCGCCCACGGCTGGGGCGTGCTGCAGCGGAGGGGGACGGTGCGGATGGAGGGCGCCGCCAAGGCGTGACGCTCAGCGCCAGCCGACCCGGCGCGCCCAGGCCTTCGCCCGCGCCCGCAATTCGGCGGTGCGCGCCGCCAGGGGCGTAAGGCCGGCCGCGGCGCGGCGGGCGTCCACGCCTTGGCCTCCTCGATCGGCTGCGGGGAGAGGCGACCGTCCGCATCCCAGTCGAACTGCGTGCCGAACCGCTGCGCGCGCCATTCGATCAGCCACGCCGCCTCCGCGGCCGCGCCGCCGAAGCGGGCGACGTCCGGCCAGCCGTGAGCGTCGGGCGGTCGCCTCAACGACAACGACATCGTCGATGTGGTGGAGCACCGATGCACCTGAAGCGCGCAGCTTCAGGGGCCAGTGGGTCACTGGCCCCCTGCGCGCCACTCAGGGGGTTACAACGTTGGGCTGATGCCCAAGGTGAATTTCATGAATATAGCTCGGGTTTTCCCATGACCCTTGGCCGATGAGGGTGGCCGCCACGGCCGCATCATAAGCACCTGTATTTGTTCCGAGGACAGTCGAGACGTTCTGCTCAGTCTGATTCGCCCATCGCTCGTTGTTCACCCAGTATTCGCTACCGCTGAAACCAGCTCCGCTGGAGTCACCTGTCTCTGAGCGATAGAAGCCGAAACCCTTGTCGTACTGAGCTTTGGCATTAGGAACTACGTGTCCAAGCTCATGCAGGATAAGTCCCACAAGGCCTTCGCCGTCCTGGTAGTTTGGGGAGTCATACCCGCCAGTCCCACCGGTCCGCACGTTAAAAGCGTCGAGCGAGATAACATCGTTAAACCCTCCGCGACCATCCGAAGCAATTTGACCAACGCCACCGTTATGAAAGTCGACCTGTTTCTGATCGGTGACTTGGAAGCTCACGCGGTCCCACAGAGCCTTTAGCTGACCGACAGTCATTGCTCCACTTGGAGTATAAATGGTTGCACCCTGATCAGCATGCGAGAAGGCGTCGTCGACTTTCGCTATAGCAAGCGCTAGCTTCTCGGCAGCCGCTTGCACCTGAGACTTGACTGTTTGGTCGTTGGGGTTGGTCAGGTAGGTCTTGACCTCGTGATGTCCCGCTGTGCTGGTGCCCTGATAGGCCGGTGTGGGTGCCCCGGAACCCGAAAAGCCCAGGTATCCGTAAAAGCTGGACCCCAGAGCTGTCGTATACAAAGTGTTCCAGATAATATTAGCAATTGGATATGCAGTAACGACAATTTCGCTTGTCTGTACCGGATCAATTCCACCGCCAAAATTGGTAACCGGCTGTGTAGATTCGTTGGACATGTGCGTTTCCTTTAGCGAGTCAGCCAGGAGCAATCAGCAAGCGACTCGGGTTCAACTAGAACTACATCCTTACAGGCTTCTGTCGTTTTCCCAATGTCAACGTATAAGGCCGATAAGACTGTAAAGGCTCTTCTTTCAGAGGAGATCGCAGAGCAGCCGCTCAGAGTGGCGACTTTCTCACGCCCCTGCTCAAAGCTCTCAAATCGTATGAAGCCGTTGGTGCATCCGCCCAGGCCATTCTTTGATGGCGCGGCGACTACGACTGGCTTTTGCAGCTCCGAAGCTATCGTGGACAGTCTCACCCACTGGTCAGAAGCTGTTCGCGCCTTGTTGAGAAAGCCTCCCTCTAACGTAAAGGCAGCATCAGTCGGAGATACCGTCAGGCCTGGCACCGGTTTGATGGTGCGGGGAGGAGATGAATAGAATGCCAGACGGGCGACGCTCTTGTCAGGACTAACAGACGTAAACCCTGACAACCTATCAATGCTAACGCCGAGATCATTCGGCCTAGCCGACTGCATTGACGTATATGATCCGTGCCCAGCGAGTAGGACGGTTAATACAGTAAGCGTAGCCGTATGTTGCAGCATGCGTAATTCCTAACACAACCGGCATGCAACTACAGTCAGTTGCATGTGTCTTTAAAAAGGCTACACATTGCGACTATGCAATATGTCGACTCTCGAAGTGTCACTCGCCTAGCTTAGCTGTCTCCTGTTGATTACCGCTGAAACGGACCGATTGTCCCGCTTTGTCCTGATCAGGCGCGCCTGGCCGCCAGCGCCGCCAGCGCCGCCTGCGCCGCCGCGAGGCGGGCGATCGGCACCCGGTAGGGGGAGCAGCTGACGTAGTCCAAGCCGGCGCCCTCGCAGAAGGCGATGCTGGCGGGGTCGCCGCCGTGCTCGCCGCAGATGCCGAGCTTGATGTCGGCGCGCTGGGCGCGGCCGCGCTCCACGGCGATCTTGATGAGGTCGCCGACGCCCTCCGGGTCGATCGTCACGAAGGGGTCGCGCTCGAAGATGCCCTTGCTGATGTAGGCGTCGAGGAACCGGCCGGAGTCGTCTCTGGAGATGCCGAAGGTGGTCTGGGTCAGGTCGTTGGTGCCGAAGCTGAAGAACTCCGCCGTCTCGGCCAGGTCGCCCGCGCGCAGGGCGGCGCGCGGCAGCTCGATCATCACGCCCACCTGGTAGGCGATCTCGCGGCCCTTCTCGTCCATCACCTGGCGGGCGACCCGGTCGGTCAGCTCGCGCAGGAACCGCATCTCCTCGCCCTTGCCCACCAGGGGGTGCATGATCTCGACCGCCGGGGCGTCGGCGCGAGAGCCCACGTCGCAGGCGGCCTCGAACACCGCGCGCACCTGCATCTCGTAGATCTCGGGATAGGCCACGCCCAGCCGGCAGCCGCGCCAGCCCAGCATGGGGTTGGTCTCGGACAGCTCCGCGCGGCGACGCTTCAGCTTGGCCGCGTCCAGCCCCGCGGACTCGGCCAGCGCCTCGATCTCCGCGTCGGTGTGCGGCAGGAACTCGTGCAGCGGCGGGTCGAGCATGCGGATGGTCACCGGCAGCGGCGCCATGATCTCGAACAGCTCCACGAAGTCGCTGCGCTGGAACGGCAGGATCTTGGCCAGCGCGGCGCGGCGGCCCGCCTCGTCGTCCGCCAGGATCATCTCGCGCACTGCGGCGATGCGCGTCTCGTCGAAGAACATGTGCTCGGTGCGGCACAGGCCGATGCCCTCGGCGCCGAAACCCCGGGCGGTGCGCGCGTCCAGCGGCGTCTCCGCGTTGGCGCGCACCTTCATGCGGCGGGCGCCGTCGGCCCACTCCATGAGCGCGGCGAAGTCGCCGGAGAGCTCGGGCTCGATCATCTGCACCGCGCCGGCCAGCACCTCGCCCTTGCTGCCGTCGATGGTGACCACCTCGCCCGCCTTGAAGGTGCGGCCGCGGGCGGTGAAGGTCCTGGCCGCCTCGTCGATGTGCACCTCGCCCGCGCCGCTGACGCAGGGGCGGCCCATGCCGCGCGCCACCACGGCGGCGTGGCTGGTCATGCCGCCGCGGGCGGTGATGATGCCCCGGGCGGCGTGCATGCCGTGGATGTCCTCCGGGCTGGTCTCGTCGCGCACCAGGATCACCGCCTTGCCGAGCTCGGCCAGCCGCTCGGCCTCGTCCGCGTCGAACACGATCTCGCCGGTGGCCGCGCCGGGGCTGGCGGGCAGGCCCGCGGCCACCACGTCGCGCTGGGCGTCGGGGCTGATGGTGGGGTGCAGCAGCTGGTCCAGGCTGGCGGGCTCGACGCGCCCGATCGCCTCCTCGGGAGAGATCACGCCCTCGCTCACGAGGTCCACGGCCACCTTCAGGGCAGCCTTGGCGGTGCGCTTGCCGTTGCGCGTCTGCAGCATCCACAGCCGCCCCTGCTCGACGGTGAACTCGATGTCCTGCATGTCGCGGTAGTGGCTCTCCAGCCGCCCCACGACTTCAGAGAACTGCGCGAAGACGTCCGGCAGCGCCTCCTCCATGGAGGGCGCCGTCTCGCCCATCTCCTCGCGCGCCGCCCGGGTCAGCGTCTGCGGCGTGCGGATGCCGGCGACCACGTCCTCGCCCTGCGCGTTGATCAGGAACTCCCCATAGAGCTTGGCCTCGCCGGTGGAGGGGTTGCGCGTGAAGGCGACGCCGGTGGCCGAGGTGTCGCCCATGTTGCCGAACACCATGGACTGCACGTTCACCGCCGTGCCCCAGCTCTCCGGGATGTCGTGCATGCGGCGATAGAACTTGGCCCGCTCGTTCATCCAGCTGGCGAACACGGCGCCGATCGCGCCCCACAACTGCTCCGACGCGTCCTGCGGGAAGTCGCGGCCCAGCCCCTCGGACACCACGCGCTTGTAGTCGACGACGACGCGCTCCCAGTCCTCGGCGGAAAGGGCGGTGTCGACGGTCACGTCCAGCCGGTCCTTGTGCTCGTCCAGCACCTCCTCGAAGGCGCCGTGCTCCAGGCCCAGCACCACGTTGGAGTACATCTGGATGAAGCGGCGATAGCTGTCGAAGGCGAAGCGCCGGTCGCCGGAGAGGCGCGCCAGCCCCTCCACCGTCTCGTCGTTCAGGCCGAGGTTCAGCACCGTGTCCATCATGCCGGGCATGGAGGCGCGGGCGCCCGAGCGCACCGAGACCAGCAGAGGGTTGGCCGGGTCGCCGAAGCGCTTGCCGGTGATCGCTTCCACCGCGGCCAGCCCTGCGTCGGCCTGCTCGCGCAGGCCGTCGGGATGGGTCTTGCCGTTCCTGTAGTAGTGGACGCAGGCCTCGGTGGTCACCGTGAAGCCGGGGGGCACGGGCAGGCCGAGCTTGGCCATCTCGGCCAGGTTCGCGCCCTTGCCGCCCAACAGGTTCTTCATGGAGGCGTCGCCCTCGGCGGAGCCGCCGCCGAAGCCGTAGACCCACTGGACCATTCTCAACTCCGCTCATCCCCGCGGAAGCGGGGACCTCCAACTATCCGCTCATCCCCGCGCAGGCGGGGATCTCTCAGCGCGTGCGCACCCGGCCCGAGATCCCCGCCTGCGCGGGGATGAGCGGGGCAAGGGTAAGCTCAACCCTGGATCAACGAGAAGTCCGCCACCCGGTTCGCCGCATCGCGGATCGAGGCCAGCAGGCGCAGCCGGTCGAGCCGCACCGCGGGGTCGGGATCGTTCACCAGCACCTGATCGAAGAACGCGTCCACCGGCGCCCGCAGCCGGGCGAGGGCGGACATGGCGCCCGCGAAGTCCTCGCGCGCCAGGAGAGGCTCCATCTTCGCGACCACCTCGGCCAGAGTCGCGCGCAGTCTCCCTTCCCCCTCGATGGGGGAAGGGCCGGGGATGGGGGTGGAGGCAGGCGGGTCGTGTTCGGACTGGGAGACGTCTCCCTGCCTGACGCCGAACGTGGCGCCCACACCCCCATCCCCGGCCCGTCCCCCATCGAGGGGGAAGGGGGCGATCACCTCGTCCGGGTGCTTCTTCGCCTCGGCGCGCAGGAT
>CAXTHH010000021.1:0-24100 GCA_964244065.1 uncultured Caulobacteraceae bacterium | reverse complement strand
GTTGTCCTGCGACCCCGACAGCCAGTACTGCATGGTCAGGAAGTAGGCCCGCAGGTCCTGCGCCGGGCCGGGCAGGAAGCGCAGCAGCTTCGGCAGGCGGCGCAGCATGGCCATCTGGCCCGCGCCCGAGCTCTTGCCCTTGGTCTTGGAGCCGCGCAGGCGCTTCAGCATCGCGAGCGGGCCCTTGTCCGAGCCGTCCATCTTCAGCGAGCCCAGTCGCGTCAGCTTGACCACCTCGCCGGCCGACATCACGCCCAGCATGGCGTCGCAGTGGTCGCGCCGCGCCTCCAGCGCCGGCAGCACGGCGCGGACATGGTCCTCCATGAACAGCATGGTGGCGATGACGATGTCGCCCTGGCCGATGTCGTCGATGCAGCGGGCGAGGGAGGCGCGGTCCTCGGCCCAGTCGGTGGCGGCGTGCAGGCTGAGGGACAGGCCGGGGATGTCGCGGGTCAGCGCCTCCGTGGCGCGAGCCATCACGCCGGACAGGTGCTTGTCCAGCGTCACCACCACCACGCGCACGGGCGCGACGGGGGCGGAGACCGCGGCGGCGGAGGGCCGCTCAGCGCGCGAAATGACTGCGAGCGTCATACAGCGTCTCGATCTGGATGTGGGCGAGGCCCTGGGCGGCCGCGAAGGCCTCGGTGTTGCGGCGGGCCTTGCCCCGGACGAAGAACGGGATCTTGGCGAGCTCGGCGCTCGCCTCGTCGGTCCAGACGATCGGACCCGCCTCACGCTCCCCGCTCATCCCCGCGTCGGCGGGGATCCCGGGCGGTGTGGACGCGGGCTCCTGGACGGAGATCCCCGCCTGCGCGGCGACGAGCGGAGCTTGATGCCCGCCGAGGTGGGATGGGCCGGCCGCGTCGTTGAACTCGAAGTCGTCGCGGAACATGGCCAGGAGGTGCTCCTCCAGCCCCATGACGAGCGGGTGCACCCAGGTGTCGAAGATCACGTTGGCGCCCTCGAAGCCCATCTGGGGCGAGTGGCGGGCCGGGAAGTCCTGGACGTGCACCGGCGCCGAGATCACCGCGCAGGCGATGCGCAGGCGCTTGGCGATGTGGCGCTCCATCTGCGTGCCGAGCACCAGCTCCGGCTGCGCCTCGGCGATGGCGCGCTCCACCTCCAGATAGTCGTCGGTGATGAGCGCGGTGAGGCCGTAGGTCTCGGCGGCGGCGCGCACCTCGCGGGCGAATTCGCGGTTGTAGGCGCCGAGGCCCACGACCTCGAAGCCCAGCTCCTCGCGGGCCACGCGGGCGGCCGCGATGGCGCGGTTGGCCTCGCCGAACACGAACACGCGCTTGTGGGTGAGGTAGGTGGAGTCCACCGAGCGCGACCACCAGCCTGAGCGGGAGGACGGATCGTCCAGCGCCGGCGCGGGATCGACGCCGGCGAGGCGGGCGACCTCGCGGATGAACTCGCGCGTGGCGCTCAGGCCGACGGGTGCGATCCGCACGGCGGGCTGGCGGTGCGTCTTCTCCAGCCAGGCCGCCGAGGTGTTGGCGATCTCGGGGTAGAGCACGACGTTGAAGTCGGCGTCCGGCAGGCGGGCGAGGTCGGCGGGCGTGGCGCCCAGCGGGGCGACCACGTTCACGGCCACGCCCAGCCGGTCTAGGACGCGGCGCACCTCGACGAGGTCGTCGCGGTGGCGGAAGCCCAGCGCCGTCGGGCCGAGGATGTTGCAGGAGGGCGCCGCGCCCGGCGTCCGCTCGCCGGCGGGCGTCGCGGCCAGGGTGCGGACCAGGGCGTAGAAGGTCTCCGCCGCGCCCCAGGTCTCCTTCTTCTGGTAGCTGGGCAGGTCGAGCGGGATCACCGGGATCGGCAGGGCCAGGGCCCGGGCGAGGCCGCCCGGGTCGTCCTGGATCAGCTCGGCGGTGCAGGAGGCGCCCACGATCATCGCCTGCGGCTGGAAGCGCTCGTAGGCGTCGCGCGCCGCGGTCTTGAACAGCTCGGCGGTGTCGGAGCCGAGGTCGCGCGCCTGGAAGGTGGTGTAGGTCACCGGCGGCCGGCGGTCGCGCCGCTCGATCATGGTGAACAGGAGGTCGGCGTAGGTGTCGCCCTGCGGCGCATGGAGGACGTAATGCAGGCCCTCCATGGCGGTGGCCACGCGCATGGCGCCCACGTGCGGCGGCCCCTCGTAGGTCCACACCGCGAGCTTCATGCGGCGGCCGCCAGGAGCGCGCGGCGCTGCAGCGGGCGGGCGAACAGGGCGGCGAGGTCGCCCGCCTGGTCGAAGCCGTGCACGGGCGAGAACACCAGTTCGATGGACCACTTGGTCGCCAGCCCCGCCGCTTCCAGCGGGTTGGCGAGGCCGAGGCCGCAGACGGTCAGGTCGGGCCGGGCGGCGCGGCAGCGGTCGAGCTGGCGCTCCACGTCCTGGCCTTCGGACACGACCGTCTCGGGCGCCAGCTGCTCCAGCTCGGCGGCCACGAGGTCGCGGTTCAGGTAGGGCGTGCCGACCTCGATCACGCGCATGCCGAGCTCGCCGCCGAGGAAGCGCGCCAGCGACGGCTCCAGCTGCGAGTCGGGGAAGAAGAAGACGGAGCGCCCTTCCAGCACGGCGCGCGAGCGCTCCAGGGCGCGCTTGGCGCGTTCCCGGCCGGGGGCGACCACGGCGTTGAAGGCGGCGGGCGCGACGCCCCAGGCGTCGGCGGCGGCGCGCAGCCAGGCGGTGGTGCCCTCCGCGCCGAAGGGGAAGGGTGCGGCCAGACGCCGCGCGCCCCGCGCCTCGAGCTTCACGGCCGTGTCGCCGAGGAAGGGCTGGGCCAGGAGCACGCGGGTGTTCGGGCCGATGGCGGGGATCGCGTCGGAACGGCGGGCGGGGAAGAAGGCCGTCGGCACGCCGAGGGCGGCGAACAGGCGGGCGAACTGGTCCTCCACGATGTCCGGCAGGGCGCCCACGACCAGCAGCGAGGGCGCGGCGTTCGCGGGCGCCTCGGGCGCCTGGTCGACCAGGGCGGCCAGGCAGGCGTCCTCGCCCTGGGTGAAGGTCGTCTCGATGCCGCTGCCCGAGTAGTTCACGACGCGCAGGGCCGGCGCGTGGTGGGCGTTCAGCCGCTGGGCGGCGCGGCCGAGGTCGAGCTTGATCACCTCCGACGGGCAGGAGCCGACCAGGAACAGCGTCTTGATGTCCGGCCGGCGGTCCAGGAGCTCGCCCACCACGCGGTCGAGCTCGGCGTCGGCGTCGGCCATGCCGGCCAGGTCGCGCTCCTCCATGATGGCGGTGGCGAAGCGGGGCTCGGCGAACACCATCACGCCCGCCGCCGATTGGATCAGGTGCGCGCAGGTGCGGGAGCCGACCACCAGGAAGAAGGCGTCCTGGATCTTGCGGTGCAGCCACACGATCGAGGTCAGGCCGCAGAACACCTCGCGCTGCCCGCGCTCGCGCAGCACCGGCCGCGCGGGATCGGCGGGGCGGCGGTCAAAGGCGGTGGCGAGGAGGGTCACTAGGCCGCCGCCACCCGGCCGCGAGCGGGGCCGGCTTCGAGGCGCGCGCTGCGCAGCTTCATGAGGAATTGCGAGGCGTTGACCGCGTAGGCGCCGTAGGCGGCGATGGCGATGGTCATCTGCTCGGCGGGCGAGCCCCAGCCCATCACCAGGCAGGCGACGTACGCCGTCTGCAGGGCGATCACGACCATGCTCACCACGTCCTCCCAGAAGAAGGCGGGGGCGAACAGCCACTTGCCGAAGACGTCCTTCTCCCAAGCCGAGCCTGTGACCATGATCGCGTAGAGCGCGGCCGTCTTGAGCAGGATCGACCCGGTGGCCAGGCCGTAGCCCTCGCCCGTGACCAGGTAGCGCACGATCAGGAGCAGGCTCGCCGCACAGATCGCGAACTGCATCGGGGCGAGCACGGCCTGGACGAGGGTCCACCGGGAGGCGTCCCGCCGCACCCGCTGCGAGGGCGTGTACAGGGGGGCGCGCTTGCTTTTTGGCAGAGGCGTCAAGTCGCTGGTGGGCGACGACGCCGCGGCCGCATGCGCGCCCCAGGGGCTGATACCCGCATGCGCGCCCCAGGGCGACGGCGCCAAGCTTTCGAGCCAGGTCTCCAGGAACCCCGTTCCGGAAGAAGGAGCGCCCGAGAATCGCTGCGGGCGCTCATCCGGGCGGGCGTAACGGTCGACTTCCATGGCCCGGTCCCTGCAACTGATGGGTGACAGTTCACGACCCTAGAGCCGGCCGAGCGGCGGTGTCAATCAGGTATGTCGTCAATCCAGCTAGACACTTTTGACATTGATGTCGAACCCGCCGTGACACGTTGGAAGAGGCGTTGCCGATGTCGCTTTTTCGTGATGGGGTGACTCCACCGCCATCCGGACGCCCACACGGGCGATCCCGATCAGGCGGGTCAGCGTGAACCGAGCGACGTGGAGAGAGCCCGCCCGGACCTACGACAGCAGCATCCAGAGAGGCGGTTCGTTCACCGAGCCGTATCTTCGGAAGAGGGGGCGGAATGATCGGAATGGTTTCGTCGCAGAAGGCGGCAACGGGTCGGAAGCTCGCAGATGCGGAGCCCGTCCGGGAGCGCGGCTGGTCAAGTCCCCTGGCGTTCCCGCAGCCGCGGCCCCGCCAGCACTCCGCAGCCGACCTCGCCCGCATGATCGAGAGCGAGATCATCCCGCGCCTCATGCTGGCGCACGCCTCCCCCGAGCCGGAGGCGACCGAGCAGGCGCCCGCCGCTCTGGATCCGGAGGCGCTGGACGCCTTCGTCGCCATGACCTTGTCGCACGAGGCGCCGGCGCTGATCGCCTACGTCAGGGCGCTGCTCCTGAACGGCGTTCCGCTGGAGCGCGTCTACGTCGATCTGCTGGGCGCCGCGGCGCGACGGTTGGGCGACGACTGGATGGAGGACGCGGTCTCCTTCACCGACGTGACCATCGCGCTGAGCCGGCTTCACCAGGTCGTGCGGGGCCTGGCCGTCAGCTTCCCCACTCGCGGCGTGGAGCCCGCCGGGCACGCGGCCTGCTTCGTCACGGCGCCGGGCGAACAGCACGCCTTCGGCCTGTCGCTGGTGGAGGACCAGTTCCGCCGCGCCGGCTGGCGCACATGGCTGAACACCGCCGCCACGCGCGAGGACGCCGCCCAGGCGGTCGCGCTGGACTGGTTCGACGTGCTCGGCCTGAGCGCCATGGCCGATGCTCCGGTCACCGAGGTGGCGTCGACGATCGCGCTCGTGCGCAAGGGCTCGCTCAATCCGCGGCTGTTCGTTCTGGTCGGCGGCCGCCTGTTCGGGGACGACCCCGAACTGGTCGCCACCGTCGGCGCGGACGCCTACGCTCCGTCCGCCTCGGCCGCCTTGTCTGTCGCAGACAAGGCTGTAAAGCGTCCGGCCATCGCCTGAGACGTCAAACTGGAGGCGGTTCAGGCGGAAGGTGCTCACCACGACATGGATGCAAAGGTCGCCACGGCGGCGGGAGGCAGGGGCGCCTTTCCGCGAGGGCTGATCGGGGCGCTCGCCCCCGAGACGGCCGGCCGGCTGGCCGCCGCTGCGGGCGACGTCGCCATGGTGGTCGACCGCGACGGCGTGATTCGCGATCTGGCGCTCGGCAGCGGCGACCTCGAGCGCGAGGGCGCGCAGTCCTGGCTGGATCGCCGCTGGCTCGACGTCGTGACCATCGAGAGCCGGCCCAAGGTCGACGCCCTGTTGCGCGACGCCTTCAGCAGCGCCAAGCCGCGATGGCGCGAGATCAACCAGGTCACCGAGGCCAATCGGTCGATGATGGTCCGCTTCATGGCCGTGGCGGGAGATCGCGACGGCCAGGTGATCGCCATCGGCCGAGACGAGCGCAACGCCGCCGCCCTGCAGCAGCGGCTGGTGGAGGCGCAGCAGGCGCTGGAGCGCGACTACGCCAAGCTGCGCGATGCGGAAGGCCGCTACCGGCTGCTGTTCCGTCTCTCCAGGGAAGCGGTGCTGGTGGTGGACGCCCAGTCGCGCCGGATCGTGGAGGCGAATCCCGCGGCCGAGCACCTGCTGCGCGACACCCGGACGGAACTGGCGGGCGAGGGCTTCACCGGGCTTTTCGATCGCGGCAGTCGCGACGACGCCGCCTCGCTCGTGGCCCTGGCGCAGTCGGCGGGCCGCACGTCGCCGGCGCAGATGCAGCTCTCGAGCCGAGGCGAGACCCTGGTCGCCTCCGCCTCGCCCTTCCGACAGGATCGGATGAGCTACGTCCTGATCCGGCTCGGCCGGTCCGAGGCGGACGTCGGACCCGGGGAGCGTGGGCCCGACCTGCGCGCCGTGCTGGAGCGCATCCCCGACGCCTTCGTGCTGGCCGACGGCGAGATGAGCATCCTGGCGGCCAACGCCGCCTTCCTCGACATGACGGGCCTCGGCTCGCCGGCGCAGGCGCTCGGGCGGTCGCTCGCCGACTTCCTCGGCCGCGCGGGCCTGGAGCGCAACATCCTGCTCGACGCCCTGCGCGAGCACGGGACCGTGCGCAACTTCCGCACGCTCCTGCGCGGCGACTACGGCCAGGGCGAGGACGTCGAGGTCTCCGCGGCTGCGGCTCCCGAGGGCGACGGCGCCGTGTTCGGCTTCACCATCCGCCTGATCGACCGGCGCCTGAACGAGCGTCCGCACGCCGCCCCCGAGCTTCGCCGCTCGGTCGAGCAGATGACGGAACTGGTGGGCCGCATGACGCTGAAGGAGCTCGTGCGGGAGACCACGGATCTGGTCGAGCGCCTCTGCATTGAAGCGGCGCTGGAGCTGACCAAGAACAACCGCGCCTCCGCCGCGGAGGTGCTCGGCCTGAGTCGCCAGAGCCTCTACTCGAAGCTGAACCGCTTCGGCCTCGGCAGCGGCGCCGGCGCGGCCGACTGACGCGCCGCGCGCTGTAACGCGCGGTTGACACTTCGCAGTGTCATCCATAACCATCGCGTCATGAGCAGCGTGCCCCTGACGCTCGATGGAGGGCCGAACGCCCGCCGCGGGCCCTCCCCCGCCGCGGTGCTCGAACTCCTGAAGCCGATCACCTGGTTCGCGCCCATGTGGGCGTTCATGTGCGGGGTCGTCTCCTCGGGCGAGCCTCTAGTGCAGCGCTGGCCCGTGGCCCTGTGCGGGATCGTGCTCGCGGGGCCTGCGGTGTGCGCCACCAGCCAGGCGGTGAACGACTGGTTCGACCGCCACGTCGACGCCATCAACGAGCCGGACCGGCCCATACCCTCCGGCCGCATTCCCGGGCGCTGGGGGTTGGCCATAGGTGTCGTCTGGAGCGCCCTGTCCATGGGGCTCGCCGCCGTGCTGGGCGCATGGGTGCTGGGCGCGACCGTCTTGGGCCTGCTCCTTGCCTTGACCTACAGCGCCCCGCCGCTTCGGCTGAAGGCGCGCGGCTGGTGGGGACCGGCCGCCGTGGCGCTCTGCTACGAGGGGCTGGCCTGGTTCACCGGCGCCGCGGCGATGAAGGGCGGCCTGCCGGACATGTCCATCATCGCCACGGCGGCGCTCTACGCTCTCGGCGCGATCGGCATCATGGTCCTGAACGACTTCAAGGCGGTGGAGGGCGACCGCCGCATGGGCGTGCTGTCCGTGCCCGTCGACCTGGGGGTCGAAGCCGCCGCCCAGCTGGCCTGCCTGATCATGGCCGCGCCGCAGGTGGTCGTGATCGCCCTGCTGCTGACCTGGGGCCAGCCGGTCGCCGCGGGCGCCGTGACGCTGTCGCTGGGCGTGCAGGCGCGCCTGATGCTGCGGCTGCTGCGCGATCCGGCCAAGTTCGCCCCCTGGTACAACGCCACGGGCACCTCGCTCTACGTTCTGGGCATGCTGGCCGCCGGGCTGGGCTTGGCCGCACACCTCCACCTCCTGCATCCGGGCGCCTTCGCATGAGCACGAGACCGTTAAGCTGGCTGGGCGTGGTGCGCCTGGGCCTGGTGCAGAGCGCGCTCGGGGCGGTGGTGGCCTTGACCACCTCCACGCTGAACCGGGTGATGGTGGTGGAGGCGGCCATGCCCGCCATGCTGCCCGCGGCCTTCGTGGCCTGGCACTACGTGGTGCAGCTGTCGCGGCCCAGGTGGGGCCACGGGTCGGACCTCGGCGCGCGGCGCACGCCCTGGATCATCGGCGGGATGGGCGTGCTCGCGCTCGGCGCCGTAATCGCCACGGACGCCACGCTGATGCTGAAGAGCAACCTGGCGCTCGGGATCCTGCTGGCGCTGGCCGGCTTCAGCCTGATCGGCGCGGGCGTGGGCGCCGCGGGGACGTCGCTGCTGGCGCTGCTGGCCTCGCGCACGGCCCCCACCCGGCGGCCGGCGGCGGCGGCGACGACCTGGATCATGATGATCGTCGGGATCGTGGTCTCGGCCGGGGTGAGCGGCGCGCTGCTGCAGCCCTTCTCGCCGCAGCGGCTGGCGATGGTGGCGTCGGGTGTGGCGGGGATCGCCTTCGTGCTGACCCTTCTGGCCATCTGGGGCGTGGAGGCGGGCACGACGGCCCTGGCCGACCCGGCGCACGGCCGCGCCAAGCTCCCCTTCCGGGAGGCGCTCGCCGAGATGTGGTCGGACGGGCTGGCGCGGCGCTTCACGATCTTCGTTCTGGTGTCGATGCTGGCCTACAGCGCGCAAGACCTGATCCTGGAGCCGTTCGCGGGCCTGGTGTTCGGCATGACGCCCGGCCAGTCGACGCAGCTGTCCTCTGTGCAGCACGGCGGCGTGCTGCTGGGCATGATCGCGGTGGGCCTCCTGGGCTCGCGCTTCGGCGACAAGCGGCGCACCTGGATGCGCGGCTTCACCATCGCGGGCTGCGTCGGCTCGGCGGCGGCGCTGATGGGGCTTTCGGCGGCGAGCGCGGTGGGGCCGTCGTGGCCGCTCGCCCCCACCGTGTTCGTGCTGGGTCTGGCCAACGGCGTGTTCGCCGTCGCCGCCATCGGCTCGATGATGGGCTTGGCGGGGGCGGACGGGGGCGGGCGCGAGGGCGTGCGCATGGGCGTGTGGGGCGCGGCGCAGGCGGCGGGCTTCGCCGGCGGCGGCTTCATTGGAGCTACGGGCGTGGATGTGTTGCGCGGGGTGCTGCACGCGGACGGGCCGGCCTTCCTGGCGGTGTTCGTCGGGGAGGCGGCGCTGTTCCTGGCGGCCGCCATGCTGGCCGCGCGCATCGAGAGCCCCGGAACCGCCCGGGCGACCGCCGCGGACATCGCAACCAACCCCGTTCAGGCGGCCGTGGCATGAGCAGAATGGACACCTACGATGTCGTCGTGGTCGGCGGGGGTCCCTCGGGCGCCACCGCCGCCGAGGACCTGGCCCGCGCGGGCCGCAGCGTGCTGCTGCTGGACCGGGCGGGACGGATCAAGCCGTGCGGCGGGGCGATCCCGCCGCGGCTGATGCGCGACTTCCACATCCCCGACTCTATGCTGGTGGCCAAGGCGGCGGCGGCGCGCATGATCTCGCCCAAGGGGCGCGAGATCGACATGCCCATCGAGGGCGGCTTCGTCGGCATGGTCGACCGGGACGGCTTCGACGAGTGGCTGCGCGCCCGCGCCGCCGCTGCGGGGGCCGAGCGCCGCACCGGCAGCTTCCAGGCGATTGAGCGCGACCCCGACGGCTGCGCCGTCGTCCGCTACAGCGTCGGTCGCGGCGGCGATGAGGCGCGTGTGCGCGCCCGCTGCGTCGTCGGCGCGGACGGGGCACGCTCGCAGGTGGCGCGCCAGACGGTGAAGGGCGGCGGCGAGACCAAGTGCGTGTTCGCCTACCACGAGATCATCCGCGCGCCCACCGACGGGCGCGGCGGCTGGGACGGGCGGCGCTGCGACGTCTTCTACCAGGGCCACCTCTCACCCGACTTCTACGCCTGGATCTTCCCGCACGGAGAGACGGCCAGCATCGGCGTCGGCAGCGCGCGCAAGGGCTTTTCGCTGCGCGACGCCATCCGCCGCCTGCGCGCCTCCTCGGCGCTGGACGGCTGCGAGACGGTGCGCACGGAAGGCGCGCCGATCCCGCTCAAGCCGCTCAAGCGCTGGGACAACGGGCGCGACGTGGTGCTGGCGGGCGACGCCGCCGGCGTGGTGGCCCCCGCCTCGGGCGAGGGCATCTACTACGCCATGGAGGGCGGCCGGCTCGCCGCCTCGGCCGCCGAGGCCTTCCTCGCCACGGGAAAGCCGAAGGCGCTGCGCGAGGCGCGGCGCAGCTTTATGCGCGTGCACGGCAAGGTCTTCTGGGTGCTCGGGATGATGCAGCACTTCTGGTACCGCAGCGACAAGCGGCGCGAAGGCTTCGTCAAGATGTGCGCGGACCCCGACGTGCAGCGCCTGACCTGGCAGGCCTACATGAACAAGGAACTGGTTAAGGCCGACCACGCCGCGCACGTCCGCATCTTCTTCAAGGACATGGGCCACCTTCTCGGCCTCGCGCCGACGTGAGGTCGTGAGGGCCAAAGTCGCCGGCTCGACGCTCGGCGCGGTGCTGGTGGCCGCCGCGGCCGCGGCCGCGGTGGCGGCCGTGGGCGGCACGCTGACGCGCATCGGGGCTTGGTACCACAGCCTGGCCAAGCCGGGCTGGACGCCGCCGGACCCGGCGTTCGGCGCCATCTGGACGGCGATCTACGCCATGACGGCGCTGTCGGCGGTGCTCGCCTGGCGCGCGTCCCGCCGCGCCGTCACGCGCGAGTGGCTGATCGGACTGTTCGCGCTGAACGGCTTCCTGAACGTCATGTGGAGCCTGCTGTTCTTCGCCTTCCGCCGGCCGGACTGGGCGCTGGTCGAGGTGGTGGCGCTGTGGCTGTCCATCGTGGCGCTGATCGCCTTCACCTGGCCGCTCTCGCGGCGGGCGGCGCTGCTGCTGGCGCCCTACCTGGCCTGGGTCACGGTGGCGAGCCTGCTCAACCTCGAGGTCGTGCGCCTCAACGGGTCCTTCGGCTGACATGACCGCCTTCTTCGCCGGCGGCCACGCAGTCGACCTCGTGCTGGCGGTGCTGGCCGCCGAGTTCCTCTGGCTGAACCTGCGACCCGGGGCGCCGCGGGGGCGCATGCTGGATCGCGTGCTGGCCCTGGCCCCCGGAGCCTGCCTGATGCTGGCGCTGAGGGCGGCGCTGACCAGCGCGCCCTGGCCATGGGTCGCGGCGGCCGTGACCGCTTCCCTCCCCTTCCATCTCGCCGACGTGGCGCGACGGCGCTTCTAGGCCCTGCGCGCGCACACGCGCGTGCACGCCGTCCCGTCATCGCGGCGCAGACACGAGCGCAGACACGGGCGCGGGCGCGGGAAGGCGGCCCCGCGGTTCAGGCCCGGTAGAGCCGCTCGCCCGCCTCCGCGCGCACCTCGCGGCCGAGGGCCTCGCCCAGAGACACGGCGTCCTCCACGGTCGCGCAGGCGCCCTCGCCTTCTCGCCGCCAGACGTGCGCGCCGTCCGGCGTCAGCGCCTCGCCCGCGAAGCGCAGGCGGCCGTCGGCCCATCGGGCGAGACCGCCGATCGGGGTGCGGCAGGACCCGTCGAGGGCGGAGAGGAAGGCGCGCTCTGCGGTGATCTCCAGCCGCGCGGCCCGCGCTTCCACGGAGGCGGCGAGCGCCAGCGCCTGGGCGTCGTCCGCGCGGGCGGTGATCGCCAGCGCGCCCTGTCCGCAGGCGGAGGGCGTCTCCCACGCGTCGATCAGGCAGCGCGCATGATGGTCCAGCCCCAGGCGGCGGAGGCCCGACAGCGCGAGCAGCGTGGCGTCGAAGTCGCCCGCCTCCACCCGCCGCAGCCGGGTCTCCACGTTCCCGCGCAGGATGGAGACCCGGAAGCTCGGCCGCCGCGAGAGCAGCTGCGCCTGGCGGCGCAGGCTGGCCGTGCCGATGTGCGCGCCCTCCGGCAGGTCGGCCAGGGAGCGCGCTTCCCTCGCACAGATCAGCGCGTCGCGCGGGTCCTCGCGGGCGGGCACGCCGGCCAGCACGATGCCGGGGGGCAGCAGCGTAGGCAGGTCCTTCATGGAGTGGACGGCCAGGGCGATGCGGCCGGCCAGCATCGCCTCGTCCAGCTCCAGGGTGAACAGGCCCTTGCCGCCAGCCTCGGTGAGCGCGCGGTCCTGGATGCGGTCGCCGGTGGTGACGATGGGCGTGATCTCGAAGCTCACCCCCGGGTTGGCGGCGGCCAGGGCGTCGCGCACCAGCCCGGTCTGGGTCAGCGAGAGGGGCGAGCCCCGCGCGCCGATACGGACGACCTCGGGCATGCCGCTCACCCGCGCTTGACCAGGTCGACGAGCGCCGCGAGGTGCTCGGGCTTCGCGTCGGGCGTGATGCCGTGGCCGAGGTTGAAGACGTGCGGCGAGCCCTTGAAGGCGTCGAGCACCTCGCGCACGCCCTGCGCCAGCGCCGGGCCGCCGGTGACCAGCAGCATGGGGTCGAGCGCGCCCTGCAGGGGCATGCCCGGGGGCGCCTGCTCGCGGGCGAAGGCGGCGGGCGTCATGGTGTCGACGCCCAGCGCGTCGACGCCCGTCTCGCGCGCGTAGCGGCCGAGCAGGGCCCCCGAGCCGCGGGGGAAGCCGATCACCGGAACCTCGACGCCCAGCTCGCGCACCCGCTTCACCAGCGAGACGGTGGGCTTGAGGATCATGCGCTCGAACAGGGGCTCGGGCAGGCCCTCGGCCCAGCTCTCGAAGATCTGCAGGCAGTCGGCCCCGGCCAGCACCTGCGCGTGCAAGTGGCGCGCGGTGGCCTCCACCAGCACGGCCAGGAGGGCGTCCACGTCGGCGGGGCGCTCGTAGGCGGTGCGGCGGGCGAGATCCTTGTCCCCCCCCTTGCCCTGGATCATGTAGGTCGCCACCGTCCAGGGCGCGCCGGCGAAGCCGATCAGCGCCTTGTCAGCCGGAACCTCCGCGCGCAGGCGGCGCACGGTCTCGTAGACGGGCGCCAGGAACGGGACGACGCGGTCCACGTCGCCGAAGTCCCACCGCTCGACGCCCGCCAGGGGCTCCAGCCGCGGCCCCTCCCCCTCCACGAACCAGACGCGGCGGCCCAATGCGTCGGGCACGACCAGGATGTCGGAGAACAGGATGGCCGCGTCCAGGTCGAAGCGGCGCAGGGGCTGGAGCACGGCCTCCACCGCGATGTCGGGCGTGTAGCAGAAGGTCAGGAAGTCCTTGGCCGTCTTCCTGAGCTCCCGGTACTCGGGCAGGTAGCGACCGGCCTGGCGCATGATCCAGATCGGCGGCGGATCGACCCGCTCGCCCCGGAGCACGCGCAGCATCTTCGACGACGTCATCCCGTTTCCCTAGCCGGGCCTGTGCCCGCGCAGGATGCCTGCCCGGATTCGGCTCAGGAACAGCCATACCAGCAGCACCACAAACGGCGCAGCCAGCCCCGTCGTCAGCGTCGGATCGATGCGGGGGCGCACGTGGGACACGCCCTCCATCACGATCTTGAAAAGGCCGAGCGCATAGTACGAGATCGCCGCCGCCGACAGCCCCTCCACCGTCTCCTGCAGCCGCAGCTGCAGCTGGGCGCGCCGATCCATGGACTGGAGCAGCGACGCGTTGGTCGCCTCGGCGGCCACCTCCACCCGCGCGGCCAGCATCTGCGTGGTGCGGGCGATGCGCGCGATCACCTCGCGCTGGCGCTCGGCGGCGGCGGCGGCGGTGCGCATGGCGGGGGCGAGCCGCCGCTCCATGAAGTCGCGGATCGCCGGGCGGCCGGCGAGCGGGCGCTCGTTCAGCTGGGCGATCCGCTCCTGCACCAGGCCGTGGTAGGCGCGGCTGGCGGCGAAGCGGAAGCCGGTGCCGGCCGCCAGCGACTCCGCCCGCCCCGCAAGCGCCGCCAGGCGGGACAGCAGCTCCCGATCGGCCTCCACGCCGCCCGCTTGGGCCACCTGGGCCGCGGCCTCGGCGGCCTCCGCCTCCAGCTCGGAGATCGCCGCGGCCCCGCCCGTGGCGACGGGGAAGGCGAGCAGCGCCAGCAGGCGGTAGGTCTCGATCTCGAACAGCTGCTGCACCAGGCGGCCGGCCAGCACGGGCCCGCCGTCCCGCTGCACGACCACGAACCGGGTGAACCCGTCCGGGCCGGGGCGGAAATCGGTGAACACCTGCACCCCGCCGCCCGCCGTTTCGAAGGCCACGAGATCGGCCTCGGCGAACACGCTCGTCTTGGGCGCCTCGTCGACCAGGGCCACGTGCGCGGCGGCCAGCACCTCGCCGGGCATGGCGGCCAGCCAGTCCTGCGGCACCACGTCCAGCGCGGTGGCGGCGAAGGAGGCGGCCTCGCCGGGTGCGGGGTGGAACACCGTCCAGGTGGAGACTTCCGTGTGCCGCTCCCAGCGCAGCCGCCAGGTCCCGCCGTCCACCATGCACCAGCGCGCCTCCGGGCCGGGCTCGGGCGCGCTCAGCTTGCGGCAAAGCGCCGCCATGTGGGCGCGATCCACCGGCGTGTCCGCCTCGCCGGACAGGGTGGCGATGCGCGTGGCCAGCAGCGGCGCGTCGGCCGGCGTGGGAGGGCGCGCGTGCGCCTCGGCCAGCAGCTGGTCGCGCTGGGTGTGGAACCGGAACGCCGGCTGGAGCTGGGTCATGCGGTCGGACGCGCCTCCCCCGGCACGGGCGGGTCAGAGCACACCGTTTCCCGCTGCGTGTGAAGGGTGACTCGCACGCCCGGTCGGTTCTAGGCTCGCCTCGGCGCCAGAGGGCGCGGCGGAACCGGGTCGAATCATGCGTGCGGCGTACCCTTTCTCGGCGATCGTCGGTCAGGACGAGATGAAGCTGGCCCTGCTGATCGCCGCCGTGGACCCGGCGATCGGCGGGGTGATGGTGTTCGGCGACCGGGGCACGGGCAAGTCCACCGCGGTGCGGGGGCTCGCCGCGCTCCTGCCGCCGCTGACGGCGGTGAAGGGCTGCGCCTACCGCCGCGATCCCAAGGCTGACGCGTGGTTCGAGCCGGACGGCCCCGCGGCGGACGGCGAGCGCCTGCAGACCGAGGAGGTGCCGACCCCCGTGGTCGACCTGCCGCTGGGCGCGACGGAGGACCGGGTGGTCGGCGCGCTGGACCTGGAGCTGGCCCTGACCCGCGGCGAAAAGCGCTTCGAGCCGGGCCTGCTCGCCCGGGCGCACCGCGGCTTCCTCTACATCGACGAGGTGAACCTGCTGGAGGACCACCTCGTGGACCTGCTGCTGGACGTGGCGGCCTCGGGCGAGAACGTCGTCGAGCGCGAGGGCCTGTCGGTGCGCCACCCCGCGCGGTTCGTGCTCATCGGCAGCGGCAATCCCGAGGAGGGCGAGCTGCGACCGCAGCTCCTCGACCGCTTCGGCCTGTCGGTGGAGGTGCGCACGCCCGAGGTGCTGGCCGACCGGGTGGAGGTGGTGCGGCGCCGCGACGCCTTCGACCGCGACCCGGCCGCCTTCCTCGCCCGCTGGTCCGCCGCGGACGCGGAGGTGCGCGAGCGGATCAAGGCCGCCCGCGCGCGGCTGCCGGAGCTGGAGACGCCCGAGACGGTGCTGCAGGACGGCTCGCGCCTGTGCATGGCCGTGGGGGCGGACGGCCTGCGCGGCGAGCTGACGCTGCTGCGCGCCGCGCGCGCCCTCGCCGCCCTGAACGGCGCGGCCGCCGTGACATTGCGCGAGATGCGCGAGGCGGCGCCGATGGCGCTGCGCCACCGGCTGCGCCGCAATCCCCTGGACGAGACGGGCTCCACCGCCCGCATCGCGCGGGCCAGCGAGGACCTGTTCGACGCCGCGCCCGCCGCGCAGCCGGTCGCCGCGTGACGCCGGCGGCCGTGTCGGACGCCCAGCTGGCCGCGACGCTGTTCGCCATCGACCCCGTCGGGCTCGGCGGCGTCCGCCTGCGCGGCGGGCCGGGGCCGGAGCGGGACGTCTGGCTGGCGCGCCTGCGCGCGCTCCTGCCGCCGGACGCACCGATCGGGCGCGCCCCGCTCGGGATCGCGGACGACCGGCTGCTGGGCGGACTCGACCTGCCCGCCACCCTGGCCGCGGGACGGCCGGTGATCGCCCGCGGCGTGCTGGCGGCCAACGACGGGGGCGTCGTCGTGCTCCCCATGGCCGAGCGGATCGACGACGGGACCGCCGCGCGCCTCGCCGCCGTGCTCGACGCCGGCGAGGTCGCGCTGGAGCGTGAGGGCATGGCCGCGCGCCTGCCCGCGCGGCTCGGCCTGGTGCTGCTGGACGAGGGCCGCGACGAGGAGCGTTCGCCGGTCTCCCTGACCGAGCGCCTCGCCTTTCCGCACGTGGAGGCGGACCCTTTAGAGCCCGCCGGCCGGGGTGCGGACGCCGCGCCCGTGGCGGCCGCGCGCCGGGCGCTGGCCGCGACGACCGTCCCTGACGCGCTGACCCAGGCGCTGTGCGCCGCGGCGGCGGAGCTGGGCGTCGCCTCCCTGCGGCCGCCGCTTCTGGCCGTGCGCGCCGCGCGCGCGCACGCCGCCCTGTGCGGCCGCACCGAGGCCACGGACGAGGACGCCGGCGCGGCGGCGCGGCTGGTGCTCCTGCCGCGCGCGCGGACGGCGCCGGAGGCTGCGGCCGAGCCCGAGGCGGAGCCTCCATCGCCGCAGGACGACGAGGCGCCTCCCGACGGCGACGAGACTCCGGGAGACGCTCAGGCGCAGGCGGTCGAGCGCGTGCTCGAGGCCGTCAGGGCGGCCCTGCCCCCGGGCCTCCTGGAAGCCGCCATCGCGGACAGTGCACGCGCCGCGCCAAAGGCGGGGCGCGGAGGAGGCGGAGCGCGGGCGAAGTCGGCGCGCCGAGGACGGCCGACCGGCTCGCGCCCCGGCGCCCTGCGCCCCGGCGACCGGCTGGACATTCCCGCGACTCTGCGCGCCGCCGCGCCCTGGCGCCGGCTGCGCGCGGCGGGCGCCGCGCCGGCCCGCCTGCCGCTGCGCGCGGAGGATTTCCGGATCCGCCGCTTCGTCCAGCCGCGCGAGGCGACCACGATCTTCGTGGTGGACGCCTCCGGCTCGTCGGCGCTGCAGCGGCTGGCCGAGGCCAAGGGCGCGATCGAGCTGCTGCTGGCCAAGGCCTACGTCCTGCGCGCCCGGGTGGCGCTGGTGGCGTTCCGGGGCGTGGGCGCGGAGGTGCTGCTGGCCCCCACGCGCTCGCTCGCCCGGGCGCGGCGCTGTCTCGCCGACCTGCCAGGGGGCGGAGGCACGCCGTTGTCCCGCGGCCTGGACGCCGGCCTGGCGCTGGCGCTCGGCGAGCGGGCGCGTGAGCGGACGCCGCGGCTGGTGGTGCTCACCGACGGCCGCGCCAACATCGACGGCGAGGGCGCGCCCGGGCGCGCCGCCGCCGAGCGCGACGCCCTGGCCGCCTCCGCCCGCATCGGCGAGGCGGGCGTCGCCTCGGCCTACCTGGACGTCTCGCCGCGCCCGCAGCCCGGGGGCGACCGCTTCGCGCGCGCCATGCGCGGCGTGTACGCGCCCCTGCCCTACGCCGACGCGGCCCGGATGTCGGCGCTGGTGGACGGCCTGCGGGAGCGCGACTGATGCTCGCCGGCGTCAAGCCCGACTGGCGGCGCCTCGGCCCGGGCTGGCCCAACCGCGAGGCGAGCCGCTTCGTGCTCGCCTCCGGGATGCGCTGGCACGTGCAGGTGATGGGCAGCGGGCCGACGCTGCTGCTGCTGCACGGCACGGGGGCGGCGACGCACTCCTGGCGCGACCTCCTCCCGCTCCTGGCCCGGGACTTCACCGTGGTCGCGCCCGACCTGCCCGGCCACGGCTTCACCGACACCCCCGGCGGGGAGGGCCTGTCGCTGGACGGCATGGCGCGGGGTGTGGCGGGGCTGGCCAAGGCGCTGGGAGCGGATCCCCGCCTGATCGTCGGGCACTCGGCGGGCGCGGCGGTGGCGCTGAGGATGTCGCTCGACGGAGGGGCGGGCGCGGACGGCGTGGTGAGCCTCAACGGCGCCCTGCAGCCCTTCCCCGGCTCCAACGGCCACATCTTCCCGGTCCTGGCCAAGCTCGTGTTCCTGAACCCGGTCGCCGTGCAGGCCTTCGCCTGGCGTGCGTCGCAGCCGGGCGCGGTGGCGCGGCTGATCGAGGGCACGGGGTCCAGGCTCGACGCGCGGGGGCTGGAGCTCTACCGCGCGCTGTTCTCCACCACGGGCCACGTGGCGGGCGCGCTCGGCATGATGGCGCGCTGGAAGCTCGCGCCGCTGCAGGCGCAGCTCGGGGCCGTGAGCGCGCCGCTGACGCTCGTGGCCGCGGAGGCCGATCGGGCGGTGCCACCGCTCGAGGCCGAGGCCGCGCAGGCGCGCGTGGCGGGAAGCACGCTCGTGCGCCTGCCCCGCCTGGGCCACCTGGCGCACGAGGAGGATCCGCAGGGCGCCGCCGAGCTGATCCGCCGCGCCTTCGCGGACGCCCGGGCGGAGGCGGCGGCGTGAGCAGGCTCCTGCTGATCGCCTACGAGCCGCTGCTGTTCGGGCTCGCCGTGCTCGGGTGGGCCGGGTGGGAGTTCTGGTCGATGCGCACCAAGACGGGCCATGCGCCGAAGGCTTCGGACGAGGCGGGCGCCGACCCGCCGCCGGGTGCGGCGGGCTGAGCGGTGGCCGGCGTAGCGCCCCTGGTCGCACAGACGCTGCTGGAGGCTGGGCTGGTCGCGTGGGCGGGCTGGGAGCTGTGGAAGCTGCGCGCGCCCAAGGCGAAACCGGCAGAGGGCGCGGAGGCCTCTCGTAGCCCTCACCCTCCCACGCTGGCTCCGCCGCCGCGGGCCCCTCCCTCCCCCGCTCCGCAGGAGAGGGGGTGACCCTCGCCTCGTGTCTAGTTACTCGCACAGGGCTGGCCGAGGCGGAGCCGCTCACCCGGGGCGCCCGCCTCCGCGGGGAAGAGCGGGGGCAAGGGCCGCCCAGTGGCCCGCCCGGCCATCACCCCGCCCGGCGCGGCATCCGGTACGGCAGCAGGCGCTTCACCACGGGCGAGCGCAGGCGGGAGGCCGACAGGCTCTCGTGCACGATGTTCGCCCGCTCGCCGTCGTAGACGCCTTCCAGCGCCGAGCGGCTGTAGAAGGGCGCGTCCTCCAGCGTGCGCACCAGTCGCGGCGGAGAGCCCGCCTCTCCCCGGACGCGCCGCGGCATGAGCCAGAAGGTCGGCGGCAGGGCGTGGAACGGCGGGGGCTCCACCTCCTCCACCTCGCCATTGGCGCCCACGCGCAGAGCCACGTGCACGCCGCGGTCGTCGTCCGGGCCCACGTCGTAGAAGATCAGCGTGTCGCGCGGGCGGTGGGCGCGCGACCATGTCCAGTCGGTGAAGCTGGTCTCCAGCGGGCGGTCGCCGCCGTTGGTGTCGAAGTAGCCGTTCCCCGACCAGGACACGTTGGGCGCATCGAACTCCACCTCGACCCGCGCGCGGGGCGCAATGGGGCGCCAGACGTGACGGCCGACGCCGCCGATCTCGAATTGGCGGGGGATCAGCGCCGCCGCGTGCAGGCGGATCATCCCGCGGAGGGGCGCGGGCACGGGGGTGGTGGTCTCGTCCAGCCGCACGGTGAGCGTGTCGCCCTCCCAGGTCAGGCTCGAGGGGCCGATCTCCAGCCGCCGCGCCTCCTGGTGCAGGGCGTCGCGCCCCCGCTCGGTCATGGCCCACCCGGGCCGCCAGACGCGCCCGCGGGGGCCGTAGAGGGCGACGTTGATCGTGCAGTGGTCCAGCGCGTCGTCCCACCCCGTCTTGGCGTAGTAGGGCGAGAAGACGCTGCCGATGAAGGCGATCACCGTCAGGCCGTAGCGGCCGTCGTCGCTCAGCGCGTCGAGGTACCACCAGCGGTAGCCGCTCGGCGGAACCCCGACGTCGAAGCGCGGTCCCGCATCAGCCGGCGCGCGGCCAGCCTGCCCGACAGCGCCGCCATCGGCACGCCCGCTCCCGGGTGCACGCTCCCGCCCGCCAGGTAGAGGCCGGGCACCTTCGTCCGCGAGCCCGGGCGCCGGAAGGCCGCCGCCCAACCATGCATCGCCTGTCCATAGAGGGCGCCCCCCGTGCCCGGGAACCGCGCCTCGAAGTCCTGCGGCGTCGTGACGACGCTCGGCCCGGAAGGCTCCAGCGCCAGCCCGCAGCGCCTCAGATGCTCGAAGACCCTCGTCCCGCATGCCGCGATCTCCCGCTCGTCCGTGCTGCGCCGGTCCCCGTTCGCCGGGGCGTTGATCAGGGCGAAGATGCGCTCGCCGTCGCCGCCGCCCGCGCCCTCGTCGTCGCGGTCCTGCGCGCAGACGTAGACGGTCGGCGCGCTCGGCGCACGCCCGGCGGCGAGGTCGTCGAACTCGGCCGGGTAATCGCCCGAGAAGAAGACGTTGTGACGCGCCAACGGAAAGCCGGAGGCCTGCGCCGTCATCGCCCACGTCATCGCGGACAGCGACCGCGGCGGATCCCGCGGGCCGGGCACCGTGCCCGCCGCGCCCCCGCCGAGCCCGCCGATCTGCATGGCCTGGGCGTCGGCGTTCACGACCACCGCATCCGCCTCGATCCGCTCGCCAGACGCCAGCTCCACGCCAGCCGCGCGGCCGCGCTCCACGGCCACCTCGCGCACGGCCTCCCCGTAGCGCAGGGAGACGCCGCGGGCGGCGGCCAGGGCGGCCAGCGCCTCGGCCAGCTTGCGCATGTCCCCCTCCACCAGCCAGACGCCCTCCTGCTCCACGTGCGCGACGAGCATGAGCGTGGCGGGCGCCTGGAAGGGCGAGGCGCCGCAGTAGGTGGCGTAGCGGCCGAACAGCTGGCGCAGCCGGGGGTCGCGGAAGTGCTCGCCGAGCGCGCTCCACAGGGTCTCGTACGGACGCAGCCGGAACAGCGCCGGGGCGTCCTGCAACGCGATCCGCCAGCTGAGCCCCAGCAGGCCGCAGCGGTCGCGCGTCAGGAAGGTGTCGCGCAGGGTGCGGTAGATGTCCGCCGACTCCGCGGCGAAGTTGCGGTAGCCGCGTGCTTCCGCCGCCCCCGCCAGCTCGCCCACCGCGTCGGCGGAGCGCTCCACGTCGGCGAACAGGTCGAGCCGCTCGCCCGCGCTCCAGGCGTGGCGCGCCAGCACCGAGGCGGGCCTGAGCGTCAGGTGGTCGTCCAGCGAGGCGCCCGCATCCTGGAACAGGGCGTCGAACACCCAGCGCATGGTCAGGATGGTGGGCCCGCCGTCGACGCCCACGTTGCCGACGTTGACCTGGTGCATCTTGCCGCCGGGCGCATGGCCCCGCTCGACCACGGTGACGTCGCAGCCGGCCGCGGCGAGGTCGATGGCGCAGGCGAGTCCGCCCATGCCGCTCCCCACCACAACGACCCGATGCCGCGCCACTGCCACCCTCCACGATTGTCCGCTATGATTGACGCTAGCATGTGTCCAATCGATGAGACAGTCGGATCGTGAGCCGCCTTCAAGACACGTGGCTCGCCCACCGCAACCGCCTGTTTTCCGACGGCGGCTTCCAGCGCTGGGCTGCGGACTTCCCGCCGACCCGGCCTATCGCGCGCCGCCGCGCCCGCCGCCTGTTCGATCTGGTGGCGGGCTTCGTCTACTCGCAGACGCTGGGCGCCTGCGTACGCCTGGGCCTGTTCGAGCGCCTGCGCGACGGCCCCCTCTCGACCTCCTCCCTGGCCGCCGCGCTCGACCTGCCCCCGGACGCCATAGAGCGCCTGCTGGGCGCCGCGCGCGCGCTGGAACTGGTCGAGCCGGCCGGGACGGACCGCTGGGCCCTGGGCGAGCAGGGGGCCGCGCTCCTGGGCAGCGTGGGCCTGATGCAGATGATCGTCCACCACGACCGCCTCTACGCCGACCTCGGCGACCCCGTCGGCCTGCTGCGGCGAGGCGCCGGCGAGCTGGCGGGCTACTGGCCCTACGCCCTTTCCGACGCGCCGGCCGGTGCGGGCGGTGAGGACGTGGCCGGCTACTCCGCCCTGATGGCCGCGACGCAGCCGGCCGTCGCCGCCGACCTGCTGGCCGCCTATCCCGTGGCGCGCCATCGGCGGCTGCTGGATGTGGGCGGGGGCGAAGGCGCCTTCCTGGAGGCCGCCGCCGCGCGCGCTCCCAGGCTGCGACTCGCCCTCGTCGACCTTCCTGCGGTGGCGCAGCGCGCCCGGGCGAGGCTGGGCCGCGCCGGCCTGCTCGACCGCGCCGAGATCCTGGAGGGCGACTTCCTCAGCCAGCCGATCCCGCCCGGTGCGGACCTGGTCACCCTGGTGCGCATCCTGCACGACCACGACGACGCCGGCGTCGCGCGGCTGCTCCGGGCGATTCGCGCCGCCCTGCCCGCGGACGGCGTGCTGCTGATCGGCGAGCCGATGGCCGGCGACGGGCGGCCCGAGCGCGTCGGCGACGTCTACTTCGCCTTCTACCTGCTCGCCATGGGCCGCGGTCGCGCGCGCTCGCCCCGCGAGCTGACGGCCTGCCTGCACGACGCGGGTTTCACGCGCGTGAAGCGCCTGCGCACGCGGACCCCCTTCCTGCTCAGCGCCCTGACGGCCCGGCCGTGAGCGCCGCCATCACCCGCGGGCTTCGACGGTCGCTCAAGGTGCTGCACACGCTCGGTGCGGCCGGCTTCATCGGCGGACTGGCCGCTTTGGCCGCCGTGCTCGCCGCCGGGCCTGCAACGGGAGGCGGCGCGCCGCCCGTGGCGGCGCTAGCGCGGATCGCCGCCTGGGTGGTCGGGCCCTCCATGATCCTCACGGTGGTGTCGGGCCTTCTCGCCATGCTCGCCAACCCCGCCTTCTACGAGGCGGGCTGGGTCTGGCTGAAGGCGCTCACGGGCGTGCTGGTGCTGGAGGGCGGCCTGCACGTGCTCGGCCCGTTGCAGGAGGAGGCCCGCCGAAGCGCCGCCGCGCTCGCCGCAGGCGCAGACCCCGTCGCGCTCGCGCACCTGGCTTCGGCGGAGCTCGGCACGGTCTGGGTGCTCGTGGCCGTCTCCGCCGCCAACATCGTGCTCGGCGTCTGGCGGCCTCGCTTCCTTCGTCTCGCGTCCTGATCCTCCGGAGTCTGCATGGACACCCTCGCCGTTGTCATCGAGGCGCCCGAGCGCCTGTCCGTCCGCCGCCTCCAGCTGAACGACCCCGGCCCCGCCGACGTGGTCGTCGAGGTCGCGTGGAGCGGCGTCTCAACCGGCACGGAGCGCCTGCTGTGGAGCGGGCGGATGCCGCCCTTCCCCGGCCTGGCCTACCCGCTGGTGCCCGGCTACGAGTCGGTGGGACGCGTGGTCGAGGCGGGCGCCGAGGTTCGCGATCACCTCGGGCGGTGGGTGTTCGCGGCGGGCTCGGCGGGGTTTCGAGACGCCCGCGGCCTGTTCGGCGGCGCGGCCCGACGCCTGGTCCTGCCCGCCGTCCGGACCCTCCCGGTGCCCGAGTCGCTCGGCGAGCGCGGCGCCTTGCTGGCCCTCGCCGCCACGGCGTCTCACGCGCTGGCGGGCGGCCGGGCGCCCGAGCTGATCGTCGGCCACGGCGTGCTCGGCCGCCTGCTCGCCCGGCTGACGGCGCTGGCCGGCGGGACGCCCACGGTGTGGGAGACGCAGGCGGCCCGGCGCGGGGGGGGCGCCGGCTACCGCACCGTCCACCCCGACGAGGACCCGCGGCGCGACTACGCCGCCATCTGCGACGTGAGCGGCGACGCCGACCTGCTGGACCCGCTGATCGGCCGCCTGGCCAAGGGTGGGGAGCTGGTGCTGGCCGGCTTCTACGACCGCCCCCTCAGCTTCGCCTTCCCGCCCGCCTTCATGCGCGAGGTGCGGCTGCGCGTCGCGGCCGAATGGGCGCCCGCCGACCTGACCGCCGTGGCCGGCGAGATCGAGTCGGGCGCCCTGTCCCTCGACGGCCTGGTCACGCACCGAGCCCCCGCCGCCGACGCCGAGGCCGCCTATCGCACCGCCTTCACAGACCCGTCCTGTCTCAAGCTGCTGCTCGACTGGCGCGACATCTCCTGACCGCTTCTCCAGAAGTGTAAATTTGGATTGACACTCCATGCTGACAGCCTAGGCTGACGTCTTGAGGCGTGCGGAGGCGCAAACCCAGTGTCGGTGACCCTGATCGAACGTCGTGCGCTGCGGGCCGAGGCCGCCCTGGAACCCGACCCGGTGCACACCGGTCCCGTGACCAAGGAGACGCAGGTCATCGCGATCTACGGCAAGGGCGGGTCGGGCAAGAGCTTCGCGCTCTCCAACCTCAGCTACATGCTGGCCCAGCAGGGCAAGCGCGTCCTCCTGATCGGCTGCGATCCCAAGAGCGACACCACCAGCCTGCTGTTCGGCGGCAAGAGCTGCCCCACCATCA
>CAXTHH010000020.1:0-25476 GCA_964244065.1 uncultured Caulobacteraceae bacterium | reverse complement strand
GCGTCGCACTCGTCGGAAGCGAGTACCATGTCGTCAATACACTCGCAGGGTGAACGAACCAGGCTGACGCGGGCAGCGGCGGAGATGCGGAGCCGCGCCCGCGGCGAACACGGGCGTCTAAGCGCCGCCCCAATAATCGTCACACTTGGGCGTAGAGATCGGCGAGCGACTTTGACCCAGCTGACTAAGATGCCCCAATGGCTGACAAGCGCCAGAAGCGGACATCCAAGTCGGTGCGACTCTCAGACGTTCGTCGGAGATATGCGCAAGTCACAGTAGTCTGACATGCTCTTAGGCGAAGGGCCTACACTCTGAATGAGGTCTGCGCCGACCGCATCGCGCGCGAGTCTCACAATATGCTCATGGTGGGAGAAGACGAGGACCTGCGTACGTCGTGCGAGGTCGGCCAGCACTTGCAGGCCGGCGCGGGCTCGCGCGTCGTCGAAGTTGACGAACAGGTCGTCGGCCAGGAATGGCAGGCGCACGCCCGCTTCGATCGCCTGCTCCACCGCCGCCAGCCGCAGCGCGAAGAACAGCTGGTCGCTGGTGCCTTCGCTCATGCCCTCCAGCTCGACCAGCGTCGCGCCGTCTTGGCACACGCCAAGCAGACGCGGCGTGGCGGCCTCGTGATCCACATGCAGCTCGCGGTAGGGTGCTGTCAGACTAACGGCCACTTGTCTCCGCTAGGCGCAGGGCTCCCCTGCCCCGCCGTTGGCTAGGCGGCGAGCGCCTTCCACTCCGCCAGGGCGGCGGAGCGGTTGGCCTTGAACTGGTCTCGTCCGGTGAGGTGGCGCTCCGTGCCGAAGTGGTTGTGGAAGGAGGCGTGCACCGCGCTTAACTTCTGCAGCGTGTGCATGCGGCGGAAGGGGGCCATGGCCCGCTCCCTTCGTCGGAACGGCAGGTGCGAGTTCTCCACCCGGTTGTTGGCCCAGCGGCCCACCTCGCGCTTGTCGGCGTTGCCCAGCGGTCCACCCGCCTCCTGCGAATCTCGGCGGCGAACATCGGGCCGAAGCGGTTCCACCAGAACCGCGCCGTCTCATAGCTCACGTCGATCCCCCCGCTCGGCGAGCAGGTCCTCCACGTTCCGCAGCGACAGCGGGTAGCGCACGTACATCATCACCACGAGGCGAATAACCTCGGGCGATGAGTTGAACCGGCGGAAGGGGCTGGGCGGGACAGGGCGACGGGCCATGCCCGCCGCCCTAAGCCGATCGGCTTACCGGGCGGTGCACTTGGTCTGACAATGTCAGGCTGGGGTATGCGCTGGCAGGCCGCGACGGCTTAGGGCGCAAGTAGCGCCGCACGTTCAGCAGCTTGGGAAACCGCTGTTGCGTCAGAGAGAAGTCGCGGCAGGAGAGTGGCGGTGCTGTCAGTCCAACGGCAACTCGTCTCCGCTCAGGCGCACGTTGCCCTACCCCGGCATCGGTCAGGCCGCGACCGCCCGCCACTCAGCCAGCGCGGCTGAGCGTCGGTCCTTGTAGGTCTGCCGGTCGACGAGGTGGGCGCTCCTGCGAGAAGTGGTTGTGGAAGGTGGCGTGGACTGAGGCGAACTGCTGCAGCGTCTTCATCTGCCTGAATCGCAGCATCGCTCGTTCTCGTCGTCGGAACGGCTGGTGCGAGTTCTCCGCGCGGTTATTGGCCCAGCGGCCCACCTCGCGCTTCTTGACGTTCCCGAGCTCCTTCATAGCCGCTCCGTACGAGCGCAGCCCGTCGGTGGTGATGGCTTTGGGTGAGCCGTGGCGCTTCAGCGTCTTCTTGATGAACTTGAGCGCGGCCGCCTTGTCCCGCTCTTTGGTGACAAAGGGCTCCAGCACCTCGCCTTCGTGGTCTACGGCGCGCCAGAGGTAGCGCATCTCGCCGTTGATCTTCACGTACACCTCATCGAGGTGCCACTTCCAATGGGTGTGCTGACGCATCGCCTGCACCCGTTTGCGGCGGATCTCACCGGCGAACATGGGGCCGAAGCGGGTCCACCAGAGCCGCACCGTTTCGTGGCAGATGTCGATCCCGCGCTCGTGCAACAGGTCCTCGACGTTCCGCAGCGAGAGTGGGTACCGCACGTACAGCATGACCACGTACCGGATCACCTCCGGGGAGCTGTCGAACCAGCGGAATGGGTCAGGCGGCGGACGGCGGCGGGGCATCCCCGCCGCCCTACCCGCCCCCGATTACCAGTTGGTACATTTCACCTGACAGAGCCGCCGCAAGCTCTAACTCGGGCGCGCGCTCGCAGCCGCCTCCTCGGAGCGCGCCTCAACCCATCCGCTTTTGCGGATAGAGTTGCGTTCACACGCATTGGCGTATAAAACGCGCTTCATCCGCAAAGGCGTGTAAACTTCATGTTCCTCGCCCGATCCTCCCGCCAGATCGGCGACGCCGTCCGACGGGCTCGTAAACTGCAGAACCTGTCGCAGTCCGCCCTCGCCCAGAAGGCCGGCGTGCGACAGGCGGCCATCTCAGGGCTGGAGACGGGAGAGCAGGGCGTGAGGCTGGACACGTTGCTCGAGCTGCTCGCCGCTCTGGGGCTGGAGTTGCAGATCGCCCCTCGCAGTTCGGGAGCGACGCAGTCCATGGATGAGCTGTTCTGATGGCGCGCCGCGCGTCAGTCTCGCGCCTGAATATCTTCCTGAACAGCCGCAGCATCGGGCAGGTGACCCGCTCTGCACGAGGCGTCGTAGAGTTCAAATACGATGACGCGTGGCTGCACTGGCCGGAAGCCATTCCGCTGTCTTTGTCGGCCCCGCTTCGGGAGGAGCCTTACGGCGCCGAGACGGTCGGTGCAGTCCTCGACGGACTTCTCCCCGACGAGGAAATCATCCGGCGCGAGATCGCCGAGCGCGTGGGCACCGACGGCCGCGACCCGGTCAGTCTGCTCAGCGCGATTGGGCGCGACTGCGTCGGCGCCCTTCAATTCCTTCCTGACGGCGAAGAGCCAGGACCTGCAGGCGCCGTTGAAGGTGTTCCCCTCGACGACGCGCAGATCGCAACATTGCTGCGCAGTCTCGCACGCGCGCCGCTGGGCCTCGGCGAGGACGAGGCGTTCCGCATCTCGCTCGCGGGCGCACAGGAGAAGACCGCGCTTCTACACACGGACGAAGGTTGGAGGCTCCCGTCGGGAGCCACGGCGACCACGCACATTTTCAAGCCGGCGATCGGACAACGCGGCGACGTCGACCTCAGCCTCAGCGTCGAGAATGAACACCTGTGCCTTCGCCTGCTGGAGGCGTTCGGGCTCGCCTGCGCCGCGACCGAGATCCGCGACTTCGAAGATCAGCACGTACTCGTCGTCGAGCGTTTCGACCGTCTGTGGACCCGCGACGGACGCCTGCTGCGCGTGCCGCAGGAGGACCTCTGCCAAGCGCTGGGCTACCCCGTCTCGCGCAAATACGAGCAGCAGGGAGGGCCTGGCGCGCCCGAGCTTCTTAGATTGCTCGCCACCTCGGACCACCCTTTGGAAGATCGCCAATCACTTCTGAAGGCGCTCCTGATCTTTTGGCTTATGGGGGCTACAGACGGGCACGCCAAGAACTTCAGCGTTCGGCTATTCTCTGGCGGACGCTTCGACTCGACACCATTTTACGACGTGCTTTCCACCCAGCCCAATGTTGACGCCGGGCAGCTGCGCCACGGTCAATTCAAGCTTGCCTTGGCCGCAGGTGACAATCGCCACTACCGTGTCGACTCCGTCCGCGCGCGTCACTTTCTGGAGACCGCCGTCAGGGGCGGTCTTTCCAGAGCCGTCGCGCTGGCTGCGATCGACGAGGTCTATGACCGAGCTGACCAGGCTATCGCCGATGGGCTGGCCAAGCTGCCGGGCGACTTCCCTGAAGCACTCATCGGTTCCATCACTACAGGCATGAGAACGCGCCTTGCGCAGGATCGCCAGCTTCAGCACTGAAGCGACGCTTTGCTTGCAGCAGCGGTTGCGAACAAGGCGCACGTGCGCCGGAGAGGCGGCGCTATTGGGCGCGAGGACGAGCGCCGCCTCCGGCGGAAGTCTCGAAGACTGGACGCGCGCCGGTCCTTCAATCCCAGGCTTAGCGCGACCATATAGGCCGTCCACTCATGGCCGGCCGTCGACAGCATTACATTCCCCGCTTTCTGCAGCGCGGATTTCTCGAACCCGAAGCTGGCGGAGCCGAGCGGACCTGGCTCTACCGGGCGGGCGGCGTACCGCGTCTGGTCGGCATCCGCGATGTCGGGGTCGGAGAGCACTTCTACGCGCGGCTGAGTCCGGACGGGACCTCAACCCTTGATGACGAGATCACCGCCACGGAAGGCGAGCTGGATGCTCTTCTGAAGACTTTGAGGCAGTCGCCGTCCGGGAGCGCCTTGGACCCGACCTCTGTGGCTGACCTCGTCGTGCGCCTCGTCACGCGCACGGCACACGTGCGGGCGGTGTTCGAGCGCGGCATGACGCGCCTCTTTGACGAGGCCGTCGCCCTCTCAGGAGACACAAATCGGCTGCGCGCCCACCTCGGCGTGGATGAACCTTCGCCTTCACTGATGCTTACCGATGCCCTGGACTCGGCGGTCGCAGGCCTGCCTCTGGCCCAGGCGGGCATACCGCCCGCGCTGGTGCGCCGGATCCTTGCGTTCATGATGAGGGAGTCCTTCGACGAGCTGCTGGCGGAACAGGCGCCGGTTGTCGCCACCGCGTTCGCGCCTGCGGCCGAGGAGCTGCGCTCGCGAATTCGCGACGCCCACAACGAGGCGCTTGGCCGCGGGTTGGATCAGAACGCCTGGATTGCGCGGCTGCAGAACTTCACCTGGGAGGCGGTCGAGGTTTCGGACCACCTGCTGCTGCCGGACTGTGTCGCGCTCGTCCGGGAGGTGGACGACGCTGAACTGAAGCCGCTGCTGCTTGCCCGCGGCGCCGATGTCGATGCGGTCCTTCTGCCGCTCAGCTCTCGTAGCCTGCTTATGGGCCTGCGTGACGGATCGGCCCCGCCCGTTCTTCGGGCCTTCAATGCGAGCGCTGCGGCCTGCTGCGAGGACTTCTTCATCGCCGGAACAGCGACGCTGGAGCCCGGGCTGCACCGCCTGATCGGGACCCGAACGCACGCGGCCATCGAGGCCGTCATGGCCAACGCCTTGGGCCGCACAGCGGCTGACGGCTCGGGCCGCAGCGCGGATGTACAGGACCGAGTGACGATCAACCAAGCCGCCGCAACAGGCGGTTTCAGCTTCACCCTGAGCTGTATCGACTGGATCGACGAGAATGGCGCGGCGCGGCTGAGCGAGATCGTGCAGGGCGTCGTCCAGGAGCTCGGCCGGTCACTGCCCCTCTCAAGCCTCGACGGATTGACCTTGGCGGCCGACTACGCCGACGCACTGCGAAATCTCGATCGCGGCGATCCCGCCCTGGAGCCCGTTCAGACCGCCTCACTGGCCTATGGAACGGCTGTCGCCAGAGCCGTGAATGTCGTCCGCGGCGGGGTCGCCAAGGTCCACGTCGTGATCGACGCCTGTGTAGGCAGGTGGCTTCTCTCTGATCTCGAAGAGGATCGGACCTACGCGCTCGGGATCTTCGTCAAGGAGCTTGCCTACGTCGCGCACGATCAGCTCTACGAGAGGCCCCTGCTAGGCCAGAATATCGCGCTTAGAGATCAGGTGGACGCGTTCACCTGGCCGCAGATCTCGAGCCTACCCTCCGCCTACTACACGGCGCGGGAAAGCGCATTCGTCGACTCGGCGCAGGGGCGACGCTTTGCGACCCTGGTGAGCGACAGCCTCTCCCACGCGGTCGCCGCCACCCGGAGCGCCCGGATCGCTTACCTGGACTCGAGTGAGCGCGATCTCGACGCGCTCCTGAGCGTGGCTGTTCCCGCGTTCTCGAGCCTGCTGCGCCACACAGCCGAGTGGCTTGGCCACCGGGACGGCCTGCCGGACGACGAACCTTTTGCGGGATACGACCTGCCGATGCAGCTGGCTCCGATGGAGCTGCAGCGATGGCTGGAGTTGTTCGGCCGCGACCTGCGCAATCTATATTCGGGGGGGTTCGGACTGGAGCCCGATCGCCTCGCCGCGCTCGGATCACACCTGGAGCGACTGCTCTGGCCGCAGCTCATCCTGCCTTCTCCTCAGGAGGATGGACAGGTCTTCATTCATGTCCTCGACGACCGCGTGCGATGACGCCCCTGCCCGCGGATCGTGCAGCCCCCTCCCCCGGGCGAGGGGCGGTTCGGGCTCTCAGAGCGGAGTCGGAACGCCGGCCGACCCAGGTCGTTGACATGTGTACACCTAGCGCCCAGTTTGTGTCACCTAGGGAGATGGTTCGTGACCGACACCTTGCAACGGAAGACAGAGGAATTGCGCGGGGGCACCCTGTCCAAGACCCACCTGGTCGATCGGCTCGGGAGTGGAGCAGGCGCGATGCTGTTCGAGCGGCTCGACGACCACTATCGCGACGGTGAACAGGTGGTGGTCGCCGGCGTCAAGGAAGCGCGGGACAGCTTCACCACGGTGGCCGCCGGCCGCGCCCGCATCGTGAAGGCGCAGCGATCCGCCAGGGGGCGGGATCAGGCGCCTGCTGAGGAGATGGTCCTGATAGGAATCAGCGACCTTGAGGCGGTGGTGCGGGCCAACGATCGGGAGTTCAGCTGGGCGGACGCCTTTGCTCCCCGCCACGACCTGCCTGTCGCGACCGTGGCGCTGCAGCTGCGGTCCGGCGCCCGAGGTCGCAACATCCGCATCTGAATGTACCTCCTGTCGACGCCGACGCTCGCCGACCTCGTCGGTCGCGACCAAGCCCGTCCCGTGTTCGATTGGCTTCGCCAAGCGCGACCGGGCGCGACCGAACTCTTCGCGAGCGTGGTCTCGTTCGGCATCGTCGCGTCCAGCATCGAAGATCTCCCGAAGCACGAGAGAGGGGACTGGCGACGTCTGCTCCAGGAGGGGCGTCGGCAGTTCGTCGAGAAGGGCACGATCATCGATGTCGATCTGCCGATCGTAGATACCTGGGCATCAGCGCTGCGCGGACTGTCGCTTCTGGAAGAGGCCGAGGACGGCGAGCGCTTCGACCTTGGTGAGGATGAGCGCTTGGTGATCGCGACCGCCATCGCTCGCAGCTTCACCCTCGTCTCTCCGCCGCGACCCTATCTGGAGGATCTCTGCGACCGCACCGCTTTGACGGTCGTCAGCCCCTGACCCCAAGCCTTCCCCTGAGCCGGCCAGGGCCGCAGGAGCGGCGGCCCGTCGCGCCTCGTCGATTGCTCTCGCTCAGCGGCGGCGGCTTTCGAGGCCTCTTCACCGCGCGGGTCCTGGAGCGCCTGGAGGCTGAAGCCGACGCTCCGCTTCGCGACCGCTTCGATCTGACCGCAGGCACGTCGATCGGCGGCATCCTGGCGATCGGCCTGGCGGCCGGTGTTCCGGCGCGCGATCTACGCAGCGAAATCCAGGACCGTGGACCGCAGATCTTCAAGCCCCGCAAGCGCTCCCTCGCCGGGTTCCTCAGCTCTCAATATGACCCAGCGCCCCTCGCGGAAGCTGTGGAGGCGATTCTTGGACCTCGCGCGACAAGGCCCTTCGCGGACCTCGCAGCGGCGGTTCTCGTCGTCGCCATCGATCAGCAGACCGCCACGCCTCGCATCTTTCGCTCATCGTCGGTCTCGCCGGATCTCGGGAGCGCCGCGCGGGTCCTGGATGTCGCAATGGCCACTTCGGCGGCTCCGACCTACTTCCCGCCACACAAGATCGACGGGATCCCGCACATCGACGGAGGCCTGATCGCCAACGCCCCCGACCTCATCGTCGCGACCGAGGCGATGCGCCGGTTCGCAACGCCGCTCGACGCTCTCTCGGTGTGCGCCATTGGGACCGCAGGCGGCCCGCGGCCCGTCCGCCCCATCAAATCACCGGGCAAGCTGAGCTGGATCGCCCGTCACGACCTCGTCTCCACAACGATCGAAGCCCAGGCCGAGCTGGCGGCCGCTCAGATCGACGATCTGCTTCCCGGCGCCGTCCTGCGCATCGATGCGAGGCCGCGGGAGCGGCTCCGTCTGGACAATGCCTCAACCGAGGCGACGCAGACCCTGCTCGCGCTCGCGGACGCCGCCGTGGATGAGGTGCTTACGAACCAAGCCGTAAAGCTGCGCGCGCTCCTCGCAGCGCGCACGCGGCCGCTTAGCTGACGATCCACGCAGGCCCGCTTAGACCGCCAGACGAGTGGGACGACGTACGAGGACGCGCTTCGCCATGTGGCGACGAGCTTCCGCCAGGGCTTGCGCCCGAACATGCGTCGGATCGTCTGGCGGCTCGTCCAGGCTAAGGACGGCCCACCCTCCGCCACCGAGGCGGCAAGCTTCGCTTTCCTGCATTCGACCGCGAGCGGGAGGTGACTTGCGGCGCCTGCGAACGTCTCGGGTCCATCAGGTCGAAGCGAGACTGCCCGTCGCGCGCGCACGGCCTCAAGCACGCCTCCTCCCGCCGGCCGCGATCGGGCTTCGCGCCAGGCCCCGAGTGTTGTGTCGGGCTACCACGCCTCCACTCACCTACAGAGACCTAAGCCGGAAGGCTCCAAAGCAGGTGATTCATAAGGATGTAGCCTTTAGGCGCTTCGACCTTCAGCTTCTCGCGATCCTCGAAGAATAGGTCGCGAACCTTGAAAATGCCCGAGGAGACCTGATCGGTGAAGACGCGCGGATTGACCCGTGTGACCTTGCGCCTCGTCACCGTCGAGACCTGACCGTCCCAGTCTTCGGGCGCGGGCGCGATCGCCTGCGCCATGTCGTGGTCGTACCTAAAAATGTAGCGCTTCTCGGACCCCTGATCTACTGAGGTCAGAGACCCCGCATGCACCAAGCCGTTTCTGAGCGCATAGAGCGCCTTGACTTCGGCCGACATGGCTGCGTGGCGACAGAAGTAGTAGAGACCCTTCTCGACACCGCCACCGCGATCAGGGTGACGCTTTAGGTTCTTGTTGGAGTAGCAGTCGCCGAGCTGTTCGATCAGGCTGAACGCCGCCAGCAGGGGGAGGTAGCGAGAGGTGATCTGCGTTCCCCTCGCTTGGCGCATCTCGAGCTCGACGCTTTCGAGCGTCGTAAACACGCTGCCGCCCCGGATCGGCTCCCAACCGCGCCGGGAGAGGTGACAATACACGACATCGTCCAGCGTCAGCTCGCCGAGCGAGCGGCTGCTCAGGTCACGGACGAGGGCCATCTGGTTGCTCTTCTTCTGCAAGTCAGCGGCTTAAATGAGCGCTGACGCAACTGCGCGGCTGACCACCGCACGGCGTGATGCCGATCAACGATCGCCGCGCGCGAGCGATCCCGGCGCTGCGCCGCCACGCCGTGACCTCCGCGGAACGACTCCGGTGCTTCAGAGGCGCGGCGTTGCTCGAGAAGATCGCGCCTGATCCGGGGCTCCAGCGCTACTGCAGCAGATCGGGCAGGCGGTAGAAGAGCCGACGCGCCGCTGGCCAGCCCGCTGTTGTGAACACCTCAAGGCTGTCCACCAGGGCGGTCCTGCGGGCCTCATCGTCGAACACCTCCTTATGATCGGCCAGGAAGCGCCCCACCAGCTTGACGACGAGGTCGGCGCCAAGGACCTCAAACTCGAAGCCGCTTTGACGCCCGCCCCTCAGAATCGCCCAGGCGATCAGATCGAACACCGCCGGCGGGTCCGCCTCCACCAGATGTTCCAGCAGCTGAACGAGATGGAAGACCGTGTGCGGATCGCCGTGCGCGCCGATGATCTTCAAGGTGTCGGCGTTCTCATGCAGCAGGGTCGCCGCGCCGTCTTGCGTTAGAGGCGTACGGACGTCATCGCCGTGGCGAAAGGCTCCCGAGCTGAAGTAGAGCTGCTGGCATGCAGTGGCGAGGATCTGCATGGCGGTCCGCGCGCGAGTCGTTTGCGCCTCGTCCGGCGAAGACAGCTCGGCGTAGCCGCCCACGACCTCCGACGCCTGTTTGACCGCCTGCGCGAGGAGTTCGATCGCCGTCGCCCTTTGCACAGAGGCCGAGGAGCCGTGTTCGCCCCTGAGGCCGTCCGTGTAGTCGTTGCGCAGAAGGACGATGATCTCGCGCACCTCTTCAGCGTTCTCCACAGCAGCGGCGAACCAGCTCCGGACCCGCGCCTCGGCGTCGGGCAAGCCGTCGCGCCACCAGAACTGCAGAAGCATCTGAACGAGGTGGCGGCGCAGTTGCTCGCTGCGCGCGTCATTCGGGCCGCACCGCTCAAGGAGCGGAAGGACCAGATCGGCGATCCTGCGCGCCTCACCGCTGGCGGCGACCGGGCTGAGAACGCCCGCCACAAACCCGTCGAGGACGCCGCGGTTGTGCTCCGTGGTGACCACCGCCTCAGCCCGCCTCCAGAACCCCTCCCAATCGACGTCCCAGATCCGGACCAGCCGCAACGCGGCGTTCATCCGCACCGCCGGGTGCGGATCGACCAGCAGTCGGTCGATCAGCGGCTCCAGCGACGGGTAGACCTGAGGCCGCTTTGCACAGAGGCGCAGAGCCGCTTTGGCCGCCTCGAGCCGCGCGGAGGGAGAGCTCCAGGATGGACCCCTCTCGAAATCGGCCTCGCTGTCGGCGCTGACTTCCGGGTTGGCGTAGCGGCTGGCGTCCTCGATCCAGCTCAGCAGCCGGCCGAGCGTTTCGCTCGGTGTGGACTCGTCGATGTCACCGCTGCGGACGACCTTGTGGAGGCCCTGGGCGAAGACGCCTTCCATGCGGCGCGCGAGCGCCTCGTCCGGCGTGTCTCCCGCATCAAGCCGGCCCTTGAGTGCAGAAAGAGCTTCCAGCGCGTCAGCGAGGGACCCCACCGGCTCCGCCTCGTTCACCTCCAACTGGAGCGCTTGCTGAACGCGTTCGACAAGGCGGATCGCGTCCTGCACGACGGGCGCTCGCCGCACGGTCGGCTCAAGCCAGTAGTAGTCATCCGACACGCTGCTGATCTGGATGCTGAACAGTCGCGCGTTGCGCGCTTCGCCGGCGGGCGCGGTCGCCAAGAAGACCCGGGCGTCGGCCGTGGCGAGCCGCTCGGCTCCGATCGCACCGAACACGCTCCAGAGGCAGCCCTCCTTGGCGCGCTCGGGAGTGACGAACTCCTCGAAGCCGTGCGCCAGAAGCGCCGTCTCCACCTCGACGCGCTCAGGTTCGCTCAGCTGGTCGTAGTCGGACGCCAGCAGATCGATAGCGCCCTTGCGCGTGTCCGGCGCGATCAGGAACTCGGGCCGCAGCACTTGAGGCCGCAGCATCCTCGCGAGCGCGCCGCCACGCGCCGCGCCGGCCATGAACAGGCGGGACCATATGACGGCCAAGCTCACATGGGCGACCGCATGCGTCACGGCGGCGAGCACCGAGCCCTCTTCGCCGGTCTCGAGCCAGGTCTCGAACTGCGACAGCAAGGCGTCCCCGTCCTGCGCATGAGACGGATGGGCCTCATGCGCCCAGATGTGGCTTGCGTCGGGCTGCAGCCTCGCCGGGCCGCTCGCCGTCTGGATCACGCGCTCCGCCGGCCGCCCAGCAATCGGATGCTGGCGCGCGACATACCCGTCGAGGGCCGCCAACAGCGCGGTGGTCGCCTCGATCGGAGACGCCGCCAGAAAGACGGGGAAGTGCTCCTTGAGCGACCAGCGCGCGGACTCGAACTCCTGCCGCACGTTCGAGGTCAGGTTGAGGATGCGGCTGCCGCCCAGGGAGGTGCGGCGGTCCTCCGTCACCTCGCGCGCGAAAGTCGCCGCGTAGATCTCGCGCGCGAAGTCGGGAGCGGCGGCGGAGATCGTCTCGATCTTGCGAGCCAGCGCTGGAAATTCCTGCGGCCCGAACCGCGCGAAACGCGCGTCGGAGAACACCTCGCGCAACAGGCCGGTCGAGGCGTCGACGTCGGTCGAGAGGGTGTCGATGACAAAGCCGATCGCGGGAGTCGCCAGCTTGCCGCTATCATCGAGCGTGAAGCCATAGGCCAGCAGCGCGCGCGACGCCCGACCGAGGTCGGCCCGTAGCTCGGGGTCTCGCACGCGGTCGACCAACAGGTAGGCGAGCATGCGCGCGATCCCGACCACCTCCTTCGGCGAGGCGGAGAGCTGAAGCTCAAGACGCACCCAGGGCGCCAGCGGGGCCGCCGGCTCATCCTCCAGCCGCACGGCCAGCGCGCCGGCCACCTGCGGCAGCGCGGCTGTCGCGCACGGCAGGCCTTCGATGACGGCGCGCGCGAAGGCGTCGACATCCTCCTTCGACTCGGGAAGCTCCGCCGCCGTCCTCGCCGCCAGACTGCGGATCACGGCATCCCCGTCCGACTGCGCCGCGAGGTTCGCGACCGCGGTCCAGAACCGGCCGTGGTCCACATCCTGCGACCAGAGCCCCCGCAGCATGAAGCCGAATGCGGGAGCGAGGATGAGGCCGAGGCCGTCCGCCTTCGGGAAGCGGGCCTCTCCTCCCGCCACCGCCTCGCCATCGAGGAAGACACGGCTCGCGACATAGTCGAACAGCAGATGGTGCCGAAATTGGATCGAGCGCCCCGCGTCCGTCAGCACCAGCACGCCGACGCCGATCAACGCCTCCAGCGCGCCGGGATTATGCGCGGCGACCTCCAGCTTCGGCGCGCGCAGGGTGCGCCTCGCCACCATCCGATCGACCACCGCGCGCAGGCAAACCTCGGCCGCCAGGCCTTGGCGCTCGATCCGCCGCTCCCAGTAAAGGTCCAGCAGCGCTGACTGCGAGCCTACGGCGCTGAGATCCTGCTTGACCGTTCCGGTCGCGACGAGTTCGGCCAGGAGCCGCGTGTTGAACGGCACGCGGGCGACTTCCAAGAGCTTGGCTGGGGCCTCGCGCAAGACCTCCGCAAGACGGGGGGCGCGTGACAGCAGCGTCCCAAACTCCGCTGGCGACCAGGGCGGGACCTGCAGGTGCCGAACTTGCGGGAACTCGGCAGACTGCAGCGCCGAGTCCGCAGGCGCGCCTTTGAACAGCGTCCTGAAGCTGACGCCAAGCCGCAGATCGAAGCTGCGGATCGAAGCGACCACGGTCCAGCGTCCGGCCGCCTCAACCACCGACTCGATCAGGCGCTTGAACGCGGCCTCGGCTCCCCCGCCGCGGCCGGCGTCAAGGGCGTCGATCAGCAGGAAGGCTTGTTGCTTTCCGTCCCAGGCTTGCAGGACGGAGGGCAGGTCGTGGGTGAGGCCGAGTTGACCTGACACGCCCTCCAGCGACTCCACCGAGAACCGGTCGACAGCCAGGCTGACGACATCGTGCCCTTGGCCTCGAAGCGTGCGGCCGAGCGCGCTCAAGACGGCGCTCTTGCCGGCTCCCGGTTCGCCGATCAGGAGCAGATGTCCGCCCAGAGCCGCCGCATCAACGGCGGGCTGGCAGTCGCGCGCGAGGGTGACGCAGGCCCCGGTCTCAGCTTCGATCACCTCGAAGGCGGCGAGGACGCGCTCGGTCTGACGTGTCGCCTCCTGCAGGGCTGCGATGTCGCGACGGTAGTCCGCCCGCCCGCTCAGACGCGCCCCGCGACTGAACAGGTCGGCGCGCAGCATCGCGAGCGTGTGTCCGCCGCGGCTTGCCATGAGGTCGCCCGCCACCCGCTCCAGGAGATCGAGTCCGCTCGCCGCGGCAGGCCCGTCCACGAAGCTGCTCTCGAGCGCCGCGACGGTCGCGGCGCGCTCTGGCCCTGAGGCGTCGACGACATAGACATAGGTGAGCTCGCGGATCGACCTCAGGGTCGCGTCCGTCGCCGTCTCGCCCGCGGCCTCCGCCCAGGCATGTCGGACGCAAGCGTCGAATTGACTGAGCGCCTTCTCCTCAGCGCGCGTGAGGACGGGTGGGCCGGGTTGGCGCCGCGCCTCCAGCGCTTTCGCCAGATGCACCCTGGTCGTCGCCGGCGAGTCCGGGCCGACTGCGATCACCAGGCGATCCTTGGCGGCATCGAGCGGACGGTTCCACTCGAGATCGCCGACCCCATCTCGGCTCAGCCGCCATTGGCGCACGATCTGCTCGACGGTTCGGCCGAATTCGCTGGCCGGGTCGTCCGACAGCGAAAGCGTGTTCTTGGCTTGCACCGCAAGCACGCCGGCTTCGCAGGTGCGCGCCAGGACATCGTCGAGAGGCGCCTCCGTCTCGAAGCGCACCGACGTCACTTTCGCCGCACCCAGGCCGAGGCGGCGGTCCACAAAGCTTTCGGTCAGCATCCACTGCAGAAGCCTGGCGCCGACGCTCTGCTGAAAGTTCACGCCTGACGCGGTGGCGTCCCCACCTCCGGTCGCCAGGGTGCGGGGAGGTCTAGCGTCAGGCGTTCGCGCTCCGGCGTTCGTCATGCAACCAGATGTAGGCGCGAGCGCGCGATTGTTAACAGACCGCAGCCGCCCCTCGAAGTCCCCGGCGTCGGCGTGTGCGCAGAACGCCGCAACGACGGTCCGGCTTGCGCAGGGGGCGGCACGCGGTCCGGCACAGGTTACGCTGCATCTACCCCAATCCTTAAGCAGGCAAGCTATGCAGGCGCTGACCGAACCGGCATAGTCTGCGGCATGAACGTGAGCTCAATGGAGCCGATGCGGGTCGAGGAGTCCGAGAGCGCGCTCGAGGACGTCGCCGCGACGCTTCTGACCGAGAGCGCCGGCCTGGCTGGACGCATGCACCCCATCGTTCGCGGGTCGGTGGGTGCGCTCGTGCGGTCGATGAACTGCTACTATTCCAATCTGATCGAGGGTCACGACACCCACCCACGCGACATCGATCGAGCGCTGGCGAACGACTTCTCCGACGAGCCCCGCAAGCGCGAGCTGCAGCAGGAAGCCGTCGCACACATCCATGTCCAGAAGCTGATCGATGACGGTCAGGATCCGGGCGTCTGGCCCGCGACCGCGGCCTACGCCCGCTGGTTGCACGAGGAGTTCTGCAGGAAGCTGCCCGACGAGCTTCTATGGGTGGAGAACATGTCCACCGGCGAGCGCGTTCAAGTCGTTCCGGGTCAGCTTCGCCGACGCGACGTCCGGGTAGGCCGCCACGACCCGCCCCCCCACGGCGCCCTGCCCGTGTTCCTGGCCCGCTTTGATCAGGCCTATGCCGAAGCGCCCGGATCGCGCTTCCGTCAAATCCAGGCGGTCGGAGCCGTGCACCACCGGTTCCTCTGGATCCACCCATTCCTGGACGGCAACGGGCGGGTGGCGCGCCTGATGTCGCACGCCCTGCTGAGGCGCCTGGGCATCGGAACCAGCCTCTGGTCGGTGGCTCGAGGTCTCGCGAGAGAGGAGGTGCAGTACAAGAGGCTCCTGATGGGGGCCGACGGGCCGCGAGAGGGAGACCGTGACGGGCGTGGCGCGCTGACCCAGCGCGGTCTGGTCGCCTTCTCCCGCTTCTTCCTGGAGCGCGCCGTCGATCAGATCGCGTTCATGGGCGAGCTCATGGACCCCGAAGCGCTGATCCTGCGCATCGGGCTGCACGTCGAGGAGGAGGTGCGGACCAAGCGACTGCCGCGCGGCAGCTTCGCCGTGCTTCGGGAGGCGGCGTTGGCCGGCGAGGTGGAGCGGTCGCGCGTGCCCTCCCTCACCAACTACGAGGAGCGTGCGGCGCGAAAGATCACCTCAGCGCTTCTGGACAAGGGCATGCTGGTCGCGGCGAACGCACGAGCGCCCTTGAGGCTGGGCTTCCCTGTCGATGTCGTCGAGCGCTGGTTCCCGCGCCTCTATCCCATGGACCTTCGGGGACCGGCATGAAGCCCGTCGCCTTGATCCGCCGTTTCGCGCCCGTCACCGCTTCGCGCGACGAGGACGTCGACCTCGACCACCTGTGGTGGAGGTCGACCAGCACGCGCTCGGACTGGACCCACCTGCGTCGTGAGTCTCGCGTCGTCATCCTCGCCGACGCCGGAGCCGGCAAGACTTTCGAGCTCAGGGCCGAGGCGCAGAGAATGCTGGCGTCAGGCCACGCCGCCTTTTTCGTCAGGCTGGAGGACGTCAGCAGCGACTTCGGCGCGGCCTTCGAGGTGGGCGACCCCGCGCGCTTCGAAGCCTGGCTCGGCGGGGCGGACGAGGCCTGGTTCTTTCTCGACTCGGTCGACGAGGCGCGACTTGAGACGCCGCGCGCGTTCGAGACGGCGATGCGCGCCTTCGCCGCGCGCGTCCACGACGCGCAAGCCCGTGCCCACGTGATCCTCTCCAGTCGACCCTACGCTTGGCGCTCGAAGCTCGACGGCGACCTGATCGACGAACTGCTGCCCTACGTCGCGCCCCGTCTCGAGCCGGAGGAAGGGGCCGCGACTGCGAAGTCGCCGGGCCGTGGTCCCGAACCCGACGCCGCCCTCAAGCTCTATCGATTGTCGCCGCTGGACCGCGACGAGATCGCGCTGTTCGCCGCCCAGCGCGGCGTCTCGGACGGCGAGGCGTTCCTCGCCGCCCTGGAGCGCGCCGCGCTCTGCGACCTTGCCCAGCTGCCCTTCGATCTTGAGCAGTTGATCGCCGTCTGGAAGGACCTCAAGATGCTCGACGGCCGGTTGGCCGTTCTCGAGCACGGCGTGCGCCTGCGCCTGACCGGGGGCGAGGGCGCGACCCGACGGTTGCCCCTGGATCGGGCGCAGACCGGCGCGCGCAGGCTCGCCCTCGCTTCGACCTTGGCGGAAGAGCCCGGGATCCGCCTTCCGGGAGGTCAGGGCCCGGGCTTGAACGCCGCCGCCCTGCTTGCGGGCTGGTCTTCGGACGAGATCAGCGAACTCTTGTCACGGGGCGTGTTCAGCGACCCCCTCTTCGGGATGGTGCGGTTCAGGCATCGCGAGATCCGTGAGCTGCTCGCCGCGCAGGCGCTCGCGGAGGCGCTGGCGCGCCCGCAGGTCCGCGACGACGCCAAAGCCATGCTTTTCCGCGAGATCTATGGGCAGGCGGTGGTCGTGCCGCGGCTACGGCCCCTGCTGCCTTGGCTGATCCTCTTCGACGCCGCCGTCAGGGAGCGCACGCTCTCCCTGCGTCCGGAGATCGCCATCGAAGGTGGCGATCCCGCCCAGCTTCCGCTCGCCGTGCGGATCGCGCTGCTGCGCGACATCGTCGCCGGCATCGTCAGTAAGGCGAACCGCGGCGGCGACAATGCTCAGATCGCGCGCATCGCCCAGCCCGACCTTGAGGAGGCGGTGCTGGAGATTTTGGCGGCGCACTTCGACGATGACGACGTCGTCTTCTTCATCGGCCGGCTGATCTGGCAGGGGGGCATGCCGACGGCCGCCGCGCGGCTAAGGCCTATCGCGAGCGATCCGGAACGAGGCGATTTCGCGCGTGTCGTCGCGGTCCGCGCCGTGCTGAGCCTCGCCGAGGTCTCGGAGCGCGAGGCGCTCTGGACGGACCTTCAGGCCCGCGATGCGCCCCTGCCCCGCCGCGTGGCCGCCGAACTCGCCGCCGACGCGCCGGCCGAGGTCGCGTCGGTGGACCGCGTCCTGGATCTGATCGGACGCCTTGAGCCGTTCAAACGCCACACCTCAACGGGCTTCTCACAGGCCCTGCACAGCTTCACCGACCGTCTGCCGATGATGAGTGATCGCGCCGCGGACCCTCCGCTGCCGCGCCTCGTCGACGGGTTCTCCGACTACCTCTTCCGCGAGCCGCACGTTCAGGGGCGACGCTGCGGCGTGTCTCAGGCGTATGCTTGGCTGATGGCGCCGGCGATGCGCGCCGTGGAGCGGCTGATCATCGGCCGCTCCACGGCCGCCTTGGGAGTGCGCGCGCTCGAGATCCTTCATCAAGCGCCGGAGCTGCGGAGCTACGGCGACTTCGAGGACCGAGAGTACCGAACGAAGCTTGCCGACCTGGTTCCCCGTTGGGAGGCGTTGAACGATGCGCTCTTCTGGCATGCGGTGGATCGCGCCCGACGCGACTCGGCCGATCCTCTCATCGACGACTGGCCTGTGGAGGTGCGAAACCGTTTCTGGCGCTTCGACGAGGCCAGCTTCCCGCGCACCCTGGAGTGGGTGAGATCTAGGCCGGCGCTGGAGGATCGATCCCTCGCCCTCTCCCGGTGCTTCCGCACCTACGCCAACAACGGGCGGCCTGCCCGCTGGCGGCGCGCGCTGTGGCGCGCCGTCAAGGGGGAGCCGCGCCTTGAGGCGAAGCTGCGGGAACTGATGCGGCCCGCGCCCAATCCGCAGCGCACCCGCTGGAAGGCCGACGAACGGCGCTGGGCGCAACGCCAGCGCGCGCGGGAGGCGCAGGAGACCGAGCAACGCGCCGTCTTCGTCGCCCGGGTGCAGGCGGATCCGGAGCAGGTGCGCAACCCGCGAGGCGTAGCTCCTGGCCAGCTCACCTGGGATCAGGTGAATCTGTTGCGCTCGATCGAAGGCGATGGGATGCGGCTCAGCCGCGGAGCAGGCTCGGCTTGGACAGCCCTCATCCCGGAATTCGGCGAGTCAGTGGCCCTGGCCTTCCGGGACGCCGCGCTCCGCCACTGGCGCGCCTACGATCCGGGGCTCTTGTCGGAAGGCGCGGACGGCGCGTCGATCCCCTACCACCTCGTCTTCGCCATGGCGGGGCTGGAGATCGAAGCGGGCGCGAATAGCCTGGGCCTGGCCTCGTTGAGCCAAGCCGAAGCGCGGCACGCGATGCGCTACGCGCTCTGGGAGCTCAACGGCTTTCCGAGCTGGTTCGAGCCGCTGTTCAAGAGCTGTCCCGAGATCGGCTTCGACCTCATCTCGCGCGAGCTCGCCTGGGATCTGGCGAACAACTCGCCGGAGCAACCGACCCACTACATCCTGCACGATCTCGTCTACCATGCGCCTTGGTTGCAGTCCGGCGTCGCCGAGCGGATCCGCGCCTGGCTCTGGGAGCACGGCGCGGCCAACATAGACGTTCTACGCCACGCGCGGGCCATCATGGTCGGCGGTGGCGTCGCGCCCACTGCCATTGCGTCGCTGGCGCGCCGACGTGCCGAGGCCGCCGAGACGCCTCAGGGCCAGTTGCCCGCATGGCTGGCGCTGTGGGTCGATGCAGAGCCGGACACCGGTGTTCCGGCCTTGGAGGCGGCGCTCTCCTCACTCGAATTCGAGGTAGCCAGAGACTTGGCGCAGACCTTTCTGGCCAACTTCATGGGCGATCGCCACGGCGGGGGCGCCGTCGTCGGCGCGTGGCGCACGCCCGATCACCTCCGCAGGCTCTACATGCTAATGCACCGTTACGTGCGCGTGGCCGAGGACATCGACCGCAGCGACGGCGGCGTCTTCTCACCGACATCCAGGGACGATGCCCAGGACGCCAGGAACCGGCTGTTCGGCCTCCTCGCCGATACGCCAGGCGAAGCCACCTACCGCGCGATCGAGGAACTCGCGCGCGACCACCCGGAAGTCGGCTACCGAGCCTATATGCACCGCGCCGCCCGGGAGCGGGCGACGGCCGATGGAGACCTGACCTGGACGGAGCCGGTCGCGCGCGAGCTCGTCATGCGCCTGTTCGACGCGCCAAAGCCGGAAGACTCGGGGCGACCGGTGCGCGATCGCGAGCCGTAGCTGCGGACATCACTCGGCGCGCGCCACGTGGTGGATCTTCAGCGCCGTGACCACGGTGAACATGAATTCGGCCATGATCAGGGCGTTGATGCTGTTCTGAAGCCGCTCGTACGTCACTAAGCCATGGATGGCGGCATGTCGATTAGGGACCGGATCGGCAGCCACGCGAAGGACGTCCTCAGGCGTGCGGACGTGGTCGTACAGGTGTCGGGACATGCGCCCGAACTGGGCGAAGACGGGTCCGCCACCCTCCGCCTGCAGATCGCTTAGGGCCAGCCGCTCTTCCGCGGCGCGGCGCACATCCGTCAGGCTGGAGATCGGGCGAAGCGATCCGTCCAGCAGCTCCGCCCTCGCGACCCGTTCGATCTCGGGAAAGACCGAACACACCACCAGCCGATAAAGACCTGCGCCGTGCGCCTCCAGCGCTTCGCCGAAAGCGGCTTTGGCCTGGTCGTCGACCTGCAGCCTCTCTAAGCGCCGCCGAAAAGCGACGTCGATCGTCGGCCAGTTCTCTCGGTAGTGCCGCTGCAATAGGTCCGTCAGCTCGGAGTCGGTGATGCCGTCCCCGATGAGCTCGAAGGGCGTCGTGTGGTGAGGCAGCCAGCCCGTGCGATCGAAGAGGACGTGGGTGATGAGCGGTGCGAAGCCATCCGACCACCAACTTGCGACAGCGGTCTCCATGACCTGAATATCCGTTCCCTCCGCGACGCTAGGCGCCGCCCCTGCTCCAGACAACCGCGAACAAACGACTCGGCGCGGGAGCCGGGAGCTCGAGCAGGCGACGTCTGCGCCTGCGCCTTCCGACCAGAGGACGTCCACATTCGGCCTTGCCGGAGCAGGCGCCGCGCATCAGCTGAGGACGATGCGAGCTCCGCGAACATGTCTCATCTGCGGGGGTCCGACCGGCTCACGAGAGCACGTCTTCCCCGCGGCCCTGGGCGGTCGAAGGACCAACAAGGGCATCTACTGCGGCCCGCACAACGGCGACTATTCACCCCTGGCGGCCGTCCTTGCGAGCCAGCTGCAGGCGATCAACGCCTTTCTCGGCGTTCGCGGTGATCACGCCGACGCGCCTCACTCGGTAGCCCTGACGGAGCGGGACAGCGGCCGCACCTACAGGTTTTCCGGCGGCAAGGTCGAGATGGAGCCGGAGGTCGTTTCGGAGTCGCAAGACGAGCTTGGCGCGACCGTGACGACCATGGCCTTCTCCAGCGAACGGCAATTTCGGGCGTTTCTGGAGGCGCGACGGCAGGCGGGTCAGCCCATCGGCGGCTTCACCCGCTCGGAGCCGCAGCAGCGCTTCCTGGGACCGAGCCAGGTGCGGCTGGAGCTCGGCGGGCCGGACGGCCTTCGCGCCGTCGCCTATGTCGCTCAGACCTTCCTCGCCCACCACTTCCCGCTCGCCGCCCGCTTGCCGGAGCTTCGCCCCTTCCTGCTGGGAACGCTGAACGCGTCGGACTGGACCGAGGACGCCTGGTGGACAGCCGAGCCAGACAGCGCGGACCTGCCCCCGCAGCCCTTCGCCTTCCGCCACCGCGTTCTGGTCGGGCTCGATGCGGCGACCCAGAGTGCCTACGCACGCGTATCGCTCTTCTCCGGCCTCCACTTCGCGGTCCTGTTCGGGAGAGCGCTGATCGAAAGCTCGCAGACGGTGGTCGTCGACATCGACCCCCTGGCCGAGCACCCTCCCGACGACATCAGCGCGCGGACGTTTGCGGCCGCCCTGGCCCCGGTGCGAAGGCCGGCGAACCTGACCGCCGAGCTGGCGCAAGGCATCCACAGCGGCCGGTCGCAGGCGGACTTCAACGCCCTGATGGCCAGGATCGCCGAGCGCGACCTGTCGCTCACGGTGAACGACATGTTGGCGGAGTTTGAGCCGGCCGCGTCCCTCGATGCGTATGAGCGCGAGCAGCTGTTCGCGCGCGTGATCCACCGCCAATCGCAGAGGGTGCTTAACCTGACCCGACACGTGCTCGGTGAACTGCCGGCACGGGCGCCGGAGCTCGCAGCGCTATGGCCGTCGCTGCATCGCCTGATGGAGTTTGATCCGGCGTCGCCGAGTGGACTCACGCCCATCGCCACTGCCTTTCTGGAGCTCGCCAAGCTGGCGCTCGTCCAGCAGATGCTGGCCGATCATGCGGCGGGTCGGCTAGATCGTGAGCGGGTGGCGAGCCTGATCGCCGGCGGGGACGGAGCCGTCATCGCAGGCCGGGCCGTCCTGCAGACCCTGCTTGATCGACAGTTTCGCTCGCCGTAGCCGGACGAGGCGCAGCCTAGGAGCCGAGATCGATTGCGTGCCGTCTGCCGTCGGCGCCGCGCCGCGCCGCGCGATGTTCCGAGCGCATGAGCGCCGGCGAAGGCCTTTAGGGTGGGAAGCGCCCATTTCGCTGTTCGCCATCCCAGATCATATAGCTGCCCTCGTAATGCAGCGCCGTCAGAACGAGCCGCGCTACGATTTCGCGCACCAGGGTGATGTGACGCCAGAGATCGACCTGGGCTGCCCGGTCCTCCGCGTCGGCGTAGTAGCGGCCCTGGTGCACGATCGTGTTCCGCGCCTGCACCGCCGCAGCGAGACCCGACAGATCAAGACCGCGCATCGGCGCGGCCCAGACTTCGCTCAAACGAACGATCTTGTCGGCGAGCGGACGCCGGTTGAGGTCCTGCATCTTGGCGGCCAGGCCTGCCCGAAAGGCGGTCTCGCCGTCCCCTCTGACCTCGCCATCGAGCGCGGCGCGCATCCTCTTGGCGAGCACGGCGAAGCGTCTGGGCGGCAGCAGCAATCCCTCCGTCTCAGGCAGATTCACATTGGTGAGGTTTTCGAGCGCGGTGAAGGCGTGCAGCAGCCGCATCTCCGTGTAGCCGGCGGGCATCGCGAACCATTCCATAGCAAAATGCAGACCCTTGGCGGCGAAGTCCGGGTCGAAGTAGGAGCGCACCGCCGTCTCGAAGATGGCGTCCTGGTCGAGGGGGTGCACGACCGGCTGGCCGACCCTGCCGCCCGGCGTTTCGGACCAGATCTCCCGCGTAAAGGTCTCGCCCAGTCCGGCGCGGATCAGAGGCGCCTTGATCGGTCGAGCGTTGGCGAAGGACAGCACTCGCCGGACGTGCAGCAAAAGCGCGTCGCCCTGCATCCGCCACTCGGGTGCTGTCAGTCCAACCGCAACTCGTCTCCGCTCGGGCGGACCTCGCCCTACCCGGCCGAGCTCAGGCTGCGAGCGCCCGCCACTCGGCCAGGGCGGCTGAGCGTCGCTCTTTGAACTGATCCCGGCCGACGAGGTGACGCTCCTGGTTGAAGTGGTTGTGCAGGGCGGAGTGGACGGAGGCGAACTGCTGCAGCGTCTTCATCCGCCTGAAGCGCAGCATCGCCCGTTCTCGTCGTCGAAACGGCTGGTGTGAGTTCTCCGCCCGGTTGTTGGCCCAGCGGCCCACCTCCTGGCGGTCGGCCACGCCGATCTCCTTCATGGCGGCCCTGTAGGAGCGCAGCCCGTCGGTGGTGATCGTCTTGGCGCAGCCGTGCCGCTTCATCAGCCTCTTCATGAACCGGAGCGCCGCGTCCTTGTCCCGCGCCTTGGTGGCGAAGGACTCGAGCACCTCGCCCTCGTGGTCGACCGCCCGCCAGAGGTAGTGCTGCACCCCGTTGATGCGGACGTAGACCTCGTCCAGGTGCCACCGCCAATGGGTGTGCTGGCGCATGGCCTGCACCCGCTTACGCCGCACCTGGCCGGCGAACATGGGCCCGAAGCGCTCCACCCAGAGCCGCACCGTCTCGTGGCAGATGTCGATCCCGCGCTCGTGCAGCAGGTCCTCCACGTTCCGCAGTGATAGCGGGTAGCGCACGTACATCATCACCACGAGGCGGATCACCTCGGGCGAACTGTCGAACCAGCGGAACGGGTTGGGAGGCTTGGGACGGCGGGGCACAGCGCCCCTCCCCTACCCCGCCCGGAGACGGCCGGTACAGTTGGGCTGACAGAGCCCTTTTTCGGCCTGCGGAGCGCGGCGTGAGCCGAACCAAGCCGCCGATCAAAGGCGACTCCCCTCGCCTGCGCTGCGCGCTCTACACCCGCAAATCGAGCGAGGAGGGTCTGGATCAGGCCTTCAACAGCCTCCACGCCCAGCGGGAGTCCTGCGAGGCCTACGTCCTTTCGCAGGCCGGCGAGGGCTGGACGGCGCTGCCGGCGCTCTATGACGATGGTGGCTTCTCCGGCGGCTCCATGGAGCGGCCGGCGCTGAGAAAGCTTCTTGCCGACGTCTGCGCGAAGCGCGTCGACGTGGTGGTGGTCTACAAGGTCGACCGGCTGACCCGCGCGCTTTCCGACTTCGCCAAAATCGTCGAACTCTTCGATCAGAACGGCGTCTCGTTCGTGAGCGTGACGCAGGCGTTCAACACCACCACCTCGATGGGGCGGTTGACGCTGAACGTGCTGCTCTCCTTCGCGCAGTTCGAGCGCGAGGTCACAGGCGAGCGTATCCGCGACAAGATCGCCGCCTCCAAGGCCAAGGGCATGTGGATGGGCGGGCAGGCGCCGCTCGGCTACCGGCCGCACGAGCGGACGCTGGTGATCGACGAGGACGCGGCGGAGCAGGCCCGCGCCATCTTCCGCCGCTATCTGGAGCTCGGCTCGGTGAACGTGCTGCGGCGCGAGCTCGAGGCGGCGGGCGTGCGAACCCGCTCAGGGGCGGTGTTCCAGCGCGGGCAGCTGTACCACCTGCTGAAGAACCGGACCTACCTCGGCAAGATCAAGCACCGGGACCTCACCTACCCGGGCCTTCACCCGCCCCTGATGGACCGCGAGTTGTTCGAGTCGGTGCAGGCTCGGCTCGCCGAGACGGTGGTGGCGCGGGGCTGCGGGCCTACGGGCGCCGCGAGCGCGCTTCTGAAGGGGCGCCTGTTCGACGCCGCGGGATGCGCCATGACGCCGGTGTTCACGCACCGGGGCTCGCGCGTCTACCGCTACTACGCCTCCGCCCCATTGCAGCGGGGCGAGGCGGCCGCGGCGCACGCCGACCTTCGGCGTGCACCCGCGCCGGCGCTGGACGCCTTTGTCACCGAACAGATGGCGCGGATCACGGGCGAAGGCTCTGAAGCGGCGCTCCCTCGCCTCCTCCGGGCAGAGTTGCGATCCTCCACCGTCCATCTCCTGCTGCGGACGGATCACGCTGCGGACCTCACCACTGGCTCGATCTCCGCCCGACTCGATCCCGGGGAGCAGGTCTCCGCGGAGGAGGATCTGATCCGCGTCGTGCTGCCCGTGCGCTTCAGCCGACGGGGTGGCCGTCACTGGTTGCACGCTCCGGATGGCCGCTCGGCGGAAAAATCGAGGCTTGATCCCCGCCTCGTGCGCAGTTTGCGCGCCTCGAAGACACTAAGAAGCCGGATCGAGCGCGACGAGGCCCTGACCAGCACGCATCATCGCCGGCTGGCCGGCCTCGCTTTCGCCGCGCCAACCATCCAGAGCGCTATCCTGAATGGAACGCAGCCGCCGGGCCTCACGCTCGAAGATCTCACCAGGATCTGCGAGCCGCTCTTGTGGAGCGAGCAAGTCGAGGCGCTGCGCCGCCTGTAGGCGCTCGCGCGCGGCGTGACGTCCCTGTTCCGCGACAAAAAGTCCCTGTTCTGCGCGGAGCGATTCCCTGTTCCACGTTTGGCGGTTCCCTGTTCGCACAGCACGGAATTTCGCTGCTGCATCAGCAGAAAATGGTCGGCCGCAGGAGCACGAATCCAGCCAGCTAAAGGGACCGTCGCCCCATAGCAGGCGGATCACGCGCCTGCGGGAAACGCGAGGAACAGGGAAACTCCACTGGATCAGGGAACAGCGGAGACGCGGGCGGGATTCCGCGCCCAGTTCAGGCCGAAAGCAGTCGCAGGCATAGACGAGCAGGGTTGTTTGGGCGCGGCAAGCCGCGACACGGGCGCGACTTGCGCGCGCGCCGTGAGCTAGAGCTATATACTGGAGGAATAGTTGGCGGTGACGGTGGGATTCGAACCCACGATACCGTTTCCGGTATGACGATTTAGCAAACCGTTGCCTTCAGCCTCTCGGCCACGTCACCCCTCGC
>CAXTHH010000019.1:0-36417 GCA_964244065.1 uncultured Caulobacteraceae bacterium | reverse complement strand
GGAGCAGGCCACGTTCATGTCGAAGGCGAAGCCCTCGATCCCCAGCGCCTGCTGCACCTCGATGGCCATGGCCGGGTAGGCCCGCTGCATGTTGCTGGCCGCGCAGAGCACCGCGCCGATCTCGCTGGCCGGCTTGCCCCAGGCGGCGATCGCCTCGCGGGCGGCGTTCACCGCCATCTCGGCCAGGACGGAGAGCTCCTCGTTGGGGCGCTCGGCCAGGCGCGGGGCCATGATCTCGGGATCGACCACGCCCGCCTTGTCCATGACGAAGCGGCTCTTGATGCCTGAGGCCTTCTCGATGAACTCGGGGCTGGAAGGCTGCAGCGCCTCCACCGCACCCGCGGCGATCTCGGCGGCGTGCTCGGCGTTGTGGCGGGCGACGTAGGCGTTGAAGGTCTCGACCAGCTCGGCGTTCGAGACGCTGTGCGGCGGCGTGTAGAGGCCGGTACCGGCGATGACGGCTGCGTGCATCGGCGTCGTCTACTCCCGCCCGTCCGTCCGCGCGAGCGGGAGTGACAGGCCGACCGCCGGCGCGGCGGCCGCGGCCTCGCGGCGGAAGCGGAACAGCTCGGCGGGGCGGCCGCCGGCGGAGCGCTCCAGCCGGCCGAGGCCCTCCACCAGCCCGGTGCGCTCGACGCCGCGGCGGAAGTTCTGCTTGTGCAGACGCACGCCGGCCACCGCCTCGACGGTGCGCTGCAGGGCGGAGAGGGTGAACTCGCGGCCGAGGAGGTCGAAGGCGACCGGGCGGTACTTCAGCTTGCCGCGCAGCCGGCCGAGGCCGGTGGCCAGGATGCGGCGGTGGTCCGCCACCATGGGCGCGCCGGTCTCCGGACCTGCGGAGAGGGCGGCGCCGCGGTCGCGCCCGGCCTCGGCCACCAGGTCGGCCTCGTACAGCAGCTCGTAGCGCTCCAGCACGCGCTCCTCGTTCCAGCGTCGGCCGTCCCAGCCGAACAGGGCGCGGGCGCGCTCCAGCCGCGGGCCGGCGGCGCCCGCCCAGGCGCGCAGGCGTGGTTCGAGGGCGGCGAGGGCGGCTGGGCGGCCGCCGCGGTGATCCTCCCACGGGAAGAAGGCGGCGAACGGCGTCCAGTCCGCGCCCGGCGCGTCGGCCGCGGCCGCGGTCAGGGCGAGATAGCCGACCGAGACCACGCGCGCCCGCGGGCCCGCGCCCGCCACCGCCGCCGTGGGCGTGTCGCGCCCGGCGTCGCCGAAGGTGTAGAGCTGCTCCACGTAGCCCAGCTCGAACCCGGTCTGCTCGGCCGCGAACCGGCGCAGGGCGAGTTCGAAGGTGCGGTCGCCTACCGGGTCGAAGGGGCCGGAGGGCAGGGCGGCCGGCTCGCCGGGCGCGGGGCGCACGATCAGGGCGACGGCGTCCTCGCCCCGCGTGGCCGCCACCACGGCGGAGAGCCCGATGGCGACACCGGCGGCGGTCAGGGGAAGACCTTCGGCGAGATCGAGAGGGATGAGGCGCTCTTCTCTCCCTCCCCCTCGTGGGGAGGGGGGACCAGCCGAAGGCTGGTGGGTGGGGGGCTACACGCGCAACGTCGGGACGGCCGGCCCCTCCCGCTTTGCATAGTTCCAGACCCCACGGCTGCGGCCCCCCACCCACCGGCCTGCGGCCGGTCCCCCCTCCCCACGAGGGGGAGGAAGAGCACTCCGTCAGGCGGAGCCAGCGGCATTAGAACCGGGCGGGGATGTCGAAGGCGCGGCCCATCTGGTCGCCCCCGCCGAAGTCGGGCGGGCCCATGGCGCGCACAGCGTCCGCCATGCGGCCTCCGCGGCCGAGCGCGTCGTCGGCCAGGGCCACGAGCCGGCGGTTGGGGTAGGCGGTGGGCGAGGCCTGGCGCATGGCGTGGGCGATCGCGCGCTCGGGCGCGTGCGGGTTGCGCTCGCAGGCGATCATGAAGGCGGCGGCGGTGGAGCGGCTGATCCCCGCCCAGCAGTGGACCACCAGGGGCGCCGACTCGTCCCAGCGCCGCCCGAAGTTCAGCACCGCCTCCACCGTGGTCTCGTCGGGGCAGACGAGCCCGTCGATCACCTCGGTGATGTCGTTCACGCCGAGCTTCAGGTGGTTCTCCGCCAGGATCGCCGCGGGCGTCTCGGGCACGGTGGCGGGGTCGATCAGGGTCAGCAGGTGGCTCGCGCCGCGGGTCTCGACGACGTCGACGATCTCATGCAGCGGGCAGACGATGATGGTGGTCACGCGGGGCTCACTCCGTGGCGAAGGCGGCGTCGGTCTCGCCGCCGGTCGCCGCGTCCATCAGCACGTGGAAGCGCTGGAGGTAACGGGCCTGGGCGACGCTGGGGGGTTCCGGCGAGACGTCGAAGCCGAGCTCGGGCGGGGGCGCGCCGAAGACGCCGTCCGCCTCGCCGGCGCTGAACCCCGCCAGGCGCACCGCCTCGAACCAGGCGCTGATGCGGTCGGCGCGCTTGATCAGCCGCTTGATCTCCGCCGGCGTGCGCGCGGGCAGGCCGAAGCGCACGTGGATGGCGTGCTCCAGCTGCGCCTCGAAGGCCTTGTAGTCGACGCCCAGCGCCGCCTTGAAGGGCGAGATCATGTCGCCGATCACGTACTCGGCCGCATCGTGCAGCAGGGCGACGAGGCGCCAGCGGGGCTCCAGCCCCGGCTCCAGCGCCGCGGCCGCCTGCTCCACCACCACGGAATGCTGGGCCACGGAGAAGGCGTGCTCGCCCACCGTCTGGCCGTTCCAGCGCGCCACGCGGGCGAGGCCGTGGGCGATGTCCTCGATCTCGATGTCCATGGGCGAGGGGTCCAGCAGGTCCAGGCGGCGGCCGGAGAGCATGCGCTGCCACGCTCGCGGCGCGTTCCGCGGGGAGGCGCGCTCCAGCCGTCGCAGCCCTTTCGCCACCCGTTCGTTCTCCGCCCACGACGCCGGGCCGCCACCAACCCGATCCGGCGGTCGAGATCAACGTGAAGGATGTTCTCCGAATGCCGCTGTCCCGCATCGTCATGCGCCTGGCCCGCAACCCCGGCACCGAGTTCGCCGACGGCGACGACCACCGCGGCTACACGCTCACCGCGCCGCTCACGGGCGAGGGCCAGCTGGACGAGGCGGCGTTCCGCGCCGCCGCCAAGGGCTGCACCGTGCGCCGCTTCGCGCCCGACGAGGATGCGCAGGAGGGGCGGCTGAGCCGCCGGGGCGAGCAGTGGTTCTTCGACTACGACCCGGAGGACACGGCGGACGACGAGGCGATCCACAGGCTGGGCGAGCACAGCTTCAACGTGGGCGACTACGTCTCCGTCGCCGACACGGACGGGCGGCTGCTGGCCTACAAGGTGACCGAGGTCACCTCGCTGTAGAGCTCACCTCTCCCGCATTGCAGATGGGGGAGGGGACCGGCCGGCGTAGCCGGACGCAACGCGGGTGGAGGCGTCTTCCGCGCTCGCGCGCGGCCCCTCCGGCCCTCCGGGCCACCTCCCCACCTGCGATGGGAGGGAGGGGCTGGTCAGCGGGCGTTGCGCACGTTGCGGTTCACCAGGGCCTTGAGGTCGTCCACCTCGTCGTCGTGGCGGCCGTGCATCTCGCCCTTGCCGCGGGCGGAGGCGACCACCAGCGGGCCGTTCACCGGGCCCTTGGCCACGTAGGCGGCCGCGCGCCAGCCCTCGGGGCCGGGGTGCTCGGAGGCGACGATGTAGGTCAGGTCGGCCCGGCGGCGGCCCACGGCGCCGAAGCGCATCTCGGCCCCGTCCTCGCGGGCGTTTATGGTGGCGCCCGCGTCGCCCCAGCCGGCCTTGACCACCGCGCCGTCTTCGCCGGCGTTGATGTCCGCGCCCAGGGTGCGGACGCGGGCTCGGCCGTTCCCGTCGGCGTCGATGTGCAGGAACGGCAGGTCGATCTTCACACGCTCGCCGGCCACCGCCTTGGTGACGCGGAAGCCGCGGTCCACGTCGGGCTCCTCCGGCTTCAGCGGCGTCGTGGTCGCGCCCTTCTCGCCGGTCGACCAGCGGGCCTCGCGGTCGCCGTCCTCGTCGCGGTCGCCCGCGGTCGCTTCGGCGCGGGCGGCCAGGGAGCCGGGCTCCGGCGCGGCGGCGGCGGGCACCAGGGCGCGCAGGTCGGCCTCCAGCGGCGCCAGCGCCGTCTGCGGCGTGCGGCCCGCGAGGGTCAGGTAGCTCAGCGTCACCTCCTGCCCCTCGGGGCCGGAGTAGCGGCAGGAGCGGCCGTCGTCGGCGACCTGCACGCGGCGCAGCTCGCCCTCCGCGTCCGGGCACTCCAGCCGGTCGCGGACCAGCAGGGCGCGGTCGGCGGAGCCGTGCACGCGCGGCCCGTGGCAGGCGGCCAGGGTGGCGACGGCGAGGAGCGCGACGGCGCCTCCGGAGAGGGCGCGGGCGACGGGAAGGGGCCGGGCGGAGGTCATGGCGGAAAGGTGGTCGCCGACGCTTCGGGGGTCCAGTGAAAACGGGGTAAGGTCCCGGCGGCGCGTCCGCGCCGGAGATGCCCGCATGACCTGGTCGCTCGACGACATGCCCCGACAGGACGGCCGCCTCGCGGTGGTCACCGGGGCCAGCGGCGGCCTCGGCCTGGAGGTGGCGCGCGGGCTCGCGGCGCGCGGGGCGGAGGTGGTGCTCGCCGCGCGGGACGAGGCCAAGGGGCGCGGCGCGGCTCAGGCGATCGGCGGGACGGCGCGCTTCATGCGTCTCGACCTGGCCGAGCTCGCCTCCGTCCGCGCCTTCGCCGAGGCCCTCTGCGCCGAGGGCCGGCCGCTCGATCTGCTGGTCAACAACGCCGGCGTGATGGCGCCGCCGGATCGGGAGACGACGGTCGACGGCTTCGAGCGGCAGATGGGCGTGAACCACCTCGGCCACTTCGCCCTGACCGCCCTGCTGCTGCCCCGCCTGCGGGCCGCGGAGGCGCCACGGGTGGTCAGCGTGGCCAGCCTGGCCGCCGGGGCGGGGAAGATCGACCTGGACGACCTGCAGATGCGGCGCGGCTACGACCCCTGGCGCAGCTACGGCGCCTCGAAGCTGGCGAACCTCCTGTTCGCCTTCGAGCTGCAGCGGCGGTCGCAGGCGGCGGGCTGGGGCGTGCGCGCCCTGGCCGCGCACCCGGGCTGGTCGCGCACCGACCTGATGCGGCCCCGGGACGGGGCGAGGGCCAACGCGCTGTTCGCCGTCGCCGGCTGGCTCGCGCCGGTGCTCGGCCAGTCGGCGGCCGAGGGCGCGCGGCCGATCCTGCACGCCGCCCTGGCTCCCGCCGCCGGGCCCGCGAGCTACTGGGGCCCGAACGGCGTTGGCGGCCTCAAGGGCGAGCCCGCTGCCGTAGAGCCGCCCGCCGGCGCCCGCGACGCCGCCCTGGCCGCCCGGCTATGGGACGCCAGCGCGCGGATCGCCGGCGTGCGCTGGCCCTAGAGCCTCTCTCGGCGGAGATGAAGTCATCGAGCACGAGCCTAAAAGGCTCCAGACCAAGTGTCTGGAGCCTGTCGGCCGGCGAAACCGCACACACTCTCGCCTGACAGGCTCTAGCGGGGCGCGAACCCCTCGAACACGAGCCGCAGCTTGCGCGCGACATGCTCGGCCGTCTGCTCGGCGCTCCAGCCGCGGCGCGCGCCCGTGCGGTAGTTGCCGAGGTGGACGCCGTGGATCAGCTCCACGGCCAGGTCGGGGTCGAGGTCGGCGCGCAGCTCGCCTTCCGCGCGGCCCTGCTCGATGATCTCCCGGTAGGCGTGGAACATGCCCTCGTGTGCGGCCTGCATGGCGCGCTCGGTGTCCTCGCTCCAGCTGAAGCTCGCCCCGATGTAGGCCAGCACCAGGGGCAGGTTCTCCCACTCGCGGGTGTAGACCAGCCGCTGCAGCGCGATCACCCGTTCCACCGCCGGGCCCTCCAGCTCCGCCGCGCGCCGCTCCACCTCCGCGCGCAGCTCGCCGTTCTGGGCCATGCGCACGTGGTGGAGGATGTCCGCCTTGTCGGTGAAGGTCGTGAACACGCCGGCGGGCGACAGCCCCGCGCGCTCTGCGATCATGCGCACGGTGGTGGCGCCGTAGCCGTGCTCCAGGAACAGGGCGGCGGCCGCGTCGAGCACGCGGGCGCGGCTGGCGTCGCGCTGGGCGTCGCGCAGGCGGGGGGCGGCGGAGGGCTGGATCAGGCGGCCTCGTCCAATCGCTTGAGGAGCGCTTCGGCGCGCTTGTCGAATTCCACACAGTATTCGTCAACCGCCCCGCGCAGGATCTCGGCGTAGCGGTGCGCGAGGACCCGGCCGTCCTCGCTGGCGTTCCGCAGGTCGGTGAGCAGCTCGCGCAGCTCCTCCAGGGTGCTCTGGTCCACGGTCTTCAACGCTCGACGCTCCGGGTACGCGCGCCGGGCGGACAGGCGGTCGGCGCGGCTCCGGCTAACATGTTCGCCGAACTTCGTGCAACCGGAGGGCGCCGCCTCCCTGGCCGCGGGGCGGCGGCGCCCCTAGATGTCCGGCATGGACACGGTGGTGAACATCCTGATCGTGCTGGCGCTGTTCGGCGTGGTCGTGCCCCTGGTGATGGGCGGCGTGGCCCTGGTGCGCGGCGGCGAGTACAACCGGCTGAACGGCAACCGCTTCATGCGCTGGCGGGTGACCATGCAGGCGGTGGCCGTCAGCGTCCTCTTGTTCGGCTTCTGGTACAAGGCGCAGCACTGAACCGGAGCGCGCCGTGGTCGTCCTGAACCGCATCTACACGCGCGCCGGCGACGGCGGCGACACCCGGCTGGCCACCGGCGAGACCGTTCGCAAGGACGACGCGCGCGTGGCCGCCTACGGCGACGTGGACGAGTGCAACTCCGCCCTGGGCCTCGCGCGCCTGCACGCGGGGCCTGAGCTCGACCCGCTGCTGGCGGCCATCCAGAACGACCTGTTCGACCTGGGCGCGGATCTCGCCACCCCCGAGCGCGACCAGCCGCTCGCCTGGGAGCCCCTGCGCGTCACCGAGGGCCAGGTGGAGCGGCTGGAGCGCGAGATCGACCGGCTGAACGCCGAGCTAGAGCCCCTGACCTCCTTCGTGCTGCCCGCGGGCGCTCCCGTGGCCGCCTGCCTGCATCTGGCGCGCGCCGTGTGCCGCCGCGCCGAACGCCGCGCCGTCACGCTCGCGCACGAGCCGGGCGAGCGGGTCAGCCCTGCGGCGCTCAAGTACCTGAATCGGCTCAGCGACCTGTTGTTCGTGGCCGCCCGCTGGGCCAACGCCCGCGCCGGCGGCGACGTCCTGTGGACGCCCGGGGCGAACCGCTAGTCCAGCGCAGCCACGTGCGGCAGGCCCCGCAGGCGGCCCGCGTCGTCCATGCCGTAGCCCACCAGGAAGCGGGCCGGGGCCTCCCAGGCGACGACGTCCGGCGCGATGTCGCGCGGGGCCGGCCAGGGCTTGGAGGCGAACACGGCGATCCGCACCTCGAGCGCGCCGGCGCGCTCGCAGATGCGCCGGGCGGCCAGCAGCGAGGCGCCGCTGTCGATCACCTCGTCCACGATCAGCACGCGCCGCCCGTCCACCGGGCGCTGGAGTCCCGCGCGCTCCACCACGCGGCCGGCGGTGTGCGCGTCGCCGTAGGCGGCGAGCCACAGGCAGTCGAACAGCGGATGCACGCCGCGCCGGGCCAGGGCGCGCGTGAGGTCGGCGGCGAACCATAGGCCGCCGGTGAGCAGGCAGACCACCACCGTCTCGTCGTCCACCGAGGGGGCGAGCGCGTCGGCGCAGGCCTCCACGCGGCGGTGGACCTCCTCGGCGTCCAGCAGGATCTCGGGCATGCCGCCGCCTAGCAGGGCGCGGGCGGGCGCGGCTAGTGCGCGGGCGCGTGCGCCGGGCCGTGAGGGGCGCCGTGCGCCGGCGGGGCGGGCGCGGGCGCCGCTTCGGCGTGCGCCGCGGCGGCGGCGGGCAGGGCGTAGGGGCTGTCGGCCGGCAGCGGCGCGGCCTCCGCCACCGGGCCGTGCGGCGCCTCGGCGACGGCGGCGTGCGACTCCGCTATGTGGATGGCCGGCGCGTGCGAGGACGCGTGCGCCTTGCCGACGGCCGCCCGCGGCGCGTCCCAGGCGAAGTCGACCCCGAACTCGGCGGCGCTCATCGGCGGGTCGTAGAAGACGGCGCGGAACGGGCGCGCCTCGCCGGGCCGGATCTCGCCGCCGTCAAGCCGCAGCAGTTGCTCGGCGGCGCGCTGGCCGCCCTTGTCGAAGAGGGACACGCGCAGCGCCGCCGGCGCGCGAGGCCCGGTCTCCACGTTGCGTAGCAGGCCGGTGACCAGCAGCATCTGCCGCCCGTTCTCCAGGCCCGGGCCGCCCTGCACGCCCTCCAGGGCGAGGCCGGTGGGGTTCACCGGCATGCGAACGGCGGCGTAGGCGGCGTTGGCGCGGGGGAAGGCCCTGACCACGTCGGTGCGGAACAGCACGGCGGCCAGCGCCACCCCGACGAAGGCGACCGTCAGCCCGGCCCAGACCACGCCCTGCGCCACGGCCTGGCGCGTCTCGCGCTGTGCGGCGACCTTGGCGCGGAAGAGGCGCGGCAGGGGCGGCGCGCCGACCGCGATCTCCGGCGACGCCGCGACGGGGGCGGGGGCGGCCTCGGCGGTGGCGCGCCACTCGGTGGCGCAGGCGGCGCAGCGCACCGGGCGGCCGGACGCGGGCACGGCCTCGTCCTTCACGAAATAGCGTGTGGCGCAGGAGGGGCAGGTCAGTATCATGAACCGCTCGCCTTCCGGTCTCCCGCCCTTGCCCTGTCCAGACTCCTCGTGGCCCGGAGCGGCGTGACCCCCGCGGAGCCGCCCCGCGCGGGCCCGGTCGTCCGGTTCGAGGGGGTCGGCATGCGCTACGGGCGGGCGCCCGAGGTGCTGCGCGACCTCGACCTGACGTTAACCACGGCGTCCTTCCAATTCCTTACCGGCGCGTCGGGGGCGGGGAAGAGCTCGCTGCTCAAGCTCATCTACCTGGCGCATCAGCCGTCGCGCGGCCTGATCAGCCTGTTCGGCCACGACATCGCCTCCACCCCGCGACGCGAGCTGCCCTTCCTGCGCCGCCGGGTGGGCGTGGTGTTCCAGGAGTTCCGGCTGCTCGACCACCTGGACGTGTTCAGCAACGCGGCCCTGCCCCTGCGCCTGGCGGGGGGGCGGCTGCGCGACTACCGCGACGACGTGGCCGAGCTGCTCACCTGGGTTGGTCTCGGCGGCCGCATGGAGGCCATGCCCGCCACGCTGTCGGGCGGCGAGAAGCAGCGGCTGGCCATCGCCCGCGCCGTGGTCGGCCGGCCCGAGCTGATCCTGGCCGACGAGCCCACGGGGAACGTCGATCCGGACATGGGCGCCCGGCTGCTGCGCTTGTTCACCGAGCTCAACCGACTGGGGGCCACCGTGCTGATCGCCACGCACGACCTGGCCCTGGTGGAGCGCTCCGGCCGCCCCGTGCTGCACCTGCAGGACGGCCGCCTGCAGGCGCGGCCGTGAGCGCGGACGCCGCCCCGCCGCTGCTGCCCCGCCGGGGGGAGGGCGAGCGCGCCCTGGTGTTCGTGGTCTCCGTGCTGGCCGCCCTGGCCTGCGTCGCCGCCCTCGCCGCCTTCGCGGGGGGCCGCGCCGCCGCCGTGTGGCGCGCCGACCTCTCCGCCTCCGCGACCGTGCAGGTGCGGCCCGGCCCGGACGAGACGCCCGGCGAAGCCGCCGGCCGCGCCGCCGAGGCCCTGGCCGGCGTGCGCGGCGTGCAGGAGGCGCGCGCCCTCGGCCGCGCCGACGCCGAGCGCCTGCTGGAGCCCTGGCTGGGCCGCGGCGCCCTGCCGCCCGACCTGCCGGTGCCCCAGCTGGTCGCCGTGGAGCTCGACCCGCGCGCGCCTGCCTCCGCCGAGGCGCTCCGCGCGGCGCTGGCGGAGGCGCGGATCGACGGGTCGGTGGACGACCACTCCCGCTGGCTGGGCGAGGTGCGGCGGGCGGCCACGGGCCTGCTGTGGGCCGCGCTGGGCGCCTGCGCGCTCCTGTTCGCGGCGGCGGCGGCGGCCATCGCCTTCGCCACGCGCGCCGCCCTCTCCACCCGGCGCGACGTGGTGGAGGTGCTGCACCTGTCGGGGGCGGAGGATCGGTTCGTGGCGGGGCTGTTCCAGCGCCGCTTCGCGCTGCTGGGCGCATGGGCCGGGCTGATCGGCGCGGCGGGGGCGGCGGCGCTGGGCGCGGCCCTGCGGTTGGCGGGCGGGGCGGGAGGCTTCACCCCGGCCCTGCCGCTGCACTATGGCGACCTCCTGATCGTGCTACCGTGCCCGGGGCTCGCCGCGGTGGTGGCGGCGGTCTCCGCGCGGCGCACGGCCCTGGCGCTCCTGCACGCGCGGCAGTGAGGGGGACGGACGGCGTATGAGGCTCCTGGGGCTGCTGGCGCTGCTCCTGCTGCTGTGGGCGGCGGGGCTGTGGGCGTTCGCCGAGCGCGTGGCCGCCTCCACGCCCGCGCCCGCGCCCGCCGCCTCGGACGGCGTCGTCGCCCTGACCGGCGCCTCCGCCGTGCGGCTGGAGGCGGCCGAGCGCCTGCTGGAGGACGACCTGGGCGCGCGCCTGCTGATCTCCGGCGTCAACCGCACCGTCACGCGTGCGGACGTCAAGGACGCGGCGCGCGGCGTGGGCCGCATGTGGGACTGCTGCGTCGACCTGGGCTTCCGCGCCGAGACCACCCGCGGCAACGCGCAGGAGATCTCCGCCTGGGCGCATCACCATCGCTATCGCTCGCTGATCGTGGTCACCTCGGACTACCACATGCCCCGGGCCATCCTGGAGCTGCGCGCCCGGGCGCCCGACCTGAAGCTGCGTCCCTATCCCGTCGCCACCAACCTGAACGCCCGCCGCTGGCTGGGAAGCTCCAGCGACGCCCGCCGCATGGCGGTGGAGTACTGCAAGTACCTGGCGATCCTGGGCCGGGAGGCGGTGCTCTCCTTCGGCCGCCGCGTGGGCGTGGACGAGAGGCGGGCGGCGTGACCGGCCCGGCGCCCCGCCCCGCCCGCCCGCCCGTGACCACCCGCGTGTGGGTCGGCTCCGCGCTGTTCACCGCCTGGCTGTACCTCTCCATGGCCGTGCTCGCGACGCTGGGCGCCCCCCTGCTGCTGCTGCCCCGCCGAAACGCCTGGGGCCTGGTGCGGCTGTGGGTGCGCGGCGTGCTGGGCGGCCTGCGGCTGTTCTGCGGCGTGCGGGTGGAGGTGCGGGGGCGCGAGCACCTGCCGCCCGCCGGCGCCCTGGTGGCCTCCAAGCACCAGTCCATGCTGGACACGGTGGCTCCCCTCGACCTCCTGTCCGACCCCGCCTTCGTGCTGAAGCGCGAGCTCATGCGCCTGCCCTTCTTCGGCTGGTGGGCGGGCAAGCTGGACATGCTGCCCATCGACCGCGAGGGCGGCTCCAACACCTTGCGCAGCATGGTGCGCGGCGCCCGCGACCGGCTGGCCGACGGCCGCCAGGTGATCATCTTCCCCGAGGGCACCCGCGCCGAACCGGGTTCGCCGCCCGACTACAAGCCCGGGGTGGCGGGCCTCTACCGCGAGCTGGGCCTGCCCTGCACGCCCGTGGCCACCAACAGCGGCGCCCACTGGCCGCCGCACGGCTTCCTCCGCTTCCCCGGGCGCGTGGTCTACGAGTTCCTGCCGCCGATCCCGGCCGGCCTGAAGCGCGCCAGCTTCATGGCGGTGCTGGAGGACCGGATCGAGGCGGCGAGCGCGCGGCTGCTGGCGGAGTGAGGGCGTGCGTCTCTCGCGCCCCTCTCCGCTCTCCCCGCGGAAGCGGGGACCTCGGGCCTATGATGCACGCGGGTCGCGCGCATGCGGACAGAGATCCCCGCCTTCTCGGGGATGAACGGATGAGAGGCGCCGCCGCCGCTCGGCAAGCTCCGCAGTTCGGTATGAGCGTGGGGACGGCTGCCGCCCCCTTCGCGCCGCTTTCCTCCGCTGTTGAGCTTCCGTGACCTCCCGACAGTCTTTTCCAGCCCCACGCCGCGCCCGCCGCCGCTGGCTCGTCCTGCCCTTCGCCGTCGTCGCGCTCGCCCTCCTCGCCCTGTGCGCCGCCTGGATCGTGCTCCGCGGCCGGGTGGCGGCGGGGCTGGACGCGGCGGAGGCCTCCGCCCGCGCCGCCGGGGTCAGCCTGAGCCTGCCCGACCGCCGCATCGACGGCTTCCCGTTCCGCCTGCGCGTGCGCACCGGGCCGACGCGGCTGGCCATGCGCTCCGGCTGGGCGCTGGAGGCGCCCGCGCTCGAGGCGCAGGCCTTCACCTACAACCCGCTGCACTGGGTGCTGCTCGCGCCGGGCGGGCTGACCGTCGTGCGGCCGGAGGGCGGGCCGGTCCGCGTGAGCGGCGCCGCGCTGCGCGCCAGCGTCTCCGGGGTGCGGGCCCGGCCCTGGCGCGTGGTGCTCTCCGGCGAGGAAGTGCGCTTCACCACGCCCGAGGGTGCGCGGCCCTTCTCGCTCGCCGGCGCCGACCGGCTGGCGCTCTACCTGAAGCCCGCCGAGGGCGGCGCGGGCGACGGGGCGGTGCGGCTGGACGTGGACAAGGCGCGCGCCACTCCCGGCTCCCTCGCCTGGAATCTCGCGCCGGAGGCGGACGTCGACGGCGTGCTCACCGCCCGCCTGACACGGCTGGCCGCCTTCTCCGGCGCCGACTGGGGCGCGGCCGTTCGGCGCTGGCGCGACGCAGGCGGCGCCCTGGCCCTGGAGCGCGTCGAGGTGAAGGGCGGCCCGACCGAGCTCTGGGCCCGGGGCGGGGCCGTGGCGGTCGGGCCGGACGGCACGCTGGCCGGCGCCGTGCCTCTGCGGCTGCGCCAGGCGCCGCAGGTGATCTCCGGCCCGCCCGGCGCCCAGCGGATCGAGGTGCAGGCGCTCGACGCGGGCAGGCGTGACGCCCAGAGCGCCAGCTTCGACCTCATGCTGGAGGGCGGCCAGGTGCGCCTCGGCCCCGTTCCGGTCGGTCCCTCGCCCAAGGTCGGCTGAGGTGGAGGACGACGATCCCGACCTGCCCGGCTACGACCCGGGCCGCGCCGCCGCCCTCCTGGCGGCGCTGGAGGCCGCCGTCGCCGACGGCGTCCGCCCTGACGCGCCCGCGGCGCTCGACCCGGTGCATCGCGGCCGCGAGCTGCAGCGGCTCGTCGCGCAACGCGGCGCGCTGCCGGCCCGCACGGTGGCGGCCGTGTGGCGCGAGCTGGAGGCGGCGCGGCTCGACCGGGCGGGGGTGCTACGCCTGGCCGTGTGGGGCGGCGCCCGGCCGGAGGTCGCCGCCGCGCTGGCCCGCCGCCGCTTCGGCGCGGCCCCGCGCATGGCGCCCACCCGCACGCCCGAGCAGGCGATCGAGGCCGCGCACGCGCCCGGCGTGGTCTCGATGCTGGCGCTGGAGGGCGCCTGGTGGGGCCGCCTCCTCGCCCGCCCGCAGGTGCGCGTGTTCGCCGCCAGCTGGCCGGAGCTCGCGCCCGGCCCGCCGCTGGCGCTGGCCGTCGCCGCCGGGCCGACCGACGCCACGGGCGACGACCGCACCTTCTGGGTCACCGACGCCGCCGGCCCGCCCGACCGGGTGGAGGCGCGGCTGGGCGAGGCCGGCTTCGCCGCCGACCTGGCCGCCGAGGCGGGCGGGTTGATGCTGTGGAAGCTGGCGGGCTATGTGCAGGCCGACGACCCGCGGCTCGCCCGCGCCCCCGGACGGCTCACCGGCGTGATCGGCGCGGCCCCCGGCCCGATCACCTAGGCCGACATGACCCGACTCGCCCCCGAGCGCCCCCTTCTGGTCGAAGACCGGGCGCCCCGCCCCAAGGCGGGCATCCTGGAGATCGCGCCCTACGTGGCCGGCAAGGCCCAGGCGGAGGGGCACGCCAACCCGCTCAAGCTCTCCGCCAACGAGAACGTGCTCGGCTGCTCGCCGGCCGCCACGCAGGCCTACCTGGCCGCCGCCGCCCGGCTGAACATGTACCCCGACGGGCGCTCCAACGGCCTGCGCGCCGCTGTGGCCGAGAAGTTCGGCCTGGAGCCGGAGCGGCTGATCTTCGGCTGCGGCTCGGACGAGGTGTTCACCCTGCTGGCCCAGACCTTCCTGGAGCCCAGCGACAACGCCGTGCAGAACCAGTGGGGCTTCTTCGCCTACCGCATCGCCATCCGCGCCGCGCAGGGACAGGTGCGCTTCGCCGAGCAGCCGGGCCGGCGGATCGACGTGGACGCCATGCTCCGCTGCGTGGACGACCGCACGCGCATCGTCTTCCTGGACAACCCCGGCAACCCCACCGGCGCCTGGATCGGCCGGCGCGAGGTGGAGCGGCTTCACCGCGGCCTGCCGCCCGAGTGCATCCTGGTGCTCGACGGCGCCTACGCCGAGTTCGTCGACGAGCCCGACTACACCGACGGGCTGGAGCTGGCGCGCGGCGCGCCGAACATCATCGCCACGCGCACCTTCTCCAAGATCCATGGCCTGGCGGGCCTGCGCGTCGGCTGGGGCTATGCGCCCGAGCCGGTGATCTCGGCCATGGACCGCATCCGCGCGCCGTTCAACGTCAACCTGCCGGCGCAGGAGGCGCTGGGCGCGGCCCTGGCCGACGACGCCTTCGTGGCGCGCTCGGCCGCGCTGGTGCGCGAGGAGCGGCCGAAGCTGGAGGCGGCCTTGCGGTCGCTCAGCAACACGCTGGAGACCTACCCCGGCCAGGGCAACTTCGTGCTGGTGCGCTTGCCCGAGGAGCCCGGCCGCACGGCGGGGGAGGCGGAGGCTTTCCTCGCCGCGCGCGGCGTGCTGGTCCGCGGCCTCGCCAACTACGGCCTGAACGACAGCCTGCGCATCACCGTCGGCCTGCCCGAGCAGAACGCGCAGGTGATCGAGGGCCTGCGCGCCTTTTTCGCCGGCTGATTTCTCCGCTCATCCCGGCGGAGGCCGGGACCCAGGTCCGCCCGTGGTCCCGAGCTCGGCATTGGGATGACGATACCCGCATCCTCGCTTCCGGAACTGGGTCCCGGCCTACGCCGGGATGAGCGGAGTGGAGGCTACTCCGCGTAGCGTCGGAACACGCTGGTCGCCAGCCAGGTCGGCCGCCCCGGCGCGTCGGCCACGCGGCGGGCGATGCCGGCCACGTAGTCGTCCAGCTTCACCGCCTCCTCCTTCAGCACGCCGGGCTGCTGCAGGTCGTCGCTGGGCGCGTGGTAGCGGTTGGCGCGCCAGTCGTGCTCGATGTCGAACGCGGGCGTGCCCTTCGGGAAGCCGAACTTGAAGGCCAGGGCCGGCACGCCCGCCTTCACGAAGCTGAACTGGTCGGTGCGCACGAAGCTGTTGCGCTCCGGCAGCGGGTCGGGCGTCAGCGCCAGCCCCTGCGCGGCCGCCACCGCCCGGGCGTGGTCGCCGAGCGTGGACTCGGCCTCGCCCTGCACCAGCACCGTCTTCAGCGGCCAGAAGGGCAGGGGCATGTCGAAGTTGAGGTCGGCCACGACCGACGCCTTGGGCACGGTGGGCCGCTTGGCGAAGTAGTAGGAGCCGAGGAGCCCCTTCTCCTCGGCCGTGACGATCACGAACAGGATGGAGCGCTTCGGCCGGGGCCCCGCCTTCAGCCGCCCCGCGATGTCCAGCACGCTGGCCACGCCCGAGGCGTCGTCCATGGCGCCGTTGTAGATGCGGTCGCCGTTGATGGCCGCGCCGACGCCCAGGTGGTCCAGGTGCGCGGACAGCACCACGTGCTCGGCCTTGAGCTTGGGGTCGGAGCCCTCAAGACGCGCCACCAGGTTGGGCGAGGTCGCGGGCGCGCGGCTGGCCGCCACCGTGGCCGTCAGCCGCGGCTTGAGCGCGAAGCGCGGCACGGGGCCGGAGGCGTCGGCCGCCGCCGCGATCTCCGCCCAGCTGTGGCCGGAGCCCTCGAACAGCCGCTGCGAGCGTTCCGGGTCGAAGCTGGCGCTGAGGAATCCGTCCGGCGCGTCCCGCAGGGTGGCGTCCGCCAGGTACATGCCGGCCTGGCCGCTCAGCAGCTTGCTGCGCGCCCAGGGGATCTCGACCTGCTTGGGCGTGGTCAGCGCGATCACGCCCACCGCCCCCCGCTCGCCCAGGAGCCTGTTGCGCTCGTTCCGGTTGGAGCTCTTCACCGGGCCGGGGATGTTGGCCGGGCCGCCGGAGACCACGACCGCGATCTTGCCCTTCAGGTCGACGCCCGCGAAGTCGTCCCAGCCCTGCTCGGGCAGGTGCAGGCCGTAGCCGATGAACACCAGCTCGGCGCTCACCTTCTCCGGCCGCGGTCCGCCGCCGGCGCCGATCAGCATCTCGTCGCCCACCTTCACGGGCGCGCCGCCCAGCGCGGCGGTGGAGGCGGCCTGGTCCACCGTCTGGCTCTGGAAGGCGACCGGCTGGCGGTAGCCGTTCGACCCCGCGGGCGCGAGGCCCAGCGCCTTGAAGCGCCCCTCCACGTACTCCGCGGCGCGGAGGTAGCCGGGCGAGCCGGTCTGCCGCCCCTCCGTGCTGTCGTCGGCGATGGCCGCGATGTCCGCCCACCACGCCTGCGCCCGGGCGGACGGCGCGGGCTGGGCGGCGGCCGAGCCCGCGCCGCAGAGGGCGAGGAGGACGGGGGCGAGGAGGCGGCGCGGGGTCATGCGGGGCGGTTCCTGTCGGCTGAGGGCGTCAGCTTCACCGGCTCGCCTGGCCCGCGTCAACGCGGGAACCTCCTCAGCCGTCATCCGCGTCGTGCGTGGCGGCTGCGGCGGCGGCCGCGCCTCCGAAGCCGCCGGGCGCGCCCTCCCACCAGTAGGGCTGGCGCTTGCGCGAGCCGGTCACGACCTCGTTCAGCGTGGCGGAGTCGTAGAGCCGCCCGCCCAGCATCACCCGGCTGATCTTCTCGGTGTTGCGGATGTCCTTCGTGGGATCGGCGTCGAGCACGATCAGGTCCGCGAGCTTGCCCACCTCCAGCGAGCCCACGTCGCGGGCGTAGCCCAGCGAGGTGGCGGGCATGATGGTGGCCGCGCGCAGCGCCTCGGTCGGGGACCAGCCGCCCTTCACGAACGACCACATCTCCCAGTGCGGGCCGAGGCCGGCCTGCTGGCCGTGGGCGCCGATGGAGACCTGCACGCCGCGGTCGGCCAGCTTCTTGGCCTCGCGCGCGCTCCAGCCGTCGGTGTAGTCGTCCTCCGGCGCGATCTCGCGCCGCGCGTTCTGCGCGGCCAGGAGCGCGGGCGGGGCGTGCTTCGACAGCAGCGGATGCTTCCACACGTCCGTGTGCGAGCGCCAGTAGGGGTCGCCCGCCGGGCCGCCGTAGGTGACCACCAGCGTTGGCGTGTAGTTGGTCTTGGTCTGCGCCCAGAAATTCACCAGGTCGTCGTAGAAGACGTTCACCGGGATGTTGTGCTCGACGGTGGAGTTGCCGTCCTGCACCAGCGTCACGTCCATCTGGTAGAGCGAGCCGCCCTCCGGCACCACCTCCATGCCCTCGCGCTGGGCGGCGGCCACGACCATCTGGCGCTGCTCGCGGCGGGGCTGGTTGTAGTTCTTCACGCTGTGCGCGCCCTGCGCCTTCAGGCGGCGCACGTGGCTCAGCGCGTCGTCCAGGCTGTCGATCTGGGCGTACACGTCGGGCGCCTTGGCCCCGTAGATGATCTCGCCGGTGGAGAAGATGCGGGGCGCCAGGATCCTGCCCGCCCGCTGCAGCTCCGAAGCCGGGAAGATGGTGGCCGCGCGCGAGGACGGGTCGTGGATGGTGGTGGTCCCGAAGGCGAGGTTCACCATGGCCGACCAGTTCTGCTGCGGCACCAGGTCCGCCTCGCCCTGCGGGCCGTGCGCGTGCGCGTCCACCAGCCCGGGCATGACCGTCTTGCCCGCCAGGTCCACGGTCTTGGCGCCGGCGGGGATGGCGACCTGCGCGCGCGGGCCGACGGCGACGATCCGGTCGCCCCGGATCACGACGACGCCGTCGTCGATGGCGCCCGCGTCCTTGCCCGCCATGGTCAGGATCCGCGCGCCGGTGAGCGCGACCACGCCCGTCGGCTTGTCCGCCGCGACCTCCATGGCCAGCGACAGGCCGGTCTTGGGCGGCGTGAAGCGGCCCGCGTCCTTGGGCGCGCCCTCCGCGGGCGGGGCGGAGGCGTAGGCGGCGTCCACGTCGGCGGTGAACAGGGTGGGGCCGAGGCTCCAGTGCAGGCGTCGCCCGTCGCCCGACCAGTTCAGGAAGTCGCCCCCGTCGCCGCTCACGCGGGTGACGGGCAGGGCGCCGCCCTTCATGTCCACCGGCACGTCCTGCGTTCCGGGCATCAGCGGCATGACGAAGGCTTCGTAGTTCTGCCGGAAGGCGACGTTGCGTCCGTCCGGCGAGACCTGGAAGTCGGCCACCAGCTCGCCGGTGGCGTGGACGCGCCTGGCCTGACCGTTCAGGTCGGTGGAGATCAGCTGCAGCTTGCCGCTGGCGTTCGCCTGCATGAACACGCGGTCGCCCGCAGGGCCGAACTGCGGGTCCGAGCCCGACTTGACCAGCCGCGTCTGGGCGCCGCCCGTCGTCGCGATCCGGTACACGCCGGGGTCCTGCGACCAACGCGAGGAGGTCAGCGGCCCGCCGCGCCGGCGCTCGAACACGATGGTCTTGCCGTCCGGCGAGAAGCGCGGATTGGCGTAGTGGCCGGGCTGGTCGGTCACGTCCCGCGGCGCGCCGCCGCCGGCCGACACCGTGCGCAGCCGTCCCAGGCCCGCGTCCGTCCAGCCGACGAACACGATGGAGCGGCCGTCGCGCGACCAGGAAGGGTAGAGCTCGAAGTCCGTCCCGTCGGCCGCGGTCAGCCGCCTTGCGGCCCCGCCGCCGGCGGTCGGCTTGACCCAGAGCTTGCCCAGCGTCTCGAACACGACGCTGCGCCCGTCGGGCGACACCGCGGCCCAGCGCGGCATGCTGGTGGTGAAGCGGTCGGGGGAGACCGCCACCTGCGGGTGCGTGGCGTCGATCACCACGCGCGTGTCGTCGATGCGGAACGGGATCACCGCCGAGGCGCCCGTGGCCGCGTCCACGCGCCGGATCCTGCCTCCTGCCCAGAACACCACCGACTTCCCGTCGGGCGTCCAGGCCATGTTCGGGTAGACGCCGGTGACCGCCCAGGTCTCCTGCACGTCCTGGTCGAGCGCGTCGTAGATCTTGCGCTCCTCGCCGGAGACGAGGTCCTTCACGTAGAGCTTGGACCGCGCCCGCTCGCGCCGCACGAACGCCAGGCGCCTGCCGTCTGGCGAGGGCGTGGGCCGCACCGAGCCGCCGACGCCCGAAGCGGCGGTGGAGACCTCGCCGGTGTCGAGGTCATAGCGCTCGATGTCGAACAGGTCGGTGTTGCTGTCCTGCGCGTACTCGAAGATCGGGCCCGGCGTGACGTTGCGCGTGTAGAACACGCTCTTGCCATCCGCGCTGTAGATGGGCTCGCCCAGCTCCTTCTGCAGCTGCTCGCTGGCGCGCTTGACCAGCTGCACGCCGCCGCCGCCGGAGACGTGGTACATCCACACCTCGCCGGTGCCGAGCGAGCGGCCGGTGGTGAAGTGCTTCTTGGCCACGATGAAGCGGCCGTCCGGGCTCCAGCTCGGCTGGTTCAGCAGGCGGAAGTCCTCCTTGGTCACCTGCCGCTTGTCCGAACCGTCGACGTTCATCACCCAGATGTTGTCGCCGCCGCCCCGGTCGCTGGTGAAGGCGATGCGCCGCCCGTCGGGACTGAAGCGGGGCTGGTGCTCGTAGGCGAGCCCCTCCGCGATGCGCCGCGGCGTCCCGCCCGCGATCGGCATGACGTAGATGTCGCCCAACAGGTCGAATGCGATCGTGCGGCCGTCGCGGGAGACGTCCACGTTCATCCAGGTGCCGTTGTCCACCGCGATGCGCACCTCGCGCGTGGCCATGCCGGGCGGCGCGTTCACGTTCCACTTGGCCGGCTTGTCGGGTGCGGCGGGCGCCTCCGGCCGCGGGGCGGTCTGCGGGGCGGACTGGTCGGCCGGCTTGACCGGCCGCACCGGCGCGGCCTGGTCGGCGCGCTGGTCGGGGTTGATCGCCTGGTTCTCGGGCGCCTGGCTCGGCTCCGGCGGCTTGCCCGCGGGCTGGGGCGGCGGGGCGGCGGGAGCCGGGGCGGGGGCGGGCTGCGCCCGGACCTGAACCGTCGCCTGGCCCGCCAGCACCAGGGCGAGCACCGCCGTCACACCGCTTCTCATCCCGCACGTCCCCGCTGTTCGCCGGCCTGAGCTTAGGCGCGGCGCGGCGGGAGGTCACGCGGCGAGCCGGCGCCCGCCCGTCGCCGCGAGATGCGGCTTCGTCGCGGGCGGCGACGGCCGTGCGGCTCCGGTCGCAGGGCGCGCGCCGGGTGCGAACGGCAGGCCTACGCCGCTCCTCGACACCGGCCGCGAAGGCCGGCCCGCCCGAAGGAGACCGCCATGACCGCCCTCGCCGCTTTCGCCGAAGCCCCCGCCGCGCCCTCGCTGGGCGCCCTGATCGACCGCCTGATGACCGAGGCGCGCGACGCCGCCCGCGACCACGTGGGCGAGCTGGACGAGGCGCTCGCCCGCGTCGCCAGCTTGGCGCACGACGTGGCGGAGGGGGGTGCGGCCTACCCCGTCGGCGTCCGTTCCATCTGCCGCCACCTGGCCGCGACCATGCCGCTGCAGCAGCGCTCGCTGCGCGCCTTCCAACCCGCCGCCTGAGGAGGACGCCATGCGCAAGCCCACGCTCCCCCTGTCCCGGCGCTTCTCGCCCCTGGCGCTCGCGGTGGTGACGCTGCTCGTGGGCGCGTTCGCGGCCGCGGAGGGCTCTGCGCCCGCGCGCCTGCCCAGCTCGCCCCTGCTGCGCGCCGGGATGGCGACGGGCGGCCCGGCGGGCGGCGGCGCGGCGGTCAGCGCCATGCTGGCCCAGCAAGCGGTCCGCGGCGCGCAGGAGGCCTGAGCCCGATCCCTCCGCTCATCCCGGCGACCGCCGGGACCCAGCGCCGATGGTGGTCCCGAGCTCGGCGTAAGGATGGCGGATTCCTGCATCTCCGCTCCCGCAACTGGGTCCCGGCTTTCGCCGGGATGAGCGGAAGGTGGGGTAGCTGAACCAGCGGAAACGCGTCGAAGTCAGCCCAGCCCCAGCCGCGCCTCCAGCGCCTGCAGGTATTGCGGCCCCACGGGCGCCTCCGCCCCGGTCTTCAGCGCCAGCGAGACGGTGCGGCCGTTGCGCCGGACCTCCGCCACGGCGGAAGGCCGCACGAAGGCCGAGCGGTGCACGCGCAGGAGCTCCTGCGGATCGAGCCGCTGCTCCAGCGCCGCCATCGTGATGCGCATGATGTGGCTCTTCCCCCGCGCATGGAGCAGGACGTAGTCCTTGTCGGCTTCGATCCAGTCGATCGCCTCCAGCGGCACGCGGATCGTGCCGCCGTGGCCCTTCACCCAGAACTCGGTGACGTAGTCGGGCTTCGGCTCGCCCGCCCCGCGCTCGGCCGCGGGCGCCGGCGCGTTCAGGCGGCGCAGCACGGAGCGGATGCGCGCCAGGAGCTCGCGCAGGTCGAACGGCTTGGCCACGTAGTCGTCGGCGCCGATCTCCAGCCCGACCACCCGGTCCACCAGGCCCGACTTGGCCGTCAGCATGATGATGCCGGTCGTGCCCGCCTGGCGCAGGCGCCGCGCGATGGAGAAGCCGTCCTCCCCCGGCATGTTGACGTCCAGGATCACGAGGTCGACCGGCCGCTCGGCGATGATCGCGTCCAGCCCCGGGCCGCCGTCGGCGCCCACCGCGTCGTAACCCTCCATCCGCAGGTAGTCGACGACGGCGCTGCGCAGCGCCTCCTCGTCGTCCACCACCGCGATCAGCGCCCCCGCGCCCGCCGTGTCGGTCATGCCGTTCCCCTGATCCAGCGCCGCCCTCCTGCGGCGCGCCGGCTGCCTCGTCATCCTCGCCGCGGCGAAGGCCGCGGTCTCCGCGACGAAGTCGCCCGGCGCCGTGTCGGCGCGGCCGCCCGCGGTTTGGTCGCGCGTTCCGTCGCCTCCGTCGCGGCCGGCTGCCCCGGCCGGCGGCTACGCGCTTCGGTAAGCCGGGACGCCGAGGCTGGAGGCGTCCGACCAGTGGAAGCCCAAGGTTTGAACCGAGTCCGCGTCCCCGCAGAGGCCGCCGTCGCCGCCCTGCATCCCGCCTCCGGCCTGGGCGCCGACGCCGGCGAGGCGGACGCCCGCGCCCGCGACGACGCCTTCCTGCTCGCCTGGAGCGACGCGGTCCGCTTCGCCGACGACCCGAGCGTCATTCTGGCCGAGACTACGGCGCGGCTGGGCCGCCGGCTGGAGGCGACGCGGGTCAACTACGCCGAGGCCGACGCCACGGGCGAGGCGCTGGTGGTGAACAACGACTGGACGGACGGCGCCCCGTCCAACGCCGGGGCGAGTTTCCCCATGTCCGTCCTGGGCGAGGAGGTGATCCGCGACCACCTGCGCGGCGCGCCCTTCGTCTCCGAAGACATGTGGTCCGATCCGCGCACCGGCCCTGTGCAGAGGGACCTGTACAGGCGGGTGGCGGTGCGGGGCGCGCTCACCGCCCCGCTGGTCAAGGCGGGGCGGCTGCTGGCCGTGCTCTCCGTCCAGACCTCGACGCCCCGGGCGTGGACGCCGGCGGAGGTGCGGCTCACCTGCGAGGTGGCCGACCGCACCTGGGCGGTGCTGGAGCGCGCCCGGGCCGAGGCCGAGCTCGCCCGCTCCCGCGAGCGGCTGCAGGAGGCGGAGAAGCTGGCTGCGCTCGGCTCCATGCTCGCCGGCGTCAGCCACGAACTGAACAACCCCCTCTCCATCATCACCGCGGAGGCCACGCTCCTGCAGCGCCGGCCGGAGGGGCCGGACGTGGCGCATCGCGCGGCCATGATCGCCGACGCCGCCGGCCGTTGCGCGCGCATCGTGCAGACCTTCCTGGCCATCGCCCGCCGCAAGGCGGTGGTCCGCTCTCGGGTGGACCTGAACGCCGTGGCCGCCGGCGCGCTGGAGCTCGCCGAGCCGGAGCTGCGCGCCGCAGGCGTGGCCGTGGTGCGCGAGCTGGACCCTGAGCTGCCGGTCATCCGGGCGGACGCGGACCAGCTGCGGCAGGTGCTGCTGCACCTGCTGATCAACGCCCGGCAGGCCATGCAGGACCAGGCCGGACCGCGCCGGCTCGTCGTGCGCACGCGGTCCGGGCCGGAGGGCGCCGCCATCCTGGAGGTGGCCGACACGGGCCCCGGCGTGCCGCCCGAGCACCGGCGGCGGATCTTCGAGCCCTTCTTCACCACCAAGCCCCAGGGCGTGGGGGCCGGCGTGGGCCTCTCCTTCGTGCAGGGGCTGGTGGAGGCGCACGGCGGCGCGCTGGCGCTCGGCGAGTCCGACGCCGGCGCCCTGTTCCGCGTGATCCTGCCCGGGGACGCTCCGGTCGGGCCGCCCGCCGATCACCTCGCTCCCGCCGGGGTCGCCGGGCCCATGGCGGTGCTGGTCGGTCTGGAGCCCGCCGCCGCGCGCCGGCTGGCCGCGCTGCTGGCGGAGGAGGGATACGGCTGCGTGGCGGCCCACGGGGCCGGGGAGGCGCGCGCGGCGCTGACGTCCGGCGATCCGGCCCTGGTGCTGGGCGACCTGGGCGCGGCCGGCATGGACGGGCCGGCGCTGCTGTCCTGGCTGCAGGCGGAGCGCCCGGACCTGGTGCCGCGCCTGGCCTTCCTGGCGCACGAGGGCATGGGCGCCGCGGCGATCCGCTTCCTCCAGCGCGCCAAGCGCCCGTTCCTGGACGGTCCGGCGGAGCCGGCGGCGCTGCGCGAGCTGCTGGGCGAGCTCGCCGCGGCCTCGGCCTAGAGCAGGCCCCGCAGGCGCACCGTGACGCTCTGCGGCGCGCCCCCGTGGGCGAAGGCGGCCTTGGCGAAGCTCGGCCCGTGCAGGCCGAGCGGCGGCGAGCGCGAGAAGCCGAGCGCCTCGGTGGGCAGGCCCAGCCCGTTCCGGCTCACGCGGCGGTCGCCGTCGCGGTCGTGCCAGGCCTGGATGGCGTACTCGCCTTCCGGCACGTCGGGCAGGGTCACGGTCACCGAGCCCGCCTGCGCGCGCGCCTCGGCCGAGAAGGCGCAGCGGTCGGTCAGGAAGGCCTTGGGCCCGCAGAGGTCCAGGCGGACCCAGCCGGCGTCGCCCTTCACGCCCTGGACCACGACCACGAGGTCGGCGCGGGCCTGGGCGGGGGAGGGGGCGGGCGCCGCCTGGACGGCGGCCGCGAGGAGCAGGGCGGCGATCATGGGGGAAGTCCGGTGTTCGGCGGCGTCAGGCGAAGGCGGGCGCCTTGGCGCGGGCGGCGTGGATGTGGGGAAGGGCCCGCGCGATGTCCAGGACATGGCGCGCCCAGGTCAGGGCCACCTCGGGCGAGAGGCCCGGCGGCAGCATGAATTTCAGGAAGGCGTGCAGGACGAACCGCGCCCCGAACTCCAGTCCGGACTCGAGGCCGTTCGCGCGCAGCATGTCTCGGAGGTGTCGGGGCGACATGGCGGAGAGGTCCGTGCGGGGTTGCGGGGGCGGGGAGCGGGGCGGCGGCGGGGTGCGCCGCCGCCCCTAGGACGATGCCGGCGCTCAGGAGCCGACGTAGGTCAGGTTCAGGCCGGCGATGCCCGCGGAGGCGTTCAGGCCGGTGTTGCCCTCCACGCTCAGCGGCTGCAGGGCGACGTGCTTGCCGAGCCGCCGGTCATGGCGTGCGCGGCGATGCCCACGCCCGCGGTGGCCCCGGCGGTCACGCCGCCATAGCTGCCGGCCAGGGCGCCGGGCGCCATGGAGGCGGTCGGCGCGACCACCGTCCACACCATCTCGCCGCGGCCCTTGTAGCCGATGTCCATGCCGATCTTGGTCAGCGAGCCCTTGTAGTGCTCGGTGGTCGCCTCGGTGGGGGAGAAGGTGCAGTCCACGGCGCGCGAGGAGCCGAGGATCAGGCCCCAGCCGCCGTCGGCGGTGCACTGGAGCACGCCGACCTTCACGCCCGACGCGTCCCGCGTGTCGGCGGCGAAGCTCGGCGAGGCCGCGGCGACGCCGGCGACGGTGGCGAGCAGGGCGGCGATCTTGGTGATGTTGCGGATCATGGTTTGGTTCCTTTGGTTTGGTCTGTGAGGTTGCTGAAGACGTTTCTCGAAGAGCCCCTCTGTTCTCGACGTTGTTTCGTCGTTCAGCAGCGGCGTCGTCCTTGTGCTCCGGCGGCCGGGGCGTCTCCAGCGAGGGGAGACGGACGCGGCGCGGCGGGCGACGGAGGCTTCGTCGCGCGACGAAGCCGTCGCTTGCGCCGACGAGCGCGCGGGCTGCGGCGATCCGCGGCCGGGACTCCCGGGCTGGAGGACGGCCATGATGCGCGGCGTGGTTGACCCGACGCCCGCGCCCGCGCCCCTGCTCACCCTGTCCGTCGACGCGACCGGCTGCGTGCGCGACGCCGACGCGGCGGCCTGCGCCGCGCTCGGCCGCTCGCGCGAGGCGCTGGACGGCACGCCGCTCTCCGCGCTGATCCCCTGCGCCGCGCTGGGCGAGGCCGCGGCGCGGTTCGAGGCGGAGGTCGAGACCGTCGGCCGCCGCTTCCCCGCGGAGATCTGGGCCTCGGCGCTCGTGGGTGGCGCGCGCACGGTGATGCTGCGCGAGACGCCGGTCGCCGAGCGCAGCTGGGCGGCCTGGGAGCGGGCGGAGGCGGAGGCCCGGCTCGCCGAGAGCGAGGCGCAGTTCCGCGGCCTGGCCGAGAACCTGCCCAACCTCTGCTGGATCTCGGGCCCCGACGGGCGCGTGACATGGGCCAACCGCCGCTACCGCGAGTTCTACAGCTGGCGCATGGCCGAGGACGGCCGCATCGGGGAGAGCCTCACCGTTCACCCCGACGACCGCGAGGCCTCCCAGGCCGCCTGGGCGAACGCCTACGCCACCGGCCAGCCCTTCTCGCTGATGATCCGCTCGAAGGACGCGCAGGGCGCCTTCCGGCCGTTCCTCTGCCAGGCCGAGCCCGTGCGCGACGCCGAGGGGCGGGCGGTGCGGTGGTGCGGGATCCTGACGGACCTGTCCGAGCAGCAGGCGCGGGAGGCCGTCCAGCGCTTCAAGCTCGAGCTGTCCGAAGCGCTCCGCCGGGAGAGCGATCCGCTCGTCATCCTCAGGACCACCAGCGAGCGCCTCGGCCTGCACCTCGGGGTGGACCGGGTCGTGTACGGCGAGATCGACCCGGCCACCGGCGTGATCATGTCGCCGTGCGACTGGGCGGCGCCGGGGCTGGACAGCATGGCCGAGCGCCAGCTCAAGCCCACCGAGGACAACTGGGTGATCGTCGGCTACCGGCACGGTCGCACCCTGGCGTGCCCCGATCAGGCCGAGCTGGAGGGCGTGACGGAGAACTTCCGCAGGCTGCACGAGGCGATGGGTGCCACCGCCTTCGTCACCGCGCCCCTGGTGAAGGAGGGCAGGCTGCACGGCCTGTTCAGCGTCTACGACCGCCGCCGCCGCGCCTGGACGCCCGAGGAGGTCGAGCTGGTCGAGGAGGTGGGCGAGCGCACCTGGGAAGCGCTGTGGCGGGCCCGCGCCGAGGCCGCCTCGCGGGAGAGCGAGGCGCAGTTCCGCACCTTCGCCGAAAGCCTGCCGGACATCGCCTTCGTGGTCGCCGCCGACGGCGCGCCCCTGTGGTGGAACCGCCGCTATGAGGACTACTTCGGGCCGGGGCGCGGCATGTCCAACATCCCCGACATGGCGCATCCGGACGACGCGGGCTGGGTGATGGAGGCGTGGGAGCACGCGGCGTCGGCGGGCGAGCCGATCTTCGTCGAGTTCCGGATGAAGTGCCTCGACGGGGCGTTCCGGCTGTTCAAGGCGCACGCCAGCCCGGTGAAGGACGAGCACGGGACGGTGCTCCGCTGGGCGGGCCTGATCCGCAACATCCACGAGCAGCGCGCCCGGGAGAACAACCAGGCCTTCCTGCTGGAGCTCGGCGACAGGCTGCGCCGCCTGTCCGACCCCGCCTCCGTGCTGAACTGCGCGTCGGAGGCGCTGCGCCGCCATCTGGACGTGGACACCGTCGCCTTCGCCGAGGCCGACGACTCCGGCCAGGTGGTCACCGTCGTCCACGAGGCCGCCAACGGCGTCCTGCCGTCCACCGTCGGCGGGGTGGTGCGCTTCGCCGACTGGGGCCGGTCTAGGCTGCTGCAGCGCTTCGCCGACGGCGAGCCCGCCATCCTCGGCGACACGCTCGCGGAGGTCGGAGACGACCCGGTGCGCGGCATGTACGAGGCCTCGCGGGTGCGGGCCACCATCTCGCTGCCGCTGGCCCTCAACGGCGTGCTCCGCGCCGTGTTCTTCGCCAGCCACTCCGAGCCGCGGGACTGGACCCAGGCGGAGATCCAGGTGGCCACGGAGGTGGCGGAGCGCACCTGGGCCACGGTGGAGCGCGCCCGCGCCGAGGGCGCGCAACGCCAGACGGAGGCGCTGCTCACCTCCATCATGACCCACGCCCCGGTGGGCATCTACGTGAAGGACCTGCAGGGCCGCTACGCCCTGGTGAACCCGGAGATGTGCAAGCTCCTGGGCAAGCCGGAGTCCGAGATCGTCGGCCGCACCGCCTACGACGTCGTGGACCATGACTACGCGGTGGAGGTCACCCAGCACGATCGCTGGGTGATGGAGACGGGCGCGACGCACATTAGCGAGCGCAAGCTGGGCTACGGCCAGACCGGCAGCTACGACTGGTCGCTGATCACGCGCTTCCCCGTCACCACCGCCGAGGGCGCGCCGCGCCAGGTGGCGGGCATCAACGTGAACCTCTCCGCGCAGAAGACGGCGGAAGCCGAGCTCGAGCGCTCGCGCGAGCAGCTGTACCAGTCGGAGAAGCTCTCCGCGCTCGGGTCGCTGCTGGCGGGCGTCAGCCACGAGCTGAACAACCCGCTCTCCATCGTCGTCGCCCAGGCGACCATGATGGAGCGGCAGGGAGAGGGCGGGCCCTTGGCCGAGCGCGCGCGCCACATCCGCGCCGCCGCCGAGCGCTGCGCCCGCATCGTGCAGACCTTCCTGGCCATGGCCCGCCAGCGCGCGCCCGAGCGGCGGCGCGTCGACCTGAACGGCGTGGTGGACGCGGCGCTGGAGCTCACCGCCTACGGCCTGCGCACCTCGGGCGTGCAGATCGTGCGCGAGCAGGCGCCCGGCCTGCCGGCCATCTCCGCCGACGCCGACCAGCTGCACCAGGTGGTGATCAACCTCGTGATCAACGCCCAGCACGCCCTGGCCGAGCAGCCTGGCGAGCGACGGCTGACCGTGCGCACCGCCGCCGCGGCCGAGGGCGGCTTCCTGGTGCTGGAGATCGCCGACAACGGCCCGGGCGTGCCCGAGGAGCTGCGGCGGCGCATCTTCGAGCCCTTCTTCACCACCAAGCCGCAGGACGTGGGCACGGGCGTGGGCCTCAGCTTCAGCCTGGGGCTGGTGGAGGCGCACGGCGGGCGGCTGGAGCTGGCCGAGACGCCCGGCGGGGGCGCTACCCTGCGCGTGGTGCTGCCCATCTCGGCCGCCGCCGAGCCGATCCTGGCGCCGGCCGCGACGGTCGCCCCGGCCACGGCGGCGACGCGCACCGCGCTGGTGATCGACGACGAGCCGCAGATCGCCCGCGCCCTGGCCGAGTTCCTGGAGCTGGAGGGCTACGCCTGCGAGACCGCGTTCGGCGGCGGCCAGGCCAAGGCGCGGCTCGCCGTCGGCGGCGACTTCGACCTGATCCTGTCCGACCTGCGCATGCCCGACGTGGACGGCCCCGCGCTGTTCGCCTGGATCAAGGCGGAGCGGCCGGAGCTGGCGGGCCGGGTGGCCTTTTCCACCGGCGACACCCTGGGCTCCACCGCCGTGCGCTTCCTGGCGCGGGAGGGGCGGCCCTTCATGGAGAAGCCCTTCACCCCGGACAGCCTTCGCACCCTGCTGGACGACGTGGAGGCCGCCGGGGCGGACTGACGCGCGGCCCTCAGCGCGTGGAGGTCGCGGCCGGCAGGCTGGTGAAGGTGACCTTCTGCCCGCCGGCGACGCTGATTGCGCAGGACAGCACCAGGAGGCCCAGGGAGAGGACGAGCGACGAGTACTTCATGGGAGGCGCTCCCGCCGGGCGAAACGCCCCGCCGGTCGGGCCATCCCGCCCGGCCCGCGCCTTGAACGGCGCCGGGCCCGGGGCTTCCACGCCGCGGAGACGGAAGGCGTGGGGGACGCGACGGGACGGCGAAGATCACGACGAAAGCGCACCGTCGCGTCCCGTTGACGGAACGGAGCGACGAGCGCAGCCTTCGGTCAGCTCCCGGGAGGTCCGCATGCGACAGCTTCTCTGCGCTCTGGCCGTGCTCGCCGCCGCGGCGGGGCCCGCCGCGGCCGCCGCGCCGGTGGCCGTCTCCTCGGCCCGCGTCTTCGCCCCCGTTCCGGCGGACCCCACAGTCGCGGTGGTCCGGCCCGAGTCCGGCTCGGACGAGACCGACCGGGCGCTGGCCGAGGGCCTGCGGGCGGCGGGGCTCACGGTGGTGGCGCGTGACGCCCGGCCGGCGCTGCTGGTCAGCTACGTCGCCGACGTGCGGCGCATGTTCGGCGTGTTCGCCAACGGCAACCATGCGGGCCAGAACATCGTGCCGACCAGTACGGTGAACGACAACTACGCCCGGACGGCCACGGTGGTCGCCTGGTCCGCCCGCACGCCCCGGCCCACGGGCGACGCGGTGGTGTGGGTGACCCGCCTGAAGAGCTCGGGCCTCTCCGGCGATCCCCGCCAGTTCCTCCCGGCCATGCTCCGCGCCGGATCTGAAGCGTACGGCCGCGACTTGCCCCGCGGCTGACCCTCAGCGGGTGGGGACGGGCGTCTCGCCGCGGTAGTCGTAGAAGCCGCGGCCGGTCTTGCGGCCCAGCCAGCCGGCCTCGACGTACTTCACCAGGAGCGGGCAGGGGCGGTACTTGCTGTCGGCCAGGCCGTCGTGGAGCACGTTCATGATGGCCAGCACGGTGTCCAGGCCGATGAAGTCGCCCAGCTCCAGCGGCCCCATCGGGTGGTTGGCGCCCAGCTTCATGGAGGTGTCGATGGCCTCCACCGTGCCGACGCCCTCGTACAGGGTGTAGACCGCCTCGTTGATCATCGGCACCAGCACGCGGTTGACGATGAAGGCGGGGAAGTCCTCGGCGTTGGCGGTGGTCTTGCCGAGGCTCTGCGCGAAGGTGGCGGCGGCCTCGTAGGTGGGCGCGTCGGTGGCGATGCCGCGGATGATCTCCACCAGCTTCATCAGCGGCACCGGGTTCATGAAGTGCAGGCCGATGAACTTCTCCGGCCGGTCGGTGCTGGCCGCCAGCCGGGTGATCGAGATCGAGGAGGTGTTGGACGCCAGGAGCGTGTTCTCGGCCAGGTGGCCCGCCAGCGTTTTGAAGATCGCCTTCTTGACCTCCTCGTTTTCGGTGGCGGCCTCGATCACCAGGTCCGTCCCGCCGATCTCGGCGGCGTCGAGGCCCGGGCGGATGCGCGGCATGGCCGACTGCATCTGCTCCATGGTCACCATCCCGCGGGCGACCTGGCGGGAGAGGTTCTTCTCGACCAGCTCCTGGCCCGCCGCCACCCGCTCGGCCGAGACGTCGTTCCAGAGCACGTCGTAGCCGGCCAGCGCGCAGACGTGCGCGATGCCCGCCCCCATCTGCCCGGCGCCGATCACGCCGACGGTTCGGATCTCAGCCATGTGCGACAGCTCTCGGGAACACCCTGCGCGCCCACGTGCCGGGGCGCTTCATATGCGGCGACGGTAGGTCGTTGCTGCGCCGCACACAAGCGGGCGGGCAGCGCGACGTGATCGCCGTTCAGGAGGCCTCGGCGGCGGCGTTCAGGCGCGCGTAGGCGCCGCCGCGGGCCAGGAGCTCTCCGTGCGCGCCCTCCTCCACCACGCGTCCGTCCTGGAACACGAGGATGCGGTCGGCGTCGCGGATGGTGGACAGGCGGTGCGCGATCACCAGCGTGGTGCGCCCGCTCATCAGCGCCTCGGACGCCTGCTGCACCTGCCGCTCGGTCTCCACGTCCAGCGAGGAGGTGGCCTCGTCGAACACGAGGATCGGCGCGTCCACCAGGAAGGCGCGGGCGATGGCCACGCGCTGGCGCTCGCCGCCGGAGAGCTTGACGCCGCGCTCGCCGACCAGGGTGTCGTAGCCGTTCGGCAGGCGCATGATGAAGTCGTGCGCCCGGGCCCGGCGGGCGGCGAGCACGATCTCCTCGCGCGTGGCGTCCGGCCGGCCGTAGCCGATGTTCTCGGCCACCGTGCGGTGGAACAGGGCGGGGTCCTGCGGCACCAGGGCGATGGCGCGGCGCAGGCTCCCCTGCGTCACGCCCGCCACGTCCTGGCCGTCCACGAGGATGCGGCCTTCGCCCAGGTCGTGGAAGCGCTGCAGCAGCTTGACGAAGGTGGACTTGCCAGAGCCCGTCGGCCCCACCAGCGCCACCCGCTCGCCGGGGCGGATGCGCAGGCTGAAGCGTTCGTAGATCGGCCCGGCGGCGTTGGGGTAGGCGAAGGTCACGTCCTCGAAGCGGATCTCGCCGGGCGGGCGGGCGTCCAGCCGCAGGGGCAGGGCGCCCGGCCGGTCCGCCACCTGCGGCGCGGTGCGGGCGAAGACGGCCGCGTCCATGGCGTCGTCCAGGCCCTTCTGCAGGTTGCGCACCGTCTCGGGCAGCGTGCGCAGGTAGCCGGCCAGGAGCTGGAAGGCGGAGACGGCGAAGGCGACGTCCCCGGCGCTGGCGCGACCGCGGCTCCAGGCCCACAGCATCGCCCCCGTCAGGCCGGAGAGCAGCAGCAGGAGCAACCCGCTCTGGATCATGCCCAGCACGTTGAAGCGGTCCCACGTGCGCGTCTGGGCGTCGCGCCAGGCGTGCGCCGTGGCGGTCAGGCGCGCGTCCTCCCGGGCTTCCGCGCCGAAGCTGCGCACCGCCGCGTTGGCCCCGATCGCGTCGGAGAGGGCGGCGCCCAGCTCGGTGTCCAGCGCCGTGGAGCGCAGGTTGGCCGGGCGCACGTAGCGCGCGGTCAGCAGCAGGTTCAGCCCCGCATAGCCGCCGATCACCACCGCCACGCCCGCCCCGGCCCAGGGCGACCGCAGGCCGATCTGCAGCGTCAGCCCCGCCAGCACCAGCACGGTGGGGCCGAGCATGATCAGGATGGCGTCGCTCACCTCGTCATAGCCCTGGCCCGCGCGGCTGACCTTGCGCACGGTCGCGCCCGCGAAGCTGTCGGCGTGCCACTCGGCCGAGAAGCGCTGCACCTGGGCGAAGGCGGCGCGGATCACCTCCGCCGTGTTGGCGGCGGCGAAGCGGTTCATCACGCGGAAGGCGCCCGTGCGCAGGGCGTAGTAGCCGGCGTAGATCGCCACCAGCCCGGCCCAGGCCGCCCAGGCCGTGCCCGCCTCCCGCGCGCCCGGCCGGGCGACCGCGTCCACCAGCCGCCCCGCCGCCCAGGGGACGAGGAGGTCGCAGCCGGTCGCCAGCAGCATCAGCCCCACCTGACCGGCCAGCCCCGCGGGGCGGCTCGCCCAGCGCGCGGCGATGAAGCGCAGCACCTGTCCGTTGGACAGGGGCTTGGAAGGCGAAGGCGCGTCGGTCATGCGGGTCGCTCAGATAGGGGTCGCCGCGCAGCGTGGAAACGGCGGCCGGCCGCTCTGCGGCGGCCGCGACGCCGCGCTGGGCTCAGGAGCGGAAACCGGCGCAGAACGCGGCGAAGGTCTGCGGCGCCCGCAGCACGCCATGCTCGTCGTAGACGCCGGCGGCCCAGCCGCCCGCCTGCGCGCGGGCCCGGTCCGCCGCCGCCACCGCCGGGCCCAGGTTGTCGGCGCGCCAGCGGAAGGCGGCGCGGGTGTGCACGGCGGGCACGTGCCCGTCCTTCAGCAGCTCTTCCGCCAGGCGCACGGCGGTGCTCCACACCGCCTTCACCCATTCCTCCCGCTCCGCCTGCACGTCGTCGGGATCTTCCTCGGGTTCCGGCAGGCGGTTCAGGAACGTCAGCACCTGCTCGCCCGTGCGCGCGAGGGCCGCCGCCTCGGCGATCCGCCCCTCCGCCAACGCCCGCGCGGCGCGCCGTCCGACCGCATGGGCCAGCGCCGCCGTGTCAGGCGCGGGCCCGTCCTCCTCCGCCGGCCCGAGAGCCGCGGGCGGCGACGACGCCCCCGCCGGCGCCGCCGCCGAGCCGCCCGTCGGCGAGCGCCGTCTTGCTCCATCCCTCCCGCCTGATCCGCTGGCGGATGGCGGACACGCTGACGCCCATCCGCGCCGACACCTCCGCCGCGGTCAGCCCGGAGAGGTACAGCTCCCGCACGCCGGCCCATGTCGGGGCCCGGCCATGACGCGGCGGCGCGGCGGGGCGGCGGCTTCGGAGACATCGATCATCCCACGATCATGCGCCCGCCTGGGCGGGCGGGGATAAGAGCAAGCACAATCGTGCCGAGCGGACCCGCCGAGCGTCCGTGGTGGGTGGGTAGCGGCCTAAAGACCCGCACCCCTTGGCTGTTCTCCAGACAGCACCAGCGACGGCTCCTGAATGTCCGCCAAGGAAGGTGTTGCGCTGTGCGATGACCCAGACTGCGCCCGCATGTCAGAAGTCACACTGACCCATGTGGAATGAGCCGACGGCGCTATAGAATTCAAGTATCTTTGCATCCCCTCCATCCCGATGGAGGACTTCCTCCGGCGGCCTAAGCTGCGTTAGGTCCGCGTTTGCCTGGATGATCGTGAGAACACTCCCGTTGGGGCCGATCACGAACGCCCACCTCGGAGTGCGCTGAGACACTAAGACGTCAATGTCCGCCATCGGGTTGATCTTAGAACGTCGCGTGAAGATTCGGATCATGCCAGAAGGGACCTCCTTCATGCTCCTGCGGTCCTGACACTTTCGAGGCAGCGCGAGCCGAAACAGATCACCATTCATGCAAAGAGTGGACGCGTCGGAACAGTCAGTTATCTCCCACTGGTTGCCAGTCGAGAACAGCCAGCCCCTGCTGATATCAAAGGCCAGCGCTCCGCCTCGGTCGCCGACGTAGAAGCCAGGGCGCGCACCCCAAGCTGAGACCGGAGCGGGTGAGGGCTCCGGGCTACTCAGATGGGCGATCAGGCTGAACACCAGCGTTACAATGACCATGTGCGCTCACTACGACGATCACCGCTATACAACCACAACGCGCCTTCAATTTGAGTCCGACATGGGTCGAAAGCGGAAGCCACCTTCAGAGCCGCTAGCCGCCCTCCCACGAGGAGCGGCGCTCGATCAGGCTTTGTTGAGCAGCCTCTCGATAGCACCGAGACTTAAGGAGTCCAGGCTGGTCGCCGCCCTCTGCCGACGGGGGTCCCCGACCCATCGATGACACCGACTACCTCGCCACAGATACAAGCTACAAGGTCCTGACCTCAGCGCCACGTCGCAGTGAGCGAGCGCCCGCTCACATACTTCTGCCCAACCTCGGCGAGGTGCTCTGGTATCAGCCGATCATGCTGGAGCCTCGCGACGGCGCGCCGAAGCAGTTCTTCGACCTCGCAGGGTGTGGCGGTTAGGTCTCCCTTGGGTCGGGAACGGCTCCCATGACGCCGGAGAGCGGACCTCGCGGACGGCGCCGGGGCGGGCGCCCGGCGTCTTCAGCGCGACGGTCGAGCGGGGGGCGACTGTGCGGCGGGCCCGCTGAGTCGCCCTGCTGGTGCGCTTGTCACGCTCGGCGCTCGGGCCTTGTCGTCCTTTGTCGTGCTCGGCGCCGTCAGACCAGCGCGCCGTGGCAGTGCTTGAACTTCTTGCCCGAGCCGCAGGGGCAGGGCGCGTTGCGGCCCGTCCGCTCCCAGTCGCCGGGCAGGGCGGAGACGGGCATGGCCTCGCGCAGGCCGGCGTTCATGTCGCCATAGGCGCCCTGGCCCCAACCCTGAGCGCGCTCGTTCTCGCCGGTGACAGGATCGAGGTGGATCTCGTTCAGGTCCAGCGGGAAGGGCTGGAACATGTCGCCGCCGGGCGCCTCGGGCGGCTCGAACTGGAACTCCACGGTCATGATCCAGCGGGTGGTCTGCTGGCGCAGGTCGACCAAGAGCTTCTCGAACAGCGAGAAGGCCTCGGTCTTGTACTCGTTGAGCGGATCGCGCTGGCCGTAGCCGCGCAGCCCGATCACCTGGCGCAGGTGGTCCAGCTGCTGCAGGTGCTCGCGCCACTGCAGGTCGATCATCTGGAGGAGGAAGTTCTTCTCCAGGTCGCGCATGGTCTCGGGGCCGACCTGCGCCAGGCGGTCGGCGGCGCGGGCCTCCACCTGCTCGGTCAGCTTGGCTTGCACGTCCTCGGGGGTGACGCCTTCCTGGGCGGTCCACTCGCGCAGCGGCGGCTTGAGGCCGAACAGCGCCTCGCAGCGCTCCTCCAGGCCGTCCACGTCCCAGTTCTCGGCGTACTGCTTGGGCGGCAGGAAGCGGGTGACGAGGTCGCCCACCGTGTCGCGCCGGAACTCCTCCACGATCTCGGAGAGGTCGGTGGCCTCCATGAACTCCTGGCGCTGCTCGAACACGGCCTTGCGCTGGTCGTTCACGACATCGTCGTACTTCAGCAGGTTCTTGCGGATCTCGTAGTTCCGCTGCTCGACCTTCTTCTGCGCGGTGGCGATGGCGCTGTTCAGCCAACGGTGCGTGATCGCCTCGCCTTCCTCCAGGCCGAAGCTGCGCATGATCATGTCCATGCGCTCGCCGGCGAAGATGCGCAGCAGGTCATCCTGCGTGGACAGGAAGAACTTGCTGCGGCCGGGGTCGCCCTGGCGGCCGGTGCGACCGCGAAGCTGGTTGTCGATCCGCCGGCTCTCGTGGCGTTCGGTGCCGAGCACGAACAGGCCGCCGGCGGCGAGGGCCTCCTGCTTGCCGACCTCGATCTCGGCCTTCACCTCGGCCTCGTAGGCGCGCTCGAGCTCGGGCGTGACCTCGACGCCCAGGCCCCGCTGCTCGTCGCGCCAGCGCTCCAGGCGCATCTCCAGGTTGCCGCCGAGCTGGATGTCGGTGCCGCGGCCGGCCATGTTGGTGGCGATGGTCACCGCGCCGGGCACGCCGGCGTCCGCGACGATGTAGGCCTCCTGCTCGTGGAAGCGGGCGTTCAGCACGCTGTGCGGGATGCCGACGTGGTGCTGGCCGCCGTGCTCGTACGCATAGGTGTTGAGCAGCTCGGACAGGATCTCCGACTTCTCGATGGAGACCGTGCCCACCAGGATCGGCTGGCGGCGCAGGTGACAATCGGCGATCTGCTTGAGGATCGCGCGATTCTTCTCGTCCTCGGTGCGATAGACCTCGTCGTCGTCGTCGATCCGCTTGATAGGCCGGTTGGTCGGGATCTCCGACACGTCCATCTTGTAGATGTCGCCGAATTCGGAAGCCTCGGTGGCCGCTGTACCAGTCATGCCGGACAGTTTCTTGTATAGCCGGAAGTAGTTCTGGATGGTGACGGAGGCGAGCGTCTGGTTCTCCGGCTGGATCTCCGCGCCCTCCTTGGCCTCGATGGCCTGGTGCAGGCCTTCGGAGAGGCGGCGGCCCTGCATCATGCGGCCGGTGAACTCGTCGATCAGGATCACCTCGCCGCCCTTGACGATGTAATCCTTGTC
>CAXTHH010000018.1:0-43450 GCA_964244065.1 uncultured Caulobacteraceae bacterium | reverse complement strand
TCCGCGGTAGCTCAGTGGTAGAGCAGCCGGCTGTTAACCGGCTGGTCGTAGGTTCGAATCCTACCCGCGGAGCCAGCGCTTTGGGTGAAATGTCTGCCGGCGTTCAGCCTGTCGGCGGGGTTTCGCCGGGGATGTCGGCGTCGAGAGCTTCCGCCGCATGGCGAGGCCACGAAGGCTAGGTGCGGACGCCTGCTTGCGCCCGGAGGCTCCGGATCTCCCGGGCGGGCGTCTGACCGAACATCCGGCCGTATTCGCGCGTGAACTGCGGTACGCTGTGATAGCCGACGCCGTAGGCGGCGTGGCTGATCGCCTCGCCGTGGGCGACCATCCGGCGGCGGGCCTCGATCAGGCGGAGCTGCTTCTGGAACTGCAGGGGCGTCAGCGAGGTCACCCCCCGGAAGTGGACGTGGAAGGCGGACAGGCTCATGCCGGCGGCCTCCGCCAGGGCCTCGGTCCGCACCGGCTCGGCATAGCGGTCGCGCAGGAGCGCGACCGCGCGCGCGACCCGCTGGGCGCGGCTGTCCCTCACCCCCAGGGCGCGGACCGCGCCGCCATGCGGACCGCTGAGCAGCCAGTAGTGCAGTTCGCGGCTGAGCTGCCGGCCCAGCACCGCCAGCGTGGCCGGTCGGTCGAACAGCCGCAGGAGGCGCAGCGCCGCGTCGGCGATCTCCGCTCCGGTCGGATCGACCCGCACGGGCGGGTGCGACGCGGGCGGGGCTGGCCCGATCTGGTCCGCCAGCTCGCCGATGACCGCCGGGTCGAGCTCGAGCACCCATGAATAATAAGGCAAGGCGCCGCTGGCGTTCGTGACCTGGCTGACGGTCGGGACGTCGTGGGTGACCAGGAGCGACTCGCCGGCGCCGAAGTCGAAGGTGCGGCTCCCCATGGTCACCCGCTTGCCGCCCTGCAGGACCAGGGCGACCAGGGGCCTGGAGACGGCGTACTGGAGCCGCGTCGGCGCCGTCTCGCGCAGGATCACCAGACCCGGCACCGGCGTCGCGGCGACGCCGTTCCGGTCCACGTGGGCGTCGGCGTAGCGCCGGGCGTGGTCGAGCAGCAGGTCCGCCATGCGCGCTCCGATAGGGCCCGCGGCTCGACCCGGCAACAGGTCGGGACGATCAGGCAAGAACGCGGGACGATCCCGCAACATCGATCGGACCGGTCGCGGCATAGGGACGCTCATCCACGGAGGCGTCCATGACCACCATCTCCCTCGTGACCGGCGGCAGCCGCGGCCTGGGCCGCAGCACCGCGGTCGGCATCGCCCGCCAGGGCGGCGACGTGATCCTGACCTACCGCAGCGCCAGGGCCGAGGCCGAGGCCGCCGTCGCCGAGATCGAGGCGTTGGGCCGCAAGGCCGTGGCCCTGCCGCTCGACACCGGCGCCGTCGCGACGTTTCCGGCCTTCGTGGACGCGGTGCGCGCCGCGCTGGCGACCACCTGGGGCCGCGACACGCTCGACCATCTCGTCAACAACGCCGGGCACGGCGAGATGGCCGACTTCGCCGCCACCACCGAGGCGCAGTTCGACGGGCTGTTCAGCGTGCACGTCAAGGGCGTGTTCTTCCTGACGCAGGCGCTGCTGCCGGTGCTGGCCGATGGCGGACGCATCGTGAACGTGTCGTCGGGCCTGACGCGCGTGTCGTTCCCCGGCTTCTCGGCCTATGCGGCGGCCAAGGGCGCGGTGGAGACCCTCACGGTCTACATGGCCAGGGAGCTGGGCGGCCGGGGCGTCACCGCCAACACCGTCGCGCCCGGCGCGATCGAGACGGACTTCCTGGGCGGCGCGGTGCGCGACAGCTCCGAGGACAACCAGGCGTTCGCGGGCATGACCGCGCTGGGCCGCGTCGGCCTGCCCGACGATGTCGGGCCGATGGTGGCGAGCCTGCTGGGTCCGGCCAACCGGTGGGTCAGCGGCCAGCGCATCGAGGTGTCGGGCGGCCAGACGATCTGACCCGCCGGGCGGCCCGCCAGGGTCAGATGCCGGCGTACCACTCGTAGCCGCGGTCCTCCCAGTAGCCGCCGCGACCGCCGGCTATGCCCTTCAGGCTGTCCACCAGCTGGATGCGCTGCACATACTTGGCGTGCTTGTAGCCGAGCTGCCGCTCGACCCGCAGGCGCAGGGGGGCGCCGTGCGCGATGTCCAGCGGACGGCCGTTCAGGCCGTAGGCGATCAGCGTCTGCGGGTGGAAAGCGTCCACCAGGGCGATGCTCTCGTAGTACTGGCCCGGCGACTGCTCGCCGCCCTTGGCGGGCTCGCCCTCCAGGTTGTCGGCGCAGGAGAACACCGCGTATCTGGCACCGGGCGCGACGCCCGCGGCCTTGAGCAACAGGCCCAGCGGGGCGCCCGTCCACTGGCCGATGGCGCTCCAGCCCTCCACGCAGTCGTGCCGGGTGATCTGCGTGCGCGCGGGCAGCCGGCGCAGCTCGTCGAGCGACAGCGACAGGGGGCGGGCGACCAGCCCGTCGATCCTCAGCCGCCAGTCCGCGAAGCCCGTGTCCACGTGCCGGGCGTAGGCGTCGCCGCGGGGGTGGAGCGTGCCGTTCGCCTTGAAGCGGGGCGACAGGTCGGCGACCGTGAACTCCCTGGCCATCGCCCCGCCCGAGAGCAGGAACCGCTGGCTGGCCAGGGTCCAGGCCTCGGCCTGGGCCAGCACCCGCTGGAAGGCGGGGCTGCCGGTGAGCTTGTCGCCGGCGACCAGCTTCTCGCACCCGCTGGTCAGCAGCGCGGCGCCGCCCACGCCCGTCAGCGCGGCGCGGCGTGTGAGGAGGCCGCTCACCGGTCCTCTCCCAGCGGGCCGGCGTGGCGGAGGTCGTCGGGCGGCACGGCGTAGCGACCGGTGATCATGGAGCGCACCTCGTTGACCGGACCGGCCAGCACCACCTCGACCAGGTGCACGACGATGAACAGCACGATCAGCGAGGCGCAGGCGAAGTGCAGCGTCCGCGCCGACTGCCGGCCGCCCAGCAGGTCGACGAGCCACGGCGCGAAGGCGTTGAAGCCGGGCGACAGGGTGAGGCCGGTGGTCACGACGCCGATCACCATGGCGATCACGCCCAGGTAGGCGAGCCGCTGCAGCACGTTGTAGCGCTTGGCCGCCTCCCCCGTCGGATGCCGCAGTCTCACGTGGTCGAGCACCGAGCGGGGGATGGAGCGCAGGTCCGCCGCCGTCGGCCACAGGTCGCGCTGCACGTGCCGGACCAGCAGGCTCCAGACGAGATACAGCAGCCCGTTCACCACCAGCACCCAGGCCAGGAAGACGTGCCAGTGCCGCGCGTCGGCCAGGTCGGTGAAGCTCGGCACCGTCAGCCACGAGGGCCAGGCTCGCGCCTGCCACTGGCCGTGCGTCTGCGACCAGCCGAGGACCCCCGTGGTGTCCAGGTGCAGGGGGCCGACCACAGCCTCGCCGCGGGTGGCGCCGTTCGGCCCGGGGATCGTGTGGATCGAGAGGACCGGCCGGTCGCCGTCGGCGCCCCGCTGGCCCCAGTAAAGGCGCGGGTGCGCGTTGAAGATGTTCAGCCCCGTGCCGACCAGCAGGAAGATGGCCAGCGCGTTGATCGCATGCGTCACGCGCACCAGGAAGGTGTGGCGGTAGATCACCTCGCGCGGCGCCCGCCTCGCGCGCCGGACTGCGGGCGGGGCGTCGTCCATCGGCAGGTCCGCGCTCATGCGGGATCTCCATCGGCGGAAACAACGCCAGGCGACGCCCGTCCGCACGCGCGCATGTGGGCCCGGCGGCCGGGCGTAGCAATCGGGCGCGTCTCCACGGCCCGCGGACGCGCCGCCGCCGTGGGGCGGACGCGCGGCGGCCGCCTCACACGATCAGGCGGCGGAGGCCCTGGGCGCCCGTGCGGCTGACCGCGACGGCCTCGCCATTGTCCATGTGCGCCAGGAGCCGCCCGCCGCCCGCCGGCTCCGCCCGGTCCAGCCGGCGCAGGTTGATCAGGCTGGAGCGGTGCACGCGCACGAAGGCGTGCGGATCGAGCCGCGCCTCGAACTCCGCCAGGGACAGGCGCACGAGGTGGCGGCCGGCGACGGTCGAGACCTCCGAGTAGTCCTGCGCGCCGGTGATGGTGACGATGTCGTCCACCTCCACGGGCGTGATGTCCTCGCCCTGGCGGATCAGGTAGCGCACCAGCGGCGGCGCGGCGGGAGCGGGCGCGACCAGCGTCACCTGCGCCGCCTCGCGCCCGCCGCGCACGGCGTAGCAGACCGCCGCGATCGCCGCGTAGAGGATCAGGCCCTGGAACACCTGCCAGGTGAGCGCCGGGCCGGTGAAGCCGGTCAGCTCGAACGCCCGGCCGTCCAGCCGCCCCACCCCCGCCAGCACAATCACCAGGCTGGCGTACCACAGGAAGGCGAAGGCGGCCGCGAGCCCGGCGTGCCAGGCGGCCTGCACGGGCGTCGACCGCTTCATCACCTCGCCCCGGAGCAGGGCGCGGATCGCCACCGCCAGCAGGGCCACGGGCAGCGCGTTGGCCGCCCCGTGCAGCAGCGCCCGTCCCGGCGCGTCCCGGCCCGTGCCCACGAACACGCCGGCGTAGAGCAGCGAGAGCAGGAGCGCGCCGCCGATCCACAGGGCGGCCACCGAGGGCGGCGCCCGGCGCGGCCCCGCCTCACCCGGCGCGGGGCGGCCGGCGCCTCCCGCTCGTGGGTCGGGCAGGTCGGCCCGCGGCGGCGTGGCGTCCTCCCGCAGGCCCCCCGTGTCCGTTCGCGGCGCCGGGCGGTGCGCTCGCCGCTTCGCGGGCCGCGGAGGCGGCGTGTGTGGCAAGCGGTCGACCATGGGCCGCAAGGGAAGCGAAATCTTGGACATCGTGCAACGGGCGGCGGGCCGCCCCCCGGCTCTGGTCGCCGCCGCCGCGGCGGCGCTGCTGGCCTTCGCCGCGCCCGCGGAGGCTGCCGTGGTGCTGCACGCGCCGGCGACGCTGGTGAGCGGCGACCGGCCGGGCCTGCGCGTCTCCGGCCTCGCGCCCGGCGGCGAGGTGACCGTCGAGAGCTACCGCACCGCCTCGGTGACCGTGCGCACCGGCGACAAGAGCGAGGCCACGCGCGTCGCCTTCCACGCTCGCGCCGTCTTCTGGGCGGACGCCCGGGGCGAAGTCGCGCTGGACACCGCCTCGCCCGTGGCGGGCACCTACACCGGGGCGGACCCGCGGGGCCTGCTGTGGTCGGGCGCGGTGGCGGGCCGGGCGGGCGAGCCCGACCTGGCCGCCGACGCCCCCGAGCTGCGCGACCTGGGCGCACGGCGGATGCGCCTGCAGGTGCGCGTGGGCGGCCAGGTGGTCGCCCGCCGCGACCTGACGCTGGAGCCCTGGGCGGCCGACGTGCGCTTCCAGACGGTGGACACGCCCGGCCTGGTGGGCGTGTTCGCTGCGCCGGCGGGGGCGCGGCGACGGCCGACCGTGGTGCTGCTGCACGGCAGCGAGGGCGGCGACCTCGCCTCCGCCCAGGCCTCGGCCGGGCGCTGGGCCAGCCGGGGCTACGCCGCCTTCGCGTTAGTCTACTTCGCCTGGCCCGGCGGCTCGCCGCCGACGCCCAACGCGCCCTCGTCCTTCACGCACCTGCCGGTGGAGCGGATCGCCGCCGTGCGCGACTGGCTCCGCGGCCGGCCCGAGGCGGACGTGTCGCGGCTGGGCGTGGCCGGCGGCTCCAAGGGCGGGGAGTACGGGCTGCTGGCCGCCAGCCTCTACCCCTGGATCCGCGCCGTGGCCGCCTGCGTGCCGAGCTCTCTGGTGTGGGGCGGCTTCGGCGCGCCGGCGGGCGACCATCCCGAGTCCTTCACCCTGGCGGGCGCGCCGATCCCCTACGTGCCCTACGGCGACTACGGCCCCGTGCAGCGGGGCGAGATCACCAGCACCGAGCGCCACCGGCGCGACCGGGCCGCCGCCTCGCCCGAGGCGCTGGCGCGCGCCATGATCCCGGTGGAGCGCAGCCGGGCGCGGCTGCTGCTGATCTCCGGCGGGAGAGACGCGGTCTGGTCGTCGGACGCCATGTCCGCCGAGGTGGCGGCGCGGATGGCGCGGGCCGGCGCGGCGGCGCGGGTGCGCTGGCTGTCGTTCCCCGACTCCGGCCACTACCTCTGCGGCGTGGGCGCCTCGCCGATCCGGTGGGACGAGGCGGACGAGGGCGCGCGGGCGGGCGGCCTGCTCTCGGCGGCCGGCCGCGACCCCGGCCTGGCCTGGGAGGCGACCCTGGACTTCATGCGCGAGGCGCTCGCCGCCCCCGGCGGTCGGGCCGCCGCGCGACGGCCCCGGGCGCGGAAGACGGGCCCGCTCTAGGCCGTCCCCGCCCCGTCCGGCGTGGCGACGTGGCCGTAGTCGCGCGCCGCGGCCTCCGGCGTGACGTAGCCGGCCAGGAGGTCGGCCTCCACCGCCGCCCGATCCCGGGTCAGCGGGTCGCCCACGCCCGCGCCGCCCGGCAGCCCGAGCACCAGGGTGTCGCCGGGGGCGAGCTCCTGCAGACCCTTGCCCGCGAACGGCTCGCCCGAGCTTCGGCGCGCCTGGCCGAGCGCGCCCGCGCCCCCGCCGCCGCGGCCGCGCGCAGGGTGGCGCAGCCGGTCGAACATGGCGTTGACCAGCAGCGGCCCGGCGCCCTCCCCCGCGATCTCGAGGGTCTGGCCGAGGCCGCCGCGGAACCGGCCGGGGCCGCCGGAGTCGGCGCGCAGTTCCTTGCGCAGGAACAGCACGGGCACGGTGGCCTCCACCGCCTCCACGGGCATGGTCTTCACGCCGGAGGGGAAGGCGGTCGCGTTCCAGCCGTCGCGGTCCGCGTGGGCTCCGGCGCCGCCGGCGTTGAAGGTCACCGTGGCGAAGGCCGCGCCCGTGTCCGGCCGCCGCCCGCGCAGGCTGGGCATCCAGATCAGCCCCGCCCCCTCCGCCGGCGTGGGCAGCAGCGGCGCGAGGGCGCCCAGCACGAGGTCGGGCAGCATGTGGCCAATCATGTGCCGCGCGCTCACCGCCGCCGGCCGCTGCGCGTTGAGGATGGAGCCCGGCTCGGCGATCACCTCCACCGGGGCGAGGCTGCCGGCGTTGCAGGGGATGTCGGGGTTCACCGCGCAGTTCACGCCGAACACGGCGTAGGCGTCGGTGTAGTTCTTGACCACGTTGATCCCGCGCGGCGAGGCGGGAGAGGAGCCGGTGAAGTCGAGCACCATGCGGCGGCCGTCGACCACCAGGCGCAGGCGCAGCTCCACCTCCTCGCCGTAGCCGTCCATGCGGACGAGGTTGTGGTGCTCGCCGTCGGGCAGCTCGGCGATGCGCCGCTCCACCGTGTCCCGCGTGCGCGAGACGATGGAGTCAGAGAGGGCCTCCAGGTCGGCCAGTCCGAACTCGGCCAGCAGGGCGGCGGTCTGGCGGGCGGCCTGGTCGTTGCCGGCCACCGACGAGTAGAGGTCGCCCGCCACCTGCTCGGGCTCGCGCACGTTGGCGCGGATGATGTCGAGCAGCAGCGGGTCCATGCGCCCGGCGTCCGCCAGCTTGCACACGGGGATGGACAGCCCCTCCTCGTGCACGTCCCGCCCGTCCGGGCCGAAGCCCAGGCCGCCGATGTCCACCACGTGCACGGTGTTGGCCACGGCGCCGATGGCGCGCCCGGCCAGGAACACGGGCGTGACCACGGTGAAGTCGTGCAGGTGGCCGGAGCACAGCCAGGGGTCGTTGCTGAGCAGCACGTCGCCCTCCCGCAGCTCCGCCAGCGGAAAGCGCTCGAGGAAGTGGCCGACGGCGATAGCCATGGCGTTCACGTGGCCGGGCGTGCCGGTCACGGCCTGGGCGATCATGCGGCCGCGCGCGTCGAACACGCCGGCGGAGAGGTCGCCGGACTCGCGGGTGGTGGTCGAGAAGGCGGTGCGGATCAGGGTCTGCGCCTGATCCTCCATGATGCCGATCAGCCGACCCCAGACCAGGTCGAAGCGGATCCGGTCACGCTGCGCCGCATCGGGGGTCATCGGGCGGGCTCCTGGCGGTGGAGGTGGAGGGCGCCGGACGCGTCCACACGCCAGCGCCAGCCGGGCGGCACGAGCGTGGTGGTCTCCGCCTCCGTGATCACCGCGGGACCGTCGGCCTCCACGCCGGGGGCGAGCGTGTCGCGGGCGTGCTCCGGCCAGGATTGAAGCGCGAGGGCGGTGACGTCGAACACCTCGCGCGCGGCGCCCTGGCCGGGCGCGTGCGGCGGCGCGGCGGCCTCAAGGGGCGCGGCGGCGCGTCCGGCGGGGCGCTCGGCGCGGACGGACCAGGCGGTGGTCTCCACCGCCGCGCCCGCGAGCCGCCGGCCGTAGACACGGGCGTACTCCGCCTCGAACAGGCCGGTGAGCCGGGCGCCGAAGCCGGCCTCGGCGGCCGACCCCTCGAACGCGACGTCCAGGTCATGCCCCTGGCCCACATAGCGCATGCGCACGGCCCGGCGCAGCCGCACCTCGCCGCCCGGGCCGGCCTGGCGCATCACCGCGGCGGCCTCGGCCTCCATGGCGGCGAGCGTCTCCTCCACGCGCGGCAGGGCGTCGGCGCCGATGGCGGCGGGGATGGTGCGCACGATCTCGAAGGCGACCGGCGCGCGCAGGAAGCCGATGGCCGAGCCCACGCCCGCCCCCGGCGGCACCACCACGTGCGGTATGCCGAGCTTCTCGGCGAAGCGCGCGGCGTGCAGGGGCGCGGCGCCTCCGAAGGCGATCAGCGTGCGGCCCGTGAGGTCCGCGCCAAGTTCGGCGGCGTGCACGCGGGCGGCGGCGGCCATGGTCTCCGAGATCGTCTCCGCCACGGCGACCGCGGCGGGCTGCAGCGACAGGCCGGTGGGGGCGGCGACCGCGGCCGACAGCGCCGCCCCGGCCGCCGCGCGGTCGAGCGGCAGGGTCCCGCCCGCGAAGCTCGCCGCATCCAGCCGGCCGAGGAGGAGGTCGCAGTCGGTGACGGTGGCGTCGGTCCCGCCGCGGCCGTAGCAGGCGGGCCCCGGCTCCGACCCGGCGCTGCGCGGCCCCACGGCCACGCGCCCCACCGCGTCCACGCCCGCGATGGAGCCGCCCCCCGCGCCGATCTCCACGAGGTCGACCACCGGGATGCGGATGGGCAGGCCGCTGCCCTTCTTGAAGCGGTAGGTGCGGGCCACCTCGAAGGTGGGCGACCGCCGCGCCTCGCCCCCGTCGATCAGGCAGAACTTGGCGGTGGTGCCGCCCACATCGAGGGACAGGACCTTGTCGAGGCCCAGCCCGCGCGCGAGGTCGCCGGCGAACACCGCCCCGCCGGCGGGGCCGGACTCGAGCAGGCGCACCGGGAAGCGCGAGGCGGTCTGCACCGTGGTCAGTCCTCCGCTGGAGAGCATGAGCATCAGCCGGCCGGCGTAGCCGCGCTCGGCCAGCATCCGCTCCAGCCGCAGCAGGTAGGGGCCGACCACCGGCTGCAGGTAGGCGTTGGCGCAGGTGGTGGAGGCGCGCGGGTGCTCCCGCATCTCCGGCGAGACCTCGTGGCTGACGGAGACCGGCACGCCGGGCAGCGCGCCGGCCAGCAGCTCGCGGGCGCGCGCCTCGTGCGCGCCGTCGGCGTAGGCGTGGAGGAAGCAGACGGCCACCGCCTCCACCTCCGCCCGGCGCAGCCCCTCGGCGGCGGCGAGCACGGAGGCCTCGTCCAGCGGGCGCACCACCGAGCCGTCGTGCCGGATGCGCTCGACGGCCTCGAAGCGCAGGTGGCGCGGGACCAGCGGCTCGGGCTTCAGCGCGCGCAGGTCGTACTGGTCGAAACGGCCCTCGTCTCCCATCTCGACCACGTCGCGGAAGCCCGCGGTGGTGAGGAGCCCCGTGCGCGCGCCCTTGCGCTCGATCACCGCGTTGGTGGCCAGCGTGGTGCCGTGCACCAGCAGCTCGACGTCGGCGAGCGGGCGGCCGGCGAGCGCCAGGCCGCGCGCGAGCCCGTCGAGCACGCCCGCCTCGGGCGCCGCGTGCGTGGTGGGCGTCTTGAGCGACCAGCGCTGCGGGCCGGCTTCGATCACCACGTCGGTGAAGGTGCCGCCGATGTCCACGCCGGCCCGGAGCGGCGCGGCCTCACGCGGTGCGCTCATGCGGAACGGAGGCGGGCGGGGAGGCGGGCGGGCATGGCCCCCGTCTCTCCGCCCGCGAGGCGCTTGGCAAGAGCGTCGGCCGGCCCGCGCGGCGCCGGCCGCGCCGCCGCGGTCAGAACCGCGCCTGGAACTCCACGCCGAAGGTGCGCGGCTCCAGCAGCGTGTAGCTCTGGAACACCTGCCCGGTGGAGGTGCGCGACCCGCTGAGCGACTGGAAGATGTCGTCGTCCAGCAGGTTCCGCACATAGCCGATCACGGTGTAGCGGTTCTTCGGGTCGCGGTAGGTCACGCGCGCGTCGATCTGGTTCTGCTCGGGCGCGAGATTGTACGGCCGGTTGAAGAACGACGAATACTGCTCGCTCCGGTAAAGGTACGAGAAGGACGGGATGAGGCTGCCGTACTGGCCCAGGTCGAACTCGTAGGTCAGGTTCAGCGCGATCTTGTGCTTCGGCGTGAACGGCAGGGCGTTGCCCTTCAGGTCCTGCCCGCGGGTGGGCAGGCCGGTGATCGCATCGACCGCGCCCTGGCTGGAGGCCCCCGCCGGTTTGGCGCCGGGCGCGGTGGCCGTGGGATCGACCGGATCGGACACGCAGCACGCCTTGGACACGTGCGAGTCCAGGTAGGCGTAGGTCAAGAGGATGTTGAACTTGTCGATCGGCTGCCACACCGACTCCACTTCGACGCCCTGCAGGATGGACCGGGGCACGTTGTAGAAGATCGAGAAGGCCGGCGCCGTGCCCTGCTGGATCGATAGCGGCACCTGGGCGTCGTAGTACAGGCTGTAGAAGCCGACGATGTTGGTCTGGAAGCGGCGCGTCCAGTCCTTCTTCAGGCCGACCTCGAGAGCGTCCTGGAACTCCGGCTTGGAGTAGGGGAAGGGGCTGAACGCCGAGGCGACGGCGGTGTTGAAGCCGAACGCCTTGTAGCCGCGGCTGTACTTGCCATAGAGCAGCGTGCGGCGGTCGGGCGTCCACTCGAAGCCGACGGTGCCGGTGGCGGCGTTGGAGCCGTCGCGCAGACCGCGGCGCGCGAAGCCCGTCACGGGATCGATGGTCGCGGGCGACACGACGCCCTGCTGGACGCCGCCCTGCGCGGCCAGCTGCTGCGCCGTGGGCACGCCGAGCGTGGCCGAGGTGATGTCCACCGCGAAGCTGTTCTGCTGGCCGAGGTTGAGCGCCGGCGAGCCGTTGGTGCCGAACGAGATGAAGCGGCCCTCCTCGGTCGATTTCTTCTCATCGTTCGTGTAGCGCACGCCCAGGGTTAGCTTGAACTGATCGAACAGCTTGTAGTCGACCTGCGTGAACACCGCCTTGGAGGATACGCTGGAGAAGTTGTCCGTGTAGGCGTACTCGCCGGTCGGGTTAGGGGCGGCGGGAACCAGCCGCCCGGTCAGCAAGGCGGCGAGCGACAGGGGCGTCCTGATCTGCGGCTGGTTCGGCGCGTAGACGTGCTGCGGGTAGCCGAATTTTTCGTGATAATAGTACAGACCCACGATGTACTGCAGCGGCTTGTTCCACGTCGAGGAGAAGTTGATCTCGTGTGAGTAGAATTCCTCGTCTTCCTCGTAGGTGTTCTGATTGCCGAAGAACACCGTCAGGGGCGTGCGGTTGGCGGGCGCCGCCGCGGCCAGCGGCACCTGGTAGGATTGAACGCCCGAGCCGTCCGTGTCGTCCTCGTACTTGTAACGGTAGCGGTTGAAGCCCCCGACGTACTTCACGTCGACATTGTCGAAGTGATAGGTCAGCTGCGTCGCGATGGCGTCGGCGTCGTGCAGCTGGTTCTGGAAGGGCGTATCCTCCGTGATCGTCCGAAGATCGCCCGTGGTCAGGTTCGGATTGCCGGGCGCGCCGCGGAACTGGCAGTTGATCGCACCGCCGAAGCAATAGCTCGCCCCGGGGAAGGTGCCGGTGCCCGTGTTCGTGTTCGGCGGCAGGAAGCTGCCCCCGGTGGGCGAGCCCGGCGTGGCCGAATTGTCCCACCGGTTCGTGCCGAAGTAGATCCAGGCGTCAAGCTTGCCGAGTTGGGCCTGCGCCTGGAACTCGAAGTACTCCTCGTCGCGGAGGCCGTTGACGTCAGCCAGGCCCGCGATGGTGTTGGAGATGAATCCGTCGCCCTGGTGGCGCTTGGTGTAGCCGAACTTGGTCTGCAGCCAGTCTGTGATGGGCACGGACAGGGCGGCGTCGAAGCGCTGCACGTCGTAGTTGCCGAGTGTGACGCGCGCCTCGCCCGAATAGTCCCTGGTGGGGCGGCGGGAGATCACGTTGTAGGCCCCGCCGATGGCGTTGCGGCCGTAGAGCGTGCCTTGCGGGCCCCGCAGCACCTCCGTGCGCTCCACGAACAGCGGCGAGCGGCCCGCCTGGGTGGTGGAGGTGGTGAACACCCCGTCCACATAGATGGCGGTGCCCGAGTCGGCCGTGTGGGCGTTGGTGAGGCGGCCCACGCCCCGGAGCGAGAGGCGGTCGTTGCCCTCCGTGTAGGTCAGGCCCGGCGTGTAGTTGGTCTGGTCCACCACGGAGTTGATGCCGATCAGGTCGCGCTTGGCGGCGGTGAAGGCGGTCACGGCCACGGGCACCTGCTGCAGGCTCTGCTCGCGCTTCTCGGCGGTGACGATCACCTCGCCCAGCACCGTGTCCTGCGCGTTGGTCGCCGCGACGGGGTTGCTGGTGACGTTGGCCCCGCTCAGGGCCGACTGCTGGGCGGAAAGGCTGTTGGGCGCCGCATTCTGGAGCACGGGCGGCCCGCTCGGGCCCAGTTGCTGGGCCGGCGCGGCGCCGGGCGACGGGGGCGCCTGGGCGAGCGCCGCCGACCCCACGGCCGCCCACGCCGTACTCGCGACAAGCCAGGTCCTGAACCGCATGCTCCCACTCCCCCGACGCGCTCGAAACGGCGCTTGACCGGGAGGCAGCCACCCTTTGACGGTGGCGTCAACGTCTCAAAATGCGCCACACGCCTTTGTCGGAGGATGTGAAAACGCAGATCACTTATCGGGCTTCAGGTTCGCGGGCCGGCGGGCGCCGAAGGTTAAGGTATCTGCGGTAGCGTGGCCGCGTGGACGCGCCCAGCCTCGCACCCCGCCCCCGCCCCGGGGTCTCCAGCGCCGCGGTGCTGGAGGCCGCCGCCCCCGTGCTGTGCGCGGCGGCCCTGGCCGCCGCCGCCGCCGGAGCCGCCTCGGGGCTCCTGCCTCCGGCCGCGGCCTTGCTGGCGGGCGGCGGCGGGTTGGCCGGGCTGCTGCTCGACGCGCGCCGGCGGTGGGGGGCGCGGCGGCTGGCGCTGACGCTGGCGGGAAGCGGAGGCACGCTCCACGGCGCCCTGGGCGCGCTGGCGGAGCGCCTGCGGACGCTGGAGCATCGCACCGCCAAGACCCACCCGGTCACGACCCTGCCCACGCGCGAGAACCTGTTGGACGCGGTCGCCGCCGACCTGGCGGAGGGGCCGGACAGCCGGCTGCTGGGCCTGGTCCGCTTCGCCGACTACGACCGGCTGGCCGCCTTCGACCAGGCGGTGGCGGACGGTGCGCTGCGCCGCTTCGCCCTGCGCCTGGCCGACGCGGTGGACGCCCGCCACCTCACCGCGCAGGTGGACCGCGACGTCTTCGCCGTGTGGTTCCGCAGCGGCGGGGGAACGGAGGCCGCCGCCGCCGAACTGCGCGCCCTGGCCTATGTCGCCGGCCAGGACCTCACCGGCCGCGACAGCGTGATCACCCCCGCGGTGGAGGTGGGCGCCGCCGCCTGGCCCGCCGACGGCGACGACCCGCGCCGCCTGCTGGCCCGCGCCACGGCCGCGCTGCAGCGGCCGGAGGGGGCGGACGAGGGCGAGGTGCGGCTGCCGCCCGCCGCCTCCCTCGACTCCGCGCGCGAGACCTTCGACCTGGAGCAGGGCCTGGCCCGCGCCATCGGCGAGGACCAGCTGGCCGTGGTGTTCCAGCCTGTGGTCGACCTTGCCCGGGGCCGCCTGATCGGCGCGGAGGCGCTGCTGCGCTGGGAGCACCCCGAGCTCGGCCGCGTCTCCCCCGCCCGCTTCATCCCGCTGGTGGAGAACCTGGCCGGCCTGTCCGAGCAGTACGGCCTGTGGGTGCTGAACGCCGCCTGCCGCGAGGCCGCGCGCTGGCGGGACGCGGGACTCGACGGGATGAAGGTGGCGGTGAACATCTCCGCCCGCCAGCTGGTCGACCCCGGCCTGCTGGGCAAGGTGCGCCGCACGCTGGAGCGCCACGCCCTGCCCGCCTCCGCGCTGGAGCTGGAGCTGACGGAGACCGCGGCCATGGCCGACGCGGGCCGCACGCTGCACCTGTTCGGCGAGCTGCGCGCCATGGGCGTGAGCTTGGCCGTGGACGACTTCGGCTCGGGCTACTCCTCGCTGAGCTACCTGAAGAACCTGCCGTTTGACAAACTGAAGATCGACCGCGAGTTCGTGACCAAGGTGGACCAGCGCCGCGACAGCCGCGCCATCTGCAAGGCCCTGATCGAGCTCGGCCGCGGCCTCGACCTCGTGGTGCTGGCCGAGGGCGTCGAGGAGATCGGCGAAGTGCGCGCCCTGCGCCAGCTCGGCTGCGAGGTGTTCCAGGGCTTCCACTTCTCCGCCCCGCTGCCGCCGCAGGCCTTCCTCGACCTCGCCCGCGACCCGGCCTGGCGCGCGCGCGTGGCGGAGGCCGCGGGGCCGCAGCCCGTGCGCCCGCTCTGCGCCTGAGCCGTCGGCGTTAACCTCGCGCTCACCACGCCGGCGAACGCGATCTTAGGTCGCAACGCCTAGGACCTGGGCGACGGCGCCGGGTTCGGGCGCCTCGCGTGGAGTTCGGCGTCACATGCGCCTGATCGGTCGCTACGAGCTTCAGGAGCGCATCGGCGAGGGCGCGATGGCGGAGGTGTGGCGCGCCCACGACCCCTCCATCCACCGCACGCTGGCCATCAAGCTCATCAAGACCGACCTCGGCCAGGACGCCGAGTACGCCGCCCGCTTCGTGCGCGAGGCCAAGGCCGCCGGCGCCCTGGCCCATCCCAACATCGTGACCATCTATGACGTGGGGGAGGCCGAGGGCCGGCCCTACATCGCCATGGAGCTGCTGGACGGCGAGCCGCTGGACGTGGCGCTGGAGCGCGAGGGCAAGCTCTCCGACGACCGCGTGCTGGCCATCGCCGGCCAGCTGGCCTCCGCCCTCGCCTACGCGCACCTCGCCGGCGTGGTGCACCGGGACATCAAGCCCTCCAACATCCTGCTGGCCCCTGACGGGCGCTCGGTGAAGATCCTCGACTTCGGCATCGCCCGGGTCATGGAGGGGGACGCCGCCGAGCGCGAGCACGTGCGCACCCAGGTGGGCCAGGTGCTCGGCACGCCGCGGTACATGAGCCCGGAGCAGGCGCTCGGGCAGGCGGTGGACGGGCGCTCCGACCTCTTCTCCATGGGCGCGGTGCTCTACGAGCTGATCACCGGCCGGCAGGCCTTCAACGGCCAGACTCCGGCCATCCTGGCCCTGCAGATCACCCAGCAGCCGCCGACGCCCATCGCCGAGCTGGAGCCCCGCTGCCCCGGCGGCCTGCGCTTCATCGTCGAGAAGCTCCTGGCCAAGCGTCCGGAGCGCCGCTTCCAGGACGGCGCGGAGCTGGCCCGCGCCGTGGAGCGCGAGCGCAAGGCGTTCGACGCGGTGCGCGCCGAGGAGTCCGTCCGCCGCGGCCTGCCGCTGGAGGTGCGCCTGACCCTGGCCATGGTGGCCGTCACCGCCCTGGCGCTGGCGCTGAGCATCGGCGCCGTGCTGAACCAGCATTATCGCGCCATGGAGCGCATGGCCCTGGCCTCAGGCTCGGCCATCTCCGCCTTCGTGGCGTCGAACGCCGCCCTGGCCGCCGTGGAGAACGCCGGCACGCCGGTGGCGGAGCGCGACTGGGCGCCGATCCAGGCCTTCATCACCGCCGCCGCCAAGGACCAGTCGGTCCGCTGGATGACCATGGTGGACGCCGACGGCTTCGTCCGCGGCGCGAGCGACGCGCGGCAGCTCGGCCAGCGCTACCGCCCGCCGGCGGGCGAGGAGGTGGTTCACCGCACGCCGGAGGTGGTGGTGACCAACATCCGCATGGACGACGGCCGCGCCGGCTTCCGCTTCGTGCACCCGATCCTCTACGCCGGCCGCCAGTTCGGCTTGGTGGAGATGAGCCTGGGCAAGGCGGAGCTGCAGGCCGCCGCCGCCACCTCGCGCAACCTGATGCTCGCCCTCGGCGGGGTGATCCTGGCCGTGGTCGCGGGCCTGAGCTTCACCCTGGCCAAGCTCCTGGAGCGGCCCATGCGCCGCCTGACCCAGGCGCTGCGCGACGGGGCCATGGGCGACCTCGACTTCCGCATCTCGCACCACCGGCGCGACGAGTTCGGCCAGCTGTTCGACGGCTTCAACACCTTCGCCTCGGCCATGCAGGAGCGGCTGGAGGCGGCCGCCCGTCCTTCCGGCGGTCCCCGCCCGCTGGAAGCCACGCGCATCGGCCCGAAGCCGCAGCCCGAGCCCGCCGTCGAGGCCGCCGTCGAGGCCGCCGCCTCTCCCTTCGACCCCGCCTGGAAGCGGAGCGCCTGAGCCATGTACGTCTGCCGCCTCTTCGCCCGGGACCGCCCCTTCGAGCAGGTTGAGGCCCGCTTCCTCGACACGGGCGCGCTCGTGATCGGGCGCGACCCCGCCCACGCCGACTGGGTGCTGCCCGACCCGGACGGCACGCTCTCGCGCGTGCACTGCGTGCTGTCCGTCGCCGAGGGCCGGCTGATGCTGGAGGACCGCAGCACCAACGGCGTGTTCCTGCCCGACGGCAAGCGCGTCTCGGGCGACCACCCGGTCGAGCTCGCGGCCGGCTCCTCCATCGCCCTCGGCGCCCTGAGCATCCTGATCGAGGAGCCCGAGGCCGCCGCGCTCGCGCCGGAGGCCACCGGCGGCGGCGGCGGCGCGGGAGGGCTGGAGCTCACCCGCGTGCGCACGCCGGTCGCCGCGGACTGGGCCGACGCGGCCCCCTCCCCCCGGGCGCCGCACCGGGACGCCTCGCTGATGGAGGCCTTCTGCGAGGGCGCGGGACTCGACGCCTCCGCCCTCTCCGCCGAGGACCCGGGCGAGGTGATGCGCCGGGCGGGCGCCGTCTACCGGCAGACGGTGCTGGGCCTCTCCGCCCTCATGGCCGACCGGGCGCGGACCAAGGCCGACCACCAGCTGCACCGCACGGCCATCGGCGCCCGCGACAACAATCCGTTCAAGTGGACGCCCAGCCGCCGGGTGGCTCAGGACCTGCTGATGGGGCGGGGCGGGGGCTTCCTGTCCGACGCCGAGGCCGTGCGCGCCTCGTTCGAGGACCTGGGCCGCCATCTCGCCGGCGTGGCCGCGGGCGCGGACGCGGCCACCGCCCTGGCGGTGGAGCGCCTGTCGCCCGAGTCGGTGGACGCCGAGGCCAGGCGCGAGGCCTCGCTGCTGCGCCGCGGCCCCGCCGTGGCCTGGGAGGTGCTGAACCGGCGCTTCCGCGAGCTGACGGAGGGCGGCGCCCTGCGCCGCGCCTTCGGCGAGGCCTACGGCCGGGCGGACGCGGCGGAGCGCTCGTGACCCGCGCGGCCCTGGCCGCGGACACGCCCTCGTCCCTGCGCTCCGCGGCGCGCAGCCATCCCGGCCTCCGCCGGGCGCTGAACGAGGACCGGGTGGTGGACAGCCCCGCCGACGGCTTCTGGGCCGTGGCGGACGGCATGGGCGGCCACGTCGGCGGCGAGCAGGCCGCCGAGCGCCTCCGCGCCGCACTGGCCGCCGTGCGCCACGACGGCCACGGCTACGCCCGCCTGTCCCGCGTCGTGCGCGAGGTGGAGCGGGTCAACGCGGAACTCTGGACCGCGGGCGGCGCCGCGCCGGGGGCGGCCGGCGGGGCGACGGTGGTGGCGCTGCTGGTCCACGAGGAGCACTACGCCTGCCTGTGGGCGGGCGACAGTCGCGCCTACCTGCTGCGCGGCGGCCGGCTCAAGCGGCTGACCCGGGACCACACCGTGGTGCAGGACCTTGTGGACGCGGGCGCGCTGAACCCCCGCGCCGTCCGCGAGCATCCGCTGGGCCACGTGGTCACCCGCGCCGTGGGGGCTGGCGAGAAGCTGGAGCTGGAGCGCCGCTTCGGCCCCGTGAGGTCGGGCGATCGGTTCCTGCTGTGCTCCGACGGCCTGACAGCCTGCCTGGAGGATCCGGAGATCGCGGCCCGCCTCGCGGCGGATGACCCCCATGCGATCGCCGATGCGCTGCTGGCCGACACCTTGGCCCGGGGAGCCCCCGACAACGTCAGCGTGATCGTGGCGGACGCGCGAGGGTAGGGCTGCTTCACGCCCCTTCGTTCATCCTCGATCTCCCTAGGCCCGAGGGCGACGGAGAGTGGAGGATGTCGAGCAGCGGGAGCGCCTGAGCTGAGCGGCGAGGAGCGCGGCGTCCCGCCCACAGGGGTGTCGCGCCTCCGCCCGGTCGGCTACTCACCGCCCATGTTGGTGGTGCGCCCTGCGGGCCCGGACGACTACGACGCCCTGTTGGAGCTCGCCGTCCTGTCCGGCCGCGGCTTCACCAGCCTGCCCGAGGACCCGCCGACCCTGCGCGACCGGCTGAAGACCTCACGCGCCAGCTTCGCCGGCGAGCTGGCGCCGCTGGAGTGCTGGTACACGCTGATGCTGGAGGACCTCGACACCGGCCGGGTCGAGGGCGTGGCGGGCGTCAAGGCGGCGGTGGGGCTGAAGCGGCCGTTCTTCTCCTTCCGGCGGGTCACGCTGGCCCAGGCCTCCACGGCCACGGGGGCGCGCTTCGACCACGGCGCGCTGGTGCTGGTGAACGAGTGCGCGGGCTGGAGCGAGGTGGGCAGCCTGTTCCTACGGCCCGAGCGGCGACGCGACGGGGCGGGCGCGCTCCTGGCGCTGAGCCGCTACCTGTTGATCGCCGCGAACCCCGCCCTGTTCGCCGACACCGTGCTGGCCGAGCTGCGCGGCTGGTTCGACGAGGACGGGACCTGTCCGTTCTGGGCCGCGGTGGGGTCCAAATTCTTCCGCCTACCGTTCGAGGAGGCCGACCTGATGAGCGCCTCTACCGACGGGCAGTTCATCCTGGACCTCGCCCCGCGCCACCCGATCTACCTGGAACTGCTTCCCGAGGCGGCGCAGGAGGCGGCGGGCCGGGTGAACCGCGAGGGCGAGGCCGCCCGCGTGCTGCTGGAGCGCGAGGGCTTCCGCACCAACGGCCTGTTGGACATCTTCGACGGCGGGCCCTCCGTCAGCTGCCGCCGCGACGACATCCGCACAGTGCGCGACAGCGTGACCGTCCGCGCCCTCGCGGGAGAGCCCTCGCCGGAAGCCCGATCGCGCATCGTGGCGACTCCGGGCGTCGCGGACTTCCGCGCCGTGCGCGTTGCGGTCGACCTGGCGGGCAGCGCCGCGCGCCTGCCCGGAGAGGCGATCCGCGCCCTGCGCCTGGCGGAGGGCGCGATCGTGCGCGTGCGCCCGTGACCGCCGAGCTCTACGTCGACGGCCGCTGGACGGAGGGCGGCGGCCCCGCCCTGCGCTCCACCGACCCGGCCACCGGCGACACCGTGTGGGAGGGCGCGACCGCCGACGCCGACGACGCCGCCTGCGCCGTGGCCGCCGCCCGGCGCGCCTTCCGGGCCTGGGCCGACCGCCCGCGCGCGGAGCGCGTCGCCGTCGTCCGCGGCTTCGCCGCCGCGCTGCAAGGGCGCGCCGAGCCGTTCGCCCGCGACCTCTCCCGCGAGACGGGCAAGCCGCTGTGGGAGACGCGGGCCGAGGTCGGCTCCATGGTCGCCAAGGTGGAGGTCTCCATCGCCGCCGCCGCCGAGCGCGCGGGCGAGCGCGAGACCGCCACGGGCTTCGGCCGCGCGGTGCTGCGCCACCGTCCGCACGGGGTCATGGCGGTGCTGGGCCCGTTCAACTTCCCCGGCCACCTGCCGAACGGGCACATCGCGCCGGCGCTGATCGCGGGCGACACCGTGGTCTTCAAGCCCAGCGAGGAGACGCCGCTGGCCGGTCGGCGCATGGCGGAATGCTGGGAGGCCGCGGGCCTGCCGCCGGGCGTGTTCAACCTGCTGCCCGGAGGCCGGGAGACGGGCAGGGCGCTCCTGGCCGAGCGGATCGACGGCCTGCTGTTCACCGGCTCCGCCGAGGCGGGCCGCGCCTTCCGCCGCCAGTTCGTCGACCGGCCCGAGGTGACGCTGGCGCTGGAGCTCGGCGGCGACAATCCTCTGGTGGTGTGGGACGCCGCGAACGCCGAGGCGGTCGCCGCCCTGGTCGTCCAGTCCGCCTACGTCACCACCGGCCAGCGGTGCTCGTGCGCGCGCCGGCTGATCCTGCCGGAAGGGCCAGCCGGCGACGCGGTGGTGGAGGCCGTGCGGGCGCTCGCCGCCCGCCTGCGGATCGGGCGCTGGGACGATGCGGACGAGCCGTTCATGGGGCCGCTGATCTCCGCCCGGGCGGCGGCGCACGCGGCCGCCGCGGTGCAGGCCCTGGAGGCCGCCGGCGCGAGCCCGCTGACGCCGTTCGGGCGGCCCGCCGACCTGCCCGACGCCTTCGTCACCCCCGCCCTGCTGGACGTGACCGGCGTGGACGCGCCCGACGGCGAGATCTTCGCCCCCGTGCTGCAGGTCCGCCGCGTCCCGGGCTTCGCGGCGGCGGTCGAGGCGGCGAACGCCACCCGCTTCGGCCTTTCCGCGGGCCTGGTCAGCGACGATCCGCAGCTGTGGCGGCGCTTCCTGAACCTGTCGCGGGCCGGGGTGGTGAACTGGAACCGGCCCACCACGGGGGCGGCCGCCGCCATGCCGTTCGGCGGCCTGGGCGAGAGCGGCAACGGCCGGCCCAGCGCGTACTACGCCGCGGACTACTGCGCCTATCCGGTCGCCAGCTTCGAGGCCGACGCGGTGCGCGACACGACCGGCGAGATCCGGGGGCTGATCCCATGACCCCCTCCCCTGCGAAGCGGGGGAGGGCGCGCGCGCCGCAGGCGCGTGACGGAGGGGGCCACGGCGCGTGGGTTCGCCCCCTCCGTCCGCTTCGCGGCCACCTCCCCCGCTTCGCAGGGGAGGAGATCGGCTCGTGAGCGCCATCGAGGCCAACGCCGACGGCCTCGTCGGCCCTACGCACAGCTTCGCAGGGCTGGCGACCGGCAACCTGGCCAGCGCCGCCAACGAGGGGCTGGCGTCGAACCCGCGGGCCGCGGCGCTGCAGGGGCTCGCCAAGATGGCGCGCCTCGCCGAGATCGGCCTGCCGCAGTTCGTGCTGCCCCCGCACGAACGGCCGGACGTGCGGTTCCTCCGCGCGCTCGGGTTCTCCGGCCCGGACGCCGGGGTGCTGGAGCAGGCGGCCCGCCACGCGCCGGAGATGCTGGCCGCCGCGGGCTCGGCCAGCGCCATGTGGGCCGCCAACGCGGCGACGGTGACGCCCAGCGCCGACGCGGCCGACGGGCGCGTGCACCTGACGCCCGCCAACCTCCTGTCCAACCTGCATCGCAGCCTGGAGCCCGGGCAGACGGCGCGCGCCCTTCGCGCGCTCCTGCCCGATCCCGCGCGCTTCGCCGTCCACACCCCCCTGCCCGCCCAGTCGCGCTTCGCCGACGAGGGCGGGGCCAACCACGTCCGCCTCGCCGCCGAGGAGGGGGCGCAGGGCGTCGAGCTGTTCGTCTGGGGTCGCCGCGCGGGGGAGCTCGGCCTGGCGCGGCAGACGGACCTCGCCTCGGAGACGCTCGTCCGCCGCCACGGCGTGCGCCGGCCGGCGCTGGCCCGCCAGTCGCCGGAGGCGATCGCGGCGGGCGCCTTCCACAACGACGTGGTGTGCGTGGGCGCGGCCGCCTGCCTGTTCCACCACGAGGCCGCCTTCGCCGACGCCCCGCGCCTGCACGCCGACCTGCGCCGCGCCGCCGCCGGCCTGTTCGACCCGGAGTTCGTCATCGTGTCCGAGGCCGAGCTGCCGCTCGGCGAGGCGATCCGGTCCTACCTGTTCAACAGCCTGCTGGTGCGCCCGCCCGGCGAGGACCGCCTGCGCCTGATCGCCCCGGTCGAGGCGCGGGAGAGCGCGGCCGCCCGCGCCGTGGTCGGGCGGATCGTCGACGGCAACGGCCCGATCGGCGCCGCCGAGTTCCTCGACGTGCGGGAGAGCATGCGCAACGGGGGCGGCCCCGCCTGCCTGCGCCTGCGCCTGTCGCTCACGCCGGAGGAGCTGGCCGCCGCCAACCCGGCCATGCGCTTCGACGACGCCCTCCACGCGCGGCTGGCCGGCCTCGTGCGCCGCCGCTGGCGCGACCGTCTGCGGCCCGCCGACCTCGCCGACCCGGCGCTCCTGGACGAGAGCCGCGCGGCGCTGGACGAGCTCACCGGCGTGCTGGGCCTGGGGCCGGGCTTCTACCCGTTCCAGCGCGCCTGAGCGGTCGCCCGGCAGCGGCGTGGGCGGGACGCCGCGCCCGTCCCGGCGCAGGTGCAGCCCTGGGCGAGCGGCTGGCGGTCAGCGCTCCAGGATCGCCAGCGCCTTCGCGGCGAGCGCATCCATGGTGAAGGGCTTGGTCAGCAGCTGCATGCCCGGCTCCAGCCGCCCGTCGCCCACCGCGGCGTTCTCCGCGTAGCCGGTGATGAACAGCACGGGCAGCGAGGGGCGGAGCGCCCGCCCCGCGTCGGCCAGCTGGCGGCCGTTCATGCCGCCGGGCAGGCCCACGTCGGTGATCAGGAGGTCCACGCGCAGGTCGGAGCGCAGCATGGCCAGGCCGGCCGCGCCGTCGTGCGCCTCCAGCACGCGGTAGCCCTTCTCCTCCAGCACCTCGGACACGAGCATGCGCACCGTTGGCTCGTCGTCCACCACCAGCACCGTGCGGCCATGGCCGGCGACGCCGGGCTCGGGCGAGGTTGGGGCCGCCTCGTTCGCATCGGCCTCGCCGTAGTGGCGCGGCAGGTACAGGCACATGGTCGTGCCCTCCCCCACCTCGGAGTAGATCCGGACCTGGCCGCCCGACTGGCGCGCGAAGCCGTAGATCATCGACAGGCCGAGGCCCGTGCCCTCGCCCATGGGCTTGGTGGTGAAGAAGGGATCGAAGGCGCGCGCGGCCACCTCGGGCGTCATGCCGCTGCCCGTATCGGTGACGCACAGGGAGACGTACTGGCCCGGCGGCAGGTCGCGCTGCCCCGCCGCGCGGTCGTCCAGCCACTTGTTGGCGGTCTCGATCGTCAGCCGCCCGCCGTCGGGCATGGCGTCGCGCGCGTTGATGCAGAGGTTGAGGAGCGCGTTCTCCACCTGGTTGGCGTCGGCCATCACGGCCCACAGGCCGGCGGCGCCCACCACCTCGGTGGTGATGGCCGGGCCCATGGAGCGGCGCACGAGCTCCTCCATGTCCGCCACCAGCCGGTTCAGGTTCACCGGCCGCGGATCGAGCGTCTGGCGGCGCGAGAAGGCCAGCAGGCGCTGGGTGAGCGCCGCGGCCCGGCGCGCGGCGCCCTGGGCGGCGGTGACGTAGCGGTCGACGGCGTCGTAGCGCCCCTGCTCGATGCGCGCCTGCAGAAGCTCCAGGCTGCCGGTCACCCCGGTGAGCAGGTTGTTGAAGTCGTGCGCGATGCCGCCGGTGAGCTGGCCCACCGCCTCCATCTTCTGCGCCTGGCGCAGCTGGTCCTCCAGCTTGTCGCGCTCGGATAGGGCCTCCTTCTCGGCGGTGACGTCGCGGCCGTAGGCGTAGACGAGCTCGCCTTCCAGCGAGGTGTTCCACGAGATCCGCCGCCGCCCGCCGTCCTTAGTGCGGTAGACGTTCTCGAAGCTGTTCAGGTCGTGGCTGGCCACGGCAGCCTCCAGTGCAGCCTGAGTGACGGGCACGTCCTCCACCAGGAATTCCGAGAAGTGCTGGCCGACGACCTCCTCGGGCGCGTAGCCCAACACGCGGAGCCAGGCCGGGTTGGCGTCGCGGAACACGCCGTCGGCCCCGATCACCACCTGCAAGTCGCGGCCGTTGCGCCACATGCGGTCGCGCTCGGCGGTGCGGACCGCCATCTCGCTCTCGAGCTCCTGGCGGGAGCGCGCCAGCACCTCGCGCGCCTGCACGATGTCCTGGATGTCGGTGCAGGTGCCGAACCAGCGCGTGATGGCGCCGTCAGGGCCGCGCACGGGCTGCGCACGCCCCAGAACCCAACGGTACACGCCGCTGCGGTGCCGCAGCCGGTACTCGATGTGATAGGTCTCGCCGGTGCTGAGGCTGTGGTTCCAGACGCTCCAGGCACGCTCCTGGTCGTCGGGGTGGAACATCCCGTTCCAGGCCTCACCGTCGGTCGAGCCGTACGGCATGCCTGTGTATTCATACCAGCGATCGTTGTAGAAGTCGTGGTATCCGTCCGGCCGCGTCGACCAGATCATCTGGTCGATGCTGTTGGTGATGCCGCGAAAGCGCGCGTCGCTCTCGGCCAGGGCCTGCTGTATCAGGACCTGGTCCGTCACCTCCTGCCCCTGGTTCAAGACGCCCAGCACCTCACCCTCGGCGTTGCGGATCGGGGTGAAGCTGTAGTCCCAGTAGGTCTCGCGGGGAGCGCCGCCGCGGACCATGGGCAGCAGCTGGTTCCGGGCTGCGAAGCCCTCGCCCGTGGCGATCACCCGCTCGAACTGCGGCTGGACGATCGACCAGATGTCCGTCCAGACCTCGGCCCCGGGCTTGCCCAGGGCGGCCGGGTGGCGCTCGGCCGGGAAAGGCGCCCAGGCGTCGTTGTAGATGAGGTGGAGCTGCGGCCCCCAGTAGATCGCCGTGGCGATGCTGGAGTGCAGGCACAGGTCGACGGCGCCCTTCAGCTCCGCAGGCCAGCCGACAGGGTCGCCCAGCGGCGTCGCGGCCCAGTCGAACGCGCGCACCCGCGCGCCCATCTCGCCGCCGCCCTCCAGGAACGGAGGCGCGGCGGAAGCGACCGCTTCGTTCACCCGCTCACCTCGAGACCACGCACCTGTTATGCCGCCCCCGCCTCGCCCACCGCGAACGCGGGCGGGCGCTCATGTAGCGGGGCTGCGGCCGTCTGTCACACCCTGCCGGATGGGAGCGGCGCGGGCGCGGATCAGGCGCCGGGCTCGGCCTCCGCCACGCCCGGCTCGTCGGCCTCCTCGCCGGCCGCCTCGAGCCGCTCGACGGAGACCACGCGCTCGGTCTCGGCAGTGCGCAGCACGAAGACGCCCCCCGCGCCGCGGGAGCGGATGGAGACCGCGTCCACCGAGGTGCGGATCAGCTGGCCGCCGTCGGTGACCAGCAGGAGCTCGTCGCCGTCATTCACCGGGAAGCTCGCCGCCAGCCTGTCGGTGGAGCGGCTGGACCAGACGTTCAGCCCCTGCCCGCCCCGGCCGGTGGTGCGGTAGTCGTAGGCCGAGGTGCGCTTGCCCAGGCCGCGCTCGTTGATCGTCAGGATCAGCTGGTCTGCGGCCTCCAGCTCGATCAGCCGATCGCGCGGAACCTCCAGTTCCTCGGCCACGTCCACCGCCTCTTCGGCCTCGATCTCGGCGGCCTCGGCCTCCAGGCCTTCCGCATCGGCTTCTTCGCCCCGCGCGCGGCGCTGTTCGGCGGCGTAGCGGAGGTAGGCGGCGCGCTCGGGGCCGGACACCTCCACGTGGCGCAGGATGGTCATGGAGATGACCGCGTCGCCTTCCGCCAGCCGGATGCCGCGCACGCCGTTGGAGTCGCGGCCGGCGAACACGCGCACGTCGCCCACCTCGAAGCGGATGGAGCGGCGCATGGAGGTGGTCAAGAGCACGTCCTCGCCCGCGTTGCACAGGCTGACGCCGACGATGTGCTCGCCCTCGTCCAGCTTCATGGCGATCTTGCCGGCGCGGTTGACGTTGACGAAGTCGCTGAGCTTGTTGCGCCGCACGCCGCCAGTGGTGGTGGCGAACATCACGTCCAGCCGCTCCCACGCCGCCTCGTCCTCCGGCAGCGGCAGGATGCTGGTGATCCGCTCGCCGCCCTCCAGGGGCAGCAGGTTGGCGAAGGAGCGGCCCCGGGCGTTGGCCTGGGCGTTGGGCAGCCGCCACACCTTCAGCTTGTAGACCTTCCCCTCGCTGGAGAAGAACAGCACCGGCGCGTGGGTGCTGGCGGAGAAGACCCGCGTGATCGCGTCCTCCTCCTTCATGTTCATGCCCGTCTTGCCCTTCCCGCCCCGGTGCTGGGTGCGGTAGGCGGAGAGCGGCGTGCGCTTGACGTAGCCGCCGTGGGTGACGGTGACGACCATCTCCTCCCGGGGGATCAGGTCCTCGTCCTCGATGTCGGCCTCGCCCTCCACGATGGCGGTGCGGCGCGGGATGGCGAAGCGCTCGCGCACCTCGGCCAGCTCCTCGCGCACGATGGCCATGATCCGCTCGCGCGAGCCCAGGATCTCCAGGTACCTGGCGATCGCGGCCGAGAGCTCGGTGGCCTCCTCGAAGATCTCCTCGCGGCCGAGGCCGGTGAGGCGCGACAGGGTCAGGGCCAGGATGGCGCGCGCCTGCTCGTCGGACAGACGCACTACGTCGCCGTCGCGGACCACGGTGCGCGGGTCCTGGATCAGGGCGATGAGCGGCAGCATGTCGCCCGCCGGCCAGTCCTGCGCCTTCAGCCGCTCGCGCGCCTCCGCCGGGTCGGCCGAGCTCCGGATGATGCGGATGAACTCGTCGATGTTCGCCACGGCGATGGCCAGGCCCACCAGCACGTGGCCGCGGTCGCGCGCCTTGGTCAGCTCGAACTTGGTCCGGCGGACCACCACCTCCTCGCGGAACTCGAGGAAGGCGTTCAGCATCTGCCGCAGGCCCATCTGCTCGGGCCGGCCGCGGTTCAGCGCCAGGGCGTTCACGCCGAAGCTGACCTGCAGGGCGGTGAAGCGATGCAGCTGGTTGAGCACCACCTCGGCCGAGGCGTCGCGCTTCAGCTCGATCACCACGCGCATGCCCTGGCGCGAGGACTCGTCGCGCAGGTCGCTGACGCCCTCGATCCGCTTCTCGCGCACCAGCTCGGCGATGCGCTCCACCATGGCGGCCTTGTTCACCTGGTAGGGGATCTCGGTGATGACGATGGCCTCGCGATCCTTGCGGATCGCCTCGACCTCGCTCTTGCCGCGCAGGATCACCGAGCCGCGGCCGGTCAGCAGCGCCTGGCGTGCGCCCGTCCGGCCGATGATCTCGCCGCCGGTGGGGAAGTCCGGACCCGGCACCACGTCCAGCAGCCGCTCGAGCTCCACGTCCGGCTCGTCGATCATCAGCAGGCAGGCGTCGACCACCTCGCCCAGGTTGTGCGGCGGGATGTTGGTGGCCATGCCGACGGCGATGCCGCCCGAGCCGTTGACCAGGAGGTTGGGGATGCGCGCCGGCAGCACCGTCGGCTCCAGCTCGCGCCCGTCGTAGTTGGGGCGGAAGTCGACGGTGTCGCGGTCGATGTCGGCCAGGAGCGCCACGGTGGCGCGCGTCATCCGCGCCTCGGTGTAGCGCATGGAGGCGGCCGGATCGTTGTCCACCGAGCCGAAGTTGCCCTGCCCGTCCACCAGCGGCAGGCCCATGGAGAAGGGCTGGGCCATGCGCACCAGGGCGTCGTAGACGCTCTGGTCGCCGTGCGGGTGGAAGCGCGCCAGCACGTCGCCGACCACGCGGGCGCACTTGGAGTAGGGGCGCTCGGGCGTCATGCCGAGCTCGTTCATCGAGTAGAGGATGCGCCGGTGCACCGGCTTCAGCCCGTCGCGCGCGTCCGGCAGCGCCCGGCTGACGATCACGCTCATGGCGTAGTCGAGGTAGCTCTTCTTGAGCTCGTCCTCGATGGCGATGGGGGAGACGCCGCCGCCGGAGGCGGGCGGGGGCGTCAGGTTGGCGTCGTCAGGCAAAGCTCGGTCCGGTCGGGGGCGGGGCGCGGCTGCACACTGGGGAATCGCGCGCGCGTGAAGCGGCCCCTGTCTAGCATCCCCCTCCCCCGCGGGCCAACGCGGCGGAGCCTGAGTGCGGCTTGGCCGTTCCGGAGGTCCACACGGAGGCGCTCATGACCGGCAAGACCCTGTCCGACATCTCGGACGCGATGCGGAAGATCGACTTCTGCATGCTCACCACCCGCTCGGAGGGCGGCGAGCTGGCGTCGCGCCCCATGAGCAACAACGGGGACGTGCGCTACGAGGGCGACAGCTTCTTCTTCAGCTACGACGACGCCCGCTCGGTCACCGACATCCGGCACGACCCGAAGGTCGGGGTGTCGTTCGCGGGCGGCAAGGGCGTGTTCGGCCGCCCGCCGATCTTCATCCACGTGGAGGGCCACGCCGAGTTGATCCAGGACCGCCAGGCGTTCAAGGCGCACTGGGTTCCCGACCTGGAGCGCTGGTTCAAGGACGGGATCGACACGCCCGGCCTGACGCTGATCAGGGTGCGCGCCCGGCGCGTGCACTACTGGGACGGCGAGGACGAGGGCGAGGTGAAGGTCTAGCGCCGCCCTTCGTCGCCCTCGGGCTTGACCCGAGGGCCGAGCCGTCCGCACCACTCTGGTCGAAATCGGCGCACGACCGGCGCCCGGCCCTCGGATCGAGTCCGAGGGCGACGTACAGGAAGGATCGCCCATGCGCCCGCTCGTCCCCGCCGCCGTCTCCCTCGCCGCCCTGGCGTTCGCCACCGCCGCCTGCGCCCAGGCGCCGGGCGGAGGGGCCAAGGGCGAGCAGACCCGCCCGCGCGAGGAGGCGACCGCCTCCGGCGCTCCGGTCGAGCAGGGCCAGCCGAACGTCCCCGCCAACACGCCCGCCTTCCCGCAGCAGAACCGCGCCCCGGCGGTGAAGACGTCCGTCCCGCTGGCGGTCACGCCCGTGGCCACCGGCCTCGACCGGCCCTGGGCGCTCGCCTTCCTGCCCGACGGCCGCGCGCTGGTGACGGAGAAGGGCGGCGCGCTCAAGCTGGTGGACCTGAGGACCGGCTACGTCTCCGCGCCGTTCCAGGGCCTGCCCAAGGTGAACGACGAGGACCAGAGCGGCCTGTTGGACGTGCTGCCCGCCCGCGACTTCGCCCAGAGCCGGATCGTCTACCTCAGCTTCTCCGAGCCCCGGGGCGAGGTGAACGGCCTGGCCATCCTCCGCGCCAAGCTGGTGGAGGGCCAACCCGGCCGGCTGGACGACCCGCAGGTGATCTTCCGCGTCGAGCCCGGGCTGAAGAGCGGCAAGCACAACGGGGGCCGCCTCGCCTGGGGGCCGGACGGCAAGCTCTACGTCACCAGCGGCGAGCGCTCGATCCTGCCCGGCCGCATGCAGGCCCAGCACCTGGACGCGGCCATCGGCAAGGTGTTGCGCCTGAACGCCGACGGCTCGATCCCCAAGGACAATCCCTTCGTCGGCCGCGCGGGCGCCCGGCCCGAGATCTGGTCCATGGGCCACCGCAACCCGCTGTCGCTCGCCTTCGACGGCCAGGGCCGGCTGTGGGAGGTGGAGATGGGTCCGCGCGGGGGCGACGAGGTGAACGTCATCAGGAAGGGCGCCGACTACGGCTGGCCCACCATCGGCTACGGCGAGGAGTATTCGGGCGAGCCGATCCACGCCACGACGCAGAAGGCCGGCATGGAGCAGCCCGTCTACTACTGGGACCCGGTGATCTCCCCCGCCGGCCTGACCGTCTATTCGGGGACGCTGTTTCCGGAGTGGCGCGGCGACCTGTTCATCGGTGGGTTGTCCTCCAAGGCGCTCGTCCGCCTGCACATGCGGGACGGCAAGGCCATCGGCGAGGAGCGGCTGCTGACCGACAAGGGCAAGCGCATCCGCGAGGTGAAGCAGGGGCCGGACGGGGCGCTGTACGTGCTCACCGACGGCAAGGGCGGAGAGCTGTGGCGGGTGGCGCCGGCGGGCTGAGGACTTGCATTCTCCCCATCGCAGATGGGGAGTACCGGCGGTGGGGGCCGGCCGGCGCAGCCGGACGGAACGCCGCATCGATGCGTCTTCCGCGCTGTCGCGCGGCCCCTCCGGCGCTCCGCGCCACCTCCCAGCACCGCTGGGGAGGAACAGCAAGAAGCTGAGAACCGCTTGCAATAGCCCCGGGCGAGGCTGATAACGCTTCGCATGTTCGACGCCGAGGCGACCGATACGTTCGACCTGCGCCCCCTCGCCTCCGTGCGCCGGGGCGAGGGCGGCGTGGTGCACCGCGTCGGCGGCGAGGGCGACCTGGAGCGCCGCCTGCTGGAGATCGGCTTCGTGGAGGGCGCGCGCGTGCAGGTGCTGCACGAGGGGCCGTTCGGGCGCGATCCCATCGCCGTGCGCGTGGATGACACCCGCGTCGCCCTGCGCCGGCGCGAGGCGGGCGCCGTCACGATCCGCGCGGAGCGGCCCGCCCCGCGATGACCGCCGCGCTCGCCCCCGCGCGCGTCGCGCTGGTGGGCGTCCCCAACTCCGGCAAGACGGCGCTGTTCAACGCGCTGACCGGTGCACGCCAGAAGACCGCCAACTATCCGGGCGTGACCGTGGAGCGGAAGGAGGGCTTCGCCTCCACCCCCGCCGGCCGCCGCGTGGCCATCCTCGACTTGCCCGGCACCTACAGCCTGCGCGCCCGCTCGCCCGACGAGGAGGTGACGCGCGACGTGGTGCTGGGCCGCTTCGCCGGCGAGGCGCGGCCCGACCTCCTGGTCTGCGTGGCCGACGCCACCAACCTGCGCACCGTGCTGCGGCTGGTGCTGGAGCTGCGCGCCGTCGGCCGGCCCATGGTGCTGGCGCTCAACATGTTCGACATCGCCGAGCGGCAGGGCTTCACCATCGACCTGCCCAGGCTCTCCGCCGAGCTGGGCGTGCCGGTGGTCACCACCGTGGCCACCCGCCGGCGAGGCGTCTCCGAGCTGCTGGAGGCCGTGGACCGGGTCGAGGCCGTCGGCGGCGTCTCCACCTGGAGCGCGCCGGACGCCCGGGCCATCCGCGCCGGCCATGCGGAGGCCGAGCGGATCCTGCGCGCCGCGGTGACCCCGCCGCGCCTGGCCGACGACTGGACCGGGCGGCTGGACCGCGTGCTGCTGAACCCGGTCGCGGGCGTGCTCATCCTGCTGGCCGTGCTGCTGCTGATGTTCCAGGCGGTGTTCGCCGGGGCCCAGCCGGCGATGGACGCCATCGACGCCGGCTTCTCCGCCCTGGGGGCGGCGGTGAAGAGCGGCCTGCCGCCCGGGCCGATCAACGACCTCCTCAGCGACGGGGTGATCGCGGGGGTGGGCAGCGTGCTCGTGTTCCTGCCCCAGATCGCCATCCTGTTCCTGTTCATCCTGCTGCTGGAGGACAGCGGCTACATGGGCCGCGCCGCCTTCCTGATGGACCGCATGATGGGCGGCGCGGGCCTGCACGGGCGCGCCTTCATCCCGCTCCTGTCGTCTTTCGCCTGCGCCATCCCGGGCATCATGTCGGCGCGGGTGATCGACGAGCGCCGGGACCGGCTGACCACCATCCTGATCGCGCCGCTGATGACCTGCTCGGCGCGCATCCCGGTCTACACGCTGGTGATCTCCGCCTTCGTGCCCGCCCGGCGGATGTGGGGCGTGCTGGACCTGCGGGGGCTGGTGATGTTCGGCCTCTACGCCGCGGGCATCCTCGCCGCCCTGGGGGTGGGGGCGGTGACGCGGCGGTTCCTGATGCGGGGCCGCTCCGAACCGTTCCTGATGGAGCTGCCCACCTACAAGGTGCCCGATCCGCTCAACGTGCTGCAGCAGCTGTGGACGCGGGTGGGCGCGTTCCTGACGCGGGCCGGCACCACCATCCTGGCCATCATGGTGCTGATCTGGTGGCTGTCGTCGCACCCCGGCATGCCGCCAGGCGCGACCGGACCCGCCATCGAGCACAGCTACGCCGCCATGCTGGGCCACGCGATCGCGCCCGTCCTCGCGCCCCTCGGCTTCGGCTGGACGCTGGCGCTGGCCCTGATCCCGGCCTTCGCCGCGCGCGAGGTCGTGGTCGCCACCCTCGGCACCATCTACGCCGTGGCGGAGACGGGCGGCTCCACCGGCGCGCTCGGCGAGCGGCTGACGCAGGCGTGGTCGACGCCCACCGCGCTCGCCCTCCTGGCCTGGTTCGTGTTCGCCCCGCAGTGCGCCTCCACCCTCAGCGTGGTGCGGCGCGAGACGGGCTCGTGGACCTGGCCGCTGGTGATGGCCGGCTACATGCTGGCCCTGGCCTACGTGGCGGCCTTCCTGACGTACCAGACCTCCCGGGCGCTGCTCGGATGAGCGCGACGCTGCTGCAGGAGCTGGTGGTGGACACGGTGGTGCTGGCCGCCGTCGCCTGGCTGGTCTGGAGCTTCGGCCCGGAGAGCTGGCGCGCGCGCCTCACGCGCCGCCGCGCCGCCCCGTCCTACGACCGCGCCCTGCAGGCCGACGCGCTGGACGGCCGGCCGGCGGAGACGAAGGACGGCGGCTGCGACTGCGGCCGCTGAGCCGGATCAGCCCGCCTTGCGCTCGAACGCGGCGGTGATCTTCAGGTCCACCTTGTCGGAGACCATGGGCACGCCGTAGCCGATGCCCAGCGCCGTTCGCATGACGCTGCCGGTCGCCTCGAAGCCCACCGTGTCGGCGCGCGCGCCCATCGGCCCCTTGCCCGCGCCGGTGAAGCGCGCCTCCAGCGTCACGGGGGCGGACTTGCCCTTGATCACGAGGTCGCCCGTGATCCGGGCGGTGTTCGCGCCGGTGGGCGTCACCTTGGTGGAGGTGAAGGTCGCGGTCGGGAAGGCGCCCACGTCGAAGAAGTCCTTGCCCGACATGTGCGTCTTCAGCGCGTCGTTGGCCACGGTCAGGCGCGACAGCGGGATCGTCACCGCCACCTTGGACGCGCCCAGCGCCTTCGGGTCGAGCGTCAGCGTGCCCGTCGCCCCGCCGAACAGCCCGTAGTAGTTGCTGAATCCCATGTGATCGACGGTGAAGGCCACCAGCGTGTGCTCGGGGTCGGCCGCGTAGGTCCCGGCCTGCACGCGGGAGGCGTCCGCCTTGCCGGGCGGCTGGGTGGGCATGCCCTGCGAGACGGCCGCCACCGGCGCGAGCGCGGCGAGGCTGAGGACGGCGGCGGCGAAGACGGCGCGCATGGGCGAGCTCCCGGCTAAGGATCGAAGACGCCGCTCTGTATCAGCCTCGGTTGCGGATTAGAAGGGGATCTCGTCGTCCAGGTCGGCGGGGAAGCTCTCCTTCGGGCCGCCGCCACCACCGCGCGCACCACCGCCGCCGCCGCGCCCGCCGCCCGAGCCGTAGTCGTCGCCGCCGCGGCTCATGCCTCGACCGCCGCCCCCGCCCCCATAGCCGCCGCCGTAGGTGTCCTCACCGCCGCCGCCCGCGCCCTCGCCGCGGCCGCCCAGCATGGTCAGGTTGCCGTTGAAGCGCTGGATGACGATCTCGGTGGTGTACTTCTCCGCGCCCGTCTGGTCGGTCCACTTGCGCGTCTGCAGCGCGCCCTCGACGTACACGGAGGAGCCCTTCTTCACGTACTGCTCGACCACCTTGACGATGTTGTCGTTGAAGATGACCACCGAGTGCCACTCGGTCTTCTCCTTGCGCTCGCCGGTGCTCTTGTCGCGCCAGGTCTCGGTGGTGGCGAGGCGCAGGTTCGCCACGCGGTCGCCGGAGCCGAGCGTGCGGATCTCCGGATCCTTGCCCAGGTTGCCGATCAGGATGACCTTGTTGACGCTGCCCGCCATGAGCCCCTCGCACGATGTTCCGTTAACGTTCTAATCGGCCGGGGGCCGAAGTCGAGTCTCAGCGCTGCTGAATGGCGCCCGGGATGGCCAGCCGGCCGTCGCCCGTGCGCACCAGCGCCGTGTAGCGCGCGCCGGTGAGCGTGGTGGCCGAGCTCACGCCCGTGCGGTCCAGGAACAGGTAGTTGGCCTGGTAGGCGCCCACCAGCTGCTCGCGGTCGCCGCCAAGCCCCAGGAAGCGCAGCCGCAGGCCCTCCAGACGCGCCGCGCAGTTCTCGAGGTTGGGCATGTTGCGGATCACCTCGTTGAACCGGATCTTGCCGTCCTTGCCCTGCACCACGTGGTAGCAGACGCCGGCGTCGCCCGGCGGCCGGACGCCCGAGTTGCAGCCGGCCAGAAGGGCGGCCGCGGCCAGGAGCGCGGAGGGCGTCGCGAGGGCGGGCTTCAGCATGGGGCCGTTCTACGCCGCCCGGCCCTCAGCCGTCGAGTTCGCACGCCTCGGCGTCCTGCCCCATGACGAAGCTGAAGCTGCGGTCGTCGGTGGAGCCCTCCACCCGCCCCGGCACCAGCCGCAGGGTGCGCTCGCCGTAGCGGCCGTAGAGCGCGTCGCCCGGGCGCACGCAGCGGCCCTCGAACAGGGTGCGGACACAGGCGCGCAGCGACAGGCCGACGCCCGCCTCGCGCCACTGGTCCCCCGCGAAGCGCAGGCACGAGGCGCGCGGCGCGGCCGCAGCGGCCGGCGGGGTCGTGGCGCCGAGGACGGCAGCCTCGGGTGCGTCGGCGTCCTCCGGCAGGGCGGCGAGTTCGGCCTCGCCCTCCCCCGCCGCGGCCACCTGCCCACTCCTGTCCAGGCCCACGTCCATGCCGCCGGGGTCGACGCCGTTGCGTCGGGCGCACTCGGCCAGGGTGGTCTGGCCCACGAACCGGCCGCTCACGAAGCAGCGCAGCGGGGCCTTGGCGTCGAGCTTGGCCGAGCCTGTCTGGCCCATGCGCACCTGCAGGGTGGGGCGCGGCCCCGTCCGCGCCACAGGCGCGCTCCGCCGCGTGACGCCGCGCACGTACACCGCCGCCAGCACCACGAGCAGCAGCGCCGCGCCCGCGACCACCGCCCAGCGCACGCGCCGATCCGAACTCCAGTCCATGGCCGGTGAGTTAACGCGTCCGGCGCGCGGGGGAAACTCGCCCGGTCAGGCCGTGAGGCGGGCGAGCGCCATCTGGTAGTTGGCGATGCGCGCCTGCACGCCGGCGGGCACGGTCCCGCCCAGCCTGCCGGGCTGGGTCGTCTGGGTCGCAGCCGAGGCGAGGTCGCCATAGGCCTGGCGCACGAAGGTGACCGCGGCGGAAAGCCTGGCGGTCGCCGCCTTGGCGGTCGCCACCGAGGCGAGGTCCAGGGCGCCGCCGAGGTTCAGGGCGTAGGCGGGCTTGGGCTTGGCCCCGGCCGCCGGCTTGCTGATCACGCCCTCACCCAGCCCGAGCGCCCTGAGCACGTCCGCTCCCGCCGGCCCGGGCGAGAGGCTCAGCGTCACGCCCGCGTTGGCCGGCGTGATCGCTAGCTGGTCCCGCCCGCCCACCGCCGTCACCGTCGCGGCCGAGGCGAAGCCGGTGGCGCGGTTGATCTTGGCGGCCAGCGCCTTGAGCGTGTCGCCGGCCTCGATCGTCACCGTGCGCGCCGCGCCGCCGTTGACGGCCACCCTGAAGCTGTCGCCCGGCCGCAGCGAGGTGGCGGAGACGAGGTCGGTGGCGTCCGCGTAGTCCAGGGCGCCCCGGGGCAGGCCCAACCGGTCGAGCACCGACAGGCCGCCCGGGTCCACCGTCACCGCCCCCACCGCGCCCGTGAAGCTGCGCGACCAGCCCGACTGGCCCGTGACGGGATCGAGCTCCACCGCGAAGCCCGAGGCCGCCCCGGCGTCGCCCACCGCAGGGGTGGAGCCGGTGACGTAGACGCGGCCTCCGGCGGTGGTCATCGCCGCCCCGTCCGCCGTTCCGCCGGCGCTCCACCACGCCAGCCGGTCGGACGCGGAGGGCTGGAGGTCGGCGGACAGCGCGGCGGCGAACACCTCGCGCCCGCCCGCGTAGCCGGCCGAGACCTGGCCCGCGCTTACGCCGCCGGACGCCGTGCCGGCCACGCGCAGCGTGCCGTCCGGCGCCACCGACACGCCCAGGAGCTCGCCGCCGTCCAGCGGGCCGAGGTCGCGCACGGCGCTGGGCGGGGCGCCCGGGGCGAACGGCGGCTCGAACCGGCGCAGCACCGCGCGCCCGTCCTCCTGCGAGGCGACGACCACGGCGCCGTCGGCCAGGGTGGCCACGCCGACCGCCTTGTCGGAGCCCGAGGCGCCGAACTGGCTGACGAAGCCGGGCGCGCCCTTGGCGGAGAAGCTCTGCACGTAGCCGTCCTGCCCGCCGATGGCCGTCGCCCCGGGCAGGGCCGAGCGCGTCTGGCCGGCGACCCACACGCTCCCGTCCGCGGCGAAGCCCACGGCGGTCGCCCCGTCAGCGGCCGTTGCCGCCCGGCGGCGCGTCCACTGCTCCACGCCGTCGGCGTCGTACACGGCGGTGAAGCTGTCGGCAGTGGTGAGATCCAGCGGGTCGGGCACGCCGCCGAGGGCGCCCGTGACCTCGCCGGCCACCGCCACCCGCTTGCCGTCGGGCGAGACCGCCAAAGCGAAGCCGGTGGCCGAGGCCGCCGCGCCCAGCGAGCGCGTGTAGGCCAGCTGGCCCGCGGAGTCGTACTTGAGCAGCAGCACGTCGGCCGCGCCCTTCACCGTCTCGCCCGCCGCCGCGCCCTTGGCGTCGGCCAGCAGATAGACCGAGCCGTCCGGCGCGGTGACGGAGGCGCGCACCTGGCCGACGCCGGCCGGCAGGGTGCGCTCGAAGGTCTTGGCGGCGGCGCCCGAGGCCGCGGGATCGAGCTTCTGCAGCGTCGGCGAGGTCGCGTCGCCGCGCGCCAGGTAGACGGCGGGCGCAGCCGCGGGGGTGGAGAAGGTTGGAACCTCGTCCGCCGACCCGGTCAGCTTCAGGGCGAAGGTGTCCGGCCTGGTCCCGAGCGTGACCGTCTTGCCGCCCGCCTGCACCGTGTCAGGCCCGCCCGCGGTGCGCTGCACGGCGAAGCGGGTGGAGAGGCCCGCCGCCTTGAGCTGGTCGTTGAGATAGGCGGTCACCTTGACCAGCGTGCGCGGCTCGGGAACCTGGGAGAGGTCGGCGCTCACCGTCGTGGTGCGGCCGCCGCCCCGGGCGAAGCTCATGGTGAAGGCGGTCGGGGTCCTGGCCTCCGGGCCGATGTCCGGAATGATCTGGTCGGCCGAGCCCGTCGCCACCGCGCCGGTGAGGTAGCTGGCCGTCTCCCGCTTCACCGTGGCCGCCGCCGTCGCCTGGGTGGTCGTGCCGGTGCGCAGGATGTCCACCGTCTCGAACGGGCGGCCGTCGAGGAAGGCGGACACCTCCTTCATGCCCGAGGCGAAGGCGCGCTGCAGGTCGGCCCGGCGCTGGGGCGCGGTGGACGCGGATGTCGCCTCGGTGGCCAGCGCCTCCAGCGTGGCGAGGCCCTGGTGCAGGGCGAACAGGTCCTTGTAGTCCGGCGAGGCGCCCGGCGCGTCCAGCCTCGCGGCCGAGGGGTCGACGAAGCGCGCGCCCGACAGGGCGGCGGCGACCAGGGCGGAGCTGGTGGGAGCCTTGGCCGTGGTGGACGTCCAGGGCGCCGTGGGAACCCTGGTGGCCGTCTTGGAGACGCCGCCCTGCGCGGCCGCGGCGGCCTGCGACTGGCGCGACTGGTAGTAGCTCACCAGCAGGGAGGCGTCGAAGGTGACGGTCACGCGGGCCTCCCTGCGCCCGCATGCGCCCGGCGGCGTTTCGACCGACTTAACATCTGCCGCTCTCCGCCCTCCCCTCGTCGCCCTCGGGCTTGACGGAGGGCCGAGCCGTCCGCGGCTCCATGGCGGAGGTGGCGCACGACCGGCGCCCGGCCCTCGGGTCAAGCCCCAGGGCGACGGAGCGAGGGGCTGAGAACGGCAGGTGGACAGTACGCGCGGAGGGACGCTCCTAAGCCGCGATCAGGCCGGAGGCGGCGAGCGACTTGCGGACGGCGGCGCGCCGGGCCGCCCACTCCTCCGCGAAGATGGCCAGCAGCACCACGTCGTACGCCTCGCCGCCCTTGAAGGCGTGGCGGCGCATGTAGCCCTCGCGGCGGAAGCCGGCGGCGGCCTGGGCCTTCATGGCGGTTTCGTTGCCCGCCACCACCTCGGACCAGACCTTGCGCAGGCCGAGCGAGAAGGCGTGGTCGAGCCCCAGGGCCTGGGCCGCGCGGCCGGCGCCCTTTCCCCGGGCGTCGGGGTCGCCGATGTACCAGCGCCACTGGCCGCGACGCTGCCGGCTCTGCACGCCCGTGATCTGAAGGAAGCCGCAGGGTGCGCCGTTCTGCAGCACGATCCAGCCGCGGCGGTCGGGGTTCTCCAGCAGGTTGGCGAACCAGCCGGCGTGCTGCTCCGGGCAGGACGGCGGGTCCGCGTCCATCCAGCGGTCCACCTCGGGCTCGCGCCGCCAGTCGTAGAGGCGGTCGCGATCGTCCGGCTCGACGGGGCGCAGCGCGATCATGCGCGGGCCTATGCCCCGGTTCGCCCCCCGGCGTCAGCTACTTGAAGAGCGACAGGATGATCTGCGGCGACTGGTTGGCGATGCTCAGCGCCTGGGCGCCCAGCTGCTGCTTCACCTGCAGCGCCTGCAGGTTGGCGCTTTCCTTGGCCACGTCTGCGTCGACCAGGTTGCCCACGCCCGTGGTCAGGCTGTCGCGCAGCTTGCTGACGAAGTTGATGTGGTTGGTGATGGCGTTGGCGCTGGCGCCCAGCGAGCCGAGCGCCGCCGAGACGTTGGCGATGGACGACTTCACCTTGGTGATCAGGTCGGTGTAGTTCGACGTGGCGGTGAACGTCTCCAGGCCCGAGAGGTTGATCACGCCGCCGCCGCCCGTGGGCGCATAGGCCGTCGGCACGGTGCCCGCCGTGCCGGCCAGGCTGGAGAGGCCGAGCTTGGCCGCCAGGTTGCCCGCCGTGAAGTCGCCCGCGGTCGCGCCCACCGCCACCGCGATGGCCGTCGTGGTCGCGTTGGTCGGCGAGGTCAGCTTCAGGCCGCCGTTGGTGTCGACGGAGGCGACGCCGGCCAGGCCCGTGGTGCCGTTGATGGCCGCCACGATGTCGGCCGTCGAGTACTGGCCGTTGCCCACGCTGCCGCCCGTGGCGCTCAGCGACACGGTCACGGCCGCGCCGCCGTCCAGCGCGATCGTGAACTGCGAGGCCTGGGTCAGCTTGCCGGCGAAGGTCGCCAGGCCGGGCCCCGCCGCGGCGCCCGCCAGGGTGGAGACGACGCCCGCGCTGCCCCCAGTATAGCCCGTGGCGATGTTGAGGTTCTGGCCGGTGATGTTGATCGTCTGGCTGCCGTCCTCGTTCGCCAGCACCTTGTAGGCGCCGACCGAGCCGTCCAGCAGGTTCGCCCCATTGAACGTCGCGTTCTTCACATAGGTCTGGATCTGCTGAAGCAGGGAGTTGTACTTCTGCTGGTAGGTGTCGCGGCTCTGCTGGTCCAGGCTCTTGTCCGACGCCGCCAGGATGGTCTGCTGCGCCTGGGTGAGCAGGTCCGAGATGGCCGTCCCCGCCGTGTTGGCCACATCCAGCGCCGACTTGCCCCGGTTCAGCGAGTTGGTCACCGACTCGAGCGCCATGTTGGTGGAGCGCAAGGTCTGCGCGATGGACCAGATCGCGCTGTCGTCGCGCGCATTGGCGATCTTCAGGCCGGTGGAGACGCGATCCTGGACCTTGTCGAGATCCTGGGTGGTGGTGTTCAGCGTCTGCAGGGCGACCAGGGCCGCCCTGTTGGTGTTGATGCTGCTGCTCATGCGCCTTCTCCGCCCCGCGGCGACGGCGGCCCACGCCAAGCGCGAGCGCGTCCCACCTCGTCAAGGGGGACGTTAACCCTGCAAACGTAGCCGGAACGTTAACCACGTCCGGCGTTGGCGAGGCGCCTCAGGCGGTCAGGTCGACCCAGCCGCCGGAGGCGTAGTTCCCCGCGACGCGCTCCTCCGTCCCCTCCGGAATCACCGCCACGAGGCGGCCGGTGGCGGGGTCGGTGAGCGTGTAGACGAAGACGCCGTCCTCGCCGCGCCGGACATCCAGCGCGATGGGGTCGGCCTTGTGCGGCCCGGGCTCCCGGGCCCTCGCCTCCGGCGGGTCGCGGCGCTCGGGCGGAGCCGGGGGCGGGGCGACGGGCGGGGGGGCGGTTACGCTTACAACGTCGATCGGATCGGTCATCTCCTGTCCGCCGGCGTTCGGCCGACGCTCCCGAAGGGAACGGCGGCGGGACCTGCCCCGCCGCCGCAGTTGAACCCCGGCCTTACCGAAACAGGCTGAGGAGGATGGACGAGGACGAGTTGGCGATGGAGAGGGCCTGCGCACCGAGTTGCTGCTTGGTCTGCAGCGCGGTGAGGTTGGCGCTTTCCTTGGCCACGTCCGCATCGACGAGGTTGCCCACGCCCGTGGTCAGGCTGTCCTGCAGCTTGCCCACGAAGGTGGCGTGGTTGGAGAAGGCGTTGGACGCCGTCCCCAGCGCGCCGAGCGCGGTCGACACGTTGCTGATCGAGGTCTTCACCTTGGCGATCAGGTCCGCGTAGTTGGTGGTCGCCGTGAAGCTCTCCAGGCCGGAGAACTGGATGGCGCCGCCGCCGCCCGTGGGGGCGAAGGCGGTCGGGATCGAGCCGGCCGTGCCGGCCAGGCTGGACAGGCCGAGCTTGGCCGCCAGGTTGCCCGCCGTGAAGTCGCCCGCGGTCGCGCCCACCGCCACCGCGATGGCCGTGGTCGTCGTGTTGGCGGGCGAGGTCAGCTTCAGGCCGCCGTTGCTGTCGACCGACGCCACGCCGGCCAGGCCGGTCGTTCCGTTGATCGCAGCCACCAGGTCGGCGGTGGAGTACTGACCGTTGCCCAGGCTGCCGCCGGTGGCGCTCAGCGACACCGTGACCGCCGCGGCGCCGTCCACCGAGACGGTGAACTGCGAGGCCTGCGTGACCTTGCCCGCCGTCGTGGCGACGCCCGGACCGGCCGCCGCGCCCGCGAGGGACGAGAAGGTGCCCGCGCTGCCGCCGGTGTAGCCGGTGGCCAGCTTCAGGTTCTGGCCCGCGACCTTGATCGTCTGCGTGCCGTCGGCGTTGGCCAGGGCCGTGTAGGACGAGGTCGTGCCGTCGAGCAGGTTCACGCCATTGAAGTTGGCGTTGTTGATGTAGGTCGAGATCTGCGCCGACAGCGAGCTGTACTTCTGCTGGTACGAGGCCCGGCTGGAGGCGTCGAGGCTGGTGTCGGAGGCCGCCACCACCGTCGACTGGATCTGCGTGAGCAGGTCCGAGATCGCCGAGCCGGCGGCGTTGGCCACGTCCACCGTCGACTTGCCGCGGTTGAGCGAGTTGGTGACCGCTTCGAGCGCCGTATTCTGCGAGCGGAGCGTCTGCGCGATCGAGTAGATGGCGCTATCGTCCGCGGCGCTGGCGATCTTCAGGCCCGTCGAGATGCGGTTCTGAGTGGTGCTCAGGTCCCGAGACGTCGCGTTCAGGGTCTGCAGCGCGATCTGGGCGCCGTAGTTCGTGTTGATGGAATTCGCCATCGGTGAGGAATCCTTCGCTTCCCATGTCCGGCGTCGTTTTGACGGCCGGGAGCTTCTGCTCGGGAAGGGGTCCTGCAAGGGCGGCGCCAGGATCAGGCGGCGGGCGTCCTGTTGGGCGCTAAGGGTTTCGGGCTGGAGGGACGCCCGGACGAACCTGCCGGGCGGAAGCTTCCTGCCGGGCGCCAGGCAGAACCTGCCGAGCCATCCCTCTCAGCTCAGCCCTCCGTCCGCCTCGGGCTTGACCCGAGGGCCGCGCCGTCCGCGGCTCCAGGCCTGGGGTGGCGCACGACCGGCGCACGGCCCTCGGGTCAAGCCCGAGGCAGACGGGGAAGAAGCGGTGAAGTTGGCGCGGACGGGGAACCTCTACGCCGCGGCCAGGCCCTGCATGATCATGCGGTTGACCTCGATCAGCGGCGCGAAGGCCTCTTCGCGGCGGAACACGGCCTGGCTGTGGCGGTCCACCCAGAGGCTCAGCGAGATGATGCCCGCGCGCGTGGCGTCGGGCAGCGCGTTGTCGTCCTGCGCGCAGGCGCCGGCCAGGGTGGCCCACACCTGGCGGTTCCAGTCGAGCGCCTCCATCCGGGGACCCACCGCGTCCTCGCCCAGCGCCTCGGCCTCCACCAGCGAGCGCGTCACCGCGCTGAAGAGGCGGAACTCCAGCTCGCGGGGGGACTCAGACCGCTGCGACGCGCTGCGGTACGCTTGGAGCGACATGGGAAAGCCTTTCGTCTTCGTACTCGACCAGCTTCCGGCAGACCATCAGCGCCTTGTAGTGCTCGCGCCCGAGCACGTGCTTGGAGGCCATGACGCAGTCGGCCAGGACGTCGGGATTGCCGATGGCGCTCATGAACTCGTTCAGGCGCTGGGCGAACTCGGAGAAGTAGGCGGCTGCGCCGACCTCGTCCAGGTACATCATCATCACCGGGAAGTAGATGCGGCGGGCCGGCGTGGTCGCCTCCTCCGCCTGCATGATGTCCTTCTCGCGCAAGACGCTGGCCTTGTTCTGCAGCACCAGCACGCCGCGGCGATCGCCGTTCTGAACGACGGCGCCGTTCAGGACGAACTTCTCGCCGGGCTTGAGGGAGAGTTTCAGGGGCATGTCCGTTCCGGGCTCCCGTCGGGCGCGCGGCGGGCGTCCTGCCCGCGCGGCCGGCGGGCGCGTCCCCGCAAGGATGGCGCGACACCGGCTGCCGCACCCTGAACGAACAGGGTTAACGGCGCCTTGCCCGCCTGCCCCGTCCGGCGACCGGAACGGAAGCCCGGCCGGCCTGTTTGCTTGGCGACTGACCAGCAGGAGCGGGCATGCCCACCACGGACACCGACACGGGCGACTTCGACGAGCAGGACCTGGCCGAGACCTTCGACGAGGACATGACCGACGGCGACGACGCCGGCTCGGACTCCGACGCCCTGGACCTGCGCCGCGGCGTGCTCGACACCACCTCCGCGGTGGGCGACGAGGACCTCGAGGGCGACGACGACGCCCTGGACGCGGACGAGCTGGAGGACGGCGACCTCGACGAGGTCAGCGAGGTCTCCGCCCAGCAGGAAGAGGACGACCTGGACGACGACGACGCGGACGCCGGTCCGCTAGCCGCCGACAACGTCCCCGATTTCACCAGCGACCGTGACTTCGCCGATGCGGACGACGTGGACGGCGTGTCGGGACGATCCTCCGAGGACGTCGAGCTCGTCGCCATGGGCGACGTGGACGCGCTGGGCGGCGAACGCGGCGAGCGCGTGGCCGACTTCGAGTCCGAGGCGCTGTCCGACAGCGACCTCGTGGACCTGGACTACAAGGAGGCTTGACCATGGCCGACACCGACCGCGACGACGACCGCGTGCTGACGAAGGGGGGCGAGGCGCCCGACTCCGACAAGGCGGCCGATCGGCTCGACCCCGAGGGGGCCGACGCCGACGCCAAGGACCGCGAGGACGATCTGTTGGACGAGGGACTGGAGGAGACCTTCCCCGCCAGCGACCCCGTCTCGGCCAAGCACATCACCTGAGGCCCGCGCCTCCGGCGTGACCTGGAGGGCCGGGGCGGCTTGGCGGGCCGCCCCGGCCCTTCTACGTTGGCGCGGCCTATCCGACGATCAGGAAGACCGCCGCGCATGACCGCCCGCTTCGAAGGCACCGCCGACTACGTCGCCACCGACGACCTGAAGGTGGCGGTGAACGCGGCGCTGGC
>CAXTHH010000017.1:0-44379 GCA_964244065.1 uncultured Caulobacteraceae bacterium | reverse complement strand
GCGGGGGAGGACGGGTCGTCTAGATCCCGCTTCACCTCGGGCTTGTTGAACAGCGCGTTCATGCGCGCCGCCTCCGCGAAGGAGGGATCGTGGATGAAGTGCAGGTCCGGCGTGAACTTCATGTCGATGCGCCGGCCCAGCTCGCCGCGCAGGAAGCGGGCGGCGTGGTTCAGCCCGTCGATCACCACCTCGGCGCGCTCGCCGCCGCCCAGCGGCTCCACGAAGCAGGTGGCGTGGCGCAGGTCGGGGGAGCAGCGCACCTCCGTGACCGTCACCGACACGCCCTGCACGCGCGGGTCGGCGACGTCCACTTCGCGCAGGATCTCGGCCAGCGCGTGGCGCACCAGTTCGCCCGCGCGCAGCTGACGCTGGCTGGCCCCGCCCGCGGACGCGTCGCGGCCGCCGCGCGAGGGAGGACGGGATTTCGGCATGGGGAGGGCTCCGGAGCGTGGGCGCGGGTCGGACGCGCGGGACGCGGGGCGGCGGGAGATAGTCGCGGCCGGCGGGCAGGTCCAGCCCGGGCGGGGTTCGCAGGCCCGGGGCGGCCGGCTAGTCTCCCGCCCATGCTCCACCGCCTGATCCTGCTCCGCCACGGCGAGGCGCAGCCGCACGCGCCGTCCGGCCGCGACCTGGACCGCGAGCTGACCGACGCCGGGCGCGCGGCGGCGGCGCAGGCCGGGCGAGTGCTGGCGCAGGCGAGGATCACGCCGGAGGCGGTCCTGGTCTCCCCCGCCGTGCGCACGCGCCAGACGTGGGCGGAGGCGCGCGCCGCCTGGCCCGCGCCGCCGCCCGGCCGCGAGGCGCCCGGGCTCTACGACGAGGCTCCTGCGCAGCTGTTCCGCCTGGCCGAGGCGGCGGGCGAGGCCGCGGTGCTGCTGGTGGCGCACAATCCCGGCCTGCAGGCGCTGGCGCTCGACCTGGCGGGGGACGACCCGCGGCTGGCCGCCGGCTTCCCGCCGGGCACGGCCGTCGTGCTCGACCGCGGCGAGGGAGACACCTGGACCGCCGCCCTGTTCCACACGCCTGGCGATGGGGCGTGAGCCGCGTCTACAAGATCGTCGGCCGCGCCGAATGGGCGGCGGCGCGCGCCGCGGGCGTCTTCCACGGGGCGGAGATCGACCTGCGCGACGGCTACATCCACCTCTCCACCGCCGCCCAGGCGGCCGAGACGGCGCGGCGGCACTTCGCCGGCCGCGACGACCTGCTGGTGCTGGAGCTGGAGGCCGGCGACCTGGGCGAGGCGCTCCGCTGGGAGCCCTCGCGCGGCGGCGACCTGTTTCCGCACCTGTACGGCCCGCTCGATCCCGCCCGGGTGCGCGCGGAGCATGTGGCGCCGCTGGGAGCCGACGGAGCGCCCGCCGTGCCCGACCTCCCCGCGTGAGCGGCCCCTCGACGCTGGCCGCGGTCCTGCTGCGGCGGCTGGAGCCGGAGACGGCGCACGAGCTGACCCTGCGCGCGCTGGAGCTGGGGCTCGCCCCGCGCGCGCCGGCGGACGATCCCATCCTGCGCACGACGGTGGCGGGCCTGGCGCTGCCCAACCCGGTCGGGCTGGCGGCGGGGTTCGACAAGGATGCGCGCGTCACCGCCGGCGTGCTGCGCGCGGGCTTCGGCTGGGCGGAGGCGGGCACGGTCACGCCCCTGCCGCAGGCGGGCAACCCGCGGCCGCGCCTGTTCCGCCTGCCGGAGGACGGGGCGGTGATCAACCGCCTGGGGTTCAACAACGGCGGGCTGGAGGCCTACGCCGCCCGCCTGGCGCGCCGCGACCGGAGCCGGGGCGTCGTGGTGGCCAACATCGGCGCCAACAAGGACGCGGCCGACCGCATCGGCGACTACGTGACCGGGCTCGAACGGCTGTGGGGGCTGGCCGACGGCTTCACCGTGAACGTCTCCTCGCCCAACACGCCCGGCCTGCGCGCGCTCCAGTCGGCTGCGGCGCTGGACGAGCTGGGCGAGCGGCTGGTGGCCGCGCGCACGCGGCTGCGCGGGGCGGAGCGCGGGCCGCCGGTGTTCCTGAAGGTCGCCCCAGACCTGGACGGGGCGGAGGTGGAGGCGATCGCCGACCGCGCCGCCGCGCACGGCTTCGACGGCCTGATCGTCTCCAACACCACCGTCGAGCGCCCGGCCTCGCTGCGCGGTGCGGCGGCGGGGGAGGCCGGCGGCCTCTCCGGCGCGCCCCTGTTCGCGCGCTCCACCGCCGTGCTCGGCCAGTTCAGGCAGGCGCTGGCCGGCCGGCCCGTGGCGCTGGTCGCCGCTGGGGGCGTGGGCTCGGGCGCGGACGCGCTGGCCAAGCTGCGCGCCGGCGCCTCCGCCGTGCAGCTCTACACCGCCCTGGTCTACGGCGGACCCGGCCTGGTCGGCGCGATCAAGCGCGACCTGGCCGCGCGGCTGCGGGCCGAGGGCTTCCGCTCGACGGCCGAGGCGGTGGGCGGCTGATCAGCGCCGCGCCAGCGCCGGCATCGGCCGGGGCGCCGGGACGGGCGTGGTCTTGGCCGGCGTCAGGCAGACGGTCTTGCACTGGCGCCAGGCGTCCATGCAGGCGCCGTAGTCCTTGCCGGACTTGGTGCACTGCGTGTGCTGGTCGTTGCACCCGGCCGCGCAGGTCGCCGCAGAGGTCGCCCCCGCCGTCCCGAGCATAGCGAGCAGGGCGACCCCTGTAAGGGCCGCCGTCTTCATTTCCCTGATCATAGCGTCCGCCTCCCTGGCGATGTTTTTGCTTATGAACGCGGGAGACGATGCGCTCATTGGCGCGGTTGTAAAGCGGGGTGTCAGCGGCCGAGGGCTGCGCCGCAGGGTCGCAGGCAGGCGGCCCAGGCGGGCGCGCAGTCCTCGCCGCCGCCCTCGCAGGCGTAGCGCTCGCGGGCGCAGCGCGCGCGGCACTGGCCCGCGACGTCCGCGACCGGCGCCAGGCCGCTCAGCCCCGTGAGCCCGCCCAGGGCGAGCCGACCGGCCGGGACCGGGCTCGTCGGCCGCATGGGCGCGGCCGGCGGGGTGGGATCGTAGCGGAGGTAGACGCCGCGCGGCGGCTTGCTGGACTTGGGCGCGGCGGCCGCGGGCAGCGCGGCCACGAGCAGCAGCAGGGCGGGGAGACGGCGCACGGGCCGGACCCTGCGGCCCGACCCGTCACCGAAGCGTTCCTAGTGCACGCTCACCGGCGCGAGCTCGTGCGCGAGGGCGGCGGCGAAGGCGCTGTCGCGGTCGGCGAGCACGGCCAGGCGCTCGCCGTCGGCGCGGTGCAGGGCGAACAGCGTCTGCTCGGGCGGCACGCCGAAGCTCTCGACCGTGCCCGCCGGGGCGTCGGCCATGATCTCGGCCGCGGTGACCGAGCGCACGTAGACGAGGTCGGGCCCGCCGAGTTCGGCGAAGGTCTTGGTGTCGAGGGATCGCGTCATCATGACCGCGGTCCTCCTTTCGTTAGATGGCAAATCCGCGAAGCGGCCGAGGGTTCAGCCGGCCGTGCGGATGGGGATGCGCTTGATCAGGCGCTGGGGCTCGGGCCGAAGGACGGTGACGTGCAGCAGGCCGTGCTCCAGCACCGCCTCGGCCACCTCCATCCCGTCCGCCAGGACGAAGGCGCGCTGGAAGCCGCGGGCGGCGATGCCCCGGTGCAGGTAGGCGCCGTCCGGCTTGGCGTCGTCGCCCTCGCGCCGGCCGGCCACCACGAGCTGGTTGGCCTGCACCTCGATGGCGAGCTGGTCGGCGGAGAAGCCGGCCACGGCCAGGCTGATGCGCACGCCGCCGTCGTCCAGCTGCTCCACATTGTAGGGCGGGTAGCCGTCCGCCGCCTTGCTGGCGCGCTCCAGCAGGGCGCGGGTATGCTCGAAGCCAAGCAGCAGCGGGCTGTCGAACACCAGGGTGCGGGTCGTCGTCATGCGGTCTTCAGCCCTCGCGGGAAGCGACTGATCGGGCCGGGCTCCGCCCCTTGCGGCGACGGGACCGGCGTGAGGCTGAGGTGGCGTTCCATGCGGGTCAGCGCAAGCCGCCCTCCTCTCCCCCATCGCAGATGGGGGAGTACCCCGGAGGGGGGAGGGGGCCGGCCGGCGCAGCCGGACGGAACACCGCGCGGACGCGTGTTCCGCGCTATCGCGCGGCCCCTCCGGCCCTTCGGGCCACCTCCCCATGCGCAGCATGGGGAGGAAGGTGCATCTAGGCCGACCGCAGGTCCTGCACGGGCCTCAGGCCCAGGTCGCGGAACAGGGCCGCGTCCCGGCTCTCGCCGGGCAGGGGCGTGGTCAGGAGCTTGCCGCCGATGAAGATCGAGTTGGCGCCCGCCAGGAAGCACAGGGCCTGCGTCTCGCGGCTCATCGCCTCGCGGCCGGCGGCGATGCGCACGGCGGAGCGCGGCATGGCGATCCGCGCCGCCGCCACGGTGCGCACGAACTCCAGCGGGTCGAACGGCGTGTCGGCCAGGGCCGCGTCGCCCAGCGGCGTGCCGGCGATCGGCACCAGGGCGTTGATGGGCACGCTCTGCGGCGGCGACGGCAGGGCGGCCAGGGCGGCGATCAGCCCGGCCCGGACCTCCCGTGTCTCGCCCATCCCGACGATGCCGCCGCAGCAGGTTCTCATGCCCGCGGCGCGCACGTGCTCCAGCGTGTCCAGCCGGTCGGCGTAGGTGCGGGTGGTGACGATCCGCGCGTAGTCCTCGGGCGCGGTGTCCAGGTTGTGGTTGTAGAAGTCCAGGCCCGCCGCCGAGAGCCGGTCCGCCTGCTCCCGGTCGAGCATGCCCAGGGTGGCGCAGGTCTCCAGCCCCATGGCCTTCACGCCGGAGATCATGGCCTCCAGCTTGGGCAGGTCGCGGTCCTTCAGCTCGCGCCAGGCGGCGCCCATGCAGAAGCGGCCGGCGCCCTCCGCCTTGGCGCGCGCCGCCTCCGCCAGCACGGCCTCGGGCTCCATCAGGCGGCTGGCCTTCAGACCCGTGTCGAAATGGGCGGACTGGCTGCAGTAGCCGCAGTTCTCCGCGCAACCGCCGGTCTTGATGGAGAGCAGCCGGCTCAGCTGCACCTCCGCCGGGTCGAAGTGCGCCCGGTGCACGGCGGCGGCGCGGAACACGAGCTCGGTGAGCGGCAGGGCGAACAGCGCCTCGATCTCCGCGCGGGTCGGAGGCGCAAGCGGGGACGCGGCGTCGTCGTAGGCCATGGGCGCGGTTAGGGCCGGCGCTTAGCGCTTCGTCAAGCTCCGGAGCGCAGGGTTGACGCCGGGTTCACCACGACGGGAGAGCGCCATGCAGGCCGTAGCCGCTTCCGCCGTGAGGGCCGTTCCCGCCGCCGCCCGCCGGCCGCCGCCCGGCCTCGCGCCCTCCTGGGCCTCGGAGGCGCTCGGCGCGCACCTGTGGGATCGCCACGCCCGCCGCTGGCTGGACATGTCGGGCGCCGCGCCGCTGGGCCACGCCGACCCGCGGGTTGAGGCCGCCGCCGCCTGCCCCCCGCCCGACGCCGAGGCGCGGGCCGCCGCGCGCCTGCTCGCCCCCCTACCGGGCGCGGACGCGGCGCGCTTCCTCGCCTCTCCGGAGGCGGCGCTGGACGCCGCGGTGGCGCTGGCCGTGCGCGCCACCGACCGGACGGAGGTCGTGCTCCTGCCCGTCGGAGCGCCGCCGCCGCGGCTCGGGTGCGACGTGGCCGCCGTGATCGCCCCGCCCGAGACGCTGACCGCCTCCCTGCGCGCCGCGGCCGACGCCGCGGGCGCCCTGCTGGTGCTGGACGAGCGGCTGGCCGGGCCTCGCCGTGGCGAGGGCGGGGCGCAGCGGCAGGCGGGCGTGCGCGCCGACCTCGCCATGTGGGGCCCGGCGATCGCCAACGGACGCCCGCTCGGCGCGCTGACCGGGGCGGCCGAGCTGCTGCGACACCTTCCCGAAACCCCGCCCGCCGCCCCCGCCGCCCTGGCCGCCGCCGACGCCGCCCTGGCCCGCTTCGCCCGGGAGCCCGTGGCGCTGCACCTGGCCGTGCGCGGGGCCGAGCTGCAGGCGGTGCTGGAGTCGATCGTCGCCTCCGCCGGCCTCGGGGGCGTGCTGCGCGTCGCCGGCGACCCCACCTGGATCGGGCTGGAGCCCGTGGGCGACCCGCGCCTGGCCCGCCGCCTCGTCGCCCAGCTCGCCGCCCGCGGGGTGCACGCGCCGGGCGCGCTGGCGGTGAGCTACCGCCACGAGGATGCGGAGGTCGGAGCGCTGCTGGACGCCTGCGCCGCCGCCCTCGCCGTGGTGGCCGCCGCGCCAGAGGCCGTGGCCGTGGCCGCCTGAACCCCGGCGGACCTTGACTTCGCGCGCACGTCGCGCGTAAGCGCGCGCTCCGGTCCCCGGCGCGAGAGGCGTTTCGGGGACGTTCTTTTTGGGGGTCCCGCCAGATGGACGCTCCGCGGGCTCAGGCCCAAGCTTCCGCCGACCACCTCATGGGCGTGTACAACCGCGCGCCGCTCAGCTTCGTGCGAGGCGAGGGCGTGCGCCTGTTCACCGAGGACGGGGTCGAGTACCTCGACTGCCTGGCGGGCATCGCCGTCACCGGCCTCGGCCACAGCCACCCGGCGGTGGTGGAGACGGTGAAGGCGGCCGCCGATCGCGTCTGGCACACCTCCAACATCTTCCGCATCCCCGACCAGGAGGCGCTGGCGGCGCGCCTGGCCGAGCTCAGCGGCCTGGACGTGGCCTTCTTCACCAACTCGGGCGCCGAGGCGCTCGAGTGCGCGCTGAAGACCGCGCGCAAGTTCCACAGCGCCAACGGCCAGCCGGAACGGATCGACGTGATCGGCTTCGACGGCGCGTTCCACGGCCGCACCTACGCCACCATCAACGCCGCCGGGAACCCGGGCTACTGCGACGGCTTCGGCCCGCGCCTGCCGGGGTACGTGAACCTCGCCTTCGGCGACCACGACGCGCTCAAGGCGGCCGCCGCCGCGCCCACCGCCGCCGCCATCCTGGTGGAGCCCGTGCAGGGCGAGGGCGGCGCGCGCGCGGTGCCGGACGTGTGCCTGCGCGGCCTGCGCGAACTGTGCGACGCGCACGGCCTGCTCCTGATCTACGACGAGGTGCAGTGCGGGCTGGGACGCACCGGCAAGCTGTTCGCGCACGAATGGGCGCGCGATGCGGCGCCGGACGTGATGGCCGTCGCCAAGGCGCTGGGGAACGGCTTTCCCGTCGGCGCATGCCTGGCCACCGCGGAGGCGGCCAAGGGCATGACGGTGGGCGCCCACGGGTCCACCTACGGCGGCGGGCCGCTGGCCATGGCGGTGGCGCGCAAGTGCGTCGAGCTCCTGAGCGACCCCGGGCTGCTGCAGCACGTGCGCGACGTGTCGGGCTACTTCACGCAGCAGCTGGAGGGGCTGAAGTCGCGCTTCCCCGACGTGGTGGTCGACATCCGGGGCAAGGGGCTGCTGATCGGGCTGAAGCTCGCGCCCAACAACCGCGCCTTCATGGGCTGGGCGCGGGAGGCGGGGCTGCTGATCGCGGGAGGCGGCGACAACTGCGTGCGCCTGCTCCCCCCGCTGGTGATCAGCCAGGACGAGGTGCGCCAGGCGGTCGGCAAGCTCGAGCAGTGCTGCGAGCGCGCCCGGGCGGAGGCCGCGGCGGCGGCGCAGGGCGTGGCGGCGTGAGCAGGGCGGCCCCGGACGCGCCGAGGCACTTCCTCGACCTCTGGCGGCTGGACGCGCCGACGCTGCGGGCGATCCTGGACGACGCGCACCGCCGCAAGGCTGCGCGCGCCGGCCGGCCCATGGGCGCGGTGGACGACGACGCCCCCGCCCGCGACCGGGTGCTGGCGATGATCTTCGAGAAGCATTCGACGCGCACGCGCTTCTCGTTCGACGCGGCGATCCGCCAGCTCGGCGGCGCCTCCATCATTTCCAACGCCGGCGACATGCAGCTGGGCCGCGGCGAGCCGGTGGAGGACACCGCGCGGGTGCTCAGCCGCATGGTCGACGCGGTGATGATCCGCGCCAAGAGCCACGACGACGTGGAGCGCTTCTCCCAGCTCTCCGCCGTGCCGGTCATCAACGGCCTGACCGACCGCAGCCACCCCTGCCAGATCCTGGCCGACCTGCTCACGCTCGAGGAGGCCTGGGGCGAGGGCTGCGAGGGCAAGACGGTGGCCTGGGTGGGCGACGGCAACAACGTCTGCGCCTCGCTGATCCACGCCGCCGGCCGCTTCGGTTTCGACCTGCGCATCGCCTGCCCGGCGGACTACCATCCCGACCTGATGGACCTGGCGCGCGTCGACGCCGGCGCCCGGGTGGCGATCGGCCACGACAAGGTGGAGGCCGTCGAGGGCGCCGCGGCGGTGATCACGGACACCTGGGTCAGCATGGGCGACGCCGACCACGATCGCCGGCTGGAGGCGTTCGAGCCGTTCCAGGTCGACGACGCGCTGATGGACCGCGCGGACGCGGACGCCGTCTTCCTCCACTGCCTGCCCGCCCACCGCGGCGAGGAGGTCACCGACAGCGTGATCGACGGCCCCCGCTCCCGCGTGTGGCAGGAGGCGGAGAACCGCATCCACGCCCAGAAGAGCGTCCTGGCCTGGGCCTTCGGCGCGATCTGACGCGCGGACCCGGTCGCCTCTCCCCCGGTCAGCCGAAGGCGCCGAAGGTCCCGTTCACGTAGCCGCCGTATGCGCCGACGATGTTGACCGCGCCCGTGGAGCCGCCGGAGGCGAGGTCGGTCAGGTAGTAGAGGTTGGACAGCTGCAGCACGCCGGTGTCGGCCTTGGCGGCCTCGCCGAGCAGCCAGCCGACCATGGCCGCCTTCGTGCCCAGCCCCTCCGTGCCATCCCCGCCGTAGGAGGCGAAGTAGTCAGCGCGCGAGTCGATGATGTCGTGCGCCTTGGCGTCTGTGGCGGTCACGCCGAAGATCGCCTTGTAGGCCGTCTTCGTGGCGTCCAACAGCGACAGCGAGCCGTACTTGGCGCTGAAGGCGGTCGCCCCCTCGCCCAACTTCCCCAGATTCACGGCGAAGTTGATGTAGCGGTTCTCGAGATTGAAGCCCTGATAATAGGGCGAGAGCAGGTTGTTGGCGTTCGGCCCCGTGGGCGAGACGAGGTAGTCCAACCCCGCCGCGGTGGGGCTGTGGCCCAGGAAGAATTGATACGACAGGCTCGCCACGGAGGTGGTGCTGTCGGCCAGCTGGATGATCTGCTTCACCGCCTGATCCACTGTCAGCGCGCCGCCCTCGGCGGCCGACACCATGGCGGTGTAGGTGGGCAGATAGGGCCCGAAGCGCGGGTCCACCCGCAACACGCGGCCGAACACGTCCAGCAGCGTGCTGGCGACGGTAGACATGAACTGGCCGGTGTGATCGGAGAAGCGCACCAGCTCGACGTTCAGGACGGTGTCGGTCCCGTCCGGCGCCTGCGCTCGCAGGTCTTTGACGATGTAGGTGTTGGCCGTCAGATTGTGCGTGATGAGGTAGTCGGCGCGAGCCCCGCCCAGGATCAGCGTGTCGACGCCGGCGCCGCCGTCCAGCGTATCGTCGCCGCCTTCTCCGCGCAGCAGGTCGTCGCCGGCGCCCATGCGCACCTTGTCGGTGAAGGCGCCGCCGTTGAAGACGTCGTTCCCACCGAAGAAGAGGTCCAACGCCGCCGGCTCGTTGGCCGCGCCGATCAGCGTCTGCAGCGCGACCGCCGGCACAGACGCGCCCGTGACCTCCACCGAGGCGCCGAAGGAGCGCACGGTGTGCAGGCCGGTGATCGTTCCCCCGGTGAAGCCCACGCCGGCGGTGTAGGCCAGGCCCACGCCCCGGAACTCGTTCTGATCGCCCCCGCCATAGTCGAACACCACGCGGTCGGGCGTCACCAGCACGGCCGGGCCGAGCGACGGGTTGGTCAGCTTGAGCGTGCCGATGTCGAAGGCGCCGGCCAAGCCTACGGTAAGCGTCGCCATGAAATCCTCAAGGCAGGCGGTGGAGCGACCAGCCCGCGCCGAGGCGCCTGCCCCTACACTTCTAGCGTGTGACCGTTACCAACGGGTTCGACGCGGCGAGCCGCCAGCTTGCGCCGCGCATCGCCCGGCAGCACATGCACGCCATGCCCGTCCTCGACCTGACCCGCGCGCCTGCGCCGGCCCAGCCGGTCGAGCCTGCGCGCGTGAACCTCTCCGGCCTGACGCGGGCGGAGCTGCAGGCGGCGTTTGTCGCCGGGGGCGTGGTGGACGCGAAGAAGGCGCGGATGCGGGCCACCCAGCTGTGGCGCTGGATCCACCACTACGGCGTGACCGACTTCGCGCCGATGAGCGACATCGCCAAGGAGATGAAGGCGCAGCTCGCCGAGCGCTTCACGATGGACCGGCCGGAGGTGGTGGAGCGGCAGGTCTCGGCCGACGGCACGCGCAAGTGGCTGATCCGCACCGCGCCCGGCATCGAGATCGAGACCGTCTACATCCCCGACGTGGGGCGGGCCGGGGCGCTGTGCGTCTCCAGCCAGGTGGGCTGCACGCTGAACTGCACCTTCTGCCACACGGGCACCCAGGCCCTGGTGCGCAACCTCACCGCGGCCGAGATCGTCGCCCAGGTGCAGGTCGCCCGCGACGACCTGCAGGAGTGGCCGAGCGACAAGGACGACCGTCGCCTGTCCAACGTCGTGTTCATGGGCATGGGCGAGCCGCTGTACAATCTGGACGCCGTGGCGGCGGCCATCGACATCGTCAGCGACAACGAGGGGATCGGCCTGTCGCGCCGGCGGATCACCGTCTCCACCTCGGGCGTGGTCCCCAAGCTGCACGAGCTGGGCGAGCGCACGCAGGCCATGCTCGCCATCAGCCTGCACGCCACCAACGACCCGCTGCGCGACGTGCTGGTGCCGCTGAACAAGCGCTACGACCTCGCCGCCCTGATGGACGGCGTCCGGGCCTATCCCGGCCTGTCGAACGCCCGGAGGGTGACCTTCGAGTACGTGATGCTCAAGGGCGTCAACGACAGCCCCGCCGAGGCCAAGGCGCTGGTGAAGCTGATCGAGGGCGTCCCGGCCAAGATCAACCTGATCCCGTTCAACCCCTGGCCGGGCAGCCCCTATGCGTGCTCCGACTGGGCCACCATCGAGCGCTTCGCCGCGCTGTTGAACCGCGCCGGCTACGCCAGCCCCATCCGCACCCCCCGGGGCCGCGACATCCTCGCCGCCTGCGGCCAGCTGAAGAGCGAGAGCGAGAAGGTGCGGGCGTCGGCGCTGCGCGCCCCTCAGGCCGCGGCGGCGGCGGGCTGAAGCGAGAGGGTGAGGCCAAGCCCCTCGAGCGCCTCTAGGATCTGCTCGAACTCCGCCTCGCGCGTTAGCCCCGGCTCCCTCAAGCCCAGCGCGCGTGCGACGACGTCCAGCGCATCGACGATCTCGTCGGCGTCACGGTCCTTCAGGGCCCCTTCCATATAGGCCGCCGCCGCCTCTCGCGTGGTGATGTACCGGGCGGGATCGAAGGGGCGCGTTTCGATCATGAGGCCTCCAGTTCCTTCGTCATCGCCTTCGCCGCAACGATGTCCCGCGATTGAGACTTCTTGTCGCCGCCGCAGAGCAGCACCACGACGTCGATGGCGTTGTGCACGGGCGGGATGTCTGCGCTTTTTCCAACGCTCCGCTAGGCGCCGCGGACTCCAGGCGCCTACATGCGGGGCGGGGCCTCCCCTCCGTTCCCGGGCGTGTCGATGAAGAAGCTTCTCCTGACCGGTCTGTCCGCCTTCGCGCTCGGCGCGGGGACGATGGCCTTCCTCGACCAGCACGCCTGGGCCGCCACGACCCGCGCCGACACCTACCGGATGCTGGAGCTGTTCGGCGACGTGCTGACCACGGTGAAGAAGCAGTATGTCGCGCCCGTCGACGACAAGAAGCTGATCCAGGCGGCCATCGACGGCATGCTGACCAGCCTCGACCCGCACTCCGGCTACCTCGCCCCTACCGAGTTCGACGACATGCGCGACCAGACGCGCGGCGAGTACGGCGGCGTGGGCATCGTGGTGCAGGCCGAGGACGGGGCCATCAAGGTGGTCTCGCCCATGGACGGCACGCCCGCCTCCAAGGCCGGCGTGCGCGCCGGCGACTACATCACCGCCATCGACGGCAAGACGGTGCTCGGCCAGCCGCTGAACGACGCGGTGAAGAGCATGAAGGGCCCGGTGGGCACGGCCGTCAGCCTGACGCTGGCGCGCGACAAGACGGAGCCCTTCACCGTCAAGCTGGCGCGCGAGATCATCAACGTCCGCTCCGTCAGCCACCACGCCGAGGGCGACATCGGCTATGTGCGCATCGCCTCGTTCGACGAGCGCACGGGGCAGGAGACGGCCGCGGCGATCAAGGACCTGAAGGCCAAGCTGCCGCGCATGAAGGGCCTGGTGCTCGACCTGCGCAACAACCCCGGCGGCCTCGTGGACACCGCCGTGGAGGTCAGCTCGCTGTTCCTCGACGGCGGCGAGGTGGTGAGCCAGCGCGGCCGCGACCCGCGCGACATGCAGCGCTACAACGCCAAGCCGCAGGGCGACATCATCCGCGGCACGCCCATGGTGGTGCTGGTCAACTACGGCTCGGCCTCGGCCAGCGAGATCGTGGCCGGCGCGCTGAAGGACCGCGAGCGGGCGACCGTCGTGGGCCTGACCAGCTTCGGCAAGGGCTCGGTGCAGACCGTGCTGCCCCTGCGTGGCGGCGCGGACGGCGCCCTCAAGCTGACGACCGCCAAGTACTACACGCCATCGGGCGCCAGCATCCAGAAGACGGGCATCGTGCCCGACCTGACGGTGGCGCGCTCGCGCGAGGAGGCCCAGCTCGTCACCGACGAGTCGGTCGAATACTCGGAGAGCGCCTACAAGAACGCGCTGGACAGCCAGGAAGGCCGCGTCCGCAAGCTGAACGTGGCCATCGAGGTGCCGCCGGAGGCGCTCGATCCCACGGGCAAGCTCGACAAGGACGGCAAGAAGGTGCGCCTGCGCGGACCGGACAGCGTGATGGTGCCCAGCGAGCGCGACAAGCCGGAGGAGGACTTCCAGCTCCAGCGCGCCCTGGACGTGCTACGCTTCGGCGGTGTGAAGCAGACCATCGCCAGCCGTCCCGCCGAGCACTTCAAGACGCCGCCGCTGAAGTTCGCCTCCGCCGCCGGCACGCCTGGCAAGCCAGCGCTCGCCGTCCCCGCCGAGAAGGCGCCCGTGGACGCCGCCAAGGGCGCCAAGCCGGGCACGCCGGACGCCAAGACCAACACGCCAGAGGAGATCGGCCCGGGCGCAAAGGCGGCGCCTGCGCCCCAGACGGTCCCCGCCCGCCGGTGAGGCGCCTCGGCCCGCTGCTCGCCGCGGCGCTGCTGCTGTCCGCGGGCGGCGCCGCGGCCGAGCCCTACGGCCTGATCGGCAAGATGACGGCCAAGCCCGGCCAGCGGGACACGCTGATCGCCTTCCTGCTGGAGGGCTCCACCGCCATGCCGGGCTGCCTCAGCTACGTGGTCGCCAAGGATCTGCGCGAGTCCGACGCCCTATGGGTGACCGAGGCGTGGGACACCCAGGCCGCCCACGACGCCTCGCTCAAGCTGCCCAACGTGCAGAGCGCCATCGCCAAGGCGCGGCCGCTGATCGCTGGCATGGGGCCGTCCTACGAAACGACCCCAGTCGCAGGCCTGCCGCTCTCCCGCTGAGGAGCGCGGCAGTCCGCCGCGAGCGTCAGTCCTCTTCCTTCTCCTCCGCGGCCTCCATGTCGGCCTTGGTCTTGTTCGACACGCCGGGGTCTTCAGCCGGCGGGGCGTAGATCGAGAACAGCTTCAGCGGCTCGCTGCCGTTGTTGATGATGTTGTGTTTGGTGCCCTTGGGGATCACCAGGAGGTGGTTGCTCGACACCTTCGTGCCCTTGCCGTCCAGCTTGGCCTGGCCCTCGCCCGAGACGAAGAAGGTGGTCTGGTCGGCGTCGTGCGTCTCCTCGCCGATGTCCTCGCCCGGCGGGATGCTCATCATCACGATCTGGATCTGCTCGTCGAGATAGGCCTCCTTCTGGAAGAAGGTGTTCTTCTCGGTCAGCTGCAGGATGTCTTTGTTGAAGATCGCCATGGGGCGGACCTCGGAGGCTGGGGAGCGGATGCGCCCGACCCCAACCCCCGACGCCGCGCGAGGTTCACGCGCGCGCTACAGCATCGAGGGGATCACCCGGTCGGGCGGGCGGTGGCCGTCCATGAAGGTCTTGATGTTGACCAGCACCTTCTCGCCCATGTCGATCCGCGCCTCGACGGTGGCGGAGCCCAGGTGCGGCAGCAGCACCACGTTCGGCAGCTTCAGGAGCTTGGGGTTGATGGCCGGCTCGTTCTCGTAGACGTCGAGCCCCGCTCCGGCGATCTCGCCGCGGGCCAGCATGTTGGCCAGGGCCGCCTCGTCGATCACCTCGCCCCGGGCGGTGTTCACCAGGATCGAGTCCGGCCGCAGCAGCTTCAGCCGCCGCGCCGAGAGCAGGTGGAAGGTGGCCGGCGTGTGCGGGCAGTTCACCGAGACGATGTCGGTGCGCGCCAGCATCTGGTCCAGGCTCTCCCAGTAGGTGGCCCCCAGCTCCTCCTCCAGCCGCGGGCTGACGGGCTTGCGGTTGTGGTAGTGCACCGACAGGCCGAACGCCTTGGCGCGGCGCGCGACGGCGGTGCCGATGCGGCCCATGCCGACGATGCCCAGCCGCTTGCCCCACAGACGGCGGCCCATCATCCAGGTGGGGCTCCAGCCGTGGAAGCCGCCGGCCTGCACCACCTGCGCCCCCTCCACCAGCCGGCGGGCGCTGGCCAGGATCAGGGCGATGGTCATGTCCGCCGTGTCCTCGGTGAGGACCCCGGGGGTGTTGGTGACGGTGATGCCGCGCTGGTTGGCGGTGGCCACGTCGATGTTGTCCACGCCCGCCCCGAACTGGGCGATCAGGCGCATCTGCGGCCCGGCCTTGGCGAGCAACCGCCCGTCCAGCCGGTCGCTGATGGTGGGCACCAGCACGTCGGCCTCCGCCAGCGCCCGGCCGAGCGCCTCGGCGCCCATGGCGCGGTCATCGGCGTTCAGCAGCACGTCGAAGAGCTCGCGCATCCGCGCCTCGACGGGGTCGGGCAGCTTGCGAGTCACCACGACTTTGGGCTTGTTGGCGGCCATGAACCCTGAGCGCTGGAGCGGGATGGTGGTTGCGGCCTCTAGCAGCCCGTCCCCCAACCGCCAACGGCGCGTGGTCATGGGCGCGCTCGCCCTGGCCCTCGCGGCCGGGGCGGCGTCGGCCGCCCCCGCCGGCCGGCCGACGCCCTCCGGCCTGCCCGTGCCGCGCTACGTCTCGACCAAGTTCTCCACGGTCAACGTGCGGGGCGGGCCGGGCGACGACCACCGGATGCTGTGGATCTACCACGTGCGCGGCCTGCCCCTGCAGGTGGTGGCCGAGACGGACGAGTGGCGCCGCGTGTGCGATCCCGAGGGCGGGCTCGGCTGGGTGCACAGGCGCGTGCTGGCCGAGACGCGCACCGTGATGCGCACCGCCGGCCGCGACCTGCTCCTGCGCGCCCGCCCCACGGAGACGGCGCGCGCCCCCGCGGTGCTCGCCGCCCGCAGCATCGCCATCCTGGGCAAGTGCGAGCGCGGCTGGTGCCGCATCACCGCCGACCGCACCTCCGGCTGGGTGCGCAGCTCCGAGGTGTGGGGCGTGGACCCCGCGCCGCGCTGCCGCTGACCCTCCCCGTCGGTTGAGGGCGCCCCCTCACTCGTGTAACCGCCGGGCGGGCCGCGCGTTCTGATTGCGGCGAAGGGGCGAAGCGCGGCGGAATGATCGAGGTCCAGAGCAGCTACCAGACGCCGGAACTCCTGGCCTGCGGCCGGGGCGAGATGTTCGGGCCGGGCAACGCCCAGCTGCCGGCGCCCCCCATGCTGATGATGGACCGCATCACCGAGATCTCGAAGGACGGCGGCCAGTTCGGCAAGGGCTTCATGCAGGCCGAGCTGGATATCAGCCCCGACCAGTGGTTCTTCCTGTGCCACTTCTTCGGCGACCCGGTGATGCCGGGCTGCCTGGGGCTGGACGCCATGTGGCAGCTGGTGGGCTTCTTCCTGGGCTGGTCCGGCGCCCCCGGCATGGGGCGGGCGCTGGGCGTCGGCGAGGTGAAGTTCCGCGGCCAGGTGCGCCCCACCGTCAGCAAGGTGACGTACAAGATCGACATGAAGCGGGTGATCATGCGCCGGCTGATCCTGGGCGTGGGGGACGGCGTGCTCGAGGCGGACGGCGAGGTGATCTACACCGCCAAGGATCTGAAGGTCGGCCTGTTCAGCCCCGAGGCGCTGCAGGGCGTCGGGATCGGGTCGGGCGCCGAGACCTGACCCATGCGGCGCGTCGCGATCACGGGACTGGGCATCGTCTCACCCCTCGGCTCTTCCGCGGACGAGGTCACGGCGGCCTTGCGCGAGGCCCGCTCGGGCGTGGTTTCCGCGCCGGAGTACAGGGAACTGGGGTTCCGGTCCCAAGTGCATGCGCCGCCGGTCAGGGACGGCGCGCCGATCGACTGGCCGGCGCTGGTCGACCGCCGGGCGGCGCGGTTCCTCTCCCCCGGCCTGGCCTACGCCCACATCGCCATGGAGCAGGCGGTGGCCGACAGCGGGCTGACCGAGGGCGAGATCAGCCACGAGCGGACGGGCGTCATCGCCGGCGAGGGCGGGCCCTCCACCAGCGCCATCGTCAGTTCGGCGGAGATCGCCCGCGCCAAGGGCCCCAAGCGGGTCGGCCCCTTCGCCGTGCCCAAGGGCATGTGCAGCGGGCCGAGCGCCGTGCTGGCCACCTGGTTCAAGATCCGCGGCGTGAACTACTCGATTAGCTCGGCTTGCGCGACCAGCGCCCACTGCATCGGCGCGGCCGCCGAGCAGATCCAGCTGGGCAAGCAGGACGTGGTGTTCGCCGGCGGGTGCGAGGAGCTGGACTGGACGCTCAGCGTTCTGTTCGACGCCATGGGCGCCATGAGCTCCGGCTACAACGACCGCCCCGCCGTCGCCTCGCGCGCCTACGACAGGGCGCGGGACGGCTTCGTCATCGCGGGCGGGGCCGGCATGGTGGTGGTTGAGGAGCTGGAGCGCGCCCGCGCCCGGGGCGCGAAGATCTACGCCGAGATCGTCGGCTACGGCGCCAATTCGGACGGCTACGACATGGTCGCCCCCTCCGGCGAGGGCGCGGCGCGCTGCATGCGCATCGCGCTGGAGCAGGCGGGCGGCCGCAGGATCGACTACCTGAACCCCCACGGCACCTCGACCCCCGTGGGCGACGACAAGGAGATGGGGGCCGTGCGCGAGGTGTTCGGCGACGACGCCCCCTTCATCAGCTCCACCAAGTCGATCACCGGCCACAGCCTGGGCGCGGCCGGCGCGCAGGAGGCGATCTACAGCCTCCTGATGATGCAGGCCGGCTTCATGGCCGAAAGCGCCAACATCGACGAGCTGGACCCCGCCTTCGAAGGCCTGCCGATCCTGCGCGCCCGCCGCGACGGGGCGTTCGAGACCGCCATGTCGAACAGCTTCGGCTTCGGCGGCACCAACGCCAGCCTGATCCTGGCGAAGGTCTGACCAACCCTCTCCCGCGCAAGTGGGAGGGACGAGCGGCGCGTGAGCGGCGCCAGGGTGAGGGCTCCCTCACCCACCCCCTGAGCCACGGACACTCACCCTCACACTGACCGCTTCGCGGTCTGTCCCTCTCCCGCAGGCGGGAGGGGGTTGCGGGATGGCGCGGCCGCGTGCACCGCTTGGCTCATGCGCCTCCTCGCCGCCGCCGCGCTCGCCCTCGGCCTGCTCGCCCTCGCCCCGACCGCCCGGGCCGCTGCGCCCGAGTTCCGGCCCGGCCCCTGCGTGGGCGACTTCACCGGCGCTCCGGTCAAGGTCGAGTGCGGCGTGCTGGTGGTGGACGAGACCCGCGGCTCGCCCCGCTCGCGCCGGATCGCCCTGCCGGTGATCGTGGCCAAGGCGCGCGCGCCCCGGGCCGGGCAGCCGCCGCTCATCTACCTGCACGGCGGACCGGGCGGGGCCGCGGTGGAGGGCGTCGCGCGCATGGTCCGTTCCGCCCGGTTCCGGGAGACCTGGGGCGCGGACCAGGACGTGATCTTCTTCGACCAGCGCGGCTCCGGCTTGGCCGCGCCCTCGCTCGACTGCGGGCACGCCGCGCTGAACGACGCCGGCCCGATCTCGCCCGCCGACGCGCAGGCGCTGGAGGCGTGCGGCGCGCGCTGGGCCGCCTCCGGCGTCGACCTCACCCGCTACAACGCGAAGGAGGTGGCGCTGGACGTGCAGGACCTGCGCCGCGCCCTGGGGCTGAAGAGCTTCGACATCTACGGCGGCAGCTACGGCACGCGCATCGGCTTCGCGGTGATCACCCACGCGCCGCAGGGCCTGCGCGCGGCGGTGCTCGACTCGGTCTGGCCGCCGGAGGCCAAGTGGGCGGAGGGCGGGCCGCAGATGATCTCGGACGCCGCCAAGACGCTGTTCGCCCGCTGCCGCGCCGACGGCGCCTGCAACGCCAGGTACCCGGATGCGGCCGGCAGACTGGACGCCCTGGCCCGCCGCCTGCTCTCGGGCCCGGTGACCGTCGGCCGCCGCACTTACACGCCGGAGGACCTGGGCGGCTTCCTCATGGACCAGATCTACTCCAACGCCGGCGCCAGGAGCCTGCCGCGGGACGTCTACGCCTTCGACCGCGGCGACTTCTCCGCCCTGGACGCGCAGATCGCCGAGCGCAGCCCCTACACCGAGGGCCAGCACCTGACGCACCTGTGCAAGGAGGAGTTCCCCTTCGAGCGCCGCGCCGGCGTGGCCGAGGGCACGGCCGACGACCCCGTCGCCCGCCTGTCGGTGAAGAGCTTCGAGCGCTACTTCGACGTGTGCCGCGCCTGGCCCGTGGGCCCCGCCGACCCGGTGGAGCAGCGGCCGGTCTCTAGCCCGATTCCCACCCTGTTCCTCTCGGCCGAGATCGACCCGGGCTGCCCGCCGCCGCTGGCCGAGGCGGCGGCCAGGCGCTTCAGCCGCGGCCGCTTCGTCATGTTCCCCAACACCACGCACGGCGTGGTGGGCCAGAGCGCCTGCGCCCAACGGATGGTGCGCGACTTCCTGCGAGACCCCTCCAAGGCGCCCGACGTCGCCTGCCTGCGCCCCGAGCACGACCGCTTCGCCTTCGTGACCGACTGAGCCGCCGGCCGCCACGGAAGCGCCGCACGGGCGGGGCGTGATCACGGCCGCCATGGCTCCGCTTCTCGCCGCCCTGCTCCAGGCCGCCGCGCCCGCATCCCCGCCCATGCCCGTGGAGGTGGTGACGGTGGAGGCGCTGCGGCCGCAGGCCAAGGTGGCCGCCACCTACCCCGCCGCGGGATCGACCGCGCCCTTCGGCGTTCTCGTGCTCACCGTCACCTTCGACCAGCCCATGGACCCGGAAGGCGCCGACCCCGCCCTCGCCGGTCCGGACGCGCCCAGGTGCCTGCCCACCTGGCGCCTGCTGCCCGACGCCCGGACCTACGTGCTGCTGTGCGCCACCGAGCCCGGGCGCAGCTACACCGTGCGCCTCGGCTCCGACCCCGCCCGCGCGATCCGCAGCGCCCAGCACAAGCCTTCAGCGCCCTACGAGCTCCGCTTCACCACCGAGCCGGACCGCACCGACGCCAGCCTGGCCGACGCCCTGCGCAGCGCCGGCCGCAAGCCGACCGAGGGCCCCGTGATGGACTGGCGGGCGGTCGCCGCGGGACCCCGGTGAGCGTTTCGGGGCCGCGGCGCGCCGTGGTAGCATCCTGTCATGAGCGCTGAACCGCTGTTCGATCCCGACGAGCCGTCGATATTCGACGCCGAAGACGACGCCCATGTCGAGCGCAAGCTCCTCGAAGGTGAGAGGGCGGCCCGCGAGGGTCGCGTCGTGCCGCACGCTCTCGTGTCGGAGTGGCTCTCCCGCGTCGGCACCCCCGCGGCGACGCCGATGCCGGACGAATGGCTGAAGTAGTCTGGACGGTGCCGGCGCTTGCGGGCTTGGCGGAGATCGCGGCCTATATCGAGGCGTTCAGCCCGCTCGCCGCGCAGCGTATGGCGGTGAGACTGCGTGCGGCCGGTGACTCGCTGGGCGATCGGCCGCTCCGTGGACGGGCGACCCAGCGCGGGCGGCGAGAGCTCGTGACCGTTCGGCCCTACATCATCACCTATCTGGTCACGGAAGGCGTGGTCGAGATCATCGACATCCGCCACGGCGCGCGGCTGCCCGACTGAGCGTGGCCCGCCTTCGCCAAACCCGGTAGGAACGCGGCAGACCGCAGCGGAGCGCCCATGGCCGACGATCTAGATCTCCCCCGTGGCGAGCTGATGCGCGGCAAGCGCGGCGTCGTCATGGGCGTGGCCAACCACAACTCCATCGCCTACGCGATCGCCGCCCAGCTCGCCGCCCAGGGCGCCGAGATGGCCTGGACCTACATCGACGCCATGGAACGCCGCGTGCGCCCGCTGGGCGAGGCGCTGGGCGTGAAGACGTTCGTGCCCTGCGAGGTCACCGACGACACGTCGATGGACGAGGCGTTTTCCGCCGTGAAGCAGGCGTTCGGCCACATCGACTTCCTGGTCCACGCCATCGCCTTCTCCGACAAGAACGAGCTGAAGGGCTCGTTCGTGGAGAACACCACCAAGGCCAACTTCCTGAAGTCCATGGAGATCAGCGCCTGGTCCTTCGTGGACGCCAGCCGCCGCGCGGCCGAGCTCATGCCCAACGGCGGCTCGCTGATCACGCTGACCTACCTCGGCAGCGAGCGCACGATCCCCAACTACAACGTGATGGGCGTGGCCAAGGCGGCGCTGGAGGCCTCCACCCGCTACATCGCGCGCGACCTCGGGCCCAAGCGCGTCCGGGTGAACGCCATCAGCGCGGGGGCCATCCGCACCCTGTCGCTGGCGGGCATCTCCGGCGGGCGGAGCATGATCGGCCAGGGCCGCGCCTGGTCGCCCCTGCGCGAGGACACGGCGCCCGAGGGCGTGGCCGGCTGCGCCCTGTGGCTGCTGAGCGACCTCGGCCGCTCGACCACGGGCGAGGTGGTGCACGTGGACGCGGGCTTCCACATCGTCGGCCTGCCCGACGAGGGCGCCGCCGAGGCGTGACCGCCGCGGAGCCGCGCCGCCCTGTCGCCGCGGTGGGCGTGGTCTGCCTGCGCGGCGAGGACGTGCTGCTGATCCGGCGGGGAAAGCCGCCCCGCCGGGGCGAATGGAGCCTGCCCGGCGGCCGCATCGAATGGGACGAGCGCGCCGCCGACGCCGCCCTGCGCGAGCTGGCCGAGGAGACGGGCGTGGAGGCGGCGCTCGTGGGCCTCGTGGACGTGGTGGACGGGCTGTTCGGCGACAGCCACTACCTGCTGATCGACTACGCCGCCCGCTGGACGGCGGGGGAGCCGCGAGCCGGCGACGACGCGGTGGACGCGCGCTTCCACCCGCTCGCCGACGTGCGCGGCCTGGGGCTGTGGAGCGAGACGGTGCGGATCATCGAGGCGGCGGCCCAGCTTGTGGGGCGCGGGGCGTGAGCGGCGCCTGGCTCGCCCTCCTGCTGGCGGCAGCGCCCCCGGCGGCGGCGCGACCGCAACTGGCCGACCTGGCCTACACGCTCGGCGAGGCGCACGCCCTGCGTCAGGCGTGTCGCGGGTCCAGGGACGGGCTGTGGCGGGACCGCATGGCCGCCGTGCTCCGCCAGGAGAGGGTGGACCCGGAGCGCCGCCTGCAGCTCACCGCCCGCTTCAACGCCGGCTTCGCCGCCGCGCGCACGGCCCATCCGGAGTGCGACGCGGGCGCCCTGTCCGACGCCTTGGCGCGCGCCGCGCCGCTGGCCCGGGCATTGGCGCGACCCGACTAGGCATCCACCCGGCCAGCCCGGCCGTTGCGCCTGCGTGCTCAAGCCCGAACAGCTGCTGTGCCCCAAGCCGGAGGGCCTCTACTGCGCGCCGGGCGACTTCTACATCGACCCGGTCAGGCCCGTGGACCGGGCGGTGATCACGCACGGGCACGCCGATCACGCCCGCTCCGGCCACGGCACGGTGGTGGCCACGCCCGAGACGCTGGACATCATGGCGGTGCGCTACGGCGAGGACTTCGCCGCCGCGCGCGCGCCGGTCGCCTACGGCCAGACGCTGTCGCGCGACGGGGTGGACGTCACGCTGGTCCCCGCCGGTCACGTGCTCGGCTCGGCGCAGGCGGTGGTGCGCTGGCGCGGCCTGACCATCGTGGTCTCCGGCGACTACAAGCGCCGCGCCGACCCCACCTGCGCGCCCTTCGAACCCGTGCCCTGCGACGTGTTCGTCACCGAGGCCACCTTCGGCCTGCCCGTGTTCCGCCACCCGCCGAGCGAGCACGAAATCGCCAAGCTCACCCGCTCGCTGGCCCAGTTCCCCGAGCGCGCGCACCTGGTCGGCGCCTACGCCCTCGGCAAGGCGCAGCGCGTGATCGCCGAGCTGCGCCGGGCCGGGCACGACCGCACGATCTACGTCCACGGCGCGCTGCTGAAGCTGAACGCCCTCTACGCGCGCCGGGGCGTCGACCTCGGCCCGCTCGCCCCGGCCACGGAGGAGGGCCGGCGCGTCAAGGGCGGGGAGCTCGCGGGCGAGGTGGCCATCGCCCCGCCCTCCGCGGTGCAGGACCGCTGGGCGCGCCGCTTCGCCGACCCCGTGCCCGCCTTCGCGTCGGGCTGGATGACGGTGCGCGCCCGCGCCCGCCAGCGCGGCGTGGAGCTGCCGCTGGTGATCAGCGACCACGCCGACTGGGACGAGCTCTGCGCCACCGTCACCGAGCTGCGCCCCGGCGAGGTGTGGGTCACCCACGGCCGCGAGGAGGCGCTGGTGCGCTGGTGCGAGCTCAACGGCCTCGCCGCCCGCGCCTTGCGCCTGGTGGGCTATGACGACGACGAGGCGGACGACTGAACGGAGCCCGCCGCCCGGCGTTCACCCGCCATGGCCGACGAACCCGTGATCCCGCCCGAAGCGCTCGAGCCGAGCGGCCGCTCCGAGGACTCCCTGCCCAGGACCGCGCCGAACCCGGCGTCCTCGAACCCCGGGGACGACCCTCAGGACGGCTCGACGGAGATCCCGCCCGAGCGGTAGCTCTCCGCTCATCCCCCCGAAGGCGGGGATCTCCCACCGTCTAGGCTGAACAGGTGGTGCGCACGCGGTTCGAGATCCTCGCCTCCGCGGGGATGAGCGGAGCGTCGGGAGCGAGGGTCAGAGGCGCGAGGCGTTCGCCCCCTCGTTGGCGGCGGGGTCGAGCCGGTCGTCCTCCCCATGGTCGTGCGCGCCCATGACGAAGCGCCGGTCGCAGTAGGGGCATTCCACGTACGGGCTGTCCCCCATCTCCATGTAGACGCGCGGATGGCCGAGCGCCCCGCCGACGCCCTCGCAGGACACGCGGTGGGTATCGACCACCACCACCTCCGGCGGCTCCTGCGTGGAGCGGGTGTCGAGGGGGACGAGCGCGGGGTGCATGGGCGGGCGACCGGCTTGGCGGGGGGGCGTTCAGCGCCTACCTACCCCGCCCACGCCGCCCGGTGAAGCGCGGCCGCCCGCCGGACCCGCGCCGCCCATGACCACTCCCCTGCCCGACTACGCCATAGAGGCGTCCGGCCTGGTGAAGACCTACGCCGCGGGCAAGACCTCGCCGGCCAAGACGGCGCTGCAAGGCATCGACCTGGCGATCCCGCGGGGCTCGATCTTCGGCCTGCTGGGCCCGAACGGGGCGGGCAAGTCGACCTTCATCAACATCCTGGCGGGCCTGGTGAGGAAGTCCGAGGGCCAGGTGAAGGTCTGGGGGCTCGATATCGACAGGCACCCCCGCCGCGCCCGCGCCGCGCTCGGCGTCGTGCCCCAGGAGATCGCGGCCGACGTGTTCTTCACCCCGGCCGAGAGCCTGGAGGTGCAGGCCGGCCTCTACGGCGTGCCCAAGGGCGAGCGCCGCACCGCCGAGATCCTGGCCGCCCTGGGGCTGGCCGACAAGGCGAACGCCGCCGTGCGCTCGCTGTCCGGCGGCATGAAGCGGCGGCTGATGGTGGCCAAGGCCATGGTCCACGCCCCGCCCGTGCTGATCCTCGACGAGCCCACCGCCGGGGTGGACGTGGAGCTGCGCCGGCAGCTGTGGGCGTACGTGCAGACGCTGAACGCCCAGGGCGTGACCGTGGTCTTGACCACCCACTACCTGGAGGAGGCGCAGGCGCTGTGCGACCACATCGCCATCGTCAACCACGGCCGGGTCGTCGCCAGCGAGCCCACCCGCGACCTCCTGCGCCGCATGGACACGCGCGCGGTGGTGATCACGCCGCAGACGCCGCTGGAGCGCGCGCCCGCCATCCCCGGCTTCGACAGCAAGCTGCGCAAGGACGGGCGCCTGGCGGTCACCTTCAAGAGCGAGACGGCGGGCGTGGAGGCGGTGCTGGCCGCCGTGCGCGCCGCGGGCGTGCCCATCCAGGACCTCTCCACCGAGGAGCCGGACCTGGAGGACGTGTTCGTGGCCCTGACCTACGGCGACCCGAACGCCCCCGACCCGGTGCGCGAGCCCGCCCTGCTGCCCTGAGGCTCTACCAGGCGAACCCCAGCGTGGTGAACCAGATGTGGTTCGTCCCGCCCCGGCCCTCGCCGTTCAGCGTCTGCGCCATGTAGCCCGTCTCCAGGCTGGCCTTCTTGGCCAGCGGCAGGCGCACGCCGCCGAAGGTGCGCGCCTGGTCGTAGGCCCGCGCCTTCACGCCCCAGCGCGTATCGGCGAACTCGGTGAAGAGCTCGCTGTGCGCCACCAGCGCAGGAGAGCCCGCCGCGCCCAGCCGGTACTGCGCGCGCACCTGCTGGCGCATGCGATGCGCCACGTCGGGGGCCTCCTCTCGGAAGCGCTGCTCCAGGCGCATGCGGCCGGTCACCTCCAGCCGCCCGCGCTTCAGGATGGGGTAGCCGAGTTGCTCCCAGGTGCGGTGCTCGTCGGTCTCCGCGCCGCCGAGCGGGTCGTTCTGGTACCAGGCCCAGCCGCCGTAGAGCGCGTGCCCGTCCTCCCACGCCTTGCCGACGCCCAGGCGGGCGATCTTGAACAGCACGCGGCCGACGTCGTCGTTGAACCGCACCTGGCCCTCGGCCCACACCGCCAGCCCGCTGCCGTTCACCTTGCCGGTGGCCTGCAGCGTCGGCCAGGCCTGCAGGTCGTCCGCCCGGGCCGGGGCGGAAGCCACGGCCGCGAGCGCCGCGACCGCGGCGGAGATCACAGAGTTGCGCATGGCGGGCCCGCTCCTTGTACCTTCCGCACGGCGCCGGCCCGACCCCTGGCGCGTTGCGGCGACCGCCGCCCTCCTCTAGAGACGGCCGCGGTTCCCTAGCACTCGTAGCTCAGCTGGATAGAGCGCTGCCCTCCGAAGGCAGAGGTCACAGGTTCGAATCCTGTCGAGTGCGCCAACCGCCGACCCGGCTGCGGTCCAGGAAGCCACACGCCGGGGCCGTCGGGGTGCGGGCCGCTGCCTGGGGCCGCGCCTAGCGCTTCGCCTCCAGACGCAGGTAGCCGACGCCGCCGCCGGGCAGGCGCAGCTCCACCCAGCCGTTCGCGGTGACGCCGGCGGCGCTGAGCGCCTCGCCCCGCGCGACGCGACCCACCACGGGCGCGCCCGCCTCGGCCTCCGCGCGGAGCGGCGCGGAGGTCGCCGCCCGTCGGGGCGCGGGTCCGCCCGTCAGCGCCGGCCGTCGCCGGGCGGAGAGGTTGCGCCGCCACAGCCAGCCGCCACCGCCCGTGCTCGCCCGGAACCAGCCGCGGTCGCGGCGGTCCGGCGCGCCGCGCACGGTCGCGCCGCGGGGCAGGTCGCGGCGTGCGGGAGCGGCGGCGGATGGACCGGCGCGGAGCACCGTGGGGCGCGTGACGTAGGCCGTCTCCGCCGACGAGAAGCCGCCCTGGGCGCAGAAGCTCAGCAGCCCGACGGCCGCCGCCATGGCCAGCACCCAGACCAGCAGCGTCGGCCCGCAGCCCAGGCCACGGCGGCGGGCCGCCCCGGGCGCCGCCTTCGCGGCGGAGTCCTTGGCCGCAGTCGGCGGAGGCCCGGCTGACAGCGCGGCGGCGGGCGCCTCCGGCATGGGCGAGCCGGCGTCGGCCGGCGCCGGCGCGACGGGCTCGGACGGCTCCGGCCGGGGCGCGCCGGCGCCGAGCCCGGCGTCGAACAGCGGGCGCAGCTCCGGCGCGTCGCCGGCGCGCAGGCTGCGGCCGCGGCCGCCCTCGTAGGCGACCACCAGGGTGTCGCGCCGGAGCGCGCCCGCGGCGATCTCGGCCGCGGCCTCCTCCGGCGAGGCGATCTCGCGCGTGGAGCCGCCGCCCATGCTCAGCACGAAGGTGCGCGCGAACTCCGCCACCGGCGCATGTGAAGGAGCCGCCCCCGCCCGCGCAAGCCCGCGCTGGACTTCGCGCGGAGCGCCGCCCCATAGTCCCGGTCCACGGATCGGGAGCGCATGCGGCGGAGTCTCTGGGGCGCGGCGGCGACGGCGGGGCTGGTGGCGACCATCACGCTCGGGGGCTGCGACGCCCCGCGGCGACGGCCCGAGGCGACGGCCGGGGGCTCGCCCCTGGACTGCTTCCCTGCTGCGGCCCGCCCCTTCCTGCCGCACGCGCCGAGCGCCACGGCCAGGGCGGCCGCCTCGGGCCCCGCGACGCTGTACGTGGACGGCTCGGGCAGCATGTCCGGCTTCCTGCGCGCCGCCACGGGGCGCGAGCGCCCGCTGCAGGACCTGGTCTCGCCCGACCTCCTGGCGGGCGCCCTGCGCACGACCGTGGGCTTCCGCCGCTTCGGCGAGGCGATCCACCCCGTGCCGCCCGCCGAGGTCGCCGACCTCGCCGCGCCCGGCAGCTACGCCTGCAAGCCTGGCGCGGCCTGCGACAACGCCGAGAGCCGGCTGGACCGCGTGTTCGCCGAGATCGCCGCCCAGCCCGCGGGCGCCGTCTCGCTGGTGGTCACCGACCTGTGGCTGGCCAATCCGCAGGCGCGCACCAGCGGCGTGGTGGATATGGCCGCGCCCCTCGCCCGCATCTTCGAGACGGGCCGCAGCGTCGCCGTGTACGGCCTCGCCGCCCCCTACGCCGGGCGCGTCTACGACCTGCCGAGCGGGCGCGCCGACGTGGCCGCGAGCCGCCGCCCGCTGTTCCTGGTGGCCGTGGGGCCGGACGCGCGCCTGCGCACGCTCGACGAGGGCCTGCGCGCCTCCCCCTCCGAGCTCCTGCAGGCGGGGCTGGCGGACGGGCGCGTGCGGCGCTCGCTGTTCACGCGCACGCCGGGCGCGGTCGGGGGAGCGCGGTCGCTGTCCGCACCGGGCGGGGGCGGGCCGCTGATCGCCGCGCCGGTGCTGGCGGCGCACGAGGGCGTGCGGATCGCGCAGGTGGCGATCTCCCGCCGCGCGGCGCGGCAGGCGGCGAGCGGGCGCGGGCCGGCGGGCGCGGGCGCCCCGCCCCGCTGGTCGGGGCCGGACCCGGCGGGCCTCGCCCCGGGCGCGGTGTGGAGCGGTCCGCTGCAGCCGCAGCTGGTCGCCTACGAGTCGCGCGGCGAGACCTGCCGGCCCGAGCGCGACTGGCGCGACTTCGGCCGGCTGGAGGGCGGCTGGACGGCGGGCCCCGGCGACCGCTGGAGCTTCGCCCTCACCCCGGCCACGCTGGGCGACCTGCGGCCCGGCCGCTACCTCCTGGTCGGCTCCCTGGTGCGCACCGGGCTCGACCAGCCCAACCCCGCCGACCGCTGGATGCGCGACTGGAGCTTCGCCCCGGGCGACCCGGAGCGGGCGGGCGCGGGCGGGGTCTTCCCCGTGCTGAACCTGGCCGAGACGGCGCGCGTGCTGGAGACGGCGCTCGCCGCCGACGCCCGGGCGCGCCCCGCCGCCGTGGACGGCTGGACGGCGGCCGTGCGGGTGAGCGAGTAAGCGCCATGAGCACCGCCATGCGCGCGATCCTGACCAGCCTTCTGGTCCACCTCGCCGCCGGCCTGCTGGCCGTCGCGGCCGTGGGGCTGGCGGCGAAGGGCCAGGGCGCCCTCTCCGCCGACCTCCAGCAGCGGCTGGCCGACAACCCCGGCGGCCTCGCCATCCGGCTGGAGGACGCCCGCGCCGCCCTGATGCTGTGGGCCGCCGCCGCCCTGGCGTGCGCCTTCGTCTGCGCCACCGGCTGGCTGCTGCTCGTCGACCGGCTGGAGCCGCTGGGCGACGCGGAGACGCGGCGGCCGTTCGGCGGCTGGGTGGGCGGGCTGCTGCTGTCGCTGGGGCTGCTGGGCCTGACCGCCTGGGCGATCCCGGGGCGCCGGCTCGCCTTCGACGACCTCGCTCCCGGCGCCACGCAGGCCGCGGTGGCCGCCGTGCTGATCGCGACGCTGGCCGGCTACTGGATCGCCACCGCGCTCGGCGTGAAGCGCGTGCTGCGTCCGGCGGTGCCGCTGGCCGACGCGCTCGTGCGGGGCTGAGCGGGTGAACATCAACGTCCTCCTCGGCGTCGGCGGCACGGGCGCCAAGGTGGTGGAGAGCGCGCTGCACGTGCTGCTCTCCGGCTTCGGGCCTGACGAGGGGCCGACCGAGGTGCACGTGGGCCTGGTCGACCAGGACGCGGCCAACGGCAACACGGTGCGCACCAAGGAGCTGCTGGACTCCATCGTGCGGCTCCAGACCGACCTGCGCCCCGGCGGGCCGGACCCGCTGGACCACGGCGACGCCGCCCGCCCGGGCTCCCCCTTCGCCCGCGTCAAGCTGCGCCCGCTGTTCGAGGGCGGCGTCTGGCGGCCGGCGTCAGGCGAGCGGCAGACGCTGGCGCAGCTCCTGGAGCGCAACAGCCTCGGGCCGGACCACAAGGGCCTGTTCGACGCCCTGTTCCTGCCCGGCGAGGAGGAGCAGGACATGCCGCTGGGCCTCGGCTACCGCGGCCGCGCGCACCTGGGCTCCGCCGCCCTGCTGGACAGCCTGACGCCGGACAGCGAATTCGTGCGCCGCCTCGCCGAGCTGATGGACCAGACGGGCCAGGGCCGCACCCTGCGCCTGTTCATCGTGGGCTCGGCGTTCGGCGGCACGGGAGCGGCGGGCTTCCCCACCCTGTCGCGCACCCTGCACCGCATGCGGCGCGACACCCCGCGCGGCCGCACCCGCGACGTGCGCATCGGCGGCTGCCTGATGCTCCCCTATTTCGGCTTCTCCGACCCGGCGGACGAGGGCGCCAACGTGGTGCGCGCCAGCGAGCTCCTGCCGCAGACGCGCACGGCCCTGGAGTTCTACGACCGCCTGCTGGAGGACCCCGAGGCCCGGCCGTTCGACCGGCTGTATCTGACCGGCTGGAGCCGCTGGTTCCAGCTCGGCTACCACCGCGCGGGCAACCGCGACCAGGTGAACCCGCCGCTGGCGCCGGAGCTGGTGGGCGCGCTCGCCGCCATCGCCTTCCTGCAGGACGAGACCGTGGAGCCCGCGGCCCGGCCGGAGGTGCTGGTGGCGTCGCGCGAGGACGGTCGGCGCGTCGGCTGGCGCGACCTGCCCGTGCTGGACGAGGGGCGGCGGCGCGAGCTCCAGGCGCGGCTGGGCGGCCTGCTGCGCTTCGCCGCCTACTGGCGCCTGCGCGCCGAGCCGGATGTGGAGCGGCGGCGGCCCAAGGTGGAGCTGTTGGCCGACAAGGGGCTGCGCGGCATCGACTGGAAGGGTTCGGCCGCCGCCCTGCGGCAGGACCTGGGCGCGGTGCTGGAGGCGACGCTCGCCTGGGCGGGCGCCCTGCAGCTGACCGCCGTGCGCGAGCACCAGGGCTTCGACCTGTGGAACGTGCTGGAGCTGGCCCCCGGCTCCGGCGAGCCGCCGCCCGCCCCCACCGTGCGCGTGACCGAGGTGCTCGGGCCCGACGCCCTGCGCAGCGCCCACGGCCGCATCCTCACCTCCGCCGAGCCGACGCGCGGGGCCGGCGCGGTGTTCGAGGCCTTCGACGAGGTGCGCCGCCGGGGCTCCCCGCCCGAGGAGGCCGGCAGCGGCGGCTTGGCCCGGCTGGTGCACGCGGTGCACCGCGCCGCCCGCCCGTTCGACGCGTGAGGAGGCGGGCATGAGCGAGTACCTCCTCCCGCCGTTCGGCGAGCAGGACCAGGAGATCGGCGGCGGGCTGGAGCCCGGCGCCTGGCGCCGCGCCCCCGGCACGCTCGCCCAGATCGGCGCTTCGCTGCACGGCGCGCGCGAGGCGGCGGCCGACGAGGTGAAGTCCGCCCCCGACCCCTGGGCGCAGATCCGCACCGTCTCCGACGCCCTGCGCCGGCCCGGCGATCCCGTCTCCCGCCCCGTGGTGGCCCAGTGGCGCGGTCTGCTGGCGGTGCTGGCCCTGCACGAGTTCTACGACCTGCGGCTGGACCTGCGCGCCGTGCGGCTGGACGACGGCGAGCGCGCGAGCCGGTTCGAGAAGGTGCTGCTGGCCCTGCCCCCGCCCTCGCTGGAGCAGCGCGCCCGGGCCGGTGCGGGCGAGGAGACCACCGCCACCTGGCGTCGCCCCATCCTGCTGCGCGCCATCCCCGCCCGGGCGCCGGAGGGGACGGCCAAGCCGATCCCGCTCGGCGTGCTCAACCCCGCCTGCCTGGTCGCCCCCGGCCGCGACGGTCGCGCCCTGCGCCTGCCCGGCGTGCCCTGGGCGCAGAACGGGCTGGACGATCCGCTGAAGCTGGACGGCGAGCGTCGCCCGCCCGCCAAGCAGCTGGCCATCCTGCGCGAGTACGTGGCCGGCCTGCGCGCCGGACTGGTGTCGCTGTCCGAGAGCGGGACCACGCCGCTGGGCGAGGTGCTCGACCGGTACCACGAGGCGCTGGTGGAGGCCTCCGCCGGCTGGGCCACGCCCGTCGCCGCCACGCCCACCCCTCCGCTCGGCACGGCCCTGCCGCCGCTCTACGAGCCCCTGTTCGCCCGCTTCGACCCGCTGGAGCCGGAGGACGCCGCCGCGTCCAGCGCCTGCCGCATCCGCCTGCGCGACCCCGGCCGCGGCCTGGCCCCGCCGTTCGAGGGCGTGATCCTGATCGACCCGGCGCTGGAGCGCACGCGCGGCCGGTTCGCCGCCGACATCCTGGTCTGGGGCTCCGTCTCGCTCGCCGAGGTGCTGGCGTCCGAGACCGTGCGCGAGCGCGTGCGCGCCCGGGCGCTGGAGGCCGGCTGGCTGCTGGTCACGCCCGAGGAGCTGCTGACGCGTCGTCTGGTCAAGCTCACCCGCCGGGCGGTGGTCACCGGGGCGCCCGAGAGCCTGCGCGGGCACCTGCTGCCCGTCTCGCCCCTGGCGCTGCTGGTCATGTCGCCCGAGGGCCTGCGCCGCGCCGCCGTGCTCACCGAACGCGGCGAGGGCGAGGCGGCGTTCTCCCTGTCCCTGCGCCTGGAGGGCGCGCCGGGCCTGGAGCCCGTCGAGCACCGGATGCAGCGCGTCTACGCCGCTTCCCCCGCCCCCGGCCAGGGCCGGCTCAGCCCCAAGGTGGACTGGGACTACAACGAGGTCGCCGTCTGGCCGGACTTCACGAGCCCGGACTGGGGCTGGTGGTTCACTCGCCTGGCCTCCGCCCGCCGCGCCGACCGGCTGCGCGCCCGGGCCGGCGTCTCCGGCGCGCTCCTGGCCGAGCTGGCCGGCCCCGCGACGGGCCGCGGCGCCCGCCCGGCGGAGGACCGCGCCGCCGGGCTCGCCCCCTGGATCGACCCGGCGCGCTTCGACGGCGAGCGCGACCCCGTCGCGCCGCTCGCCGGCCGCGTGTCCGACAGCCCCGCCCTGACCCGGCTGCGCACCGGCGGCGAGGGCGCGGAGACGAGCGACGTGCTCCAGCTCACCCGCACGCCGGTGGAGGCCATCGCCTACACCGTCGCCGACGAGGCAGGCGGGCCGCTGGAGCCCGCGGGCCTCGCCCTCCTGGCGCCCACGCCGGCGCCGGCCCCCGTGGCGTCCGAGCTGGTGGCCATCGACTTCGGCAGCACCAACACGGTGGCCTGCTTCGCCAGCGAGGACGGGCCGGTCGCCTTCCACACCGGCCTGCTGCGCCCGTTCGGGTCGGCCGACGCGAGCGTGGCGGCGCGGGGCGAGGACGCGGGCCGCTGGGCGCTGATCGACTTCATGCCGCCCGCCCCGCCGCCGCCCGCGGTGCGCGCGACGCCGACGCCCACGGTGGCGCTCCGCCGCGCGGGCGACCGCGGCCCGCAGCGGCCCCCGCCGGAGGTCGAGCGGCTGCCGCTGTTCGTCACCTCCATGTACTTCCAGCCCGATCCGGACGAGGTGGGCGACCAGACCGCCACCGACCTGGAGCGCCTGCGCGGCGTGCTGGCCCGCGCCCGCTTCAACCTGAAATGGTCCATGACCGGCGCGGACGACCGCGAGGCCGAGCTGCGCCAGTCGGAGACCACCGCCGTCTCCGAACGCTACCTGCTGCAGCTCATGCTCATGTGCGGGGCCGAGGCCGTGCGGCGCGGGCGCTGGGTGGGCCGCTGGCGCTTCTCCCGACCCGACGCGATGACCGACGACCGGGCGCTGCACCGGGCGCTGGAGAGCAACGTCGAGCTGTACAACGTCCGCCTGCCCGACGCGCGGGCGCATGGCTCGCGCCTGGATGCGGCGCCCTCCGCCGACCCTCGCGCGCCCTCGCGGCTGTTCAGCGAGAGCGTCGCGGCGGCCAACTTCGTGCTGAGCCGGCGCAACGAGGCGGTGAAGGGCACGGTCAACATCATCCTCGACATCGGCGGCTCCACCACCGACGTGGCCGTCTGGAGCCGCAACCGCCTGCACTGGAAGGGCTCGTTCGGCGGCGACGCGGGCCACGGCATGGCGGGCGGCCTCTTCTTCACCCGCCACATCATCAACAACCCGCAGTTCCTCACCGACTTCGGCCTGGAGGGCTGGGCGGAGATCATCGCCCCCAGCGGCCGGGTGGGCGAGACGCCGCTGGCGCGCGCCGACCTGCCGGGCGTGGGCGAGCTCCTGTTCTCCTCGGACACGCTGAACCGCCGGCTGGCCGAGGGGTGGGACCGCAAGGCCAGCCACGAGAGCGCCCGGCGGCTCCAGGCCACGGCCATGACCTTCCTGGGCGGGATCGTCTTCCACCTCGGCCGCACCCTGCGACGTCAGCTCGACAGCGGCGCGGGCGGGCCGGACGGGCTGACGGCGGCGGACTTCGCCACGCCCGCCTTCGGCCTGTGCGGCCGGGGCGCCACCCTGTTCCGCCGCATCCACGGCGAAGGCGCGGCCTCCAACGCCCTGACGCCGCTGACGCTGATGCTGCGCGTGTTCAAGGAGGCCGCCGGCTTCCCGGACGCGGACGCGCCGGTGGTCCACCCGTCCACCGCGCCCAAGCTGGAGGTGGCGCGCGGCATGGTGATCGAAGACGGGCCGGCCATGGTGCTGGGCGCCCAGGCGCCCGAGACCGGCCAGCCGCTCGGCCTGGGCCTGAGCTACGCCGGCGCCGCGCTCCCGCCCTCGGCGGAGCTGGGCGCCGTGCCCGCGGGCGCGGCCAGCCCCGGGCGGCCCGACCTCGGCGAGCTCGACGCCTTCCTGGAGATGCTGGAGCGCCTGGGCGGGCTGCACGTCGACATCGACGCGGGGGGCAGCCAGAGCCTGCGCGAGGACATCAAGGAGGCGGTGCTGGAGGAGCTGCAGCGCCGCGGCGCCCACCTGCGCGAGCCGCCCTTCGTCACCGCCCTGCGCCGCCTGGTGGAGGACCTGGGCGAGCCCGCGGGCTCCCGCGCCCAGCGCGCCCGCGTCGGCCCCGCGCGGCCGCGGAGCTAGCCTCCCTTCCGCTCATCCCGGCGAAGGCCGGGACCCAGTTCCGATCGTAGTCCCGCGCTCGGCATCAAGATGGCGAGCTCTGGCTTCTCCGCTCCCGCAGCTGGGTCCCGGCCTCCGCCGGGATGAGCGGGAGATGGTGCTCAGCCCGGGTTGAGCACCGCGTCCGCGCCTTCGCCCCGCCTCAGGTTGCGCCGGAACGGCCGGGCGAAGACCACCGCGTAGAGCCCGGCCGCGATCACGATGGCGGCGTGGATGGCCCAGAACACCGCGGGGCTCACCACCTCGTAGAGGCCGCCGATCCGGCCGCTGATCAGGCTCGCGGCGAAGGTGGCCGAGAAGTAGACGCCGGTCATCATCCCCCGATAGCCGGAGGGCGCCGCCTCCACGAACAGCGCCGCCATGATCGGCGTCATGTAGAGCCAGCCCAGGTTGGACAGCAGGTGGAAGAACACCGCCCAGGCCAGCGGCAGCCGCGCCCCGCCCGAGACGAGGTCGCCCAGCGCCAGCCACAGCACGCCCGCGCCGAACACGAAGGCGCCGATCGCCACCTTGCCCAGGTCGTCGGGCTCGCGCCCCCGCCGCGCCTGCCACCGCCACAGGGCCAGCATCGGCGGCAGGAACAGCAGCGGCGAGAGGCCGTCGAGCGACTGCAGCCAGGGGATCGGCACGTCGAAACGGCCCAGCCGCATCTGCACGTGGTCGCGGACCCACAGATTGTAGACGTTCCACACCTGCGACTGGGCGATGTAGAAGCCGGCCGTCACCGGCAGCAGCGCGAACAGCGTCAGCAGCCGTCGCCGCTCGTCGGGTTGCAGCCTGGCGCGCTGCGCCGCCGCCGCCCGCCGCGCGTCGGCGGGCAGCAGCCCTCCCCCGGCGACGTAGATCGCCAGCCCCACCAGCATGCCGAAGCCCGCGAAGCCGAACGCCACGTGCCAGCCGAAGCCCGCCTGCAGCCCGCCGGTCAGCAGCGGCGCGGCGAACGCCCCCGCATTGACCATGGAATAGTAGATCTGGAACGCGTCCGCCCGGCGCCGGTCGGCCGGCGGGTACAGGGTGTCGATCTGCGGCTGCAGGTTGCCTCGCAGCAGGCCGGCGCCCAGCACCAGCAGCAGCAGCGCCAGCAGGAACGAGGCGTCGAAGGCCATGGCGAAGTGCCCCGCCGTCATCAGCAGGCCGCCGCCGACCACCGCCGCGCGCCGGCCCAGCAGCCGGTCTCCCAGCCAGCCGCCCGCCAGCGGCGTGAGGTACACCAGGCCCACGTAGAGCCCGAACACCTGGCTGGCGAGCCCGGTCACCGTCAGCGGCCCGGTCACGGCCTCCACCGCGCCGCGGAAGGCGCCGAACCCCGCGATGCCCTCCACCCGCCCGGGCAGCAGCAGGTAGCCCGCCATGTACAGCGTCAGCAGCGACTGCATGCCGTGGAAGGAGATGCGCTCCCACAGCTCGGTCCCGGCCAGAACGCCCAGGCCGCGGGGGTGGCCGAACAGGTCGGCGCGAGGAGCCGGGTGCGCGCGCGCCGTCGCTTCCGCCAAGTCGCGCCCCCTCGAAGGAGGCGAGGCTAGGCGCCCCGCGAGGCCCGGCGCAAGTCCGCGCGGCCGGCTGCCACCTCGCGCGTGCGGAAGCTGAGCCGAACCGATGCAGTCGGGGCGCGTTTCCGGGCCGCAACGCACCGGGCCGCCGCCCGGCTGGACCGCAGGCCCGCAGGGCCTCGGTCGGATCGAACTCAGGAGAGACCGCCCATGAAGACCGCCTTCCTCGCCGCCGCCGCGGCCCTGGCCCTGGCCGCCGGCGCCGCCACGGCGCAGCAGCCCGCCACCACGTCCCCGAACGCCAACGCCAACATGTCGTCCACCGCCGGTCGCGACTCCACCGGCTCCGAACCGGCGACCACCGCGGCGGGCACGACGCAGAGCAGCGGCACGGCGTCGGACAACCAGACGACGCAGACCGCGCCGGGCTCCGGCGCGACGCAGAACACCATGCCCACCGGCGGCCAGGGCTCGCCCGCCAGCGGCGACACGGGCGCGGGCGCCGCGCCCTCCATGCCGTCGAGCGCCATGCCGGCCGCGCCCACCACCACGGCCAACACGCCCACCGGGGACGCGCCGGGCGCCTACCCCGCCTGCACCAAGCGCGGGCAGGACCGCTGCAAGTCCTCCGGCCGCCGCGGCTACTGAGCGCGGCTCAGACGAGCGGGCGCCCGGCCAGCCGCTCCAGCGTCCGGAGCGGGGACCGCTCCGGACGCGCCATGGCCTCCACGGGCATGAGGTAGGTCTGCTCGAAGGCGTGCTGCCCGGCCATGGCCGCGTGCAGCACGCCGTCGGTGTAGACGATCCAGGTGGAGCCCGCGGGGAAGCGCACCTCCGTGTTCGGCGCGGAGGCCTGCCAGGCGGTGTCGAGCTTGGCCCCGTCGTGCAGGCGCAGCATGGCCTGGTCGTAGTCGGTGCGCCGTCCGCGGGTGATCCGCAGCGCCTCCATGGCCCGCGCCCTCGCGCCCAGGCGGGGGTAGCGCGTCAGCCGCGCCCGGGCGTGCGCCTCCAGCGGCTCGTCGCCCAGCCGCCACACGCGCGGGCGGCCCAGCGGGTCCACGTTGGAGAAGACGCGCAGGATGCGCTTGCCGCCCACGGGGCTGGAGGGAAAGGCGTCCAGGTGCAGCCGCTTGTCGTCCTTGCGCGGCGACAGCACCCGCTGGTCCACGGGGCCGGGCCGGAAGCTCGTACGCTTGCGCTCGGCCGCGGCCGCGTAGCCGGGCAGCCACTCGGCCACCAGGGCGTCGGCGAAGCGGGCGTAGCGCTCCAGCGCCCCGGCCAGCCGCGCCTGCGCCGCGCCCTCCAGCACCACGCCGCCCACCTTGCCCGAGCGCGGGTCCAGGCTGGCGTTCTTCGACTTGGGCGACAGGATCGCCGGGTCGGCGAGGCCCTGCTCCTCCGCCGAGAGCGGAAAGGCCAGCTGCGGGAACAGCACCACCCCGCCGCCCTCCAGCGCGTCCACCGCCCGCGGCGCCTGCTCGGCGGCCCGGGCGTCGGGGAACAGTTCGAGGACCTCGGCCATGGTCGGGGGCGCGCTCCGGCGGGACGGGACCCAATCTAGGCCGGGCGGCGTTGGGGCGGAAGCGACCCGCAGGAGCAAGGCGCATGGCGAACCGGCTGGGCGAGGGCGTGTGGCGCGGCGCACGCGGCCGATGCCCCAATTGCGGCGAGGGCAGGCTTTTCCGCGCCTACCTGAAGGTGGCGTCGCCGTGCGCGGCCTGCGGCAACGACAACGCGCGCTACCCCGCTGACGACGGGCCGGCCTACGTCACCATCCTCCTGGTCGGCCACCTGGTGGTCGCGCCGCTGCTGGCCTTTCCGTTCATCTGGAAGTCGCCCCTGTGGCTGGTGATCGGCGCCACCCTGCCGGCGCTTCTAATCCTGATCCTGGTGCTCCTGCCGCGCATCAAGGGCGCCTGGATCGGCCTGCAGTGGAGCCAGGCCCTCAGCCGCGCCGAGCGCGACGCCCTGCGCCCCGGCGCCTAGCCAAGCGCCTGTAACCTCCGCTCATGCCCGCGAAGGCGGGGATCTCGGGCCGGTGACCACGCCACGGGCCCACGTACGCGGACGGAGATCCCCGCCTTCGCGGGGGATGAGCGGAGGTTCAGGCGGGAGAGCCTCAGCCCACAAGCCACGCAGCCCAGAGGCACAGCGCGGCCAGCGCGAACGCCCCCGCCACCACGGCCGCGTAGGCGCGCGGCCGCCGGGGCTCGCGGATGCGCCGGTCGCTCACCGCATCGTCGGGATGACGAAGCTCGAGTCCGCGTGCCCCTCCAGCGCGGTGTCGGGCCAGCGGGCGGTGACGGTCTTGACCTTGGTCCAGAAGCGGACGCCCTCGGTCCCGTGCTGGTTGGTGTCGCCGAAGGCCGAGCGCTTCCAGCCGCCGAAGGTGTGGTAGGCCACGGGCACCGGGATGGGCACGTTGATCCCCACCATCCCCACGTTCACCCGGGCGGCGAAGTCCCGCGCCGCGCGGCCGCTCTGGGTGAACACGGCGACGCCGTTGCCGTACTGATGCTGGCTGGGCAGGGCGACGGCCTCGTCGAAGCTCTCGGCGCGCACGATCTGCAGCACGGGGCCGAAGATCTCCTCCTGGTAGGTGCGCATGGCCGGCTTCACGTGGTCGAACAGCGTGGGGCCGACGAAGAAGCCCTCCTCGCTGCCCTGCATGGTGAAGCCGCGGCCGTCGACCACGAGCTCGGCGCCCTCCTCCGCCCCCAGGGTGATGTAGTCCTCCACCCGCTGCTTGTGCGCGGCCGAGACCACCGGGCCGTAGTGGGCGTCGGGGTCGGTGGAGTGGCCCACGCGCAGGGTGGCGATCTCGGCTGTCATGCGCTCGCGCAGCTCGTCGGCGGTGCGCTTGCCCACCGGCACCACCACGGGCAGGGCCATGCAGCGCTCGCCCGCCGAGCCGAAGGCGGCGCCCGAGAGATCCTTCACCACCTGGTCCAGGTCCGCGTCGGGCAGCACCACCCCGTGGTTCTTGGCCCCGCCCATGGCCTGCACGCGCTTGCCGGCCTCCGCGCCGCGCCGGTACACGTAGTGGGCGATGTCAGAGGAGCCGACGAAGCTCACCGCCTTCACGTCCGGGTGGTCCAGCAGGGCGTCCACCGCCTCCTTGTCGCCGTGCACCACGTTGAGCACGCCGGCGGGGGCCCCCGCCTCCATCATCAGCTCGGCCAGGCGCACGGGCACGGAGGGGTCGCGCTCGGCGGGCTTGAGCACGAAGGTGTTGCCGCAGGCGATGGCCGTGCCGAACATCCACATCGGGATCATGGCGGGGAAATTGAACGGGGTGATGCCGCAGCCGACGCCCAGCGGCTGGCGCATGGAGTAGACGTCGATCCCCGGCCCCGCGCCCTCCGTGTACTCGCCCTTGAGCACGTGCGGGACTCCGCAGCAGAACTCGATCACCTCCAGGCCGCGCTGGATGTCGCCCCGGGCGTCGGCGACCACCTTGCCGTGCTCGCTGGCCAGGAGCTCGGCCAGGGCGGCCATCTCGCGTTCCACCAGCCGCTTGAACTCGAACATGACGCGCGCGCGGCGCTGGGGGTTCGTCGCGGCCCAGGCCGGCTGGGCGGCGACGGCGGCGGCCACCGCCGCGTCCACCTCCGCCCGCGTGGCGAGCGCCACGTGCGCTTGCACGCGGCCCGTGTTGGGGTCGAAGATGTCGCCGAACCGGCCGGACGCGCCTGCCTGGGCCTGTCCGTTCACGAAGTGGCTCACCTGCCGCACGGCGTTCTCCCGGAGAGTGGTCTTGGGAGCGCTTCTAGGCGCTGGGCGGGCCCTGGTGAAGCGCGGCTGCGGCCGCCGGCCGCAGGAACGGGGCGGAGCCGCGGGGGTTCTGGCCCCGACGAGGAGGAACGCACGCATGGCCATGACGCTGGAGGACGCCGAGCGCGTTTGGGGCCGTCCCCGCTCGGGGCGCAGGTACAAGGCCGCCCCCACGGAGCGCGAGATCCAGGACTGGGGCTACGCCGCGCCAGGCGGCCTGGGCGCGGTGCCCGCCTGGGCGCCCGTGCTGCTGGCGGGCGTCGCGGGCCTCCTGGTCGGGGCCGCCATCCTGTGGATCAGCGAGACGCAGGACTATCGCATCCGCGCCATCCTCAAGCGCAGCGACTTCCGGTTCGGCGACCTGGAGGACTGAGGCCGCGCGCGGCCGCGCCGCAGCCATCGCGCTCAGCGGCGGCGGGGCGCCTTCCGCCTGACGGCCGCGGCGCGGTTCAGCTCCGCTGCGGCGGCCACCAGGGCCTTGAACGCCTCGGCGTCGGGCGCCTCGCCCTCGCGGATGTCGAGCGCGCGGCGGGCGTTCCCCTCCAGGCTGGCGTTGAACAGGCCCGCCGGGTCGGGCAGCGACGCCCCCTTGGCGAAGGTCAGCTTGACGTGGGCCTTGTAGCTCTCGCCCGTGCAGAGGAGGCCGTCGGACTCCCAGCATGGCGTGCCGCGCCACTTCCACGTCTCCTCCACGCCGGGCGCGGCCTCGCGGATCAGCCCGCGCACCCGCGCCAGCGCCTCGCCGCGCCAATCGCCCAGCTGGGCGATGCGGGCGTCGATCAGCTCGGAGGGGGTCGGCTCGGTCATGGGGCTCGCGGGAGCGACGGCGGCTGGGCGGGTTGAAGGTCGGACAGAGGAAGCCAGCCCTCCACGGTCCGGCGACCGTCCACATACTGCACCCGCGCGAAGGCGCCGACCTGGGCGATCTTGCCCACCGTATCGCCCCGCGTGACGTAGGCGCGGCCGGGCGGAGCGCCGGGCGACGCGCGGAGCCGAGCCCGCGAGCTCCGCACCTCGCGCACCTCGCGCCAGCCGCGATGGGTGGTCAGCGCCTCCGCATAGCCGTCCGCCTTGAAGCTCTCACCGGCCATGGCGCACCCGCCGGGATCGTCGGCGAGCTTCAGCGTCGCCCTACCGTCCCGCATCGTCAGCCGGCCGGGGATGCGCTGGTCGGGCGGGTCGTCCCCCGGCCACCAGGTGAGCACGTCGGCCGCCCCGTCCCCGCCCCGCCAGGCGCCCGTGAGCGCGAAGCCGCAGGAGAACTGCGGCGCCGCCTCCGTGCCGTTCCTCATCCGCTGTTCGCTGAACGCCCCCGTCACCCGCCCGCCGGAGAAGGCGAGCTTGAGCTGCCCGTACTCGCCGGAAGCGGGGAGGGCGGCCGCGGCGGCGACCATTGCGGCGAGGGGAAGCGACATCATCCTCGGACCTCCCTGCCCCTGCGAAATCGACGTGCTCGACTCCGGTCGGGGACTCTTCCTAGCACGCCGACATGGCGCTCCTGTTCCAGCCGCGTCCGGGCGCAGTCGTGATGTGCGACTTTCGGGGCTACGAAGCGCCGGAGATGGTCAAGGTCAGGCCCGTCGTCGTGCTGGCGCGCAATCGCAAGGCGCGGGCGCTCGTCACGGTCGTTCCGCTGTCGACGACGGAGCCGAAGCCGGTCGAGTCGCACCACCACAGGTTGGCCAGGAACCCGTTGCCCGGGAAGGCCGGCGTGGTCTGCTGGGCCAAGTGCGACATGGTGGCGACGGTGGCGATCGCCCGCCTGGACCGCTACAAGGCGAGCCGTCGCGAGTACCTCAATCTCGCGCTGGACGACGCGGACTTCCAGGCCATACGCCGGGCCACAGCGGCGGCGTTGGAGCTGCGGAACCTGTAACCTCGCGCGCTTAGCTTGGCGTCAACCGGCGACGCGCTATATGTGAAGCGTTCCCCTCGGGGACTTGCGAGACTGTCCTTCGGGACAGCCGGGCGGCGGGCGCGATGACAAGCTCCGCCGTTCCGTGCGCGCTCGTCAGTGCTGAGCTCGGCCAAGCTATCGCCCTGTGTTCGACGCCCCGCAGGGCGTTGAACTTATCGAGGACGCCCTGCGTCCCGACGCCCCCGCCTCAGCCGTCGCGCGCAGGACGGGTCAAGGCAGGTGCGCAGCACCTCCCGCGGAGCGGGTCGCCTTGAGGCGGCCGAGCACGGCGGCACGCCGCGACGCGTGGCGTGTGGCTCGACCCGGGTGGGGCCACCGTGCTCGGCGGCGTCAAGGGACGCTCCGCTCTCCGCCCTTGACCCGCCCTGCGCGCGGCGGCTGACGCGTGAGCGTCGGGGCGCGGGGCGTCCCCGATAAGTTCGACAGCCTACGGCGTGTCGAACACAGGGCTGATGCAAACGGGAGGGTGGGCGGAGAACGCGGGAGCCCTCTCCCGGCGGGAGACGCCGTGCTGAGCCTGTCGAAGCAGGGTGGGGTGAGGGGTTACAGGTGGGGCCGGCTTGGCTCCGCCCCGCGCATCCTCGCCACAGCGGTAGGACCTGTAACCCCTCACCCTCCCCCCGCTGCGCGGCGGGCCCTCCCTCTCCCGCCGGGAGAGGGGCGCGGTAGTTGACTTGGCCCCACCCGAGCCCACCCTGGCCTTCAAGAGCTTAAGGGCGGGAGCATCGCGGGCGATGAAGAAGATTGTTGCGGCATCGAGCGTTGCTCTTGCCCTCGGTGCCTGTAGCGGCAGCGGAGCGCCTCCCGCAAATTCGGCCAAGCTGCCTACCCGCCCCAGCATCTCTGTTGAGGCTAAGAAGGCCGCGCCCGGACTTGTCGGGTTTACCGTGCACACAAACTTGCCGACACCACTTGCAGCAATGGCATCAATCGACCTTGACGGTCAGAAGCCCGATGACACGGCCATTGGTCACTCAGAACGGGTGACACTTACGAACGAGACCACAACTTTCCAGCTGCCTACGACCGACGATGTGAACCACGGGCCCCTGCCAAAGGGCATGTACACGGCCGAAGTTCAGGTGGGACCGAGATGGAAGGAGAACACGTCGATCGCATCGTTGCCGGAGAACGTGCGCGGGCAGCAGCACATCGAACTTAACGAGGGCGGGAGCAGAGCCGCCCTTGAACGACACAATGTGCTGCAAAAGTGGGTGATGTTGAACGTCGGGAGCGGTGATGCATGGGATGCGGCAAGGTTTACGCGCAGGCTTGGTAAACCGGAGCGCTATCCGTCAGATCAATCGCCAGTCCTAGAGTGTTTTTATTTTCCTGATGCAGATATGACATTCGTCGTCAGCAAGCCGCTCCGGAAGGTGATGGTCTGGAGAGAAGGGCGGGTCACCTCGTGACGGTGGTCAGTGCGCCTCGTCCCAATTCCGCGCCGCCCGCGCGTCCACCTCCAGCGGGACGGACAGCGCCACCGCCGGCTCCGCCGCGCGTGACATCACAGCCCGCGCCACCTCGCACACCTTCGGCGCCTCCGCCTCGGGCGCCTCGAACACCAGTTCGTCGTGGACCTGCAGCAGCATCCGCGCCCTCAGCCCCTCGCGCGCCAGAGCGGCGGGCATCCGCGCCATCGCGCGGCGGATGATGTCGGCCGCCGCGCCCTGGATGGGGGCGTTGATGGCTTGGCGTTCGCCGGCCTGGCGCTGGCCCATGCTCTTGCTGCGGATGTCGGGGATGTGGATGCGGCGGCCGAACAGGGTCTCGACCCAGCCGCGTTGCTTCACCAGGGCGCGCTGCTCGTCCATGTAGGCGCGGATGCCGGGGAAGCGCTCGAAGTAGGTCTTGATGTAGGCGCCCGCCTCGTCCTGCGGGATGCCGAGCTGGTTCGACAGTCCAAAGGCTGAGATGCCGTAGACGATGCCGAAGTTGATGGCCTTGGCTCTGGAGCGCGTCTGGCTGGGCATGCCCTCCACCGGCACGCCGAACATCTCGCTGGCCGTGGCGGCGTGGATGTCCACGCCCGCGGCGAAGGCGGCCTTGAGCTGGGGGATGTCGCCGACGTGGGCGAGGAGGCGCAGCTCGATCTGGCTGTAGTCGGCGCTGACCAGCACGTTCCCGGGCCCGGCCACGAACACCGTGCGCAGCTGGCGGCCCACCTCCGTGCGGATGGGTATGTTCTGCAGGTTGGGCTCGGTGGCCGAGAGGCGGCCGGTGGAGGAGTTGGCCAGCATGAAGGTGGTGCGCACCCGGCCGTCTCTCGGGTGGGCGGCGTAGATCAGGGCGTCGGCGTAGGTGCCCTTCAGCTTGGCGAGCTGGCGGTGCTCCAGGATGGTCATCGGCAGGGGGTGGCTGGCGGCCAGGCTTTCCAGCGTGTCGGCGTCGGTGCTCCAGGCGCCCGTGGCCGTCTTGCGCCCGCCGGGCAGGCCCTGCTCGCCGAACAGCACGTCGCCGATCTGCTTGGGGCTGCCGAGGTTGAAGGGGTGGCCGGCGAGCTCGTGGGCGTGCGTCTCCAGCTCGGCCATGCGCGTGCCGAACTCGTGGCTGAGGCGCTTGAGCGCGGCGGGGTCGACCAGGATGCCCGCCTCCTCCATGCCCGCCAGCACGGCGGGCAGCGGGCGCTCCAGCGTCTCGTAGACGGTGAGCAGGCCCAAGCGGACCAGCTGCGGCTTCAGCACCCGGTGCAGGCGCAGGGCCAGGTCGGTCTCCTGCGCGGCGTAGGCGGTGGCCGCGCGGAGCTCCACCTGGGCGAAGGCGACCTGCTTCTGTCCCGCGCCGACCACCGACTTCCAGGGAATCGGCGCGTGGCCGAGGTGCAGCTGGGCCAGCTCCTCCAGCCCGTGCCCATGCTCGCCCCCCGCCATGACGTAGCTCATCAGCATCACGTCATCGACGGGCGAGAGGGCGACGCCGGCGTGCGCCAGCGCACGCGCGGCGGTCTTGACGTTGTGCCCGACCTTGAGGACGCCCGGGTCCTCCAGCATCGGCTTGAGCCTGGCCAGGGCGACCGCCGCGTCGAGCTGCCGCCAGTCGCCGGCGTCGCCCGTGGAGAGCTGCAGGCCCTCCGCCGCGCAGTGGCTCAGGGGCACGTAGGCGCTCTGGCCGGGGGCGACGGCCAGGGCCACGCCGTAGAGGCCGTTCTCGCCGCAGGCCGCGTCCGTCTGCACCGCGACCGCCACCTCGCCGCACTCGGCGGCGGCGGCCAGCAGGATGTCGAGGCTCGCCTCGTCCTGGATCAGGATGTGCTTGGCGCTGTCGATCTCCACCGCCTGCTCGACCGGCGGCGCGGGTCGCCGGCCGTTGGTGTAGCCGCCCTGGTGCGGCGGCGTGGGCGGGCTGTCGGGGCGGCGGCCGTCGGCGACGCGGCGGGCGAGGCCCTTGAACTCCATAGCCTCCAGAAAGGCGTGCAGCTCCGGCGCGTCGAACTCGCGCACCGCCAGGGCGTCGATGGACGCGGGCAGGGGCGCGTCGTCGGCCAGGGTGACGAGCTGGCGGCTGAGGCGGATCTGGTCGGCGTAGGCGATCAGGGTCTC
>CAXTHH010000016.1:0-46878 GCA_964244065.1 uncultured Caulobacteraceae bacterium | reverse complement strand
GGCGTGCTCTACGAGAGCTTCATCCACCCGATCACCATCCTCTCCACCCTGCCCTCGGCGGCGGTGGGGGCGCTCCTGGCGCTGATGATCTCGGGCCAGGACCTCGGGGTCGTGGGGATCATCGGGATCATCCTGCTGATCGGCATCGTCAACAAGAACGCCATCATGATGATCGACTTCGCGCTGGACGCGGAGCGCAACCAGGGCCTCAAGCCGCAGGACGCGATCCACCGGGCCGCGCTGCTGCGCTTCCGGCCGATCCTGATGACCACCATGGCGGCGCTGCTGGGCGCGCTGCCGCTGATGTTCGCCACGGGTTACGGGGCGGAGCTGCGGCGGCCGCTGGGCATCGCCATCGTGGGCGGGCTGATCGCCAGCCAGCTGCTGACCCTGTTCACCACCCCGGTGATCTACCTCGCCTTCGACCGGCTGGCCGCCCGCTTCGGCCGGCGTGACCCCGAGGGGCCGGCGCGCGACGAGCCCGAGCTGCCGGCCGCCCCCGGCGAGGCGCCCGGCCGCGCCCCGGCGGGCTCGCCCCGCAACGCCGGCCCGGCCCCCGGCACGAGCCCGAAGCCCGCATGAACCCCGCGGCGCTCTTCATCCGGCGCCCGGTCGCCACGGTCCTCCTCACCATCGGCATCGCGCTGACGGGGATCGCGGCCTATTTCGCCCTGCCCGTGGCCTCGCTGCCCGCGGTGGACTTCCCGACCATCGTCGTGAACGCCAACCTGCCCGGGGCCTCGCCGCGGGTGATGGCCGCCTCGGTGGCCACGCCGCTAGAGCGGCGCATCGGCACCATCGCCGGCATCAGCGAGCTGACCAGCCAGTCCAACCGCGACCGCACCAGCATCGTCGCCCAGTTCGACCTGGCGCGGAACATCGACGGGGCGGCGCGCGACGTGCAGGCGGCCATCAACGCCTCGCTGTCCGACCTGCCGCAGACGGGCCTGCGGAGCCGGCCGACCTATCAGAAGGCGAACCCCTCCCAGGCGCCGATCATGATCCTGAACCTGACGAGCGACACGCTCAGCCGGGCGCAGATCTTCGACGCGGTGAACCTGACGCTGCAGCAGAAGCTGTCGCAGATCCCCGGCGTGGGCGAGGCCACGCCGCAGGGCGGCTCCGCCCCCGCGGTGCGCGTGGAGCTGAACCCCCGCGCGCTGAACCGCTACGGCGTGGGCGTGGAGGACGTGCGCGCGGCGCTGGCCGGCGCCAACGCCAACCAGCCGAAGGGCTACTTCAGCGCCAACGGCCAGCGCGCGCAGATCTACGCCAACGACCAGGCGCAGAACGCCGCCGCCTACCGCGACCTGATCATCGCCGTGCGGTCGGGTTCGGTGGTGCGCCTGTCGGACGTGGCGCGCGTCGAGGACAGCGCGGAGAACACCAAGAACCTGGGCCTGGCCAACGGCAAGCCCGCCATCACCTTGCCGATCCAGGCCGCGCCGGGCGCCAACATCGTCGCCACGGTGGACCGCATCAAGGCGGTGCTGCCGGAGCTGCAGGCCGAGCTGCCGCCCGCGGTGAGGCTGGCCATCTCCGTGGACCGCACCACCGACATCCGCGGCAGCCTCAAAGAGGTGGAGCGCACCCTGGTGATCTCCATCGTGCTCGTGGTGCTGGTGGTGCTGCTGTTCCTGAGGAACGGCCGCGCCACGCTGATCCCCGCGGTGGCGGTGGTCGTGTCGCTGCTCGGCACGCTGTCGGTCATGTACCTGGCCAAGTTCAGCCTGGACAACCTCAGCCTCATGGCCCTGACCGTGGCCACGGGCTTCGTGGTCGACGACGCCATCGTGGTGCTGGAGAACATCACCCGCCACGTCGAGGAGGGGATGGGCCGCATGGAGGCCGCCCTGAAGGGCTCGGCCGAGGTGAGCTTCACCGTCGTCTCCATGTCGATCTCGCTCATCGCGGTGTTCCTGCCGATCCTGCTGATGGGCGGCATCGTCGGGCGCCTGTTCCGCGAGTTCGCCGTGACGCTCGCCGCGGCGGTGTTCATCTCCATGATCGTCTCGCTGACCACCACGCCCATGATGGCGGCGCGGCTGGTGGACGAGCGGCCCACGCCCGAGGAGGAGGAGCGTCGCAGCCGCCAGCGCGGCGTGAAGGGCTTCATGGGCCGGATCGGCCAGCGCATGGAGGCCGGCTTCGCCTGGGTGACCGAGACCTACGAGGACGGGCTCGTCTGGGCGCTCGACCACGGGCGCATCGTGCTGGTGATGCTGCTCGCGACCGTGGTCCTGAACGTCTACCTCTACGGCGCGGTCGCCAAGGGCTTCATGCCCAGCCAGGACGTGGGCCTGATGCAGGGCTTCGTGCAGGTGGACCAGGCGTCGAGCTTCTCCGCCACCAGCGACAAGCTGAGGAGGCTCGAAGCCATCGTGAAGCAGGACCCGGCGGTGGAGAACACTACGGCCTTCGCCTTCGGCGCGGGCGGCCGCATGTTCGTGACGCTGGTGCCCAAGGCCGAGCGCGGGGGCCTGACCACCGACCAGGTGATCGCGCGCATCCGCCCGAAGACGCAGGGCGTGCCCGGCGCGCAGCTGTTCCTGAACGGCGCCGCCGACTTCCGCGCCGGCGGCCGCAGCAGCAACGCCTCCAACCAGTACACGCTGGAGAGCGACGACCTGGACGCGCTCAAGGCCTGGGCCACGAAGCTGACCGAGGCGCTGAAGAAGCGGCCCGAGCTGACCGACGTGAACAGCGACCAGCAGGAGCGCGGGCTGGAGACCTTCATCACCATCGACCGCGACGCGGCCGCGCGCCTGGGCGTCACCAACGGCCAGGTGATCAACACGCTGCGCGACAGCTTCTCCTCGTCGTTCTCGGCGACGACCATCTTCAACGAGCTGAACCAGTACCGCGTGATCATGGAGGTGGCGCCCGAATGGGCCCAGTCGCCCGCCGCCCTCGAGGAGCTCTACGTCACCCCGGGCGCCACCGCGGGCTACTCGGCGACGGGCGGGGCTGTGGGCGTGCTGGCCGACGCCGACCGCACGTCCACCGCCGCCTTCAACGCCACGCGCGCGATTTCCGCCGGCGCGACCCGGCCGAGCACGCTCGTCTCAGTCGGACGCAGTGCTGCGCTGAACTCGCAGACGCCCACCGTGGCCGGGCCCGCCGGGCCGACGGCCGCGGGCGGCGGCGCGATCTCCTCCATCAACACCGGCGGCGCAGGCCCCACGCTGAACGGCGCGGGCACCGCGCGCCAGACCACCGGCGGCTCCATCGCGGCGCAGACGGGCTCGGCGGTGTCCACCACCGCGGGCCGGGCCGTGCCGCTGGCCTCCATCGCCACCTACGCGCCGGGGGCGACGGCCACGAGCGTGAACCACCAGGGCCAAGCGGTGGCCACCACCATCTCCTTCAACCTGTCGGAGGGGCAGTCGCTCTCAGACGCCGAGCGGATCATCAAGGAGGTGCAGGCCGAGATCGCCATGCCGCCCAACGTCATCGGCCGTTTCCAGGGCACCGCCAAGCAGTTCCAGGACACCACCAAGACCATGCCCCTGCTGATCCTGGCGGCGCTGCTCTCGGTCTACGTCGTGTTGGGCGTGCTGTACGAGAGCTACGTGCACCCGGTGACGGTGCTCTCCACCCTGCCTTCGGCGGGCGTGGGCGCGCTGCTGGCGCTGATGCTGTTCAAGGCCGAGCTCGACATCATCGCCCTGATCGGCATCATCCTCCTGATCGGCATCGTGAAGAAGAACGCCATCCTGATCATCGACTTCGCCCTGGTGGCCGAGCGCGACCAGGGGCTGACGGCCAAGGAGGCGATCCACAAGGCCTCGCTGCTGCGCTTCCGCCCGATCCTGATGACGACCATGGCGGCCATCCTGGGCGCCGTGCCCCTGGCCTTCTTCGGCGGCGAGGGCTCGGAGCTGCGCCGGCCGCTCGGCATCGCCATCATCGGCGGGCTGATCGCCAGCCAGGTGCTGACCCTGATCACCACCCCGGTGGTCTACATGTACATGGACAAGCTGCGCCGCCGCTCGCCGAAGCGGAAGGGGCCGGAGCGCTGGGCCCCCCGCGGCGTCGAGGACCCGGCGCGCTCCCCCGATCCCGCGCTCGTGCCGCGCGGGACCGGCGTTCCCGCTCCCCAAGGAAGCTGATGCCCGTCTTCGCCCGCCCGTTCGCGCGGCTGCTCGCCTGCGCCGCGCCCCTCGCCGTCGCCGCCTGCACGGTCGGCCCGAACTACAAGCGCCCCCTGCCCCTGCCCGCCGGCCAGGCCGCCCCGGCCGGCTTCAAGGAGGCGCAGGGCTGGACGCCCGCCAAGCCGCTGGAGACGCTCGACAAGGGCGCCTGGTGGACCGTGTTCGGCGACCCCGTGCTGAGCGGCCTAGTCAGCCAGGTGGCGGTCACCAACCAGAACGTGGCCGCGCAGGAGGCCAACTATCGCCAGGCGGTCGCCATCCTGCGCGCCAGCCGCGCCGACTTCTTCCCCAACGTCGGGCTGAACAGCTCCATCACCCGCTCCGGCGGCGGCAACGGCTCCTCCGGCATCATCATCGGCGGCGTGGTCACCGGCGGAGGGACCTCCACGGGCACGGGCACGGGCACGGGCGCCGGAACGGGCTCGACCGGCTCCACCGGCACGGTGACCACCGGCGGCTCCAGCGAGACCACGCGCTACCAGGTGGGCGCCACGGGCAGCTGGACGATCGACGTGTGGGGCCGCATCCGCCGCTCGGTGGAGGCGAACCGCGCCACGGCCCAGGCCAGCGCCGCCGACCTCGCCGCCGCTACGCTCAGCGCCCAGGCGACTCTGGCCACCACCTACTTCAACATGCGCCTTCTGGACGAGCAGAAGCGCATCCTGGCCTCCAACCTGGAGAGCTACACCCGCGCCCTGCAGGTGGTGACCAACCAGTACAACGCCGGCACCGTCGCCCGGGGCGACGTGATCCAGCAGGAGACGCAGGTCTTCAACACCCAGGCGCAGCTGCAGGACATCGACCGCCAGCGCCAGGCCAACGAGCACGCCATCGCCGTGCTGATCGGCCGCCCCCCGTCCGACCTGACGCTCGTGGCCGCCACCCTGCCCCGCGTCGCCCCGGTGGCCCCCACGGGCCTGCCCTCCACCCTGCTGGAGCGCCGGCCGGACGTGGCGGGGGCGGAGCGCGCGGTGATGGCCGCCAACGCGCAGATCGGCGTGGCCATCTCCGCCTACTTCCCCGACCTGACGCTCTCGGGCACCGCCACCTCGTCCTCCACCACCTTCGGAGACATCTTCCAGCCGTCGAACTTCGTCTGGTCGCTCGGCCCGCGCCTCGCCTACACGCTGCTCGATTTCGGTGCGCGCAGGGCCCAGGTGGCCCAGGCCCGGGCCGTGTACGACCGCACGGTGGCCGACTATCGCCAGACGGTGCTGAACGCCTTCAACGAGGTTGAGGACCAGCTGGCCGCCCTGCGCGTGCTGGAACAGCAGCAGACCACCCGCGAGCAGGCCGAACGCTCCGCCCGTCGCGCCGAGGAGATCCAGCTCAACCAGTACCGCGCGGGCCTGCAGCCGTTCACCAGCGTGATCACCGCCCAGCAGCAGTCGCTCACGGCGCAGCAGAACTCGCTCAACGTGCTGGGCCTGCGGCTGCAGGCGAGCGTGCTCCTGATCCAGGCCCTCGGCGGCGGCTGGACCAGCGCCGACCTACCCGCGGGCGCCGACCTGCGCTAGCCGCCCTCGCGCACGGGAACGGGCGGTGCTAAGCCGCCGGGAGACGCCCGGGGGTGAGTCAAACCCGCAAGAGGCGTTTTGCGGGAGAGAACGTGTCGGAGACCCTCGACGCCGTCGACGCCAGGATCCTGGACCTGGTGCAGCACGACGCCAGCCTGTCCGTGGCGGAGATCGCCGAGCGGGTGGGCCTGAGCTCCTCCCCCTGCTGGCGGCGCATCAAGCGGCTGGAGGACGCGGGCGTCATCCAGCGCCGCGTCACCATCCTGAACGCCGCGCTGCTGGGCCTCGACTTCGAGGTCTACGCCGAGGTGAAGCTGGCCCTGCCCAACAAGGACAACCTGGACGCCTTCGACGCGGCGGTGGCGGGCTGGCCGGAGGTGGTGCACTGCGCCACCGTCACCGGCGGCTTCGACTACGTGCTGCGGATCGTCACCCGCGACATCCACGCCTTCGACCTGTTCCAGCGCGACAAGCTCCTGGCGCTGGGCCTGGTCTCCAACGTGGAGAGCCGCATCGTGGTCCGCTCGGTGAAGAGCTCCACCGCCGTGCCGCTCGGCCTGATCAGCCGGCACGTCGGCTGAACCCTCTCCCGCGTCAGCGGGAGAGGGTTGGCGAGGTCACACCAGCCAGGTGCGCGGGTTGCGGTAGGCGCCGCCGTCCACCGCCTTGATCAGGCCCACCACGCAGCGGACCACGAACCACACGGTCACGCCGCCGGCCATCAGCCCGCCCAGGATCAGGATCGGGATGCCCACCAGCACGAAGCTGAGCGGGACGCCCACGATGATCAGCAGGATGCCCAGCGGGATGAACAGCAGCGACAGCCAGAAGGTGCGGATCTGGAAGACGTAGTGGCTGTAGGCCGCGGGCCCGGCCTCGTCCTTCTTGATGTAGGCGATGATCACGCCCACGAGCGCGAACAGCCCGGCGCTGGGCACCGAGAGCAGGTAGGCGGCGTAGACCAGCAGCGGCGCCGTCATCGACTCCTCGCGCGGCATAAGGCTCGCATCGAAGGTCGGATTGCGGGGGTCGGCCATCAGGGTCCTCTCCGGCTCCGGGATGGAGCCTCGAACGGCCGCAATGTCGCCCCGATCCGGAGCGGGATCACGTTAAAGATCGTTGATTGTCGCGTCCGCCCGATCGCACCAGCCGCCGGGCGCCCAGCCCGACGCGCCGGCGTCGCCGTCCAGGACGACGGCGTTCGTGGGCGTCTCCTCAAGCCGCAGGCGCACGCAACGCCAGCCGGGCGCCTCCTCGCGCAAGAAGGCCTGCAGCTTGCGGCGGAGCGCGACGGCGGCCGCCTCCGTCGTCGGGTCGCCGTCGAACAGCATCAGCCGCGGCAGGCGCTCGGGCTCGTGCTCGCGGAAGAAGGCCACCAGCGGGTCGCGGGCGTTCAGCTGGAAGGCGTGGTCCACCGCCCCGTCGATCCAGCCGTGCCAGCGCGCCTTCAGCCGCTCGAACGGCGCGGCCATGTTCGAGGCGCCCCAGGCGGGCGCCGCGTCGGTGGCCAGGGTGACGGTGACGACCTCGTTGTGACCGTGCGGCGTCACGCACTTGGAGCGCGGGTCGGCCAGCAGCCGGTGCGCCATGGCGAAGCGCCGCGTGAACTCGATCTGGGGCATGGAGGCGCGCAGATAGCAGCCCCTGCGGGCGATTGTCATTCCTCCCGCCCTCACCCCGTCGCCCTCGGGCTTGACCCGAGGGCCGGGCGCCGGACGCGTGCGACGCCAGCCGAAGAGCCGCAGACCGCTCGGCCCTCGGATCAAGTCCGAGGGGGACGGAGGTTTGGCGACGCGCGTTGACTTAGCGCGTCAGCCGGAGCTCGCACCCCGCCGCCTCGGCGTCGGGCAGCAGCGTGGTCTTGAGCACGCGCACGGTCACCGCCGACGCGCGGGGCCGGGCGAGCACGCGCACGGCGATCCGCTGCGCGAGGTCCTCCACCAGCCGCCATGGCCCGTCGCCCGCCAACGCCCGCACATCCGCGGCCACGGCGCCGTAGTCGACGCTGTCCTCCAGGGCGGAGATCTCGGAGGCGGCCACCTCGACCTCGACGTCGATGCGCAGCGGCTGGGTGCGCCCCTGCTCCTCGGGCAACAGGCCGATCTCCGCCTCGACCTTGAGCCCCTGAACGAGCACCCGCCAGCGCGCGTCAGTCATAGCGGCCCTGGTCGAAGGCCATGTCGCGGGGACGGCCGACGAGGCTCTCGCCCCCGTCCACCGTCACGATCTGGCCGGTGAACGAGGGCGTGGCCAGGATGAAGCGCAGCGCGGAGACCAAGTCGTCAGGCGTCGGCCCGCGGCGGAGCGGCGCCGAGGACTGGGCCTGCGCGAAGTCGCTGTCCGGGTGCACCTGGCTCGGCAGGGTTAGCCCCGGCGCGATGCCCGCCAGCCGGATGCGCGGCGCGAGCGCGAGCGCCAGCGGCGCCGTCAGCCCCGCCAGGCCCATGCGGCTCGCCGTGTAGGACAGGAAGTCCGGATTGGGCCGGTTCACCTTCTGGTCGAGCAGGTTCACCACCACGCCCTCCCCGTCCCCGAGCGCCCGGGCGAAGTCGCGGATCAGGAACACCGGGGCGGTGAGGTTCGCCTCCAGGTGCTCGCGCCACAGGGGCGGCTCCAGCGAGGCGAGGTCGTCGAAGCGGAACAGGGAGGCGTTGTTGACCAGCACGCTCGGCGGCCGGCACAGCGCCTGGGCGGCGGCGGCGAGCAGGCCGGCGCGCTCGCCCTCCACGGTCAGGTCGGCGCGCACCAGCACCACCTGCGCCCCGTGCGCGCGGGCGCACGCCGCGGTGACCTCGGCGGCCTCGCGCCGGCCGCGGTGGTGCAGGGCGACGTCGTAGCCGTCCGCCGCCAGCGCCTCGACGAACGCCGCGCCGATCCGGTCGGCCCCGCCGGTGACGAGCGCCGCGGGGCGCATGATCAATCGACCCGGCCGAACTCGATCACGTTGGCGACGCCGATGATGATGACGAACACGAGGATGGGCAGGAGAGCGGCCATGGCCCGCGTGTAACGCACGGCGGGCGGAAGGGTCCAGGGGTCGCCGACGACTGGACACCGGGGAGGGCCACCGGGTGCAGGGCGCATCAAGGGACGCTTCGCTCTTCGCCCTTGACCCGCCCAGCACCCGGCGGCTGACCGGAGGGGTCGGGACGCGGGGCGCCCCTCCCAGAGTAAGTTCAACGCCCTGCGGGGCGTCGAACTCGGGGCTGATGGAGCAAGAGGAGAGAGGGAGCGAGGGCGCGCCCGCTGATCCACGCGCGGGCACGCCTCAGCCCTGTGTTCGACGCGCCGCAGGCCGTCGAACTTCTAACCGGACGCCCTGCGTCCCGACCCCTCCGGTCAGCCACCGAGCGCAGGGCGGGTCAAGGGCGGAGAGCGCAGCGTCCCTTGACGCGCCCGAGCACGGCGGCAGCGCCGACGCCGTCCGGTCCAGCCGCCGGCTCCCCTCGCGCGCGAAGCGGCCTATATTGCGCGGCTCCCATGCCCGAGGCCGCCACCCCCTTCGACCACCCCGCCGACGCCGCGCTCGCCGAGCCCGCGTTCGAGGTGGTGCGCTCCAGCGAGGTGGCGGAGGACGGCCCGCGGCTGACCGGGGCGGCGCTGATCGCCGACTACGTCAAGCGCCTGCCCGACACCCCGGGCGTCTACCGCATGCTCGGCGAGGCGGAGGAGGTGCTCTACGTCGGCAAGGCGCGCTCGCTGAAGAAGCGCGTCGTGCAGTACGCGCAGGGCCGCGCGCACAGCCAGCGGCTGGCCCACATGGTCAGCCTGACCCGCGCCATGGAGTTCGTGACCACGCGCACGGAGGCGGACGCCCTGCTGCTCGAGTCCAACCTGATCAAGCGGCTGAAGCCCCGCTTCAACATCACCCTGCGCGACGACAAGAGCTTCGCCGAGATCCTGCTGCGCCGCGACCACGCCACGCCCCAGATCAGGAAGCACCGCGGCGCCCACGCCACCAAGGGCGACTACTTCGGCCCGTTCGCCAGCACCTGGGCGGTGAACCGCACGCTGAACACGCTCCAGAAGGCCTTCCTGCTGCGATCCTGCAGCGACAGCGTCTACGAGACGCGCACGCGCCCCTGCATGCTGCACCAGATCAAGCGCTGCTCGGCCCCCTGCACCGGCCTGATCTCGCCCGAAGGCTATGACGACCTGGTCTCGGAGGCGCGCGACTTCCTGCGCGGCAAGTCCCGCGCCGTGAACGCCCGCCTCGTCGCCGAGATGAACGCCGCCGCCGAGGACATGGAGTTCGAGCGCGCCGCCCGGGTGCGCGACCGCATCCGGGCCCTGGCCGGCGTCAGCGTCGAGCAGGGCATCAACCCGGAGGGCGTGGAGGAGGCCGACGTCTTCGCCCTGCACGTGGAGAGCGGGCAGGCCTGCGTGCAGGTGTTCTTCTTCCGCGGCGGCCAGAACTGGGGCAACCGCGCCTACTTCCCGCGCCTGTCCACCCTGACGGAGGGCGACGACACGCCGGAGGCGGTGCTGGGCGCCTTCCTGGGCCAGTTCTACGACGACAAGCCGGTCGCCCGCCTGATCCTGCTGAGCCACGCCGCGCCCGAGTGCGAGCTCCTGGCCGAGGCCTTCCGCGTCAAGTCCGGCCGCAGGATCGAGATCGCCGTGCCCCGCCAGGGCGAGAAGAAGCGGCTGGTCGACCACGCCCAGTCCAACGCCCGCGAGGCGCTGGGCCGGCGCATGGCCGAGAGCGGGGCTCAGCGAAAGCTGCTGGCCGGCGTATGCGAGGTGTTCAAGCTGGAGTCGTCGCCCGAGCGCATCGAGGTCTACGACAACAGCCACATCATGGGCACCAACGCCGTCGGCGGCATGATCGTGGCCGGCCCCGAAGGCTTCCAGAAGAACCAGTACCGCAAGTTCAACATCAAGCCCGGCGAACTGACCCCGGGCGACGACTTCGCCATGATGAACCAGGTGCTGCGCCGCCGCTTCACCCGCCTGGCCAAGGAGGAGGAGGAGGGCGAGGCCCCGCCCCGTCCCGACCTGGTGCTGGTGGACGGCGGTCAGGGCCAGCTCGACGCCGCCCTCGCGGTGATGGCCGACCTGGGCGTTGACGATGTGGCCGTGGTGGGTGTCGCCAAGGGGCCGGACCGCGACGCGGGGCTGGAGCGCTTCTTCATGCCGGGCCGCCCGCCGTTCATGCTCGAGCCCAAGGACCCGGTGCTCTACTACCTCCAGCGCCTGCGCGACGAGGCGCACCGCTTCGCCATCGGCACGCACCGCGCCAAGCGCTCCGTCGCCGCCATGAAGAACCCGCTGGACGAGATCGACGGCGTCGGCTCCGGCCGCAAGCGCGCCCTGCTGGAAGCCTTCGGCAGCGCCCGCGGCGTCTCCCGCGCCAGCATGGAGGACCTGGAGAAGGTCCCCGGCGTCAACCGCCCCCTGGCCGAACGCATCTACGCCTTCTTCCGCCGGGAGCTGTAGACACGGCCTAGCGGACAGCGGACCTTCCCGATGTCGGCTGGGGGTGGTGAGCGGACCCTCAGGGGGGGTGGAGGCTTGTCAGCAGAGTCGCCATGTTGCGGGCGTGACGCGTGCTCGAACCCTCCTCGTGATCATGATCGCAGTGGCTGTGACAGCTATCGTGCTGACGGTCGGAGCGCCTCTGCTTGGGAACGCGCTCCTTGCAAGGGCGCATTACAAGCCGCCGCCCAAAGAGACGATCATCTTCGCACCCTGACGCGTCTGGCGGGTGCGGCTCCCGACTGTCCGCCGTGGGCCGGGAGCGGTCGGCTGCGTGACGCCCGCAACCTGACCTAGCCAGCGTCGGCTGGGGGTGGGTAGCAGCCTAAAGACCAGCATCCCTTGGCTGCTCTCCAGACAGCACCAGCGACGGCTCCTGAATGTCCGCCAAGGAAGGTGTTGCGCTGTGCGATGACCCAGACTGCGCCCGCATGTCAGAAGTCACACTGACCCATGTGGAATGAGCCGACGGCGCTATAGAATTCAAGTATCTTTGCATCCCCTCCATCCCGATGGAGGACTTCCTCCGGCGGCCTAAGCTGCGTTAGGTCCGCGTTTGCCTGGATGATCGTGAGAACACTCCCGTTGGGGCCGATCACGAACGCCCACCTCGGAGTGCGCTGAGACACTAAGACGTCAATGTCCGCCATCGGGTTGATCTTAGAACGTCGCGTGAAGATTCGGATCATGCCAGAAGGGACCTCCTTCATGCTCCTGCGGTCCTGACACTTTCGAGGCAGCGCGAGCCGAAACAGATCACCATTCATGCAAAGAGTGGACGCGTCGGAACAGTCAGTTATCTCCCACTGGTTGCCAGTCGAGAACAGCCAGCCCCTGCTGATATCAAAGGCCAGCGCTCCGCCTCGGTCGCCGACGTAGAAGCCAGGGCGCGCACCCCAAGCTGAGACCGGAGCGGGTGAGGGCTCCGGGCTACTCAGATGGGCGATCAGGCTGAACACCAGCGTTACAATGACCATGTGCGCTCACTACGACGACCACCGCTATACGACCAGAACGCGCCTTCAATTTGAGTCCGACATGGGTCGGAGGCGATCCTTGATCTTCCCCCCTATCACAGACATCCGCGGCGGTGGAGGATGTCGGCCTGTGAACTGTCGGGGGGTTGGTGCGCTTACAGGACATGCTCCGCCGCGACAGCTCGCGTAGGCTCCTACGGATCGGCGTCGCCGCGGCGGCGCTGGCGGCGGCGGCCGTGGCGCATGCGAGCGGAAAGCACGTCGCCCTCGGCGGTAGCGAAACGCGTTTCTCCGCCGGCGCGCTGGGCGGAATCACCCGAGTGCTCCGCTTCGACCGCGCGCGCCCCGACCGCAGCGAGACGGCCTATGTGTTCTTGGCCGACGGCGCGCCGGGGCGGCTGCCGCAGGAGGTCCAGGTGCTCGGGCCCGGCGGGGCGGAGATGCGCCTCGCCGACCAGGAGAGCGGCTGCACGATGGAGCGCGTCCTGGTGCGCCGCCAGGGATCGTCGGCGCAGGTCCTGTGGACAATAGCGGACATTGACGGACACGAACGACCTGCCGCTGCACAAGTCGAGGTGCTGAGGGAGACGATCCGCGCCCACGAGGGCTGGCGCTCACGCACCCGAGAGCTGTCGCCCCCGGCGGCCGGCAGGGCGACGCGCCCCTGATCGCACGAACGGCCGAGCCAATCGGCTCCGGGCGCCCTATATACGGGGTGATCCGAGGCGGCCTTCGCATCCTTGCGACCCTCGGACCCGAAAGTCAGCCATGTCGCCGCGTGCGCCCCACAAGCCCGTTCCCGTGCTGACCGATCCCCGGTCGACGGGCGCCGCGCCCCGACCGCCTCTGCTCGACATGTCCGGGCGACGCGGAACCAAGCGTTGACGGCGCTGGAGCCGGGCCTGCTGGACGCCCTGCGCAACCTCTCCGCCCGGGCGGCCGGCCAGGAGGTCGACTGGATCAACATCGCCGACGCCCGAGCGCTGACGGAGCTGGGCTTCGCCTCTCGCACGCGCCAGGGATGGAGCATCACCCCGGCCGGCGAGCAGCGGCTTGCGGCGGAGCAGCCCTCGGCGGCCCCCACCATGCGCCTCGTGCGCGACCTGGAGCCCGGCTCCGAAGACCAACAGGAGCACCCATGAAGAAGCCCCCCCACGTTCCCACCGAGAGCGGCCCCGGCGTGCGCTTCCGGCGCGAGATCGCCGCCGCGGTCGAGGGCGGCGCCTCCCCGAGCGAGCTGGTGCTGAAGCTGACGCTGATGGACTCGTCCAAGCTGAAGCGCGACCCGCAGATCGCCATGGACGAGATCAGCTTCGGCGACGGCGGGATGCGCTACCTGGGCGTGCAGGTGAAGCAGGGCGGCGTCGCCTCCAGCCAGCTCAGCCTGTTGGCGGACGAGCCGCCGCCGGCCGAAGCGGCGCCCGCCCCCGTCAAGCCGAAGCGCAAGACGGCGACGAAGGCCGCGGCCAAGCCCAAAGCCAAGGCGGCCGCCGAGCCGGTGAGCGAGCCGGCCGTCTGACCCCCCGCACGGCCGCGGTTCAGTCGCGGCCGTGCAGGATCATCCCGGGCGTTGCGCCCAGGGCGCGGGCGTAGGCGTCCGCCGCCTCAGGCCCTATGCCCGCCTCGCCGTTCTCGTGCGCGCGGACGGTGGAGAGGATCACGCCGCACATCTCGGCCACCTGTCCGCGGGTGAGGCCGGCGCGCTCGCGCAGCATCTTCAGCCGCCCGCCCTGCGAGCCGACCAGCACGCGGGGCGCGGCCTCCACCGGCGCGCCGAGGCGCTTGGCGGTGGCGGAGATGATGCGGATGGCCTTGCCCACCGCCTCCTGCTCCTCGTCGAAGCCGTACTGGCCGAGCAGGAGCTGCGCCTGACGCAGCGTCTCGATGTCCTTCACCGCCGGCCCTCCCCGCTCCGGAACCGATTGAACGCCTGTTCGCCTCGGGCCGGAAGGGACGGCTTGCGCGCGCCGGGCGGGGCTGCCAGCCATGGCCGATGGCCGCCGCCCCGCCGTCCGTCCCGAGTCGCGGCTTCGGCGTGGCCGCCGGATGGGCCGCGCCCGCGGCCTGCGCCGCGCTGCTGGCGCTCGGCGTCGGGCTGAAGCTCGTCTCCGGGGCGGGCGGCCCGCTGTGGCTGGACGAGGGGTGGACGCTGGGCATCGTCGGCCGGCCGAGCTGGGCGGCGTTCGTCGAGCAGCTGCGGCTGGACGTGAACCCGCCGTTGTACTTCCTGCTGATGCGCGGCTGGACGGCGGTGGCGGGGCTGTCGAACGCTTCCCTGCGCGCGCCGAGCGTCGTGTTCGCCGCCCTCGCGCCGTTCGTGGTGCTGGGCGTGCGCACGCCGCTGGCGCGGAGCGACCGGTGGGTCGCGGCGGCCATGCTGGGCCTGTCGCCCCTGGCGATCTACTTCGCGCAGGAGGCGCGCGCCTACGCCCTGCTGCTGCTGCTGGAGGCCGGGGCGGCGGTCGCCTTCCTCCGCCTCCTCGATCGGCCGACCACCGCGCGGGCGACGCTCTGGTGCGCCCTGACCGCGGCCGCCTGCCTGACGCACCAGCACGCGGTGACGGTGGGCGGGATGCAGGGGCTGGCCTACCTCGCGGTGCACCGGGCGCGGGCGGTGCGGACCTGGCCGGCGGCTCTGGCCCTGCTGCCGTGGCTGGCCTGGAGCGTGCCCCACGCCCCGCGGGTGCTCGCCTTCGCCCGGCCCGAGTTCTCCTGGTACCTGCCGCTCCGGCTCGCCGACCTGCCGGCGCTCGCGAACCTGCTCACGGGCGGGGTGGCGCTACTGTGGCTGGCGCTGCTGGCCGGCGGACGGCTCGCGCAGGGGTCGCTGGCGGCGCGGGGCGTCGAGGGCCGGCCGCCCTCGCGCGCCGCCCTGGTGCTGGGCGCGGCCGCCCTGGCCGCCGTGGCCGTGGTGGTCGGTATGGGCCTGCTGCGGCCGAGCTTCACGCCCCGCTACCTCACGCCCGCCGCGCCCGGGCTCGTCATCGGCATGGTCGCCGCCCTGAGGGCTGCGGCGCCCCGGGGCGCCCCGGCGTTCCAGCTGGCGCTGGCGGCCCTGCTGGGCGTCGGCGCGACCGGTGCGGCGCTGGCGGCGGACTCGGGGGAGAGGCGGGCCTACTCGATCGAGGCGGTTTCCACCGATCTGCAGCGCGCGGGGGTGCGCCGGTTGACCTGGCTGTTGGACAACCCCACGGACGGCGTCCTCGCCCCCGCCGAGCGCGCCGCCCTGGCCGACGCCTTCTTCGTGCGGAGCGGCGCGGCCGTCGAGGTGACGGGCCTGCCCTACGGCCCCGTCGATCCGAACCCGCGGCTGATGGCCGCGACCCCGCCCGGCGGCGGCCTGCTGTGGCTGTGGGACGTGAGGGTGCCCCGCACGGCCGCCCTGCGCTTCCCGCCCCGGCTGGAGGCGCTGGACCCGGGCCTCAGCTGCCGGCGCTACGCGGGCGGCGCGCTCGGCGTGGTCGCCTGCGTGCGAAGTCCGGCCGCGTGGACTAGATAGGGCCCATGCCGCTCGACCTCGGCCCGCTCCCCGTCGACCTGGACCGCGCCGCCCTGGCCGCGCGCGAGGCCGTGGGCCTGCCCGAAGGGTCGCGCGTGGTCGCCGCCATGTCCGGCGGCGTCGACTCCACCGTGGTGGCCGCCCTCCTGGCCCGGGCCGGCTACGAAGTCGTCGGCGTCACCCTCCAGCTCTACGACCACGGGGCGAAGGCCAAGCGCCCCGGCGCCTGCTGCGCGGGGACGGACATCCGCGACGCCCGCGCCGCGGCCGAGCGGCTGGGCGTCGCCCACTACGTGCTCGACTACGAGGACCGGTTCCGGCAGGCGGTGGTGGACGACTTCGCCGACGCCTACCTGCGCGGCGAGACGCCGATCCCCTGCGTGCGCTGCAACCAGACGGTGAAGTTCCGCGACCTCTTGCAGGTCAGCCGCGACCTGGGCGCCGCCGCCATGGCCACCGGCCACTACGTGCGCCGCACCGTCGGGCCGGGCGGGCCGGAGCTGCGCCGCGCCCGTGACGCCGGGCGCGACCAGAGTTGGTTCCTGTTCGCCACCACGCCCGACCAGCTGGCCGCCCTGCGCTTCCCCCTGGGCGGCCTGCCCAAGAGCGAGACGCGGGCCCTGGCCGCCGCCTTCGGCCTCTCCGTGGCGGACAAGCCCGACAGCCAGGACATCTGCTTCGTGCCGGAGGGGAACTACGCCACCCTGATCGACAGGCTCCGCCCGCACGCCTCGGGCCCCGGCGAGATCGTGCACGAGGACGGCCGCGTGCTCGGCCGACACGAGGGGATCACCCGCTACACCGTGGGCCAGCGGAGGGGGCTGAGGGTGGCGGTCGGCGAGCCCCTGTTCGTCACCGCGCTGGACGCCGGCCGCCGCCGTGTGGTGGTCGGCCCGCGCGAGGCGCTGCTCACCCGCGCCCTTCGGCTGAAGGAGGAGAACTGGCTGGGCGACGCGGCCTCCGTGGCCGACGCCGCCCGAGCCGACACGCCGGTGCTAGCCCGCGTCCGCTCCTCCGCCCCCCTTTCCCCGGCCCGCCTGACCTGGGAGGGGGATGGCGCCGCCGTGGTGTTCGATCGGCCCGAGGAAGGGGTCAGCCCCGGCCAGGCCTGCGTCCTCTACGCCGCCGACGACCCCGAGCGCGTTCTGGGCGGCGGCTTCATCGCGAGCACCAGGCGCGCCTAGCGGCGGCGTGTCCCTGCGGCCCCCGCCGTGACGCCGTGCGGCTCAGGTCGGTGGGCCAGCTCCGTCCGCAGCGCACCCGCGGCGGCGGCGACGAGCCGGGCGCCGAACACGGCCACCAGCACCGCCCCGGCCAGCCCCGCCGCCGCGTCCGCCCAGGCCAGCCCGGCGCCCCGCACGAGCAGCAGCCCGGCGATGGCGAGCACGGCGACCACAACGTCGCTGAGCACGTGCGCGTACACGCCGCGGAAGTTCACGTCCGCCGCGTGGCCGTGCTCGTGAACGTGCGAGTGGCGCAGCAGCGCCGCGGACACCAGGCTCACCAGCAGGCCGAAGCCGGCCAGCGCCAGCGAGGGCGCGAAATCCACCGTCTGCGGACGCTCCAGGCGCTGGACGCTGACCCAGGCCAGCTCCGCCGCCAGCAGCAGCAGCAGTGCGCCGTTCAGCGCGCCCGCCGCGTCCGGCGCCAGCCGCGCCGCCCGAATGCGCCCATGCACCTCCAGCCGACGCGCGATCCGGTAGGCCGCCCCCGCCAGCAGGAAGGCCGCCACGTGCGCCAGGGCGTGCAGCCCCTCGGCGGACACGGCCGAGGAGCGCCAGACCACGCCGCCCGCGAGCAGCAGGGTCGCCGCCCCGACCGACACCGCGGCCACCGCCCAGGTGCGACGCTCGTGCCGCCGCGCCGTGCCGTGGCCCACGCGCGCGCCGCCGGACGGAAGATCCGACGCGTGCGCCTCCGGCGAGCTGGACGGCGGTGGCGGGATGGCGGCCTCCTTGAACGTTAATCTGTAACGTCCCTAGCCTTCTACGCACCGCTCCGCCAGCCCTTCGTTCGCCCTTCCCACGCCGCCCGGCTTGGGGCGACATGGGCGCGCGGAGTCGGGGGGCGGCATGCTGGTGTTCGGCTGGAGGACAGCGCTGCTCGTCGCGGCCGAGGCTCAGCTTGTGGTGCTGGCCCTGGCCCTGCTTCTGGCGGCGCGCAACCGGGCCGCGAACCGGCTGATGGCGGCGCTGCTGGTCGTGGCCGCGGGCATGCTCGCGCCCTACGCCCTGGGCTTCGCCGGGGCCTACGACAGATGGCCCGGCCTGACGTTCGCGCCCTTCGCCGCGCCGCTGGCGGTCGGCCCGCTGCTGTTCGGCTATGCGCGCGCTCTGACCGGCTCGCGGGCGGGCGGGCCCTTGGCGCCGCATCTGGCGCCCGCCCTGGGACACGGGCTGTACCAGTCGGCCCTCTTCGCCCTGCCCACGGGCCCGAAGCTGGCCTGGTACCTGGGCGGTCACGAGCGATGGGTCGAGCCTGCCCTGGCGCTGGCCGTCGTGCTCAGCCTGGGCGGCTACGGCGTGGCGGGCCTGGGCCTGCTGCGCGCGCATCGGGCGGGGCTGCCCGAGCGGGTGAGCGACGCCGAGCGGCACGCCGCCGGCTGGCTGGCGCAGGTGCTGATCTGCCTGCTGGCGCTCCTGGCGCTCCGCGCGGGGTTCGCCGCCTGGCAGCTCGCCTTCGGCCGGCTGGACTACTTCGACCGATTCGCCTTCTACGCGGCCTTCGCCGTGCTGGCGCTGTACCTGGGCGTCCAGGGGTGGCGGCACGCCGAGCTGCGCGCGCCCGAGCCCGCCCCGCCCGGGGTCGCGCCGGAGACGCCGAGGGCGAAGGACTGGCCCGGCCTGGGCCGGCGGTGGCGAGAGCGGATCGCCGCCGAGGCCTGGTGGCGAGAGCCGGAGCTCAGCCTCGCCGACGTCGCCCGCCGTCTGGGCGTCAACACGGGCTACCTCTCGCGGGGGCTGAACGAGGGGCTGGGCGTCAACTTCGCCACCCTGATCAACGGCCTGCGGGCGGAGGAGGTGGCGCGTTCGCTTCGGAGCGGCCGCGCCGACGACCTGCTCGGCCTGGCGCTGGAGGCGGGGTTCTCCTCCAAGGCGAGCTTCAACCGGGCGTTCCGGGCCGTGTACGGCTGCAGTCCGTCCGACTATCGGCGCGCGCACGGCTCAGAAGCCGAAGATCGTGCGGACGGCGCGGTTCTGAGGCGCGCGCCGGGGTTGAGGCGCACAGGGTCGCCGCTCCACCCGGCCAGGAGCCCGCCGTGACCGACCCGACCCGCCGCACCCTGTTGGCCGGCCTGACCGCCCTGCCCGGCCTCTCCGCCGCCCCGCCCGGGCGCACCGCCGAGGCGCTCGTGCCCGCCGCCGCCCTGCGAGCCGACGCCGCCCTGATCCGGCGCGCCTACGGGGCGCTGCACCCGGGTCTGCACCGCTACAACACGCCCGCTCAGGCGGACGCCGCGTTCGACCGGCTTGACGCCTTCTGCGCCACGCCCCGCCCGCTCGGCGAGGCCCACCTGGCCTTCACGCGGCTGACCGCCTCCGTCCGCTGCGGCCACACCTTCCTGAACGGGGCGAACCAGACCGGCGCGGGACTGGCGCTGATCTCCGGCGGTCGCAACCGGCTGCCGTTCGACTTCGCTTGGCTGGACGGGCGCATGGTGGTGCTGGACGGCCGGGGCGCGCACCCCGCCCTGCGGCCGGGGGCGGAGGTCGTCGCCATCGGCGGCGTGCCCGCCGGGCGCATCCTCGCCTCCCTCGTTCCCCTCGCGGCGGCGGACGGACACAACGACGCCAAGCGCGTGCGCCAGCTCGAGCTGCGAGGCGAGGACGGCTGGGAGCCGTTCGACATCCTGTTCCCGCTGCGCTGGCCGGCGCTCGTCGTGGGCGGGGAGGCTCACCTGTCCGTCTCCCCACCGCAGGGCGGGACCGGGCGGACGATCACCGTGCCGCTGCTCGACCGGGCGGGGCGGACGGCGCGGGGCGGCGGCGCGCGCGACCCGACCGGCGACGCGCCGGCCTGGCGGACGGAGCGGCTCCCCGGCGGCGTCGCCTACCTGCGCATGCCCACCTGGGCGCTCTACGACAGCACGTGGAACTGGCGCGCGGCGCTCGACGCGGACCTGGACGCCCTGGCCTCGGAGCGCGCCCGCGCCCTGGTCGTCGACCTGCGCGGGAATGCGGGCGGCCAGGATGTGGGCGACCTGATCCTGTCCCGCCGCGTGGCGCGCGACGTGCGCAAGAGCGACTACGCCCGCTTCACCCGCTATCGCCGCACCCCGGACGACCTGAACCCGTACCTGAAGACCTGGGACCGGACGTTCCGCGACTGGGGCGCCGACGCCGTCGGGCCGGACGCGCGCGGCCTCTACCGGATGACGCGCTTCGACGACGATCCGGCCGGCGACCTGATCCGCCCGCACCCGCGCCCGTTCACAGGCCGGCTGATCGTGCTGGTGGACGCCTCGAACAGCTCGGCCACCTTCCAGTTCACACAGGCGGTGAAGCGCAACGGCCTGGGCGTGCTGGTGGGCGGCCCCACCGGCGGCAACCTGCGCGGCATCAACGGCGGCGCCTTCTTCTTCCTGCAGCTGCCAGGCTCAGGGCTGGAGGCCGACCTCCCGCTGGTGGCCGCCATGGCTCCCACGCCCCGGCCGGACGCGGGCGTCGTCCCCGACGTGCTCGCGCCCCTGCGCCGGGAGGACGTCGCGCACGGGCGGGACCCGGCGCGGGCGGCCGCGCTCCGTCTCGCCGCCGCCTGAGCAAGGGGCGGGCGGGCGGGGCGGTGACAGCGTCGCCTTCCCATCATAGCCTCTCCGTGTTTGGGGGAGGAGGCGCCCGTGACGGTGCTGGTCTTGGTGGCGGCCCTGCTGCTCGGGGTCGTCCTGTACGCCTGGTACGCGGGGATCATCCGCAAGAAGAACCAGGTCGGCGAGGCGCTGGCCGGGGTGGATGTGCAGCTCACCCAGCGGCGCGACCTCGTGCCCAACGTGCTGGCGATCGCCAAGCGCTTCCTGAGCCACGAGCGCGAGCTCCTGGAGCAGGTGACCGCCCTCAGGACGCAGGCCGCCAGGCCCGCCTCGCTGGGCGATCCTGCCGCCCTAAAGGCCAGGTTCGAGGCGGAGGGCCAGCTCGGCGCCGGGCTCGACCGCCTGTTCGCCGTGGCGGAGGGCTATCCCGAGCTGAAGTCGGACGCGACCATGGTGGAGGCGCAGCGCACCTACCAGGAGGTGGAGACCAACATCGCCGCGGCCCGCCGCTTCTACAACTCGTCCGTGGGCGACCTGCGCAACGCCGTCCAGACCTTCCCGGGGCCGCTGCTGGCCGGCGTCGCCGGCGTGGGCGAGCTGCCGCCCTTCTTCGAGGCCGACGCCTCGGCGCGGGCGCCCGTCAACGCTTCCGACCACCTGTAGCGCCGTGTCCTCCGCGGCCGCCCCCGCGCCCGGCGACCTGCGCGCCGTCCGCGCCAACGCGCTCTCCACCATCGGCCTGCTGACCGTCGGCGTCTTCGTGGCGGTGGTGTTCGGCTACACGCGCCGACATCCAAGCTTCGGCGGCATGATCGCGGGCGGGTTCGGCGGCGTGATCACGGCCGGCGTCTTCGCGCTCGGCGCGCGCTGGACGCTGGAGCGGCTGTTCGTGCCGACGCCGGAGCCCACAGACGCCCCCGCCTCCGCCGGCGTCCTGCGCGAGCGGCTGGGCCCCGTGCTGCGCGAGCTGGAGGCCACGCGCGTGGACACCGCCGGCAAGATCAACGCCCGGCTCGCCACGCGCCTGCCGCTGGGCCTGGCCGCGGGCGTGGCGGTCTGGGCGTGGTCGCAGCTCGGGACCAAGCCGGCGGGCTGGGTGCAGCTCGGCCTGTTCAGCGCCATCGGCGGCGGCGCGGGCTGGTGGTGGGCCGCAGGCGCGCTCAGCACCGAGTACGCGCGGCTCTACAAGTCGCGGGTGCTGCCCCGGCTCGTCGCCGACTTCGGCGAGCTGGACTGGCGGCCGGCCAAGGACCTGGAGCTCGCGGCCCTGCGCAAGGAGAACCTGGTCGAGGCGTTCGACAGCACCCATCCCGACGACGAGATCTTCGGCCGCTATCGCGGCCTGCCGCTCAGCATCGCCGAGGTTCGGCTGACGCACGGCTCGGGCAAGGAGCAGCGCGAGATCTTCGACGGGCTGGTCACGTGCATCGAGCTGCCGCGCCGCTTGGCGGGGGTGACCGCCGTGGTCAACGACGGCGGCCTGTTCAACGCCCTGCGCGGCCGCAAGGACCGCCAACGCGTGCGGCTGGAGGACCCGGACTTCGAGCGCATGTTCGAGGTCTACGGCTCCGACCAGATCGCCTCGCGCGCCCTGCTGACCCCCGCCTTCATGGAGCGGTTCATCGCGCTGGCCGGGCACCCCGGCTTCGGCCGCTCGCTGGCGCTGGCGCAGGACAACCGGCTGACCATCGCCACGCCCAAGGCGGGTGCCGGCAACCTCCTGGAACCCCCCGGCTACGACAAGCCGGCCGACAGCGCCACGGCCTTGGCCAAGCTGCACGACGACCTGCAGGCCCTGCTCGGCGTCGCGGACGCGGTGATCGACCTCGACCAGTCCAGCCGCGCCGTGGCCTCCGCGCGACCGACGGTCTGAGGCGAGGCTAGGGGCTTGCGGGGGTCGCGACGGGGACCGCCATGAGCCGCCGGAACCGCGCGGGCGCGCACGGCGCGGGGCAGCCGGCGACCGGCATGTCGGCCATGTACGGCGGCCGGGCCGCGTCCGGCGGAACGAGCGTTCGCAGCTGCTCCAGGCTTTGCGCCTCGAACACCGCGCGCACCGCGCGCCGGCCCCAGGCGTCGCGCAGCAGCTCCAGCCGGATCGCGCCGCCGGGGGGCGGGTCGTCGGCCGCATAGCCCGGCGCGCGCCAGTGCAGGCCGAGCAGGCCGCCGAGGCTCGCCACGTTGGTGTCGTGGCCCACGATCACCGTCAGCTTCGCCGCGTCTGGCGCGAACAGGCCGGCCAGGATGCGCGGCGCGATCAGGGCGAGGTTGCGCGCCGCCACGTACCGCGGGCGGGCGAGGAGGTCGAATTCGAGCGCGTGCAGCCGCGACAGGGCGGTGACGTCCGCCGCCGTGGCGCGGCCCCAGCCCACCTCGGACAGAGGCCGCCCGTCGGCGTACTCCAGCAGCAGGATGTGCGCGGCGGTGGAGCCGAGGTCCAGGCCGCCCTCCAGCTTGGGCTTGGCCCCGGCGCGGGGGGGAGCCAGCGCGGTCGGCAGGGCGGAGAGGCGGCAGGCGGGGCGGGCGCAGGCGGGGACGTAGATACGGTCCAGCCGGCGCAGCAGCGACGCGACCCCGGCCGCCCGCTTCACGGGGTCGCCCGCAGCCAGCACGGCGGCGCGGGCGCGCGCGGGCGCGTAGGCGACGGCGCCCGACGCGATCGGCTGGAAGACGGGGTCGTCCTCGCCCTCCGGCCGGTGCGCGACACGCACCGCGCAGCCGGGGGCCAGCGCCTCGACGTAGGCCTCGCCGGTGCGGATCGTGCGCTGGTCGCTGTCGGCGTAGACGTCCAGCGCGCCGGGCGCGGGGCAACCCTGCGCGGGCAAGAGGCCGCTCGCCACGAACTGCGCCCGGTCGTGCGCGCCCGACAGACGGATCGCCTCCGCCCCGTGCGGCGTCAGGTGACCCGGCGGGACCGGCCAGGCCGGCCAGGCGTCGGCGACGAACTCGGGCGGCAGCGGGATCGCCTTGGTGGGCGGCCGCACCCCATGCCGGATCAGCACCACCGCCCGCTCCACCGTCCAGCCGCGCGGGACCGCCGCCGGCGGCCGCGGAGCGGGGGCGGCGAGCGCCACCAGGAGGGCGACGGCGGGGATCACGGCGCGACCCTCAATAGCGGAACTGCACGCCCGCGCGCAGCTGCGCGCCATAGCGCTCGCGCTCGACCAGCTGCCTGTCCACGCCGATGAAGCGCCGCCAGGGCGCGTCGTTCAGATTGACCCCCTCGACGAAGACCAGAAGGTTGCGGCCGATGGCGTAGGAGGCGCGCACGTCCAGCTGGCCGTTGTCGTCGGTGAACTGGTCGGTGGCCGAGCTGGCGCCCAGGGTGTCGAGGTAGCGCGAGCGGTAGGAGTAGGCGATCCGCGCGGACAGGCCGTACTTCTCGTAGAACAGCTGCACCGTGCCGACGCGGCGCGACTGCAGGAACAGCGGCACGCCCCCTGCCCGGCCCGGCACGCCCGTGGAATCGCCGTCGATGAAGGCCGCGTTGAACGAGGCGCCCAGCCCGCCCAGCACGCCCGGCAGCCAGGTGAACTGGGCCTGGGCGTTCAGCTCCAGCCCCTGCACCTTCTGGTGCTCGGCGTTGATCGGCGTGACGACGCTGACGCCCGCGAGGGTCTGCCCGCCGAACGCGCCGTTCTGGCCCAGCAGGCTTTGCGAATAGATCGGGTCGTCGATGTCCTTGTAGAAGGCGCCGATCGAGATCAGGCCCTGCCCCGGCAGGTAGTATTCCAGCGCCACGTCGTAGTTGACGGCGTACAGCGCCTTCAGCCCCGGGTTGCCCTGGGTGACGGTGATCGGGCTGGTGGTCAGGTCCACGGAGACGAACGACGAGAGGTCCTGGTAGTTCGGGCGCGCCGTGGCCGTGGTGATCGCCCCCCGCAGCACCAGGTTGCGGTTGATGTCGTAACGGGCGTTCACGCCGGGGAAGACGTCGGTGTACTCGCTTCGGCCGAAGCTGTTGAAGCCCTGGTCCAGGGTCGAAGCGGCGGTGATGACCTTGGACTTGAGGTCGTCCTCGGTCCGCTCCACGCGCACGCCGGGAATCACGGTCAGCCGGTCGAACCTGAACGTGCCCATGGCGTAGCCGGCGTAGATCCGCTCGGACACGTCGTAGTCGTTGATCAGGCTGTTGGTGCGCGAGCTCGCCAGGTTCAGCGTGACGACGCCCGGGTTGGCGGCGATGTACGCCTGCCCCGCATCCCACGAGGCGCGCAGCCCGAAGGGGTACCGCCCGTCGTAGAAGCTCTGGGCGCCGAGGTAGGCGACGTTGGCCGCGGTGAAGCTGCGCCCGGCGGTCAGGCCGAAGACGCTGATGTCGCGGTCGTTGGTCTTGCGTCGGTCGAGAACCTTGACGCCCGCCTTGACGTCCCAGCTCTGGCCCCAGACGTTCACCGGCAGGGTGTAGTCGGCGCGCGCCTGGTTCACCGTCTCCACTGCGTCACGGATGTCGTAGTTGACCTGGTTCAAGGGGAACAGCGCGCCGTCGCGGAACGCGGAGCCCGCGTCGAACGCATAGAGCGAGCTGGCGACGTCGTAGTTGACCGTCAGCGCCGTGCCGCCCGAACGGAAGTTGTACTCGGAGCGGAGCGGATCCTCCTTCTCCGCCCGGGCATAGCCGTAGCTCACGTCGAGGTGGCCGAGCGGCAGGTCGAAGCGGCCGCCCGCGGTGACGCCGATCGTGTTGTCGTCCTCGCGCCGGCGGCGGATCAGGATGGAGCCGCGTCCGCGGAACGTGCCCGTGGTGGCGGTCTGGTTGGTGAAGGCGCTCTGGTTGTCGATGCGGTTCTGGTCGCGCCGCTCGTCGTCGCTGAACTCGGCGTAGGTGGCCCGCGCATAGAGCTTGATCCGGTCGCTGGGTCGCCAGTCGAAGGCGCCGGTCACGCCGAAGCGTTCGCGCGTCAGGTTGTAGTCGCGCACGCCGAACTGGTCGGGCACGACATAGCCGTTGGCGGCGGTGGGCGCGCGGTACGTGGTCGAGCCCTGGAAGTTCTCGCTCTCGATCGGCCGGTTCGAGTAGCTGGCCGAGACCACCGCGCCGAACTGCCGGTCGCGCCCGAACAGGCCGCCGACCACGACGTCGCCCTGGTAGGGATTCTTCTCGTTCAGGTCGTAGCGACCCGCGTCGGCCCTGGCGGTCAAGAAGAAGGGCTGGTTCCGGTCGAAGGCGCTCAGGGTGACGATGTCCACCGAACCGGCGATGGCGTTGGCGTCAAGGTCGGGCGTCAGCGACTTCACGACATTGACCGAGCCGATCAGCGAGGACGGGATGTCGTCCAGCTTCACCTGCCGGCCCTCTGGCTCCGGCGCGGGCTGCGTCTGGCCGTTCACCGTCACGTTGGCGTAGTTCGGGTTCACGCCGCGAATGATGACGTAGCGGCCCTCGCCCTGGTCGTTGGCGGTGGTGACGGAGGGCAGGCGGCGCACGGCCTCGGCCACGTTCTGGTCGGGCAGCTTGCCGACGTCGTCGGCGTAGAGGCTCTCGATGAGGTTCCCGGCGCTCTTCTTGGTCTGCAGGGCGCGGCGTTCGGCCAAGCGCTGGCCGGTGACCACCAGCTCACCCACTGCGGCCCCGTTGTCGAGCACGATGGTCACCGGTTCGGGCGTGTCGGAGGCGGTCACCTCCTGCGTGCGGTCGGGGTAACCGACGTAGCTGACCACGAGCGTCGCCGGGCCTGCGGGCGTGTCGCGGAAGCTGAACTCCCCGTTGCGGTCGGCGGTGGCCACCGCCCCCGTGCCCTGCAGCCGCACCTGGGCGCCCGGCAGCGCGCGGTTCAGCGCCGGCTCGACGACCCGGCCGCGGATCTCGGCGGCCTCGGCCGACCCCGCCGCGCCCGCGACGGCCAACGCGCCCATGGCGACGCCCTGCAGCAGGCCCGCGTATCGCTTCGACATGATCGTCCCCCGACCGGACGACGCCGGCGCGGGATGTCGATACCCGCGCGTCGGCTCCGCGCCGTGACAGGTGAACGACAGTCACATGACACCCGGGCGGCCGGATGACGCAGCGAGGGGCCGGGCCTGCATCGCGGCTGGCCTGCGCGCGGGAGGCCTGCGCCAGCCGCGCCATAGCTCGCGCCGCCGCTCCCGGAAGGGGGGGGGCGGCGGCGCGGCGCGTCAGCGGATCGTGCCGTTCACGCGGTTCGGGAAGAAGCCGAAATTGTTCGCCGCACCGCCTTCGTAGGCGACGTTTAGCACCTGCGCGGGCGTGCGCAGCGGCGACAGGGAGTTACGGTCCGTCGGCACGAGGTTGGGCACGCCGTTGAACGACAGCGGCTCGTCCTGGCCGCCGCCCAGCTGGAAGCGCAGGGTGATCGCGGCGTTGGCGGCGGCGCGCGCCGCTTCGCCCGCCTGGAAGGTCAGCAGGCGCAGGATGCCGGCGTGATACGCCTCCACGGCCAGGATTCCCGAGGCGTTCTCCAGGATATTCTTGTTCTGGATGAAGCGGGCGGAGCCGTGATAGGCCGCCTGGCCGTTCTCCTCAAAGATCAACGCGCCCAGGATGAAGTTGGTCTGGTTGGCGAAGGGATCGAAGGGCCCGATGCCCGCCGCGCGGCCGAGGGCGTTGAAGGCGTCGGTGAAGTTGATGGCCGGCCGCGCGACAGCCGCCGCGCCCAGCTGGCCGCGGATGAAGTTGGTGTGGCTGCGCTCGTTCTGCTGGATCTCGGTCAGGATCTGGCGAACGCCGTCATCCGTGAAGTTCACCTGGCGGCCGCCGACCACCTCGCCGAACGCGCCGACGCCGGTCGTCTCCGCCGCGGTCAGTCCCTGCCCGGTGACGCCGCGCGCATAGTATTCGGCTTCCAGGTACTCGAGGTTCAACGCGAAGTTCAGGATGTCCACGTCGGTCAGCGTCGCCGCCTGCGCCCGCGCGAAGTCCGACTGCGAGCCGACACCCACCGCCGCCAGGAAGGCGAGGCTGGCCTTCAGGGCGAACCGCCGGGGCGGCTCCGCGTCCTGCTCGGGCGCCCGAACGACGCCCTCCACGATCCCGCCCGCCATGCCAAAGCTCCCGCCACGCGATGCGCCCCATGGCGCTCCACGTTCGGAACACGGCCGCATCGCCCCGGTTCACTTTTTTTCGAGATGACGGCGCCGATCCCGCGGAGCCCCGCCGCGCCGCCACGATCAGCGCCGGTCTTGCCTGTGCCGGCGGCGGCGGCCGAACAGCAGGTCCCCTTCCAGCTTGCGCCGCTCGGCGGTGTAGAAGGCGTCCAGGAACTCGAGGTCGCCCTCGTCGGCCAGGGGCGACCAGCCGATCCTGCGGCGGATGCGGCCCGCCACCTCGGCCACCGTGGCCTTGCGGTTGCGCCGCAGCACCTCCTCCAGCACCTGCAGTTCGTGCTCGCCGTAGACGTCGAGCTGCGCGGCGGTGAAGGCGAACCGCGGCGTGTCCGGGGCGCGGGCGGTCGCCATGTCGCGGCGCAGGGCGCGGCGGGGCTCGTGCACGACCCAGGTGCCGGCGATCAGGTCACCGGCCCGGAGCCCGTCGCGGTTGAACAGGGGCAGGAGGAGCAGCGCCAGCGTCCAGCCCAGGCCGAAGATGGCGGACAGCGGCTCCTGACGCCCGGCGGCCGCCCCGACGAAGCCGAGCGGCAGGAACAGCTCCACCTCGCGCATGGCGTTGCGGGCGAACACGGCGTCGGCGGTCAGGCGCGCCCCGTCGCGCGAGGCGACGCGCAGGCCGAGCGCGCGCTTGCCCGGCGTCGCGCCGCGCCCGGACAGCTCGAAGGCCAGGAAATAGCCGTTGCGCAGGGTGAAGGCGCCCAGCAGCCACAGGGCGGCGATGAGCTCGCCGAACATGCCTCCGGCGGCCAGACCCGTGACCAGGCAGAGGATCGTCAGGGCGATCATCACCGCGAGCAGGATCGCCGCATCGATCAGGAAGGCGGCCGCGCGCTGCCCGGCGGTGGCCAGCACCAACCGCAGGTCGACGCCCTCGGGCGTGATCAGCGGGCGCAGCCGAGACGCGTCCCGGGCGGCGGCGTAGGCGGCGCGGTCGCTCACCGCGGCGCCCGCCGGCCGGGGCCCGCGATCGCCGGCCCGTAGAAGTAGGCCGCCCAGGCCAGGGCGGTGGTCGCAGCCACCGCGTAGCGCGCCGCGTCGGCGGTGATCAGCTGCCGGCCGAAGCCCTCCAGCAGACCGGCGACCATCAGCATGAGCACGACGCCCGCCATGAGGGTGGCCGCGCGACGCCCCTCCTGCGCCAGGGCGTCGGCGCGCAGCCGGTCGCCCGGGAACAGGATCACGCTGCCGATGCGGAAGCCCGCCGCGGCGGCGAGCACGATGGCGAACAGCTCCGTCACGCCGTGGATCAGGAGCCACCCCCAAAGCTGCGGCCCGAGCCCCCGGGTATCGTACAGCGCCGCCAGAGCCCCCAGCGACGCCCCGTTGGCGGCCACCAGCAGCGCCGTCGGCACGCACAGGGCGAAGCCGAGGGCGAAGGCGAACAGGGCGACCTGCGCATTGTGCGTGAACAGGAAGGCGGCGAACACCGACAGGCCCGACCGCCCGCCCTTGTACAGCGCCTCCCGCAGCGACTCGGTGCTCGCGTCCGGCCCGCGGCCCTGCTGCATCTCGGCCCCGACGAAGGCGGAGAACCATTCGGGGTCGCCGCGGACCAGCAGGTAGCCGACCAGCGCCGCCACGGCGGTGATGGCCACCGCGGCCAGCGTCTCGCGCCACAGCCGCCGGACCGTCTCGGGCCAGGTGTGGAGGAAGAAGCGCGCCGCCTGCTCCAACGGGCGCACGCGCGCGCCGTACACGGCGAAGTAGCCACGCGTGCAGAGGCTCTCCAGATAGTCGATGAGCGCGCGGTCGAGCGACACGGCGCGCGCGGTGGAGAGCGACGACAGCGCCGAGCGGTACAGCGCCGGCAGGGCGATCAGCTCGTCGTCGGTCAGCCGGCCCAGGCGGCCGCCCTCCAGCTTGCCGAGCAGCCGCTCCAGGCCGGCCCAGTCCTCCTCGCGCGCCTCGCGGAAGGCGCGGCTCCTCAGCGTCGCGCTCACAGGGCCTGCCGCCGCTTGAGGTCGAGATAGGCGTCCACCACCGCGCCGCCCATCCGCTCGGGCGTGGTCTCCACCGCCTGCACGCCCATGCGGCGGAGCCGCTCCAGCACCAGCCGCCGCTCGCGCAGCAGCGAGGCGGCGATCACCGTGCGCGACACGTCCTCCGGAGCCTCGGGCGCCGCGGACGCGAGCCCCTCCAGCTCCGCGTCGCGGAACACCACGAACATGACCACGTGGCGACGCACCAGCCGCCCGGCCGTCTCCAGCATCAGCTCGGCGCCGACCGTGTCGGTGAACTCGGTAAACACCACCACCAGCGACCGCCGGTCGAGCGCCGCGGCGACCGTGTGCAGCGCGAGCGTGTAGTTGGTCGCCTCCGTGGAGGGCTCCAGCCGAGAGCTCGCCGCCTGCAGCGCCGCGAAGCCGCGCCGGCCCGCGGCGAAGGGCGAGTCGACGCGCACGGCCGCGTCGAAGCCGCAAAGCTTCACCCGGTCACCCACCGACAGCCCCGCATAGGCCAGCGCCAGGGCGGCGGACAGGGCCTGGTCGAGCCGCGAGCGCCCGCCGATCGGCTCCTGCATCTGCCGGCCGCAGTCGAGCGCCAGCACCACCGGGTGGTTCTGCTCGAACTGGAAGTCCTTCACCAGGAGCGCGCCCCGGCTGGCCGACCGCTTCCAGTCGATCAGCCGCCGCTCGTCGCCGGCCTGATAGGCGCGCAACGCCTCGAACTCGCCGCCCTGCCCGCGGCGCGGGTCGATCCTGGGACCGCCCAGGGCGTCGTCGCCGAGGCTGCGGGAGGCGGCGCGGGCGGCGGCGAGGTCGGGCGTGACCGCCACCTCACGGTCCAGCGGCAGGTCGCACTGCCGCCGGACGAGGCCGAGCGGCCCCGTCCAGCGCGCCTGCAACCGCTCCACCTTCGCCCGCCCGCGCCTGACGGCGCGGAGGCGGAAGGCGGCCGCCGCGGCCTCCACCGGGCGGGTGCGCGGCGCAACGGCGACCCGGTCGTCGGCGGTCAGCGCGGCCTCCAGCCGCGGCGGGGCGGCGCGACGGAAGGCGGCGGTGACCCGCACGTCGGCCTCCGCGCCCTGGGCGAGGCTGGCCGGCAGGCCGACTGCCAGCTCCAGGTCGGCGGGGCTGGACGCGCGGACGTAGTCGAGCGCGATCAGCAGCGCGGCCCCGGCGGAGAACAGGAACGCCAGCGGCCACCGCGCGGGCGCGGCGACACCGAACGCGACGGCGGCGAGCACGCAGGCCCCGGCCAGCCACGCCGCCCGGCACGTCGGGTAGGCGGAGAGGACAGCGCCGTTCACGCCCGGCCCTCCTCTGCCCTCACCGGGGCGCCTCGATGCGCGCGATCACGGCGTCGACCACCTCGCCCACCCGGCGGCCGTCCATCTCGGCGGCGGCGGAGAGGATCAGCCGGTGGCGCAGGGCGGCGGGGGCGAGGGTCTTCACGTCGTCGGGCAGGGCGTAGTCGCGCCCGTCGAGCACGGCGCGCGCGCGGCTCGCGGCGGCCAGCATGGCCCCGCCGCGGGGCGAGGCCCCGACCGCCACCTCCGGGCTCTCGCGCACCCCGCGCACCAGGGCGGCGATGTAGTCGACGATCTCGGGCGAGAGCCGCACCGCCGCCGTCGTGGCCACCGCCGCGGCGAGGTCGTCGCGGCCGCACACCGCCGCGATCCCGAACTGGTCCGGCGACAGCGAGCCCGAGCCGGCGGACGGCGCGGCGATGATGGCCCGCTCCTCCTCCAGCGAGGGGTACTCCACCACCACCTTGAACAGGAACCGGTCCAGCTGCGCCTCCGGCAGGGGATAGACCCCGCGGCTCTCGATCGGGTTCTGCGTCGCCACCACCATGAAGCGCTCGCCCAGGGGGTGGGCCGCGCCGTCCAGCGTGACGTTGCGCTCCTGCATGGCCTCCAGCAGCGCAGCCTGCGTCTTGGGCGGGCTGCGGTTGATCTCGTCGGCGAGCAGGAGCTCGGTGAAGATCGGGCCCTTGGTCAGGGTGAAGGTGGAGGTCTGGAAGCTGAACAGGCTGGCGCCCAGGATGTCGCCGGGCGTCAGGTCGGGCGTGAACTGGATGCGGCCGTAGTCCAGGCCGATCGCCCGGGCGAAGCAGCGCACCAGCAGCGTCTTGGCCACGCCGGGCGGCCCCTCCAGCAGCACGTGCGCCCGGGCGAACAGGGCGATGAGGAGAAGGTCGACCACCGCCGCCTGCCCGATCACGCCCTTGGCCACCTCGTCCCGGATCCGCTGGGCCAGCGCCCGCACCTCAGCCGCGTCGAAGCGTCATCTCCGTCCTCCAGCCGTGGACGCGGCGGGCCAGCGCCATCAGCGTCGCGTGGGTGCGCACCCTGCGCGCCTCGTCCGCCAGGAGCGACCAGGCCTCCGCGCCCCGCCCGACCGCGATCCGGTCCAGCTCGGCGTCGATCCGCGCCCGATCCCCGTCGGCGGCGAGCCCGACCGCCTCTGCGGCCCGGGCCCGGGCGATCTCGGCGTAGCGGCCGGCCAGGCGCGGCTCCCGCCCGGCCACCGCCAGGAGCGAGGCGCCCGTGTCCACCAGCGCGCGCTTGCCGAAGGCGTAGGCGCGGCCCCGCCGCTGCAGGGCGCCGAACCGGTCGCGCACCCGCAGACCCAGCAGCGCGGCCAGCAGCAGCGCCGCGGCGGTGGCCGGCAGCAACGGCGGCGAGAAGGCCGAGCGCAGGGCGCTGCGCCCGCCGGCCACCCCCGGCAGCGTCAGGTCGAACACCACCGGCCCGCCGTCCGCCAGGTTCTCGACCAGGTCCACCGCCGTGCGCGCGCTCTCGGCCGTGGCCAGGGCGTGGTTGTTGAGCAGGTCGGGATCGGCCACGGCGTAGGACACGCCATGCGCCGCGATGGCCACCAGCGCACGCTCGCGCCCGTCCACCAGCACCGGCCGCACGCCGGCTCCGGAGAAGGTGCGCAGCCCCGCGACCGGCCGCACCGGCGACGGGCGCCAGCTCGGGCCGGTCCGGCTGGCCGGCGCCTTCACGAGCACCGGCCGCGCGGCCGCCTCGGTCTCCACCACGTCCACGCCCTCGGCCCGCGGCTCGAGCAGCACGGCGGCGGCCTGCGCGGCGCTGGTGCGCGGGGGCAGCCGCCCCGCCGCCGCCAGCCGGCGGACGGAGCCCGGCGCCGGCGTCGCCAGCCACTTGCTGGGCGCGAGCAGAACGCGCCGGCCCTTGGCGAGGCGCCGGATGTCCGCCGCCCGCGTCGTCGGCGTCGGCGTCAGCACCAGCAGCGCGTCCGCCCCCACCGTCCGCCCGGGCTCGCGGCGGCGATTGAACGCCACCTCCACTCCATCGGCCCGCAGCAGGCGCACCAGCCCGGCGAAGCCCACCGGCGAGCGCGACAGGGCCTGCGCCCCCGGGTCCGATCCCGCCCCGAGCTCCGGCTCGAAGGCCAGGGCCGCGAGGAAGCCGACGAAGCAGGCGGCAGCCGCGGCGACCAGCCAACCCTTGGCCTCGGCCGACAGCGGCCGCCGCTCCCGGGGCTCGGGCAGGCTCACGCGCGACCGGAGGCGGCGGCGAGGAAGCGGTCGTACTGCGCCCGGCAGCTGCGGAAGGCGCCGTCGTCCAGCGCGCGGCCCGCGAACACGAAGCGCTCGGCCTCGGCGGCGATGCCGGCCAGCGGCTCGCGCACCGCGGGCGGCAGCACGGGCAGGGCGGCGATCTCCCGCGAGGTCTGGGAAGGGGCGATCAACCCGGGCCGGCGCTCGCCCAGGTCCTCCAGCGTGCGGTGCAGCAGGACGCGGACGGCCTCGCCGAAGCGCCCGGCGGCGGCCAGCCGGTCGGCCTCCGCCAGCAGCGCCCGCACGCGGCCAGGGCTGGGCGCCAGCTCCGCGCCGGTCAGCACCTTGGCGGGGGCTCGCGACCGTCCCCGCTCGCGCAGCACCTCCCGCCCGATCACCACGAGCAGCAGGCCGACGCCGACGGCCAGACCGCCCCAGAACAGGTAGGGTGCGACCGGCGACAGGGCGCGGAACACCGGGGCGAGCCAGTCCAGCCAGGCGGGCGGGCGCGGCGGCGCCAGGCTCACGAAGTCGAACTGGTACGAGGGGTCACGCACCAGCCGGGCGTGTTCGACGGGGAAGGCGGGCGTGTGGGCCTGAGCCGCCTGCGCCGCCACTACGCCCGGACCCTCGACTCGCGCACGACCGACCCCCGCCCACCGCGGACGATGCTATGCGGGCCGACGGGGCTCGGCAACGGCCGCCGTGCCCGCCCGGCGGATGGCTTGCGGCCGGATCGGCCCGGCTGGCCGGCGACGGTCAGGCGCCGGCCAGCAGCACCTTGACCGCGGCCTCCAGCTGCGCATCCCTCCCGGCCGCGGTCTCGCCCAGCGGACGATCGACGGGCACGTCCACGGGGCGGGGGTGCATCTCCATGGCCTGCCCCCGCCCGTCCTGCACCAGCGTGGAGGGCACGCGCATCATGGAGCCGTCGATCAGCGGGCGGTTGTAGGTGTAGACGATCCACCCCGCCGTCGGCTTGCCCACCACCTTGCCGAGGCCGAGGCTGCGGTAGCCTTCCGTGAAGTCCTCGGCGTCCGACAGCGAGCCCTCGTTGGTGACCAGCACCGTCGGCAGCCCCAGAGCGCGCTGTCCCAGGGCCTGTCGACTGGGCACCGGCGGCTGCCCCCGGGGCGTCATGGTCAGGTAGTTCCGACGGGCGAAGACGTCGAGCGCGTAGCCGTTGACGAAGCCGCCGTGGTTGTTGCGCACGTCGATGACAACGCCCTGGCGGCCCTGGTTCTGCGCGTCCAGGTCCAGGTAGAGCTGGTCCAGGCTCTCCGAGGTCATGTCGGCGATGTGCACATAGCCGAGCCGGCCGCCGGAGATCCTCTCCACATAGGCGCGGCGATCGTTGACCCACTCGCGGTAGTGCAGGCCGTCGGCGGTGGACACGTTCACCGGCCGCACGATCACCTCGCGCTCGCGCCCGGCCGCGTCGCGGACGCGCAGCACGGTGCGGCGGCCGACCTTGCCCACCAGCATGCGGTCGAGGTTGGCGTGCGGCCCCAGCGCCTCGCCGTCCACCGACAGCAGCGTCTCGCCCGGCCTCACGGAGCCCTCGATGGCCGCCGGGCCGAGCTTGACCACGTGCCGCACCACCAGGCCCCGGCCCGCCTCGTACGGCTCGCGCTCGAAGCGCAGGCCGAGGTCGCCCACGGGCGCCGTCGCCGGGCCGCCGCTCCCGCTGCGCGGCGCGCCCATGCCGGAGTGCGAGGCGTTGAGCTCGCCGATCATCAGGTTGGCCACCCGGCGCATCTCCCCCGGCGTGCGCGCGCCCTCGATCTGCGGGGCGAAGTGGGTGCGCAGGGCGGCCCAGTCCCGGCCGTTGAACTTGGGGTCGAAGAAGCGGCGGTTCAGCAGGCCCCAGGCCTCGTCGAACACCACGCGCTTCTCGGTGTCGAAATCGACCTCCATCTCGGCCGAGACCGCCAGCGCCTTGGGCTTGGGCGTCTCCAGCGGCGTGGAGAAGATCTTGTCCCCGTCGAGGTAGAACAGCGTCTTGGAGTCGGCGGTGAAGGCGTAGTCGCCCTTCACCTTCTCGGTGGAGGTCAGCTGGTCGGGGCTCGGCGGCTCCAGGGCCAGCTCGTCCAGGCCGTACTTGTACAGGTTCCAGCGCTCGCCCTGGCGCGAGGCGTAGACCAGCGTCTCGCCGTCCGGGCTGATCAGCGGTGACTCGGCGTCCATGCCCAGCGGCAGCACGGTGGCCCGCTCGCGCAGGCCGTCGAACACGATGCGCACCGGCTTGACGGGCGGCTTGGCGGGCTTGCCCTTCTCTTTGGCGGCGTCCTTGTCGGCCTTGGCCTGAACGTCCGGCGCGGGCCTGTCGGCGGTGTCCGGCGCCGCGGGCGCGTCCTTGACCGGCGTCGGCGTGCGATCCGTGCGATCCGGCGCGGGCGAGACGCCCGGCCTGTCCGGCGTCTCGCCCGGCTTGAACAGGTCGCGGAAGGCGTCCTCGCGGTACTTGGGCACGTGGGGCAGGAGGTCCACGCGCACCAGCTTCACCTCCTCGGACCGCTGGGCGGTGTCGAACACGATGAAGGTCCCGTCCGGCGACCAGGCGATCTGGGCGCCGCCGTCGCCGTTGGCCAGGAAGCTGACCGGCCGCGCCTCGCCCCCCGCCGCCGGAACGACGTGGACGTTGCGGAACGACTTGGCGTCGGTGTTGAGGAAGGCGAGCCAACGCCCGTCCGGCGACCAGGCCGGCGCCGCGGTGAACTCCTCCAGCACGCCGGTGAACAGCACCCGGTCGACGCCCGGCCGGCCTGCGGGCGTCAGCTGCAGCACGTGCAGCTCAGCCCCGTTCCGCTGGTAGGCCACCGAACGGCCGTCCGGCGAGACCACGGGCGTCTGGATCAGGCCGTCCGCGTCGGTCAGCACCGTCTCCTTGCCCGTGGCGAAGTCGTAGACGGCCAGCCGCGTGTCGAGCCCTCGCTCGGTGACGTAGAACAGCCGGCGCGAGTCCGGCGACCACGCGGGGTCGGTCTCCGCCCCCACGCTGTGGGTGAGGCGCTGGGCGGGGCCTCCGTCCTTGGCGGGGGCGGCGAACAGCTCGCCGTGCGCGATGGCGGCCACCTTCTTGCCGTCGGGCGAGAGCGCGATGCGGCGGAAGCCGGTCTCCTTGAGCCGCCGCTCCCCTGCGGAGGCCGGGGCGCCGCGCAGGGTGATCTCGATCGGCGCCGCCTGGCCGGCGGTGGGGTCCAGCCGCCAGATGCGGAACCCGCGCTCGAACACGATCGTCCGCCCGTCGTAGGCGATGGTCGGCCACAGAACGCGGCCGTCGGTGAAGCGCGTCACCTGGGTCGGCGCGCCCCCCGCCACGGGAACGGACCAGATGTTCTCCGCCCCGCTCTCGTCGCTCATGTAGAACAGGCGCGCCCCGTCCGGCGTCCACATGGGGAAGGCGTGCTTGGCGCCCTCGGGCAGCAGGCGACGCGGCGCGCCGCCTTCGTGTCCGGGCCCGGAGATCGGCCGCAGCCACAGCTCGGTCTCGTCGATGTGGCTGTGCCCGTTGCGCCACCACTGCGCGTCGGACAGGCCGCCGGTCATCAGCGCCAGCGTCTTGCCGTCCGGAGAGGGCGCGCTGTGGAACTCGCTCAGGAAGGCGTCCGCGCTGACCTCCAGCGGCGTGCCGCCCTCGGCGGAGACGCGGAACACGTCGCCCTCCGCGCCGGCGTCGTTCAGGCCCGTGTTGAAGTAGACCCAGCGCCCGTCGCGCGACCAGCCGTCCAGCTGCTCGACCGAGTCCGACCAGGTCAGCCGCCTCACCTCCCCCGTGGCCAGCGTCAGCAGGTAGACGTTGGTGGAGCCCGCGCGGTTGGACAGGAAGGCCAGCCTGGCGCCGTCCGGCGACCACAGCGGCCGGCTCTCCGTGGCCTGGTCGGTGACCAGCAGGCTGGCTACGCCGCCCTGCGCGGGGGCGGTCCAGATGTCCCCGCCCGAGACGAAGGCCACCTCCCGCCCGTCGGGCGACAGCGAGGGCTCGCCGAGCGAAGGCGCCGCGTGCGCCGCCCCGGCCAGGAGCGCGAGGGCGGCCGCGCCGAGCAGGCGGGCGCGAAGGCGACGGTGCGGCATGCGGCGAGGCTCCCCGGAGATCGGTAAGAGCTTAGCCGTGTCGATCGCCTCCCGGGAAGACGCGCCCTCCGCCCGGGGCGCATCGGGCGCGGGCCTCGTCGCCGCTGGCTCCTCCCGAGATCCGCCCAGGAGGGGTCCGCGCCGCGACCGGCGTCCCGACTCTCCGACCGCGGCCTTGATGCAAATAATTCTCAGTATCTTTCGCCTGCGCCGGCCGGGCTTTCCTTCGCGGAGGGCTTCGGTTGCTTACGGTAGCTTGACTTCACAAGTATCGTCGCAGATGGTCGCCGCCGGGGTATTTAACCGCGGCCGGAGCCAGTACCCGGCCCTCCAGGGAGCTAGCATGGCTGACGATATGAAGCGGACGTCGCGGCGATCGGTCGTGATCGGCGCCTCGGTGCTGACGGCGGCGCCGTTCCTCCTCCCCACGACCGCCTCGGCGGGCGTGGTCACCCAGAAGAACGCGAAGTATCAGCCCGTGCCCAAGGGCCCCGCCAAGTGTGCGATCTGCAAATACTACCTCCCGGGTCCGAAGCCGGATGCGAACGGCGGCTGCAAGCAGGTCGCCGGCGTGATCTCCCCCAACGGCTGGTGCCAGTTCTACGCCAAGAAGGCCTGACCCGACCCGTTCGACGTCGGTCTGCAGAAACCGGTCGCGCCCCGCGCGGCCGGTTTTCTGCGCGCGCGCCCCGGTCTGCGTCCGCCTGCCCGGGCGGAAGAGGTCGGGGAGGGTCGCCCCTCCCCTCCGGATCAGGCGGCGATCGCGCGCCGGTTCAGGGCGCACATGGACCATAGCTCGGAAAGCGCCTGCACAAGATGCGCGACATCGGCGTCCGAGTGCACCGGCGAGGGCGTGATCCGCAGGCGCTCGGCGCCGCGCGCCACGGTCGGATAGTTGATCGGCTGGATGTAGATGCCGTGGTTGTCCAGCAGCCGGTCGCTGATCATCTTGCACTTGACCGGGTCGCCGACCATCACCGGGATGATGTGGCTCTCGTTCTTCATGCAGGGGATGCCCACCGCCTCCAGCTGGTTGCGGACCAGGTCCACCCTGTTCCTGTGCCGGGCGCGCTCCGCGCCGCTCGCCTTCAGGTGGCGGATGCTGGCGAGGGCGCCGGAGGCCAGGGCGGGCGACAGGGCGGTCGAGAAGATGAAGCCGGAGGCGTAGCTGCGGATGAAGTCGCACAGCGCCGCGGAGGCCGCGATGTAGCCGCCCATGACGCCGAACGCCTTGGCCAGCGTGCCCTCGATGACGGTGAGGCGGTGCATGAGGCCCTCGCGCTCCGCCACGCCGCCGCCGCGCGGGCCGTAGAGGCCGACGCCGTGCACCTCGTCGAGATAGGTCATCGCGCCGAACTCGTCGGCCAGGTCGCAGAGCTCGGCGAGCGGGGCGATGTCGCCGTCCATGGAGTAGACCGACTCGAAGGCGATCAGCTTGGGCGCGGCGGGATCGGCCGCCGCCAGCTTGCGCCGCAGGTCGGCCATGTCGTTGTGCGCGAAGATCACGCGCCGGGCCTGGCTGTGGCGGATGCCCTCAATCATCGAGGCGTGGTTGCAGGCGTCGGAGAAGACGATGCATCCCGGCAGCCGCGCGGCCAGCGTGGACAGCGCCGCCATGTTCGACACGTAGCCCGAGGTGAAGGTCAGCGCGGCCTCCTTCCCGTGCAGGTCGGCCAGCTCGCGCTCCAGCAGCACGTGCTGGTGATTGGTGCCCGAGATGTTGCGCGTGCCGCCCGCGCCGGCGCCGCAACGGTCCAGCGCCTCGTGCATGGCCGCGAGCACGGCGGGGTGCTGGCCCATGCCCAGGTAGTCGTTGGAACACCAGACGACGACGTCCTGCACGCCGTCGGCCGTGTAGCGCCGGGCGCGCGGGAAGGCGCCGGCCTGGCGCTCCAGCTCGGCGAAAACGCGGTAGCGACCCTCGGTGCGCAGGCCGTCGAGCTCGGAGCGGAAGAAGGCTTCGTAGTCCATGGCTCGGTCCTGCATCCGTCGTCTGCGCGTCAGTTGTGGGTCTCGACCGCATCGGCTCGGGCGAGCCGGGGGCCGGTGGGTCGGGCGGGGCGATCGGCGGCGGCGATCGCCCAGCGCCACAGGGCGACATCGGCGAGCGGCACCGCCATGAAGCCGTGCTCCAGCGCGGCCAGGGCGATCAGCGTGAACACGAGCGCGAAGCCGGCCCGGGCGAAGGCGGGGGCAGCGGGATCCAGCGCGATCGCGCCCGCGGCCGCGGCGGCGAGCGCCAGCCCGACCAGCGAGACGGGGTAGAGCGCGCTCACCGGGCCGCGGCGCAGGTAGCTGGGCAGGTGTCGGAGCGCGGGCGGGAACAGCTCCACGCTGAAGTTGGGCGCGCCCAGGAACAGGTTCAGCTTGGAGCTGAGCCGCGCGGCGAACAGCACCAGGAAGGTCCAGCCGCCGATCGGGTTCGCCGCACCCAGCGTCACCCCCGCCACGGCCGCGGCCGTGAGCGCCAGGGCCAGCTCGTGGTGCATCAACGTGGCCGCGGCGGCGCGGAAGCGCGTCCAGCCGCGCGCGCCGGGGGGGCAGGCGGCGTGCGACGGGCCCGTGACCAAGCCGGTGAGGAAGCTGAACTCATGCCAGCCCCAAAGGGCGACGGCGGCGGTGAAGGCGGCGAAGGCTGCGAACGGCGTCGCCTGTCCGCGCGTGACGACCAGCACCGCCGCGGCCGCCGCGGCGACCGCCGTGGCGGCCGCCAGGCTCCAGCCGCGCCAGGCGCTCGGCCGCCGCGTCAGCCACAGGATCGCGCCCGTGCTGAACCACCACAGGCCCAGCGCGAACACGACCGCGACGACGAGGGGCGTTGCGCTCATCGCCTCACCACGCCGGCTGCAGGCGCGTGGCCGCAGGCAGCGCGTTGGGGATCGACGGCAGGGCGAACAGCCGGGCGAACACCGCGCCCGCCTGCAGCACCAGCCCGAAGCGCTTCAGCCCGGCGAAGAACCCGCCCTTCGCCTTGGCCGCGTCCATGGCGGTGGTGATGGCCAGCATGCGGTCGAACCCGCGGCGCGAGGCCGGCGCGTCGGTGTCGAGCACCAGCGGGAACACCTGCTTGGAGATCTCCGAGCAGCAGTCGTAGACCTTGTAGTCGTACTCGGTCGGATCGACGCCCAGCGCGGCGTGGAAGGCCGGCCGCGCATGGTCGCGCACGTACATGGTCAGGTAGACCGACAGCAGGAAGAACTTGATCCAGAGCTTGTTGGCGCCCGTCAGCAGCTTGGGGTCGGCCCGCATCAGCAGGGCGAACGCGTCACCGTGGCGGAACTCGTCGTTGCACCACTCCTCGAACCACTTGAAGATCGGGTGGAAGCGCTGCTCGGGATGCTGCTGCAGGTGTCGGAAGATGGTGATGTAGCGCGCGTAGCCGATCTTTTCGGACAGGTAGACGGCGTAGAAGATGAATTTCGGCTTGAAGTAGGTATACTTCTTGACCTTGGTCAGAAAGCTGAGGTCGACACCGATGTCGTAGTCCTTCAGGCACTCGTTGATGAAGCCGGCATGGCGGGCCTCGTCGCGGCTCATATACTTGAACAGGGCCTTGATGTCCGGGTTCTTCACCCGCTTGACGATCTCGGCGTAGAGCACGCAGCCTGAGAACTCGGCGGTGAGCGAGCTCACCAGGAAGTCGACGAATTCGCGCCGCAGCTCCGGCGCAAGCTGCTCCAGCGTGGTCTCGAAGGCCTCGGCGCGCTTGAAGTGGTCGCGGTTCGGGTCGCTGGCCATCTCGGCCAGAAGCGCGTCCCACTCGGCGCGGACGGAGGACACATCCATCCGGTCCATCGCCTCGAAGTCGGTGGTGTAGAACCGCGGCGAGAGGACCGTGTCCTCCTGCGCCATGCGCGTGGTCTCGCTCTTGGCGCGCCGGGCCTTGGCGGCGGCGGTGACCGGCGCGAAGCCCGTCGAGTCGGACTCGAGGAGGGTGTCGTAGGTGGCGTCGGTCATGGCGCCCTCCCGGGCGTGAAGCTCACTTCGTAGAGCTCGGAGAGTTCGAGGCGGGCGGTGAGCCGGGTCCACTGCCGCTCCAGCCAGCCCGCGCGCTCGACGGTGGCGTGGCGGCGCAGGGTGAGCTTGTCGCCGAAGCGCACGCGGATCGGCTCGCCATGCACGCGCACGCGGTCGCCGGGGCGCAACTCGGGCTCGCCGTCCAGGGAGACGTGAGCGTGCAGGCTGCGCTCGGTGTGCTCGATCTCGATGGTGCAGGGCAGCACGCGGGAGGCCCGCGCGACGAAGGGGATGGGGATCATGCGCGCGCGCCCGCGGGCAGGAAGGCGGCGAAGGCGGCGCGGTTGTCGCCTCCGAACGCCTGCAGGTCCACGAGCCGACCGGTCGCGAGATCCTGCAGCCACAGCCGGCCCGCCGCATCGCGGCTCAGGCGGAAGGGCGTCTCGGCGCCCAGATGGCGGCTCAGCCGGTCGCGCGCCATGCCCCGCATGACGCCGCGGACGAAGCCGTTCGTGCCGGGCGCGAGCGTGGCGAGGGTGGAGCCCTCCCCCGCCTCGGTGACCCGCACCGAGCCGTCCGGCCGGTCGGCGAAGCGCAGGTCGACGGACGACACCGCCGCCGGCGCAACCACGGGCGGGGGCGGCGAGGCGAGCCGCGCGATCCGCACCGCCGCCGTGCCGCCCACGGCGACCAGCAGCATGGCGCCGGTCGCCAGGAGGGCGCCGCGGGGGAAGGTCTCGGTCCGGGCGTGAGCCATGGCGCGCGCCCTCACGCCGCGGCCGCTTCGGTGGAGCCGACGCGCGGGGCGGGCCGGCGCTCGGCGGCCGTTTCGACGGGGGCGACCTGCACGCCCACGGCGGCGTCCATGGCGTCCGCCAGGAGCCGCGCCACCCGCGCCGCGTCAGGCACGGCGCGCAGGGTGGGTTGCGGCGACGCGATCCGCCAGGGGCGCGCATGCGGCCAGATGTGCGCCAGAGCGAGCTTGTTGGGCGCCTTCAGCGTCACCGCCACGTCGCCCGAGCCGTCGGCGAAGGTCTTCAAGGCCCCGCTCTCGACGATGGCGAAGGGCAGGTTGATCGCCTTGGTCAGGGCCACGCCGAAGCGCAGCACGATCCGGCGGTTCGTGAGCGTGTAGACCGTGGTGCGCGCCGTCAGCCAGGCGAGCCCGGCCAGCAGGGCCACCGCGGCCGCCGCGAGCGGGCTCACCGCCAGCGTCGCCTGGACGGCGCTCGCCGGATCGACGCCCTCGCCGATCGCGGACGCCGTGCGCCAGGCCAGCATGCCGACGAGGTAGGCGGACACGGCCCGGATGTGGAAGGCCTGGCACGCCAGGCGCGTCCAGCTCGGGGCGCCCTGCCAGATCAGCCGCTCGCCCGCGGGCAGCGCGCCGGGAAGGCCGCGGACTGGTTCGAAGTCGTACTCGTTCACAGCAGGGGCTCCGTCCGGGCGGGGTTGGCGTAGAGATAGCCGGCCCCGTAGTAGGCCGTGATGCGCTCTTCCTCGTCGCGCGTCACGACGCCAGGGGTCTCAAGGGCGGGGACTGCGGCGAACTGGCCGGCCTGGATCGCATCCACCTTCACGGTGCGCGATCCGCGCGAGATCACGGCCATGGTCATGGGCAGGAGCACGCGCCGGCCCGGGAGGGGGGCGGCGCCGACCAGCTGCGGCGCGGCGGGCGCGGGCGCCGTCAGCTCCACCTCCAGGTAGCGGATCAGGATCTCGCCCCGATCCACCCACACGTCCGAGACCACGCCCGCGGGCAGGCGGTCGCAGCCGAGCACCGTCATCCCGCGAGGATCGGGATCGCGCCGGTCGAGCACGAAGTCGGGCGCGTCGCGCAGCGGCGTGATCTTGAGGGCGCCGTGGTCGGTGAGGTCGGGCGTCTTGGCGCGGAGCGCGTAGGCCCCGGGTCCGACGCCGGCGAGCATCGGGTCGCCCACCGGCTCGTAGGGCGTGCCCGACACGCGCGAGCGCCGCGCGGCCATGAGTTCGAGGGTGTCCCGCTGCTCGTCGGGCTTGTAGACCACGCCCCCGCCCGCGAGGTGGAAGCCCTTGGGATCGGCCAGGAAGATGGAGCCCATCGCCGGCTCCAGGCGGGCGTGGACGTCGTCCTCGATCGGGTAGCCCTCGCGCCGGTCTTCCCGCCGGATGTAGACGATCAGGCCTAGGAAGAAGAACACGAAGAGCGTGAGCACCAACGAGACGATGTCGAAGGCTCCGAAGAATTCGTGATTGTACATGCCGGGTCCTCCTCAGGAGCCTTGAGCGGACATAGGGGTGAGCGAGGGTGCGCCCTCGCGGTTGTGACGGGCAAGAGGGCCGAGCGCGACAAGAGCGCCGAACAGCAGCAGGAGCTCGAGGGCGTAGACGGCCGAGTAGCCGGTGGCCGGGCCTTCCAGCACGGCGCCCAGGCGGCCGGAGCGCGCCGCGGCGCCCACCCAGTCGCTGAGGAGCCCGCCCGTGGCGATGGCGAGGCCGGCGGCCAGCGCCTGCACCGCGCCCCAGGCGCCGAGCGCCAGGCCGGTGGCGTCCTTCTGGGCCATGGCCATGGAGGCCGTGAGCGTGCCGTGGGCGAACAGGCCCGCCCCCAGCCCGACCAGCCCGACGCCCGCGGCGAACAGGCCGGTCGAGGCCATGGGCGCGGATAGGATCACGCAGGCGAAGGCGGCGAGCCCCGCCAGCACGCCGAACCCGGACACGCGGTAGGGATCCGAGCCGTTGGCCAGGCTGCGGGCGGCGAGCCACAGGCCCGCGCCGCCGCCGAGGGCCAGAAGCGCCGTCAGGCTGGTGGTCGCCCCCACCGGCAGGCCGAGCACGCGGCCCCCGTAGGGCTCCAGCAGCACGTCCTGCATGGAGAAGGCGGTTGTGCCGAGGCCGATGGCCAGGAGCCGTCGGCCGGCCTGGCCCGTCGAGGCGTAGGCCGCCCAGCGCGTGCGGAAGCTCGGCGCCGGCGCCGCGGCGGCCCCACGGGTGCGGTCTCGGGCCTCCTGTTTCCACAGGGCGACCCCGTTCACCAGCAGCGTGAGCAGCGCCGCGCCCTGCACGACCTTGATCAGACGCAGCTCGCTGAAGGGATGCAGCAGCAGCCCGAAGCCCACCGCCGCCCCCACCGAGCCCACCAGCAGCATGGCGCACAGCAGGGCGACGACCTTGGGACGGGCGCTCTCGGGCGCGAGGTCCGTGGCCAGGGCCAGCCCGCTGGTCTGCACGGTGTGCAGGCCGGCGCCCGTCAGCAGGAAGGCGAGCGCCGCGCCCGCCTGGCCGACGATCGGCGGCCCGTGGCTGTCGCCGGAGAGCAGGATCAGGGCGAAGGGCATGATCGCCAGCCCGCCGAACTGCAGCAGCGTGCCGAACCAGAGGTAGGGCGTCCGCCGCCAGCCCAGCACCGAGCGGTGCGTGTCCGAGCGGTGGCCCACCAGCATGCGGAAAGGCGCGAACACCAGCGGCAGCGAGATCATGACCGCCACCACCCAGGCGGGCAGGCCGAGCTCCACGATCATGACGCGGTTCAGCGTGCCGATCAGCAGCACCGCCGCCATGCCCACCGTGAGCTGGAACAGCGACAGGCGCAGCAGGCGGCCCAGCGGCAGCTCCGCGGTCGCGGCCTCGGCGAAGGGAAGGAAGCCCAGGCTGACCTTGCGCCACGACCAGGCCTGACGCACCTGCGCGCCCCGATCCCAGAACGACGGCTGCGGTTCCGACCAGGCCTTGGGCCATGCCGGTCCGGGCGGGGGACGGCGGATCGTCACCGGCGCACGAGCTCCATCGCCTGCGACGTGTAGAAGCCGCTCGCGACGCGCCGGGTGCGGCCGATGCTCCAGCCGGCGAACTCGGGGGCGGCGGCGATCGCCTTGCGCAGCCGGATCTCGGTCACCGGCTCCAGGGCGGGGGCCCGGTCGGCGCGGGGGAACATCAACCCCATGCCCCACATGAGGGTCAGGGCGGGGGTGCGGGGCGCGAAGGTGAAGACGATGGAGCGCGCGGTGCGCGGGGCCAGCGCCGCCAGCACGCCCACGATCTCGCGCGTCGGGTAGTGGATCAGCGAGTCCATGGCCACGACGTGGTCGAAGCGGCCGAGGGAGGCGTCGCGCATGTCGCCGACGCGGAAGTCGATGGCGCCGGGGGCGAGGTCGTCCGGCGTCCGCTCCCCCGCCACGCCGACGAGGGATCCTGCGATGTCCACGGCGACGACCCTTGCGCCGCGGCGCGCCGCCTCCACCGACAGGGAGCCCGTGCCGCAGCCCGCATCCAGCAGCGTGGCGCGCGCCATGTCGGCGGGCAGCCACGACAGGATCATCGCGCGCATGCGGTCACGGCCGGCGCGCACCGTCTGGCGGATGCGGCTGACCGGCGCGTCGGAGGTGAGGCGCGCCCAGGTCTCCATCGCCGTGCGGTCGAAATAGGTCTGCAGCCGGCCGCGGCGCGCGTCGTAGACCGTTTCGGAGGACACGACCGACATCACTCGAAGCCCAGGAAGTCGAACACCTCGCGGTCCTTCATCGGCACCGAATCGAAGGTCTTGGAGCCCGCCCACAGGGTGGCGGCCAGCCTCATGTACTCGGCGCAGGCGAGGTCGACCTCGGGCGAGGACTCCATCTCGAACAGCACCGCCTTCTTCAGGCGCGAGCGGCGGATGGCGTCCAGGTTGGGGAAGTGCGCCAGGCATTCCAGGCCGATCGCGGCGTTGAAGCGGTCGATCTCGTCGGTGGCCTCGCTGCGGTTGGCGATCATGCCGCCGAGCCGGACCTCGTAGTTCTTCGACTTGGCGCGGATGGCCGCGATGATGCGGTTCATGGCGAAGATGCTGTCGAAGTCGTTCGAGGCGACCACCAGCGCGCGCTCGGCGTGCTGCAGGGGTGCGGCGAACCCGCCGCAGACCACGTCGCCCAGCACATCGAAGATCACCACGTCGGTGTCCTCCAGGAGGTGGTGCTCCTTCAGCAGCTTCACCGTCTGGCCGACCACGTAGCCGCCGCAGCCCGTGCCCGCGGGCGGGCCGCCGGCCTCCACGCACATCACGCCGTTGTAGCCCTGGAAGCAGTAGTCCTCGGGCCGCAGCTCCTCGGTGTGGAAGTCCACGCCCTCCAGGATGTCGATGACGGTAGGCGTCAGCGTCTTGGTCAGGGTGAAGGTGGAGTCGTGCTTGGGGTCGCAGCCGATCTGCAGCACGCGCTTGCCGAGTTTGGAGAAGGCGGCCGACAGGTTGGACGAGGTGGTCGATTTGCCGATCCCGCCCTTGCCGTACACGGCGAAGACCTTGGCGCGGCCCGTCATGGCGCCGCCGTCCATCTTCACCTGCACGCTCCCCTCCCCGTCCCCGGGGCCGCCGGAGTGGGTGCGGGCGTCGATCTTGTAGGTGGGGCGGGCGCCGGGGCGCTCCATGTCGAGGAGGGTCATGTTAGGTCCAATCACGCGGCGGTCGCCACGCCCTCCAGTCGGTCTTCCAGCTCGTCGCTGGCGTCGCGCAGGGCCGCCAGGGTGGCGGCGTCCGGTGTCCACAGGTCCCGCTCGCAGGCCTCGAGCAGGCGCTTGGCCATGCGCGAGGAGGCGACGGGGTTCAGAGCGGCCAGACGGCGGCGCATCGCCTCGTCCAGCACATAGGTCTCGCTGATCTGCTGGTAGACCCAGGGGTCCACCTGGCCGGTGGTGGCCGACCAGCCGAGCGTGGTGGTGACGGTCGCCTCGATCTGGCGCACGCCCTCGTAGCCGTGCTTCAGCAGGCCCTCGTACCACTTGGGGTTCAGCATCCGCGTGCGGGTCTCCAGCGACACCTGCTCGCCCAGGGTGCGCACCTTGGCGACGCCCGAGGTCTGGTCGCCGATGTAGACCGGCGCGTCGACGCCCTTGGCGCGCTTCACCGCGCGGCTGATGCCGCCGAGGGTGTCCACGTACTGGTCGATGGAGGTGACGCCGAGCTCCACCGACTCGACGTTCT
>CAXTHH010000015.1:0-46895 GCA_964244065.1 uncultured Caulobacteraceae bacterium | reverse complement strand
TGACGAGCGAGTCATTCGTGATCGCAGACCCGTTCATGCTCCACAGCCGGATCGAGCCGTCCGACCCGCGCCAAACCAGATCCGCGCGGCCGTTCAAAGTCAGATCGTGCAGCTGCGTCGCGAGGTTCGTCGAGATCGTCCCGTCGCTGAACTGCAATAGCTCGATGCCGGTCAGCGTGTCCAATCCGTCCGGCGAGCCCGAGCGCTGATCGGTGATCGTCAGCGAGCCGTCCGCATTGCGCACCCGCAGATAGCTCGACGCCGCGCCGGAGTAGACCGCAGTGTCCACGCCAGCGCCGCCGTCGATGACGTCGTTGCCGCCGTTCCCGCGTAGTGTGTCTGTAAGGGCGTCGCCTTGCAACGTATCGTTCTCACCGCTGCTGATCTGACTTCGCACAAGGTCGTAAGTCGACGCGAGCACCGAGCCGTTGATCACTCGGACCACGTCTAGCTGCCCGCCCGACAACCCCACGAGTTCCGTGTTCGCGGCCGTGCCGAAGGCCTGGAAACCGTAGACATTGGTCGCCGCCGAAGGGGCGAATACATTTAGATATTCTTTGGAGTCCAAACCCACGCCTCGAAGTCCAACGACAATGTAACCATTCGCGAGCTGCGCGATGCTCAAGTCGGACTGATAACCGCTGTCGCCCAGCAGGCTCTGCACAACTCCTGAGCCGGGGCTCTTCGTTGTTCCGTCAGCTCCGTAGATGCGCAGTGTCGCTTGCGCTCCACCGCCGTAGCCACCCACGAACAGAGCTGCAAAGTCGCCGCCAGCAAGCGCCAGAAACTGCGTCTGGGTGTAATTGGCGATCGTGCTGGCCGCCGAACTCAGCGCGCCGGCTGCCCTCACCAGGCCTCCCCCGGGGTTGTAGATGGCAAACTTCTCGACATACGAGCCGCTGCTCGCGCTTGGACCACTGCTCCAGGCGACGACAAAGTTCCCGTTGGTCAGGCCGACAACGGAAGGGGTGCGGGCGGCCGTCGCCGCGTCGGCATCAATTGGGAAGGCGGCCGTGCGCGGGGAGCCGTCGCTATTAAACACTCGGGCTCGCACGTTGAAGTCGGCACCCGACAACTGTTCAGTCCAGGTCAGGACATAGCCGCCATCGGTGAGCGCCGTCACGGCTGGCTCACTTAACGACGACCCGCTCGTGGCCTGGACGTCGTCGCCGGCGGTCAGCGTGGTCGACACTACCCGCGTGCGGATTTCATTGGTGACCCCGCCAGTAGAGCTGACAAAAGCGAATACTACCCGGCCGTCACTGAGCGTAGCGACAGTTGGGTTGCTCTGGGTGCCTGAACGGGTCGTATTAAGCGTGAACTCATCTGTAATCGGCGACGTGTAAGACTTGTAGAACCGCGCCTCAACGTCTCGGTCGCCGAAGCCTGCCGCCCAAGCGGCAACGTAGCCCGAACTGCCGTACTTCGCCAAAGTGATGGTGCTCGGCCCCGTATTCGACCCGTTGCTGACCACCGCATCGATTTGGAGCGGGGTCCAGGCGTAAGACATCGTCACCGACATTCGTGATCCTCAGCATAGCCGCCGTCATCTTGGCACCGAGAGTCCGTCGAGTCGATGCGTCAACCTTGCCGGCCTACTCGTAGGCGAGCAAGCCGGCGATCAGCCCTTCCCGAAAGCGAGCTCGGACTGGCGCAAGAGGGGATGGCGACGCCAGGGGCATTGTCAGACTAACGGGCGGGCAGGGCGCCGGCTAGGGTGCGCCTGCCCGCCCGCAAGCCGCCCAGCCCGTCCGCCGGGTCAACAGCTCGCCCGAGGTGATCCGCCCCGTGGTCATGATGTACGTCCGCTTCCCGCTGTCGCTGCGGAACGTGGAGGACCTGCTCGCCGAGCGGGGGATCGACGTGAGCTATGAGACGGCGCGGTTCTGGTGGAACCGCTTCGGCCCGATGTTCGCCGCCGAGATCCGCAGGAGGCGGGTGGACCGCATGCCGGCCCACACGCACTGGCGCTGGCGCCCGCACGAGGTCTACGTCGGCATCAACGGGGTGCAGCACTACCTCTGGCGGGCGGTCGACCACGAGGGCGATGTGCTGGAGTCCTTCGTAACCAAAGGGCGGGACAAGGCCGCAGCGCTCAAGTTCATCAGGAAGGCGCTCAAGCGCCACTGCTCGCCCAAGGCGGTCACCACCGACGGGCTGCGCTCGTACGGCGCGGCCATGAAAGAGCTCGGTGACGCCGAGAAGCGGGAGATGGGCCGCTGGGCCAACAACCGGGTCGAGAACAGCCACCAGCCATTCCGACGAAGGGAGCGGGCCAGGGCCCGCTTCCGCCGCATGCACACGCTGCAGAAGTTCGCAGCCGTGCACGCCTCTTCCCCAACCACTTCGGCACGGAGCGCCACCTCACCGGACGAGACCAGTTCAAGGCGCACCGCTCCGCCGCACTGGCGGAGTGGGCGGCCCTGGCCGCCTAGCTCACAGCCGGGCAGGGGAGGGCTGCGTCCAGCGGAGACAAGCTGCCGTCAGTCTGACAGCACCAGTGACGGCTATGATCCGTTCCGCTATCACCGGCCTGGGCTTCGAGACCTGCGAAGTCGCGTCACACGGGCTTACATGGACGGACACTCAAGGCCGCAGCCTCCCGCCTCGCACTGCCTGGAAGCCGCGGTCTTCTCACACACGCCAAGCGGCTTATGCACATGAGGCTGGCTATCCTCATCCCGACCTTTAATCGGGGCGCATTCCTCCGCAGGGCGGTGCTCGGGCACCTGGAGCAGCTGCGCGCCCTGCGCCTCGCTGACGTTGAGATCGTCATCAGCGACAACGTGTCGGACGGCGGCAGCCGCAAGGTCGCGGAAGAACTCGCGCGCGCGGCGCCGGAGCTGCGCCTGCTACAGCAGGCGCAGCACCATCCCACGGCGGAGGAGCACATCTTCGCCGCGGTCGCGCAGCTGGAGCATGACTATATCTGGACCTTTGGTGACGACGACATCCCCACCGAGGGCGCCTTGGCCGAGGTTTACAGGCATGTGCGGCAAGCCGAAGCCGAGCTGTTGATCGGTAACATTCGCGCATTCCACGCCACCACCGGCGCCTTTTTTGCGGGTAAGAACAGCCATGGCGGCATCGTGGACGTGGAGAAGGACGTTTTCGGAAGCGCGCAAGATCTGATTCGCGATGTCGGCTACCAGAGCGTCGCCGCTTGCGCTTCCGCCCTGGTGTTCCGGCGGGAGGTCTTCGTCACGGCGCCCTTCCAGAACTACGCGGAGCTGAGCCCGATTTACGCCCACGTGGCTTGCTGCCTAGACGCCTTCGCCGGGCGCCCAGCCGCCTTCATAGCACGGCCAGTCGTCGACTATCGCTTCGGCGCGGCCCCCCATCAGCATTGGCAGGACTACGCGTCCTCCCGCCGTGCCCTGGTCAACAGGCCGTGGACTACCGGCATCGCGCGCCAGCTCGAACTGCTGCAGCGTCGTGGCAAGATCGACCCTGACTTCCTTGTCCGCACACGGGAGCACCATCCGGAACATGCCTTCGCGCTCTGGGCGCACATGCTCCACCGGGTGGTCGAAGACATGGAGAGCGGGGCCTGGGCGGAGCTGGGGCCGCGCCAGGGCGCGCGCGAGCTGGACCGCATCTGCGGGCTGCTGAGCAGCAGCCGCAGCCCCGCGCCGCTGGAGGTCGCCGATCGGATTCGCACCTTGTGGCTCGCCATGGTGGAGGAGGCCGACGGTCCGCGCGCCTTGAGGGCGGCTTCGGAGACGCACCAGCGCGTCGCGCGCTTCGCGCCGGTCCGCGAGATGCTGGCCCCTGCGCTCGGCGCGTGGCCGGCGCCGCGGGCGGCGGCCGACTACAAGCCCGGGGACTGGATCGACTTCAGCCGGTCGGACAGCCAGCGCTATCTTCTCTCCGGCTTCTCCCTGCCGGAGGAGTGGGGCCGCTGGACCGACGGTCGCTTCGCCCGCCTCGCTGTCAGTGCGCGGGATTTCCCTCTCCGCCCCGTCCTATTCGAAGCCGAGCTGGTCTCACTTTTCAAGCGGCCTGAGCCATGCGAGGAGGACGCGCCGAGGCTGTGGGTCGGTGACGGGGCTCCTCTGCGACTGACCGGCAAGGGCGCGTCGCGCATCAGCCTGCCCGTCGACCGCGTGGGCGCCCGGACGGGGGACGAGTTCCACGCCACGATCGCCGTGGGCGACCCGAAGCAGCCGCAGGATGCCCCGGTCGAGGACGGGCGAGCGCTCGGCGTCGGCCTTGCGCGCGTGCGCTTCGTCCCGCGATGACGGGGCGCGATCCTGCGTCCCGGCAGGGCGCCCCCCCCTTCTACATCCTGAGTCCGCGCTACGATTCCACCTCCGCCGGCGTCCGCGTGCTGCACATGCTCGCAGCCGAGCTGGAGCGGGCGGGCCATGAGGCCTTGATCTCCTGGAGCGGTCCGCCCGGCGTCGACTTCGTGGACGAGATCGACTTCAAGCCCCTCACCGAACGGCTAAGCACCGAGCACTTCAAGGCAGGCCGCACGCCGGTGTGCATCCGCCCCGAGGTGCTGGAGCCCGCGCCCGTGGGTGTGGACGTCGTCTATGTATTGAACGTCCCGGGCCTGCTCGGCGGGCCTGCCGAGCTGCAGGCCGACCACGTGATCGCCTACTCCGAGAGGCTGGCTAGGGGCCTCCTCCGTTGCGACGGGGTCGTCCACCTGCCCGCCAGCGACCCAGACTTCTGGACGCCCGGACCCCCGCGGGAGCGCACGGGGGCCTGCGTGTATTCGGGCAAGTACGTGGAGGAGCACGGCCAGAGGATTCCGCCGGATCTGGCGGACGCCGTGGTGATTACCCGCTCCGGACCCGATGCGCCCTCGCCCGAGGCGATCCGCGAGTTGCTCCGCTCCTCCACCCACTGTTACATCTTCGAGAATACTTCGCTCGGTACGGAGGCGCTACTGTGCGGCTGCGTAGTGGTGGTGCGCAGGAACAGCTTCTTCCACGAACTCATCGCGGCCGACGAACATGGCGGCTGGGGCGTGACCGAGGCGGACGACCCCGCCTCGCTGGACGCCGCCCGGATTGAGCTTCCGCGGTTCCGCGAGGCGTACCTCGCGGCCATCGCGCGGGCTCGCGGCCAGGTGGAGGCTTTCGCGCGGGCCACGTCCGACCTGGCGCGGGCGCGCAAAAGCCTATGTCCCATGCCGACGCCGCGGCGTGTGGAGATCCGGCAGGCCGCGGCCGCTCCCGAGAGTTCCTCGCTGGCTGACGAGGTGGACGTGGCCTTCTGCTACAACCTGTTCCTTGGCCGGGAGGTGGAGGGCGAGCGCGTCTTCCGGGATAACTGCGGCACGTCCCTCGACGCGCTGTTCTCCGTAGTTCTTCGCTCAGACGAGTTCACCTTCCTGGCCAAGCGCAGCCTGACCGGCGACGCTCCACGCCCGGCGCTCACGGTGGTCCACAGCCTTGAGGCGCTGAAGGCCTGGATCGAGCGCCGCGTGCCCTTGCTGCGGCAGGCCGCACAGAAGGTCCGGGCTGCTCCGAACTGGCCGGCCGTGCATGCGGCCGTGATCGCCGACCACGCCTTCACCGCGCGCATCGAGGCGTCGGGTCTTCCCGTCCGCCGGCTCTCCAAAGCCGTGCTGGACTTCTCGTTGCGGAGCGATATCAGGGGCCATGTCGACGAGGTCGCAGCGGAGACCGTGACGGGGTGGGCCCTGGATCTCAACGCCCCGCTCAGACCCGTGGAGATCGAGGTTTCGCAATACGGCCGCGTGCTCGTCGAGACGGTGACGGGCGAGGCTCGGCCCGATGTCCTGCGCCTGGCGGGTGGCGACGGAAGGGCGGGGTTCCGGATGCGCACGCCCCTGCTGGCGAACGTCGCGCGCGGCCTTCGGGTTCGCGCGGGCGCCGACCGCGTCCTGCTGCCACGGTCGACGCCTGGACATTCGTTTGACGGAGTCACAATTTGAGAGCCCCTTCGCAAAGGTTCTGGTCCGGGCGGCGAGTCTTCCTGACAGGCCACACCGGCTTCAAGGGGGCTTGGTTGACGCTTCTGCTGCACCGCCTGGGGGCGGAGGTGCACGGATTCTCACTGCCCGAGCCCGTCTCGGAAGACAGCCTCTTCGACCTCGCAGGATTGCATGACCTCTGCCACGACGTGCGGGGCGACATCCGTGATCGCGACCAGCTGGGATCGGCGATGCGGCGCACCGACGCCTCCGCCGTTATCCACATGGCCGCGCAGTCCATAGTGACGGTCGGCTTCACCGAGCCCGTAGACACCATGGCGGTTAACGTGATGGGCACGGCGAACCTGCTGGACGCCGCCCGGACTTGCCCTGGACTCGCGCTCGTGGGCATCGTCACCAGCGACAAGTGCTACGAGAATCGCGAGCACGTCTGGCCGTATCGCGAGCTGGATGCCATGGGCGGCCACGATCCCTACTCGGCGAGCAAGGGCGCAGCCGAGCTCGTCGCCTGCTGCTTCGCCCGCAGCTTCTTCGAGACGGGCGCGCGGGTGGTGTCGCTCCGCGCCGGCAACGTCATCGGTGGAGGTGACCGGGCGGCCCGTCGCCTGCTGCCTGACTTAGTCAGGGGCGCGTCGTCGGGCGACGTTATTCGGATCCGCAATCCTCATTCCGTACGCCCGTGGCAGCATGTGCTGGACCCTCTGTGCGGCTACCTGCTCGCGCTCGAGACGGCGGCGGAGCGCACGCAGTGGAGCGGCTTCGACAGCTGGAACTTCGGACCGAACCCGGGCGAGGAGCTGCCGGTGGCCCAGATCGTGGAGGTGTTTCAGTCGGCATGGCCAGGTGCTCTCACCGTCGAGTTCGGCGACGAGGCGCACAGGCTGCATGAGGCGGGTCTGCTGCGCGTGGACCCAACCAAGGCCAAGATCGAGCTGGGCTGGGGGCCGCTGACCACCAACCGGCAGGCCGTCGCCGCGGTGGTCGACTGGAGCCGGGACGTGCTCGCCGGCGCCTCGCCTCGGCAGCGCACCCTGGCCGAGATTGATGCATTGCTCGGCTTCTGAGCTTGGTGAATTGGCGATACGGGAGCTGTCGGCAAGACCGCGAGGCTTTCTGCTTGCCCCCGGCGAGCGTAACGCATCATGATAGCGCAGCGTAGCGGCAGGGCGACCGGCGCTCGCGGCGTTGCGACCGCAGCGACGTTGTGGATCGGCTCAGCCGGCTGGAGTGGTAATGGGTTCTCGCGGCGTACTTCTCTTCGATCTGGACGGGGTCTTGCTCGACAGCGCTAAGTTGATCCGATCAGTCCTCGGAGAGATGCTCGCCGACCGCGGATGCCCGCCGGTCGGGATGAACGAACTGCACCCGCTGCTAAACTGCGGCGGTCGCGCTATCGTCAACGGAGGCCTGGGAGCGGCCGCGCGCGACGAGGCCGAGGATTTGGCGGAGTTCCGTCGGCGCTATGCTCAGGCGGGCCACACGCCCAATTGCCTCTACCCTCGCGTGGCGGCCACGCTGGGGCGGCTGGCCGCCACCGGCTGGCGCATGGGCGTGTGCACCAACAAGCCCGAGCTGTTGGCCGTAGGAGCCCTCAAATCGACGGGGATCCTGAGCTATTTCGAGATCGTGGCCGCCGACAACGGTCAGGCGCAGTTGAAGCCGGACCCGGCGCTACTCTTCGTGTGTCTGGAGGCCATGGGCGCCTCCGCTCCGTCCTCGACTTACGTCGGCGACAGCCACACCGACCATGTGGCGGCCGACGCCGCCGGCATGGCGTTCGTCCGCGCCAGCTATGGCTATCCGTCCGCCGGCTCCGACGTCGACTGGCGTGCGGCGCCGGCAATCGCCGCGATTGACGATCTTCCCTGCGCGCTGGAGGGTCTGCGGCCGCTCGAGCGGGCGCGGATGGCCCTTCTTTGACCTCGCCCTAGACGCCATCCGCCTACGCCGTCGCGTTCGACGGCCCGTCAGCTGCCGAGGCGACCGCAAGCCAAAGCGGGATCTCCCGCGTTCAACAACGACTCTCGAGACTTTGGTAGGAGCATCAGGTGGCCGTGGATCAAGTTAAGAAGCTCGGTGGAGAGTTCACGGGCCGTAACGACGCCGAGGCCGATCACGACGCCGCCATCAGGGCCCTTGCGGAGCAGGGGATATCCAAGACCGGCCCTCAGTGGAACTACCATGCGCTTAGGTTCCTAAAGCGTCAGGTCATCTCTCGCGTAATCTACCTGGACATGCTGTATAAGCAGATCCTGGACGTTCCCGGGGTCGTCTGCGAGTTTGGCGTCCACTGGGGAGGCAGCCTCTCGGTGCTGATGAACCTGCGCGGCATCTACGAGCCCTTCAATCACTCCCGGCGACTGATCGGTTTCGACACCTTCTCCGGCTTCCCAGGCGTGGACGCGGCGGACGGCGGTCGGTCCAGTCCGGGCGACTATTCGGTAGAGGCGGGCTACGAGGTGGAGCTCGAGCAACTGCTGACGCTACACGAGCAATTCTCGCCGATCTCGCACATCAAGAAGTTCGAACTAGTCAAGGGCGATGTTGAAGTCACGCTCGAGACGTGGCTTGCGGAGAACCCCGCCGCGGTGATTTCCTTGGCGATCTTCGACATGGACATCTATCGCCCGACCAAAACGGCCCTCGCGGCGGTGTTGCCACGGCTGACGAAGGGTTCGGTGCTGGTGTTCGACGAATTGAACTGCCCCCACTTCCCCGGAGAGACGCAAGCAGTGCAGGAAGTCTTAGGGCTGAACAACCTTAGGCTGCGCCGCTTCCCGCATCAGCCGTACGCCGCCTGGGCGGTGTACGGCGAGTAGCGGCGGAAAACCGCACAGCCGTCTTCGCAGACTCGGCCCTTGCGATCCGCGACATGGGCCAGGCGGCTATGCCAAGCCGCCAATGTCGCGGCGCCTGATGGAGGGCGCACATGACCACGATAATTGACTGTGCCGCGCACGCCGACCAGAGCGCGGACGCCGTCCGACCGGGCGCGCCGCGCGAGGTCCCTGTTGACCCGTCGCGCGGCGAAGCGGCCGCGGGGAGCAAGAAGGGGCGAGCGCTCGTGGAAGCGGACCCGGCCGACGCCGCACCAATCGAGGGAGGGAAACAGGATCGGCCCCTCCTGACGGTGATGATCCCAGTTTACAACGGCGGTCGCTTTCTCTCCAGCCTGCTTACCGTCTTTCGCACTATATTCCGCGAGCACCCTGAGCTGCTGAGCGACATCGAGATCGTCGTCTGCAACAACGTGTCGACGGACAATACGCTAAGCGTTGCTCGTTCCTTCCTCAAGCAGGTGCCCAACTTGCGGATCGTCAACCACGCGTTGCATAAGAAGACGGCGGAAGAAAATATCTTTCGCTCATTTAATGAATGTCGGGGTTATTACACCTGGGCGTTGGGCGTAGACGATATACCGAATCAGAACTCGTTCGTCAGGGTGATGGAACTGCTGAGAAGGCGCGAGCACGCCTTCTATGTGTTCAACTTCTCGACTATTTCTGAAAAGATGAAAGCGACACACTACAGCAACTTCTTTATAACGAGCTACTCACATCCAACAAACCTCCTCCAGCTCACATCTAAACTGGGCTTCTGGTTCACCATCGCAGGTATATCTGGTCAGATCCTCCGGACCGACCGGGTCCAGAATTACGACCTCGACGGGCTGATCAAGTCGACGTCTCCGATCTATGCGCACGTCACAGCCTACCTAGAATGCTTTTCCGCCGACAGCTGCCTGCTCGTGTCCGAGTCTCTGGTTTACTACCAGATCACCTACCGTGATGTTGAGCATTGGAGGAAGGGCGCTGAGATCCTCCAGGTATTCGACGAGTATTTCTGGACGCTCGGCTTCATTAAGCAGCTAAAGTACCTAATCCGCAAGCGCGTGGTGCCGCCGCGCTATCTCGGCACCCTGCTGGACAACAACGATCACTTCTTCTTCCGCCCGATCTGCGTGATTGCGGACAAGCTGGTCAACCAACTCAAGATCATGGGCGGCACGACCAACGCTCGCAACCGGCTGACGCCCGCAGAGTTCGAGGAGCTGGTCGGCTTCATCTTTGACTCGGATCCCTTGGCGCGGGAGGTCGTCTGGTGCGCCAGGGATATCTTCGAGACCTTGCACCGCTCGAAGCCAGTCTGGCCCGAACAGTGGGGTAAGCTGGACATGCTGTACAATGAATACGCTAGTAACTTCATCTTCGTCACGATGCTCACGTGCATCTGCGGGGAATTTGAGATCTATGACCTACATGGCCGATACTGGGCGGTGTATAGGCACGCGAAGGACCTTGTGTCCGAGCACCTTCGCCAGCTGAGCGAGCCTGACCTTGCGCCGTTCATCTACATCGACGGCGACCTGGAGGCGCTCAAGGCGCGCCTTCCCGACGGCCGTGTTGCGGAGGCCGCACACAAGGAACGCATCGCAGAGACGCGCGCCGCTGGCGTCGCCTCCGAGCTGCGCACCATCAGGGACCATTTGGGACAGCTGGGCGCGGGCGTGGAGCGCCTTCATTCCGAGGCGGTCGCACAGCGCGAGGTGCTCGCCTTGATCGGAGAGCGGATGCTGACGATCAGCCGGCCGGCGGAGGCGGCACCGGCTCTGATCGCACCGCCCGTCGCGCCCCCGATCGCGCCGCTCGCCCTGCTTCCCCACGGGGGGGCTCAAGGCGAGTTCTCAGGGTTGCTGCGCCAATTCCGAGTGCTGTTCGACCCCGTTTGGTACGCGCAGCAGGCGGTCCTGCTCGGGGAGGAGAGCCGGCCGCAAGCCCATGACCTCCTGGCGGAGTTCGAGAGCGTGGGTTCGCGAGCCGGGCGCAGCCCGAACGCTTGGTTCGACGAGCCCTGGTACCTGCTGCGCTACCCTGATGCCGAGGAGATGATCCGTAAGGGCAGGCTCGTCTCGGGGCTCCACCACTACATGCTGTACGGCTTCAAGCTCCGGCACGATCCGGGGCCGCGTTTCTCCGAGCAGAGGTACCTCGACGCCAACCCGGACGTGGCCCTGGCCATCGCTGAGCCGGGCGCCGGCTTGCGATTCGGCCTGGAACACTTCCTCATGCACGGGCAAGCTGAGGGGCGCTCGCCCGTCGGCGGTCGGCGATCCATCCTCGGGCGCGGGTAAGGGGCTTCGCGCCCGGGCTGTCCGCGGGTGCGGCGGGATGTTCCGGAGCGAAGCTTGACCCGGGCAGGGCGCTTCTCTATGCGAAAGTCTCCGGCCTGGACCCCCGAATTGCGGTTGTATGCCCGCGCAAGGTTCCGACAATCCTCAAGAGGACGGCATGAATAGAGTAGAGCGGAACATGCTCGACATCCTCCGTCGTGGCCGCGATGAGTTTGGGTTCGTTGCGATCAAGGCCGAATTCGAGGCGGAGGGAACACGTCCCGATGAGTTCCTGCGACTGCTGGAGATCACGCGCAAGGCCGACCTGAAGGTGGCTTTGAAGATCGGCGGCGCGGAAGCGGTGACCGACCTCCTGGCTTCGAAGCTTTACGGCATCGACTATGTTATCGCACCGATGGTCGAGTCCCGCTACGCCTTGTCCAAGTACATGGAAGCGGTTGGCAAAGTATATGACGAGGACGAACGGACCGACACCGAATTTCTCTTCAATCTTGAGACGGAAGGTACGCTGAAGGCGTTCCCCGACATGATCGGGACCGCCAGGTCCGGCGGTGCGGGCGTTGTGTTCGGGCGGGTCGACTACACGCTATCCTGCGGCTTGGCGCGGGGCGACGTCAACGCGCGGCGTATTACCGATGACGTGCTCACAGCGGCCCGACACTGCGCGGAGCACAACCTGCCTCTGGTTGTCGGCGGGTCGGTCGCGCAGGAGTCGATCGAAGCGCTCCGGGAGTTCCGCGGCGTGCGGCTGGACCGCTTCGAGACTCGCAAGGTGGTCTACGACGGGGCCGCCGCTGACAGCGCCAACATCGAGGCCGGCCTCGACAATGCCGGTATGTTCGAGCTGAACTGGCTGATGAACAAGCAAGAATACTACCGCAGGATCTCGCAAGAGGACGTGAAGCGTATCGACATGTTGAAGGGCCGCTTCGGCAAATGACCTCTAAGATGCGTGTCGGTGACTACATCGCCGAACGCTTGGGCGACTTCGGCATCCGTCACTGCTTTCTGGTGACCGGTGGCGGGGCCATGCACCTGAACGATGCGTTCGGGCGCGAGAAGCGTTTCAGCCTGATCCCGACGCACCACGAGCAATCAGCCGCCATGGCGGCGGAAAGCTACGCGCGATACTGCGGGCGCCCCGCCCTCGTGAACGTCACCACCGGGCCGGGCGGTGTGAACGCGCTAAATGGCGTGTTCGGCGCCTGGACGGACTCGGTCCCGATGATTGTCGTGTCCGGCCAGGTGAAGCGCGAAACGCTGGTTCGCTCTTATGACCTGCCCCTGCGACAGCTGGGCGATCAGGAAGTTGACATCGTTAGGATGGCCTCCGGTGTCACAAAGCTCGCCGTGGTGCTCGACGAGCCGGAGGACGTGCGTCGCGTCGTGGAGAGAGCGTTTTACCTCGCGACTACGGGGCGACCCGGGCCGGTTTGGATCGACGTTCCTATCGACGTCCAGGGCGCACTGATTGATCCCCAGACGTTGGAAGGTTTCGTTCCAGAAGCACCCAGTGCGCCGGCCGGACTTCCGCAGCCCGCGGCGGCGTCGGCGCTGCCCGCCCTCGCGACCGAGGTACTTGCACGGCTGGCGGCGGCGCAGCGCCCCATCATTATGGCGGGGGGAGGCGTGCGCGCGTCGGGTGCCTACGAGGCGTTCCTGCGGCTGATCGACAAGCTCGGCATCGGCGTAGCCACATGCTGGAACGCCCACGACCTTATCGCCGATGACCACCCCCTCTACGCGGGCCGTCCGGGCACCATCGGCAATCGCGGCGGCAATTTCGCCGTGCAGAATGCCGACGCGGTCCTTGTGCTCGGCTCGCGGCTGAATATCCGCCAGATCAGCTACAACTGGCAGAGCTTCGCGCGGGGCGGCAAGCTCATCATGGTCGATGTCGATCCCGCAGAGCTGGCTAAGCCCACGCTGGACGTTGACCTGCCCATCTGCGCCGACCTGAAGGCCTTCCTGCCAGCAATGGAGGACGCGGCAAACGCGTACCGGCCGACGGCGGCGCATGGGAAGTATCTACGCTGGTGCCGGGATCGGGTCGCTCGCTATCCGACGGTTCTGCCGGAGTATAGGTCCGGCGCGGAGAAGGTGAACCCTTATGTCTTCGTCGAGCGCTTATTCAATCACCTGGAAGAAGGCGATACAATTGTTACGGCCGACGGCACGGCGTGCGTCGTCACCTTCCAGGCTGCGGTCCTCAAGCAGGGGCAACGACTTTACACGAATTCCGGATCTGCCTCCATGGGCTATGACCTGCCGGCGGCAATTGGCGCTTTCTACGCCGGAGGCGCGGAGGCGCGGGGGCGCGTGATCTGCCTGGCGGGCGATGGTTCGGCCATGATGAACATCCAAGAGCTCGCGACGATCGCCGGCCGCCAATTACCTATCAAGGTCTTCCTGCTTAACAACGATGGCTACCATTCCATTAGGCAGACCCAGCAGAACTACTTTCCAGACAATGTTGTCGGCTGCGGACCGGAATCAGCGCTGCATTTTCCGGATTTTCGAAGGCTAGCCGGCGCTTTCGACATCCCGTCACGCCGAGCGGAGCGTCACGAGGATTTGGATGGTGCTATCGCAGCGACCCTAGCAGGGGAAGGACCTCAGCTGCTAGAGGTGATGCTCGACAAACGTCAACAATTCTCGCCGAAGTTGTCTTCCAAAAAGCTCGACGATGGGCGGATGATCTCTGCGCCGCTTGAAGACCTATTCCCCTTCCTACCGAGGGCCGAACTCGAAGACAACATGTTGATCCCGACGCTGGAGGAGACTTAGCCTCGGGCGGTTACGGCAGGCTGAAGGCCGACGGGCGATCGCTCCGTTCAAGCTTTACGCGCGTCGCCGCCGCCCAACCTTGTCCGCGCTGGAGCGTAAGATTCGACACATACAGCCGCACCCTGGCGGCCGCGCCGCCGGCAGGGCAGGTGAAGACCGCGGACGCCCGCCGGAACACCGGCGAGCCGGCCTGCACTGGGGCGGAGTAGGCGAGAGTCTGACCTGACGCGTCGCGCCATTCGAGGTCGGCATTAAGGCCGCCCTCGACCGCGGAGAAGAGGGCGAGATCGAGGGATAGGGCGAGCGGTTCGCCTGGGCGCGCCTCGACCCATTCCGAGCAGAGCCCCAGATCGGCATCGGGACCAATGTCCTCCCGCAGCTCGATCCACCAGCCGGAAGGGCCGTAGCGTCGACGCCATGCAAAGGCGTCGGCGTTGCGTGACAGCGGAGTCCACCCTGTCCATCCTGCCTCGAAGGCGGGATTAGCCAGGAGGTTGGCGACGACATCCTCGAGCGCTGCGGCGGAGACCCTCGGGGAGGCGGCCAACGCCGCCGCTGCCAGCGGCGCGTTGCCCGCCAGCCGCGTCATTGCACGTGCGATGATCTCGTCCGGGGGACGACGCGCGGGACCCTGGGGCATGTTCATCCCGGCATCCCGCTTCCCCCGCGATTGCTCAAAGGGCTTGACCCATGCCTCAAAGGTCGCGAACCGCTCCGGATACAGTCGATTGAGCTCGGCGGGATCGCTGATGGCCGCCAAATCCTCCAGTCTCGGCTCCGCCGCCATCAGGTCGGGCCGCCAGGGGATGCCGAACAGCTCGCAGGTCTCTCGCGCCCGCACGTCGCCGTTGGTGACGATGGCCGGCACGCCCGCGTTCAGCGCCACGATGGCGCCGTGCAGGCGCGTGCCGCATACGACCGCGCAGGTGTCGCGCAGGTCGGCGCTCCACGCGGCGATGTCAGTGAAAAACCTGGCGCGACCTTGGCCAGCGGCCAGAAGGTCCTGCGGGGCTACCGTCGCGCCCGGCGCCGCTTTCGGGCCGCCGCCAGAACGCCACTCGGACGGGGTCTCGTGCAGTAGTTGCACGAGCGGCCACTCGGCCCCGCCCTGCAGGTAGAGCACGGCATCATCCAGCGCGGGCGCACGGAACGAGCCCGTCAGGCCCGCGACCCGATGGTCGCCGGGCACCGCCGGAGCCACGATCCTGCGCGTGCCGCAGTCAAAATAGCTTGGACACCCGGCCACCACGACATTGTGCAGACCCATCCTGCGCAGTACTGAGCCCGAGATCTCGCCGCGGACGCCGATGGAGAATGCACGCTCGCCGAGGAAGTCGAAGAAGGCCCGCACCGGCCTCGCTAGCGCCTCGATGAAGACTCTTTCTGAAGCTCCCACTTCGTTGGCGCTGAGGCTGAAGATGACCAACCGCGTCTCGGGCGGGAGCGCCACCAGGGTCTCCAAGGCGGCCTCGTAGATCTCGGGCGGGAAGGACAGCCTGAGCTGATCCTGTAGGTTGAGGAAGGCCCACTCGCAACCTGATGCGCCGCGCTCGACCTCCGTGGCGTGGGATCGTCCCGACCAGAGGTTATTGGCCAAACGAATGTCCTGCGACCCCAGGTTCACACGTCGCGCGAAGGCGGCGCTGATGTAGCCGTTGCCTACGTTGGTGTTCAGATCGCTATACAGGCTCTCCCCGCTCAAACCGCCACTTGGCCAGTTCGCATTTAAGAGAACAGACTTCGCTCGGGCCAAGCCGTCTTCCTAGCTTTGATGTTTGACCGGCCGAAGGGTTTGCCTTCGTGGATCGCCAGAGTAGGGAGCTAAGCTAAAATACTCCGTTCATCAAGATAAGCGCGGGTGTCTTCGACCTGCGTGCGGAACGAGCGGGGATGCACGTCCGCTGCCAGGGCAAGGTCCCGGAAGAGTGTGGGGTCGCCGACATAGACGCTTCGCCTTGCAAGGTCGACGGGACCTCGCTCGATGTCTGAACGGTCCAGCCCGGTGGCGCGGGCCGCCTCGTAGGCCACATCGCCCATCTCCACCGTCTCCGAGCCCGCCAGGTCAATCGCCCCCGACGGCACCGGGCGGCAAGCGGCTAAAGTAGCCAGCACCACGGTCACGAGATCCTCGACATGCAGGTAGGAGCGGTAGACGGGCGATGTCGCCGCGACCCGGATCCTTCCCTCCCGCTTCGCCTGGAGCAGGAAGTCGGCGAGCGCATAGGCGCCCGGCTTGTTGATGAAGGGACCCGCGACGCTCCAGACCCGGCCCACCAGGACGGCGACGCCGGGGAGCTCGGACCTCAGCGCCGCGAACCGCTGCTCCTGCACGAGCTTCATCAAGCCGTAGAGATCGCCGCCTCCCTGCTGCACAATTCGGGCTGCCCCCGACGAGGCCACGAACAGGCCGGCAGGCGGCGAGCGACGGACGGCGGAGGACACCGCCTCGTCGATCGCCATGTTCTGGGCGAGGAACCCCGCCTCATCGCCCGCCGCCAGCCGGTCCTTGGTCAGGAACGCGAAGTGCAGGACGGCGGCGTCGGACAGGTTACAGCCTCCGATCTCCGCCAGGGGGCGAATTGCAAAGCCGCCGCCCGGCACTTCGGCCCTCCCCTCCCGCGACCCGAAGGCTGTGACCTTCATGTCCGCCTCGCCCCCCCACCAGCGCCGAGACAGCGCCAAAGCGGTACGCCCCAGCCAACCCGTGGAGCCGGTGACCACCAAACGCTGAGGCGCGAACCACGGTGGCATAGTGGATCTCCAGACAGGGCGGCACGCTGGCCGGAGGATGGAGCGCGTCTCCTAACCAGCTTGCCCGCCGCCGCCAAACGGTGGAGGCGCACCCCGCCGATCAGAGCGCGCCGTAGCACGTGAGACGCCAGGGCCGAGGGGCGCCAACCGGCCGCGCCATAAGACACTTCGGGCTAGATGCGGGAGGTGTGTCCGCCCGCCAACGTCCAGCGATCGTGCCCCGCTGTCGCTGCGCACGAAGCGAAGGCTCGGCCCATTAAGCGGCTAAGGCGAGCAAGGCGACCAATGCCTGTGAGCGTGCCAAGTCTCACCTGGCAGGAGCTCACAGGCGCGCCACCCCGCATTCGGCGTCATCGTCACCGTCGTTCCAACCAATAGGCGTTGTCACGTCGAGCCGTCGAGCCGTCGAGCCGTCGAGCACCGGTGCCGCGCCAAAGCCAAGTCGAGCCCAGACGGCCCGGCCAGCGGTGGTCGGCGATGCGGTGCTCGAGACAGGCTTGAGCGAAAGCGCGAGCGTTGACCGAAACAAACCCGATGTATTGCCAGCAATGAACCGGGAGCGGAGGCGGCGCGGGTCTCGACGAAGGTGTCGAGCCGGACCAAAGCCCCGTTCGACGTTGCGGGCGTCTGTGCCTGACTGCGGCCAGGAATGGTAGGCGGGCCGGGTGACAGTCGAACTCATTTCGCCCAGTTCTCCAGGAAGCAGGACTCCACGGGCGGCCGGCGAGATCGAAATAGGGGCGTGGCGCGATGAGGGCGCTCGTGCGCAGCCCCGTGATTAAAGTCGGCGCATCCAAGGGCGTGGTCAGGCGTTGGAGATGAATGGGAACGGTTGCCGAGGCATGACTACAGCGCGCAATGTTGAATTTGCGGAACGCATGGCCGCAGCCGGGGTCATTCCAGTGATGACTATCGACGATGTCCAGACGGCGGTTCCGCTGGCCCGCTCGCTGGCAGCCGGCGGGCTCTGCATGGTGGAGATCGTCTTGCGCACGCCCGCAGCGCTTCATGCAATCCGTGCTATCCGGGCCGAGGTGCCGGAATGTGAGGTGGGGGCCGGCACGGTGCTGAGCCCCGCCGACCTGGAAGCCGCAGTCGCGGCGGGTGCTGCCTTTGCCGTCTCGCCTGGCTTCTCCCAGCGGCTGCTTGATGCCGCACTAGAGGTCGAGCTCCCGTTCATGCCAGCGGTATCCACCTCCACCGAGGTGCTGCAGGCGATGGAAGCGGGATTCCAACTTCTCAAAGTCTTTCCCTCGGAACTGCTTGGGGGGCCGCAGCTGCCGGGCATGCTGGCCGGACCGTTCCCGGCCGCGCGCTTCTGCTGCACGGGCGGCATCACTGCCGCACGTATTCCCGCCTACCGCCGAGAGGCCAATGTGGTGGCAGTTGGCGGTGCCTTCATGGCGCCCGCATGGGCCGTGCGCGAACGGGCGTGGAGCCACATTACGGAGCTGGCCGCCGCCGCGCAACGACTGTGGCTGAAAGAGCCTGAACATGGGCCAGCTGACATTCGCCAGTCGGGCCTCGATGGGCGAGGGGCCTCCCGCGCGGACACGCCGATGAGCCTGCACGCTTGAGTTCAGCTAAGCGCGAGCGCGGCTTCCTAGCTTCTGGCCGCCGCGGGACGGAGTCGGCCGATCTAATAAAGCCGCATCTGCCAGTTGCGTATAGAATGAGCCCCTTTAAAAGCCAGGGACCGTGCTCCTAGCCGGCTCCTTCAACCGCGCATTGAGGCGGCATGCACCTTCCCGTAGTGATCCTGGCCGGCGGCCTTGGCACTCGCCTGCGCGAGGAGACCGAGGTCAAGCCGAAGCCGATGGTGGAAGTGGGTGGTCACCCTCTGCTCTGGCATATCATGAAGGTGTACGCCCACTACGGCTGCACCGAGTTCGTGATTTGCCTCGGCTACAAGGGCGACAGCATCAAGGACTTCTTCCTCAACTACCGCGCTCGCCAGGGCAGCTTTTCCATCACGCTCGGCGACGGGAAGGTGAGGATGCATGAGCCAGAGTTGGGCGAGACGTGGACCGTCCATCTGCTCGAAACGGGTCACGACACCATGACAGGCGGCCGAATTAAGCGCGCGGCGCAGTTTCTGGGTCGCCGGCCCTTCCTAGCCACCTACGGCGACGGCGTCGCCGATATAAATGTTCCGGAGCTGATCGCGCGTCACAGGGCGGCGGGGAAGCGCGCCACCATAACGGCGGTGCGGCCGCCTGCACGCTTCGGCGGCCTCACAATTAAGGATGGCCACATCCGCAGCTTCGACGAGAAGCCGCAGGTAGGGGAAGGGTGGGTGAACGGCGGCTTCATGGTGCTAGAGCCCGAGATCGTCGACTACATCGACGGCGACTCTACGATCTTGGAGCGGGCTCCGCTGGAAAAGCTAGCGGCGCAGTCGCAGCTTACCGCCTATCCACACGACGGCTTCTGGCAATGCATGGACACGGTACGTGACGTAACTATGCTTCGCGAACTTTGGGAGTCGGGAAAGGCGCCCTGGAATATTTGGTAGTGAGCTCGTAGCGGTTTCACCGCCTGAAGACGTATCTTTACTACGGCGAATAGCCGGCGGAGGAACCTCAGTGACCGAACTGAACTTTAAGCCCCGCGCTCAGTCTGAACAGAAGCGCCGCGGCGACGACAGTGCAGATGCGGAGGCGTTGCGGGTGCAGATCCTGCAATTAACCCGCGAGTACGCGCGACTGGCACACTCGCCGCCGACCTTCGAGGCTGGTGTTTCCAGCGTGCCGGTCTCTGGCAAAGTCTACGGCGGCGAGGACATTGCCAGCCTGGTCGACTCGTCACTTGACTTTTGGCTTACGTCCGGTCGCTTCAACGCCGCGTTCGAGGAGCGGCTTGGAGCGTACCTTGGTGTTCGCAAGGGCGTGCTCACTGTTAATTCGGGCTCTTCCGCGAATCTAGTGGCGCTAACTGCGCTCACCAGCCACATACATGGTGACCGTGCGTTGAAGCCTGGCGACGAAGTGATCACCTGCGCCACGGGCTTCCCGACGACGGTGAATCCTTCGCTCCAGAACGGCTTAATCCCCGTCTTCCTCGACGTGGAAATTCCGACTTACAATATCGACGTGAGTAAGCTCGAAGAAGCGATCGGACCACGCACGCGAGCGATCATGGTGGCGCATACGTTGGGCAACCCTTTCGATCTTGGCGCGATCACGAAGGTTGCTGAGAAGCACGACCTTTGGCTCGTGGAGGATTGTTGCGACGCCCTGGGTGCGACCTATGACGGCAAGCTGGTCGGCACCTTCGGCGATGCAGGCACGCTTAGCTTCTATCCAGCCCATCACATAACTATGGGCGAGGGCGGTGCCGTCTTCACCAGCAGCCCTTTGGTTCGACGCACCATGGAGAGTATCCGCGACTGGGGCCGGGACTGCTACTGCGAACCGGGGCAGGACAACACCTGCAAGCGCCGCTTCGATTGGCAACTCGGCAATCTGCCTTATGGTTACGATCACAAGTACACTTACAGTCATCTTGGTTACAATCTGAAGATCACTGACATGCAGGCTGCCGTCGGCGTGGCTCAGCTTGACCGACTGGACGAATTTGTTGCTGCGAGGCGGGCGAACTTTGACTACTTGAAGGCCGGACTTCGCGACGCTGGCCTAGAAAAGTTTTTTATCCTGCCCGAGCCGACGGCGAAGAGTGATCCGTCTTGGTTCGGCTTCCTGCTGACGCTGCGCAGCGATGCGCCTTTCGATCGAAACGAGCTCGTCAGATATCTGAATGCCGAAAAGATCGGCACGCGGCTTCTGTTCGGGGGCAACCTGCTGCGTCAGCCGTACATGACTGACCGGCCGCATAGGTTGGTGGGGGACCTCGTAAATGCCGACATCATCGTCGATCGCACCTTCTGGGTCGGCGTCTTCCCCGGCCTGCAGTCGGCACAATTGGATTACATGATCGACCGCATCGTCACCTTCATCCGCCAGCGCGCTTGAGCGGAGGCGGGCGAGGCCGGGCCAAAAGCGTTGCGAGGGGGAGCTCCTGTGACCGAGATCACGCCCCAGGTCGTGCCGGACGTGTGGCTGATCACGCCCAAGCGGTTCGGGGATGATCGAGGGTTCTTCTACGAGAGCTACAATCGCGACACACTCGCCGAAGCGGGCTTCGTGCGGCCGTTCTTGCAAGACAATCACTCGATGTCTGCACGTCGAGGCACAGTCCGCGGACTTCATTTCCAGGCACCGCCGATGGCCCAAGATAAGCTGCTGCGGGTCGTGCGCGGAGCTATTCTCGATGTCGCCATCGACATACGTCGGGGCTCGCCGACGTTCGGCCGGTCGGTTTCAGTAGAGTTGTCCGACGAGAACGGGCACCAACTTCTCGTGCCGCGCGGCTTCGCACATGGGTTCATGACACTCACCGACCGCGCTGAAGTTCTTTATAAAGTAACTGCGTTCTACGCGCCGGAAAGCGAGGGCGGGCTGCTCTGGAACGATCCGGAGCTGAACTTGGATTGGCCGCTCGCCGCTGCAAAGACGACCGTGAATGCGCGTGATGCCGGGTGGCCGTGCCTTGCCGACTTGCAATCACCGTTCAGCGTCGGTGGAGACGACGGGGGATGAGGTATCTGGTCACCGGCGGTGCCGGCTTCATCGGCTCGGCCGTGTGCCGCCAGCTGGTTGGGTCGGATCAGGAAGTGGTGAACGTAGACGCCTTGACCTACGCCGCCGATCTTCGCTCGCTCGACGAGGTCGCCGCCAACCCCCTCTACGCCTTCGAGCAGGCCGACATCACGGACGCCGGAGCGATGGCACGCATATTCGCCGAGCACCGGCCTGACCGCGTGCTACACTTGGCCGCCGAAAGCCACGTGGATCGTTCGATAACCGGACCAGGTGTTTTCGTCCGAACCAACGTCGTCGGCTCGTACACGCTCCTGTCTGCCGCACTCGACTACTGGCGCAGCCTGGCCGGAGAGGCCAAGGCGGCCTTCCGGTTCCTGCATGTCTCTACCGACGAGGTGTACGGGAGTCTCGGCCCCGAGGGGTTATTCACAGAGAAGACTTCGTACGATCCGCGGTCGCCTTACTCAGCGTCGAAGGCGGCAAGCGATCATTTGGCCAACGCTTGGTTCCACACCTACGGACTTCCGGTGGTTGTCTCCAACTGTTCCAACAACTACGGGCCATTTCATTTTCCCGAGAAGCTTATCCCGCTGGTCATCCTCAACGCTCTCGAGGGCAAGTCTCTGCCAGTCTACGGAGACGGGTCGAACGTGCGCGACTGGCTATACGTGGAGGACCACGCGCGAGCGCTTACAATGATCGTCGAGCAGGGGCGGCCAGGCGAGACCTACAACGTCGGCGGCCGCAACGAGCGCACCAACCTGCAGGTGGTGCAGACCGTCTGCGACGTCGTCGACGAGCTGGCGGGGGCGCGGGCGGAGGGATCTCGCCGCGAGCTGATCACCTTTGTCGCCGACCGGCCCGGGCACGACCGCCGCTACGCCATCGACGCCACCAAGCTGGAGACAGAGCTGGGCTGGCGGGCGCAGGAAGACTTCGACACCGGGCTGCGCAAGACGGTCGCCTGGTACCTCGCCCGGCGGGACTGGTGGGAGCCCCTGCGCGCCCGCTACGCCGGCGAGCGCCTCGGGCTGGAGACGGCGCGCAAATGACCCTGCGGCTGCTCGTGCTCGGCGAGACGGGGCAGGTCGCCAGGGCGCTCCGGGCGCTCGCCCTGGCCGAGGGATGGCTCGTGTCCATGGCGGGTCGTGCGCGCCTGGATCTCGCGTCCGCGGACGTCGCGCCGCTGCTGGAGCGAGAGCGGCCGGCCTTGGTGATCAACGCGGCCGCCTACACGGCGGTGGACCGGGCGGAGAGCGACGAGGCGGCCGCGTTCGCGCTCAACGCCGACCTGCCGCGACGGGCGGCGGCGGCCTGCGCCGCGCACGGCGCGCCGCTGGTGCACGTCTCCACCGACTACGTGTTCGACGGCTCGAAGAACGAGCCGTATGTGGAAACCGACCCGCTGGCGCCCCTCGGCGTCTACGGCCGCAGCAAGGCTGCTGGGGAGGCAGCCGTTCAGGCGGCGGATGGCCGGGCGGCGGTGGTGCGCACCGCATGGGTGTACAGCCCTGAGGGGGCGAACTTCGCTCGCACCATGCTGCGGCTGGCGACAGACCGCGAGGAGGTTGACGTCGTCGCCGACCAGCACGGCTGCCCCACAACGGCTGACGATGTGGCTTGCGCCTGCCTGAGGCTCGGGCGGCGGCTGTGCGCGGGCGAGGCAGAGGCTCGGGGCGTCTTCCACGCCGCGGGGCAGGGCGACGCTAGCTGGGCGGGCTTCGCCGAGGCCATCTTCGCAGCGAGCTCGGCGCGGGGAGGGGCGTCCGCCCGGGTGCGCCCCATCACGACCGCCGACTACCCCACGCCCGCCGCCCGCCCGGCGAACTCACGCCTCGATTGCGGGAAGCTGGAGCGCGTCGCGGGATGGCGGCCCGGTCCGTGGCGAGAGGGGCTTGCGCAGGTTATGGACCGGCTGGTGGGCCCGCCGGCTGAGCGGATCAGGCGAGCAGCGCCAGCTCCTCGCGCATGTGCTCCTCCATGAAGGCGGAGCGCGCCAGCAGGTCACCCTCTTCGCAGACCATGAGTCCGGTCACGCCCAGCCCCGCCAGCCTCGGCTCAGGGCCATGCTCGATCATCCACTCCGCATCGCTCGTGATCAGCAACGTCACCTCGCCTGAGGCGGCTGCGCCTTTGGGCAGGGTGCGGCAGAACCAGCGCTTCGCGTCGGCCGCAAGGGCGCCCTCGCCGATCGTCTCGCCGGCGACGAGCACCCGGTAGCGGCACCCCTGCGGCGGCGGGGCGCGCAGACCGATGAAGACGCGCAGGGCCGCCGTCGTCGGCGGCGCCGAGAAGGCGAGCATGCAGTCTCCCGGTTTGGACCAGCAGCCCCAGTCCTCGGGCTGCCGCCACCCGCCGCCCCGCCTGAACACCTCGCCCGAGGCCGACGCCGTCAGCTCCACCCCGATGTTGCGCCCGAGCGTATAGTGCCGGCCAAGCTGGAGGCGCAAAGGCGCCATCGCTCGGACCTCGCGGGAGGCGTCGTCCCGCCAGCGCCAAGCTGTCCGGACGACCTGGGCTGCGACGTCCTCCCACCGGCGCGGCCGGTAGCCATCGGCGATGCGCTGCTCGGCGCGCCCGCGGTGGACGGTGTCGGTCCACAGGCGCGAGGCGGCCGCAGCCAAGCTCCGTTCCGAGCCCGTCTCGAAGAGCTCCGCGAAGCCCGCCCCGGCCTCGAGCACGGACGGATGATCGGAGGTCAGCGGCACCTTGCCATAGGTGAGCGATTCGGTGACCGGCAGGCCCCAACCCTCGTAGACGCTGGCGTACAGCGTGAAGGCGCAGGTCTTGTAGAGTGTGTGCAGCTCACGGTCGGACAGGCCGGAGGCGATCTGGACCTTGTCGCGCAGAGCGGGGCTGCTCTGCAGCCGCAGGGTCGTGGCCTCCCGCATCCAGCCCAGGCGGCCGGCGCAGACCAGCTTGGGCGCGCGGTCGCCCAGCTCGGCGATGAGCTGCTCCCAGGCGCCGAAAGCGGTCAGGTGTCCCTTGCGCGGCTCTACGGTCGAGACGAAGAGCACGAAGCCGCCCGGCGTCAGGCCCAGGCGACGCAGCACCTCCGGGTCGGCCGGCGCTTCCAGGTCGTGACTCATCTGCGCGTCCAGCGGCATGACCTCTTCGCGGTCGCCGGGCAGCGGCGACTCCAGCATGGCCGCAGCCCGGCGGAGGTCGTCCAGCGTGTGGCGGCTGATGCAGAAGACCCCGTCCGCGTGCGCCAGCACCGACCGGAGCCAGCCGAGGAACGCCTGGGCGAGCTCCTCCACGTGGAAGCCGGGCGCGAGCACCGGGATGAGATCGAACACGCACGGGAAGTAGAGAACGCCCGAGCGCGCCTTCTCGGCGCGCAGCGCCAGGTACTGGTTGCCTTGCGACCAAGCCGCCCCGAGGTTGATCAGGATGTCTCCCCGCCGGAACTCCAGAGGCGGGGCGAGGGTCAGAGCCAACTCCAACCGGCCCAGGGCCAAGCGCCAGTTCAGCGCGTGCGCGTCGGCGTCGAGCAGCGCCAGCCGCGCAAGCTCTTCGAAAAGGTGTGGCGGAGCGGCCGCCCAGCGTGACGTCTCCTCAGAGAAGACGCACACGCCCACCGCGACCCCGCCCGGCGCTTCGCGTAGGGCGGCCGAGACGGTCTCGATCTGCACGCGCTGAATGCCGGTGGGCAGGCGGGAGTGGCCGAAAAAGCCGATCAAGTCCGACACGTCGAACCAGACGTCCGGCGAGGCGGAAGGCGCAGGGGTCGGGGTCCGCGCCGGGACGTTGCTAGGCCTTGCCGGGGCGGGTTGCGGATCAAGGGCCTCGGCCAGCTCCGCCACGCGCGCTGGGGGCAGGGCGGCCACCATGCGCGCCGCCGAGCCGCCTCGCCCGAGTTCGCGGACCAGGCGCAGGAGGGGGTCGGCGGCGATGGCCGGCGCCTGCACGTCAGCCTCTGACGGTTCGGGATCAGGCGCCCTGGCGGTCGTCGCGCGCAGGGCGGCTAGGAGCTCGTCGCGCCAAGCCTCCCGCTCGGGCTCGCGCTCGACGGCTTGGCGGTAGGCGGCGACCGCCTCCTCGCCTCGGCCATCCAGCTTCAGAAGGTGGCCAAGGTTCAGCCAAGTATCGCCGTTGTCCGGCTCCATCCGCAGCGCCTGGCGATAGGCGGCCTCGGCTTCGCCGAACCGACCCCCCTCCTTGAGCGCATGGCCCAGCTGCACATGGATGTGCGCCAAGGTCGGATCGATGGCGAGCGCCGCGCTGTAGGCCTTCGCCGCCGTCCCCCAATCCTTGCGGTCGCGCGCGGCGTCGCCCTCGCCAACGTGGGCGCGGGCCGCCTTCTTGCGCCTTGTGGGGCCGCCGATGACCGCGTCGAGAAGACCGGCGCGAGTCGAGCGACGCGACGGGTGCGCCTTCCCATGTCGCCATTCCCCCACGATCGGTGGAACAGGTCCGGGTGCGACGCCGCGGGCCGCCAGCGCCCGGACCTCCGCACCCGGATCCCCGTGCTCTGCTCCGAGCCGGGCGGCTTCCGCATAGGCCTCTGCGGCCGGCAGCCACCGCTGCATGAGCTTGAAGAGCAGGCCCACGTTGAGCCAGGTGTCCGCGCTGTCCGGCTCCAGTCGCAGCGCGCGCCCATAGGCCGTCTCCGCTCCGGCCAGATCGCCCGCCTCCTTGCGCATGTGGCCCAGCTGCACCCACAGCGCGGCCCTCTTCGGCGCAAGCTCCAGCGCCGCCTCGAAGGCGGTGGCCGCGGCGGCCCAGTCGCGCCGATCACGGGCGCCATGCGCCTCGGCCAGCCGTGCGCGCAGGCGTCCTCCCCGGCGCACCGCCTGTCGCGGAGCCGGCGCGGCGGTCTCATCCGCCATGACGGGGGCAAGCCCGTCCGCCGCATAGCCCCGCGCCGTGAGAAGCTCGCGTTCGTCAGCCAGCCCGGGGGTGGTCGGCTTCAGCATCGACACGCGCTCGAAAGCTCGGGCCGCATCCAGGGGTCGATCGAGCGCTTTCAGCAAGTATGCGGCGTTCAGCCACGTGTCCGCGTTGGAGGGCTCGAGGCGCAGGGCCCGGCCGTAGGCGCGCTCCGCTGCCGGAAGGTCGCCCGCTTCCTTCCTCATGTGCCCGAGCTGGACCCAGATCGAGGCCCGGTCAGGGGAGTGGCGCACCGCTTCGGCGTAGGCGTCCGCCGCCTCCGCCCATGCCCGGCGTGCACGGGCCCGGTCGCCGCGCGCGGTGGCCGCTCGTGTGCGGTCGCCGCGCGCGGCGAGAAAGTCGGGAAGTACGGGCGCGTTCGTCATGCTCAGCCGAGGGATTGGGTCTGGGGACCTAACATGCGCTTCGCAGCCCCTCCAGGCGCGGCGAGGCCGCGACCGGCTAGGCGAGCGGCGCTCGGCCGTGTAGCTCCCCCGCATGGCGCGTGGTCCCGACGACCGGGCCGGCCGGGACCGGATCGGGCTCGACGGCTACAACTTCGCCCTCCCTCAGGGCACCGGCGTCGCCACCTACGGACGGAGCCTCAGCCGAGCCGTGCGCAGGCTGGGCCTAGGCGTCGACGTGCTCTACGGGCTCGACGTGCCGGACCGGGCGCAGGCGCTGGTGCGCGAAGCGGCGGTGATGCATCCGCCGGAGGCGCGCACACGGCGGGGCTGGCCCGGCCGCGTAGAGGACTTGGCCGCGGCGGCCCGGTCGCTCGGCGGCGGGCTGCCAGCGCCGGAGGTTCCGATCACCGGAGGCGTGGTGGCCGCGCCTGTCGAAGAGCGGCTGCCCGCGTTCGACCGGCTCTGGAACGCTCGCCGCCTCTTTCACCTCAGCCACGGCTTCTTCGATGCGACGGGCCGGCGGCTCAAGGTTCGCGTGGCGGACCCGCCCGCCGTGATGCACTGGACCTATCCGCTCGCCCTCGAGCTCGTCGGCGCGCGCAATGTCTACACCCTGCACGACCTCGTACCGCTGCGCATGCCGTACACGACGCTGGACCGGACGGCGCGGTACCTGAAGCTGGCCCGCATGCTGGTGCGCCAGGCCGACCACATCGTTACCGTCTCCGAGTGCTCGCGCCGGGACATCCTCACGCTGCTGGACGCAGACCCCGCCCGCGTCACCAACACCTTCCAGGCGGTCGAGCCGGCGGCGGCTACGTCGCGGGAAGAGGCCGAGGCGCTCGTGGCCCGCGGCGCCGGGCTGACGCCGGGCGGCTACCTGCTGTTCGTGGGCGCGATCGAGCCCAAGAAGAACGTCGCGCGCCTGCTGCAGGCCTACTTCTCGGCGGGTGTCGCCACGCCTCTAGTGCTCGCAGGCAAGGCGGCCTGGAAGTCGGACGAGGAGCTCAGGTTGTTGACCCTCGGCGGCGGCGGCGGCGGCGGCGCGACGGCGCCCGGCCGCGTGCTGAGGCTGGACTACGTGCCGCGTCCCCTGCTCGACGCCCTGGTCCGGTGCGCGCGCGCGCTCGTGTTCCCCTCGCTGTACGAGGGCTTCGGCCTGCCCGTCGTCGAGGCGATGGCGGCGGGCACGCCCGTCCTGACCTCGTCGACCTCCTCGCTGCCGGAGGTTGCGGGCGACGCGGCCCTGCTGGTGGACCCGACGGACATGCAGGCGCTGACACGGGGTCTCGCCCGCATCGACGGTGACGTGGCGCTGCGGGCGGAACTGTCGCGGCGCGGTCCGCCGCAGGCCGCCGCCTTTGCGCCGGCCGCTTATGACGCGCGCTTGGCCGCGCTCTACCGCGGGCTCGGCGTCGCGGTATGAGCGGCGAGATCGTCCTCGACCTTTCGCGCCTGATCGCCCGGGCGGACCGGACGACCCCCACGGGCATCGACCGGGTGGAGCTGGCCTATGCGCGCCACCTGCTGGACACCGCCCAGGCGCGGTTGCGGTTCGCGGCCATGACGCCGGCCGGCTTCGTCGCCGGCCTGCCCTTTGGGGCGGCGAGGCGCTACGTGGAAGCCGTGGAGCGCCTGTGGTCTGGCGCTCCTGCGCCGGGCGTAGACCTCGGTCGGCTGCTGCCCCTGCGAGCCCTCGCCGGCGAGGGCCCGCGGCTCGCCCCGGGCGGCGCGGGCCGGGATCGGACGACATATCTGCTGGTGTCGCACCATCATCTTGACCGGCCGAAGTCCGTCGGGGGCGTGCTGGCGAGAACCGGCGGCCGGCTGATCACGCTGGTGCACGACCTCATCCCCATCCAGCTGCCCGAGTACAATCGCCCGGAACAGGCGGCCAAGCATGCGGTGCGGATGCGCACGGTGGCCGAGCTGTCGGACGTGGTGATCGTGAATTCGCACGACACCGGCGCGGCGTTGCAGCCCTTCCTCGAACGCGCGGGCAGGACGCCCCCGGTGGTGTCAGCGGCCCTGGGCGTGCATGCGACGGAGGGGCAGGCCGCGCCGCCTGACGCAGGCGGCGGCTCCGAGCCCTACTTCGTGATCGTCTCGACCATCGAGCCGCGCAAGAACCACCTGCTGCTGTTCAACATCTGGCGGCGGCTGGCGGCGCTGGCCACCGACGAGGCTCCCGTGCCCAGGCTTCACGTGGTCGGCCGGCGCGGGTGGCACGACGAGGCCATGCTGGACGTCCTGGAGCGCAGCACCAGCCTGAAGCCGCATCTCGTGGAGCGCGGGCCGCTGAGCGACGGGGAGGTTCAGCGGCTGGTGGCCGGCGCGCGCGCCCTGCTGATGCCGTCTTTCGCCGAGGGCTACGGCCTGCCGGTGGCCGAGGCGCTCGCGCTCGGCGTTCCCGTGCTGTGCAGCGACCTGCCGGCTCTGCGCGCGGTGGGCGGCGATGCGCCCGAGTACCTGGATCCGCTGGACGGCCCCGCCTGGCTGGCCGCCGTGCGCGATTACGCCCGTCCGGGCTCGCCGCGCCGCGCCGCGCAGCTGGCGCGGATGACCGACTGGCGTACGCCCACCTGGGCCGCGCACTTCGCCAAGGTCGATCCCTACGTGCTCGGCGAGGGGTGAAGCCTCAGCCGGCGCCCTGGCCGGCAAGGCGGGCGGCGAGTTCGGCCATGTCGAAGGCGCCGAGCTCCGGCCGCGCCCACTCCTCCGCCATGACCGCCACCGCGTGGTCGATCTGGGCGGTGGTGTGCTCGGCGGAGAGGAAGAAGCGCAGCCGCGCCGAGCGCTCGGCCACCGCCGGGTGCAGGATGGGCTGGACGTTGATGCCGCGCTCCAGCAGCCGCTGCGAGAGCTGGGCGGCCTTGATCGAGCTGCCCGTGATCACGGGCACGATGGCCACGCCCTCCGAAGGCCCCGTGTCGAGCCCGGCGGCGCGCGCCCCGTCGCGCAGGCGCAGGGCGTTGGCGTTCACGCGCGCCACACGCTCGGGCTCGGCGATCATGATGTCGAGCGCCGCGAGGGCGACCGCGGCGATCGGCGGGGGCAGGCCCACCGAATAGACGAAGCCCGGCGCGGTCAGCTTCAGGTACTCCACCATCTCCGCCCGGCCGGCGATGTAGCCGCCGCAGCCCGCGAGGGTCTTGGACAGGGTGCCCATCCAGAAGTCGACGTCGCTTCCCTTGACGCCGTCGCGCTCGCCGATGCCTCGCCCCGTGGCGCCCAGCACGCCCAGCGAGTGCGCCTCGTCAACCAGGATCCACGACCGCGTGCGCTTGGCCAGCGCCACGAAGGCGGGCAGGTTCGGCGAGTCGCCGTCCATGCTGTAGACGCCCTCGACCACGATCAGCGCGCGGCCCGCCTTGGCGCGGTGCTCGTCCAGCAGGCGCCCGCAGGCCTCCGCGTCGTTGTGCGGGAAGGCGAGCCGCTTGGCGCCGGAGAGCATCGCCCCCTGCACCACGCTGTTGTGGATCAGGGCGTCGTGCAGGACGAGGTCGTTCTTTCCCAGCACGTGGCCGATCACGGTGGTGTTGGTGGCGTGGCCGCTGACGAAGGCGACCGCGTCCTGCGCCCCGTGCAGGTCGGCCAGCCGCCGCTCCAGTTCGCGGTGGATGGGCCGCTCCCCCGCCACGATGCGGCTGGCCGAGGCGGAGACGCCGTAGCGGTCGATGGCCGCCTTGGCCGCCGCCTGCACCGCCGGATGCCCGTTCAGGCCCAGGTAGTCGTACGACGAGAAGTTCAGGAACTCGCGCCCGTCCAGCATCGTGGTCGCCCCGGCCCGGCCGTCGTGCGGGCGCAGGAACGGATCGTCGATGCCGAGGAGCCGCCCGGCCGAGCGCATCACCTGCATCTGGCCGAACATCTCGAGGTCGGACAGATCGTCCACCGGCGCGGAGGGCGCCGGCGACGGATCGCTGCGCACCGGCGCATCCGCGCGGGCGGCGACCCGGCCCAGGAGGCGCGCGCGCTCCTCCGGAGAGAGACCCGCGCGCTTCACTCGGCCGCCGTCGCTTCGGGGCGGAGGCGGGGCTCGGGCGCCGACTCCAGGCGGGCGGCGGCGGCGGCCAGGTCCGCGGCGACGGCGGGGGCGGCCGCGCCCTCGCCCAGGCTCGACGCGATGCGCCCCGCCAGGGCGGCGACGGTCGTGGTGTCCGACAGGGAGAGCAGCGGCAGGCTCACCTTGAGGCGACTTTCCAGCGTCATCCTGAGCTCCACCGCCATCAACGAATCCATTCCCAACTCAGACAACGGCCGATGGGCGTCCACCCGTTCCGAGGAGGCGGCCAGGATTCGGGCCACCTCTTCCAGAAGAACCTCCACCACCACCGCCTTGGCCTCCTCGGGGCCGAGGCCGGCGAGTCGGTCGGCGAGGTCGCCGTCGTCCGCCGCCTCGCCCGCGGCCAGGCCCGCGAACATGGGGCGGGAGAGCACGGGCAGGCGCTTGCGCGCCGCATCCCAGTGCACGGCGGCGTAGGTCACCGCCGGCGATCCCGAGGCCCACAGGGCGGGCAGGGCGTCCAGCGCCTCCGCCGAGGCCAGCGGCGTGGCGGAGAGGCGGCGCTCCAGCGCGTCCAGCGCCGCGGCCTCGCGCGCCAGGAAGCCCACGTCGGCGATCGGGCCCCAGCCGACGGCCAGCGTGGGGCGGCCCTCCGCCTCGCGCCGAGCGGCCAGCGCCTCCAGCCCGAGGTTGGCGGCCACGTAAGCGCCCTGGCCGGGGGCGCCGAGCACGGTGGTGGCGGAGGAGAACAGCAGGCAAAGCTCGACCGGGTCGTCCCGGGTGAGCCGGTCGAGGTTGAGCGCACCCTCCAGCTTCGGGCCGAAGGTGGTCTGCAGCCGGGCGGCGTCCATGTCGCGCAGCAGGCCGTCGTCCACCGCCATGGCCGCGTGGACGATCCCGCCCAGCGGCGGACCGCCGGCGCGCACGGCGGCCAGCACGGCGGCCAGCGCCTCGGCGTCCGACACGTCCACGGCGTGCGCGTCCGCCCGGACGCCCTGCGCGGCGAAGTCGTCCAGCGCCTCGGCCGCGCCCGGCGTGTCAGCCCCACGACGGCCGAGCAGCGCGAGGCGCCGCGCGCCGCGGGCGGCCAGCCAGCGGGCGGTCGCCAGGCCGAAGCCGGACAGGCCGCCGGTGACGAGGTAGGTGCGGTCGTCGCGCACGCGCAGTTCGCGGGCCGCCGGCGCCGCCTGGCCAGCCGCGCCGTCGGCCATGAGCACGATCTTGCCGATGTGGCCGGCGGACTGCATCAGCCGGAACGCATCCTCCGCCTCGGCGCGGTCGAAGGCGCGGTAGGGCAGGGGACGCAGCAGGCCCTCCTCCATCAGCCGCAGCGTCTCGGCCAGGAGGTCGGCCGCCAGCTCGGGCCGGGCCAGCGGCAGGCGGTCCGCGTCGATGGCGTGGTAGCTCACGTTCTCGCGCAGAGGGCGCAGGCCCACGCGGGTGTTCTCGAAGAAGTCGCGCTTGCCGAGCTCCAGGAAGCGGCCGAACGGGCGCAGCAGGCCCAGGCTGCGCTCCATGGCTTCGCCCGCCAGCGAGTTCAGCACCACGTCCACGCCCGCGGCGCCCGTGATCCGGCGCACGTCCTCGGCGAAGGCCAGGCTGCGGCTGTCCAGCACGTGGTCGACGCCGAGCTGGCGCAGCACCTCGCGCTTGGCGTCGGAGCCGGCGGTGGCGATCACCTCCGCTCCGCGCGCCTGGGCGAACTGGATGGCGGCCAGGCCGACTCCGCCGGCGCCGCCATGGATCAGCACGCGCTCGCCGGCCTCCAGCCGCGCCACCCGGCCGAGGGCGTAGACCACCGTCAGGAAGGCGACGGGCACGGTGGCCGCCTCGGCGAAGCTCATGCCCTCCGGCATCCGCACGGCCGCGTGCGCGGCGGTGACCACGTGCGACGAGAAGGCCGCGGGGGCGAAGGCCATGGCCCGGTCGCCCGGCGCGAGGTGGTCCACGCCCTCGCCCACGGCCGTGACCACGCCGGCGCACTCCAGCCCGAGCGTCGCCCCGGCGAAGCCGTCCAGCAGCGCCTCCTCGGGCAGGAGGCCCTGCGCCCACATCACGTCGCGGAAGTTCAGACCCGAGGCCTCCACACGGATCGCGACCTCGCCGGGGCCGGGCGTCCGCTCCCGGGCGGCCGTCCAGCCGAGGGTGGAGAGCAGGCCCGGCAGCGCGACTTCCAGGCGCCGCACGTCGCCGGCGGGCGACACGGGGCGGAGTCCTTGGCGCAGCCGCGGCGCGAAGCGGCCCTCCGTCGTGACGATGATCTCCGACTCGTCCGAACCCGCCAAGATCTCGGCCAGCACGGCCGCCGCCGCGACCTCAGGCCCGAGCGCGGGATCAAGGTCCAGCAGCCGCGGGTCGAGCTCCGGGTGCTCGTTGGCCAGGGTGCGCACCAGCCCGGCGAGCGCCGCCTCCGCCGGATCGCGCGCCGTCCCGCGGACGACCACGAACAGCCGCGCGCGGGGCTGGCGATCCGCAACGCCGCGCACAGCTTCCAGAAGCGCGCCGCCGCGAAGGGCGACGGTCCCCTGAACGGGCGGGATCACCACGAACGCGGGCGGCTCGCCGCCGACCGCCGTGTGCGGGCCGGTGCGTCCGCCATTGGACAGCAGCGCGGCGGCGAGCGGGTCCGCGCCGTCGCCCAGAACCGTGAAGCGCGAGGGCGACGGCGGGGCGGCGACCCCGGCGATCTCGGAGGGGGCGCGGGCGGTCAGCAGCGTCGCGCCCCAGGGCGAGGCGGCGACGGGGGCCGAAGCCGCGTGCTCCAGGCCCGCGGTCGCCAGCAGCCCGGTCCAGCGGCCCGCGTCGCGGAGCGGCGAGAGCGGAAAGTCGTGCGACGCGCTGGCCGACCACCAGGCCGGGTCGCGGCCGAGCACCAGGTCCAGCAGCGGCGAGGGCTCCGGCTCGACGCTTAGCAGCACGCCGCCGGGGGCGAGGGCCCCGCGCACCGCCGCCAGGCCCCGGGCGCCGAGCCGCAGGCGGCTCAGGCCGTAGGCTGAGACCACAAGGTCGAACAGGCCCGTCGGCGGCGTCCCGTCCTCCGGGTTCCAGCACTCCGCCCGCAGCTCCGGTCGGCCCTCCGCAAGCCGGGCGAGCCGCGCCGCCGCGTCGGGCGAGGGGTCGCTCAGCGTATAGGACAGGGCTGGCCCGCACAGGGCGAGCGCCCGCAGCAGCCGCTCTGACAGGCCGGGACCCGCGGCGCCCAGCTCCAGCACGCGCAACGGCCGGCCTGCGGGGCGCTCGGCGGCGAGCTCGGCGGCGGCCCGCACTAGGGCGCCCTGGGCGCTCCGGGCGGCGGGCGAGCCGGACAGCATCTGCTCCAGCAGCGCCGAGGGCGGGCGCGGCGCCTCAGGGTCGCCGCGGAACAGGCGGGGCAGGGCGGCCAGGGTGTCGGCGGTCAGCGCCAGCTCGGCCGACAGCGCCGGCGCCTCGCCGATCAGGGTGCGCCAGACCAGGGCGCGCTCGCCAAACCCGTGTTCCGGCTCCAGCCGCCACAGGCCGCCGGCCTCGGAGGCGAGGTGGTGGCGGGCCAGAAGCTCCAGCACCGCGTGGAACAGCGGCGCGGCGTCGTCGGCCAGGAGGCCGGTGCGCCGCAGGTCCGCGCCGGAGAAGGGGCCGGCGCCGGCGATCGCGGTCACCGCCTCATGGGCGCCGGCGACGAGATAGGCCTCCAGAAGGTCGGCGGACTCGCGGTCCGGCGCGTCCTCGCCCGCCACGACCGCGAGCCGCTCGGGCGAGAGCCCCGCGGTCCAGGGCGTCTGATCCAGCGGCGTCGGGGCGGACTCGAAGCGGAAGGTGCGCGCCGCGAGGTCGCCGCCCCCGCGCAGGCGCACGCGCCGGAACCAGGCGTCGCGGACCTCGGCCAGGGCGAGGCCGTCCGCATCGTGCAACACGACCTCCGCCCGCACGGAGCGGACGCCGCGACGGGTCACGCGGACGGCGGCGCAGGCCGGTGTCCGGCCGAAGGGCGCATGCAGCCGGATGCGGCCGAGACGCGCGGGCAGCAGGCTCTCGCCGGTCCCGCCTTCCGCCTCGGCGACCGCTAGGGCCAGCAGGCCCTGCAGCGCGCCGTCCAGGCGCTCGGCCGAGACGATCTGGCCCGGGGCGACCGGGGCGTCCGACACGAAGCGCACGACCGCGCCGTCCCGCCCGTCCAGCTCCACGTGCGAGACCGGCCGGAAGGCGGGGCCGTAGTCGAGGCCGAGGCGCGCCGCGGCGGCGTAGACCGCCGCACCCTCCAGCACGGCCGCGGGCGGGCGCGCCTCCAGCGCGGGAGGCGGACCCCCCTCGCCGGCGGCGACCCGCGCCACCGCGTGGACGCCCCAGGGCTCGTCGCCGAGCCGGGCGCGGCTCTCCAGCGTCCACCGCCGGTCCTCCCCCAGGCGCACGCGCGTCTCCCGCGGGCGGCCGGGATCGAGCGGCAGGGCGCGCAGGATCTCCAGGTCCTCCACCTCGAGCACGTCGGCGTCCGGGAAGCGGGTGCGCGCCGCCGCCAGAGCGATCTCCGCCATGGCGGCGGCGGGCAGCAGCGGCTGGCCCTCCAGAGCGTGGTCGGCCAGCCAGGGCTGGAGACGCACGTCCAGCAGCCGCGTCCAGGCGCCGCCGTCGGCCTCCGTCCGCACGCCCAGCAGCGCGCCGTCGTCCGCCCCGTCGCTCAGCACGCGCTTCTCGCCCGTCCAGGGCAGCCAGTGGGCGGCGCGGCGCCAGGGGTGGGAGGGCAGCCCGCGCCCGGTGGCGGCTCCGTCGTAGGCCGGCGCCCCCGCAAGGTCGGCGCCCGCGGCGTAGAGCCTGGCCGCCATGGCGATGAAGGGGTCGCGCGGGCTTGCCCGCTTGGCCAGGGTGGAGAGCACGCGACCCTCCACGTCCGCCCCCTTCAGCGTCTCGCGCAGGTAGGACTGGAGGATGGCGTGCGGCCCGATCTCCACGAACAAGCGCGCGCCATCCGCGACCAGCGCCTGCGCGGCTTCCTGGAAGCGCACCCGCTCGCGGATGTTGCGCCACCAGTAGTCCGCCCCCAGCGCCTCGCCGGGCACGGCCGCCCCCTCGACGGTGGAGACGAAGGCGATCCCCGTCGGGCCCGGCCGCAGGTCGGCCAGCTCGGCCAGGAGGTGGCCGCGGATCGGCTCCATGGCGGCGGAGTGGAAGGCGTAGTCGAGGGCCAGGGGCGTGCAGCGCCAGCCCTCCTCGCGCGCCGCCTCGCCCAGGCGGGCGATCGCGTCGGCGGGGCCGGCCACGGTGGTGGCGGCGGCGCTGTTCTCCGCCGCCAGCTCCAGCCGGGGGTCGACGGCCTGCAGCGCGTCCAGCGCGGCGTCTCGGCCGAGCGCCAGGGCGGCCATCCGCCCCTGGCCCACGGTGCGCTGCTGCTGACGCGAGCGGGCCACCACCACGCGGCAGGCCTGCTCCAGCGAGAGCGCGCCGCAGGCCCAGGCGGCGGCGATCTCGCCCACGCTGTGGCCCATGGCGGCGTCCGGCCGCGCCCCCGCGGCCTCCAGCGCCCGCACCACGCCCACCTGCACGACGAACAGCAGGGGCTGGGCGACGTCCGTGCGCGCCAGCACCTCGGCGGGCTCGTCGGCCTGCAGGCGCTCGACCACGGACCAGCCGAGCAGGGGCGACAGGGCGGCGTCCACCTCCGCCGCGGCCCGGGCGAAGGCTGGGCTGTGCGCCAGGGCGTCACGCGCCATGCCCGCGTACTGGGCGCCGTTGCCCGTGAACACGTAGGCGAGCTTGCCCGAGGCGGCGCGGCCGTCCGTCCAGCCGCCGCGCAGGTGCTCCACCGTGGGCGCGCGCAGGGCGGCGGCGAGGTCGCCGGGCGTCACGCCCCAGGCGCTGGCCCGGTGGCGGTGGTGGTCGCGCTTGCGGGCGGCGGCGCGGACGTCCGCCGCGGCCGCCCCGGCGGAGCGGCCGGCCAGGCGCTCGGCCCAGGCCGCGGCCAGCTCCTGCAGCGCCGCCTCGGACCGCGCCGAGATCAGCAGCGGCGGAAGGGGGCCGTCTTCCGCCTGGGCGGCGACCGGGCGGGGCGGGGCGGCCGACAGCACGGCGTGAGCGTTGGTGCCGCCGAAGCCGAAGGCGTTCACGCCGGCGAACAGCTCGGCGTCGCCCAGCGCGATGGACCGCGTGAGCACCTCCACGTTCAGCTCGGCGAAGTCGATGTGCGGGTTGGGCGTCTCGTAGTTGATCGACGGCGGGACCGTCCGATGCTCCAGCGCCAGCATGGCCTTGACCAGCCCCGCCATGCCGGACGCCACCTCTAGGTGGCCCACATTGGTCTTGGCCGAGCCGATCGGCAGCGCCCGGCCGCGTCGGCGACCGAGCTCCCGGCCGAGGGCGCCCACCTCGATCGGGTCGCCGGCCGCGGTGCCGGTGCCGTGCGCCTCGACGAAGCCCAGCGCCTCGGCCTCCACCTCGGCGCCGTCGTAGACCTCGCGCAGCAGTCGCGCCTGCGCCTCGCCGTTGGGGAGCGACAGCCCCATGGTGCGGCCGTCCGAATTGAGGCCGGTCCCGAGGATCACCGCGCGGATCGCGTCGCCGTCCGCCAGCGCCTGGCGCAGCGGCTTCAGCAACACCACGCCCGCGCCCTCGGAGCGGACGTAGCCGTTGGCCCGCGCATCGAACGCGAAGCACCGCCCATCGGGCGAGAGCATGCTGGCGCTGCAGAAGCCCGCGAACGGGTAGGGCGTCATCAGCATGTTGACGCCGCCCGCCAGCGCCGCCTCCACCTCGCCCGAGCGGATCGCCTGGCAGGCCTGGTGCAGCGCCACCAGCGAGGACGAGCAGGCCGTGTCCACGATGAACGACGGCCCGCGCAGGTCGAACACGTAGGACAGGCGGTTGGCCGCGATCCCCGTGGTGGTGCCGGTCATGAAGTAGGCGTTGCCGGCGGCCGGGTCGGCGGTGGCCAGGGTGCCGTACTCGGTGCCGGACGCGCCGATGAACACGCCCGTGCGGCTGCCCGCCAGGCGCGAGGGCGGCACGCCCGCGTCCTCCATGGCCTCCCAGGCGAGCTCGAGCAGCAGCCGCTGCTGCGGATCGATCTGGTCGGCCTCGCGCGGCGAGACGCCGAAGAAGGCGGCGTCGAACGCCCCCGGCTGCGGCAGCACGCCCGCCGCCCAGGTGTAGCTGCGGCCCGGCTGCCCCGGCTCGGGGTGGAAGAAGGCCGACTTCGACCAGCGGCCCTCAGGGATCTCCGTCACCGCGCTGCGGCCGGAGATCAGGAGGTCCCAGTAAGCGTCGAGGGTCTCCGCGCCCGGGAAACGGACCGCGGCGCCGACGATGGCGACGGGTTCGGACATGAGGCTCCGGGTGGGCGGCGGCGGCGGCCACGGGGTTACGAGTTCGCTACATAGCCCTTCTGCCCGCCCGCGACACGCGTTTTGTGTCGCGGGCGGTGGATCAATTGAAGGTGCGCGTTACGGAGGCGGCCACCGCGATCTGGTAGACCAGGGAGAGCACGTCGGAACCGAGCTGGAAGTATTTCGGATCGATGTAGGGCAGGGCCACCAGCTCGTCGCCCGGTCTCAGGACGACGTCTCGGTCCAGCAGCAGAGCGCCGTTGGCGCGGCGCACCAGGAACCGCCCCCGGCGTCCGCGTTCAGAGAAGCCGCCCGCCAGGCGGATGTAGTCGTCGCGCCTCAGTCCCGGCCGGTAGAGCACGGCCTGGGGCTGCAAGACCTCGCCTGAGACCAGCACCGTCTGCGAACGGCGCGGAATGACGATCACGTCGTCCTCCTCCAGCCGCAAGTCCGCCAGGGTCCCGGCGTCGTCGGCCACGACGATCCGGCCGTCGGGGGGCGTACGCCTCGCCCGCTGGATGTAGCCGGATATGAGCTGGGCCTCGCTCGCCCGGATCGCCGCTACGCCGGAGGTGGGCGACCTGGCCAGGAACAACGCCCGCTCGAGCCGATCCGCGGCTTCGGAGATGACGCGCTGCTGCTGCTCCGCCACCGAGCGCCGGAGCACGTAGACGGAGCCGAGGTCAGCCAGCGCCGGGTCTGTGCGCACCTGCGTCAGCGCCGCCGGCAGGCGGGTGTCGGTCGCCACGACCAGCACGGACGGCCCGATCCGGCTCCCCTCCACCCGCACGCGCACGGAGGTTCGCGCGCGGTCGCTGACGAAGGTGACCCGGTCCTGGTCCAGCACCGGCGTGACGGCGAGCTGCGCCAGGTTCACATAGCTCGAGAAGGGCTTCCCCTCGCGCGTGCCGGTGACCACCGCGTCGGAGGCGGCGGGCAGGGGGCGGGCCAGGTCGATCACCGCGCGCCCGGTGGACGCGCCCCCGGTCAGCTCGAACAGGTAGTTGTTCCGCACCGAGCCGTCGACGACCACCGTGGGCCCCTGACGCTCCACGAAGATCGTGTCGCCCTCGCGCAGGTTGGGCGTCGGCAGCCGGCCGGTGAGCAGGAAGTCGTAAAGGTCGACGTCGGTCAGCTTGACCGCGCCCCGGCGCACGCTGATCTTCCGATAGCTGCCGCGCGAGGGATCCACGCCGCCGGCTCGGATCAGGTAGTCGAGCACGGAGTCGGCCGCAGAGCCGGCGTATCGCCCCGGTCGCGCCACGAAGCCGGCGACGTAGACGCCGATCCGGTGGGTGGTCAGGAGCACGGCGTAGAAGCGGACATTGTTCGTGAAGCTGCGGCCGGCGGCCTGCTGGATCGTGGACTGCAGCGCAGTGGCGCGCACGCCGCCCACGTGGACGGCGCCCACCTCGGGCAGGAAGATGTTGCCCTGAGGATCGACAATCGTGGTGACCTGCTGGCCGCTGGTGGAGGCGCCTCCGGCCGCGCCTGTTCCCGAGGCGTCGAGGCTGCTGGCGGTCGGACCGCCGAGGACGTTGAGGCCTATGCGGTCGCCAGGCTGGATCAGGTAGTCGGGATTGACCGCATCGCTGAGCGGGGCGCCGCCGCCCTCGAACAGGGACGCGCCGAACGGCACCGGATCGACCGCCGCGGGCGCGTTCTGGCGACCGGCCGCCCCCTCCAGGGTCGGGCCGCCCTCCGCCTCGGTCGCGGTCCCGGCCCGAGTGGCGGCCCGTTGATTGCTGTCCAGGCGGGTGAGCACGTCGCCCAGCCCGGCCTGGCGTGCGGCCTGGAGTTGCGCGGGCGTAAGGTTCGACACCTGCGCCCAGGAGGGGGCGACGACCGTTGCCGCGACAGCGGCCGCCACGACGCCGGCGGTCGCGGCCCTAGCCGACCTAAGCCGCATGCTCACGCACTCCAACCACCAACACCCAACCGATCCCGTACGCCAACAACAAGGCCCCGAAGAGGCTCAGCACGTTCAATCCCCGTCGCGGGTAGAGCGATTTCTGCGGCAGGTTTGGCTCGACCACCCGCACCAGGAACACGTGTTGCTTCTGGGCGTCCAGCCGCGCCGTCTCAAGCGACGTCAGCGCCGCCCCATAGCCGCGCGTGGCGAGCTCGCGCTCAACTTGCAGCCGCTCGAACCCCGCCACCGTGGGCACGAGGGACCCCTGTCCGCCGGTCAAGCGCGAGCGTTGCGAGGCCAGCTGCGCCTGCAGGGCCGCCACCCGGCTCTCCTGCTCCCGCAACCGCGGGCTGGTCGGCTGCAGGTAGCTCCGCTGCGCCGCGAGTTCCGCCTGCGCGCGCGCCAGCTGCCCCTCCAGCCCGCCGACCACGTCGGTGACGACCCGGGCGGAACTTGTGGCGTCGAGCGAGCGGCTCTGGTCGCGGAAGCGCGTGGTGCGGGCGGTGAGATCCTGCACCCGGGCGGCCATACGTTCCACCTCCTCGCGGTTCACGCGCAGCGCATCCTCCTCCGCGCGGCGGCTGAACCGGTTCACCAGCCCCTCCGACTGCGCCAGCAGCCCGTCGGTGATGCGCTTGGAGTCCTCCGGCCGGAACGTTCGCGCGCTGAGCGTGATGATGTTGGTCGTGCGATTCAGCTCCGCGTGGATGTGCTTGCCGTAGTAGCGGGTCAGCTCCTCGTCCGTGGGGCGCGCTTTCACCCCCGCGAAGATGTCCATTCCGCTCCGGCGCCAGATGGAGACGAGGTCCATGGTCTTCTGGAGCTCGCGGACGGCGTCGTGCGACTTCACGTAGTCGACGACGCCGTTCGCCTCCTCCGGCGCGAAGTTCGAGGAGGCGCCAAGCACCTGGCCGAGGATGGAAGGCGCCTGGGCGGCCTGGCTGCGCACCAGGAAGCGGGCCTCCGATACGTACTGGTCGGCCGCGAACGCGTACATGTAGAGCGCATAGAGCAGCGTGGGCGCGAGCACGCAGAGGGCCAGCCACCGCCGCCGCTGCACAAAGGTCCTCAACCGGCTCCCTACGGCGGACGCGGCGAGCGGGCGGCTTCCCGCGAACGCTTCAGAGCTCATGGTAGGCGTCGATCATGTCGTCGACCTTGTCGTAGAAGGAGAGCTTGCCGCCATGCAGGATCGCACCCCGGTCGCAGTAGGCGCGCAGCGTCGAAGGGTCGTGCGAGATCATCAGCAGCGAGCCGTTCGCCTTACGCTCGGTCATGGCGCGCTGCGCCTTCTCGGCGAAACGGTGATCCCCTGCGCCGGTGATCTCGTCGACGAGGTAGCAGTCGAAGTTCACCGCGAGCGACGCGCCGAACGCCAGCCTGGATCTCATGCCGGAAGAGTATGTCTTGACGGGCATGCGAAAGTAGACGCCGAGATCTGCAAACGCCTGGACCTCGTCGAGCATCTGGTCGACATCGCGGCCATAGATGCGCGCGATGAAACGGATGTTGTCGGCGCCGGTGAGAGACCCTTGAAACGCGCCGGCGTAGCCCAGCGGCCACGACACCGTCATCCCCCGCACCACCTCGCCCGAGTCGACGTGATCGAGCCCGCCTATGATGCGCGTGAGCGTGGATTTGCCGGCGCCGTTGCGGCCCATCACCGCCAGCGACTCCCCCCGTTCAAGCCGCAGGTCGACCGCGTCGAGGATGCGACGCGGACCGATGCGGGTGTCGTAGGACTTGGTGACCTGCTTCAGCTCAATCAAAGTGCATCCGCCTCCGTGCGATCTGCACAGTGAGCAGCCCAAAGAGCGTGATGACGGAGCAGAGCAGGATGAGGTAGGGCAGATTGATATAGGTGCTGGTGAAGGAAGTCAGCAGGCCCTGCCGGACCATATCGGTCATTTGAGGAAAGCCGAACCAACTGGCGATTCCGGCGAACTGCGGCGGCAGCATGTCCAGCACGAAGAACATGCCCGAGATCGGGATCATCAAATAAGTCGCCGGGTGGACGAAACGCTCGACGATCGGGTTGAGCTCGCTGGCCCCCGCAATCAGCAGGGCCACGGCGGTGGACATCCAACCCAGCAGCGCCATGCCGGCCAGCACGTAGTAGGGGCGTTCCGGCCAGCTAGCGAGCCCGGACAGCGCGAAACCGCTCAATACGAGCAGTTGTGCGCCGAGCACCGCTAAAAACTCCAGCAGAGAACGCGCGATGATGATATCCGGAATGGTGACCTGCCGATGATAAAGCAGAGCTTTGTTGGCTTCGATCGCCGAAGGGGCGCGGTTCACGTTGTTCCGGAACGTGATGTAGGCGATGTAGCCTGACGCGTAGAACGAACCCGGCTGGAAACCGAACGGCAGGTCGGTGTGTGTGATGAGGTGGGTCGCGCTGATGCCGAGCGACAGGATCAGCGGCTCCACCACCAGCCACAGATAGCCGAGGTTGTTACGCCCGAAGCGCGTGTGAAGCTCGCGGATGGTGATCGCACCGATGACGCGCGACTGAACGACGAGGCCGCGACGCAGGCGGCTCAGGTCCGATCGCACCCCGCCGTCGGGATCGGGAGCGCTTGGCGCTCTGGCGATGGAACCAGTCAAGCTTTGTTCTCTCTGCTCCGGCCGACAGGCCGTCCGGGCTTTCCAGAGCGCTCCCCGTCCGACACATAGCCGGTTCGTGCGGCGCCGCACAACCGGGGAGTAGCGTACTCGCGATGAGCGATCTCAATACTCAGTCCCGGCCGGCGATCGCGGCCAGCGTCGGGGTCGCCTGGTGGAAGCGCGGGCCGCTCGGCCGCACCCTGCGGGCGCTGGGACACGCCGCCCGGTTCGACGACGGATCCGCCGCCGCGGTCGCGGCCGCAGCGCGGCGCCATGGCGCGGTCGGAACCTGGGCGGCCAGGGAGCCGCCCGAGCTTGCGGCCCTCGCTTATGAAGCGGGCGTTTGCGTGGTGCGCATCGAGGACGGCTTCCTCCGCTCCGTGGGACTCGGCTCCGACTTCGTCCCGGCCGCCTCGATCGTGCTCGACCGTCGCGGCGTCTACTTCGACCCGACCGGGCCGAGCGACCTCGAGCACGTTCTGGAACATGCTGCGATGGACGGGTTGCTGCTGGCGCGCGCCCGCGCTCTGCGTGAGCAGATCGTCCGACTTGGGCTGACCAAGTACAACTCGGATCGGCGGGTCTCGGCGGCTGAACGGGCGCCCGTCCATGGACCGCGGGTGCTGGTGCCCGGGCAGGTCGAGGACGACCGGTCGGTCCAGCGGGGCGGGGCGGGGGTGCGGGGCAACCTGGACCTTCTGCGCCGGGTCCGCGCTCGCGCGCCGGACGCCGTCATCACCTACAAGCCGCACCCGGACGTCGAGGCCGGCCATCGCGTCGGCGCCGTTCCTGACGGCGAGGTGCTCGCCTACGCCGACCGGATCGTGCGCGACGTCTCGATCACCGCCCTGTTCCGCGAGGTGGACGCGGTGCACACCCTGACCTCGCTCAGCGGGTTCGAGGCGCTCCTCCGCGGCTTGCCGGTCGAGACCTACGGCCAGCCGTTCTACGCGGGGTGGGGGCTCACCACCGACCACGCTCCTCCCCTTCCGCGCCGGACGCGCCGGCTCACCCTGGACATGCTGACCGCGGGCGCCCTGCTGCTCTACCCGTTCTACGTGGATCCGATGACGGGCGAGGCTTGCGAGGCGGAACAGGTGGTCGCGCGGCTCGCGGCGCCGGGCGACCACAGGCCGAGCGCGCTGGTCGCCGCGCGCCGGCTGCAGGGCCGCATCCTGCGGCGGCTGCCCGCCTGGGTGCGGACGACGGCGACCCGCGCGCCTTGACCCGGCGGCCGATCCCGCTTTGATCCGCGCCGGACCCCGCGGAGCGACAGACATCCCAAGCCGGACCGGCGCAGTCGAAACGGAGCGGACGCCGCGGCCGGCCTACCGCCCCCCCGCGCCGCGCCCGGTCGGAGACCTGCGCACCGCCCTGCGCGTGCTGCTGCAGCGCAGGACGGACATCCTCCAGGCCTTTTCGCGCCGCTCCTACGAGGTGCAGATGGGGCGTCAGGGACTGAACGGGCGCAGCATCTTCATCGTCAACGACCCGCGGATCGCGCGCGACCTCATGGTCGACAGGGTCGAGCGCTTCCCGAAGGCGTCGCTGTTCTCTGAGGTGCTCGGCCCGCTGGTGGGCGAGGGCGCCTTCGTGGCCAACGGCGAGACGTGGCGGCGACGGCGCGACGCCATCAAGCCGGCCTTCTCGCACATCGCCCTGCGCAGCGCGTTTCCCCACATGCAGGCGGCCGTCGACGCGGCCTGCGCGCGCCTCGACGCCTCGGCCGCGTCGGGCGACACCTTCGAGCTCGACGCCGAGATGAGCCATGCCGCCGCGGACGTTATCTTCCGCACCCTGTTCTCCGAGCCTATCGACACGGCGGCGGCGCAGGAGGTGTTCGAGGCGTTCGCGCGCTTCCAGCTCCTCTCGGACCAGATCCGGCCGCGGCGGCTCATCCTCGCCTCCCGCCCGCTCACGGCCACCCGCATGCGGGAGGTGGAGGAGGTTTCAAGGCGCATCCGCGACCTGCTCGGCCAGCGCGTGGACGCGCGCCGGGCGGCGCTGGCCGCAGGCGCGCCGCCGCCGCGGGACATGGCGCAGGCCATCATCGACGCCCGCGACCCGCACACGGGCGCGGCGCTGGACCGCGAGGCCCTGATCGACGAGCTGGCCGTCTTCTTCATGGCCGGCCACGACACCACCGCCAGCACGCTCACCTGGGCGTGGTTCATGGTCTCCCAGCGGCCCGACGTCGCCGCGCGCCTTCGCGCGGAACATTCGGCGGCGGTGGACGAGGAGGGGGGCATCGGCTTCCGCGATGCGCAGGAGCAGCTGCCTTTCACCCGGGCGGTGGTTCGCGAGGCGCTGAGGCTCTACCCGCCGATAAGCTTCCTGGCCCGAAGCCCTCTGGTGGAGGAGCGGGTGCGCCGCTGGACGGTCGGCCCGCGCGACATCCTCGTCGTCTCGCCCTGGACGATGGGCCGGCACCGAGGCGCGTGGTCCGAGCCCGAGATGTTCGATCCCGACCGTTTCCTCACGCCGGAAGGGGCGGCGGCGGGGGCGGAGGCGCAGCACCCCTTCGGCATGGGTCCTCGCGTATGCCCGGGTCAGGCGTTCGCCATGCTGGAGAGCGTCCTGGTGCTCTCTCGGCTGGCCGGGCGGTTCGACCTGCGGCCGCTCGCGCCCGGCCGGGTGCGGGCGGCGGGCCGGGTGACGGTGCGTCCCGACCGGGCGATCCGCTCCCGCGTCCGGCGGTGGGAGGCCGCGTGACGGAGGCGCGGGGCGCCGTGCGGCGCCGGCACGTCCTCTACGTGCCGGGCTACGATCCCCGCGGACCGCGCACCTACTTCCTTATGTTCAAGCGCGAGCTTGCGCGCTGGGCGGAACGCAATGGCGTCCAGGCGGAGCTCACGCGCGTCAAGGGCGCGGAGACGCCGGGCCTGTCCACCTGGCGACTGACGTCGAACGGACCCGGCGGCGGCGTGGAGACCACGCTCGACTTCCTGGCCTGGGACGACTTGGCCGAGCGTGAGTTCCGGGTCAGCTACGGCCAGCGGCTGGCCGCGGCGCTGGAGGTGTTCGGTTACAGCGTGCGCTCGGGCCTGCTCTGGGACATGGCGAGCTGGAACTGGAAGTTCGGCCTGTTCGCCTTCTACCCCTGGGCCATGGCGCTCGGCTACGTGCTTATCGCGGCAGGCTGGACGGCCCTGTGCTTCGTTTCGGCGTCGCACGTGGGATCGGTCTGGGCCGCGGCGCCACTGGCCGCCGTGGCGTCGGTCGCCGGACTTTGGGGCGAATGGCGGCTCATCCGGCGCTGGGAGCCCAAGCTCTACGTCTTCTATCTGCTCAACGACTGGATCTGGACGGCGCGGTACCGGCGGGGGCGGGATGCGGCGTCGGACGCGCGCTTCGAGGCCTTCGCCCGGCAGTTGGCCCAGGTCGCGGACGCAGGCACGGCGGACGAGCTGCTCCTCGTCGGGCACAGCTCAGGCTCGTTCGTCGCGGCGGTGGTCGCGGCTCGCGCGCTCGAGCTGTCCCCGATCCTGGGTCGCGATCAGCCGCTTGGCCTGCTGACCATCGGAGCCAACACGCCGGTCGCCTGCGCCGGCAGCGGGCGCAGTCCGGGTCGAGAGGCGATCGCCAAGCTGCTGGCCGAGCCTCGCGTCCGCTGGATCGAATACTTCACGCCTAACGACGTGATGAGCTATCCCCGGCTGGACTACAAGCGCTGCTATCGGGTCGATCTCGGCGGGCGACAACAGATCAATCCGATCCACCGGTCAGCGCGGATGGCGGAAATCTTCACGCATGAGACCTGGCGGCGACTCGACTGGCGGTTCTTCGAAAAGCACTTCCAGTTCCTTCGGGCCAACGAGCGTCCGGGCGAGTACGACTTCTACCGCTTCCTCGCCGGCCCCGAACGCTTCGGCTCGACCATCGAGCGCTGAGCGGCGTCTGGAAGCCGACGCACGGGCGTGCGAAGGGGGAGGATGCGTCGTCGCCTGTGGCTCGCCCTTCCCCTGCTGCTCGCCGCCGGGCCGGCGCCGCCGCGGGCGGAGGCCGGCTGGGTCCGGCCGCCGCCGCCCGGCGCGCCTGCGGCGGCCGGCTATCTTACCCTGGTGAACCCCGGCCGCGCCCCCGACCGTCTGGCCGGCGCCTCGTCTCCCGACTTCACGCGGGTCGAGGTGCACAGCATGGACATGGCGGGCGGGGTCATGCGCATGCGACCGGTGAACGGCGGCCTGGAGCTGCCGGCCGGCGGCCGCGTCGTGCTCGCGCCGGGCGGGCTGCACCTGATGCTGATCGGGCCGAAGCGCGTGTTGAAGGCGGGGGACCAGGTCGTCGTGGACCTCGAGTTCGCCCGCGCCGGGCGGGCGCGGACGCGGCTGCCGGTCAGGGCGACGCCGCCGGGCGAGGCCGGAGCGGCGCGGTGAGCCGGCGTCTGGTCGTCGCGCTGCTGGCGCTGGTCGTCGGCGCGGCGGCGCTCTCGGCGGCGCTGGTGGTCTCCGGCCGGGCCGGGCGTGCGGCGGACGGCGGGGTGGACCTGGGGGGGCCTTTCGCCCTGGTGGACCAGGACAGCCGGCCCTTCACCGACCGAGACCTCCGGGGCCGGCCGGCGGCGGTGTTCTTCGGCTTCACCTACTGCCCGGAGGTGTGCCCCACCACGCTCGCCCGCCAC
>CAXTHH010000014.1:0-48550 GCA_964244065.1 uncultured Caulobacteraceae bacterium | reverse complement strand
TGCGGTTCTTCTTGATGCGGTAGGTGAGGTTGCGCAGGCCCCAGTACTCGATCTTGGCGACGGACCCGCCGCCCTCCTCGATGATGGCCTTGAGCTGGTCGTTCAGGGCCTCGGCCTGTTGCGGCGAGATGTCCTGCCGCGCGATCACCACGTGTTCGTAGAGCGCCATCTGTGGGCGTTGTCCTCTTCCGTCGATATCGAGGGCGGCGCGGCGGCCCGGCGGAAGATGCGGGCGCCCCACGACGGTTCCGGTTCGCGGCGGGCGGCGCAGGGCCGTTCCCGTGTGAGGCCGCGACGGACCGCCTCTCGAAGAGCGCGCGCTTATACGCGAAAGCGCGCGGGGAGCAACCTCAGCCGCGGCCGCGGTAGGTGGGCACGCCCGGGTCGGGCAGCCACAGGCCGGCCGGAGGCTCGCCCGTCTGCCAGAAGACGTCGATGGGGATGCCGCCGCGGGGGTACCAGTAGCCGCCGATGCGCAGCCACTTGGGCTGGGCGACTTCCACGATGCGCCGGCCGATCCTGAGCGTGCAGTCCTCGTGGAAGCTCCCGTGATTGCGGAAGCTGGTCAGGTAGAGCTTCAGCGACTTGGACTCGATCAGCCAGTCGCCGGGCGCGTAGTCGATGACGAGGTGCGCGAAGTCGGGCTGGCCGGTCACCGGGCACAGGGAGGTGAACTCCGGCGCGGTGAAGCGGGCCAGGTACAGCACGTCGGCCTGCGGGTTGGGCACGCGCTCCAGCTGCGCTTCGTCGGGGCTCTGGGGCTGGGCGGTCTGGCGGCCGAGCTGGTGCAGGCCGGAGGTGTCGGTGCTCATCGCCGCTCATCTGGACGGCGCGCCCGCGATGCGCAACGAGGGCCTGGGCGGAGAGTGGGCGCGATGCAGGTCAAGGACTTCGAGGGCGCGGTGGTGCTGGTCACCGGCGCCTCCACCGGGCTGGGCCGCGCGATCGCCACAGGCGCCGCGGCGCGCGGCGCGCAGGCGGTGATCGTGAACTACGCCCGCTCGGCGGACGAGGCCGAGGAGACGGCGGCGGCCGTGCGCGCCGCCGGATCGGAGGCTGTGGTGGTGCAGGGCGACGTCGCCTCCGACGACGACTGCGCCAGGATCGTGGAGGCGGCGGCGCGCTTCGGGCGGATCGACGCGCTGTTCAACAACGCCGGGATCACCAGGTTCGCGCCCCGCCACGGCGACCTCGACGCGCTCACGGGCGAGGACTTCCTGCGCCTCTACGACGTCAACGTGGTCGGCGCCTGGCGCATGACCAAGGCGGCCCGCGCCCTCCTGGAGGCGGCGGAGCGCACGGCGGAGCAGGGGCCGGCGGCGGTGGTGAACACCTCCTCCATCGCGGGGGTGACGGGCATCGGCTCCTCGGTGGCCTACGCCGCGTCCAAGGGCGCGCTGAACACGCTCACGATCAGCCTGGCCCGGGCGCTCGCCCCGAGGATCCGCGTCAACGCCGTGTGCCCCGGCTACATCGACACGCCCTGGCACGCCCGGGCGGGCGGGGCCTATGACGCCAAGCTGCGCGAGAGCGCCGCCGCCGGCACGCCGCTGAAGGCGGCCTCCTCGGCGGAGGACGTCGCCGCCTCCACCCTGTTCCTGGGCTCGCCCCTGTCGCGGCACGTCACGGGCGAGACGCTGCTGGTCGATGCGGGCGCCCACCTGGGCTATGCGGGCCTCATGGCGAGGTAGGTCGTGGGAACGCGGGGGCCGGGTTTCCGCTTAGCCCGTCATGACCTCACGCCTTCTCCTCGCCGCGCTGGCCGTCCTGCTCGCCGCCTGCGACGGCGCCCCGGCGCCCGCCGCCCCCAAGGCCGGCGCAGACGCCGCCCCGACCCCCTCAGCCTCCGCCCCCGCCGCCGCCGAGGACTCGGCGTCGAAGCCGCGGGTGGCTGAGATCAACGACGCCGGCTTCAAGCCGGTGGCGGAGCCCGCTTCGGCCGGATCGGGCGCCCCGCCGGCGCCCGATCCCATGCTGATCAAGGCGCAGGTACTGCTGGCGCGGGCGAACTTCTCGCCGGGCGAGGTGGACGGGCTGGCGGGCAGCAACCTGCGCCACGCGGTGAAGGCCTTCGCCGCCGCCAACGGCCTCTCCGGCGACGGCGAGCTGACCGAGGAGGTCTGGTCCCGGCTGGTGCAGGCCGGCGGCTCTGCGCCCGTCGCAGGGACGTATGTGCTGACCGAAGCGGACGCGACGGGCCCCTGGTCGCCGGACACGGGCGACGACCTGGCGAAGGCCAAGGGGCTGGACCGGGTCGGGTACATCCGTCCGACGGAGGCGCTGGCCGAGCGCTTCCACGCCTCGGAGGAGCTGCTGACGGCGCTGAACCCCGGTGTCGACTTCGCCAAGCCGGGCGCCACCATCGTGGTCCCGCAGGTGGGCGAGCTGCAGCTGGCGGCCGTCGACCGCATCGAGGTGGACAAGGCCAACGCCGCGGTCCGCGCCTATGGCGAGGACGACAGGGTGCTGGCCGTGTTCCCGGCCACCGTCGGCTCCAAGGACAAGCCCTCGCCCACGGGCACGCACAAGGTGCAGGGCGTCTCCAAGGATCCGGACTACATCTACGACCCCAAGAAGCTGACCTGGGGGCCGAAGAGCGAGGGCAAGTTCGTGGTCAAGGCCGGGCCGAACAATCCGGTGGGAAGCGTCTGGATTGACCTCAACGCCCCCAGCTACGGCATCCACGGCAGCCCGGAGCCGAAGGTGATCGGCAAGACCGCCAGCCACGGCTGCGTACGGCTGACCAACTGGGACGCGCTGCTGCTGTCCACGGCGGTCAAGTCCGGCGTGAAGGTGACCTTCGTGAACAGCCGGGCCTGAGCGGACTCATCCGATCCTCGCCGCGATGGCGCGGGCGAGCTCGGCCAGCTCGCCCGCGTCCGCCGGGCCGCCCGCGCCGTGACGGCCCAGCGCTTCGCCCTCCCATCGCGGGATGACGTGGACGTGCAGGTGGAACACCGTCTGGCCCGCGGGCGCGCCGTTGAACTGCGTCACCACGATCCCGTCGGGCTCCAGCGCGGCGCGCACCCCCCGGGCCACGCGCTGCACGCCCCGCATCAGGGCGGCCAGGTCCTCGGGCGAGGCGTCCAGCAGGTTGCGCGCGCGCGAGCCCTTGCCGATCACCAGGACGTGGCCGCGCGATTGCGGGAACAGGTCCATGAAGGCCAGGACCTCGTCGTCCTCGAACACCTTGTGCGACGGCAGGTCGCCCCGCAGCACCTTGGCGAAGACGTTGTCGGGATCGTAGGCGCCGTCCAGGCTCATGCGTCGTCTCCGGGAGAGGCCGCATCATACGGGAGGACGCGATGGCCGACGACGGGCTGACCGAGTCGCAGCGCAAATGGATGGCCTCCGTCCGCGCCTCGCTGCCGGAGAAGACGGGCCGCAGCATGGACGAATGGGTCGAGATCGCCCGCGCCTGCCCGGAGACCAGGCCCCGCGCCCGCCAGCAGTGGTTCAAGGCGGAGCACGGGTTGGGGCAGAACTACTTCTCCTTCGTGGAGCACGAGCTGCGCCAGCGCGACGGCCGCCAGGACGAGCGCGACCCGGAGAAACGGGGCTCCGAACTCTGGGCCGACCCGGCCGCCGCGGAGGTGTTCCGCGCGGTGGAGGCGGCCGTCGCCGAGCTGCCGGAGGTGGTGGTCGGCCAGCGCAAGGGTTTCACCACCTTCTCGCGCCGCTACGCCTTCGCCGCGGCCCGGCCGGCCAGGGGCGGCGTCGTGCGCCTGGGCCTGGCGCTGGAGCCGGGCGAGGACCTCCCGGCCGCAGCCAGGAACGAGGGCTGGTCGGAGCGGCTGGGCGTCACCCGGGTGCTCGCCTCGCGCGACTCGGTGGACGACGCCGTGCACCACGCGCTCCGCGCGGCGTGGGCGCGGAGCTGAGCGGGAGGCGGGGGAGAGGGAGGTTGGCTCAGCCCTGCCTGAAGGGGCTGTAGTGCTCCTCCAGCCAGGCCATCTCGCCCTCCACGGCCGCGCGCTCCTGGGCGAGGTAGCGCTCCACGGGCCGGCGGAGCGCCGGGTCGGCGATCCAGTGGGCGCTGTACACGGGGGAGGGCAGGTAGCCGCGGGCGATCTTGTGCTGCCCCTGCGCTCCGGCCTCCACGCGCTTCAGGCCGAGCCGGATCGCGTGCTCGATGGCCTGGTAGTAACAGAGCTCGAAATGGAGGAACGGCACGTCCTCCACCGCCCCCCAGTTACGGCCGTAGAGGGTGTCCGCGCCGATCAGGTTGAGGGCGCCCGCGATCCAGCGGGCGCCGCGCCGCGCCATCACCAGCAGCACGCGGTCGGCCATGCGTTCGCCCAGCAGGCTGAAGAAGCGGCGGTTCAGGTAGGGGCGGCCCCACTTGCGCATGCCCGTGTCCTGGTAGAAGCCGAAGAAGGCGTCCCAGTGCGCCTCGGTCAGGTCGGCGCCGGTGAGGGCCTCGACCTCCAGCCCCGCCCGGGCGTCGCGCCGCTCGCGCCGGATCGTCTTGCGGCGGTTCGAGCTCAGCGCGGCGAGGAAGTCGTCGAAGGCGGCGTAGCCGGCGTTCTCCCAGTGGTACTGCTGGTCCTGGCGAAGCAGCAGGCCGGCCTCGCCCATGCGCCGCCACTCCGCCTCGCGCGGGAAGGTCACGTGGAGCGAGGAGGCGCCCACCCGGCCGCAGACCGCCAGCGCCCCCGCCAGCAGCGTCTCCGCCGCCCCGTCCGCCTCGGGCCCTTCGCGCACGATCAGCCGCGGGCCGGTGACCGGGGAGAAGGGCGCAGCGGACAGCAGCTTGGGGTAGTAGCGCCCGCCCGCGCGCTCATAGGCGTCGGCCCAGGCGTGGTCGAACACGTACTCCCCCTGGCTGTGCGTCTTCACGTACAGCGGCATGACGCCCGCGGGCGCCCCGTCCGCGCCCGCCACGGACAGGTGCGTGGGCGTCCAGCCGGTGCGGCCGCCCACGCAGCCGCTCTCCTCCAGGATGTCGAGGAAATCGAACGCGGTGAACGGGTTGCGGCCGTAGGCCGCCGCATCGTTGCAGGCGTCCCAGGCCTCGCGGCCGATCTCGGCCACCGCGCCGTGCAGGGCGACCGCGCGCTCCATCTTCACCGGCGGGGGGTCACGAGGTCAGGCCAGCTCCACCACGGCGTCGACCTCGACCGCGTAGTTGAGCGGCAGGCGGTAGACGCCCACCGCCGAGCGGGCGTGGCGGCCGTCGTCGCCCAGGACGTCGACCATCAGGTCGCTGCAGCCGTTGACGACCTTGGGGATGTCGAAGAAGTCCGGCCCGGCCTGGACGAAGCCGCCCAGCCTCACGATGCGCTTCACCCGGGAGAAGTCGCCCTCCACCGCCCGGCGGATCTGCGCCAGCAGGTTGACGCCGCACAGGCGCGCGGCGGCCTGGCCCTGCTCCAGCGTCAGCCCGTCGCCGACGACGCCGGTGATCCCGCCGTCGGCCGAGGACGACACCTGGCCGGAGATGTAGAGCAGCCCGTGGCTGATCACGGTGGGGACGTAGTTGGCCACCGGCGCGTTCGGTTCGGGCAGGGTCAGGCCGAGTTCGGCCAGGCGCGTCTCGACGCGGTTCATGGGGCGCTCCGGAGGGACGCGCCCTCTTACGCCCGAGGGCGGCCCCGCCTCAACCGCCGCGCACGCTCAGATGGCCACCGCGGCGAGGTGGTCGCGCACGTGGCCCTCCAGCGCCTCCGCCAGGGCGAGGCCCACGGGGTGGGCGGGGTCGCGTATTTCGCCACGCATGATGGCGCGCACCGCATCGATGTGGGCGTCCACCAGGAACAGCGGCGCGGCGGTGCGGGTGGCCGGGTCGTCCATCAGCTTGCATAGCGAGCCCGCCACCCGGGTGATCAGCGGGTAGTCGTAGGTGCCGCCCAGGCCCTTCAGGTCGTGCGCGTGCAGGTGCAGGGCGGTCATGTTGGCGGCGGTGGCCCCCTCGGCCTTCACCACGGCCCGGGCGGCCTCGAGCTTGTCGATCTCGTCCTGCAGCCACTCGCCGAAGTTGGAGGACAGCTCCTTCAGCGCCGCCTCGGCGCGGGCCAGGGCGGCGGCGTCGATGCCGCCGAAGCGCGCGCCCACCTTGGCCCGCAGCACGTTCGGCACGTGGATGATCTCGCCGGTGGGACGCGCGTCCGGCGTCGGCAGGGGTTGGGACATCCGCTGGCGGTCTCCGCTTCTGGACAGTGTAGCGGGCGCCCCTTAACGCCGCGTTGGCGACGATCAGGCGCTGAACTGCTCGGCGAGCACGCGCTCCTCCAGGCTGCGGCCGGCGTCGAACAGCATGCAGAGCGCGGTGGAGCGATCCTCGGCGATGTGCACCTCCAGCACCTCGCGCACCTCCACGTTGTCTGCGACGGCCGAGACCGGCCGCTTGTCGGCCTCCAGCACCTCGATGGTGGTGCGGGCCGTGTGCGGCAGCAGGGCGCCGCGCCAGCGGCGGGGACGGAAGGCGCTGATCGGCGTCAGCGGCAGCACCTGGCTGTTGAGCGGCACGATCGGGCCGTAGGCCGACAGGTTGTAGGCGGTGGAGCCCGCGGGCGTGGCCAGGAGCACCCCGTCGCAGATCAGCTCGGGCATGCGCACCGTGCCGTCGATGGAGATGCGCAGCTTGGCGGTCTGCCGCGTCTCGCGCAGCAGGGAGACCTCGTTGATGGCCAGCGCCCGATGATGACGGCGGCGCGCGTCGATGGCGGTCATCACCAGGGGATGGATCAGGGCGCGCTCGGCCCCGGCGATCCGCTCCACCAGCCCCTCCTCCCGCCACTCGTTCATCAGGAAGCCGACCGAGCCGAAGTTCATGCCGTAGATGGGCGTGCGGTGCTCCAGGAGCCGATGGAGCGACTCCAGCATGAAGCCGTCGCCGCCGAGGGCGACCACGGCCTCCGCCTCGCGCTCGGGAACCTGGCCGTAGCGGACCTCCAGCCGCGCGCAGGCCTCCTGCGCGTCGGGCCGGTCCACCGCGGTGAAGTGCAGGCGCATGCTCAGCCTTCCCCGCCGCCGGCGCGGAGCGCCTCGGCGGCCTCGGCCGGCGGCAAGGCGTGGAGGGCCGCAAGCTCGCCGGCCCCCGCGTCGCCGGGACGACCCTCCGCGAGGCCGCGCACCAGCTCCAGCACCGTGGGGAAGACGCTGCGGTCCAGGCCCACGGCGGCGCAGGCCAGGGCAAGCCGGGCCGGGCCGTCCGCCCGCACGGCGGCGGTCACCTGCCCGGGGGCGAGGCGGCCGAGGGCGGCCAGGGCGGTCTCGAACAGCGACAGCCGGCCCTCGCGCAAGGTGCGCAGCAGGAAGCCCGGGCGCAGCTGGCCGGCGGCCTCCAGTTTGGCGACTAGGCGCGCGTCGGTGCTCCCGTCGGGCTCCGCCTCGACCTCCGGCACGTCGAAGCGCTCGCGCAGCCGCGCCCGGAGCGGCTCGCCCACCCACCCGGCGAGCCGCCGCGCGTGCTCCGGCCCAAGCTCCGGCCGGCGCGTCAGCAGCGCCCGGAGCGCGGCGATGTCATGCGAGCGCTCCACCAGGGTGGAGACCACGGCCGGCGGCAGCTTCGAGGGCGAGGCGGCCAGCGCCACCAGCGCCAGGTGCGAGCCGCGATCGGCCAGGGCGGCGGCGGCCCCGGCCGGCAGGTCGGCGCGGCGGGCCACCGCGGCCTGCCGCTCGGGCGATCCGTCGTGCGCCAGCCGCAACAGGGCGTCGGCGTCGAGCGCCGGGCTGGCGCCGATCACGGGGGCGGCCACCTCCGGCGCGTCCTGCGCCAGGCGCATGGCCAGGCCCGGTGACACCCACGGCGCGGAGGCCACCCGCTCGGCGAAGCGGCGCCGCGCGTCCAGGTCGGCGGCGGCGAGCACCCGCAGGAAGACGGCGCCCAGCTCCTCGCGCACCCGCGGGTCGCGGGCCCGGGGCGCGGCGGCGCACAGGTCGGCCATGCCGGCCAGCAGCCCCTCGCGGTAGGGTTGGGCGGAGCGGACGGGTCTGTCCGCCTCGCGGGCGAGGCTCTCCACGCGGACTCCGGCGTCGGCCGCGCCGTCCGGGCGCGTCGCGGCCATGGTAAGGGCGCCCGCCGCTCCGGTCCAAGGCCCGCTTGACCTTCGCGCGCCGCGGGATGAGCGTGGGTCCGCGGGCAAGATTGAGGAGTGAGGCATGGCCGACGGATCGCTACCACTCTCGGGGTCGCTGAAGGGCCGCATCTCGGAGGAGGAGTGGACCGCCCGGGTGGAGCTCGCCGCCCTCTATCGTCTGGTCGCCTTGCATCGGTGGGACGACGCCATCTTCACGCACATCTCCATGCGCGTGCCCGGGCCGGAACACCACTTCCTGATCAACCCGTACGGCGTCTACTTCGAGGAGATGACCGCCTCGGCGCTGGTGAAGGTGGACCTGGACGGGAACATCGTCACCGAGACGCCCTACTTCATCAATCCGGCGGGGTTCACGATCCACTCGGCGGTGCACGCGGCGCGCGAGGATGCGCAATGTGTCATGCACCTGCACACCGACACGGGGGTGGGCGTCTCGGCGCAGGCGGAGGGGCTGCTTCCCCTCGGCCAGAACGCGCTGATCGTGATCCCCCAGCTGGCGTACCACGACTACGAGGGCATCGCCCTGAACCTGGACGAGCGGGAGCGGCTCGTAGCCAATCTCGGCTCCAAGAGCCTGATGCTGCTCAGGAACCACGGCACGCTGGCGTGCGGACCGAACGCCGGGGCCACCTGGCTGAACATGTTCTTCCTGGAGCGCGCCTGCGCCCAGCAGGTGGCGGCGCTCTCTGCGGGGCGCGGGGGGATCCTGATGGCGCCCGACGAGGCGGTGGAGGAGGTGTCGGGCCAGACCAAGGGGATGGGCGTGGCCGGGGTCGCCCGCCTCGCCTGGCCGGGCCTGCTGCGCAAGCTCGACCGGCACATGCCCGGGTACGACGCCTGAGGGCGCTCGCCGCCGTCGCGCTCGGGGGGGCGCTGGCGGCCGCGGGCGCTTCCTCCGCCTGGGCGGGCGCCTGGCCCATGCCCAAGGGCCAGACCCAGGCCATCCTCAAGTACGAGCGCGGCCGCGCCGACGAGGGCTTCGACGCCCGCGAGGACCGGCAGGACATCCGCCAGGTGCGCGACGACGACGTGCGCGTCTTCGTGGAGCACGGCCTGACCGACCGCCTGACGCTGCAGCTGGACGGCGGCTACACGCGCGGCGAAGACGGCTTCAACGCCGGCGAGGGGCGCGGCCCGCTCTCCGGCGGCCTGCGCTGGACGCCTCATGTCGGCCGCGGCGGGCGCGAGGTGGTCAGCGTCTACGCCGGGGCGACCGCGCTGGGCGAGGGCCGCAACTCCGCCTACCTCGCGCCGGGGGCGGGCGACTACGACGGCGAGTTCCGTGTCTACTACGGCCGCTCGGCCCTGGTGCTTGGCCGCGAGGGCTTCGTCGACCTACAGGCGGCCTATCTCGCCCGGGCCGGCGCGCCCGACGAGGGGCGCATCGACGCCACGGCGGGCTGGGAGGTCCGTCGCGACTGGCTCGTGCTCGCCCAGATGTACGCCGGCCGGGCGGACGCGCCGGGGATCGACCCGTACTGGGTGAAGCTGGAATTCGGCGTGGTGCGGCGGCTCGGGAGCTGGAGCCTGCAGGCCGGTTGGCGCGACACCGCCGCCGGCCGCCTCACCCCCGCCGAGGGCGGCCCGGTGCTGGCCGTCTGGCGCCGGTTCTGATCCTTCCGCTCATCCCGGCGAAAGCCTGGACCCAGGTCCGACCGCTGGTCCCGTCCTCGGCATTGCGGATGGCGAGCTCCGGCCTCCTCGCTCCCGCAACTGGGTCCCGGCCTCCGCCGGGATGAGCGGAGATGAGGGTCAGGGCGCGACGTCCGAGGTGACGAGCTTCAGGTAGGCGACCACGTCGCGCCGATCCTTGTCGTCGGCTATCCCGACGAAGCTCATCTTCGTTCCCGGCACCGCGGTGCGGGGATCCTTCAGCCACGCGTCCAGCCGGGCGGCGTCCCAGGTCCAGCCCGTGGCGGTGAGCGCGGAGGAATAGGCGTACCCGGGTGTGGCGCCCGCCCTTCGCCCGAACACGCCGTGCAGGTTCGGGCCGGTGATCACCGCCCCGCCCGCGATGGCCGTGTGGCAGGACTTGCACAGGTTGAAGAGCGTGCGGCCGTTCTCGACATCCGCGTCGCGGTACGGCGCGGGCAGGGTGGTCAGCATGGCCCTGGCCTGGGGCGAGGGCCCTCCCGCGCCGCCGCCGCCGCCGCAGGCCGAGAGCGGAAGGGCGACCAGGGCGAAGAGGGCGGCGCGGCGCATGGGCGCTCTCTAGCGGACGCCGGGAACGACCGCATCTCCGCCCGGTTACGCAGGGCCTGTCGGGGAGTGCGCCGTGGCCGAAACCAAGGTCGTGGTCTACGCCGCGCTGGCCGGCAACTCGGCCATCGCCGTCACCAAGTTCGCCGCCGCGGGGCTGACCGGCTCCAGCGCCATGCTGAGCGAGGCGGTGCACAGCGTCGTCGACTCGGTGGACCAGCTGCTGCTGCTGGTGGGCGACGCGCGTCGCAAGGCAGAGCCGACGCCCAGCCACCCGTTCGGCTACGGGCTGGAGGCCTACTTCTGGGGCTTCACGGTCGCCCTGATGGTCTTCCTGCTGGGGGGCGCCTTCTCGGTCTACGAGGGCGTGCACAAGCTGCAGCACCCCGAGCCGCCGGCTCGGCTGTGGGTCAACTACCTGGTCCTCGGGCTCTCCGCCCTGTTCGAGGGCGCGACCTTCGTCTTCAGCTACGTGCAGTTCCGCAAGCGCGCCAAGGGCGGCATCGGGCTCGCCTCCTTCATCCGGCGGTCCAAGGACCCGAACCTGATCGTCACGCTGCTGGAGGACGGGGCGGCGCTGACGGGGCTGGCCATCGCCGCGCTCGGGGTCACCGGGCAGATGCTGGGCGTGAGCTGGGCGGACGCGGCGGCCTCCCTGGCGATCGGCGTCCTGCTGATGGGCGTCGCCGCGGCGCTGGCCAACGAGACGCGCAGCCTCATCGCGGGCGAGGCGGCCGACTCCACGGTGGTGGGCGAGGTGCGGCGCGCGCTGGAGGCGGCCAGGTCGGAGGTGGGCGTGGTCGAGATCGCCACGCTTCAACTCGGGCCGGAACGCATCCTGGTGGCGCTGACGCTGGACTTCCCGCCGTTCGACGGGCGCGACGACGTCGCGCGCGCGGTCGCGGAGCTGACACGCCGCGTGCGCGCGGCCGACCCGCGCATCTTCCGGGTGTACTTCCGGCCCGCGCGGGAAGCCCGGTCGGACGACGCGCCGCCCGTCCCCGATCCGCCCCCGCCCCGGGCCGCCGCCGGCGAGACGGCCGGGGTGGACGGACCCGCCGCCCAGCCCTAAGCGTCCGCCCGTCCGCGCCGGCGTAGCTCAGCTGGTAGAGCAGCTGATTTGTAATCAGAAGGTCGGGGGTTCGAGTCCCTCCGTCGGCACGGACCTGGCCCGCCCGCGAGACCCGATGCCCGACTCCCACGCCCGCGTGCTGATCACCTCGGCGCTGCCCTACATCAACGGCATCAAGCACCTGGGGAACCTGGCCGGCTCCATGCTGCCGGCCGACGTGCACGCGCGCTTCCACCGGGCGCGGGGCCGCGAGGTGCTCTACGTCTGCGCCACGGACGAGCACGGCACCCCCGCCGAGCTGGCCGCCGCCGCCGCCGGGCAGGACGTGCGGACCTACTGCGACGAGCAGCACGCGATCCAGCGGCAGGCCTACGCCGACTTCGGCCTGTCCTTCGACGTGTTCGGCCGCTCCTCCAACCCGCCCAACCATCGGCTGACGCAGCACTTCTGCGAGGCGCTGGAGCGCAACGGCTTCATCGAGGAGCGGGTGGACCGGATGGTCTACTCCCCCGCCGACCGCCGCTTCCTGCCCGACCGGTACGTGGAGGGGGTGTGCCCGCACTGCGCCTACCCGAAGGCGCGCGGCGACCAGTGCGACAATTGCGGGCGCCTGCTGGACCCCACCGACCTGATCGCGCCCTACAGCACCGTCTCGGGCTCGCGCGACCTGGAGGTGCGGGACACGCGGCACCTCTACGTGCTGCAGACGAAGCTCCAGGATCGGCTGCGCGCCTTCGTGGACGGCAAGACCGACTGGCCGGCCTTCACGCGCTCGATCGCCAACAAGCACTTGGACGAGGGGCTGATCGACCGCGGCATCACCCGCGACCTCGCCTGGGGCGTCCCCGTCACCCAGGGCGGGTTCCCGCGTCCGGGGTTCGAGGACAAGGTCTTCTACGTCTGGTTCGACGCCCCCATCGAGTACATCGCCGCCACCGTGGAACGGGCTGAGGCGCTGGGGCTGGGCGACGCGGGCTGGGAGCGCTGGTGGCGGCTGGATGCTGGCGCGCAGGACGTCCGCTACGTCCAGGTCATGGGCAAGGACAACGTGGCGTTCCACGCGGTCAACTTCCCCGCCACCATCCTGGGCTCCGGCGAGCCGTGGAAGACGGTGGACGTGTTGAAGAGCCTGAACTGGCTCAACTGGTACGGCGGCAAGTTCTCCACCAGCCAGGGCCGGGGCGTGTTTATCGACTCGGCGCTGGAGCTCTTGCCCGCCGACTACTGGCGCTGGGCGCTCACCGCTGGCGCGCCGGAGGGGGCGGACAGCCCGTTCACCTGGGAGCAGTTCGCCTTCACGGTGAACAAGGACCTCGCTGACGTGCTGGGCAACTTCGTCAACCGCATCCTTAAATTCACCGAGACCCGCTTCGATGGCGTCGTGCCCGAGGGCGGCGAGGACGGGGAGCTGGAGCGTCGCCTGCACGCCGACCTAAGTGCGCGCCTGGCCGAGCTGACCGCCGCCATGGAGGGCTTCGAGATCCGCAAGTCCGCCCAGGCGCTGCGGGCCGTGTGGGTGCTCGGCAACGAATACCTGACCGCGGCCGCGCCCTGGACGGCCATCAAGACGGACCGGGAGCGGGCCGCGGTGGCCGTGCGCACCGGCGTGAACCTGGCGGCGCTGTTCGCGCGGATCAGCGCGCCGGTGATCCCCTTCGCCGCCGCCCTGATCGCGGCGGGGGTGGGCGAGCCGGCGGACGGGCCCTGGCCCACGGACGACGGCCGCGCCGAGCTCTCCCGCGTGCCGGCCGGCCGCCCCGTGCAGGCCCCGCCCGTGCTGTTCCGCAAGGTGGAGGACGCGCAGGTCGCCGCGTGGACGGAGCGCTTCGGCGGCGCGGAGCCCCCCGCCTAGACTAGCGCGGCGGGTCGGTGGGGTCGCGGCGTTCGCCGTTGACCTGCGTGTCGTCGAGGCTGCGCGGGCCGTTGGTCGGCCGGTCGAAGGGCGTCCGCGTCATGTCGAGAGGCCGGTCGCCGGAAAGGCCGTTGCGCGAGCGCGCCGCGGAACGGCGGGCCGCGTCGCGCCGGGCCGGCGAGCGGTTGCCGCGCGAGAGCCAGGCGACGACGATCAGGGCGATCAGCAGCAGCAGGCCCGCGCCCCAGACGCGCGAGCTCAGGCGCAGGCCGCCGCCGTCGGAGCGGGTGACCGCCCCCAGCGTCAGCGACTCCGAACCCGCGCCCAGCAGATCCGCCCCCACGTCGGCGCGCAGCGGGCCCTTGGCGTTCGGCTGGGCGGTGGCGGTCCAGTGGAACTCGGTGGGCTGGCCCACGGTGAGCGGTTGCGCCTGGGTCTCGCCGGGGGTGATCGCGTAGTCCTCGCCGGTGAGCTGGGCGGTGAGGTTCACGGTGGCCGCCGCGTCGGCAAGCCCCGCCTTGGCCGCCTCGTCGCGGACGGTCTTGGCGAAGTCGGCGGGCAGGGTCAGCGTCACGTCCGAAGGCTGGCCGGCGGGCGGACGGTCGGGCGCGGAGAGCTCCGCACGCCGGGTCACCGCGTCGCGCAGGGCGGTCTGCAACGCCTGCAGCTTGGCCCCGCGGTCCGGATCGGCGGGGAGCTTTCCCTTGGCGGCCTTCGTCCCCTTGGCCGGCTTGGAGGCTTTTGCGGAGAGGGGCTTCGCCTTGGGCGCGGGCGGAGGCGCCTGGACCCGGGCGGCCGGGTCGCGGGCCGGAGCGCGCGTTGGAGCGGCGGCGGCGCGGCTGGCGGCCGGCGCGGGCGCGGAGGGCGCGGCCGGCCGGGCGAGCGGGTTCGCGCGCGGCTTGGGCTCCGGCCGTGGGGGGCGCCCGGAGACGGGCGGCTCGGCGCGGGCCATGCGGTGGGGGCGCTCCCCGCGGGTGGCGGCGCCCGGGCGCTCGACGCGCGTCTTCGGCGGGGGCGCGGTGGCGGGGGTCACGGGGCCGAGGTCATAGATCACCTCGTCGCCGCCCCGCGGGGCGGGCGGGGGCGGGACGGGGGGCGGAGGCGCAGCCTCGGGCGGAGGCAGGGAGGTGGCCGCGGGCGGCGGCGGCGGCGGCGGCGGCGGCTCTTCCGCGGGCGGCGCCGGCGTCGGCTCGGCTTCGGGCGCGCCGGCCAGCTCGGGGGATCGCGCGTCGGCGGGCGAGGGCTCGAACGCGGGCGAGGGCGTCGCGCGCTGCCCGCAGGCGCCCAGGGACGCGACGGCGGCCAGCGCCAGGGCGGCGGCGAGCGCGCCCGCCGGGTTCGGGGCCTTGGTCACCATGGCATCGGACTCCCCGCCCCAACGTCTCGGGCTCCGGGTCAGGGAAGCGCGCCCCCCGCGAGGAATCAACCGCGCTCGCCCGTGGGGAGAGCGCCTCGCGCCCGGGTCGCTTCGTAGAGCGCCACGGCTCCCGCGGCGGAGACGTTCAGGCTCTCGAACCCTCCGGGCATGGGAATGGAGGCCAGGGCGTCGCAGTGCTCGGCCACCAGCCGCCGCAGCCCCTCGCCCTCCGAACCGAGCACCAGGGCCGTGGGGCCGCCGTCCAGCGTCTCGCCGAGGGGCGCCTCGGCGCCTCCGGCCAGGCCCACCGTGCGCCAGCCGGCCTCGGCCATGCGCTCCAGGGCGCGGGAGAGATTGACCACCCGCGCCACGGGCACCCGCTCCACCGCGCCGGCGGCGGCCTTGGCCAGGGCGCCCGAAAGGGCGGGGCTGTGCCGGTCCTGCAGCACCACGCCGCGCGCGCCGAAGGCGGCGGCGGAGCGGAGCAGGGCGCCCACGTTCTGCGGGTCGGTCACCTGGTCCAGCACCAGGAGCACGCCGGCGGCGGGCTCGAGCAGGGCGTCCAGGCCCGGGTCCTCGATCTCGGAGGCCAGCAGGGCCACGCCGCCGTGCACGGCGGCCGGCGGCAGCAGGCGGGCGAGGGCTGCGGGCTCCTCCTCCTCGACGCGCAGGGCGGGGATCGGGCCGGGCCGTCGGCTCAGCACGGCCTCCAGCGCGCGGGCGCGGTCGGGGGCCACCACCAGGCGCTGGAGGTCGCGAGCCGGATTGAGCACGGCGGCCTCCACGGCATGCCAGCCCCACAGCCATTCGGCCCCTTCCGGAGCGGTCGCGGGGCGTCCCCGGGGCGGGCCGCCGCGCCGTTCCGGAGGCCGTCGACGGTCGTTGCGTTCGCGAGGCGATGCCACTAAGAGACGCCCTCCGTTCCGGGGGGCCGCTCCAGCAGCCCTCCCGGGTCGCCCGATCCGCGCCCCACTGGTGCGGCCGGGCGGAGCGGCTGCGGTCGGCGGCGCAACGGGGGAATGTCCCGAGCGGCAAAGGGGGCGGACTGTAAATCCGCTGGCTTAGCCTTCGCAGGTTCGAGTCCTGCTTCCCCCACCACGCGTCGCCGACGCTCGCGCTTTGCGGCGCGGGTATAGCACAGTGGTAGTGCAGCAGCCTTCCAAGCTGAGGATGCGGGTTCGATTCCCGCTACCCGCTCCAAGCCGCTCACCCCCGCCACCGCGCCGCGAACTCCACCACCTGGGCGGCGACGGCCTCCAGCTGGGAGCGGGCGTGGTCGTCCAGGCCCGGGTCCGAGCTGTTCACCGCCACGCCCAGGGGCGTGGGCCACCCGCGGAGCGCGTGCACCACGCCGCGCAGGGCCGCGAGCGTCGTCACCGACGCCTGCCAGCCGGCGGCGGTGGCGATGCAGCCGACCGCGCGATCGGAGAGGTAGGGGCGCGCGTCGCCCGCCAGGTCCTCCGCATAGTCGAGCGCGTTCTTCACATGGCCGGAGATGGAGCCGTGATAGCCGGGCGAGGCGATCAGCACGCCGTCCGCCCGCCGCAGCGTGGCGACCAGGTTCAGCGCCCCTTCCGAGCGGTCCGTGACGCCGTAGGCGGGATAGGTGGGCAATTCGAGCGCGGCCCCGTCCAACAGCCGCGTCTCAGCGCCCAGCGCCTGGGCGCGATCCAGCGCGACGCGCAGCGCCGTTTCGGTCGAGGAGCCGGGGCGAAGCGTTCCGCCGAGGCCCACGATCAGAGGTCTGGTCATCCGGCGCGCCATGCCCGTCCGCGACGGGCGGGGCAAGGGTGCGGCTCAGCCCGCGGGCAAGAAGGCCACGGTGCGCGCCTCTGCGGCGCGGCGGCCGACGCCCTCCTTGAGCCGTCGGAGGTAGTCGGCGGCCTTGTCGCGCGTCGGCTCCCAGTGGCAGGCGGGCTGGTCGCCGCCCCCGGCGGCGCGGGCGAAGGCGGCGGCGTCCGCCTCCACCCGGGCGCTGTCGCGGGCGTAGGGCTGGGCGGTGTGCACCAGCCGGCCGGCGCCGCCCGCATCGAAGGCGGCGCACACGGCCCAGCCCTCGGCGGCGAAGGCGGGCGCCGGCAGGAGAGCGGCGGCGAGCAGCAGGGCGGCGGCGAGGCGGGGCATAGACGGCGGGTCCGGGCGCGAGACCCGCGCCGAGGCCGGATATGCGCATGGATCGCGGCCGCGCCAAGGCGGAACGGGGCCGCAGCACGGCCGTTCGACCTGGGTCATCCGGTCGGAAGCCCATCATGCCGTCTCTGCGCACCGCCGCCGTTCCGCTCGCGCTCCTGCTGCTGGCCGGTTGCGGCGAGCGGGCGACCCTGCCGCTGGCGGCGGGCTACGGCGCCTCGCCCACGCTGCCCGCGCCCAAGAGCACGCTGCTGCCGACCATGAACACCGCGAAGGCGGTGGGCTGGAAGCCGGGGGAGGCCCCGACGCCGCGACCTGGCCTGCAGGTGGCCGCCTTCGCTGAGGGTCTGGACCACCCCCGGTGGCTGCTGGTGCTGCCCAACGGCGACGTGCTCGTGGCCGAGACCAACGCGCCGCCCAAGCCGAAGGACTCCACCGGCCCGCGCGGCTGGGTGCAGACCTTCGTGATGAAGGGCGCGGGCGCGGTGACCAAGAGCGCCAACCGTATCACCCTGCTGCGCGACGCTGACGGCGACGGCCGGGCGGAGGTGCGCGAGGTGTTCCTCGCCGGCCTGCACTCGCCCTTCGGCATGACGCTGGCCAACGGCCGGCTATACATCGCCGATACGGACGCGGTGGTCAGCGTACCCTACGCCACCGGCGACCTGCACGCCCGCGAGGCGCCGCGGAAGCTGGTCGACCTGCCCGCGGGCGAGATCAACCACCACTGGACCAAGAACGTCCTCGCCAGCCCGGACGGCTCGAAGCTGTACGTGACCGTCGGCTCCAACAGCAACGTGGGCGACAAGGGTCTCGACCAGGAGGCCGGCCGCGCCGCGATCTGGGAGGTGGACGCCAGGACGGGCGCGCACCGCGAGTTCGCCACCGGCCTGCGCAACCCCAACGGCATGTTCTGGCAGCCCACCACCAACGCCCTGTGGACGGCGGTGAACGAGCGCGACGAGATCGGCTCCGACCTCGTGCCCGACTACATGACCAGCGTGAGGGACGGCGGCTTCTACGGCTGGCCGTTCAGCTACTACGGCCAGACGGTGGACGCGCGGGTGAAGGCGCAGCGGCCCGACCTCGTGGCGCGCGCGATCAAGCCGGACTACGCGCTCGGCCCCCACACCGCCTCGCTGGGCCTCGCCTACGGCATGGGCCCCGGGCTGGCGGAGGGGGCCTATGTGGGCCAGCACGGCTCGTGGAACCGGAAGCCCGCCAGCGGCTACAAGGTGTTGTTCGTGCCGTTCGCGGGCGGGCGGCCCGCCGGCGCGCCGCAGGACGTGCTGACCGGCTTCCTCGACGCGGAGGGGCATGCGCGCGGCCGGCCGGTGGGCGTCGCCTTCGACGGCCGCGGCGGCCTGCTGGTGGCGGACGATGTGGGGAACAGGGTCTGGCGCGTGACCGGCGCGCCCGCCCGCACGATCGCACGCGCCGGAGGCTGACCCGGCCTACCGGCGCGCTGTCGCCTCCGCCACCATACGGCCGCCCGCGGGAGCATCTGCGGCGATCCGGACATCGTGAGACCGCGCCCAGAGGCGCGGCCGGAGGCTGGCTCAGTCCAGGTCTTCGCCCAGGATGCTCATCTGGAAATCGAACGAGCCGTCCTCGTCCTCGTCCTTGTAGACGAGGCCCACGAACTCCTCGCCGACATAGACCTCGGCGGAGTCCTTCTGCTTGGGGCGGGGCTTGAGCGCGATGCCGGCGTTGCCGAAGGTGCGCCGCAGGTGCGCCTGCACCCGCTGGATGTCGGTGTCGTTCACGCGCGGCCTCTTGGGATCGGGGTGCGGCGCGGCGGCGCCCGGGATGGATGTCCGGGCCTTCTACGGTCCGCCCCGCCGCCGCTCAACCGCTCAGATGACGTAGTCGTAGGCCGCGTCCGCCAGCATCTGGTCCATGGAGCGGGCGGGCTCGGCGCAGGTGGGGCAGTTCACCAGGCGCGCGGGAACGCCGGCGGCGGTGCAGCCGGGCGGCACGGGCTTCAGGACCACGGAGCCGGAGGCCACCTTGGCCTGGTCGCCGATGACGATGTTCCCCAGCACCTTGCAGCCTGCGCCCAGCAGCACCCCGTGGCCGATCTTGGGATGGCGCTCCACCCCGGCCGCGCCCGTCCCGCCCAGCGTCACGCCGTGCAGCATGGAGACGTCGTTCCCCACCGTGGCGGTCTCGCCCACTACGACGCCGGTGCCGTGGTCGATGAACACGCCCCGGCCGAAGCGGGCGGCGGGGTGGATGTCCACCTGGAACAGCTCGCTTACCCGGCTCTGCAGGTGGAAGGCGAGCGTCTCGCGCCCCTGCCGCCACAGGCGATGCGCCACCCGATGCGTCTGCAGGGCGGCGAAGCCCTTGAACCACAGGAACGGCTGCAGGTAGCCCTTGCAGGCCGGGTCGCGCTCGAACACGGCCCGCAGGTCGGCGGCGGCGGCCTCGACCAGCGACGGGTCGGCGTCATAGCTCTCGTCCAGCACCTCGCGCAGGGCCAGCGGCCCCAGCTCGCCGTCCCCCAGCTTGCGGGCCAGCTGGTAGGAGAGGGCGCGGGCCGGGTCGGCGTGGCTCAGCACGGCGGCGTTCATCAGGCTGGCGAGTCCGGGCTCGGCGTGGGCCGCGCGCTCCGCCTCCTGCCGCAGCGCGGTCCAGACGGGCGGCGGTCCCTCGGCGGCGACGATCTCCAGCACTTGGCCCATGCGCGGCTCCTAGCGCCCGAGCACGCGCGCGGCCAGCGCCGGCGCGAGCTCTCCCTCGATCGCCATATGGTGCAGCCTGAGCAGCATGGCCACCGTGATGGCGTCCTGCAGGTCGCCGCGCACCGCCGCCGCCAGCGCCTCGCGGAAGGGCGCGCGCACGATCGCCAGCTCCTCGGTCGCCTCCGGTGCGCCAGGGCAGGGAGTCAGGCCGGTGGCCAGCCAGCCGAGGGCGATCTCGTCCGACGAGGAGTTGGACAGCTGCAGGCGCAGCAGCAGCCGCCAGTCGGCCGCCTCCAGCCCGGCCTCTTCGCGCAGTTCGCGCTTGCAGCCCTCCAGCGGATCTTCGGCCAGCGGCGCCCCGCCCTCCGGGATCTCCCACTGGTAGTCGGCGAGGGGGAAGCGCCATTGGCCGACCAGGGTCACCGTGCCGTCCTCGTGCAGCGGGATCACGCCGGTGGCCACGTTCTTGTAGCGCTGCACGTAGTAGCGGGCCGGCGCGCCGGTGGGGGCGACGGCGTCGTATGCCTCCACTCCGAACCAGGGGTTGTCGTGCACACGCTCGGGTCCGGAGGCGATCGACCAGGGCCGGCCGTGCGGGCGCAGCCAGGCGGGGCGTTCGGCGGGCGGCGCGGCGTCGGTCATTGCGCGCCGCCTCTAGCGCGCCTAGCTGAGCGGCTCACCTGAGAACCGTTCGCAATGCCGCACTTTACCCCTCCGGCGCCCGAGTTCGGCGAGGCGCTGCCCCCGCGGGCCTGCCCAGAGGCGCTGGCCCTGCTGGCCCGCCGCCGCTCCGCCTCGCCCCAGCACCTGGCCGCGCCGGCGCCGGAGGGCGCCGAATTCGACGACCTGCTGCGGCTGGCGACGCGCGTGCCGGACCACGGGAAGATGACGCCCTGGCGCTTCGTGCTGCTGCGCGGCGAGGCCAAGGCGCGCTTCGTCGACCGGCTGCGACCGATGGCGCAGGCGCAGGCGAACCCGGGCAAGGCGCTCGCCTCCCTCGCCAAGCTGGAGGCGCCCCCGCTGGCGGTGGCGGTGATCTCCGCGCCGCGCGAGGGTGGCAAGCCGGTGTGGGAGCAGCGCGCCTCGGCCCACGCCGTGTGCACGCAGATGCTGATCGCCGCCGCGGCCCTGGGCTACGGCGCCAACTGGATCACCGACTGGTACGGCGAGCAGCCGGAGGCGCTGCGCCTGCTGGGCCTCGCGCTGGACGCGCCCGTGCCGGAGCAGGTCGCGGGCTGGATCCTGCTGGGCACGGCCGTCGAGCCGCCCCTGGAGCGCGCGCGGCCGGACGTGTCGCGGCTGGTGTCGGAGTGGGAGGGCTAGCGGCTCACCCGGCGCACGAACTTCGCGCCCGTCCACGCCCAGGTGACCCGACGCACCTCGCCGGGCGGGCTGCGCTCGGTTCGGCGTTCGGTGGTGCGCACCAGCTCGTCGCCCCGTGCGTCGCTCTGGAAGTCGGGGCGGGCCAGGCTGGCGACGTCGAGCACGCTGGCCACGGCCTTAGCGCTCAGCGCGTAGACCTTGACGCGATAGGCCGACCCGCTGGCCCACAGCGTGTAGAGCAGCGGGCCGCCGTCCCACCTGCGCAACAGGGTGAGTGGGACCTCGCCGTGCGGCTCGACCAGCGAGACCGGCGTCGGGCAGCCGCGCGCGCAGACGATGCTGAGACGATGACCAACCGGCTCAGGCGCGGACTCCACCTGCACGGAGAACTCGGCGTCGTCGACGGCTAGGCGGGCGAACAGCTCAAGGTCGGGCGGGGGAGCGACGATCATCGAGGACCGATCTGGCGGACCAGCACCGCCATCGGGTCCTGCGCATTCTTCAGCGCGGCCGCCCCGGCGAGCAGGTTGGTGCTGTAGCCCGGCCCCGTTCCGTAGTGATCGAGCGCGGAGGCGATGCTGGTGAACCGGCTCACCATGATACGAAGATAACGGCTGCCCATCTCGATGTTGGTCGCCGCGTCCTGGACCTGCGCATAGGTCAGCACGGTCTTGTCCACCCGGTTCACTTCGGAGATTGCGGTGCGGGTCACGCCCATCAGGCCCGCCGCCGAGGAGCCGGCCACCCGCGTCCGCACCGCCGGGTCGAAGCCCGACTCCTTGTAGCACATGGCCACGATCAAATCGGTGTCCTGCCCGGAGCGGTTGTTCGCCGCGACCAGCGCCACGATCTCCGAATAGGCGAGCTTCATCGGCGACCACACCCCTGCTAACCGGGAACGCCCGGCGCGCAGGAGGGCTCCGGCCTACATCCCCTTCACCGCCGCCAGCGTCATCTCGACGTGCTTGGACGGGTTCATCTCGCTGTGGACGAACTTGATCTTGCCGTCCTTGCCAATGACGTAGGAGGTGCGGTCCGACCACTCGGGCTTCATCTTCAGGGTGGACTGGTACTGGGCGGCGATCTTGGCGCCGGGGTCGGCCACCACGGCGAACTTGTCGCGGCACTCGGTCTTCGAGAACTCGGCCACGCGCTCCACGTTGCCGGCTGTCACGCCCACGATGGTGGCGCCGGCCTTCTTGTAGTCGTCGGCGGCGTCGGAGAAGGCGTGCGCCTCGGCGGTGCAGCCCGACGTGAACGCGGCGGGGAAGAAGTACAGCACCACCGGCCCCTTCTTCAGCTGGCTCTTCAGGTCGAAGTCGAACTCCTTGCCGCCCATTGCGGCCTTGGCCTTGAAGTCGGGCGCGGCGGCCCCGACGGGCAGGGCGGCGACGGCGGCGGACGCGAAGGCGGCCGCCGTCACGAGGGAGGCGGCGGCGAGGGCGATGCGCTTCATAGGGACGGCTCTCCGGAAGGGTGTCGGCACTCTATACACCCCCCGTGCGTTCGCCTAACCGTCCCGCCCGCCGAGCCCCCGTGCTTCGTCAGGAGCCCCCCCGCATGAGCCTCGCTTTCCTCTTCCCGGGCCAGGGCAGCCAGGCGGTGGGCATGGGCAGGGAGCTCGACGCCTACCGCCCCGCCCGCGAGGTGTTCGAGGAGGTGGACGACGCCCTGAGCCAGCGCCTGACCCGGCTGATGCGCGAGGGGCCGATCGAGGAGCTGACGCTGACGGAGAACGCCCAGCCCGCGCTGATGGCCGTCTCCCTCGCCGTGATCCGCACCCTGCGCGACGAGATGGGCGCGGGGGCGGAGGGAGCGGCCTTCGTGGCCGGCCACAGCCTCGGCGAGTACTCGGCCCTCGCCGCCGCCGACGCACTGACGGTGGCCGACACGGCGCGCCTGCTGAAGCTGCGCGGCCGGGCCATGCAGCGCGCCGTGCCCGTGGGGGAGGGGGCCATGGCCTCCCTGATCGGGCCGAAGACCGACCTCGCCCTCGCCGAGGCCGCGGCGGCCGAGGGGGCGAAGGTGGGCGTGTGCGTGGTGGCCAACGACAATAACGCCGGCAACATCGTCATCTCCGGCGAGGCCGCCGCGGTGGAGGCCGCCATCGCCGCCGCCAAGGGCATGGGCGCCCGCGCGATCCCGCTGAACGTGTCCGCCCCCTTCCACTGCCCGCTGATGCAGCCGGCCGCCGACGCTATGGCCGAGGCGCTGGCGCAGGCGCGGCTGGCGGCGCCCAAGGCGCCGGTGGTGGCCAACGTCACCGCCCGGCCGACGGGCGATCCGGAGGAGATCCGGCGCCTCCTGGTGGAGCAGGTGACCGGCCGGGTGCGCTGGCGCGAGAGCGTGGAGTGGATGGCGCAGAACGGCGTGGAGACGTTCGTGGAGGTCGGCGCGGGCAGGGTTCTGGCCGGCACCGTCAAGCGCATCGCGCCGGACGCGACCGCCTGCTCGCTGCACACGCCGACGGAGCTGGAGGCCTTCGCGGCCTCGCTCTAGCACCGTCACCCTCGAATTTGATCCCAGGGCCGAGCGTGGAAAGCCGAGCCGCTGAAGCGGCTGCAAGCCGCCGGCGCGACCGGCGCCCGGTCCTCGGGTCAAGGCCGAGGACGACGGAGAGAAGGGAGCTGATCTCATGTTCGACCTGACCGGCAGGACCGCGCTCGTCACCGGCGCGACCGGCGGCATCGGCGGGGCGATCGCCCGGGCGCTGCACGCCCAGGGCGCGCACGTGGTGCTTTCCGGCACGCGCGAGGAGGCGCTGGCCGCCTTGCGCGAGGAGCTGGGCGAGCGGGCCAGCGCCGTGGCCGCGAACCTCTCCGATCCCGCCTCGGTGGACGGGCTGGTGGCGCGGGCGGAGGAGGCCGCGGGCGCGGGCCTCGACATCCTGGTGGCCAACGCGGGCGTGACGCGCGACGGCCTGCTCCTGCGCATGAAGGACGAGGACTGGGAGACGGTGCTCCGGGTGAACCTGGAGAGCTACTTCCGGCTCAGCCGCGCGGCGCTGCGGGGCATGTTCAAGCGCCGATGGGGGCGGATCGTGGGGATCGCCTCGGTGGTGGGGGTCACCGGCAACCCCGGGCAGGCCAACTACGCCGCCAGCAAGGCCGGCATGATCGGCTTCTCCAAGTCGCTGGCGCAGGAGGTCGGCTCCCGGTCGATCACCGTGAACACGATCGCTCCCGGCTTCATCGCCAGCCCCATGACCGACGCGCTGAACGCGGCGCAGCGCGACGCCATCCTGGGCCGCATCCCCGCTGGACGGCTTGGCGAGGGGGCGGAGATCGCCGCCGCCTGCGTGTACCTGACCTCAAATGAGGCGGCCTACGTCACGGGGCAGACGCTGCACGTGAACGGCGGCATGGCCATGCCGTAGGGCGGACGCGCGCGGCGTTTGCGCCTTCCGGCGAACGTGCTAGGCCACGGATCGACGGCAGGGGCCGGCGCCTGAGCGGGCGGCCTTGCGCTGTCCGGCCGGGTCGTCGGCCCGCGCCACTGCAGTTTGATGAGAGACGAGGGACGACCATATGTCGGATATCCTGGAACGCGTGCGCAAGATCGTGATCGAGCATCTCGACGCCGATCCCGAGAAGGTCACGGACAAGGCCAGCTTCATCGACGACCTGGGCGCCGACAGCCTCGACAACGTCGAGCTGGTGATGGCGTTCGAGGAAGAATTCGACATCGAGATCCCCGACGACGCGGCCGAGCACATCCAGACGGTGGGCGACGCGGTGAAGTTCATCCAGGAGAAGTCGGGCCAGCAGTAAGGCCGTCCTCATCCGCTCATCCCCGCGAAGGCGGGGACCTCGCGCCGATCGCGCGCCTGAGCGGATGGAGGTCCCCGCCTCCGCGGGGATGAGCGGAATCAAGGGCGGGCGGGCCGGAAGGCGCGTCCGCCCTCGTCTTTTCCGGCGGGCGGCAGGGTGTATGGTCCGCTGCGTCCACCACTCGGGAATCGCATGCGTCGCGTCGTCGTCACCGGCCTCGGCCTCGTCACCCCGCTGGCCAACGGCGTGGAGGCGACCTGGGCCGCCATCCTGGCCGGCAGGTCGGGCGCGGGCCGCATCACCGCCTTCGATCCCGAGGGCTACGCCTGCCAGGTCGCCTGCGAGGTGCCGCGCGTGGACGGTCGCGGCGGTGGCTCGGCGGACGATTCCACGAGCTTCGATCCCGACAAGGTGCTGTCGCTGCGCGAGCAGCGCCGGGTGGACGACTTCATCCTCTACGCCATCGCCGCGGCGGACGAGGCGGTGCGCGACGCCGGCTGGACGCCCGAGGGCGAGCAGGACCGCGAGCGGACCGGCGTGATCATGGGCTCGGGCATCGGCGGGCTGAACACCATCGCCGAGACCGCCGTCGAGCTGAACGCGCGGGGCCCGCGCAAGGTGAGCCCCTTCTTCATCCCATCAGCGCTGATCAACCTGGCCAGCGGGCACGTCTCGATCCGCTACGGGTTCAAGGGTCCCAACCACTCTGTGGTGACGGCCTGCGCCTCGGGCGCGCACGCGATCGGCGATGCGGCCCGGCTGATCAAGTACGGCGACGCCGACGTGATGGTGGCGGGCGGGGCCGAGGCGGCGGTGGGCAAGATCGGCGTCGCCGGCTTCATCGCCTGCCGCGCGCTCTCCACGGGCTTCAACGACACGCCGCAGAAGGCGAGCCGCCCCTACGACAAGGGCCGTGACGGCTTCGTGCTGGGCGAGGGCGCGGGCGTGCTGGTGCTGGAGGAGCTGGAGCACGCCCGCGCGCGCGGCGCGAAGATCTACGCCGAGGTGAAGGGCTACGGCCTGTCCGGCGACGCCTACCACATCACCGCCCCGGCCTCGGACGGCGACGGCGGCTACCGCGCCATGCAGGCCTCGCTGAAGGACGCGGGGCTGGCGGCGGCCGACATCGACTACATCAACGCGCACGGCACCTCGACGCCGTTGGGCGACGAGATCGAGCTGGGCGCCGTCGAGCGGCTGCTGGGCGACGCGGCGGCGGGCGCGACCATGAGCTCCACCAAGTCGGCCATCGGCCACCTCCTGGGCGCCGCCGGGGCGGTGGAGGCGGCTTTCACCTGCCTGGCGATCCGCGACCAGGTGGCGCCGCCCACGATCAACCTCGACGATCCCTCGGTGGACTCGGCCATCGACCTCGTGCCGCACGCGAGGAAGCCGATGGCGATCCGCGCGGCCCTGTCCAACAGCTTCGGCTTCGGCGGCACCAACGCCAGCCTCGTCTTCACGCAGGTGGCGTGAGCCCTCGCGCGCACGCCCCGCCGTCCCGCGTGGTGGCGGGGCTGGTCGGCGCGCTCCTGACCCTGCTGGCCGTGGCCGCCCTGGCGGTCGCGGTGGGCGTGGCCGCCTACTCGGCGCCCGGGCCCCGGGCCAAGGCCGGCGCGCCGGCCACCGCCGTGATCCTGCGCAAGGGGGCGGGCGTCACGGAGATCGCCGCCGCCCTGAAGCGCGAGGGCGCCATCGCCTCGCCCGCCACCTTCACCGTCGCCGCCCAGCTGACGGGCGCGGCCAAGCGGCTGAAGCCCGGCGAGTACCTGATACCCTCCCGCGCCCCGCTGGGCGCCGTGATCCGCCGCATCGCCGCCGGGGAAATCGTGCATCACCGGGTGACCATCGCCGAGGGCCTGTCCTCCGCCCAGGTGATGGACGCCCTGAACGCCTCGCCCGTGCTGACCGGCCAGGCCCCGACGCCGGCCGAGGGCGCGGTGCTGCCCGAGACCTACGACGTGGTGCGTGGCGAGTCGCGGGCCGTGGTGCTCCAGCGCATGATGGACGCGCGCGACCGGCTCTTGTCCGAGCTGTGGGGCAAGCGCCAGCCGAACCTGCCCTACGCCGCGCCCGACGAGGCCGTGATCATGGCCTCCATCGTCGAGAAGGAGACGGGCGTGCCCGCCGAGCGCCCGCGCGTGGCGGCCGTCTACCTGAACCGCCTTCGCGTGGGCATGAAGCTGGATGCGGACCCGACGCTGATCTACGGCATCACCCGCGGCTATCCGCTCGGGCGGGGCCTCAAGGCCAGCGAGCTGCAGGCGGACACGCCCTACAACACCTACGTGCGCCCCGGCCTGCCGCCGACGCCGATCGGCAACCCGGGCCGGGCCAGCCTGGCCGCCGTGCTCGACCCGCCGCAGACGCAGGAGCTCTACTTCGTGGCGGACGGCTCGGGCGGCCACGCCTTCGCCCGCACGCTGGAGGAGCAGGACGCCAATGTCGCCAGGTGGCGCGCCCTGGAGAAGGCGCGCGCGGCGAGGGCGACGACCACGACCACCCGCAGCGTCACCACGGCGGCCGGGCCTTCCGCCCGATGACCCCGGCGACACGGCCCGCCGTCGAGCGCCTGCGCCGGGGCGTCATGCTGATCCTGTGCAGCCCGTCTGGGGCCGGCAAGACCTCGCTCTCCCGCCGGCTGACGGCGGACTTCCCGGAGCTGGCGTTGTCGATCAGCTGCACCACGCGCGGGCCCCGGCCGGGTGAGCGGGAAGGGCGCGAGTACCTCTTCGTCACCCCTGAGCGCTTCGACGAGCTGGCCGCGGCCGACGCCTTCCTGGAGTGGGCGCACGTGCACGACCATCGCTACGGCACGCCGGAGGCTCCCGTGATGGCCGCGCTGGCGGCGGGGCGCGACGTCCTGTTCGACATCGACTGGCAGGGCGCCCGCTCGGTCGCCGCCAAGGCGCCGGACGACGTGGTGCGCGTGTTCGTGCTGCCGCCCTCCATGCCCGACCTGCGCCGTCGCCTGGTGGCCCGCGCCCAGGACGCCGACGAGGTGATCGAGCGCCGGCTGCAGCGCGCCGCGAGCGAGATCGCCCACTGGGGCGAGTTCGACTACGTGCTGGTCAACGACGACTTCGACCGCGCCTACGCCGACCTCAGCCACATCTACCGCGCCGAGCGCCTGAAGCGCGCCCGCCAGCCCTGGCTGGAGGCCTTCGTCGGCGAGCTGGACCGCGAGGAGGCCTGAGCTCGAGGCCGCTCGGCCGGCGCGGCACGCCTAAGGCGAGCGCGCTAACAACCGACTAGGGCTGGCCGCCGCTGCGCGCGATCAGCTTGGCGAGTTCATCCTCCCACAGCGCCGCCCAGGTGTGGGCGCCGTGGCCGTGGCCGTTCTCGACCGGCAGCATGACGAAGCGGCCCGCCTTGAGTCGCGGTGCGAACCGCTGCTCCACCTTCAGCTCCGGCGGGTTGATGAAGTCGTCCGCCGAGTTCACCCAGGTGACGGGCACGGTGATCTTCTCCAGGTCGGCGGAGGGATCGTAGGTGCGCGAGGAGGCGACCTGGTAGATGAGGTCGTTGGCGTCGCGCGACCTGTACTCGCGGGCGATGGTCGACTCGTAGAAGGCGTCGGCCGTGTCGCGCGTGCCGTACTGGGCGTGGGCGGTCAGGGGCGCGGCGCCGGCCACGGCCAGCAGGGTGGCGGCGGCGCGCAGGCCCTCACGCGGCTGGGCGGTGTAGTCGCCGCCCTTGTAGTCGGGGTCCTGCTGGATGGCGTCGATCACCGCGCGGCGCCACAGGCGGTTGCGGCCGGCGATCTGCGCCGGGGCGCAGGCCAGCGGCATCATCGCCCTGGCGAAGCCGGGATACGCCTCGCCCCACACGAAACCGTGCATGCAGCCCATGGAGGTGCCCATCAGCAGACGCAGGCCGTCCACCTTCAGATGCTCCGTCAGCAGCCTGTGCTGCGCCTCGACCATGTCCGCGTAGTCGTAGCGGGGAAAGCGGGCGCGCAGTCCGTCGGAGGGCTTGGAGGAGCGGCCGTGGCCGATGGCGTCCGGCAGGATCACGTACCAGCGCCGGATGTCGAGCTGGCCGCCGGGCCTGTAGAGCACGTCGGCCCACTGGGGAGACAGGAACTGGCGGCCCGTGCCGCCCGTGCCGTGGATCACCATCACCGCGTTGGTCACCCGGCCCTGGGCGTCGCGCCGGGGCGTGCCCAGGGTGGTGTAGTGCAGCTTCAGCGCGGGCAGCGTCTCGCCCGAGCGGAAGCGGAAGTCGCGGACGACATAGTCGCCCTCCTGGTTGGGCCAGCGCGTCGCGGGCGCGGCGGGCACGGAGGGCGCGGCCACCGGCGGGCTGGCGCCCGCGGCGGCGGGCGTCTGGGCGGCGAGGGCGAGGAGCAGGGCGGCGAGCATCATGCCCGAGCCTTGTCCGTCGTCTCGCCCCGCGCAAGGGGCCGGGCGGCTCAGCCGGCCTTGGTCGGGGCCTTGGCCGCTTCGGCAATCGCCGCGTCGATCTCCTCGGGCGCCCAGCCGTTGGAGATGCGCCCGCCGACGATGAAGGCCGGGGTGCCGTTGACGCCCAGCGTGCGGGCGAGCGCCTGATTCTCGGTGATCAGCTTCTCGATTTCGGGGCGCTTGGCGTCCGCCTTGGCGCGGGCCACGTCAACGCCGGCGCGGCGCAGGACGTCGTCCACGATCTCGTCGTTCAGGTTGGGCGCGGTCATGAGGCCCGTGTGCACCGGCAGGTACTTGCCCTGCAGGTTGGCGGCGAGCGCCAGCCGCGCCGCCCTCTCCGACTGCTCGGAGAGGATGGGGAACTCCTTGAACACGAAGCGCACGTCCGGCCGCTTGGCGATGAAGGCCTGCATCTGCGCGCCAGCGACCTTGCAGTAGGGGCAGCGGTAATCGAAGAACTGCGTGACCGTCACCTTGCCGGCCGCCGCGCCTGCCACCGGGTCTCGCGCGTCGCGCTCGATCTCGCGGCGGTGGCTGGCGATGGCGGCGCGGGTGTCGGCCGCCGTCTTCTCCGCCTCCTGCTTCTGCATGCGCTCCAGGGCCTCGCCGATCACCTCGGGGTGCTGGAGCAGGTAGGCGCGCACGCGCTCGCCGAACGCCCGGTCGGTGGCGGCGGGCTCCGCGGAGCAGCCGAGCGAGGGCAGGGCCAGGAGCGTGACGGCCAGGACGGTCGGGATCAGCTTGCGCATGGAAGGTCCGTGGGGATCGGCGGGGAGCGCCCCGGTGGCGCGCCGGCTCGGTTCAGCGACCGCCCAGCCGGCGCCACCAGCCGCGCTTCGGCTCGGCGGGAGGGCTGGTGATCTCCGCGGGATCGGGCTCCGCTTCGGCCGCCGCCCCCGCGGGAGCTTCCGCCACAGGCGCGGCCGCAGCCGGCTCCGGTTCGGGCGCGGCCGTCGGCTCCGGCGACGCGGCGGTCGTGACCGGCTCGACGGGCTCGTCGACGGGCTCGCCGGCGCTGGGCCCGGCGTCGTCCGGCGTCGGCTCCTCATCTGGCTCGGTCACGGTCGCTTCGGAGGCCGCCGCGTCGCGGGCGCCGCGACGGCGACGGGGGCGACGCTCCCGCCGCGCGCCGGCCTCCGCCTCGGGCTCAGGATCGGCGGCGGGCAGCGCGCCCATCGGCTCGGCGGCGGCTTGCGCGGCGGAGGCGTCGGCGGTCTCCCAGCCATAGGGATCGGCGCCCGGAGCGGCGGGCGCCTGCGGGCCGGGGGCGGGGAGAGAGCCGCCCGCGGCCAGGGGCTCGTCGTTGGCGGACGGCTGCGGCGCGCGGGGCTCGGGGCGACCGCCGCGGCGAGCGGCGTCGCGCCAGGCGTAGGGGTCGGCGTCGGCGGGCGGCGCGGCGGCCAGCGGGTCGCGCCAGGCGTACGCCTCCTCGCCGCCGACGGCCTCGCCGTCCTCCTCGCGGATGCGTCGGCCGCCTCGGCGGCCGCGCCGGCGGCGGCGGCGGCTCTGCGCGTCTCCCCGCGCCTCGCCGTCGGCGCGCGCCGCTCCTTCGGCCTCCTCGTCGCCGTCCTCGTCCTCCTCGCCCTCCGCCGGCTCGACGAGCCCGGCCCCCTCGGCGAGGGTCTCCTCGCCCGGAGCCCGGAACTCGCGCTCGGCGTCGTCTCGACCGCGGCCGCCGCGGCGACGGCGTCGTCCGCGGCCGCGGGCCCGCTCGCCGTCCGCGCGCGCGACGGCTTCTCCCGCCTCGTCGTCCTCTGGCTCCGCGCCGACAGCCTCGTCGGCGGCGGCGTCCTCGGCGGCCCCGAGCTCCGGCTCGGGCATATGCGAGATGGCGGGGGCGGCCTGCAGGCGCGCCACCGGTTCGCGGGCGTAGCCGGGGTCGCCCAGGCTCAGCCGCTCGATCTCGTGCTCGCCGGAAGGGGCGCCGTCGTCCAGCATCACGGCCACACGCAGGCCGTGCGTCTCCTCAAGCCGCTGCAGGAACTCGCGCTTGTCGTTCAGGATGTAGAGGCCCACCGCCGGGCAGATGGACAGGCTGACCCGGCCCTCGCCCCGGCGCACGCCCTCCATCTCCAGCGCCCGGAGGGCGTCGAGGGCGGCGGACTCCACCGAGCGCACGCGGCCGGCGCCGTGGCAGTGCTCGCAGATCACTGTGGAGCCTTCCAGCACGCCCATGCGGCGGCGCTGACGGCTGATCTCCATCAGGCCGAACTGGCTGATGCGCCCCATCTGCACGCGGGCGCGGTCGTCGCGCAGGCAGTCCTTCAAGACCTTCTCGACGGCCTTGTCGTTCTTGCCCTCGTCCATGTCGATGAAGTCGATGACGATCAGGCCGGCCAGGTCGCGCAGGCGCAGCTGGCGCGCGGCCTCCTCGGCGGCCTCTAGGTTGGTCTTGAGCGCGGTCTGCTCGATGTTGCGCTCGCGGGTGGCCTTGCCAGAGTTCACGTCGATGGCGACCAACGCCTCGGTCTGGTTGATCACGAGGTAGCCGCCCGAGCGCAGCGGCACGGTCGGCGAGTGGATCTGCGCGATCTTCTCGTCCAGCCGATAGCGCGAGAACAGCGGCAGGGCGTCGGTGTAGTGGTGCACCTTCGCCGCCTGGCTGGGCATCAGCATGCGCATGAAGTCGCGCGCTTCCTTGTAGCCTTCGTACCCTTCCACCTCGACGGACTCGAAGTCCTTGTCGAACATGTCGCGCACCGCGCGCTTCACCAGGTCTTCCTCGGCGTAGATCAGCGTGGGCGCGACCGATTTCAGCGTGGTCTCGCGGATGCCCTCCCATAGGCGCAGCAGGTAGTCGTAGTCGCGCTTGATCTCCGCCTTGGTGCGCGACGCGCCGGCGGTGCGGATGATCAGGCCCATGCCCTGCGGCACCTCCAAAGAGGCGACGGCGCTCTTCAGGCGGCGGCGGTCGCTGGCCTGGGTGATCTTGCGGCTGATGCCGCCGCCCCGCGCCGTGTTGGGCATCAGCACGCAATAGCGGCCGGCGAGGCTGAGGTAGGTGGTGAGCGCTGCGCCCTTGTTGCCCCGCTCCTCCTTGACGACCTGGATCAGCAGCACCTGCCGGCGGCGGATCACGTCCTGGATCTTGTACTTGCGGAGCATGCGCGCCCGGCGGCGCTCCAGCTCGTCCTCGACGTCGTCGTCCTCCGCCTTATCGACGGCCGCCTGGTCCTCCGCCGCCTCCCTCAGCAGGGCCTCGCGGTCGGCGGCGGGGATCTGGAAGTAGTCGGGATGGATTTCGTTGAAGGCCAGGAAGCCGTGGCGGTTGCCGCCGTACTCGATGAAGGCCGCCTGGAGCGAGGGCTCCACGCGCGTGACCTTGGCCAGGTAGACGTTGCCCCGGAGCTGCTTCTTCGAGGCGATCTCGAAGTCCAGCTCCTCGATGCGGTCACCGTCGACGACGGCGACGCGGGTCTCCTCCGGGTGGGAGGCGTCGATCAGCATGTGCTTGGACATGGATGTTTCCGTGGCCGCGCGCGGGCGTGTCGCCCGGGGGCCCGAGGGCGGCGGCACGCGTGACGACGGCCGCGCCCCGGCGCGAGTGCGCCGGGTGCGAGGAGACGGTCATGGCGGCTGCGCAGCCCATGGTGGGTTCCGATTGCGGACCCGCGCTCATCGCCGGTCCGGGTCAAATGTCAGCGCCGGTCCCGAAGCCGGGCGTCGCTGAGGTGAGGTCGCGCCGCTTGCGACCGAGCCGGGCCTCGTCGGGGCCGGGCGGAGTCGCGATGTGCGCGCGCCGACATTGCACGAGCGCACGGCGCTTGGGAAGCGCGGGCGTCGTTGAAGCTTAGTCCAGGTCGGCCTCGGTCAGGCCGGCGCTGTTCAGAAGGCTCCTGAGAAGCCCCGCTTTGAGCGTCGCCGCGCCGTGGATCGGGATCGACAGGCGCGCCCGTTCGCCAGGCTTGCCGTAGATGTGGTGGCTGTCGCTGATCCTGAGAAGGGCCCAGCCGTGTCGCTCCACGGCGCGGGCGAGTTCGCGGCCGGCGACCGCCCTCACACGGCCAGCTCGACCACGCGCTCGCGGGAGCCCGGGGGCGGAGCGGGAACATCCACGGCGAGCCAACCCTCAACCGCTTCGCGCATATTCGCCATGAGCGCGTCAAGGGTCTCGCCCTGTGATGCGCAGCCGGGGAGGGCGGGAGCTTCAGCCCAGAAGCCGCCTTCCTCTGCCTCGTGAACGACGATCTTCAGTTGCATGGCGTGCAACATAGGCGCGCTTCGAAGACAGGCCTAGGCGCCGGCCTCAGCCCGCGCCGTCTCGTAGGCCTCCGCAGCCTCCATCCACGCGATCTCGGCGGTGGCGAGCGCGTCGGCCGCCTCGGCGCGCGCCTTGCCGATAGCGATCGCGCGCGGGGCGTCCCGGGTGAACAGGGCAGGGTCGGCGAGGATGGCGTCGAGTTCGGTCAACTTGGCGGAGAGCTGGTCCATGCGCTTCTCGACCGCGTCGACCGCCTTCTTGAGCGGGGCCACCCGGGCCCTGGCCTCGGCGGCGGCCTTGCGTTGGTCGCGCTGCGAGGGGCCGGCGGGCTCCGCGCTCGGGTCGGCGGTGCGCGCAGCGATGCGGGCGCGGTCGAGCACCAGCTTGGCGTAGGCGTCCATGTCGCCGTCGTAGGGCTCGACGCGGCTGTCGGCGGCCAGCCACAGGCGGTCCGCCACCAGCTCCATCAGCGAGCGGTCGTGCGTGATCAGCACCACCGCGCCCTCGTAATCAGTGAGCGCGTCCAGCAGCGCCCGGCGGCTGTCGATGTCCAGGTGGTTGGTGGGCTCGTCGAGCAGCAGCACGTGCGGGCGGTCCATGGCCACCATGTTGAGCAGGAGGCGCGCGCGCTCGCCGCCCGAGAGGTCGAAGGCGGTGGTCTCCTGCTTGGCGGTCGTGAGGCCGAACTGCGACAGGCGCGAGCGGCGCTCCGCCTCGCCGAGCTCCGGCAGGCGGCGGCGGATGATGTCCAGGGGGGTCTCGGCGGGGTCGAGCGCCTCGATCTGGTGCTGGTGGAACCAGGCGACGCGCAGGCGGCGGTCGCGCTCCACCCGGCCGGACAGCGGCTCCAGCGCGCCGGCCAGCAGCTTGGCGAAGGTGGACTTGCCCGCGCCGTTCACGCCGAGGAGGCCGATGCGGTCGTCGGTGTCGAGCCGCAGGTTCATGCGACTGAGGATCGGTTGGCCGTCGTAGCCGACGCTGGCGCCCTCCAGCCGCACCAGCGGCGGGTTCAGCGGCCGCTCGGGGGAGGGGATGCGGAAGGGCGCGACGCGCTCCTCCAGTGTCGTGGCCACTGGCTCCAGCTTGGCGAGGCGCTTGATGCGGCTCTGCGCCTGCGCCGCCTTGCTGGCCTTGGCGCGGAAGCGGTCGACGAAGCTCTGCAGGTGCGCGCGCTCGGCTTCCTGCTTCACGCGCTGGGCGGCCTGAACGCGGGCGCGCTCGGCCCGCTGGCGCTCGAACTGGTCGTAGCCGCCGGGGTAGGCGTCCAGCCGGCCCTCGGTCAGGTGCAAGATCATGTCGCACGAGCCGTTCAGCAGCTCGCGGTCGTGGCTGATGATGATGGCGGTGCGCGGGTAGCGCTTCAGCCGCGCCTCCAGCCACAGGGCGCCCTCCAGGTCGAGGTAGTTGGTGGGCTCGTCGAGCAGCAGCAGGTCTGGCTCGGCCAGGAGCGCGCCCGCCAGCGCCGCGCGCATGCGCCAGCCGCCCGAGAAGTCGGCGATGGGCCGCGTGAGCTCGGCGTTGCGGAAGCCGAGGCCGGTCAGGATCTCCGCGGCGCGGGACGGGGCGGCCTCCGCGCCGATGTCGATCAGCCGCGCGTGCAGCTCGCCCAGGCGCTCGGGCGGGGCGTGGTCCAGCTCGGCGAGCAGGCCCGCGCGCACCGTGTCGGCCGCGAGCACCGCCTCGATCAACGGCTGCGACGTGGCCGCGTGTTCCTGCTCGACGGCGACGACGCGGCCCTTGGGGAGCGTGATCTTCCCGCCCTGGGCCGAGACCTCGCCCAGCACCAGCCGGAACAGCGTGGACTTCCCCGCCCCGTTGCGGCCCACCAGCCCCGCCTTCGCGCCGTCGGGCACGGTGACGCTGGCGCCCTGAAGGAAGGGGCGGCCCCAGGCGGTGAAGGCGACGTCGGAGAGGGCGAGCATGCGACCGGTTGGCGCGGGGAGGGGGCGTCGCTATAAGCCGCCACCCCATCGAACCGCCAGACCTGCCAAAGGGCGCAAGACCCCATGACCGACCGCACCTTCTCGATCCTGAAGCCCGATGCGACCCGCCGCAACCTCACCGGCAAGGTCAACGCCATGATCGAGGACGCCGGCCTGCGCATCGTGGGCCAGCGCCGCATCCGCATGACGCGCGAGCAGGCGGAGACCTTCTACGGCGTGCACCGCGAGCGCCCGTTCTTCGGCGAGCTGGTCGAGTTCATGACCTCCGGCCCGGTGGTGGTGCAGGTGCTCGAGGGCGAGAACGCCGTGAAGCGCTATCGCGACGTGATGGGCGCCACAAACCCGGCCAACGCGGACGAGGGCACCATCCGCAAGGCGTTCAGCGAGAGCGTGGGCGAGAACACCGTGCACGGGTCCGACTCGGACGAGAACGCCAAGATGGAGATCGCGCAGTTCTTCAAGGACGAGGACATCGCCGCCTAAGCGGAACCGTGTCTGGCGGGGAGGGTTCTGACGGACAAACGTCCCAAGGAGCCGTATCCATGCGTACCCTCGCTAAGTTCGCGCCGCTGGCGCTCGTGCTCGGCCTCGCCGCCTGCGGCACCACCACCACCGAGCGCGCCTCCACCGGCGCCATCGGCGGCGCGATCGCGGGCGCGGTGCTGGGCGGCGACCTCGCGGGCGCGGCGGTCGGCGGCGTCGCCGGCGCGGCCGTCGGCGCGGCCACCACGCCCAGCCGCAGCCGCGACTACTGCCGCGACCACCCCTGCTCGAAGTAGGGCGTCAGCCGCCCCGCAGCCTCCGGGCGTACTCGCCGAGGATGCGGGGATAGAGGCTGTGTTCCGCCTCCAGCACCCGGGCGGCCAGGCTCTCGGCCGTGTCGCCTGGGCGTATCTCCACCTCGGCCTGGCCGAGGACCGGCCCTTCGTCGACGCCCTCGGTCACCAGATGGACCGTGCAGCCGCCCCGGGCATGGCCGGCGGCGAGGGCGCGCGCGTGCGTGTCCAGGCCTGGGAAGTGGGGCAGCAGGCTGGGGTGGATGTTGAGCATCCGACCCTCCCACGCCCGCACCAGCCAGGGTGTGAGCACGCGCATGTAGCCGGCCAGGGCGACCAGCTCGACGCGGTGGGCTCGAAGGCGGGCGTCGAGTTGGCGCTCGTGCGCCTCGCGGTCCTTATAGAAGGAGCGGTGATCGACCGCTTCGGCCGCGATCCCTGCGGCGCGAGCCGTCTCCAGGCCTGCAGCCTCCGGACGATTGGACAGCACAAGGACGATCTCGGCCGGGTAGCCGACATCGCGGTCGGCGGCGATCAGCGCCTCCATGTTCGAACCGCGGCCGGAGATCAGGACCGCCGTGCGGACCCTCCGCCCTCCCTCCTCGACCGTTCCCCTACTGAGGGGCGACGGAGGTGCGCCCGAGCTCATGCCGGAGCGAGCTCGCCCACGACCGTGGCCTCCTCGCCCGCCGCGATCAGCGCGGAAAGCACCTCGGGCGCCTCATCCGGCGAGGCGATCAGCAGGAACCCCAGGCCGCAGTTGAAGGTGCGCCGCATCTCGTGCTCGGCGACGCCGCCCGCCTCGGCGAGCCACTCGAACACGGGCGGGAGCGCCCAGGCCGCCCAGTCGAAGCGCGCCTGCAGCCCAGGGGCGAGCATGCGCGGCGGGTTCTCGATCAGCCCACCGCCGGTGATGTGCGCCCCGCCGGAGACGCGCCCGGCCTTCATCAGCGGCAGCACGCTCCTGACGTAGATGCGCGTCGGCGCGAGCAGCGCCTCGGCCAGCGTGTAGCCGGGCGAGAAGGGGGACGGCGCGTCCCAGGCCAGACCCGCGCGCTCCACCACCCGCCGGACCAGGCTGTAGCCGTTGGAGTGCGGGCCGGAGCTGCCCAGCCCGATCAGCAGGTCGCCCGCCCGCTGACGCTCGAACTGCGGCAGCACCCCGTCGCGCTCCACCGCGCCCAGGGCGAAGCCGGCGAGGTCGTAGTCGCCCGGAGCGTAGTGGCCGGGCATCTCCGCCGTCTCGCCGCCCGCCAGGGCGCAGCCGGCCTGGCGGCAACCCTCGGCGATGCCGGCGACGACTCGTCGCGCGACCTCCACGTCCAGCTTCGCCGTGGCGTAGTAGTCGAGGAAGCTCAGCGGCTCGGCCCCCTGCGCCAGCAGGTCGTTGACGCACATGGCCACGAGATCGACGCCGATCCCGTCGTGCAGCCCGGTGTCCAGTGCGATGCGCAGCTTGGTGCCGACCCCATCCGTGGTGGTCACCACCAGCGGGTCGCGGAAGCCCGCCGCCTTCAAGTCGAACAGCGCGCCGAAGCCGCCGAGCGCCGCCTGCGTCCCCGGCCGCGCGGTGGAGGCGGCCAGCGGCTTGATGGCGGCGACCAGCGTCTCGCCCGCGTCGATGTCCACGCCCGCCTGGGCGTAGGTAAGCCCGTTCGGCCGATCGGTGGTCATGAAGGCTCCGGTGTGTCCGCGCGGTGCTTGGCGACGGGCGCGACGCGGGGGCATAGCTAGCCCATGACCCCGATCACCGACAACGTGCGCCTGCGCGAGTTCTGCGACGCCGTCCGCCACAGCGAGTTCATCGCCGTGGACACGGAGTTCATGCGCGAGACCACCTACTGGCCCAAGCTGTGCCTGATTCAGGCGGCCAGCATCGACGGCGCCGCCGTGATCGACCCTCTAGCCGACGAGATCGACCTGGAGCCGTTCCTGGAGCTGATGCGCGACGAGAACGTCGTGAAGGTGTTCCACGCCTGCCGGCAGGACGTGGAGATCTTCCACAACCTGAACGCCATGCCGCGGCCGATCTTCGACACGCAGGTGGCGGCCATGGCGGGCGGCTACGGCGAGCAGATCGCCTACGACGCGCTGATGCGCCAGATTCTCAAGGTGGAGATCGACAAGTCGAGCCGCTTCACCGACTGGGCGCGTCGCCCGCTGTCCGACGCGCAGCTGACCTACGCCGCCGGCGATGTGACGCACCTGGCCAAGGCCTATCCCCGCATGGTGGAGCGGCTGGAGCGAGACGGCCGCCTCGGCTGGGTGGAGGAGGAGATGGAGGCGCTGTCCGATCCCGCCGCCTACGACACCGATCCGGAGAACGCCTGGCGGCGTCTTAAGCCGCGCAAGTTCACCGCCAGGTACCTGGCCGCCTTCAAGGCCGCCGCCGCCTTCCGCGAGCGGGCGGCGCAGGCGCGCGACATGCCGCGCGGCCGCGTGTTCAAGGACGAGGCGATGGACGAGATCGCCAGCCAGCTGCCCACGAGCGTGGACCAGCTCGCCAACATGCGCTCGCTCGGCAAGGGCTTCGCCGGCTCGCGCTTCGGGCCGGAGCTGCTCGAGGCGCTCAAGGCAGCGCTGCGTGATCCGGAGGCCTACGCGCCCGTGGTCGAGCGCGCCCCGCCGCCGCCGCAGGGCGCGGGGGCGGTGGTGGAACTCCTGAAGGTGCTGCTCAAGGCGCGGGCGGAGGATGCGGGCGTCGCCTCCAAGCTGATCGCCACGGTGGGCGACCTGGAGAAGATCGCCGCGGGCGACGAGGACGCAGCCGCGCTGAAGGGCTGGCGGCGCGAGGTGTTCGGCGAGGACGCCCTGCGCCTGAAGCGCGGCGAGCTGGCGCTGATGCTCAAGGGCTCGCGCGTGAAGGTGGCCGAGCTGGTGTGAGGCACTCACGCCAAGCTGGCCCAAACGCCTCCCGTCGCCCTCGGGCCTGACCCGAGGGCCGGGCCGTCCGCGGGCGATCGGCGAATGTCGGCGCACGACCGGCGCCCGGCCCTCGGGTCAAGCCCGAGGGTGACGGGGGGGAGGGATGGGGGAGGGCTGGCGAAGACGCTAGCCCGCCACCCGGCACTCCAGCTCCAGCGCCTCGCCGAGCGCCTGCAGCCGCTTGCGGGTCTGCTCGCCCTGCAACAGGTCGGCCGCCCCGTCCCGGGCGGTCAGGGTGAGCACGCCGTCCACCGTCGCCAGTTCGGCGCGGTCCAGGAGCTCGGGGCTGCGGCCGGAGAGGTCGCAGCCGAGGCGCAGGGCGGCGCCCAGGGCCCGCGCCTCGGCCAGGGTCTCGAGGTTGATCACGCGCGACAGGGGCGCGTCCTCGGGCGTGCCGGCGCCGGCGTAGCGGCTGTAGACCGCCTGGGCGAGGTAGGCGCGCTCCGCGTGGCTCTGTCCCGCCACGGGCGCGCGCAGCACCTGCTCGAAGGCCAGAAGGCCGCGGTGGTCGGGGTGGAAGCCTGCGCCCAGGTCCGCGAGCCGGGCGGCGGCGGCGAGCAGCGTGGCCGAGCGCACCCGGCCGAAGGCGCGCTCTTGCGAGCTCCACAGAGGCGTGAGCCAGCGCTCCAGCGCCGGGCCGAGCGCGCGCGCCAGGCCCTGCCGGCCGCCCAGCGAGGCGCAGCCCTCGATCAGCGGATCGGCCGCCCGAACCTCCTCGTCCATCAGGTCGAAGATCAGGCCCTCGCGCAGGCCGTAGGCGCAGAAGGCGAGGCGGCGCACGCCCAGCTTCTCGACCAGCCCCTCCAGCACCAGGGCGGCGTAGGGCAGGGTCTCCGCCCGCTTCTTGGAGACGCCGTCGATACGCTCCAGCGCGCCCTTCGACTGCCGCGCCACCAGCCGGGCCGTGTCGAGCGCGTCGGCCGCGGAGATCTCGTACTGGTGGACGATGCGCAGCGGCCAGCCGCCGGCGGCCATGTGCAGCAGCGCGATGTTCCGCCAGGCGCCGCCCACCGCGTAGAAGCGGTCGGTGCGATAGGCGGCGGCGGCGGGCTGCAGCCGCTTGGCCACCTCGCGCCGGAGCGCGCCCTCGTCGAACGGCGCCTTGCCGCCCGAGCCCAGGGCCAGGGGCCCGAGCGGCAGGGTGACGCCCGCGCCCGGCTCGCGCCCGCACAGGCGCACGAACTCCAGGCTGGAGCCGCCGAGGTCGCCCACCACGCCGTCCGCGTCGGCTTGGCCGGCGGCGACGCCCAGGGCGGAGAAGCGCGCCTCCTCCTCGCCGGAGAGCACGCGCAGGTCCAGGCCCGTGGTCGCGCGCACGCGCTCCACGAAGGCGGGGCCGTCCTCCGCGTCGCGCACGGCGGCCGTGGCGGCGGTCAGCACCTCCAGCTCGGGGCGGGCGCCGATCACGGCGGCGAAGCGCCGGAGCGCGGCGAGCGCCTGCTCCACCCCCTCGGTCGACAGCTTGCCGCTCCTGGCGAGTCCCCGCCCCAGCCCGGCCAGCACCTTCTCGTTGTAGGTGGTCCAGATCGCCCGGCCGTCGACCCGGTAGAGCACCAGGCGCACCGAGTTGGAGCCGACGTCGATCACGGCGACGTCGCGGGCGGGGCGGATCATGCGCGCGCTCCGGCTCAGCGGCGCGGGGCGACGTAGTCGATGGCGCGCGGCAGCGTCTTGGCCCGCCCGCGGCCCGAGAGGCTGGGGTTGTTCATGAAGTACTCGTGCGCAGAGAAGGGCCGGCGGCCGCCGCCGTCGTCCAGGCGCGTGTAGCGGCCGTCGGGGCCTAGCGTCCAGCTCTGGGCCTGGTCGTTCAGGTTGGCCACCATGATCTGGTCCAGCACCTGCTGGTGCGTGGTGGGGTTCTCCACCGGCACCAGGCTCTCGATGCGCCGGTCGAGGTTCCTGGGCATCCAGTCCGCCGAGGAGATGAACACCTTGGCGTTCGGCCCGGGCATGGGTTCGCCGTTGGCGAATGCGACCACGCGGGCGTGCTCCAGGAAACGGCCCACGATGGACTTCACGCGGATGTTCTCCGACAGGCCGGGCACGCCCGGCCGCAGGCAGCAGATGCCGCGGATGATCAGCTCCACCTGCACGCCGGCGCGCCCGGCGGCGTAGAGGGCGTCGATGATCTCCGGATCGACCAGGCTGTTCATCTTGGCCCAGACCGCGGCGGGGCGGCCGCGCCGGGCGTTGTCCATCTCCGCCCCGATCAGGCCGAGGAGGTCGTCCTTCAGGCTCACCGGCGAGAAGGAGAGCTTCTCCAGATGGTCCGGCTCGGCATAGCCGGTGATGAAGTTGAACATGCGCGTGGCGTCGCGGCCCATGCCCTCGTCGCAGGTGAACAGGCTGAGGTCGGTGTAGACCTTGGCCGTCTGCGGGTGGTAGTTGCCCGTGCCGAAGTGGCAGTAGGTGACCAGTCCCCGCCGCTCGCGCCGCACCACCACGCTCAGCTTGGCGTGCGTCTTGAACTCCACGAAGCCGAAGACGACGTGGACGCCCGCGCGCTCCAGGTCCCGCGCCCAGCGCAGGTTGGCCGCCTCGTCGAACCGCGCCTTGATCTCGACGAGGGCGGTGACGTTCTTGCCCCGGTCGGCCGCGTCGATCAGGGCGGCCACGATCGGGCTGTTGTCGCTGGTGCGGTACAGCGTCTGCTTGATCGCCAGCACGTGCGGATCGAGCGCGGCCTGGCGCAGGAACTGCACCACCACGTCGAAGCTCTCGAACGGGTGGTGGACCACCATGTCCTTCTCGGCGACGGCGGCGAAGATGTCCCCGCCGTGCTCGCGCACGCGCTCGGGGAAGCGGGGCTCGTAGGGGCGGAACTTGAGCCGCGCCGGGCCCTCGGAAACCAGCTCGGCGAGCTGGGCCAGCGCCAGCATGCCGTTGACCAGCACCACGTCGCCGGGCGCGGCGCCCAGGTTGCGCAGGATGAACTCGCGCAGCTCGCCCGGCATGCCGCCGTCCACCGTCACGCGCACGACCGAGCCGCGGCGGCGCTGCTTGAGCAGGAGCTCGAACTCGCGGACCAGGTCCTCGGCCTCCTCCTCGATCTCCACGTCGCTGTCGCGCAGGATCTGGAAGGCGCCCCGGCACTCCACGTCGCAGCCCGGGAACAGCCGCTCGATGAACAGCAGCACGAGGTCCTCGAGCGCGACGAAACGGGCCGGGCCCTTGGGCGCGTCCGGCTCGGGCGGCAGCCGCCAGAAGCGGCGCGTCTGCGTGGGCACGGGCACGAGAGCGTAGAACAGCTTGCCGTCCACCCGCCGCCGCAGCTTCAGCGCCAGGGCGAAGGCGAGGTTCGGCAGGAACGGGAAGGGGTGCGCCGGGTCGATGGCCAGGGGCGTCAGCACCGGAAACAGCTCGGCCTGGAACAGGGGCTCCAGGCGGTCCAGCTCCGCGATGGTCAGGCCCACGGGGTCGGCCAGCTCGACGCCCGCGCCGGCGAGCTCGGGGCGCAGCTCGCGCCAGATGCGCTGCTGCTCGCGCATCAGCCCGGCGGCCTCGGTCTGCGTCGCGGCCAGGATCTCGGCGGGGGTCAGCCCGTCCTGGCTGACCACGCGCACGCCCTCGCGCACCTGGCCCTTCAGACCGGCGACCCGGACCATGAAGAACTCGTCGAGGTTGTTGGCGCTGATGGAGACGAAGCGCACCCGCTCCAGCAGGGGGTGGCGGGGGTTCTCCGCCTCCTCCAGCACGCGATGGTTGAACGCCAGCCAGGAGAGCTCGCGGTTGATGAACCGCTCGGGCGAGGTCAGCGGGGGGTCGGACGGAGCCGGCGCGGTCTCGGGCGGCTGCGCCTCGCGTCCGGCGGCCGCCGGGGCGAGCGCTTCGGCGGGCGGCGGATGGAGGTCGTCGGCCATGATCTAACTCTCGCCCACGGAGGCCGGGGCTTCAACGTCTTCGGGGAAGAGCTCGGCCTGGTCCTCGCCCAGCACGCGGCGGGCCAGCGCAAGGCCGACCCGCCCGTCGGCGGAGGCGGCGTCCAGCCGGGCCACCACCTCGCGGGCGCCCGCCGCCGAACGGTCCACGCGCAGGGAAAGCCAGCGCAGGAGCTCGGGCGAGGGGCGCACCGCCCGCTCGCGGAACAGCTTGACCAGCAGCGCGGGGAACAGCGCCTCGTCCGGCTCGCCGATCTCGGCCACCGCAAGCGCGTTCAGCCGCGAGCGCAGGTCGGGCAGGGCGGCGGGCCACTGCGCGGGGGCCGTCCGCCCGGCCAGCAGCACGGCGCCCTCGCCCCGGGCGGCGCGGTTCAGCAGGTGGAACAGGGTCGCGTCATCGGCGCCCCGGTCGGCGTCGTCCACCCACACGGGGCGGCCGGGCTCGGGGAAGTCGAGGGAGGGCGCGTCGGCGGGCAGGGGGGCCGCGCCGGCCTCCTCGGCCCACACCGCGCCCAGGTGCGTCTTGCCGCCGCCCTCCGGCCCGACCAGCGCCAGCGCGCCGCCCGGCCAGTCGCGCCACGCCCGCAGCCGCTCGGCGGCGGCGCGGTTGCTGTCGGAGACGACCAGGTCGGCCCGCCCCAGGGCCGGAGCGCCGCGGAGGTCCAGGCGCAGCTGTGGGGACGGGCTCATGGCCGTCGCATATGGCGTGCGCCGCCGCCGCTTGCACCTTCGCAGACCGCCACTAGGTTCGCGCGCTTCGCGGACGAGGGACGGACGCATGGACGCGGCCGTCGCTGCGGGACCGGGTGTGGAGGGCTGGCGCGCGGACCTGCGCCGCCTGCTGACGCTCGCCTGGCCCATCGTGCTGGCGCGGCTCGGCCTGATGACCATGGGCCTGGTGGACGCCCTGACCGTGGGCCGCTTCTCCTCGCGCGAGCTCGGCTACCACGCCCTGGGCTGGGCCCCCACGGCCATCGTGGTGACCACGGGGGTGGGCCTCCTGATGGGCGTGCAGGTGATGGCTGCGCGCCGCGTGGGCGAGGGGCGGCCGGAGGCGACGGGCGAGGTGCTGCGGCGGGGGCTGGCCTACGCGGCCGTGATGGGGCTGGCGTCCACCCTCGTGCTGGCGGCGTTCGGGCCGGCGATGATGACCATGGCGGGGCTGGAGCCCGAGCTGGCGCGCGGGTCGGGCCGGGCGCTGCGCGTGTTCGCCCTGTCGCTGCTGCCGGTGATGGTGGGCGAGGCGCTGACCTTCTGGCTGGAGGGGCTGGGCCGCCCGCGCCCCGGCATGTGGGCCATGCTGGCGGCGAACGTGGTCAACCTCGGCCTCGCGCTGCTGCTGGTGCCGGGCACGTTCGGCCTGCCCGCGCTCGGGGCGGTGGGCGCGGGCTGGGCCACCTTCGGCGCGCGCACCACCCTGGTGCTGGCCCTGGCCGTCTACGTGCTGCGCATGGGCGACGCCCGGGCGCGGGGGCTGTTCACGCGCGCGCCGCACGACCGCGAGGCCGAGCGCGAGCAGCGGCGCATCGGCTACGGCGCGGGCGCCTCATGGTTCGTGGAGGCGGGCGCCTTCGTGGGCATGAACTTCGTGGCGGGCTGGCTGGGCGCGCTGCAGGTGGCGGCCTGGGCGGTGTTCCTGAATTTCAGCGCGCTCGTGTTCATGCTGCCGCTGGGCCTGTCGGGGGCGACGGCGGTGCTGGTGGGCAACGCGCACGGGGCGGGCGACCGGCGGGGCGTGATGCGCGCCGCGACCACCGGCTTCGCCGTGGTGACCGTGCTGGCCAGCGGGGTGGCGCTGCTGACGGTCCCGAGCGCGCGGCTGATCGCGGGCGCCTACGCGACCGAGCCGGCTCTGGTGACGCTGGCGGCGGGCGCGCTGGCGTGGGCGGGCGTGTTCTTCGTCCCCGACGCCCTGCAGGCGGTGGCCGCCCAGGCCTCGCGCGCTCGGGGTGACGTGCTGATCCCCACCGGCATCCACGTGGTTTGCTACGCGGGGCTGATGTTGCCGCTGGGCTGGTGGCTGGCGCACCCGGCGGGGCGGGGCCTGCGCGGATGCCTGGAGGCGGTGATCGTCGCCAGCTTCGCCGCGGGCGCCCTGCAGGTGGCCCGGTTCGTTTGGACCACGCGCCAGCGCGGCTAGACGCCGAGGATCCAGCCCTCCTCGCGCTCCACCGCCTCGACCAGCTCGGGCGGGGCGTCCTTCGGCGCGGCGAAGGCGGGGCCGAGCTTGCCGGCGGCGTCCAGGTCGGCCCAGTGCTCGCACACCGCGCGCACCTGCGCCCGGTCGGCGACCTCGCCCGGCTCGGCCTTGGTCGGGACCAGGGCGGGATAGACCTCGGCCAGCACGGCCTCCACACCGTCGAGGTCGGCGGGGGTGAGGGCGCGCCAGCCGGTCTCGAACGGCCAGACGCGGGCCTTGCCGTCGAGCTCGTCCGCCAGCCGCTTCACCGCCGGCACGCCCATCAGCGCCTGCCCGCCCACCGAGCCCGCGCCCATCAGCTGCCACACGCTCTTGGCCCCGCTCTTGCCGCGGCCCTGCGTGCGCCGCTCCGTCTCGCGCAACGGCGGCAGGTCGTCCGCCCCGGCGGCGGGCTTGGTGGCGGAGAGCCAGCGCTGGGCGTCGCGGGCGGGCGCGCCCCAGAAGGGCCGCGCCTCGTCGGTGATCAGCCGGTTCATCCGGGCCGCGATCGAGAAGCGGTTGTTGGTGTTGTCCGCCTTGTCCACCACGTGCGAGCCCAGGTAGCTCCACATGGCCGCCTGCGGCCTCACCTCGTCCGAGGCCTTGAGCTTCAGCGCCGCCGCCGTGCCGACGGGGTAGCCCAGCGGGAAGTCGAAGCCCACCAGCGCCCGGTCCTGCCGGCGGCGCAGGTCGGCCAGCACCTCGCGCAGCAGCGCCTCGGCGGCCTTGCGGGTGGGCGGGTTGTGCGCCTCGAAGGTGGGGCGGAAGCGGATGTCGCGCTTGAGCACGCCCACCCAGACCGAGTCCTTGCCCGTCTTGGGCGCCTGGGCGGCGGACCAGTCGACGGTGACGTAGGCGTTGAACAGGCGGGCCATGGGACGCGGGTTCCGGAACGGGCGGCGGGTCTCTAGCGGAGCCCCGCGGGTGCGCGCCACCCCGCAGCCCCAAAACTCCGTGGTCCTCGGGCTCGACCCGAGGACCGGGCGCCGGTCGTGCGCGACCTGGCCCGGGGAGCTGCGGACGGCTCGGCCCTCGGATCAAGTCCGAGGGCGACGGAGCGCGCGCAGGGAAGCCGGCCTTAGAGCCTTACCAGCATCTTGCCGAGGTTCTCGCCGGTGAAGAGCTTCGTGAAGGCGCCCGGGGCCGCGTCGACGCCGTGGTCGACGGTCTCCTGCCAGCGGACCTTCCCCTCCCTGATCCAGCCGGTCATCTCGCGCACGAACTCGGGCTGGTCCGCGCCGAAGTCGCTGACGATGAAGCCCTGCAGGCGCAGGCGCTTGCCCACAACCAGCATGAGGTTGGAGGGGCCGGGCTCCGGCGTCTCGTTGTTGTAGCCCGAGATCGAGCCGCACATGGCGAACCGGGCGAACGGCCGCGCCGCGTTCAGCGCGGCTGTCAGGTGCTCGCCGCCCACGTTCTCGAAGTAGACGTCGATCCCCTTGGGCGCGACGCGGGCCAGGGCGGCTGTCAGGTCCGGCTCGGCCTTGTAGTCGATCACCTCGTCGACGCCGAGTTCGCGCAGCCAGTCGCCCTTCGCCTTGCCGCCGGCCGAGCCGATCACCTTCGACGCGCCCTTCAGCCTGGCGATCTGGCACACGACCTGGCCCACCGCCCCCGCGGCGGCGGAGACGAACACCACGTCGCCCTCCTTCATGGCGGCCACCTTGAGCAGGCCCGCCCAGGCGGTCATGCCCGGCATGCCGGCCACGCCGAGGAAGGCCTGCTCGGGCAGGCCCTGGGCGTCCAGCTTCTGCAGGTGCTCGGGCCTCGCGTTGAACGCCTCGCGCCAGCCGAACATGGAGGAGACGAGGTCGCCCTCGCTGTAGGCGGGGTCGTGCGAGGCGGTGACCCGGCCCACGGCCCCGCCCTGCATCACCTTGCCGAGCTCGAACGGGGGCACATAGCTCGGCCGGTCGTACATGCGGCCGCGCATGTAGGGGTCCACGCTCATGTAGAGGTTGCGCACCTGCACCTCGCCGGGCGCGGGATCGGCGACGTCGACCTGCGCGACCTCGAAGTCGGCGGGCTGCGGCGACCCTTGCGGGCGGCGGGCGAGGCGGACTTCGCGTGAGGCGGTCATGGAAGGCTCCGGGTTGTGAAGGGGGTCCGGCCACCGTAGCACGCCGCCGGAGGGAGGAACCCGGATGGCGGAGCTGACGGCGGGCGTGGCGGGGGCAGGGGCCTTCGGCGGCGTGCACGCGCGCAAGTACGCGGAACTGGACGGCGTGCGCCTGCTGCGCGTCTACGACCCGCACCCGGAGCGCGCCCGCGCCCTGGCCGAGCCGCTCGGCGCCGAGGGCGTGAGCGACCTCGCCGCCTTCCTGGACGGCCTCGACCTCGTCACCCTGGCCAGCCCCGGCGACACGCACGCCGAGCTCGGGCTCAAGGCGCTGGCCGTCGGCGCGCACCTCTATGTTGAGAAGCCGCTGGCCACGACGCTGCGCGACGCGGACGCCCTGGTGGCCGCCGCCGCCAAGGCCGGCCGCGTGCTCGCCTGCGGCCATCAGGAGCGCGTGGTGTTCCGCGCCATGGGCCTCTTGGACCTGCCCGCGCGACCGCTGGCGCTGGAGAGCGTGCGGCGGGGCGTGCCCAACGCCCGCAACCGCGACGTCTCCTGCGTGCTGGACCTGATGATCCACGACCTGGACCTCGCCCTGCTCCTCGCCGGCGGCGAGCCCGTGGCGGTGGAGGCGGAGGGCGGCTTCGACGCGGTGCGCGCGGAGATCACCTTCGACACCGGCCTGACCGCCGCCTTCGAGGCCAGCCGCGAGGCTCCGGCCCGCGAGCGCACCATGGCGCTGGACCTGCCGGGCGGGCGTGTGGCGGTGGACTTCCTCGCCCCCGCCTTCGAGAACGCCTCGGGCGCCCCGCTCAACGCCCTGTTCGCCGCCGACCCGGCCGCCCGCGACCCGGTGGGCGCCGCGGTGGCCGCCTTCGTCTCCGCCGCGCGCGGGCAGGGCGCTCCCACCGCCGACGGCCGCGACGGCGCCCGCGCCCTCGACCTGGCGCTGGCGGTGGAGCACGCGGCGGGGCTGTAGCCGTCGGCGGCCGAGCTTGCCTTCCGCCAGCGTTTCAGGCATCCGCTGGCGCTCCGCACGACACGGCGACCTGCAGCTCCACCCGGGGCCGCGGGGCGTCGCGCCGGAAGGAGTGTAGCTCAGCTGGTAGAGCATCGGTCTCCAAAACCGAGGGCCGTGGGTTCGAGTCCCTCCACTCCTGCCATTTCCAATCGACCGGCCCGGCCCCACATGCCGGGCCGGTTCCGTTGATCGAGACGCTGAAGACGCCGCATGGCCAGAACTCCCGGAAAGCGTGAAGGCGGGGGCGCCCGCACCACTACGGCGCCGCGCCGTGGCGCCCGGGCGCCCGCCGCCGCGACCGCCGGCGCCAAGGCCATCGCCCCGGTCGCCGCGCCCGCCGCCGCCCCGCCGCCGCCCAAGCCGCGCGTCAGCCCCGGCCAGTTCGCGACCGAGGTTCGGCAGGAGGCGCGCAAGATCACCTGGCCGTCGTGGAAGGAGACCTGGATCACCTCGGTGATGGTCTTCATCATGGTGACGGTCACCGCCGTGTTTTTCCTGCTGGTGGACGGCTCCCTGTCGTTTCTGATGCAGCAAGTGCTGAAGCTCGCGGGCTGAGGATCGAGATCATGTCCCTTGTCGACGCCGTGGCCGCCACCGAGCCGAAGGCCAGCAATCCCCACCACAAATGGTACATCGTCCACGCCTACTCGAATTTCGAGAAGAAGGTGGCCGAGTCGATCAAGGATCAGGCGCGCCAGCATAACCTCGAGGACTGCTTCAGCGAGATCCT
>CAXTHH010000013.1:0-50443 GCA_964244065.1 uncultured Caulobacteraceae bacterium | reverse complement strand
GCCAACGGCTGCGCCACGGGCGGCTCGTCGCTGCTGTCGGGTTACTGGGCGATCAAGTCGGGCGAGTTCGACCTCGGCGTGGTGATGGGTTTCGACAAGCACGCGCGGGGCGCCTTCAACGCCGATCCCGAGGAGAACGGCCTGCCCCGCTGGTACGGCGAAGCGGGCCTGATGCTGACCACGCAGTTCTTCGCCATGAAGATCCGCCGCTACATGGCGCTGCACGGGATCAGCGCCGTCTCCCTCGGCCGCGTGGCGCACAAGGCGTTCGAGAACGGGGCGCGGGCGCCTCACAGCTGGCGCAAGTCGCCCGTGGACCTGGATACCATCATGACGTCCCAGATGGTCTCCGACCCGCTGACCAAGTACATGTTCTGCTCCCCGGCGGAGGGCGGCGTGGCGATGGTGCTGGCCTCCGACCGCAAGATGCGCGAGCTGGGCCTCGGAGGGCCCAAGGTGCGCGGCGCCGTCGTGCGCACGCGCGAGCAGGGATCGTTCGAGGTGTTCGCGCCCTCGCTCGACGTGGAGCGCGGCCCCTCGCCCACCGACACGGCCTCCAGGGCGGCCTACGCGATGGCGGGCGTCGGTCCCGGGGACGTGGACGTGGCGCAGATCCAGGACACGGAGTCGGGCGCCGAGATCATGCACATGGCCGAGAACGGCTTCTGCCGCGACGGCGACCAGGAGCGCTGGCTGGCCGACGGCGAGACGCGCCTGGGCGGTCGCCTGCCCGTAAACACCGACGGCGGCTGTCTGGCCTGCGGCGAGCCGATCGGCGCCTCGGGCCTGCGCCAGGTGTACGAGAACGTGCAGCAGCTGCGGGGCCGCGCCGAGGGCCGGCAGGTGGAGGGCGCGAGGATCGGCTACAGCCAGGTCTACGGCGCGCCGGGGCTGTCTGCGGTGGTCGTCCTGGAAGCGGCGTGACGCGCGTCAAAAACGCGCGCGGCGGTCCACGCTCAAAACAGACACGGTTGTCTGTTTTGAGCCGAGGTGTTAATCGCTGCGGAACGGCGGAATTCGGGAGGGCGCGTGATGGCCCACGACGGCGACCAGCTTCTCGGCGGCCAGCTGCAGGGCGGGGAGGCCCGCTGCCCCGGCGACGGCTGGGACGATTACATGCGCGCCGACACGTGCGACCCCCCCGAGTTCCTGAAGGTGGACGCCTACGAGTACATGGGCTCGGCGCCCCTGGCGGCCGACCGCTACACCAGCCCCGAGTTCTTCCAGCGCGAGCTGCGCGCGTTGTGGCCCAACGTCTGGCAGTTCGCCTGCCGCGAGGAGGACATCCCTGGCGTCGGCGACGTAGAGGTGTACGAGAACGCCGGCCGCTCATACCTCGTCACGCGCCAGCAGGACGGGGGCGTGCGCGCCTTCCACAACGTGTGCCTGCACCGCGGGCGCAAGCTGCGCCTCGAGTCGGGCTGGTCCAAAGAGTTCAAGTGCCCGTTCCACGGCTTCGTCTGGAACACCGACGGCAGTCTTCAGCAGATCCCCTGCCGCTGGGATTTCGGACACCTCGGCGACAGTGCGATGCAGCTGCCGGAGGCGCAGGTGGGCCGCTGGGGCGGCTACATCTTCCTCAAGGAGGCCGAGGGCGGGCCGACGCTGGAGGAGTACCTCGCGCCCCTGCCCGAGCAGTTCAGCCGGTGGCGGCACGAGGAATGCTCCACCGCCATGTGGGTCGGCAAGGTGGTGCACGCCAACTGGAAGGTTGTGGCCGAAGCCTTCATGGAGGCCTGGCACTCCATCGTCACCCACCCGCAGATCCTGCCGTTCACCGGCGACGCGAACACCCGCTACAACGTCTACGGCGACCACGTGAACGTCGCCCTGACCCCGTTTGCGGTGAAATCGCCCCACCTCTCGGCCGAGGAGAAGCCCGAGCAGTGGATCATCGACGAGTTCCTCAAGTACAACGGTCGCGCGGGATCAAGCGACATGAAGGTGCAGGTTCCCGACGGGCAGACCGCGCGCAAGGCCATGGCCGCGGCCAACCGCGAGCGCTACACGGCGAACACCGGCTACGACCACAGCCACGCCAGCGACGCCGAGCTTCTGGACGCGTTCACCTACAACGTGTTCCCGAACTTCGCCCCCTGGGGCGGGTTCATGCCCAACATCGTGTACCGCTGGCGCCCGTGGCCGGATCAGGACCACTGCCTCATGGAGGTCCGTATCCTCGTCCGCGACAAGAAGGACGCGCCGAAGGAGGACCGGAAGGCCGTCACGATGCACATGCTGACCGACGACCAGCCGTGGGCGGCGGCGGCCGAGCTCGGCACGCTCGCTTCGGTGTTCGATCAGGACATGGCCAACCTGCCCTACGTGCAGGACGGATTGAAGGTGTCGAAGACCGGCGAGGTGCAGCTGGGCGACTACCAGGAGATCCGCATCCGCCACTTCCACCGGACTCTCGACAAGTACCTGGCGCGCTTCGACCGCGCCGCCGGGTAGGCGCCTGACCGGCAGGCGGGGCGGCCCCACCTGCCGGGCGCATCCGCCCCCGCCCGACTCCGCGGCCACCCCCTGCGCTCCGGCAGCGTGGCCGGACCCCCGCGCGACAGCCCGCGGACTGACGCCCTCCACCGGATACCTCCATGCCTGAGCTCAAGCCCGTCCGCATGCCCAAGTGGGGCCTTTCCATGCAGGAAGGGACGGTGATCGACTGGCTGAAGCGCGAAGGCGAGCGGGTGACCGAGGGGGAGGAGCTGTTCGAGATCGAGACCTCCAAGATCACCAATGTGGGCGAGGCTGCGGATTCAGGCGTGCTGCGCCGCATCGTCGGCCAGCCGGGCGAGACGCTGCCGGTGGGCGCGCTGATGGGCGTGCTAGCCGACGCGGACGTGACGGAAGCCGAGATCGACGCCTACGTGGCCGCATTCCAGTCGCGCTTCGCCGTGGAGGGGCCGGGCGAGGCCGAGGCGGATGTCCTGGCGATTTCATCGGTCGACATCGGTGGCGGCCGGTCGCTGCGCATCGGGCGCGCGGGGGATGAGGATCGCCCCGTGGTGCTGATCCACGGCTACTCGGGAGACCTGAACAACTGGCTGTTCAACATCCCCGCGCTGGCCGCTAAGGCGGCCGTGATCGCCGTCGACCTGCCTGGGCACGGCGGCTCCACCAAGGAGGTGGGGGACGCATCGCTCGACACGCTGGCGCGTGACGTGGGCGCGGCGCTCGACGCGCTGGGCGTCACGCGCGCGACGTTGATCGGTCACTCGCTCGGCGGGGCGGTGGCGCTGCGGCTCGCGGCGACGCGACCGGAGTTCGCGCAGGGCCTCGTGCTGGTGGCCCCCGCCTATATGCCCGGGGGCACGATCAACACGGCCTTCCTCGACGGGGTGGTCGAGGCGCAGCGCGCCCGCGCGCTCAAGCCGGTGCTCGAGCTCCTTGTCGCGGACCCCGCGAGCGTCAGCCGCGAGATGGTCGAGGACATGATCAAGTTCAAACGCCTGGACGGGGCCGAGGAGGCCCTCAGCGCCCTGCGCGATCGCATGCTCTCGGGCGCGGAGCGTACCGCGGCCGACCTCGCCGCCGTTCCCGCCGCGCACGTGATCGCCTCGCGCGGCGACCGCATTGTCGGGGCGCCTGACGCCTCGGCCCTGCCTCCCGGCTGGCGCGTGAGCTGGATCGAGGGCGCGGGCCACCTGCCGCACCTGGAGAAGGCCGCGGAGGTGAACGCACTGATCACAGAGGGACTCTGAAGCGCTTCCCCTGCCCTACCCACCGACCCGTCGCCTTTCGGTGCGGCCAGAGCGGCGGCAGAACCTCGCCGGGGCGCGCCTACTCCGCCGCCAGCGCCGTCGCGCCTACCGCCTCGTCGTCGCGCAGGCGCAGCAGGGTGCGGGAGATGAAGGCCCGCAGGCGCACGCGACGGTCCCGGTCGTTCCAGATGTCGCGGTTCAACAGCAGTCCCTCCATGGAGGCGATGCAGTAGTCCATGGCCAGTTCGTAGCGCGCCACGTCGGCCCTCCACTCGGGGAAGGCCTGCAGCACCGTCTCGCGCTCCACGCGATCGTAACGGCGAGCCTTCGGCAGGAAGATCTCGCGCAGCTCCGCGTCGGTGCGACTGGCCACGGTCAGCTCCAGGTAGGCGGTGTACTCGCGCGTGAGCAGGCTCTGCCAATAGAGCTCGATGCCGGCGTGGTCCTGTATGCGCTCGACCTCGCTGAGCGCCTTGATGCGGCTCACGAACACCTCCATGCGCTTGTAGAAGGTGTAGTCGATGACGGCGGAGATGAGGTCCTGCTTGGTGGCGTAGTGGTGCAGCATGGCGCCGCGGCTGATCTGGGCGGTGGCGGCGATCAGCTGGGTGGTCGTGTTGGCGTAGCCGTGGCGCTCCAGGCAGTCGACGGCCGCTTCCAGCACGGCGAGGCGCGTCTGCACGCTCTTGCGCTGCTGCCAGCCGGCGCCCTCGGTCGCCAGCCCCTCGGGCGTCAGTTCGGCGAGCTCCGCCGCGTGGCTCCGCGCCATGTCGATCCCCTGCGACACAGACGGAGCTTGGGCCCCCGCGTCGCCGCCCCTGTCTACAGACCCAGGGCCGTGCGCGCCAAGATGTTGCGCTGCACTTCGCTCGATCCGCCGTAGATGGAGGCGGCCCGGCTGTTGAGGTAGCGGGCGGTGGCGGTCAGACCCCAGTCCGGGCCGATGGACGCCGCATTGGCGCCCGCGCCCAGCGCATCCCGCTGGTCGGCCGGAGCGAACACGCCCAACGCCTCCAGGGCGAGTTCCGTCACCTTCTGCATCGTCTCGCTGGCCCTGAGCTTGATCATGGACGCTGTCGCGTCGTTGACGGGCGCGCCCGTCGACAGGCCCGAGATCACGCGCAACTCGCTGAAAGCCATGCCCTCCACCTCGGCCTCGAGCTCGGCCAGGCGTCTGCGGAAGGCGGGAGCCTCGTCGGAGGCGAAGGCCTCGCACACGATGTGTCTGATCCTGCCCAATGCAGTCCTCAGCCGGGCGCCTTGGAACCCTCCGCCCCGCTCAAACTGCAACAGGTGCTTGGCCACCTTCCAGCCGTCGTTCTCCGCCCCGACGCGGTTGGCCACGGGCACGCGCACGCCGTCGAAGAAGCACTGGTTGACCTCGTGCTCGCCCGACAGGGACAGGATGGGCTTCACCGTCAAACCGGGCGTCGCCATGTCGAGCAGCAGGAAGCTGATCCCCGCCTGGGGCCTGCCCTCGGTGGAGGTGCGCACCAGCAGGAACATCCAGTCGGCGTACTGGGCGTGCGTGGTCCAGATCTTCGTTCCGTCCACCACATAGCTGTCGCCGTCGCGCACCGCTCGGCACTGCAGCGAGGCGAGGTCGCTGCCGGCGCCAGGCTCGCTGTAGCCCTGGCACCAGTAGGCGTCGCCCGACAGGATGGCAGGCAGGTGGCGCGCCCGCTGCTCGGGCGTGCCATGGCCGATCAGCACAGGCCCGCACATCTGCAGCCCCATGGCGGGGAGCACGGGCGTGCCGGCGGCCGCGAACTCGCTCTCCATCAGGTAGCGCTGCACGGGGCTGAAGCCTGCGCCGCCGTGCTCCGCGGGCCAGGCCGGAGCGATCCAGCCCCGGTCGTAGAGGATGCGGTGCCAGGCGCGGCTGACCTCGGGCCCGGCGAACACGCCGGCCTGTCGCGCGCTCGCCGCCCGCAGGTCCGGGGTGAACCTCTCGTCGAGGAACCGGCGAACCTCGTCGCGGAACGCTTCGTCCTCCGGCGCGAGCCGCACGTCCATGGTCCCGCTGCTCCTGGCCGCGCTTTTCGCTTGCGCTCCGTCGGGTCCGACACTCAAGTATCCCCCATAAAAAGACAAGCCGTCCGGTTTTTACGGAGTGGCTTCGCGGGATGAGGGAGCGACCAGTGGAGCTAGGTCTGAAGGGCATGAGAGCGGTGCTGGCCGGCGCCAGCAAGGGCATAGGCCGCGCGACGGCCGAGGCGCTCGCGGCCGAGGGCTGCGACGTCGCCATCTGCGCCCGGGGGCAAGAGGGCGTGGACAGGGCGGTGGCCTCGCTCAAGGGCCGGGGCGTGCAGGCGTTCGGCGCCTCGGTCGACATGGCGGACGGCCCCGCATACGGCGCCTGGGTCGAGCAGGCCGCCCAGCAGCTCGGCGGCTGCGACATCTTCATCTCCTTCGCCTCGGCGGGCGGTGGCCCGGCCAGCGAGGAGACCTGGAAGGCGACGATGGACCTCGACCTGCTCGCCACCTTCCGCGGCGTCCAGGCGGCGATGCCGCATCTCGAGAAGAGCCGGGCGGGGTCCATCGTGGCCGTGGCGTCGACCGCCGCGCTGGAAGACTTCTTCGGGCCGCAGGCCTACAACGCCATGAAGGCGGCGGTGATCAACTACGCCTCGGCGCTGTCCCAGTCGCTCGCCCCCAAGGGCATCCGCGTCAACACCGTCTCGCCCGGCCCGGTCTTCATTGAGGGAGGCGCCTGGGACCAGATCAAGACGCACATGACACCTCTCTACGAGGGAACGCTGAAGACCATCCCCATGGGCCGCATGGGCGACGGCGACGAGGTCGGCCGCGCGATCGCCTTCGTCGCCAGCCCGGCCTGCCCCTTCATGACGGGGGCCAACCTCGTCATCGACGGCGGCACGACCAAGCGCGTCCAGTACTGAGGCGGGCGCCATGCCCGATCGCCTGAGGACGCGCATCGACGTGGTGCTGATCGCCGGCGGCAAGTACCACGACATCGACTTCGCCCGCCTGGAGCTGCTGAAGCTGCTGGCCGAGGACGACCGGATGCGCGTGCGCGTGTTCGAGGACTACGCGAACGTCGCCGCCCTCCGCACGGCCGACGTGCTCGTCACCTACACCTGCGATGTGATCCCGCCCCTGGAAGCGCAGGAGACTCTGCGCGACTGGGTGGCCGCGGGGGGCCGCTGGTACGCCCTGCACGGCACCAATTCGATCCTGCGGTTCCTCGGCGACGGGCTGGTGGACTGTCCCCGCTGGGCGCCCGTGTTCATGCAGACGCTCGGCAGCCAGTTCATCGCTCACCCGCCGATCGCCCCCTACCGCGTGACGGTGGCCGACCCGCAGCATCCGCTCGTGGAGGGCGTGCAGCCCTTCGACGCCACGGACGAGCACTATCTGGTCGAGACGCACGGCGAGCTGCACGTGCTCCTGGAGACGGAGTTCGCCGGCGAGGCCCAGGGCTTCGTGGAGGACCGGTGGCCGGACGCCAAGCACCCGGTCTTCTACATCCACCCGGTCGGCGAGGGCGCGGTGCTGTACCTGACGCTCGGCCACTGCCGCGGCCACTATGACCTGAACGTGCTCGGCGTGGCGTTCTACGAGATCCCGGAGAAGGGCGCGTGGGACCTGCCGGTCTTCTACGACCTGCTTCGGCGCGGACTCGACTGGTGCAAGGCCCCCGTGCTCGACCGCAAGGCGAAGGCCACGGCGGGAGCGGCGGCATGACCACCTACTTGCACGTGACCCTGGAGGTCCACGCGACGGAGATGGCGCGCTTCAAGGCGGTGATGGCGCGCGCCACGCCCGTGCTGGAAGCGGCCGGCTGGAAGCTCGTGGGGGCCTTCCAGCAGCGCACGGGCCGGCTGAACACCCTCATCGACCTTTGGGAGCTGGAGGACATGAACCACTACGGCCGCGCGCTGGGCGCCCTGGCCGCCCACCCCGACGCGGCGGAGCTCATTCACGAGATCAACGCCTGCGTGGCCAGCGAGACGATCGTCTTCGCCGACCGCATCGCCTACTGAGGTCACGCCGGGTCGAACTTCAGGTGCAGGGCCTCCACGCCGCGCAGCAGGAGGTTGGGGCTGTAGCGGAAGCTGTTGGCGCCGTCGGCGAAGCGGAGATTGCTCAGCCGGTCCAGGATCAGCGGAAAGGCGGTCACCATCTCCTTGCGCGCCAGTTGCGCGCCGATGCAGGTGTGGATGCCCGCGCCGAAGGCCAGGTGCGACCTGGCGTCGGGACGCGCCACGTCGAACCGGTCGGGCTCGGCGAAGCGCGCCGCGTCGCGATTGCCCGAGCCGTAGCGCACGAGGATCATCTCGCCCGCCCTCACCGGCACGCCGCCGATCTCCGCGTCGCGCGTCGCCACGCGCCACATGTTGTTGGTGGGGGTCAGATAGCGCAGCGTCTCCTCCACCAGGCCCTCGACCAGTCCGGGATCGGCGCGCACCGCCGCCATCTGAGCGGGGTTCGAGATGAGGTGGAAGAGGCCCGCCGTGAGCGTGTGCGCGGTGGTCTCGTTGCCGGCCACCAACAGCTGCTGCAGGATCGACAGGAGCTCCGAGTGGGTCATCTTGCGCGGGTCGCCCTCCTCCGCCAGGTCGGCGTGAACCAGATCCGAGATGATGTCCTCGGTCGGGTGCGCGCGCTTCCGCTCGATCACGTCCACGAAGTAGCGCTGGAACTCCACCACGCGCCGCGCCGCCTCCAGGCGCGTCGGCTTGTCTGACACGCCGCCCAGCTGAACGATGAAGGCCTGCGACCAGCGATGGAAGCGGTCCATGTCCTCGCGCGGGGCGCCCAGGGCGTCGGCGATCACCGTCATGGGCATATGGTCTGCGAACTGCGCCTTGAACTCGCAGCGCCCGTCGGCGGCGAAGGCGTCGAGCAGGTCGTGGGCGACCCGCGCCATGTATGGCCCCATCCCCTCCACGCGCTTGTAGGTGAAGGCCTTGCCCGCGAGCTTGCGGTAGCGCGTGTGGGCCGGCGGGTCGGCTGTCAGCATGGTGTCGGTCACCGGCCAGCCGCCCGCCAGGATCTCGGCCTCGTCCGGGTCGATGCCGGCGGCCTTCCCCGAGCGCAGCTGGGCCGAGAAGTTGTTGGAGAAGACCAGCGGCTGGCGGTTCACCTCCATGATCAGGTCGTAGGTGGAGACGGAGACGATGCCCGTCGCAGGATCGCGGAACACCGGCGCCTCGGACCGCAGACGCGCGAAGTAGGGATAGGGATCCTGCAGCAGCGCCGGACTGGAGGCGTCGATCTGGTGCAGCGGGCAGGCGGCCGCGTCCGGCCTAAGCTCCAGCGCGGCGTGCGGGTCGATCTGGCCGTCGTCCATGGTGCGCTCCTAGGCCAGGTAGCCGCCGTCGACCGGAAGGTCGGCGCCGGTCGTGAAGCTCGACTCGTCCGACGCCAGGAACACGACGGCGTCCGCGCCCTCGCGCGGCGAGCCCAACCGCTTCATCGGATGGACGTCGGCGAACCCGGAGATCACCTGCTCGCGCGTGGCGCCCCGCGCCTCGCCCGCAGCGATGTAGCCCTCCACCATTTCGGTATGGATGGCGCCCGGCAGCACGGCGTTGCAGCGGATGTCGTAGCCCGCCTGGGCGCAGTGCAGCGCCACCGCGCGCGTCAGCAGGCGCACCCCGCCCTTCGACGCCGAGTAGGCCGGAAACACCGGCCCGCTGCGCACGCCCAACGTGGAGCCGAAGTTGACGATCGAGCCGCCCCGGCCGCCCTTCATGGCCTCAACCGCATGCTTGCAACCCAGGAAGGTGCCGTCGAGATTGATGGCGATCGTCTTGCGGAAGCCTTCCAGCGTCTCCTGCTCGATGGTGGCGGGGATCGACACGCCCGCCGCGTTGACCACCGTCGTGAGCGCACCGAAGCGGCCCTGTGTCGCCGCCGTCGCGGCCGCCCAGTCCACGTCCTCGCGCACGTCCAGGCGCACGAACAGCGCCGCCTCGCCCAGCTCGCGCGCGAGCGCCTCGCCCTTGTCGATGCTGAGGTCGCCCAGCGCCAAGCACGCACCCTCCTCCACGAAGCGGCGAGCCGTGGCCGCCCCGATCCCGCTCGCTCCGCCCGAGATCAGGGCCACTTTGCCCGATAGCCGCATGCCGTCCTCCCTGAACTTTCGTCCTGCTCGTCGAAAGCGCGCTGCGCCGGGAGCCCACCGATAAACCGATCAGCGTGCTGATAACAGGCATGCTTGACTTTTTACATGAGGGTCGGGATCGTGCCCGAGGTCGCCGGGATGAGAAGCGCGTCAGACGCTCCGTGAACGGCGACGGGGGAGGGACGCGCGATGAGGACCATGGAAACGAACCGCTGCCTTGTCGCCGCGCTAGGGGTGTTCGTCATCGCCGGCCTGGCGGGCGGCGCCCGTGCGCAGGCGCAGTCGGCGCAGCCCCCGGCCCAGAGCGCCGCCACGCCGTCCGCGGACGGCGCACGCGTTGAGGAGGTCGTCGTCACCGCCCGCCGGCGAAACGAGACGGTGCAGAACACGCCCGTGGCCGTGACCGCGCTCTCGCCCACGGTGCTGGCCGAACTCGCAGCGCCCGACGTTCGCGACATCGCGGGTCGCGTGCCCAACCTCGTGCTGGATCAGGTGACCGCAGGCCCGTCAGCCGCCGCCATCTCCATCCGCGGCATCAGCTTCGAGGATATCGAGAAATCGTTCGACCCGGCCGTGGGCGTCCTGATCGACGGCGTCTACATCGGCACCAACACCGGCCAATTGACCGACGCCTTCGACCTGCAATCCCTGGAGGTGATCCGCGGTCCGCAGGGCACACTGTTCGGCCGCAACACCACGGGCGGCGTGATCAACCTGCGGCGTACGCTGCCGACCGGCAACCTGAATGTTTACATCGACACGATCCAGGGCGATTACGGCCGGCAGGACTATCATGCGGTGATCAACTTGCCCGAGATCGCCGGCGTCTCGACCAAGTTTTTCTACTCGCACCGCCAGTCCGATGGCTATGTGAACAACGTGACGCTCAACCGTGACGACACGGCCAGCACCGACATCGAGCGCTACGGACTGACCTTCCTGTGGAAACCTCGGCAGGAGTTCGACTACCTGCTCACGGTGGAGCACGCGATCGAGAACAGCCGAACAGATCAGGGATCGCTGTCGCGCTCCACCGACCTCGTCTGCTCGAACGCGCTTCCCGCCTTCCTGAGCGTGCCGCCGTTCCAGCCGCCCCGCAACCAGTGCAACCGCAACACCAAGGGCGACCTGTACACCACCTTCAGCCAGTCTCCGCAGCTGGCCCGCAACGACGAGGTCGACATCACGGGCGAGGGAACCCTGCGGCTGCCCGGCGTGACCCTGACCTCGGTGACCGGCTTCCGCACCAGCCACGAGCGCACCGACCAGGACTTCGACGGGACGTCGGCGCCCTTCTACGAGACGACCCGGCCTCAGCGGTATCACCAGATCTCCCAGGAGGGGCGGGCCGCGGGGAACATCACGCAGAACCTCGACTACGTGGTGGGCTTCTACTACTTCGACTCGGCCTACCAGATCAGCCAGGGTACGTTCTTCGGGCCGCTGCTGCAGGTCGCGGCGGGCCTGCCCGCCACCACGTTCCAGAACGTGCGGCACAACTCCACGTCCTACGCCGTGTTCGGCGACGTGAACTGGAAGGTGACCGATCGCCTGCGCATCACGGTCGGTGGACGCCAGACCTGGGACGACAAGGACATCTTCAACACGACGCCCTCGTTCGCCGTGCGCGCCCAGAGCTCCTGGGACCAGTTCACCCCCAAGGCGTCGGTCGACTACCGGCTGTCGCCCGACATCCTGTCGTATGTCTCCTACGCCAAGGGGTACCGCGCGGGCGGCTTCAACGGCCGCGCCTCGACGCTCACCTCCGCCGCTACGCCCTACGACCCCGAGACGGTCGATTCCTACGAGCTCGGCCTCAAGACCGAGTTCTTCGACCGGCGCCTGCGGCTGAACGCGGCGGCCTTCATGGCGGACTACAACAACAAGCAGGAGGAGGTGGTCAGCCCCACGCCGGCCGGCTCACCGAACCCGCAGGAGACGCTGGTGGTCAACGCCGCCACCGCCACCATCAGGGGCCTGGAGTTCGACGCCGAGGTGCGGCCGATGAAGGGCCTCACCCTCCGGGGCACCCTGGGCCTGCTGGACGCGAGCTACGACACCTTCCGCCGCGTGGACGCCGCACGCTCGGCCGGCGCGAACCTGGTCTTCGACGACCTGACCGCCCTGCACCTGCGCCGCACGCCCGACGTGACCGGCGGCGTGGGCCTCGACTACGCCCATCCGGTCAGCTTCGGCCTGTTCACGTTCACCAGCGACTTCCGGTACACCAGCCCGTACGACACGACGATCACGCCGGGCTTCGGCACCGCCGTCTACGTCGGCGCGGGCTGCGCGGCGGGGAACGTCGCCAACAACTGCAGCTACGTGCAGGCGCGCAACGACGACCGCGGCCGCACGGCCGTGCGCAACATCTGGGACATCTCCGGCGGCTTCGAGCACGAGCTGGGCGGCGGGCGCGGCAAGATCCGCATCTCCGCCTTCGCCCGCAACCTTCTGGACGAGCGCAGCTTGGGCAACGCCCTTCCGGTCGCCGGCCTGTTCACCTTCGGCGTGGGCATCCCGCCCCGCACCGTCGGGATGCAGCTCAGCTACAAGTACTAGCTTCCCTCGCCGCCCCGGCTCCGGCCCGGGCGGCGTCTTTCGTTCAGGAGTGCGCGTGTCGGGTTCGGGCGAGTTGGCGGGGCGGACCGCGATCGTGACGGGGGGCGGCTGCGGCGTCGGCCGCGCCGTGGCGCAGGCGCTCGCCGCCGCCGGCGCGGACGTGCTGATCACCGACCGGGACGTGGCGGGCGGCGAGGCCGTCGCCGCTGCGTTGTCGCGGGGCGGAGTCCGCGCCGCCTTCGTCGCCGCCGACCCGGGCTCCGACGCCGACTGGAATCGCGTCGACGCCGCCCTGGAAGGCTGGGGCGGCCGGCTGGACGTGCTGGTGCTCAATGCGGAGGAAGGCGGACCCGACCCGGTGGCGACGCTCACGGCCGAGCGCTTCGCCGAGGTGACGCGCACCAACCTGAAGGGGGCCTTCCTCGGCCTGAAGCACGGCGTGGCCGCCATGCGGCGGAGCGGACGCGGCGGCTCGGTGGCGCTGATGAGCTCCATCGTGGGCGCCAAGGTCGGCGCGCGCGACCGCCTGCACGACGCCGCGGCCCAGGCCGGCGTGCGGATGATGGCCAAGGCCGCCGCGCTGGAGCTCGGACCGGAGAAGATCCGCGTGAACTCCATCCACCCCGGCATGGCGCGCATCGACGCGACCGCCGGCCAGCCGCCGCAACCAACCGACGCCATCCCGCTGCGACGCTACGGCGAGCCCGAGGAGGTGGCGCAGGCCGCCCTGTTCCTCGCCAGCGACCGCTCTCGATTCATGACCGGGGCGGAGATCGTGGTCGACGGCGGATGGATCGCCCGATGAGCCCCGCGCCCGCGAGCGCCCTGGCCGGATGGACGGTGGTCGTCACCGGGGCCACCCGCGGAATCGGGCGCGCCGTGGCGGTGCGTCTGGCGGCGGAGGGCGCCCACGTCGTCGCCACCGGCCGCAGCGAGGCCGACGGCGCCGAGACGGTGCGCCAGGTCGCGGCGGGAGGCGGCAGCGCCGAGTTCGTCCGCCACGACGTGGCCAGCGACGCGGACTGGGCGCGCGTCACCGCCGTCGCGGAGGCCCGCGGCGGCTATCGCGGTCTGGTCAACAACGCGGGCCTGTTCTTCGTGAGGCCGCTGGAGGACACGACGGAGGCCGAGTTCGACTCCATCCACGCCGTCAACGTCCAGGGCACGTTCCTGGGCGTCAAGCACGCCTTCGCCGCCTTCGCCCGCGGCGGGCGGGGCGGGGCGATCGTCAACGTCTCCTCGCTGATGGGCCTGGTGGGCTATCCTCAGGCCGTCGCCTACTGCGCCACCAAGGGCGCGGTCACCGGCATGACGAAGGCCGCCGCACTGGACGGCGCGGCCCTGGACCCGCCGATCCGCGTGAACTCACTGCACCCCGGCGTGATCTGGACGGAGATGATCACCGGGCAGTTCGGCGACAGCGAAGCGCTGGCCGCCGCCTTCGCCGCCGACACGCCGCTGCGCGACGTCGGCAGGCCCGAGGACATGGCCGACGCCGTCCTCTACCTCCTGAGCGACCAGAGCTCCTACGTCACCGGCGCCGAGCTGACGGTGGACGGCGGGCGCGGCGCGGACTGACGACGGAGCCCCGCATGCAACTCTCCCGCGAAGAGCTGAAGCGCGCCTATCGGCGCATGTTCACCATCCGCACCTTCGAGGAGCGGGTGGAGAAGGAGTTCGCCGAGGGCAACATCCCCGGCTTCGCCCATGTCTACCTTGGGCAGGAGGCCTCGGGCGTGGGCGTCTGCCACGACCTGTCCGACCAGGACTACATCGGCTCCACACACCGCGGGCACGGCCACTGCATCGCCAAGGGCGTGGACGTGCGGGGGATGATGCTCGAGATCATGGGCAAGGCCGACGGCCTCTGCGGGGGCAAAGGCGGCTCCATGCACATCGCCGACCTGAAGAAGGGCATGCTGGGCGCCAACGCCATCGTGGGCGGCTCGCCGCCGATCGCGGTGGGCGCGGCGCTGACGCAGAAGACGCTGGGCACGGGCAAGGTGGCGGTGGCCTTCTCCGGCGACGGCGCGGCCAATCAGGGCACCACCTTCGAGGCGCTGAACATGGCGGTGGTCCTCAAGGCGCCGTGCATCTTCGTCTTCGAGAACAACGGCTATGGCGAGCACACCCACGTCTCCTACGCCCTGGGCGCGGAGAGCCTGGCCAAGCGCGTGGAAGGCTTCGGCCTGCCGTGCCCGGTGGTGGACGGGATGGACTTCTTCGCGGTGCAGGACGCCATGCGCATCGCCCTGGAACACGCGCGCGCGGGCAAGGGCCCTTATGCCCTGGAGCTGGTGAGCCACCGGTTCCTCGGCCACTTCGTCGGCGATCCCCAGGCCTACCGCCTCGCCCACGAGCTGGAGGCGGCACGCGCCGCCGATCCCCTACCCGCCTTCCGCAGGCGCGTGACGGAGGCGGGCCTGCTGGACGACGCCGATCTGGACGCCATCGAGCGGGAGGTGGAGGCGGAGGTCGAGGAGGCGACGCAGGCCGGCCTGGCCGCCGCCGTGCCCGACCCGGCCGTGTCGCTGACCACCGACGTCTACAAGACCTACGCCTGAGGACCTGACGCCCCCATGCCGAAGAAGACCTACCTGCAGGCGATCAACGAAGCCGTACGACAGGAGATGAAGCGCGACGAGCGCGTCATCGTGATCGGCGAGGACGTGGCCGGGGGCCAGGGCGGCACGGGCGAGCCCGGCGGCGTCGGCAGCGTGTTCGGCCAGATGAAGGGCATCTACGCCGAGTTCGGCCCCTCGCGCGTGATCGACACGCCGATCAGCGAAAGCGCCATCGTCGGCGCGGCCGCCGGCGCGGCGCTCACGGGCCTGCGGCCCGTGGCCGAGCTGATGTTCGTGGACTTCGTCGGCGTCTGCTTCGACCAGATCTACAATCAGGCCGCCAAGTTCCGGTACATGTTCGGCGGCCATGCGACCACGCCCATGGTCATCCGCGCCTCGGCCGGCGCCGGCTTCCGTGGGGCCGCCCAGCACAGCCAGACGCTGCACCCGCTGTTCACCATGGTGCCGGGGCTGAAGGTGGTGATGCCGTCCAGTCCCTACGACGCAAAGGGCCTGCTGATCCAGGCGATCCGCGACGACGACCCCGTGATCTTCCTCGAGTCCAAGTTCCTGTACGGCATGGAGGGCGAGGTGCCCGACGAGCCGTACCGGATTCCCTTTGGCGAGGCGAACGTGCTGCGCGAGGGCGAGGAGCTGACGCTGGTGGCGCTAGGCGCGATGGTCCCCCGCGCCCTGGCGGTGGCCGAGGCGCTGGCCAAGGACGGGCGCGACGTGGAGGTGATCGACCCGCGCACCACCTCGCCCTTGGACGAGGACACGATCCTGGAGAGCCTGGAGCGCACGGGCCGCCTGGTGGTGGTCGACGAGAGCCCGCCGCGCTGCTCTCTGGCCGCCGACATCGCCTCGCTCGCCGCCGGGAAGGGCTTCCGCTCACTCAGGGCGCCCGTGGCCAAGGTCACCTGCCCGCACACCCCGGTGCCCTTCGCCCCCTCGCTGGAGGACGCCTACATGCCCAGCCCCGCGCGCATCCAAGAGGCCGTCCTCTCCACCCTCGCCTACGCCTGACCCTCGAACCCCGCCCGCAGCGGAGGACGCCCATGGCCGCCACCGACGCCCAGGTACTCGCCAGCCGCTTCGACGTGGCCCGCCGCATGGCCGCGCACATCCGCGACGGCACCAGCGACCTCGCGCCCGAGGCCATGGTCAACCTCGCCAGCACCTACACCGATCCCGAACGCCACGCGCGGGAGCGCGAGGTGCTGTTCGCGCGCACGCCCCAGCTGGTCTGCCTCTCCACCGAGATCGGGCGACCCGGCGCCTACCGCACCTTCGACGAGGCGGGTCCGCCGGTGGTCGTGGCCCGCGGCAAGGACGGGACGGTGCGCGCCTTCCTCAACATCTGCCCCCACCGCGGCGCCCGGCTGGTGCGCGAGGAGAGCGGGCAGGCCAACCGTTTCACGTGCTGGTTCCACGGGTGGACCTACGCCAACGACGGCCGCCTAATCGCCGCCACCGAGGCCGACCGCTTCGGCGACTGCGGGCTGGAGGGCCGCGACCACCTCACCGCGCTGGCCTGCGAGGAACGGCACGGCCTGGTCTTCGTCATGCCCACGCCCGGCCTCCCGCTGGACCTGGACGCCCACCTCGCCGGCTTCGGCGAGGTGCTGGACGGCCTGCGGCTGGAGACCTGCGAGCGCGTGAAGGCGGGCGTGCTGCCGGTCGCCGCCAACTGGAAGTACGCGCTCGACACCTACGGCGAGGGCTACCACTTCGCCGCCCTGCACAAGACGACGCTCAGCCCCTACTTCCGCAACGACATCACCGTGCACGACCGCTGGGGTCGCCACCAGCGCGTCAGCTTCGCCCAGCGCGACTGGACGCGCTACCTGGACGCGCCGGAGGCCGAGTGGGGCGTCCGGCCGGAGCCCGCGGGCATCCACCTGATGTATCCCAACGCGGTGCTGTTCGCCGGCAGCGTCTCGCCCGGCAAGAGCTACCTGACCATCTTCCGCCACTATCCCGGCGAGCACGTCGGCACGACGAACACGCACAAGACCATCTACGCCATGGGCGGCGTGCGCGACGAGGCGCACCGCGCCGAGGTGGAGACCGCCTTCGACCAGACGGCCTACGTGGTGGTGAACGAGGACTACGTCACCGCTGCGGAGGGCTGGAAGAACCTGACCTACCTGCCGACGGACGCCACCGTGGTCTACGGCCGCCAGGAGCTGGCGCTGCAGCAGATGCACCGCAACTTCGCCGAGGCGCTCGGGGAGCCGATCTGCGCCCAGCCCTCGGCCCGCCTGCACGCCGCCGCCGGATGAGCCGCGCCGGCAGCCTCAGCGACCTCGGCGAGGTGATGCAGCTGGCCTATGTGCCGGCCGACTTCGACGCCGCGCTCAAGTTCTGGATCGAGGTGATGGGCGCCGGACCCTTCTGGGCGCTCGACCACGTGCGGCTGGAGGATCTCACCTATGGCGGCGCCCCCGCCGCCGTCGATTTCAGCATGGCGCTAGGCTACTGGCGCGGCCTGCAGATCGAGCTGATCCGCCAGCACGACGATACCCCCTCCATCTACAAGGCCTGGCGCGACGAGGGCCGCGAAGGTCTGCACCACGTCTGCATCTTGGTCGACGACATGGCCGAGGCCCGCCGCGTCTGCGCGGCGGCCGGCGCGAAGGTGGTGCAGGCGGGCAAGGTCGCCGGGGGCGGCGAGGTGATCTACGTCGACACGGGCGGCGGGCCCGGCACCATGGTGGAGGTGCTCAAGCCCGCCCCCGGCGGCCGCGACTTCTTCGCCATGATGGAACGCGCAGCCGACCGGTGGGACGGCTCCGACCCCGTGAGACGTCCATGAGCGGCAGACTGGCCGGCAAGGTCGCGCTCGTCACCGGCGGCGCCTCGGGCATCGGCGAGGCGTGCGCGGAGGCGTTCGCGCGCGAGGGGGCCCGCGTGGTCGTCACCGACGTGCAGCGGGAGAAGGGCGAGGCCGTGGCCGCGCGCGTCGGCGGCCGCTTCGTCATGCACGACGTCACCAGCGAGCCCGAGTGGATCGCCGCGGTGGACAGCGCGGTGGAGACCTGCGGCCGGCTGGACGCGGTGGTGAACAACGCCGGCGTCTTCGCTCCCGGCTCCATCGAGGACACGGACCTCGGGGTCTGGACGCACGTCCTGAACGTGAACCTCACGGGCGTGATGCTGGGCTGCAAGCACGCCATCCGCGCCATGAAGGCCAACCCGGGCGGACCCTCGGGCGCCATCGTCAACGTGAGCTCCATCACCGGCTACATCGGCCTGGCCTCGGCCGCCGCCTACACGGCGTCGAAGGGGGGCGTGCGGCTGCTCACCAAGTCGGTCGCGGTCCACTGCGCCCGCACCTACAGGACGATCCGCTGCAACTCGCTGCACCCGGGCACGATCGACACGCCCATGAACCAGGCGGCGTTCGACGCCTCTGGCGACCCGGCGGCCATGCGCAGCCTGTTCGACACCCTCCAGCCCATCGGGCGCATGGCGACCGCCGCGGAGATGGCCGAGTGCGCGCTGTTCCTGGCCTCGGACGCGGCGAGCTTCGTCACGGGTTCCGAACTCCTCGCCGACGGCGGATGGCTCGCCGCCGGCGGCCCCCTCTGACAGGACGCTCCCCATGCCCGAAACGAACCGCCAATGGCTGATCGCCGCGCGCCCCCTCGGCCGGCCGCTGCAGGACGACGACTTCCAGTGGGTCGAGACGCCCGTGCGCGAGCCGGGCGACGGCGAGGTGGTGCTGAGGCACAGCCACATCTCCTTCGACCCCGCGCAGAAGGGTTGGATGGAGAACATCGGCGGCTACGTCGCCCCGACGCAGATCGGCGACGTGATGCCGGGCTCCGGCCTCGGCCAGGTGATCGCCTCGAATTCGCCGCGCTTCAAGGCGGGCGACTGGGCCATGGGGCGCACCGGCTGGCAGGACTTCGCCGTTCTCCCCGCCCAGGAGCTGACACCGGTCGAGGACGACGAGCTGCGCACCGCCAACCTGAGCGTTCTCGGCACCACGGGGATGACGGCCTTCTTCGGCCTGTACAAGATCGGCAAGCCCTTTCCGGGCGACACCCTGGTCGTGACCGGCGCGGCGGGGGCGACGGGCTCGGTGGTGGGCCAGATCGGCCGGCTGGCCGGCTGCCGCGTGGTCGGCGTGGCGGGCGGCGAAGCCAAGTGCCGCTGGCTGGTGGACGAGCTGGGTTACGACGCCGCCATCGACTACAAGGCGGGCGACATCAAGGATCAGGTCAGGCGGCACTGTCCCGACGGCATCGACGTGCTCTGGGACAACGTCGGCGGCCACATCTTCAACACGCTCCTGGCCGAGCTGGCGCTGAACGCCCGCGTGGTGGTCTGCGGCGGCATCTCGCGCTACGAGCTCGGGCAGATGCCCGCCGGGCCGGAGAACTACTTCAACCTGATCTTCAAGCGCGCCAGCATGCAGGGCTTCATCGTACTCGATTGGACCGACGAGTTCCCGTGGGCGCGCGAGCGGATGAAGCGGTGGATCCGCTCGGGTGCGCTCAAGTACAAGGAGGACGTCCAGCAAGGGCTGGAGAACGCACCGCGTACGCTGATGCGGCTGTTCCAGGGCGAGAACTTCGGCAAGCAGATGCTGAAGCTCTGACGGTGCCGCCTCAGTCCATCTTGCGCGCGCCGCCCGCTTCCAGCTCCGCAAGGACCTCGGCGGTGTGCTCGCCGATGCCCGGAGCGTGTCCGGTCGCGAGATCGGGGGCTGCGGAGAAGCGGACGGGGGGGCGGGTGCGCACGTAGGCCCCCTCGGTGGGATGCGTCGCGCGCTGGAAGAAGCCCGTCGCGCGCAGATGCGGGTCGTCCATGATGTCGCGGAGGTCGCGGCAGGCCATGGCGGGGATCTCCGCCGCGGACAGGCGCGCCAGCCAGTCGGCCGTGGTGCGCGCGGGCGTCAGCCTGGCCATCGCCGCGTAGAGCTCGGCCGCGCGCTTCAACCGGTCGAGCGGGGTCTCGAAGCGCGGACTGTCCATCATCGACGGGTCGCCAAGCACGTGGAAGATCGTGGCCCAGTTCGCGTCGGTGTAGGGCACGATGCTGATCGCACCGTCGGCCGTGGGAAACGGCTGGCGCTCGGGCGCGAGCTGTCGGTCGTAGCCGAGGGGACCCGTCGGCGGGTCGAACGTCGCCTCGTTCAGATGCTCCTCCAGCAGGAACTGGGTGAAGGCCTCGAACATGGGCACCTCGACAAACTGGCCCTCCCCCGTGCGCAGCCGGTGCACGTAGGCGGCGAGCAGGGCGTAGGCGGCGTGCAGGCCGCCGACCTTGTCGGCGATCACCGTCGGCACGTAGCGGGGCGCCGGGTTCCCATCGACCTTGCCCATCAGGGAGGTCGCGCCCGTCGCCGCCTGGATCACGTCGTCGTAGGCCTGCAGGCGGGCGTAGGGGCCCTCCGATCCGAAGCCTGTGCAATGGACGTAGACCAGGTCGGGCCGGATCGCGCGGGCGGCCTCGTAGCCGAAGCCCAGCCGCTCCATCGCCCGGCCGCGCACGTTGTGGATGAAGACGTCGGCGGTGGCGATCAGCTCCCGCAGGCGCGCCTTGTCGCCGTCGCGCTTGAGATCGAGGACCACCGACCGCTTACCCCGGTTGATCGTCATGTGGGCGCCGCCCATGCCCCGGGTCTTGGCCGGCCTGCCGACGCGGCGGAAGATGTCGCCCGAGGGCGCCTCCACCTTGATCACGTCAGCCCCCATGTCGGCCATCAGCTGGGTGGCGTAGGGGCCGAACACCACCGAGGTGAGATCGACGATGCGCACGCCCTCGAGCAGGCGGGGGGCGCCGTCGCGGGTCATGCGCCGAGCTCGCGCACCGGGGCGAAGGCGTAGCACAGCACGTCGCCGCGGTCGGCCGTGGCGAAGGGCTCCAGCACCAGTCGCATCGGCTCGCCGATGCTGAGCGTTGTGGGATCGCGGGTCTGCAACCGCGCCTCGACGATCACCTGGCCGGGCAGCTCCACGTAGCCGACGGCGAAGGGGGTGAAGCTCCCCTCGTCCTCCGCCCCGGCGTAGGGCGGCGTCTTGGGGCGGAAGCGCTGCACGGTGAACGACCACAGGGCGCCCTCCGGCGAGAGCGGGACGGGCTCGTGCAGCGCAGCCTCGGCGCCGCCCGGCATGGGGAAGACGATGCGCCCGTCGGTCTTGCGGCGGCCGCCGATCAGCCGCGGCGGCGGGCCGGGCTCGAACAGCCCCTCGGCCAAGGCGTCCATCGCGACCTCCCGGATATGCGCGTCGGCGCGCGATCCGCGCTCTGTCCTCGGAAATCTAGCGTCGGACTGGATTGAAGTCAGCCATGTTCTATACCGTCAGGCCTGATGGTTTTACGGCGGTGACGCCGCGAGAGGGTGCAGGAGGATTTGGAATGTCTCTAGCACGCGGAGATGTCGTCACCCTGGGCGACGTAGCGCGACGGCAGGCCGAACGCCGGCCGGACGCCATCGCCTTCCACTTCGAAGGCCGCGACACCAGCTACGGCGCGTTCGACCGGCATGCGGCACAGGTGGCCGACGCGCTCCGCCGCATGGGCCTGAGGCCCGGCGACCGGGTTTCCCACCTCGGCAAGAACACCGACCTCTACTTCGAGCTGCTGTTCGGCTGCTTCAAGGCGGGCGTTGTCATGGCGCCGGTCAACTGGCGGCTCGCCGCGCCGGAGGCGGCCTACGTGCTGAAGGACAGCGGCGCCAAGGCGCTGTTCGCGGGTCCGGAGTTCATAGACCTCGCCCGCGCCGCGGCCAGGGGCCTGGAGCCCGCCGTCGCCTTCGTGGCGATGGAGGGCGGCGCTCCCGGCTGGCCCGACTTCCGCGCCTGGCGCGACGCCGGCTCGCCCGTCGAGGCGCCTGAGGCCGTGGGCCGCGACGACGTGGCGATGCAGCTCTACACCTCGGGCACGACGGGCCACCCCAAGGGGGCGATGCTGACCCACCACGGCCTGCTGGCGCTGCGCGGCGCGGAGGCGGCCGAATGGAACGCGTGGAGCGACGCCGACGTCTCGCTCGTGGCCATGCCCAACGCCCACATCGGCGGCTCGGGGTGGGGCGTGATGGGCCTCTACAACGGGGCCAAGGGCGTCGTCATGCGCGAGTTCGATCCGATCAAGGTGCTCGACGTCATGGAGGCGCACCGGATCTCCAAGATGTTCATGGTCCCGGCCGCCATGCAGATCGTCGTCCGCCACCCCAGGGCGCGGCGGATCGACTGGTCGCCGCTGAAATACATGCTGTACGGCGCCTCGCCGATCCCGCTGGAGCTGTTGAAGGAGTGCATGGCGGTGTTCGGCTGCGGGTTCGTGCAGATGTACGGCATGACCGAGACCTCCGGCACCATCGTCGCCCTGCCGCCCGAGGACCACGACCCGGAAGGCTCGGCGCGCATGCGCTCCTGCGGCAAGGCCATGGCCGGGGTTGAGCTGGCGATCCTGGACGAGGCCGGAAACCGACTCGCGCCCGGCGAGGTGGGCGAGATCGCCACACGCTCGGCCGCCAACATGTGCGGCTACTGGAACCTGCCCGAGGCGACGGCGAGGGCGCTGTCGAGCGACGGCTGGCTGCGCACCGGCGACGCCGGCTACCTGGACGCGGACGGCTACCTCTACATCCGCGACCGCGTAAAGGACATGATCGTGTCCGGCGGCGAGAACGTCTATCCGGCCGAGGTGGAGAACGCGATCTTCGGCTGCCCGGGGGTGGCCGACGTCGCGGTGATCGGCGTGCCCGACCCCAAGTGGGGCGAGGCGGTCAAGGCGATGGTGGTGCCCGCGCCCGGCGCGGAGGTCACCGCCGAGGCCGTGATCGCTCACGCCCGGTCGCGCGTCGCGGGCTTCAAAACGCCCAAGAGTGTGGAGTTCGTCGACGCCCTGCCCCGCAACGCCGCCGGCAAGGTGCTCCGGCGCGAACTGCGCGCACCCTACTGGGCGGGCGCCGAGCGCCAGGTGAACTGAGCGCCCGTCCCTTCCGCGTCAGGCGGGCGGCGAGCCCCCGCTCGGGGGCGTGTCCCCGGGGCGCGCGCGCGCGGCGGGCGAGGCGACCCAACGGACCGCGTTCTCCACCAGCCGGCGATAGTGCGGGTCGGCGTAGGCGGTCGGGCCGTCGCCGGGCTGCAGGTACACGAGGGGACTGTTGATCGCGCGCTTGGTCCAGCCGATCAGCGAGCCGCCGGCCGGATGGTCCCAGCCCTCGTTGCAGTCCATGCGTCCGGCGACGGCGTGAGCGGCCGAGTGGAAGCCCTCGCGCACGAAGGCGTAGTCGGCGCGCAGCAGGGGCGTCACATCGTCCTCGAACACCTCGCAGAGGTAGAGTTCGTCCGTCAGCGGGATGCGAGGCGGCAGCCCGTCCAGCACCGGGTGGCCGGGGGCGACGACCATGGCCTCGTAGGCGACGTCGCGCCGGTACCCGGAGTCGAGCGCCGGGCGCCCGCGCACCTCGCCCGGCCGGTACAGGAAGCGCCCGCCGAGCCACTCGCCGTACTGCGGCCAGGCCGGCCAGCCGGCGAGGGCGTGATGCAGGGCGACCACGCCCTTGCCCTCGGTCAGCAGCGCCTCGAAGCCCGCTTGGAACGCGGGGTCGGGCGCGACGTAGCCCGGTCGTGGGACGGCCCCGAAGTCCAGCCCCGGCATGTCGTAGAGCACGAGCACGTCGAAGCAGCTCATCTCGGCGGGTCTCATCAGGCGCGCCGCCGCCGGCTGCTCGACAAGGGTGCAGGCCATCCCCTCCAGGTCGTCGAACATCGCCATGAAGGGGTCACGCAGATAGGGATGACCCTTGGCCGCCACGAGGACGTTCAGCGGCTCACGGTGGCGTACGACGGGCATGGCGCGGCTACGTCCGACGGTCCGGGGATCGCGGTCCGCCCTGACCCATGACTCGCCCTCTCCGACCTGTCGGCGGCTAACACCCGCGCTGAAACAATCAACTCTGCCGGTCTGGACCTTCCGCGAGCTTGTCCGCGGAACGCGGCGGGGGCAGAGCGGCGGGCGAGAGGAGCGGTGATGGCGGAAGAGGAACGGACGCCGGTGATCGTGGGCGTGGGCGAGCGCGTCGATCGCGCGACGTGCACGGCCGAGGCGCGCGAGCCCGTGGACCTGATGGCCGACGCCCTGCGCGCCGCAGAGCAAGATGCAGGCGCCGAGCTGCTGGGCCGGCTGGACTCGCTCGAGCTGGTCGGCCTGGCGAGCTGGAGCTACCGGGACCCCGTCGACCTCCTGCGCCGGCGGCTCGGCGTCGCGCCGCGCCGGCGCGTGAACGCCGGCATGGGCGGCGAAACGCCCGTGCGCCTGCTGCATGAGGCGGCGCTCTCCATCGCCCGCGGCGAGATCCAGGCGGCGGCCGTGGTCGGCGGCGAGGCCGCGCACGCCGCCGGCCGGGCGGCCAAGGCCGGCGAGACCCCGCCCTGGACTCCCCCGCCGCCGCGGGAGGAGGCGGTGCGCTTCCCCTCGTCCAGCTTCCCGCTCTCGGAGGTGGCGAGGACGCTGGGCGTGCGCGATCCGGCGACGATCTACCCCTTCTATGAGACCGCGACGCAGGCGGCCTGGAGCCTGACGCCCGCCGAGGCGGCCGCCCAGAACGCAGCCCTGTGGAGCCGCTACGCCGAGGCGGCCGCCGCCAATCCCTCCGCCTGGATCCGCTCGCCGCCCGACGCGGCGACCATCGCGGAGCCCTCGGCGGACAACCGGCGGGTGTCCTGGCCCTACACCAAGCTCATGGTGGCCAATCCCATGGTCAACCAGGCCGCCGGCTTCATCGTCGCCAGCCTGGCGCTCGCGCGGGCCGCGGGTGTTCCGCAGGCGCGCATGGTCCATGTGTGGGGCGGGGCGCACGCCGTCGAAGCCGAGGACTACCTCCGGCGCGACACCTACGCCCGCTCGGCGGCGCAGGCGGCGACGCTGGCGCGCGCCGTGGAGATCGCCGGCGGCGACGCCCGCCGCTTCGATCACCTCGAACTCTACAGCTGCTTTCCCGTGGTGCCCAAGATGGCGCTGCGCGAGCTGGGCCTCTCCGCCGCAGAGCGCGCGCCGACGGTCACGGGCGGGCTAACCTTCTTCGGCGGCCCGCTGAACAACTACATGTCGCACGCGGTGGCCGCGATGGTGCGGCGGCTGCGCGAGGCCCCCGGCGAGCTCGGGCTGCTGTACGGCCAGGGCGGCTACGTCAACAAGCACCAGACGCTGGTGCTCTCGACCGCGCCGCCGCCGGCGCCGCTCGCGGGCGAGGCGTCGGTCCAGGCCCGGGCCGACGCGCTCCGCGGCCCCTCCCCCGAGGTCCTCGACGCCTACGAGGGACCGGCGACCGTCGAGGCCTACACCGTCCGCTTCGCGCGGGACGGAGAGCCCGTCGAGGGCTACGTCATCCTGCGCACGCCGGAGGGCGCCCGCACGATGGCGCGGACGCCGCCGGGACGGACGACGCTGCGGCTGCTCGCACCGGACCGCACGGCGGTGGGCCTCGGCGGCCGGGTCGCGACCGACGTCTTCGGCAAGCCGGCGTGGCGGATGGACGGGGATGCGCCGGCCGCCTCTCCCGTCCGCCGGTTCTGCCGCGTGGAGCGCGAGGGGCCGCTGACGATCGTGACCCTCGACCGCCCGGAGGCGATGAACGCGCTGCATCCCGAGGCGAACGCCGAGCTGGCGGAGGTCTTCGACGCCTTCGCGCGCGACCCGAAGCAGTGGGTGGCCATCGTCACCGGCGCGGGGGATCGCGCCTTCTCGGCCGGCAACGACCTGAAGGCGACCGCCCGGGCGGCGTCGCGGGGCGTGCGACAGGAGACGCCGCGCACAGGCTTCGCCGGCCTGACGAGCCGCTTCGACCTCGACAAGCCGGTGATCGCCGCGGTGAACGGGCTGGCCATGGGCGGCGGCTTCGAGATCGCGCTGGCCTGCGACCTGATCGTAGCGTCGGAGACCGCCGTCTTCGCCCTGCCCGAACCGCACGTGGGCCTGGCGGCGCTCGCCGGCGGCCTGCTGCGCCTGCCCGCCCTGATCGGGGAGAAGCGCGCCATGGGCATGATCCTGACGGGCCGCCGGGTCACCGCGGCCGAAGGGCTGGACCTCGGCTTCGTCAACGAGGTCGTCCCCCTGGAGCAGCTCATGCCCTCGGCCAGGCGGTGGGCGGCCGAGATCCTTCAGGCCAGCCCCATGTCGATCCGCGCCTCCAAGGCCGTCGTGCGGCTGGGGCGCGAGGCCCCGCTGCCCGTAGCCTACGCCGAACAGATGCGGCTGCCCGCCACCCGGGCGCTCCTCGCGTCGCAAGACCTGCGCGAGGGACCCCTCGCCTTCGCCCAGAAGCGGCCGCCGCAGTGGAAGGGGCGCTGAGGGCCCCGCCGCCCTCAGGCCGACGCCCGCCGTCCGCCGCTTTCGGGTCGGGCAGGCTCGCGCGGGAGCGGACGTCGGCTTCACCTTTCCCAGACATCGCTCAGCGCCGCAGGGGAGCCGTCACCGGCGCGGAGCTGCCTTCGCCTCGCGCAACGCCTGCGCGACGGCCGGCGCCAGCCGGGATGCGAGCAGCCTGACGCCGGCGCGGTTGGGATGGAGGCCGTCGGGCTGCCGAAGGGTGCGGTCGGCGAGCAGGCCGTCGAGCAGGTCCGGTGCGAGGACGACGTGCGTCGCGCGGGCCACACGCGGGAACATGGCGGAGAACTCCCTGCCGTAGGCGCCGGTCTGGCGCTCCGGCAGACGGCCACCTGCCAGGACCACTCCGATGCGTCGGCTCTGAAGTTTGGAGATGATCCTGCGCAGGTTGCGCTCGGTGTCCGCCAGGCTCAGCGACTGCAGGAAGTCGTTGCCGCCAAGCTCGATCACGCACACGGTCGTGTCGGGCTGGACGCTGAAGTCGGTCCTGGCCAGGGCGCCCGCCGTGGTGTCGCCCGACACCCCGGCCCCCCTGACGACCGCGTCCACCCCTCGCCTCGCCAGAGCGGTTCGAAGCTGGACCGGCAACGCGTCGGCTGCCGGCAGGCCGAGACCCGCGGTGATCGAGTCGCCCAGGATCGTCACCACCGGCGGCGCCGGCCCCCCTGCGGCGAACGCCGGCGAGGCGCCCGCCAGCGCCAAGGCGGCCGCGAGGAGCAAAGATCTTCGGAGGGGGGCGGAGACAGTCATGGGCGAGGCCCCCATGTAGGGGGGAGTGACCTCCGCCACACCCGCCCCGTCGAGCAACCCCGCGGGCGGCTCGCCGCCGCCGCTGCGCCTGAGCGCGGTCGACCTGACGCTGCCCTCAAGCGCCGGTCCGGTGGACATACTGCGCGGTGCGGACCTGGAGGTGGGCGCGGGCGAGCGGGTGGCCGTCACCGGCCCGTCGGGCTCGGGCAAGTCGTCGCTGATCTCCGTGGCCGCCGGGCTGGAACGGCCGACGGGCGGCGAGGTGCGCCTGTTCGGCGTCGACCTCGCCCGGCTGGACGAGGCCGGCCGGGCGAAGCTGCGGCGGGGCCGCGTCTCGCTCGTGTTCCAAAGCTTCCACCTGCTGCCCAACATGACGGCCGAGGAGAATGTCGCCGCCCCGCTGGAGATCGATCGCCGGGCGGGCGCCATGGCCACCGCCCGGCGGTGGCTGGAGCGCGTGGGGCTCGAGGCGCGGCGGCGGCACTACCCCCACCAGCTGTCGGGCGGCGAGCAGCAGCGCGTGGCGTTGGCGCGCGCGCTGAGCATTCGTCCCGCGCTGCTCTTCGCCGACGAGCCCACCGGCAACCTGGACGACGCGAATGCGGCGGTCGTCGCCGACCTCATGTTCGAGCTCCTGGAGGAGACAGGGGCCGCGCTGGTGCTCGTGACGCACGATGCCGCGCTCGCCGCGCGCGCCGGTCGGACGGTGCGCATGGCGGGGGGCCGGCTGGCGGCATGAGCCTGGCCCTCGCCTTCGCGCGGCGCGAGCTGCGGTCCGGGGTCGCCGGGTTCCGCGTGTTCCTCGCCTGCCTCGCGCTCGGCGTTGCGGCGCTGGCGGCCGCGGGCTCGACGGCGCAGGCCTTTCGGGAGGGGCTCGCCACGCAGGCGCGCGCCATCCTGGGCGGCGACTTGGCGGCCACCGTCGAGGCGCGTCGCTTCACGCCCGCCGAGCGCGCCGCCTTTGCGCGCCTCGGCCGCACCAGCGACGTCCTGCGCGTGCGCGCCATGGCGCAGGGGCCGGACGGCCGTCGCCGGCTGGCCGAGGTGCGCGGCGTGGACGGCGCCTACCCTCTGGTCGGTGCGCTCGGCCTTTCCGGCGCGGCGGACCTGCCGACGGCGCTGGCGAGCGGCCCTGCCGGCCCTGGCGCGGTGGTCGAGCCTGCGCTGCTTGGGCGGCTCGGCCTGCGCCTGGGAGACGCCTTCCTGATCGGCGACGCTCGCTTCGTCGTGCGCGGCGTCATCACCCGCGAGCCCGACCGGCTGGGCCGCGGCTTCGCCCTCGGCCCGGGCGTGATCGTGTCCGCCGCCGCGCTGGAGCGCTCGGGCCTGCTCGCCGCCGACAGCCTGTTCGGCGAGACCGTCCGCATCGCCTTCGCCGCTTCGCGCGAGCCGGCCGCCGCCATCGCCGCCTTCAAGGGAAGCTTCCCCGACAGCGGCGCACGCCTGCGCGGCCGCAACGAGGCGGCGGCGGGGCTCGGACGCCTGATCGATCAGCTGGAGTACTTCCTGGGCTTCATAGGCCTGGCGTCGCTGATCGCCGGCGGACTGGGCGTGTCCACCGCCGTCTCGAGCTACCTGGAGAGCCGCAAGCCGGGTATCGCGGTGCTGAAGGCGATGGGAGCCGAGGCGGCGTTGATCCGCGGCGTCTACCTGCTGCAGATCGCCGCCCTGTCCGTGTTGGGCGTCGCCCTGGGGCTCGTCGCGGGCGCCGTCGCGCCGCTGGTGCTGGGCTGGGCGGTGCGCGACCGGCTCACCGTCCCGGCCCTGTTCGCCGTCTACCCCGTCCCGCTGCTGAAGGCCGCCGCCTTCGGCGCGCTCGCCGCCGCTCTGTTCTCGCTGCTGCCGCTGGCGCGCGCACGCGGCACTCCGCCCGCCGCCCTGTTCCGGCAGGATCTGACCGGGCGGATCGGCCTCGGACCGGAACTTGTCGGCGCGGCCCTGGCCGCGGCGGGGCTTGTGGCGCTGACCGTCGTCACCGCGCCCACGCCCACGACGGCGCTGATCATGACCGCGGGCGTCGCGGCGAGCTTCGCGGCGCTGTGGGCGGCCGGGCGCGCCGCCGCCGCCCTGGCAGGGCGCCTTCGGGGGCTGACCGGCGGCGCCGTACGGATCGGGCTGGCCAACCTCGCCGGCCCACGCTCGGCGGCGCGCACCGCCTCCCCCGCCATCGGGCTCGGCGTCGCCCTGCTGGTGACGGTGGTGCTCGTCCAGTCGAGCCTGGTGCGCCAGATCCGCGACGTCGCCCCGGCGAGCGCGCCGTCGCTGGTGTTCACACAGATCCCCGGCGACCAGACGGCGGGCTTCGATGCGGAGCTGACGCGCGCGCTGGGACCGCTGACGCCCGATCGCTATCGCCGCTCACCATTCGCCACCGGCCGCATCACCGCCCTGAACGGCCGCGCGGTGGACCGGCGTCGCATCGACCCGGGTCAGCGCTGGGCCTTCGACCAGGACATCTCCATCGCCGCGATCGGCCCCGCCCCGCCCGACGCCAACGTGATCGCAGGACGCTGGTGGCGCGGCGACTACGCCGGGCCGCCCCTGGTGGCGCTGGACGAGAACCTCGCGCGCGGCGCCGGCCTGAAGGCGGGCGACACGCTGACCCTGTCGCTGCTCGGCCGCGACCTGCCCGCGCGGATCGCGGCCGTGCGCCATGTGGACTGGGGCGGTTTCGGCACGAGCTTCGCGCTTGTGATCGACGCCGCCGCGGTGGAGGGCGCCGGTTTGCGCCACGTGGCCATCGCCAAGGCCTCGGCCGCTCAGGAGGCGGCGCTGCTGACCGCGCTCGGGCGCAACTTCCCGCTGGTCAATGTCGTGAGCGTGCGCGAGCAGCTGGCCGCGGCCGCGACGCTTTTCGCGCAGCTGACCCTCGCGGTGCGCGGCGCGGCCGGGGTGGCGGGGCTCGCCGGCGCCCTGGTGCTCGTCGGCGCCCTCGCCGCCGGCGCGAGCACGCGGGCGCGGGAGGCGGCGGTGCTCAAGGTGCTGGGCGCCGGTCCCGCACAGGTGCTCGCCGCCTATGCGGTGGAGTATCTCGCGGTGGGGCTGATCGCCGGAGGGGCGGGCGTCGCGCTGGGCGCGCTCGCCGCCTGGCCGATCGTCGTGCTCGTCTTCAAGTTCGCCTGGAGCGTCGACTGGGCGACTCTGGCGGGCGTCCTGTCCGCGGTAGGCCTTCTGTGCGCCGCCGCAGGTGCGGCCGCGGCCGGCGCCGCGCTCTCCGCCCGTCCCGCGGCGACACTTCGGGCGCGCTGAGCGTATGATCGAGGTCCGACCAGAAGCCTGACCCGCGGAGACTGCCATGAGCGTGACGCCCGATCCCGTCGCTCCGGGCCAGGAGAGCGTCTGGAGCTATCCGCGCCCGGCCGTCGCCGAACCCACGGCGCGGCGCCTGCGCATCGTCCACCGCGGCGCGGTGGTCGCGCAGACCGCCCGGGCCGTCCGCACGCTCGAGACCAGCCACCCGCCGACCTACTATTTTCCCCGGGAGGACGTCGCCCCGGACGTCCTGCGGCCGACGGCGCAGCGTTCCCTGTGCGAGTGGAAGGGCTAGGCCGTCTACTTCGACGTCCTGGTGGCCGGCGAACGGCTGCGCGACGTGGCCTGGAGCTACCCGGCGCCCACACCTTCCTTCGCGAGTCTGCGCGACCACGTCGCCTTCTACGCCGCCCCGTTCGACGAGTGTCTGATCGACGGCGAACGGGTCACGCCGCAGCCGGGCGGCTTCTACGGCGGCTGGATCACCTCGCGCGAGGCTGGACCCTTCAAGGGCGTCCCGGGCAGCCGCTTCTGGTGAGCGCCAGGAACGGACGTCCACTCGCTCCAGGAACGCGACACTTGCGTCGGGATCGCCGGCGGCTCGCCGGATCGCCTGCCCGATGGCTCGGTGCGTCTGCTGCGTGTTCCGCGGCATGATGCCCACCCCCGGAAAGCGTAATTGACAGAGCTCGCGCCCAGGCGAAAATCTCTTCCTTGGCTCGTGCGCGGTATCGCCACCCGGAAAGCGTAATTGACAGAGCTCGCGCCCAGGCGAAAATCTCTTCCTTGGCTCGTGCGCGGTATCGCCAGACGACTCGCTTGGGTGACCGGGCGCCGTTTTCGAAGACCTTCGCCGTCTCTGAGGAGTAGCTCGCGATGTTCGCGGCAGGATCAGAAGTGAACGCTCAAGAGCGAGCCGGAGTGCTAGCGACGCTCTGTTATCAGAGCCGCACTTCCACCTTCAGGAGCGAAGAGGATCTCGAAGAGCTCCTGTCGGATGCTCGTGAACGTAATCGGCGCCTAGGCGTCACGGGCATGCTCGTGCACGAGGGAGAGCGCTTCTACCAGTGGCTCGAAGGCCCCCGCGAGGCGTTGAACGCTCTGTGGACGTCTATCTCGCGCGACGCTCGCCACGAGGACGTCGAACTTCTCGGAGAGGGCGTCACGCCCGCCCGCCTTTTCAGCGACTGGGACCTGCGATTTGTCGAGCGTGAGGCGCGCGAAGCGTCGCCGACGGCTGCGGCCCCGGTTGAGGCTCCGGTGCCAGAGAGGGCGCCGGTTCTCCTGGCCCGCCTGGCCCTGGCTGGCGACGAGGCGGCGATCACCGAGTTCGCCCGCGCCCGGGGCGCGCTAGGTGAAGACGCCCAAAGCCTCTGCCGAAACCTCTTCGAACCTGCTGCGAGCCAGCTGGGCGACTGGTGGTGCGAAGACGCCTGCAGCAGCTTCGACATCACCCTGGCGCTGGGCGTGCTGCAACGGCTGGTGAGGCGCTTCGAGTCCAGTCGACCCCGACCCCTCCGGATCGCGATCGAGGGACGCCGCGTTCTGGTCTCGCCGCCGCCCAAGGAGCCTCACATGCTGGGGGCCGCCCTCGTCGGGGAACTGTTCGACCGCGCCGGCTGGAGGGTGCAAGCCGAGTTCCCGCACGACGATCCGGAATTGATGGGTCTCGTCGGCGCCCACTGGTTCGACGCACTCGCCTTGACCCTCAGCGACGTCTTCACAAGGCGCGAGCGTCTCACCGCGCTCGTCCAGACGATCAAGGACGTTCGCGCCGCCTCGCGCAACCCGAACATGGCGATCATCGTCGGCGGTCGCGCGTTCCGCACGTCTCCCGACGAGCCCGCTGAAACCGTCGGCGCGGACGTGCACTACAGCTCAGCTGGCGATGCCGTGAAGGAACTCGACTTCTGGCTTTTCCGGCAGCGGTTGAGCTCCGACGCGGCCGCGGGCGCCCCCCGCCCAAAGCAAGCGGTCGCGCTCACGCCGCTCGACGTGGTCAGGATCATTGCACCCGCCCTGGGACAGAGGGCTGGTCGGGAGAACCTGCACTAGGCGCTGTTCACTTTAGCGCCGTCTTGATCGACAGGAAAACTGGCGGGAAGGCGAGAAGCTCCTGAAGTTCTCGCGCCGGAGATCGCCGGCGCTTCGCCACGCACGGCTGTGACGATGTTTCGGATGCAGACCGGTGCGCCGTCCTCCTGGGCGGCCCGCTGACAGCGCCGGCGCTGGTGGGCCATCATCTATCGCGTCGGCAGTCCCGGTCGCGGGCTGGGTCTAGCCGCGGTGCATGACTTCGCCGCCCACCTCGGCAGCCATGTGGTCGCCACCCCGCTCCCAACGGCCGGCCCGGTGCGCACCGGGCCGCACTCAGCGGGCGGGTCTGGGGATCTTGCTCTCCAGAAGGAAGGCGCGAAGCGCCTCGACGGAGGCGCCCGGGTTCTCCTCCTGCGGGACGTGCCCCAGCTTTGGAAAGGTGACGAGGCGCGCCTTGGGCAAGGCCTGGAGATAATCCCTGGCGTTCGCGACGGGGATCATCCCGTCCCGCCCTCCCCACATGATCAGCACCGGAGCGTGGATCTGGCCCAGCAACGGACGCGGGTCCGTCAGCACGGCCTGCCGCATCCTGTCGAGCAGCGCCTGACGTCCGCCGGGAGCGAGCATCAGGTCGTGGTAGCGCGTGACCACCGCCGGCGTGAGCCCGGCCGGATCGCCGTAGGCGGGCTTCAGGCTCGCCGCCACGAGGCCCTTGGGCAGGACGTACCGCATCAACCCTGTCCCCAGGGGGACGTCGGGCGTCCTGCCGTACTCGAAACCCGGGCTCGCGAAGCCGTCCGGCGAGATCAGCACGAGCCGGTCGAGGCGCTCGGGGTGAGCGGCCGCGAAGCGCCACGCGATCCGCCCGCCTATGGAGTTCCCCACGAGCGTCGCCCGCGTGACGGCCAGCCGGTCCATGAGCGCGAGAACCAGCGCGACGCTGCGGACGTCGCCGTAGTCGCCCGACGGGTCCGGCGCCGACAGGCCCGAGCCGGGCAGGTCGAACCGGATCACGCGGAACTCGCGGGCGAGCGCCCCCGCCCAGGGCTCCCACGTCTGCAGGCTCGACCCGAAGCCGTGGATCATGATCAGCGCGGGAGCGCCTCTGTTCCCGTCGTCGCGGACGTGCAGGCGCACGCCTGCGACGTCCACGAGGTCGGCCGGCGAGCGGAGATACTTGGCCTCCAGGGACGCCCGGGACTTGTCAGGCGTCCACAACGCCACCGCCGCCACCACCAGCACGACCGCAAGGACCGCGATGAGAACCAAGATCACCCGCTTCACCCCTAGACCCCTCCGCCTGAACAGCATCGCCGACGTCGTGTTCACTGAGGGCGCACGCTGAGCCATCCCCGTACGGCTGGCGCATGGCTTCCGTCGACCCCCCGTGGCGAACGCCGGTTCGGTGGGACTAAGTGGCGGTGCGGTCAGTCCAACCGCAGCTCGTCTCCGCGCGGGCGCACCTCTCGCGACCCGGCGAGCTCAGGCCGCAAGCCCCCGCCACTCGGCCAAGGCGGCCGAGCGTCGCTCTTTGAACTGATCACGCCGACGAGGTGTCGCTCCTCTTTGAAGTCGTTGTACAGCGCGGAGTAGACGGAGGCGAACTGCTGCAGCGTCTTCATCCGCCTGAAGCGCAGCACCGCTCGCTCTCGTCGTTGGAACGGCTGTCGTGAGTTCTCCGTCCGGTTATTGGCCAGCGGCCCGCCCGCCCGACGATCCGCCAATCTCCTTCATGGCCGCCCGGTAGGAGCGCAGCCCGTCGGTGGTGATCGCCCTGGCGCATGCGTGGCGCTCATCGAGCGGAGCTGAAATCGAGAGTAGATCGCCGGTTTCGCTGGAGCCGGCCCTGCTTCGATCCGAAAGTCGGATTCGGAAAGGGAGAGCGCGAACTTGAAGAACTTCGGAACGGGTCGTGCGCGACGGCTCGGTCGTGGACGCAACGGAGGGCGACTACGGCGGGGGAGGCTTCGTTTCGCAAGCCCTGTTCGAATTGCCCGACTTCAACGGGCATCGCCCCGTGCTGGCGAGCTGGATCGTCGATGGCGACCCGGCCGGCTTGGGCATCCGTGAAGGGGGGCTCATCACCGACAACACAGCCCGGTTTGTGCCGCACGTCATCGCTCCGTAACAGTGCGTGTAGGCCCGCATGCGATCGGCCCGCTTCCTGCGGATCTCCCCGGCGAACATCGGTGGAGGCGGTTCCACCAGACCGCGCCGTCTCTTAGCTGACCAGTGCGGCTGAGCGTCGGTCCTTGAAGCGGCGTCCGTTGAAGCTGCACTGCGCCTCGTCAATGCGGGCGCAGCCCTCGACATTCCTGACAACAGACCACCTGACGCCAGGGATGACCGGTTCCGAGCTCGCTCGGGAGGCAGGCCGCCTTCGTCCGGGCGCCTCGGTCCACCAGAGTCTCGCTGCAGAACGGTGTTACACTACGGGGTGCGCCTGCCGCAGCGCCGCCGAAGTTGATCCAACTTATCGATCATGACAAGTCGAAATCCTCTGCCCTTAGATGGCGCCTCGATGCGAAGAGATGCTGACGCCTGCTCGGCGTCGAGCGTGTTCGCTCGCAACCGCCATCCAGCTGCACGCTCCATGAGGGCGTCGCAATCGCTTCTAAGAGATATAAGGCGAGCGATGTGCTCGAGATCGTCCGCTTCTAACCGGCATTGATCTGCATTCTTCACTTCGACCCTCCAGACCTACCTGATCACGCCACGCTTTCGCGGGACGGAGTGATTCGCGGCTTGGGACGCTCAGCGCATAGTCTGTCTTTCGCGGCTCTCCACCACCTCTGACGATGAAGGGGTCGGTGCATCCCGGGGCTGAGCGCAGGCCGACGTAATCTCGGCGTCGTTGGACCAACCGTTGTAGGGAAGGTCGCAGGCTGGCCAGATGACCTGCCCGGCTGGCCGGTGCGTGAGGGCCATGACGGCCGGGCCGCTCAGAAACGGGATGTTCAAGCGCCGACACAGGTCGACTTCGCGAGGCGTGCGTACTCCAGCCACCCCCTGCCAGACCTTCTTGGCCCGATATCCTGGAGCGTGCGCTTCGAAGCGCGTCAGGATAGCAAGACTTTCTACTTCGCTTCGACCGGACAAGACCAGAGTCACCGAGTCTACAAGACCAATGAGAAGCGACGCGATCTCAAAATCCGGATCTTCGACATGCAGGTTAAGCAGAGAGAAGTGCGGCTTCAACTTGGCCTTTATATCGAGTGTCGCCCCGTAGGACAGGGAGCGGGGTACGCCGTAGACGTTAGCTGCGAGCTTGATCGAGTCCAAGCCCTGCATCTGGCTTAAGCGAGTCAGGAAGGCCTCCCGCGCCGTCGGTCGGACGAGCGTAGAGAAGTTGACGGCGACGAACACGTAGCCGTCCGCGACAGTACGTCCGATCGCGGCAACCTGGTCGAGGTTTTCAAGATCACCATCGCAAGCACGCGAATCCGATAGTGAATGCAAGTCTAAGCCGGTGAGGGGCGGCCAATTAACAGCGCTACCGATGAAGCGCTCCCGACCCAGAAAATAGATCCCCCAAAATCCGACGTTTGCGTGTGAGGTTGGGACGAATGGCAGGGGTGAGAGGTCGCTGTCGGCGATCTTCTCGGCGGCCGCTGTCGCTGGCGCCACGTGAACCAAGGCCCGAGATGCGTCGACCTCCTGCATCCCCGCGGACGTGATCCGCAGGATCCGGCCATCGAACGGCGCGTCCGTGAGCCCGCCGAGAACGCTCTCGAGGTCGTCGACGCTCGCTGCCGCCAGGCGCGTCACCGCGCTCTGGTCACCTTCGAAGAGTATCAAAGCAACTTTGCCGGCGGCGGCGCTGCCGAACAGCGTGCGCTGGAGGTCAACGGCCAACTGAGGCAATTCTGACACGTCGAGCTTATCGGCGCTCGGATCGGCCAGCATGAATGAGAAGGGGGCGACCAGGCCGTAACGACGGGGCCATGCCCAGCTCTTTTGTAGCCGGGCTTCACCCACCCTGGCGACCAAAGCCGCCAGGGTCTGGGCCGTCACGCCTTCCGGAGGCGAACTCACGAGGACCCGCAGGCAGGCGAGGGCCGTCACGAGGCGCGCGTTCCGTGTCCAAGGGGCTTGAAGCATGTCTGGCGGGCAGGCGCGCTCACGCTTCGTCACCGAAGGTCGGCCAAGCTAACGCTTCGCCGGCTTCTGCCTTGTGCAACGCGATGAGATCGAAGAGAGCGGCGACCAGATCACGCTCCGGCGTCTCCGGCGGCTTCGCCGACCCGAATGCATCGATCGGCTGACTCGACCCGCCATCAATCTTCACGACGCCTCCGACTTGGACGAAGGCCATGGACCACCTGGGAAAAGTTCGCTCCCGGATCGCTTCCCGTTTCAGGATCACGACGTCGCAGTGACGGGGATCGATTTCGATCGTGTTGTAGATGGCGTCCACCGATGCCTCGGGCCCTTCGAGAACCTGCGCGAACCGGTTCTCGCTGAAAACGAGCGCCCCTGTGACATCGAGACCTGGATTGTTTCGTCTTGCAGAGCTCAGGATCCGGTTGAGCTCGACCCTGACATCTCCACCGGCGTCCTCAATGGCGTTGCGGCTGGAATAAACCAGCGTGCTGAGGCGGGAACTCATGATGGCGCTCCGCTGAGGACAAGCCGCAACTTTCCGCCTGCAGAGGCAGGCATTGGTGAAGCAGCTAGACACAGATCGACAATGCGCCTCTCCTAGTCGGCCGTCTGTGACCCAGGTCACTTAGAGACGGACGAGAGTCGATCCAGCCTGAATTCTCTGGAAAAGCCCGCCTATAAATCCGCGAGCTCGATCTTGGGACGACGTTATCCAGCCCAGAGATGTCCAGGTTACTGGTGACCCCGCCCCTTACGCAAGGGTGTTTTGGAGGCGACGATCGGTCATAATCGGACTAAGGTGCCCCCATGGAGACCTTGAACCCCAGCAATACGCTCCTGAGATCTCTCTCCAAGGCGGATCTCGTACTCCTAAAGCCGGCTCTCGAGCGCGTGCCTCTGCGATCCGGCCAAACGCTTTACGAGATGGAGGACAGGGTCGACTGGATCTATCTCCCTGAAGTCGGCCTTCTCTCGCTCATCACCGTCATGAGATCGGGCGCCGCGCTGGAGACCTCGATCGTGGGACGAGAAGGAGGGGTCGGCTTCCTAGAGGCCTTGGGAAGCGGGATCATGTTCAGCCGGGTGATCGTTCAGATCCCTGGCCACGCCTACCGCCTTCGCGTCGCTGAGTACCGGAAAGCCTTCAACGCGAGCCCAGCCTTGCGAACCACCGTTCACCGCCAACTGGAACTTCTGCAGGCCGAGAGCCGGCAGGCGATTGGTTGCCACGGCCTGCATGACGTCAAGCAGCGGTTCGGCCGCTGGCTCTTGGAATGCCAGGATCTATCAGGCGGGCTTGATGTCATGCCTCTGACCCAGGAATTCTTGGCCGTCATGCTCGGTGTCTCGCGCACCGCGATCACCCACATCGCCAGCGAGGCCCGGGCGCAGGGTCTGATCCGGTATGCGCGGGGCTCAGTGACGGTGTTGGACCGAGCCGGGCTTGAGGCGAACGCATGCGAATGTCGAGCCTCCGTCCAACATCTCAGGCGCGCCGTGAATCCCGAGGGCTTGGTGGAAGCCTTTCCGGGCGGCGTGGCCAGCTCCTCGTAGGCAGCGGCGGCCGCAACGTCGGCGGCCGATCTGGGACGAGTGCAGGACGCCCGCGCTATCAACGTACGGCGATCGGCGATGCGGAAATCGCAGCGGATGAAAGCCGACGCAGGAGGAGGCGCTCCGCCACGAGCACCGCGCTCGGCGATGCCCCGGTCTCCGCCGGCGAACCAATGCTGCGGTGCAGCATTCAAGTTCGGAGCCGCCGGATTTCCGGCGTGGAGCGCCCCGTGGCCGGACTTGCCGAAGTCGTCGCCGACCTCATGGCGAAGGGGCGCGCTGCGTCAGCTCCTAAAGCGTCGCCGCTGCAGGAGGTCACGAACCTCAGAGACAATCCCGGGGCGCTGCGTATGTTCGTCCACGTCCCCGAGGGCTTAGAGCCGAGTCCACCCCTGGTCGTGGTCCTTCACGGGTGCGGCCAGACGGCTGCGGCCTACGCGGATGCGGCGGGGTGGATCACCCTGTCGGAGCGGTACGGCTTTGTCCTGCTGTGCCCCGAGCAGACCAGGGCCAACAACCCGAACGGCTGCTTCAATTGGTTCGCTCAAGAGGACGTGATCCGCGGCTCGGGAGAGGCGGCGTCGATCGCCTCCATGATCTGTCGCGCCGTCGTCGACCATGGGCTCGACGCCATGCGCGTGTACGTCACAGGGCTCTCTGCAGGGGGCGCCATGGTCGGCGTCATGTTGGCGACCTATCCGGAGCTGTTCGCCGCCGGAGCCATCATCGCCGGCCTGCCGTATGGCTGCGCCACTGGCCTGCAGGACGCGCTCTCCGCCATGCGCGGCGTTCCTGTGCGGTCGGGCGAGATCTGGGGGGATGCCGTCCGCAAGGCGTCTTCCGGGGCGGAGCATCGACCTCGCGTCGCGATCTGGCACGGGGACCAGGACAGCACGGTGACGCCGGCCGCGGCCGACGCTCTGATCCTGCAATGGACGAACGTGCACGGCGTCAGCCTGCCCGAGCGAAGCGCGCCCGCGGTCTCGCGCCACCGACATAGGCTGTGGCGTGACGCCGCTGGCCGGGTCGTCGTCGAGGAGCATCGGATCACCGGGTTGGGCCATGGAACGCCGATCCACTCGGGCGGTGAGGATGGTTGTGGAGCGGCGGCGCCCTGGGTGCTTGAGGCGGGGGTGTCTTCAAGCCTGGAGATCGCCCGCTCGTGGGGGATCGCGGGCCGCCGCCGCCCCGAGCGTGCCGGCGAAGCGCCGCGAACGGCGGCGGCGTCAGAGGCGCGTAGCCCAGGTGCAAAGGGCGGTCTCGATGTCGGGCACGTGATCGCGGGTGCGCTCAAGCAAGCCGGACTGATGCGCTGAGCTTCAGCGCCCGCTCGGTCGTCCTCAGATCCGAGAAGGCAGCGGCGGGACGCCCCGGCGACAAGCGGTGACCTGCACTTCGCTAGCGCACGAACGGCCGGATACCCTCGGAGGTCGACATCGAGTTGCTGCCGGGAAGAAGACGGTCAGAGGCGCGAGCTGAGCTGTCGGCCGGCCTCTCCCGCTGAACTTCGGCCACGACCTGGTCGGCTTGCGACTTCCTCTAACGTCGAGGCACGCGTCGAGAACCCGCCGCGATTCAGGCGCTCCGCCGGAACGTGTCAGGGGGCAGCCCATTGCTGTCGCGGCGGGCGCCCTGACGGAGTCGGCGTGACTACAGACCAGCCCGCCGGCATGACGGCGCGAAGATGGGTTAAACTCGCCCTCGCGGCGGCTGTCGGGGTGGCGCTCCTTCTCGGGGCAGCCGTCGCCGTGGCTCTTGGGGCGTTGAACGCGGGCGCCGTCGCGGGCCCGGTTCAGGCTCTTCTGCAAGCCAAGCTCGGGCGACCGGTCAGTTTCGCTCACCTGGCGGTCTCGCGCGTACCTGAGGGATTGAAGCTTACGTTCACAGACCTGCGCGTGGGGCAGCCGGCGAAGTTCGGCCCTGGCGAGCTTCTGCACGCGCCCCAGCTGGTCACAGTCGTGCGTCTTGCGCCGCTGCTGGCCGGACGGTTCGAGGCGCCGATCATTGAGCTGACCTCGCCCGAACTTCACCTTCGTCGGCGAGGGCCGGGCGAGAACAACTACACGTTCGGCAAGGGCGGCGGCACGTCAGGCCTTCTCGGCGCCACGCGCATGCTCTCCATTGTCGGCGGGCGCCTGGACATGGTCGATCCGCGGCGCGAGCTGACCTTCAAAGGCGGCTTCTCGCACGATCCCCGCTCGACCGACCTGCCGCTGCGGCTTGAAGGCGAAGGCTCGCTCCAGGGAGAGGCCTACCGTGTGCAGGCGCAGGGAGGGCCTCTGAACGCGCGCAAGCCTCGGGAACCGCACGCGGCGAGGATCGTCTTACAAGACGGATCAATGCTCGTGCGCCTTGCTGGGGCCACTCGGGCGCCATTCGACTTCCGCGGCCTGGACATGGATGTCGAGACGCAGGGGCAGAACCTCGCCAACCTCATCTACCTGTTCAACGTGCGCGCCCCGAACTCACCGCCCTTCCAGCTGTCCGGGCACATGCACCGGGAAGACAAGCATTTCACCCTTACCCGGCTGCGCGCCCGCATAGGCCAGTCGGACATAGAGGGCGTCGTCGATTCGCAGCACCTTCAGCGGCGCCGGATCGAGGCGCGGCTGAGCGCGAGGCGCATCACCTCGCGTGACCTGAGCGTGCTTCTCGCGACCCCTCCGCCGCACGCGGTTGCGCGCACAAAACCGGGCGTGCCGAGACGAGCTGGCGGCACGGCGAACGAAAGCCGGCTGCTATCCGCCGCGCCTATATCGATGAGACGGCTGCAGGGCGACGACGCGGTGCTGCACCTCCATGCCGACCATGCGGACGGTTTCGGCGTGCCGGTGAACGACGCCAACCTGAACCTGTCCGTGATCAACGGCCGCCTCGCAGTAGCGCCGCTGAGCTTTCGCACAGGCGGAGGTCGCGTGAAGTTGGAGTATCGTCTCGACACGCGGCCCAAAGCGCCTGTCGCGCGGCTCACCGCGCAGGTGCGTGGAGTCGAGATGGCCCGGGTCGCGGCGGGACGCGACTTCAGCGGCCGGCTGGACGCCGACGTGGAGGCGCAAGGCGCAGGCGCTTCGATCGCCGCTCAGGCGGCCACGACCAACGGACGCGTGACCGTTCGTGTGACGCGAGGCGCCCTTTCCAAGCGCACCGTCGCGGCGCTGAACGGCGACGTCTTGAGGCTGATCGGCGCGTCCGTATCGCCGGGCGGAAAGGCGGCGCTCAGGTGCCTCGCGGCGGACTTCGACATCCGCTCAGGCGTGGCGACGGCAAGCCGGCTTGTGGTGGCCACCGACGAGGGCCGCGCGACGGGCGGTGGACGCATAGACTTTCGCGACGAGCGGCTCGACATGCGCCTTGAAGCTCTATCCCGAGGCGTCGGCCCCCCCGTACAGCTTCGTATCCCCATCTCGATCCGCGGGGCGCTGCTCCGACCGCAGGTCAGCGGCCGCGCGCCGTCACTGGCGACCGGCGTTGGTGACCTGTTCCGCTCGCTCAGACGCGCCGTTGGCGGCGAACAACGTCGGCCGGTGGCGACCTGCTGATGTAACTTGTGGGCTGGCCGCCTAGGCTGGTGAAGATCGGCCGCGATGCGCCAAAAGCGGGCTCCGCCCTCACTCCAAAACGCGATGCTCCGCCAAGCAGGTTGCAGTTCACGCGCCCGGCAGGCCTCGACGCGTGCTCAGGCCGGCGATACCAGCGCAAAGGCTGCACCCTGCGGCTCTTCGCCGATCAAGAGGCTATTGTCTCGGATGAATGCTCTCTCCCACCACCTTTAAGGACACATAGAGTATATAGCACAAGCCCCACATCGCCGTCAGGACTCCCAGGAAAACGGCCGTGACTCGAATTGAGGGATGGTCTTCATAGAAGGAATACAAAAGCTGGGTGGGAGATCGCAAAGCCCGCAAGAACAAGAAGTGCGGTTTTGAATGCGTCAATGACATAGAATCTAACCGAATACCGACTGGAATTTCTACTCACCGAGACGTCTCCGCTCTACAGTTGCTTTTGCCCGGACGACTGTCTCGTCTTAGCCGAGAAATCGAAGACGCGCCGGTGGTGCGATGAGGCACAGCGCCCCTGGCGTGAATCTGGTCATCTTGATACCAAGCTAAGCAGATAGTGCGCCGGTTGAAGGTCCGCAATTTCGCGTGTTTCGTGCTCTCATAGCGCCAGTTCCAGATCGCGCCGTCGCTCGAACGCCTGCGGGTCTGTGACGGGGGCGACCCCGACGCTGACTGCGTGGAAGATCGGCCCGGCAGGAGCTTTACGGGCCGCCTGCAGCCACGAGGGCTTCACCCCCTGTGGTCGCCGGTGGCCGTCCCCACCTGTGCCGGATGCCCGACTTCCACCCCCTAACTCGCGCGACCGGCTTGGCGCGCTTGGCCGCATTCGCTCCTGCCGCGGGTGGACGCTACGCCGCGGCGCGCAACACCGATCGCGGCGTCGGTCGAGAGCCGAGCACCTCCGCGCTGTCGCCCTACTTACGTCGCCGTCTCCTCACCGAGACCGAGGTCATAGCGGCAGCGGTCGAAGCGCATGGGCGTCGCGGAGCGGAGCGCTTTGTCGAAGAAGTCGTCTGGCGCAGCTACTTCAAGGGTCACCTCGAGACCCGGCCGTCGATCTGGGCCGACTACAAGCGGCAGGTGGGCGTCGCGCAGGAGGCGATGGACAGGAACGCCGGCCTGCGCCGCGCCTACGCCGAAGCCGTCGCGGGCCGAACGGGCATCGACGGGTTCGATGACTGGTCCCGCGAGCTCGTTGCGCACGGCTGGCTGCACAACCACGCTCGGATGTGGTTCGCCTCGATCTGGACCTTCACCCTGCGGCTGCCCTGGGTCCTGGGGGCGGACTTCTTCATGCGCCACCTGCTCGACGGGGACCCGGCCAGCAACACCTTGTCGTGGCGCTGGGTGGCCGGCCTTCATACGCGGGGCAAAGCCTACGCCGCGCGAGCGGAGAACATCGCTCGCTACACCGAGGGGCGGTTCCGACCGACAGGGCTGAGCGAGAGTGTGGAGGCGCTCACCGAGGCGGAAGCACCCCCGCTGGCTCCGCTCGCGCCGGCGGATAGCCTGCCCAGAGGCGACGTCGCGCTGCTCCTGCACCTGGACGATCTTCGACCGGAAACCCTGCCGCTGAGCAGCGCGCGCGTCGTGCGGGTCGGGGCCGTCGTGGCGCATGCCGACGGCGCCTCAGATCAGGTCCGCGCTGCAGACCGCGAGGCCATGACGGACGCCCTGGAGAGGGCTAGGGAGCATTTTGAATGTGAGATCGCGCCGGTGGGAGCGGGGTGGAACGACGGTCTGCCCGTCATCGCGAGCTGGGCGCCTGTCGGCCCGTCGGCCGACCTGCTGCCGTCCTCCCTCCGCGTACGACGAGAGTGGGACGAGCGATCGTGGCCGAGATCGACGCGAGGTTACTTCCAGCTCCGTTCGGCGATCCCGCAGCTATTGGGGCTGACTGGCATAGCTGAGTAGCGGCAACAGCGGACATTGGCGCCTGTCCCGCAACCCGACGTTCGGTGCGGCGGCCGCACCAGCAGTCCTCGGGCGCTGGACCGTCCGCCAGGCGCGGGGCGCCCCCGCCCTGCTGTGAGCTGGGCGGCGATCGCCTGCACGTTCCGCAGCGACAGCGGGTAGCGGACTTAGAGCATGACCACGTACCGGATCACCTCCGGCGAGCTGGCGAACCAGCGAAACGCGGCGGGGCATCGCCCCTCCCCTACACCGACACGGCCGCCTCAGGTACATCTCGGCTGACAGAGCCCTCCTGGCTGCTCCGACGTGCTACTTATTGTTCGTGCGACCCACCATGCACCGCTTCGACGCCTACCTCACCGGCGAACAGGGCACTTGGGCCTGATGATCCTCGGGGTGTCAGTGCGCATACATGAGCCGCCGCCGGAGTTGAGCGGCTATGTCACCTTCTTCTATTTCGTGACCGTGTCGAAACCCATCGTAGACTTCCTGTACCCTGAATGGGGTAATGTGCGCTTCTCCCTTTCCGGAGATTGGCACGTGGAGCCAAGTGACGAGGATGTGTTCTCGAATTGTGGAGCTGTATTCGGGCCTACTGATCGGCGGGGATTGATCTGGACGTCGGGCGGCAGTGTAGTCGGTTTTGGCCTGACGCCCTTCGGATGGCACGCCATCGTGAGAACTGATGCGTCAAGTATGCTCAACCGCACGCGCCTGCTTACCGATCAGATGGGCGCGCCGGGCGAGCTTCTCCTCAGTCAACTCCAATCGGCCGCCACCGATCAGCAGGCTCTGGACTTCCTGAGCGCCGCATTGATCCAGAGAATGGCCAGCCAACCCGCTATCGGCGACACAGTGAGGAGGGTCGACGCGGCGTTCAGGCGAGCGCCAAGCACCGTCTCCGAGTTTTCTTCTTGGACTGGGCTCTCGAGCCGGACGTTGCAGCGGGTATGCCTGCACACCTACGGCTTCGCGCCCAAGCGTCTGCTTCGGCTTCAGCGCTTCCTTCGCACCCTCGGACATGTCCGCGCCGCGGTGGGCGAGCCGCTGTCGGAGGGACTTGGGCGTGAGTACTACGACCAGTCGCAGTTCTATCGCGATTTTAAAGAGTTCATGCAGATGACCCCAAGGTCTTACCTCGCATCGGCGCGGCAGGTGATGGCCGCCGCCGCCGCCGCCCAGGCGGAGGCGGGCGTCACCTTGTCGTTCGAGCTGCCGCCTGCGCCCGACTAGCGTGTAGGATCGCGATCGGTTCGCGCTCAGCCGCTGCTGAAGGGAGGACGTGGTGTCTTCGGCTCGGGCAGGTGGCCAGCGCGTTCAACCCCCGGAGCATGCTTGACTGCGGCGGCCCGCCGCAGAGTCCGATTTCACCAATACGCTCGATCTGACAGGTCCTGATCTAGCCGCAGAGGTGCGGGCGCCTCGAGCCGCTGCGCGCGCCGCAGGGTTGAACGAGAGGCCGCGGAGCACGGCGATGGCTGGTCAAGTCCGACCGTCGCCTGTGGCGCTTGCGACCTCGCGTGGGCGATGGATAGGGGCGGCGGATGTACATCGACGGGCGGAGGACGGTGCTTGGCGCTAAGGCGGCGGGCTTGTCGGTGATCACTGACACCGTCGAAGGCGTCGGACCGTGGGCGGGGGCGGACGCCGCGTCGCCGGACGTCGCCGCGGCGGTGGCCACCGCCAGGCCTCTGCTGGCCCGCTTCGACGATCGACTCGCGGCCATCGTGCTGGAGACGCAGGGGAAGGCCGCCGCCTTCACCGACACCGTGGTGCACAGCTCCTCGGCGGTCGCAGTCGCCGATGGCGTCGTCTACGTCACCATTGACGCCACCGCCGGCGATCGCGACGGAGCGCTTCTGCTGGCTCAGATGCAGGCGGCGGGTTTGACGAACGGATCGAGCTTCGGCGCCGTCGCCTCCGGCCGCATCGCCATCGACAAGCTGGGCGCCCTGCTGGACATCACCAACCTGGCGCACGCGTCCGAGTCGGTCTTCCAGACCGACGTGGGGCTTGTCACCAGCCAGGCTGACACGGCCCTCGCCGCTGCGACCGCGCGTACGACCTACAGCGTCGACGGCACGGGCGTGCGCGTGGGCGTGATCTCCGACAGCTTCGCCGCCTCCGTCAGTCCCACGACCACCGCGTCGCAGGACATCGCCAACAATGACCTGCCCTCCGACACCGTCGTCCTTAAGGACTCCGCGACGGGCACCGACGAGGGGCGCGGCATGGCGCAGCTCATCCACGACATCGTCCCGGGTGCATCAATCCGCTTCTCCACGGCCAACGGCGCCCCCGGGAGCACCGTCGCAGCGGGCCTCGCCGCCTTCGCCAACAGCATCACGTCCCTGGCCGCCAGCGGCGCCAAGATCATCGTGGACGACATCGGCTATGCGGCCGAACTCACCTACCAGAATGGTATCGTCGCGCAGGCGGTGAACCGGGTCACGGCTGACGGCGTCGTCTATTTCAGCTCCAGCGGTAACAAGGGCGTTGGCGGCTACGAGGGGGCTTGGCGTACGGGCGCCCAGGCCACGATCAGCGGCCTAACAGAGACGTTGATGCGCTTCGCCGACGGGCAGGACTACGTCCAGCTCGCGCATCCCAATGGCGGGCAGCTGATCCTCTTCTGGGACCAGCCCTCGGCCTCCGCGGGAGGAACGGCGAACGCCCTCAATCTCGACCTCTTCATCACCGACGCCACCGGTGCGACCGTCTACGCGTCCAGCGTCTCCAGCGAGATCGGGGGTGACGCCCTAGCCGCCGTGACGCTGCCGGCGAGCAGCACGTCCTACTACGTCCGCGTGGGCGTGGCCTCCGGCTCGGGCGTTCCAGGCCTCATCCGGCTTGTGCCCACCGATCCGGGGACGACCATCGCCTCCCTCGCGTCCAACCTGAATTCCGGCACCATGGTCGGCCACAAGGGCGCTGAAGGGAACAACCCGATCGCCGCCATCGCCTTCGGAGCCACGCCCGCCTTCGGAACCGCGCCGGCGAGCCAGATCGTCGAATCCTTCTCCAGCGGAGGAACGATCACCAGGCTGTTCACCGACGCCGGCGCGCGGCTGGCCACGCCGGTCACGGTGGCCGGTCCCGCCTTCACCGGCGTGGACGGCGTCAACACCTCCTTCTTCGGCCAGGATGACGCCAGCGACGTCGACAGCTTCCCCAACTTCTACGGCACCTCCGCCGCCGCTCCGAACGCAGCGGCGGTGGCGGCGCTGGTGCTGTCCGCCGACTCCTCCCTGACACGCGACGACATCCTCTCGCTCATGCGGGACTCTGCGCTGGACCTGGACGACCCCGTGAAGAGCGGTTTTCAGACCGGCTACGACTCCCGCAGCGGCGTGGGCCTGATCCAGGCGGACAAGGCGGTCAGCTTCGCCGTCACCCGGGCGATCTCGAACGACGGGCAGGCGGTGCTCACCGGCACGCATCTGAACGACGTGATCACCGGCTCGGCGCTGGCCAACACGCTGAGCGGCGGCGGTGGCGACGACATCATTACGGGCGGCGGGGGCGCCGACGGCATCGACGGCGGAGCGGGACGGGACGTAGCCGTCTACTCAGGCCCCCGCGCCTCCTACACCGTCAGCTTCGGGGCGGGCGGGACCACGACGGTGTTCGACAGCCGCGCAGGCTCACCCGATGGGACTGACACCCTGAGGAATGTCGAGCTCCTGCGCTTCAGCGACGGCGATGTCAGCAACAAGGTCGTTCTGACCGTAGCCACGCAGGCGCAGCTCAACCAGGCCATCGCCACGGTCGACGAGGTCGGCGCCAATGGTGACTTCGTCATCCAGCTCACCGCCGACATCAAGCTCGGCACTGACCTCGGCTCGCCGATCACCTACGGCGGCTCGACCATCCCCTCGCCATCGGAGCTCTTCGCGCTCAACCTGCACAACGGCGTCAAGGTCACTATCGACGGCCAGGGACACAAGATCGACGGCTCCAGCGCCAACGGGCAGTTCAACTATTACCGCGGCTTGTTCGTCTATTCGGGCGAGGTGACAATCCAGAACCTGTTCATCGTCAACACGAAGGCGCTGGGTGGAAGCGGTTATGACGGCGGCGGCGGCGGCGCAGGGTTGGGCGGCGGCCTGTTCGTGGCCAACGACGTCGCGCATGGCGCGGCCCCGGGCAAGGTCACGCTGGACGGCGTGACCTTCACCAACAACAACGCCACGGGCGGCGGCACCCTCTACTCCAACGATCCGCACGGCTCGGCGGGGGCTGGAGGCGGCCTGGGCGGGATCGACGCCAGCGGCGACCAGATCAACGGCCGCGCCTTCGACGGCGGCGGCGGGATCGGCGCTGCGGCGGAGGGCGGGGGCAACGCCTCCAACGGGGGTCTGGGCATCATCCTGGGCGCGGCGTCCGGCGGCTCGGGCGTGTCGAACGACGGGGTGACGCCGGGCCAGGGCGGCCTCTACGGCGGCGGCGGCGGCGGCAGCCGCTACACCAACACCCAGTTCGTCACCCATTCCGCGGGCGGGGGCGGCGGCGTCGGGGGCAGCCCCGCCGTCAGCATCGTGCAGGGCGGCGCGGGTGGCTTCGGCGGAGGCGGCGGCGAGAAGGCGGCCGGAGGCTTCGGCGGCGGCGGCGGCGAAGGCGGCTTCGGCTCGGACGCGACCGCCGGCGGCGCAGGCGGCTTCGGCGGCGGCGGCGGCGGCGGCGACACCCAGGGCGGCCTTGGTGGCTTCGGTGGAGCAAATGGTTCAAGCACGGCGCACTACATCGGAGGCGCGGGACTTGGCGCCGGCGGGGCGGTCTTCGTGCAGGAGGGCGCCTCGCTGACCGTCACGGGCGTGACCAGCGTCACGCAAGGCAGCGTCACGCCTGGCAACCAGGGCTCCTCCAACGCGGGACGGGCCTACGGATCGGGGATCTTCATCCAGGGCAACCAGACCATCGCCTTCTCGGCGGCGGCGGGCCAGACCATCACCATCGCCTCCGACATCGCGGACCAGACGGGGTCGGGCGGCGTGGGCGCCAACGCCGGCGTGGGCGGCGTCACCGTCTCCGGCGCCGGAACGGTGCAGCTCAGCGGCGCCAACACCTTCACCGGCGGCGTGACCGTCTCGGGCGCGGCCGTATTCAGCGGCAACGCCGGTCCTGGCGGTGTGGTCGCGGGACCGGGCTCAACCCTCAGCGCCAAGACCGTCGACTCCTCGCGCAACGTGACCAATCTTGGAAGCTCGCGGCTGACGCTGAACGGCGCGACGCTCAGCAACGACGTCAACGGCTCTGCGACAATCACCAACGCCGTGCGCCTGATCGGGACGGGCAGCACCTTCCTCACGGGTGCGGCGTCGGGCCAGGCGCTGAACATCGCCGGCCAGATCTCCGGTTCGGGCACGGTCACGATCACGAGCCCCGTGCAGCAGGGATCGATGTCGCTGCGCGGCGACAACAGCGCCTTCACCGGCGTGATGATCGTGGGCGTGGGCGTCTCGCTGTCGGCGGGCGCCCCGGGAGCCTTTTCGGCCAACGCAGCCTACCGCCTGTCCAGCTCAAGCTTCCTGGAACTCGGTGGTCGCAACCAGTCGATAGGCTCGCTGGGAGACGCCTCGCCGACCGGCGGGGCCGGGTTCGTCTCCAACCTCAGCGGCTCCGCCACCCTCACTGTCGGCGGCGACGACACGTCGACGACCTTCCGCGGCTCCATCGGCTCGCAGTTCGACAATCTCGCCCTCACTAAAGTGGGCGCGGGCACGCTGACGCTACGGGGCGACGCCTACCTGAAGAACGGCGTCACGATCAGCGCTGGGACGCTGCAGATCGGCGAAACCGGCAGCAACCTCGGCTCGCTGAAGGGGAACGTGGTCGACAACGCCACGCTGGCCTTCAACACCGCGGGCTTCAACCCGACCTTCAGCGACGTGATCTCGGGATCGGGCGCGCTGATAAAGGCGGGATCGGGCGTTCTCTACCTCACCGGCACGAGCACTTTATCCGGATCGACCACGGTACGGGCAGGCGTCTTGCAGGTGGATGGCGCTCTGCCGTCAGCGATCACCGTGTTGTCTGGCGCCACCTTGGCGGGCCATGGCGTGACAGGGGCGGTGACGGTGCAGAGCGGCGGCGTCTTCGCACCAGGCGGCTCGGGGGGCGCTAACCTGCCCTCAACCTATGCGATCGGCACGGGACCACTCACCCTCGCCGCGGGCGCGATCTGGTCGGAGGAAATCAACGGCGCCGCCGCCAACGCCTTCGACGCCGCTCGCGTCACGGGCACGGTCGACATCTCCGGGGCTTTGCTGAACATCTTCACCAGCAACGGTTACACCAGCATCCCCGTCGGAACCTCCTTCCTGCTGATCGACAACGACGGCACGGACGCGGTGACCGGCATGTTCGCCAACGCCAATGCATCCGGCGACATACTGCGGGCGCCGTTCTCACCGTTCTATAGCTACACGCAGGCGTTCCACATCAACAAGACTGGCGGCGACGGCAACGACGTGGTGATCACGATGATCAACACGCAGCCGAACCTGACCAAGGGCGCGGCCTCTCCTACCGTGACGGCCGGACAAGGCTTCACGTTCAGTACGGCCAACAACTCGCGCATCACGGTTTCGGACGCGGACGAGAACGCGCCGCAGACGCTGACCGTGACGCTAAGCGCGATGCACGGCACGCTCACCGCTGGCGGCTATGCCGCCGGCGAAGGAACGGGCTCGATCACCCTCAGCGGGTCGGCTTCCGCCGTCAGCTCGCAGTTGGCGAACGTAGTCTACACGGGCTCCTCGTCCTACTCCGGCTCAGACGCGCTTACGATCGTCGCGCGCGACTCCAGCGGCGCCTCCAACGACACCATGACCCAGACGGTGGCGATCACCGTCAGCGCGACGGCCTCGACAATAGCGCACGCCACCCACGACCTGACCTTGGACGGCCGTGCGGATCTCGTCTGGCGCGGGTCTGATGGTTCGATCCGGCTGTGGAGCATGAACGGGTCTGCGATCACGAATGACTCGCTCGTCA
>CAXTHH010000012.1:0-51092 GCA_964244065.1 uncultured Caulobacteraceae bacterium | reverse complement strand
GGTGTAGTAGGGGGCCGCCTCGAAGGCGACGTTGCCCTCCGGCCGCAGCAGCAGCCAGCCCGTGCCGTTGAGGCCGAGCGGCGGGTCGGTGTTGAAGGCCACGAGGTCGGGCGCGACGTAGCGCCAGCGGCCGGTCAGCATCTCGCCCACCAACCGTTCGGGCAGGAAGCACCAGCCGTCCTCCGGCAGGTCGTTGCGTACGTCGGTGCAGACCGGGCAGTCGGGCGGGGAGGCGAAGTGGCGCTGCCAGAAGCCGCAGTTCGCGCAGGCATAGGGCTTCAGGGGCATGGGGCGGGCCCCCGCTCTTCCCCTCGCCTCTCCGCCGCCCTCGGGCTTGACCCGAGGGCCGAGCCGTCCGCGGGCAGTGGGCCGCCTGAGGTGGCGCGAGCTTCACCCCCGGCCCTCGGGTCAAGCCCGAGGGCGACGGAGGCTGGGGAGGTGCGGACGTGATGGGCGCCATACACCGCGGCCAGCAGGCGCATGCCGGCGAGGTCGCGGGCCCCGTCGAAGTCGTGCGGCTCGCCCCGGACCGCCGCCTGGAAGGCGCGGGCCTGCTCGGCGAACGGCGAGACGGCGGCGTCGAAGGGCACGGGCGTCTCCGCCCCGGACGCGCCATCCACCAGGGCTACCGCCCCGCCGGCGTCCTGGCCCATGGTGTCCAGCGCCACGATCTGCCCCGCGCTCCCCACCACCTCCAGCCGGCGGCGGGGCAGGCCCTCCGGCGTGTTGTAGCCGTTGTGGATCGTCGCCAGCACGCCGGACGCCGTGCGGCCGACCAGCACGCCGCCGTCGTCCACCGCGTAGTCCTGCACCCGGCGCTGCAGCAGGCCGGCGAGCTCCACCAGCGGCTCGCCCAGCAGGGCGTCCACCAGGTCGATGCCGTGCGGCGCGAGGTCCATCACCGCGCCGCCGCCCGCCTGGCGCGGGTCGATCCGCCAGTTGGCGCCGTTGCAGGCCGGCCCCGCCGACCAGTCGCGGCCCAGCCAGCAGGCGTAGACGATGCGCACCGCCGCCACCGTCCCGATCCGGCCGGCGGCCACCAGCTCGCGGACGGCGCGGTGCGCCGGGTGGCGGCGCTGGTCGAAGGCCGTCCCCATCAGCACGCCGGCGCGGGCGCAGGCGGCGACCATGGCCTCCGCGTCGGCCAGGGTGGCGGCGAGCGGCTTCTCGCAGAGCACGGGCACGCCCGCGGCGGCGCAGGCCTCCACGGCCTCGCGGTGCAGGTGGTTAGGCGTGGCGACATAGACCGCGTCGAGCGGCTCGGAGAGCAGGCCGGCGAGGTCGGCGTGCGCCCGGGCGCCCTGCGCCTCCGCCAGGGCGCGGGCGGCCGGATCGGGGTCGCAGATGGCGACGACCTCCCCGCCGCCGGCGGCGATGCCGGGCGCCATGTGGTCCCGCGCCACCCAGCCGTAGCCGACGACGCCCCAGCGGAACGGCGTCACCACCGCTCCGGCAGATCGAGGAGCTCGCGCGAGCGCGCCAGGGCCTCGGTGGCCGGCGTGCGCCGGGCGTGGCGCGGGGCTTCGGAGCGGAGGGGATAGGTGGCGCGGGGCGCGTACTCGTCGCGGTAGCGGTCGGAGGGCCAGGCGATCCGGTCGTCGTCGCCGTAGAGCGGGTTCCTGCGCAGCTCGGCCTCGGGCGGCGGCAGGGCGAGGCCCGCCAGCACCGGGCGCGGGGCCGCGTCATCGCCCAGCACGAGCGAGAACGCCTCCACGTCGCCCAGGGCGTCCCAGGCCGCGGGGCGGGGCGCCCGGGCCTCGGCCAGCGCACGGGTGAGCTCGGCGTCGTCGTAGGCGACCGCGCCGGGGAACAGGGCGCCGAGCTCCGCGCCGGTCACGGCCGCGCCGGCGGAGAGGTTGGGCGCGTCGCGGTTGTGCACGTGCGCCACCGCCAGCAGGCCGTCGTCGGCGGTCAGCGCGCGCAGGCGGGCGGCGATCTCCGCCTTCGGCTCCAGGAAGTAGAAGGCGTCGCAGCACAGCACGAGGCCGAAGCGGCGGCCGGCGACCGGCCAGGGCGCAGAGGCGTCGAAGCACACCAGCTCCGGCCCGTCGCCGCACACCCAGCGGCGGGCCAGCCACAGCTTGGCGAACACCACGTCCGCCCCGGTGCAGGGCACGCCCCGCCGATGCAGCTCGCGCAGGTGGTGGCCGGCGCCGCAGGCCAGTTCGAACGCCTCGGAGAACTCGGCCCCGTGCGCCTCCAGGAGCGCCAGGCCGGCCAGGTAGGTGGGGTCGCTCCAGCGGTGGGCGAAGTAGTCGCCGACGCGGCCCAGGCCGAGGTGGTCCATCGCCTCGCGGAAGGTGAGCCGGTCGGCGTCGCGCACCAGGGCGCGCAGGCGCTCCGGGTCGGCGGCCGGACCGGTCCACCAGTCGTCCTGGTCGGCCAGCAGGTGCACGAGCGCGCCCTCCCGGTCGCCGGCGTCCAGGGCGGCGAGGGCCTCGCGGACCAGCGCCTCTCGCCCCGTCCGCAGGAAGGCGATCCCGTCCACCATCGGCCAGCGCTCGCCGGCGCCGTCGCAGAGGGAGTGGGCGGCGTCGTAGGCCAGCGCACGGCCGGAGACGGGCGAGCGGAGACCCCCTTCGCCCTCCATGGGGGAAGGGTTGGGGATGGGGGTGGCGGCGCGACGGTCGTCGTGACCCGCTGGAGGCGCCGCCCGCGCCAGGCCGGAAACTGCGGAGCTTTCACCCCCATCCCCGGCCCTTCCCCCATCGAGGGGGAAGGGGGTCACAGCCCCATCTCCTGCAGCACGCGGTCGTGGAACGGCTTCACCGGGCCGTCGTGCACCAGGCCCAGGTCGTCGAGCACTGTGGCCATGGTGAGGGAGGCCGGGCGCAGGTGCTGGGCGATCTGCATCACCCGATCGATCACGTCCGCGGCGTGGAAGGCGCGGCCCTCGGGCGTGGAGGCGTCCGGCAGGATGCGACGGGCGGCGCGCACCGTGTCGCGCACGGGCTCGTCCAGCTGCAGCAGGGCGTGGGCAGTCGCGTGGTCGATGACATCGGTCAGCCGGGCGCCCAGCAGCACCTCGCCCGTGAAGCCGCTGTCGGGCATCAGGGCGTTGTGCAGGTGGTGGGCGAGGCCCGCGGTGAACACCTCCACCGGGTCGGCGCCGTAGGCGGGCGAGAGCAGCACGCCGAACACCGCCACCGCCCAGCAATGCTCCGCGTGGGTCTCGGGCGGCTCCAGCACCACGCGCGGCTTGCCGGGGCAGGTGGCGCCCGCGCGGGGCTGGCGCTCCAGGTCGTGCACGAAGCCCGGGGCCCCGTGCTCGGGCCGGGGGTCGAGCGTCAGGCCCTCGCGCAGGATGGCGGCCAGCGCCGGATCGAGGTCGGCGGCCACCGCGTCGAAGCCGGCCCGGAGCACGCCCAGCGCCGCGTCGGTCGGCAGGCCCAGCTCGCGCAGCTTCGGCCCGTCCAGGTCGCCCAGACGCGCGGCCGCGAGGGCGCCGGCGACCGTGCGCCTGGTCACCACCTCCGGCGGCTCGCCCGCGGCCAGCTCGCACCAGGCCTGGCGGAAGCCGCGCTGGGCGATGGAGCCCTCGCGCCCGGCCGAGCGGATACGCTTAAGGTCGCCGAGCTCGCCGAGGAGGGGGCGCAGGCGGGCGTCAGCCATTAGCCCTCGCCCTCCCACGCCTGCGGCGCGGGCCCCTCCCTCTCCCGACAAGCGGGAGAGGGGTCGACATCATTCCCTCTCCTGCGAAGCGGGAGAGGGAGGGGCCCGCTCGCGGAGCGAGTGGGAGGGTGAGGGCTATGAGCATCACGCCTCGAACGGCCGCCCGCCGGCCAGCCAGTCCATCAGCCGGGCGGTCTGCACGTTGAAGGCGTGCTCGGGCTCGCGGCCGTCGGCGGTCATCGGCGCCTTGAAGAAGGCCCCCATCTGCTCCTGCACCCCGCCCTCGCCCCGGGCGTCGGCCAGGCCGAGGCAGCGGGCGATCTCGATGGCCAGGGGCGCGGCCAGGATCGAGTCCTTGCACAAGAAGTTGACCTTGATCTGCATGCGCTGGCCCAGGAAGCCGGTCACGTCGATGTTGTCCCAGGCCTCCTTGTCGTCGCCGCGCGGGCGATAGTAGCGGATGTCGATGATGTGGTCCTCGACCGGATAGCCGAGCATCTGGTCGAGCACGCTCTTCTTGGTCTCGACCTTGCTCTTCAGCGACTCCGGATCGTCCAGCGCCAGGCCGTCACGGTTGCCGAGGATGTTGGTGGAGAACCAGCCGTCCACGTGCAGGGCCCGCGCACGCAGGGCGGGGGCGATCACCGTCTTCATGAAGGTCTGGCCGGTCTTGCCGTCCTTGCCGGCCACCGCGACGTTGCGCTCGCGCGCCATCTGCATCAGCGGCTTGGCGTCCGCCGCGACCGAGGGGGTGAAGTTGGCGTAGGGGCTGCCGCTGGCGATGGCCGCATAGGCGTAGAGCATGGCCGGGCCGATGGCCGCGTCGCTCTCGTCCAGCCCGCGCTCGAAGGCCTGCAGGTCCTGCAGCGCGGGGGCCTGGAGGTCGGGGTAGCGCTCGGTGGAGGCGAGGTTGACCACCACCACACGCTCGACGCCGCTCTCGCGCTTGAAGCGGGCCAGGTCGGCGCTGATCCGGTCGACGGCCTCCCGGTGGCTTGCGGCGTGGAATTTGTTCTCGCCGTCCACGTTCTTGCAGAAGCGGCTGGAGCCCACGGCGGCCATGGGCTTCACGCCGCGCAGGGAGTCGCCGGCGCCGTTGGCCAGCTGGGCGGGGGCGAGCACCCCGTGCTTCTCGGCGGCGGCGGCCAGGTCGTCGCCGTTCACGTCCCAGCCGGTGAAGACCAGGTCGCGGTAGTCGGCGAGGCCCGCGGCGGAGACGTCGGCCAGGGGCAGCCCGGTCAGGTCGTTGCCGCCCGCCTTGATCATCTCCACCCCCGCGATGGCGGTGGTGGCGACGGCGCCGCCGACGCCCACCAGGGCCACGCCGATCCGGCCCGTACTTCGGCCTTCGCCCGTGGAAGCGCCCGAGGAACGCTGCGCGCTCGACACGTCCATACCGTCGCCACCTCCGGCGAGGGCGGCGGACGCCGGCCCCCTTCGCGCCGAGCCGCAGAACGGCACGTCCGAAGCTAAGTTCCCCGAACGCGTTCGGCCAAGCAGAGCGAAACCGCTGGGCCTGCGGATCGTTCCCAGCCGTCGTGGGGGCGATCGTGATCACCGGCGGTGCGGGCTACATCGGCGCGCACGCCGCCTGGGCCGCGCTGGACGCGGGCCGGCGGGTGGTGGTGCTCGACGACCTGTCCACGGGCTTCCGCGAGGCCGTGCCGCCGGGCGCGGCCTTCGTGCGGGGCGACTGCGGCGACGCCGACGCCGTGGCGGCCGTGCTGCGCGAGCACCGGGCGGAGGCGGTGATGCACTTCGCCGGGCTGACGGTCGCGCCGGAGTCGGTGGCGCGGCCGCTCGACTACTACGCGGCCAACCTGGGCGGGGCCGTGGCGGTGGCCCAGGCATGCCTGGCGGCGGGGGTCGAGCGGATCGTGTTCTCCTCCACCGCGGCCGTCTACGGCGAGCCGGCCGCGCGCGTGGACGAGGCGACGCCCCCCGCGCCCCTGTCGCCCTACGGCCGCTCCAAGCTGATCGCCGAGCAGGCGCTGGCCGACGCCGCGGCGGCGCACGGCCTGCGCGTGTGCACGCTCCGCTACTTCAACGTGGCGGGGGCCGACCCGGCAGGGCGCGCGGGCCAGTCCACCGCGGCGGCGACGCACCTGTTCAAGGCGGCGTGCCAGGCGGCCCTGGGCCGGCGCGCGGCCCTGCCCGTCCACGGCGAAGACTGGCCCACGCGCGACGGCACGGGCGTGCGCGACTACGTGCATGTCACCGACCTGGCCGCCGCGCACCTCGCGGCGCTGGACCGGCTGGCGGCGGCGGAGGCGGGGCGCTTCGAGGTTTTCAACCTCGGCACGGAGCGCGGGTGCAGCGTGCGCGAGGTGGCCGCCGCCGTGGGCGCCGCGGCGGGGCGCCCCGTGCCGCTCGCCCCGGGTCCGCGCCGGCCCGGCGACATGGCCGAGCTGTTGGCCGACGCGGGCCGCGCCCGCCGTGCGCTGGGCTGGACTCCGCGCCTAGGCGTGGCGGAGATGGCGGCGCACGCCCTGGCCTGGGAGCGCCGCCTGCCGGCCTGACTGGACGCGGCCCCGCGCCGCGGAACAAACTTGGCCGTTCGGAGCGTTGGATCAGGCGATGGGCTTCGACGAGATGCGGGGGGCGGGGGACGGCGGCGGCGAGGTGCGCGCGCCCTACGCCCGGCTGCGCCGCTGGCTGGAGGAGAGCCCGCCCGAGCTGATCGACACGCGCCGCCGCCAGGCCGAGCTGTTCTTCCGCCGCCTCGGCATCACCTTCGCCGTCTACGGCGACCAGGACGGGGCGGAGCGGCTGATCCCGTTCGACCTCGTGCCCCGGGTGATCGCCCGCTCCGAGTGGTCCAGGCTGGAGCGCGGGCTGGAGCAGCGCGTGCGCGCGCTCAACGCCTTCCTGCAGGACGTGTACGGCCCGCGCGAGTGCGTGCGCGCCGGGATCATCCCGGAGGACCTGGTGCTGCAGAACCCGCAGTTCCGGCTGGAGACCGCGGCCGTGCGCCCGCCGCACGGCGTCTACACCCACATCTGCGGCGTCGACCTGGTGCGCACGGGCGAGCACGACTGGTTCGTGCTGGAGGACAACTGCCGCACCCCTTCGGGCGTCAGCTACATGCTGGAGAACCGGGAGGCGATGATGCGCCTGTTCCCCGGCCTGTTCTCCGACCACCGCGTCGCGCCGGTGGAGACCTATCCCGACGCGCTGCTCTCCACCCTGCGCGCCTGCGCGCCTGGCGGGGGCGACCGCGAGCCGGTGGTCGTGGTGCTGACGCCCGGGCCGTACAACTCGGCCTACTACGAGCACAGCTTCCTGGCGGACAAGCTGGGGGTGGAGCTGGTGGAGGGGCGCGACCTCTTCGTGGACGACGCCGTCGTCTACATGCGCACCACCGACGGCCCGCAGCGCGTGGACGTGATCTACCGCCGGATCGACGACGACTGGCTGGACCCGCTGGCCTTCCGCCCGGAGTCCTCGCTGGGCGTGCCCGGCCTGATCGGCGCCTATGCGGCGGGGAACGTCACCCTGGCCAATGCGCCGGGGGCGGGGGTCGCCGACGACAAGGCCGTGTACAGCTACATGCCCGAGCTGATCCGCTTCTTCACCGGCGAGGCGGCGATCATCCCCAACGTGCCCACCTGGCGCTGCCGCGAGCCGGAGGCGCTGCGCGAGGTGCTGGACCGCCTGCCCGAGCTGGTGGTCAAGGAGGTGGCGGGCTCCGGCGGCTACGGCATGCTGGTGGGCCCCACCGCCAGCGCCGCGCAGGTGGAGGCGTTCCGCGCGCGCCTGCTGGCCGATCCCGCCGGCTTCATCGCCCAGCCCACCCTGGCGCTCTCCACCTGCCCCACCTTCGCCGAGAGCGGCCTGGCCCCGCGGCACGTGGACCTGCGCCCGTTCGTGCTGAGCTCGCCCGAGGGCGTGCGCATCACTCCGGGCGGGCTGACGCGCGTGGCCTTGACCGAGGGCTCGCTGGTGGTGAACTCCAGCCAGGGCGGCGGCACCAAGGACACCTGGGTGCTGGACGGCATGAGCCAGAGCATGGGCCCGGGAGGCATGTCCCAGTCCATGGGCGGCCTGACGCAGACGCTGCAGGGCGGGGCGGACATTTGAGCCTCCCCCCCACGCCTCCTGCTCCGTCGCCCTCGGGCTCGACCCGAGGGCCGGGCGTGGTGCGCCGAGCCTTAGGACGCCTTGCACGCCGTGCGGACGACCGGCGCCCGGCCCTCGGGTCGAGCCCGAGGGCGACGGGGATGCGAGGGGCGCGGAGATGCTGAGCCGCACCGCCGACAACCTGTTCTGGGCCGCGCGCTACATGGAGCGCGCCGACTTCACCGCGCGGGTGCTGGACGCCGCCATCCGCCTCTCCGCCCTGCCGGCCAGCTACGCCGGGGAGGACGGGGCCGAGTGGGAGAGCGCGCTCCTCACCTCGGGCACGGAGGAGGACTTCCAGGCCACCGGCCGAGAGCCGACCGAGGCCAACGTCAAGCGCTGGCTCGCCTTCGACTACGACAACCCGTCCTCCATCGTCTCCTGCCTGGAGACCGCGCGCGCCAACGGCCGCGCCGTGCGCACGGCGCTCACCCCCGAGACCTGGGAGGGCGTGAACGAGGCCTGGAACGAGCTGCAGGTGATCGACGAGGACATGGACGCCGAGTCGTTCACCCGCTTCCTGGAGTGGATCAAGCGCGTGGCCCTGGGCTTCGACGGCTCGGCGGGGCGCACCATGCTGCGCAACGACGCCTACTGGTTCCTGCGCCTGGGCACCGCGCTGGAGCGGGCGGACGACACCGCGCGCCTCCTGGACGTGAAGTACCACCTGCTGCTGCCCGAGCGGGAGCCGGTGGGCGGGTCGCTCGACTACTTCGGCTGGACCACCATCCTGCGCGAGGTCTCGGCCCTGACCGCCTACCGCTGGGTCTACCGCGAGGAGATCAAGCCCTGGCTGGTGGCCGACCTCCTGCTGCTGAACCGCCAGCTGCCCCGCTCGGTGTGCTCGTCCTACGAGGTGATCGTCTCGGGGCTGGACGCCCTGGCCGAGCACTACGGCCGCTCCGGCCCCGCCCAGCGGCTGGCGGTGGACATCCTGCACCGGCTGGAGCGCTCGCGCATGGTGGAGCTGTTCCAGTCGGGCCTGCACGAGTTCATCCAGCAGCTCCTGGAGGACAACGCCCGGCTGGGCGCGGCCGTGAACGAGCAGTACCTCGCCTGATGAGGATCCGCGTCGACTACGAGACGGCCTACGCCTACGCCGAGCCCGCCCGGGCGGTGCTGCAGGTGCTCAAGGTGGCGCCGCGCGACCACGCCGCCCAGCGCGTGGTCCGCTGGCGCGTGGAGGTGGACGCCGACGGCCGGCTGCGCCGGGGCGAGGACGCCTTCGGCAACGTCCAGCACGTGTTCACCCTGGCGGGCGCCACCGAGCGGCTGCGCGTGCGCGTCTGGGGCGAGGCGGAGGTGGACGACGCCGCCGGCGTGCTCGGCGACGCGGGCGAGCGCTTCCCGCCCGCCGTGTACCTGCGCCCCACGCCCCTGACCGCGCCCGACGGGGCGCTCGACGCCCTCGCCGACGCCGCCGCCGCCTCGGCCGGGCCCGAGCCGCTGGACCGGCTGCATGCGCTGATGGCCGCGGTGCGCGAGCGGGTGGCGTTCCAGACGGGCGCCACGGGGACCACGACCACCGCGGCCGACGCGCTCGCCCTCGGCCAGGGCGTCTGCCAGGACCTGGCGCACGTGTTCATCGCGGGCGCGCGGCGGCTGGGCGCCCCGGCCCGCTACGTCTCCGGCCACCTGCTGCGCGACGACACCCAGGACCAGGAGGCCGCGCACGCCTGGGCCGAGGCCTGGGTGCCGGCCCTGGGCTGGGTGGGCTTCGACCCGGCGAACGGCGTCTGCCCCGGCGAGGGCCACCTGCGCATCGCCGCGGCGCCCGACTACCTGGCCGCCGCCCCCGTGCGCGGCGCGCGGTCCGGCGGCGGGGCCGAACGGCTCGACGTGCGTTTGCGGGTGGAGGAGGCCGCCGGCCGCGGCCGCCCTGTCCCCTCTCCCGTCGCCTAGGAGGCCGCCTCGTGACCTATTGCTGCGGCGTGCTCGTCCGCGACGGCCTGGTGATGATCGCCGACACGCGCACCAATGCGGGCGTGGACAACATCTCCACCTTCCGCAAGCTGCACATCTTCTCCCGGCCCGGCGAGTACGTGGTGGCGCTCATGACGGCGGGCAGCCTCTCGGTCACCCAGACCGCGCTCAGCCTGATGCAGGAGGGGCTGCACAACCCGGAGACCGGGCAGGTGGAGACGCTGGAGGTCCAGCCCTCCACCTTCCGCGCCGCCCAGTTCGTCGGCCACGCCCTGCACAAGGCCACCGGCGACGTGAAGGCGGTGCTGCAGGGGGTGGGCGTGGAGTACGGCGCCTCCGTGCTCCTGGGCGGCCAGATCAAGGGCGGGCCGATGCGCCTGTTCATGATCTACGGCGAGGGCAACTTCATCGAATGCGGGCCCGACGTGCCCTTCATGCAGATCGGCGAGCCCAAGTACGGCAAGCCCATCCTGGATCGCACCCTGGCCTTCGACACGCCTCTGCAGGAGGTGCTGAAGCTCGGGCTGATCTCGTTCGAGATGACCATCCGCTCCAACCTGGCGGTGGGCGCGCCGCTCGACGTGCTGATGCTCCCCCGCGACGGCCTCGCGCCCGAGCTGGACTTCCGCGTCGAGCCCGGCGACGCCTATTGGCGCGGCCTCTCCGAGCAGTGGAGCACCGCCCTGCGCATCGCCGCGGAGAACATCCCCTCGCCGCCGTACGGGGCGGAGGCGGACTAGAGATCCTGGGGGCTCAAGCCGGTGGTCTTGGCCAAGCGGGCCAGCATGCGAGGGCCCAGTTCCTCGCCCTCGTGGAAGGCGAACACGACGTCGGCCCAGCCCTCGCGCTCAAGGACGCGGTGCGAGCCGGTGCGGCGCTTCTCCCGCCAGCCGAGCTTCCGAAGCGCCGCGAGCGCTCTGCCCGATTTGACCGCCGGCCAGACGCTCACGCCGCGTTGAACAGCCGGTCCAGCTCGGGGGAGCGCTCGCCGTTGTCGAGGCGGTCGGCGAGCACGCGAAGGCTCAGCGCCTCGACCTTGGCCAAGGCCTCCTCACGCGTGACTCCGTAGGCCAGCACGCCCGGTAGATCGATCGCCTCGGCGATCCAGCGGCCATCCTCTTCCTGCTCGGTCTCGACGCGCATGAGGGCAGTTTGCGCCTGGCTTCGGCCGCTGTCGACCGGAGCCGCCCGGGCTGGACGGGGGATGGCGCGGGGCGGCAAGGTCGGGCATGGCCGCCGCACCCTCCCCTTCCGCGACCGCCGCGCCCGGGCGGGCGGCGGCGCTCGGGTGGCTGGCGTACGAGGCGGGGCGGACGCCGTACTTCGTGCTGGTGAACATCTACGTGTTCGCGCCCTACTTCGCCTCTCGGATCGTGGGCGACCCGGTGCGGGGGCAGGCGACGTGGGGGTTCGTCACCGCCGCCGGTGCGTTCCTGGTCGCGCTGCTAGGCCCCGTCGGCGGGGCGGCGGCGGACGCGGGCGGGCGGCGCAAGCCGTGGCTGCTGGCGGCGACGCTGGGCGCGCTGGCCGCCATGTCGCTGCTGTGGTGGGCGACGCCGGCGCGGGGCGTGCTGTTCGCGGCGGCGGCGGTGGCGGGCGCCTCCGCGCTGTTCGAGCTGAGCGTGGTGTTCCACAACGCCCTCCTGACCCGCGCGGCCCCGCCGGAGCGGCTCGGCGCCCTGTCGGGCTTGAGCTTCGGGCTCGGCAACCTGGCGAGCCTGGTGGTGCTCGGCGTGTTCACCTTCGCCCTCGCGGGCCCGCGCCCCGCCTTCGGCCTGAGCCACGCCGACTTCGGCCCGGAACGCGCGGCGGGGCTGCTGGCCGCCGCCGTCTTCGCCCTGGGCGCCTGGCCGCTGTTCGTGTGGACGCCGGACGCGCCGGGTACGGGCCGCAAGCTCGGACCGGCGGTGGCGGAGGGGCTGCGGACGCTCCGGGGCACGGCCCGCGCACTGGGTCGGCAGCGCAACCTGGCGCGCTACCTGGTGGCGCGGATGATCTTCAACGACGGGTTCGTGGTGATCCTCTACTTCTCCGGCGTCTACCTGGGCGGGCGCTTCGGCTGGTCGCCGGGGACGCTGACGACCTACGGCGCGATCATGGGGCTGGCGGCGTTCGCGGGCGCCGTGGCGGGCGGCTGGATCGACGACCGGATCGGCTCCAGGCGCACCCTGCTGCTGGCGGTGGGCGTGGTGGCGGCGGCCACGGTGGTGAACCTGACGCTCGGCCCCACGACGCTGCTGGGCGTGACCGTGGCCGGGCGGGCGGCGGGCGCGCCCGAGCTCTCCAGCGCGCCGGAGATCGCGGCGGTGGGCAACGGGGTGCTCTGCACGGTGGGCCTTTTGGCCGGCATCGCCTCCAGCCGGACCATGCTGGCGCGGATCGCGCCACCCGAGCGGCTGGCCGAGTGCTTCGGCCTGTTCGCGCTCTCCGGGAACGCCATGGCCTTCTTCGCGCCGCTGGCCGTGGGCGTGGCGACCGCGCTCAGCGGCTCGCAGCAGGGCGGCCTCGCGGTGACGCTGGCGTTCCTGCTGGTCGGCGGGGCATTGCTGCTGGGCGTGCGCGAGGCGCGCGACGCCGACCCGCCCGCCCCCGGAGTTCCCGCATGACGCCCCGCCGTTCGCCCCTGCCCGCCCTCGCCGCCGCCGGAGCGGCCGTCGTGCTCGCGGGCGGCGCCCTGGCCGCCTTCACCGCCCTGACCGCCCGGCGGGCGGCCGCGAGCTTCCCGCCCTTGGGCCGGTTCGTGGAGGTGGGCGGTGCGCGGCTGCATGTGCTTGAGCGGGGCCCGGCCGACGCCAAGGGGTCGCCGCTGCTGCTGATCCACGGCCTGGCCGGGCAGATGGGCAACTTCACCCACTCGCTCCTCGATCTCCTGGCGAGCGATCGCCGGGTCGTGGCCGTCGAGCGCCCGGGCTCCGGCTGGTCCGAGGTCGGCGCCGGCCAGCGTCACAACCTGCGCGCCCAGGCCGACGTGCTTGCCGCCCTGATCCGCGAGCTCGGCCTCGGGCGGCCGCTGGTGGTCGGGCACAGCCTGGGCGGCGCGGTGGCGCTCGCCCTCGCGCTGGACCACCCGGAGCGGGTCGGCGGTCTGGCCCTGCTCGCCCCGCTGACCCAGCCGGTGGAGGAGATCTCGCCCGTGTTCCGAGGGCTCGCCATCAGGAACCCCGTCGCGCGCCGCGTGGTCGCCTGGACGCTGGCCACGCCCCTGGCCATCGCCCGGCGCACCGCGGCGCTGGAGCTGGTGTTCGGGCCGGAGCCCGCGCCCGCCGACTTCGTCGAGAAGGGCGGCGGCATGCTGGGCCTGCGCCCCCGCGCCTTTCTCGGCGCGAGCGCCGACCTCCTCGCCGCCGCCGACGACCTGCCGGGCATGGCCGAGCGTTACCCGGGGCTGACCCTGCCCGTCGGCGTGCTCTACGGCTCGCAGGACCGCATCCTGGACCATGAGCTGCACGGCCGCGGCCTGCTGAAGCAGCTGCCGGGGGCGGACCTGGAGATCATCGCGGACGCCGGCCACATGATCCCGGTGACCCAGGCCGGGCGCACCGCCGCCTTCGTGCGCCGCATGGCCGACAAGGTGGAGCGCGCCCAGTGACCTCGGATAGCGTGAGCGAGACCCTCGACGTCCTGATCATCGGCGCCGGCCTCTCCGGGATCGGCGCGGCGCACCACCTGCGCCGCCGCCTGCCGGACAAGCGCTTCGCCATCCTGGAGGCGCGGGAGGCGGTGGGCGGCACCTGGGATCTGTTCCGCTATCCCGGCGTCCGCTCCGACAGCGACATGTACACCCTGGGCTACGCCTTTCGCCCCTGGACGGAGGCCAAGGCGATCGCCGACGGGCCCGCCATCCTCAAGTACGTGCGCGACACCGCCGCCGAGCACGGCATCGCCGAGCGCATCCGCTTCCGCACCAAGGTGAGGAGCCTCGCCTGGTCGAGCGAGAACGCCGCCTGGACCGCCGAGGTGGACACGCCGGAAGGGGCGCGGACGCTCAAGGCGCGGTTCGTGCTCTCCTGCACCGGGTACTACGACTACAGCGGCGGCTACACGCCGGAGCTCCCCGGCCTGGGCGAGTTCGCCGGGCGCCTCGTGCATCCGCAGGCCTGGCCGGAGGACCTGGACTACCGCGGCAAGCGCGTGGTGGTGATCGGCTCGGGCGCCACCGCGGTGACGCTGGTGCCCGCCATGACGGACAAGGCGGCGCACGTCACCATGCTGCAGCGCTCGCCCACCTACGTCGTCTCGCGCCCCGCGGAGGACGCGATGGCGAACGCGCTGCGGCGGCGGCTCTCGCCCAAGCTGGCCTACCGCCTGATCCGCTGGCGCAACGTGCTCCTGGGCATGTTCTTCTTCCGCCAGATGCGCGCCAAGCCCGAGCGGGCCAAGGCGCAGCTGATCGAGATGGCGCGCAAGGAGCTGCGCCCCGGCTACGACGTCGAGACCCACTTCACCCCGCGCTACCACCCGTGGGACCAGCGCCTGTGCCTGGTGCCCGACAGCGACCTGTTCCGCGCCCTGAACGAGGATCGCGCCAGCGTCGTCACCGGCGAGATCGACCGCGTAGTCCCGGAGGGCGTCCGCCTGAAGTCGGGCGAGACCCTGCCCGCCGACGTGCTGGTCACCGCCACCGGGCTCAAGCTCCAGGCCCTGTCGAACATGGCCATCACCGTCGACGGCGCGCCGGTGGCGCTGGGCGAGCGGCTGAACTACCGCGGCGTGATGATCGAGGGCTGCCCCAACCTCGCGGCCGTGTTCGGCTACACCAACGCCAGCTGGACGCTGAAGGCCGACCTGACCAGCGAGTGGGTGTGCCGCCTGCTGCTGCACATGGACCGCGCGGGCCTCGCCTCCGCCACGCCGGAGAACCACGACCCGAGCGTCGAGCCCGAGCCGTTCCTGAACTTCAGCTCGGGCTACGTGCAGCGAGCCCTGCACCTCTTCCCCAAGCAGGGCTCCAAGGCGCCCTGGAAACTGCACCAGAACTACGTGCTCGACATCCTGACCCTTCGCCACGCCAGGCTGGAGGACGGCGTGCTGCGCTTCCGCCGCGCGGGCGAGGCGGTCGACGCCCCACCGTCCCTCAAGGAGGCTGCATGAGCTTCGAGACGATCGACTACGCCGTCGAGGACGGGATCGCCGTCGCCACGTTCAACCGCCCCGACCGGATGAACACCTTCAACGCCCAGGTGATGAAGGACATGATCGCCCTGTTCGACCGCACGGACGCGGACGACGCGGTCAGGGCGGTGATCGTCACGGGCTCTGGCCGCGCCTTCTGCGCGGGCGCCGACCTCGGCCGCGGCGGCGACACCTTCGACCACACCAAGCGCGACGCCAGCGACGAGATCGTTGTGGACGGCGTGCGGCGCGACGGCGGCGGCCGCGTGGTGCTCCGCATCTACGAGAGCCTGAAGCCGGTGATCGCGGCGGTGAACGGCGCGGCGGTGGGCGTGGGCGCCACCATGCAGCTGCCCATGGACGCGCGCCTGGCCTCCACCAGCGCCCGCTTCGGCTTCGTGTTCGCCCGGCGCGGGATCACGCCGGAGGCCTGCTCCAGCTGGTTCCTGCCGCGACTGGTGAGCGTGCCGAACGCGCTGGAGTGGTGCTACTCGGGCCGCGTGTTCGACGCGCAGGAGGCGCTGGACAAGGGCCTGGTGCAGAGCCTGCACGCCCCCGACGACCTCTTGCCCGCCGCCAAGGCCCTGGCCCACCGGATGACCGACGAGAGCGCCCCGGTGTCGGTGGCCCTCAGCCGCCAGCTGATCTGGCGCATGATGGGCGCCGCCCACCCGATGGAAGCCCACAGCGTCGACAGCCGCGCCATCCAGGCCCGCGGCCAGTCGGAGGACGTGCGCGAGGGCGTCGCCAGCTTCACCGAGAAGCGCGCGGCAGCGTATCCGGACCGCGTGAGCGCCGACCTGCCGGATGTGTGGGCGGGGAGGCCTGCGCCCGAGTTCAGCTGAGTATGCTGCTGTTCCTCCCCATGCTGCGCATGGGGAGGTGGCCGCGAAGCGGACGGAGGGGCCGCGCGAGAGCGCGCAACACGCGAGCACGCGGCTTCCGTCCGGCTCCGCCGGCCGGCCCCTCCCCGCCTTCGGCGGTACTCCCCCACGATATGGGAGAGAAGGTGCGCTCGGTCCCGCTCAGCCCGGCGGCGTCGGCGCGAAGCTCACCAGCTCCACGTCGAACACCAGGGTCGCGTCGGGCGGGACGTCGCGCCTGAGGGTGGCGTCGGACGCGACGTGGGTGCGGCCCTGGGCGCCGTAGGCGAGGTAGCCGGGCAGGGTCAGGCGCCAGCGGTCGCCAGGGCGCATGCGCTGGAGCAGGGCCTGGAAGCCCGGGATGGTCTGGCGCACGGGGAAGGTCGAGGTTCCCGCGCCGCCGTCGGTCGAGGTGGAGAACACCTCGCCGCCCGCGGCCAGCCGGCCCACGTAGCGGATCACCGCCGTGTCGCCCCGGCCCGGGTGGGCGCCGCCGGGCGGGCCGGAGCGCAGCACCTCGTAGCTCGGCCCCGGCATGCGCACCGGGGCCGCGGCCGCCGACCCCGCGAGCGCGGCGGCGACCACCAGGGCGAGCGCGGCCGCCCTCACTTGGCTGTGGCCGGGCCGTAGTAGAGGGCGTTGAACAGGAACTTGAAGCTGAGCGCCGGCTGGCCGCGCATGGTGATCTCCGGCCCGAACAGGAACACCTTGCCGCGGCCGAGGTCGGCCTCGGCCACCGCCGTCGTGCCGTCCAGCGCCTTCTGCCCCCAGGCCCAGCCAGAGTGCAGCACGTCCTGCCCCTTGTAGCCGGCCACCGCGGTGGCGCCCGCGCCCACCTTGAAGGCGGGGGAGGCGTCGAAGAACACGTCCATGCGGCTGGGCAGGCCGAAGGCGACGGGGCGCGTGGTGTCCACCTCGGCCCACAGGAGCGAGCCCGGGATGTAGAACTTGGTGCCGGGCAGCGGGCGCGGCTTGCCGTCCGGCCCGGGCTCCACCAGGGCGTTCTGCACCGGCAGGCCCATCTCGGCGCCGATCAGGCTGGAGGAGCCGACGCCGATCACCGTGCCGCCCGCCTTCGCGAAGGCGGCGACCTGGGGCACGGACTCGGCCACGGTCACGCGGCCCAGGCGGAAGCGGTGCTCGGCGGGGATGTCCTCCGGCTTGGGCTGGGGCCGGCCGCCGCCCTCGCGGCCGACGCCGGGCGCGGGCACCACGCCGGAGGGGAAGATCAGCGCGTCGAAGTCCCGGCGCAGGTCGCCGGCGTTCAGCCGCTGCGGGAACACCTGCCGGTAGGGGAATTCGTACTGCTCCAGCAGCCAGCGGGTCCAGCCGGAGGGCATGGAGCCGCCGTAGACGTCGGCCAGGCCGATGCGCACGGGCTTGAGCGCGATCCTGCCGCCGGTGGGGGTGGCCGACAGGGCGTAGGCGGTGAGGCCGAGCTCCCGCGCGGCGCGCTCCACCTCGGCGCGGCTGGCGGCGGAGGCGGGCACCCACAGGGCGCCGGGGCCGAAGTCGCGGCCCGCGGCGCTGGCGGCGCCCTCCAGCCAGAACGCCTTCTGCCGCGCCTTCATCAGGCGGTTGGTGAGGATGAAGGTGTTGTTCGGCGCGTGGTCCAGCAGCCAGCCGGCGCGGCCGTCGCCCACCACCCGGCCCGAGGGCGGGCGGGCCATCACGTCCGGTACGCGCTCAAGGGGAGCGTCCATCGCCTCCAGCACGCGATCGAACTTCACGCCCATCTGCAGGGCGAGCGTGTAGCCCGTGACGTCGTACGGCCGGTTCGGCGGGCCGCCGGGGTAGGCGAAGTCCTGCGGGTGGTCCTGCGGCTCGAACATGTCGAGCACGTGCGGGCGGAACGCCTGGTCGGCGCGCACCACGAACGAACCCGCCGGATAGCTCTTGCCGCCCGCGCTGAACGGGGCGGTGGCGCGGTCGACCTCGACGCCGGTGTTCAGGAGCGCGTTCAGGAAGCGCACGGCGGTGGGCAGGTCGGCCTGGTCGGCCGGGATCACGTAGGCGCGGGCGTCGCGCTTGGCCGGATCGTGCAGCACCTGGGCGTAGAACTTGGCGTCCACCGTGTCGCGCCCGTCGTACCCGGCCATTCCCGGATAGACCTCGCCCTCCACGGCGGGCTTGGAGCCCTTGGCCGCCTCCTGCAGCGCGGCGACGCGCTTCGGCGTGACGGTCCAGCTGTCCTGTGAGCCGCGGCGCACGCTGTTGCGGCCCATCACCCAGCTGTTGAACAGCAGGAGCTCGCGGTTGCGGCTGGCGTAGTCCATCACCGCCCGGTCCATCTGCCGGACGTAGTCGACGCTGGTCTTGAAGTGGAACACCTGCGGCGCCACCGGCATCGGCAGGTCCTCGCGCGCCAGCTGGTTCTTGGGCACGAGCGGCAGGTTGTACGGCGTCGGGTCGCCGATGATCTCGGTGAGGATGCCCAGCGTGTTGTGGAAATAGCTGACGGTGCGCAGCCCGCCGTTGAACCAGGTGGAGTACGGCGCCCCCGAGCGCATGGTCGAGCCCGGCATGTCGTTGGCGATCAGCCGGTTGTGCATGTGCATCGCCAGGCTGTCGGTCTGGGTGATGACCAGCGGGTCGTAGTTGTAGTTGAAGGGATCGCGGAACGGCGGGATGAACACCACCGTGCCCAAGGGGCCGGTCTGGTGCTCGTTGTAGACCATCAGCGGACGCCAGTCGCGCCACAGGGCGCGATTGATGTTGGTCGTCTCGGCCTGGTTGCTGGCGTAGAAGTCCCGGTTGTTGTCGTGGCCGATGTACTTCTGGTAGAGCACCGGCAGGTCGGCGTTACGGCGCTCCTCCGGCTTCTCCTTGCGCATGTACCAGTTGGCCACCAGCGACATGCCGTCGGGGTTGGCGATGGGCAGGAGCACGATGTCGTCGTTCAGGAAGCGCAGCGTCTCCTCGTCCTGGCCGGAGACGAGGTCGTAGGCGAGCTGGATGTGCGTCTGCGCGGTCACGCTCTCGTTGGCGTGCAGGCCGGCGTCGATCCACACGATGGCGCGGCCCTCCTTGGCCAGCGCGCGGGCCTCCGCCTCCGGGATGCGGCCGTCGCCGATGCGGTGGGCGATGTCGCGCCAGTGGTCGAGGCGGGCGATGTTCTCCGGCGAGGAGACGATCAGCATCAGCTGGTCGCGCCCCTCCGCCGTCTTGCCGATGGAGACCAGCTTGGCGCGCGGCGACTGCGAGGCCAGCGTACGCCAGTAGGCGGAAAGCTGCTCGTAGTTGGCCAGGAAGTAGTCGTCGCCCGGGCTGTGGCCGCCGAGCGCCTCGGCCGGGGTGGTCAGCTTGGGCGCGGGCGCCTGGGCCGCCGCCTGCCCCGCCAGCGCCCACGCCAGCGCCGCTCCGACGCCCCAGATCCTGGCCTTCATATCGTCCCCACGCCCGCGTCTCGAACAGGGCGCATAGGAGGGCGCGGAAGGCGCGCGGGCAAGCGGGAGAAGCGTTTCCGGCCTGCAACGCTCACCTCCGCTCATCCCCGTGGAGGCGGGGACCCAGGTCTAGCCACGCGCACCCGGCCGAACGCAGCAGAGCCGCTCACACTGGGTTCCGCGGGGATGCGCCGGGGAAGAAGTTTGGGTGACAAGGGTGCGCGACGGCGCTGCTCCTGACAACTCCGCAGCGCAGGTGCGGAGTTGTCAGAGGGCTGCCGCCCGCAGAGCGTCGGGAGTCCGCTACACCTGCGCGGGCGCCTCGCCCAGCATGTGCGCCAGGCGCTTGCCGCGGCCACGGGTGGAGACGCGCACCTCCGCACCGGCGCGGCGGCGGCGGTGCACCCACTCCTTGAGCGCCTCCAGGCTGGTGTGGTCGGCGTGGTGCAGGCCGCGGGCGTCGAGGTGGACGCGCGAGGCGTCGCCCGCCAGCTCCAGGCTCTTGGCCAGCTTGGGGAAGCTGAGGAAGGTGGCCTTGCCGGCCAGCCGCACCTCCGCCCCGTCCGCGTCCGTGCGGGTGCGGGCCCGCAGGCGCAGGCGGCCCGGCTTGGCCAGGTGGGGCGCCAGCTCCAGCGCCGCGAAGGCCAGGCCCACCAGCACGCCGGTGAGGAGGTCGAAGGCCACCACCGTGCCGAAGGTGGCCACCCAGGTGGCCGCGGGCAGCCAGCCGTGCTCGCGGTAGAGGTCGAACAGGTGCTTCAGCTGCACCAGCCGCACGCCCGTCACCACCAGCACGCCGGCCAGGGCCGCGGTCGGCACCTGGCGCAGGACGAAGGGGGCCAGGCCCACCAGCGCCAGCAGCCACACGCCGTGCATCATGGTGGAGGCGCGCGTCGCCGCCCCCGCCTGCACGTTGGCCGAGCTGCGCACGATCACGCCCGTCATGGGCAGGGCGCCGAACAGGCCGCAGATCAGGTTGCCGACGCCCTGGGCCCCCAGCTCCCTGTTGAACTTGGTGCGCTCGCCGTCGTGCATGCGGTCCACCGCGGCGGCGGAGAGCAGGGTCTCCGCGCTGGCGATGAAGGCGACGGCCACGGCGGTGAGCAGCATGGCGGGCTCCGCCAGGCGGGCGAACTCGCCGCCCGTGGGGAGCGCGACGGCGCCCAGGAGGGAGTCGGGCACGGCCACCTTCTGCACGTCCAGCTTCAGGCCGAGCGCCAGGCCGATGCCGGCCAGCACGCCCAGCAGCGCGCCGGGCACCTGCTTCAGCGCGGCGGGGCGCAGCTTCTCCCAGCCCAGCATGACGAGGATGGTCGTCAGGCCGACGGCGAGCGCCGCCTCCGCCTGGCCGGGCGTCATCGGCTGCAGCTTGACGAAGGCGTCGGGGATCGCCTTCAGGTTCTCGAGCCCGTGCGCCAGCGGCTTGGCGCCGCGCAGCACGTGCAGCTGGCCGGCGACGATCAGGACGCCGATGCCCGCCAGCATGCCGTGCACCACGGCGGGAGAGATGGCGCGGAACCACTGCCCCAGCCGGGCGAAGCCGGCGACCAGCTGGATCGCCCCCGCCGCCACCAGGATGGGGCCGAGCGCGCTGATCCCGTGCTTCTGCACGATCTCGAACACGATCACCGCCAGGCCGGCCGCGGGGCCCGACACCTGCAGCGGCGAGCCCGCCAGCGCGCCGACCACGACGCCGCCCACGATCCCGGTGATCAGCCCCTTCTCGGCGGGCACGCCGGAGGCGACGGCGATGCCCATGCACAGGGGCAGGGCCACCAGGAAGACGACGACGGACGCCGTCAGGTCGCGCCCGAAGGCGCGCTTGAAGTAGGCTTGCATGGTCCCCGACTCTGAGAGGCTATTCGGCTGCGATCAGCAGCGGGTCGCGCAACGCGGCGCGCGGAGCGGCCGCGGGCCGCACGGCGGCGACGGGCGCCGCCGGGTCGAGCGGGACGAACCGGTCGGCCACGCCGTCCAGCGCCAGCATCACGCCGGTGCGAATGTCGAAGAACCAGCCGTGCAGGGTCAGCTCGCCGGCGGCCAGGCCGCGGGCCACCGCCGGATGCGTCTGCAGGTGCACCAGCTGCTGCGCCACGTTCTCCTGCGCGAGCGCCGCCACCTGGTCGGCGAAGGGAAGGTCGGCGGGATAGGTGCGCTTGACGACCTCGCAGGCGGCTCGGCCGTGACGGAGCCAGGAGGCCACGTTGGGCGCGCCGGCCACCAGCTCGGGGTCCAGCACGCCCTTCATGGCGCCGCAGTCCGAATGGCCCATGACGATGATGTCGCGGATGCCGAGCGCGGCGACCGCGTACTCCACCGTCGCCGAGACGCCGCCGGCGGGCTGGGCGTCCGGCGGCACGATGTTGCCCGCGTTACGGCACACGAACAGGTCGCCCGGGCCGCACTGGGTGATCAGCTCGGCGGGCGCGCGGCTGTCCGAGCAGGAGATCATCAGCGCCTGCGGCTTCTGCCCGTTCAGGGCCAGCGCGGCGTAGATCTCGCGTTGCGTGGGGAAGACGTCGCAGCGGAAGCGCGCGACGCCGCTCAGGATGCGGTCCATGACTCCTCCGGAGGGACACATGAAGAGGGAGCCGGGTCCGCCCGCCAAGAAGGGGAGGGCGGACGGACCCGTTCACGCCGGGGTCGGGGATCCGGCGCGACCCTGAAGATGGCGGAGGGGTCTTGCGGGCGTGTGCGGCGAGCGTGACGAAGTGTGTCGGATAGGCGGCGTTGCCTTGCCCGCTCATCCCCGCGAAGGCGGAGATGAGCGGGCGGATCACCCCCGCGGCAGCACGATCTCGCACCGGAGCCCGCCCTCGGCGCGGTTGCCGATCAGCAGCCGCCCGCCGTCCCGCTCCGCCGCGGTGCGCGCGATCGGCAGGCCCAGGCCCGCGCCCCCGGACCCGCGGCTGCGGTCGGCCTCGATGCGGAAGAAGGGCTCGGTGATGCGCGGCAGGACCGCCTCCGGGATGCCCGGGCCGTCGTCCTCCACCACGATGCGCAGCTCGGCGGCGGTCGCCTCAAGCCGCACGCGGATGACGCGGGCGTAGCGGCGGGCGTTGTCCACGAGGTTGGTCACGGCGCGCTTCATGCCCATGCGGCGCAGGGTGGCGGCGAGGTGCGGCGGGCCCTCGTAGACGACGTCGGCGCCGAGGTCCTGCGCGTCCTCCGCCACCGTCAGCAGCAGGCTGCCGAGGTCCACCAGCTCCGGCGGGTCGGTGTCCGTCTCGCCGCGGACGTAGGCGAGCACGGTGTCGATCATGGCCTCCATCTCGGCCACGTCGGCCTCCACCCCCGCCCGCGCCTCGGCGTCGGGCATGAAGCCGGCGCGCAGGCGGATGCGGGCCAGCGGCGTGCGCAGATCGTGGCTGATGGCGGCGAGCGAGCGCGTGCGGTCGGCCACCATGCCCCCGATGCGCGCCTGCATGTCGTTGAAGGCGCGGGCCAGGTCGCGCACCTCCTTCGGCCCGCCCTCCAGCAGGGAGGCGTCCTGCGCGGGGTCGAGGGAGTCCACCACCGCGGTCAGGTGGCGCAGGGGCGTGGTCAGCACGTGGATCAGCATCAGCGCCGCGGCCAGCACCCCCGCGGCGATCAGCGCCGCGCTGAGCACGCCCCGCAGCAGGAAGGCGCGCTCGTCGGGCACGGAGGTGAGGCGGAAGCGCAGCCCGCCGCCGCCCGCCGTGTCCACCGCGCCGACCACGTCGCGGCCGCCCCGCCCGCGATCCACGGCCAGCTGCAGAGCCCCGCCGCCGATGTCGGTCAGCTCGCGCAGGCGCCGGGCGATGCCGAAGCGGGCGGGCGGGCCGGAGACGCCGTCGCGCGCCGGCGACCAGGCGACCTGCAGGTCCGGCGTGGAGAAGGCTTCGGCCAGCGCCGGCCGTCTCCCCGGCTCGGCCGCCGAGATCACCCGCCGCGCCACCGTCAGCCGGTCGGCGACGAGGGTGGCGCGCGCCTCGTCGGCGCGGTGCAGCTCGAACTGCTCATAGACGACCGCGCCCGCCGCGCCCTCCAGCACCACGGCGGCCAGCAGCACCAGCATCACCCGCCCGATCAGCCCGCCCGGCCAGGCGGGGGCGATGCGGCGCGGGCGCCTCACCCGGGCTCCACCGCGGGGGAGAAGGTGTAGCCGACGCCGCGCACGGTGCGGATCAGGGGCTCGGCCCCCTCTTCGATCTCCAGCTTGCGGCGCAGGCGGCTGACCAGCACGTCGATGCTCCGGTCGCTGACGTCGCCCAGGCGCGTGCGCGAGAGCTCCAGCAGGCGCTCGCGGCCGATCACGCGCTGGGGGTTCTCCACGAACGAGACCAGGAGGTCGTGCTCGGCCGCCGACAGCTCCACCCGGGCGCCGGAGGGGGCGTGCAGGGTGCGGCCGCGCAGGTCCAGCCGCCAGCCGGCGAAGCGCACCACGTCCCTCCCCGCCGGCTCCGGTCCGGACGCCAGCGGCGGGCGGCGCAGCACCGCGCGCACCCGGGCCAGGAGCTCCTTGTGGCTCACCGGCTTGGCCAGGTAGTCGTCGGCGCCGAGCTCCAGGCCCAGCACCCGATCGATCTCCTCGCCCCGGGCGGAGACGATGATGATGGCGCTGTTGGTGCGCGCCCGCAGCGCCCGGCACAGGTCCAGCCCCGGAGTGCCGGGCAGCATCAGGTCGAGGATCACGAGGTCGAAGGGCCCGCCCTCCAGCACCCGCCACATCTCCATCCCGTCCTGCGCGCCGACAGCCTCGAAGCCGTTCTCGCGCAGCAGGCGCAGCAGGAGCACGCGCAGGCCGGCGTCGTCCTCCACCACCAGGATACGGGGCGGGGCGGGGCTCATAGGGGTCGCACATGGCCGGCGCCACGGACCACGTACTTGAAGGTGGTCAGCTGCTCGGCGCCGACGGGCCCGCGGGCGTGCAGCTTGTCCGTGGCGATGCCGATCTCCGCGCCGAAGCCGAACTCGCCGCCGTCGGCGAACTGGGTGGAGGCGTTGTGCAGCACGATGGCCGCATCCACGCGCCGGAGGAAGGCCTCGGCCGCCGCTCCGTCCTCCGCCACGATCGCCTCCGTGTGGCCGGAGCCGTGACGGGCGATGTGGGCGAGCGCGCCCTCCAGCCCGTCCACCACGGCCACGTTGAGCACGGGGGCGAGGTGCTCGGTGTCCCAGTCGGCCTCGGCGGCCCGCGTCATGGGCGCGAGCGCACGGGCGCGACCGTCGCCGCGGAGCTCGCATCCGCCCGCGACCAGGGCGCCGGCGACCAGGGGCAGCAAACGGCCGGCGGCGGTCGCGTCCACCAGCAGGGTCTCGGCGGCGCCGCAGACCGACACCCGCCGCAGCTTGGCGTTCAGCGCGACGGCCGTCGCCATGTCCGGGTCGGCCGAGGCGTGGAGGTAGACGTGGTTGCGCCCCTCCAGGTGGCCGAGGACGGGCACGCGCGCCTCCGCCCGCACGCGCTCCACCAGGCTGCGGCCGCCCCGCGGGACCACGAGGTCCACCGCCCCGCCCAGCCCGGACAGGAGCGCGCCCACCACCGCCCGGTCCGGCGAGGGCGCGGACTGCACGGCGTGCTCAAGCAGGACGCTCGTCCGCAGCGCCTCCGTCACCGCCGCCTGGAGCGCCCGGGCGGAGCGGAACGCCTCGGAACCGCCGCGCAGGAGCACGGCGTTGCCCGAGCGGATCGCCAGGGCCGCCGCGTCGATCCCCACGTTCGGCCGGGACTCGTAGATCACCGCCAGCACGCCGATGGGCGTGCGCACCCGGGCGATGTCGAGGCCGTTCGGGCGCGTCCAGCGGGCGATCTCCGCGCCCACCGGGTCGGGCTGGGCGGCGACCGCCTCCACGCTGGCGGCCATCGCCTCCACGCGCCCGGCGTCCAGGCGCAGGCGGTCGACCATCGGCGACGCGAGCCCGGCGGCCTCGGCGGCGGCCACGTCCTCGGCGTTCGCCGCGAGCACGGCGGGCGCGGCGGCGCGCACGGCGGCGGCCAAGGCGTGCAGCGCGGCCGTGCGCGCCTCGGCGGGCAGGAGCGCCAGCGCGCCGGCCGCCTCGCGGGCGCGGACGCCCCAGGCGAGAAGGTCGGGCGACGTCACGCGTGCACCACCAGGTCGTCCTGGTGGATCAGCTCGGGCCGGCCCTCGGCGCCGAGGGCGGCGGCGGCGTCGGAGCGCAGGCCGCGGATGCGGCGCACCTCGTCGGCGTCGCGGCGCACGAGGCCGCGGGCCACCTCGCGGCCGTCGGGCCCGAGCACGCGCACGGCGTCGCCCTTGCCGAAGCCGCCGCGCACCTCGACCACGCCGGCGGGCAGCAAGCTGGAGCCCCGGCCGAGAGCGGCGGCGGCGCCCGCGTCGATCACCAGTTCGCCGCGCAGGTCGAGGCTGCCGGCGATCCACGCCTTGCGCGCCGCCCGGGGCGAGACCGCCGCCGCCACGCGCGTGCGCCGCACCCCCGCCTCAAGCGCCGAGATCGGCCCGCCGCCGCCCGGCGGACGCCCGGCCGCGATCACCGTCACGCAGCCGGCCTCGCGGGCGATGGCCGCGGCGGCGAGCTTGGAGGCCATGCCGCCCGTGCCGACGCCCCGCGCGTCCGCCCCGCCGGCCATGGCCAGCACCTCCGGCGTCAGCGCCTCCACCTCCGCCACGTGCGCCGCCTGCGGGTCGCGGCGCGGGTCGGCGGCGTAGAGCCCGTCCACGTCGGACAGGAGCAGCAGGTGGTCGGCCCCCGCCATCTGCGCCACGCGGGCGGCCAGCCGGTCGTTGTCGCCGTAGCGCAGCTCCTCGGTGGCCACCGTGTCGTTCTCGTTGACCACGGGCAGCGCGCCCAGGCGCAGCAGCGTCTCCAGCGTGGCGCGGGCGTTGAGCCAGCGACGGCGCAGCTCCGTGTCCGTGCGGGTGAGCAACACCTGCGCCGTCTCGATCCCGTGCGGGGCGAAGGCGGCGGACCAGGCCCCCATGAGGCGCGCCTGCCCCGCGGCGGCGGCGGCCTGCTTCTCGTCCAGCGCCAGCCGCGCGCCGGGCGCGAGGCCCAGCGGCGCCCGGCCCAGCGCCACCGCGCCGGAGCTGACCAGGATCACCTCCGCCCCGCCCGCGCGCAGGCGCGCCACGTCGGCGGCCAGGGCCGAGGTGAAGGCGGCGTCGGCGGCGGCCGCGCCCTCCCCCGCCACCAGGGCCGAGCCGACCTTCACCACCAGGCGCCGCGAACGGAGGACTCCTTCCATGGCCGGCGCATAGCACGCCGGGCCGCGCGGGGTGACGACGGCTTGACGCCGCCCCCGCCCGCCTGTGCTGTCCACCTCAGAGCGCCGGCAGAGCGCACGGGCGAGGAGCGGGCGGATGGGTTGCAAGGTGGAGGCGGGCGCGCCGCCGGGCGGGGCCGGCGCGGCGGAGGTGTGCGCCCCCGTGCGCGACGGGGCCGGGCTGGACCGCCGCGCTCTCGTGGGCGCCGCCCTCGCAGGCGGCTGGGCCTCGGCCGCCGCCGCCCAGGCGCCCGCCGCCGGGCCGGACCCGGCGATGGTGCGCGACCTGGCGCGCGACGCCTACCTGTTCGTGCTGCCGCTGCTGGAGGTGTGCCGCACGCGCGACAGCGCCCTGGCCGCGGGCCTGCCGGCCAACACCTTCAGCCACCGCCGCCGGCTCGCGGGGCCGGCGGACCGGGGCGTCACCACCCCCAACGCCGACACGCTCTACTCGACGGCGTTCCTGGACCTGCGCAAGGGGCCGGTGAGCCTCACCGTGCCGGCCTCCCCGAACCGGTACCTGTCGCTGGCGCTGATGGACGCCTGGTCCAACAACTTCCACATCGCCGGCACGCGGACCGACGGCGGCCGGGCGGTGCGCATCCTCCTGGCCACCGAGGCGCAGGCGGCCACGCTGCGGCCCGGGCCGGACGTGAGGCTGGTCACCTCGCCCACCGCCTGGGTGTGGGCGCTGGGCCGCGTGCTGGTGGACGGCGAGGCCGACCTCGCCGCCGCGCACGCGGTGCAGGACGGGATCACCGCCCAAGGCGAGGCCGGCCCGCCCCCGCCCAAGGCCCCGCCCCGCGACGCGGACCTGGAGACGCTGCTGCGCGCCATCCAGCCGCTGGCGGGCGACGCGGGCGTCCTCAGGGCCGACCTGCCGACGCTCCTGGGCCTGGCGCGACGCGGCCTCGTCCTCGGCGTGGGCCTGGACGGCCAGCCGGTGGACCCGGCGACCCGGGCGGCGGGCCAGGCGGCGCTGGACGCGGTGCGCGCGGGCCTGCGCGGCGCGGCGGGCGGCCAGGCGGCGGCAGGCGGCTGGACCTACCCCAAGCCAAACCTCGGCGACTTCGGCACGGACTACCCCTATCGCGCGGCCATCGCCGTGGCCGGCCTCGCGGCGCTGCCGCCCAGGGAGGCCATGTACATGTGGGCGGTGGGCGACGGGCCGGACCGCAGCTTCGACGGCCGCCGCGAGTGGCGGCTGGACCTGCCGCGCCTGCCACTCGACGGGTTCTGGTCGCTCAGCCTCTACGCGCAGGCGCCCGAGGGCGGGCTGTTCTTCGTGGAGAATCCGCTGCGCCGCTACGCCGTCGGCGACCGCACGCCCGGCCTGGCGAAGGGGGCGGACGGCGGCGTCTCCCTGCGGATCGGGTCGCGCGACCCGGGCGGCGCGCTCCGCGCCAACTGGCTGCCCGCCCCCGCCGGCCCCTTCACCCTGGTGATGCGCGCCTACCTGCCGCGGCCCGACCTCCTGGAGGGCCGCTTCCGCCTGCCGCCCGTGCAGGCGGCGTAGGCGGCGCCCGTCGAGCACGCCTGCCGGACGGCGCGCTCCACGCGACTTCTCGCCACAGGAGAACGCCGTTGCGCATGGAAAACAACCGGTTAAGTTCCGGCCGTCCCTGATCGAGGCGAAATCATGTTCGCCTCGAATGGGGGACCAGTAAGATCAGGTCGCCTCGCTCGCAGATGACGGCCCGGTGTCTCGCGTAAAACATCAACCTCGATGACCCGGCCGTCTGACCGCGCCGAATGGAGAAACCTGTGCGTATTGCCATCCTGGCGACCGTCTCGGTCGCGACGCTACTGGCAGCGACCGCGGCGAACGCCCAAAAAGCCCTGCCCAGCCCCAACACCACTACCCAGACCAATTCGGCGGTCTCGGCCGTGATCGACCAGATCGGCGGGTCCACGGATAGCGCCACGATCACGCAGAACGACAAGGAGGTCCGCTCCGACAACCGTGACGCCGCCGTGATCATCCAGGGCGGATTCGCGTTCAGCGACGCCTCTTCCCGCACCAACACGGCCAGGGTGACACAGTCGGGCGCCGGCCAGCGCGCGCTCGTCATGCAGGCCAACAATAGTGATGACAGGAAAGCGGGTGGGGGCAGTAGCATGACGGTCAACCAGAGCGGCGCCAACAGCGCCGCCTTTGGCTATCAGTTCGGCACCGTCAACCAAGGCAGCATCACGCAGACGATGACCGGCGGCTCATCGTTGGGCGACGACAACAACCTGCAGAAGGTGAACGGGGCAAACGACACCCAGCGGGGCACCGACGCCGCTGGGACGCTGAGGAAGACGTCCGTATCGGACGCGCAAAGTCAGGTCGCGGGTTCCATCGGGCCGGCCGCCAAGGCTTACGCCGTCGGTGAGATCGTGCAGGATCGGACGACGAAGAGCACCGCAACGCTGAACCAGAGCGGACAGCAGAACAGGGCTATTTCCGTACAAGCATACGACAACGGCAGCACCGCCACTGTGACGCAATCTGGCCGCCTCAACGACGCGTGGATCCAGCAACAGGGCAGCCTGACCACCGGCGGGAACAACACCGCCATTGTCGCCCAGGCAGGCACCGACAGCGGGGCAATCATCTCGCAGATCGACTCGTCGGGCAGCGTGGCGGTGACGACTCAGGACAAGCTGAGCAACATGAACTCAAGCTCCATCTATCAGACGGGCTTGATCCACTTCGCCGACGTCTACCAGAGTGGCATGGGCCAGAAGTCCGACGTGCGTCAGAGCGGCTTCGCGAGCGACACGGCTCTGGTGCGCCAGACAGGAGGGAATAACAACAGCTCGATCCAACAGGGCCTGACTAACGCCTACGCCTCCGTGAACCAGACGGGGTACGGCTCCACGGCGGCAATCACCCAGGGTGCGGTGACGACCTTCCGCGGTGTGAGGTGATCGGCCGGGGCGGGCTACGGCCCGCCCCGTTCCCGCGGCGCCGCCGCGATCCTGCGAAGGCCCGGCCTCGGCCGGGCCTTTGGCTTGAGGACTCCCCGCCGGTCGCGCGAGATCGACGGCCGGCCTGCGGCCGGCGGCGGCGGGGCTCAGCGCGCGGGCGCGGCCTCGTCGTACCAGCGGGAGAGGTCGGCCTTCATGGACTTGAGGGCGTCCACGTTCAGGTAGGTCATGTGCCCGGCCGGATAGTAGGTGAAGCGCAGGTTGGGCCGCACCGTGGGGTCGAGCTGCATGTGGTTCAGGTCGTACTCGGTGCCGAAGAACGGCGTGGCCATGTCGTACCAGCCGTTCATGGAGAGCACGCGCAGCCCCGGGTTGGTCCGCATGGCGGCCGAGAGGTCGAGCGCGGTGTCGGCGGTGATGGACGGGCCGCGCGCGCCCGGCGGGCGGTGCCGCCAGTCCCATCCCTGCGGGCCGATGGGGGCGCGCTGGCGGTACTGCATGTCGGTGACGTAGCCGAGCTCGCGCACCAGCCAGTCGTTGAAGGCGGCGAAGTAGGGGCCGGTGATGCCGGTGGAGCTGGCGTCGTACTCGGGGCTGTCGCCCGCCGCGTCGATGTCGATGCCGGTGAAGCGGCTGTCGAAGCGGCCCACCGTGCGCCGCTGGTCGCGCAGGATCTCCTTGCGGAAGCGGCCCAGGTCCACCCGCAGGTCGGAGGCGATCAGGAACGGGGCGGACAGGCCGGTCAGCGCCGACATCTGCTGGGCGACGGCCGCCTTCTGCGCGGCCGGCAGGTCGTGCCCCAGCGCCAGGGCGGCGGCGTAGGGGCCGCGGGCGAAGTCGCGCGCCTGCTGCACCGCCTGCTCCACGGAGGCCGGGCGGTTCGGCATCTTGTTGTGGTACCAGGCGGTCGCGGCGAAGCTCGGCAGGTAGTTGATGTAGTTCTGGTCGAAGCCCTCGCTGCGCACGCCGTAGTTCATGATCGAGCTCAGCAGCACCACGCCGTTGAGCTGCAGCCCCGCCTCGCCCAGCGCGTAGGCCAGCGCCCCGGAGCGGGTCGTGCCGTAGCTCTCGCCGAAGATGAACTTGGGGCTGTTCCAGCGGTTGTTGATGGTGACGTAGCGGCGGATGGCGCGCACGAAGGCGTCCACGTCCTGGTCCACGCCGCTGAACTGCGCCTGCTTGGCGTCGCCCAGCGGGCGCGAGTAGCCGGCGCCGATCATGTCCAGGAACACGAGGTCGCTCTTGTCCAGCAGCGAGTGCTCGTTGTTGACCACCCGGTAGGGCGCGGGGCCGGTGGCGTTCGGCGCGTCGGTGATCACGCGCACCGGGCCGAACGAGCCCATGTGCAGCCAGAACGACGGCGAGCCCGGCCCGCCGTTGTACAGGAAGGTCACCGGCCGGTTCGCCCCGCCCGTCGTGTAGGCGGTGTAGAACATGGAGGCGACCGGCTTGCCGTCGTCGTCGCGCAGGGTGAGCGTGCCCGCGGTGGCGGTGTAGGCGACCGTGCGCCCGCCGATCACCGCGCTGTGCCGGCTGGTCCGGGCGATCTCGCGCACGGGGGCGGTGGCCACGTCGCCGTCGCCCACCTTGCGCTCCTGCGCCGCCGCCGCGCGGGCCGAGCCGCCGGGCTGGGCGGTGGGGCGGTCGCTCACGCCGGGCTCGTCGCTGGTGGCCGCGGTGGGCGTGGCCGCCTGCGTCTGCGGCCGCGCGGGCCGCTCCTGCGCGCCGGCGGCCAGGGGCGCGCCGGCCAGCGCCGCGGCGAGGATCAGGGCGGAGGGGACGGGACGGCGCATGCGCGGGCTCTCGCGGAGGTCTCAAGGCTGAGCCGCCTGTCTTAAGGCCGCCCGGCGCCCCCGCAAGCGGGCAAGGGTTTCAGCCCCGTAGCACGTCCAACAGCGACGAGCCGGAGAGGGTGGCGAACACCTGCGCCGAGGCCTGCAGGGCCACGCCCGCCAGCTTCAGGCGGCTGGCCGCCTCCGCGGGGTCCACCGACGCCTTGCTGTCGATCAGCGCGCCCGCGGCGTCCGAGCGGTCGGACTGCCGGGCGGACACGGTCTCCAGCCGCGACTGCAGGGCGCCGTTCCTGGCCACGAAGGCGCGGACGTTGGCGGCGGCGGTGTCGAGCGGCGCGAGCTTGGACTGGAGGAAGTCGATCTGCGCCTCGGTCAGCCTGGTCCCGAACGGGCCGGTGGGCGGCTGATCGTAGGCCGCGATGTCGGCCATGAGCCCCATGAACTCGGCCCCGACCTCGGTGGCGGTGAAGCCGGTCTGGGCGGTCTGCTCCTCGTCCAGCCGGTCGGTGCGGCGGAAGCCGCCGTCGCGGAAGCGGGCGGCCGCCGCGCCCGGGGCCGTCAGGTCGGCGATCTGCGTCACGTCCACCGGCTCGCGGTCGGTGGTCCCGCCGGCGAACAGGCTGTCCTCGCCGAAGCGGGCGTTCAGCGACTGGGTGGTCTGGCCTAGCCAGGCGTTCAGCTTCTGCACCAGCTGGGCGCCGTCGCCGTTGGCCACCGCGTCGGCCACCGCCTTGCGCGCGCCGCCCACGGCCTGCTCCACGCCGGTGAGCGCGTCGTCCTGCGCCGCCAGCCGGTCGGCCAGCACCTTGTTGTTGGCCAGGAGGGTGTCGGTGCGCGCCTTCACGCTCTGGGCGGCGGTCATGGCCGCGCCCTCCGAGGCGTAGCCCTTCAGATCGACGGCCTTGTAGCCGCTGGCGACCTGGCGGCCGGCCTCGGCCTGGCGACCCTGCGCGGTGAGCACGCCCAGGAGCGCCGAGTTGTAGACTTGGCCGGTGGCGATGCGGTTCACGGGCGGCCCCTCCTTAGATCATGTTGAGCAGCACGTCGTACATGTCGCGCACGGCGCTGATCATGCGCGCGTTGGCGTTGTACGACTGCTGGTAGATGGTCAGGTTCACGATCTCCTGGTCGAGGTTCACGCCCTCGACGGAGGCGCGGCGGCTGGTCGCCTCGGCGGAGACCGCCTCCGCGCTGGTCCGGGCGCCGTCCGCGTCGGTGGCCCGGCGCGCCACCGAGGCTCCGAAGCGCGAGGCGTAGTCGGACACCGACAGGCTGCCGCCCGGCAGGCCGCCCGCCGCGGCGAAGCGCACGGCCGCCTTGCCCGCCGCGCCCAGGGCGTCCGCCCCGTTCAGGTCGGCGGCGGTGACCGCCTTGGTTCCGACCCCGGCGGCGTAGCCGAAGCTGGCCAGCGACAGGCGCGTGGGGTCGGCGGCCACGTCGGCGCGCACCGTCAGGCCCTGGATGCGGCCCGCCCGCGCCGCCTCGCCAAGGCCGAAGAAGGCGGACAGCGAGGGCCCGCCCGCGCCGCGCGCCGTTGTGTCCTGCGCGATCGACAGCTGCGCGCCCGTGCCGGCCCGCGGCGTGAAGCCGAGCCGGCCGTCGGCGTCCAGCGCGAAGGCGCCGTACAGCCCCGCGCCGCTCACCGGGTTGTTCAGCGCGGCGACCAGGTCGGCCACGGTGGCCGGGGCGGCGGGGGCGGTCACCGCCACGTCCTTCAACCGCGAGCCGTCGGCCGCCGAGAGGCGCAGGGTGATCGCGCCGGTGAAGCCGGAGGCGTTCGTCGCCTTCAGCCCGGTGGCGTCGTTCGCCGGGCCCGCGGAGGTGACGAGGTCGTTCAGGCCGAAGAAGCCGGAGAAGCTCCTGCCCGCCCGGTTGGTGGGCGCGGCCGGGTCGTCCGTCACCGCGATCCCGCCCGCGGCGGCCGACAGCTTGAGCGCGCCGTCCGCGCCGAAGCTCGCGGCGCCGAAGGTCCCGAGCGCGGTGTTCAGGTCGGCGGTGAAGCTGGCGTCGGTGAAGGTCGTCGCCGCGCCGCCGTTCACCGACAGGGTCTTGGCCGCCCAGTCGATCTGCACGCGCCGGGTGACCACGCCCGCCGCGTCCGTGGTGCTCACCGCCGTGCGGCCGCTGGTGAAGCCGCCGAACGCCTCGGAGGCCGAGAGCCAGGTCGCCCGCCCGGTCAGGGCGGCGGCGGGCGGGGCGCCGCTGTGGGCGTTGTGCGCGGCGTTCAGCGCGTCGGCCGCGCCCGTCATCAGGCCGGAGAGCTGGTCGCCCATGGCCGGCAGCTCGACGTTGCGCAGGTTCAGCAGCCCCGCCAGCGAGCCGCTGGTCAGGCGGCTGCCGAGGGGCTGGGCCGGGCCGCCCGGCGTCTGCACCGAGAGCAGGCCCGTGGGCCCGAGCGGGTCGTAGCTGAGCCTGGCCGGCTCGCCGCCGGCGTCGCCCGCCAGCGGCAGGCCGTCGGAGGCGCGCACCACCACGCCGCCCAGCGCGCGCGGGGTGACCCGCACGTCCATCAGGGCGGAGAGCTGGTCCACCAGCTGGCTCTGCTGGGTCTGCGTGCCGGTGACGTCGCCGCCGCCCGCCGATCCCCGCGAGATCTCCGCGTTCAGCTCGTCGATGCGCGCCAGGAGCGTGTTGGCCTCGGCCACCTTGGAGGCGATCTGATCGTCCGTCTCCTTGGACAGGCGCGTGAGGCCGTTGGCGACCTCGCGGCCCTGATCAAGGAAGCCGGTGAGGGTGGAGAGCGGCGCGGTGCGCGCAGCGGTGCTCCCGTCGACGGCCAGCTTGGCGAAGGCGGAGAAGACGCCGTCCAGCCCGCCCAGGAACGAGCCCGCGGTGTTCGGGTCGCCGAACAGCGCCTGCGCCCGGTCGAGCACGTCGGCGCTGACGGCCGCCTCGGCGCTGGCCGAGGTGGCGCGCAGCCCCGCCGCCTGCAGGAAGCGGTCGGTGGCCAGCCGCAGCTGGGCGACCTCCACCCCGGAGCCCCGCCCGTCGCTGGTGCGCGACTGCGCCTCGGCCAGCTTGCGGATGTAGCCGGGGGTGGAGAGGTTGGAGACGTTGTCGGAGACGGTGCGCAGCTGGGTCTGCGCGGTGAGCAGGCCCGAGGTGGCGATGTTCAGGACGCCGTTCAGCGACATAGCTCAGCCCTCCCGCCCGGCAACAAGCGCCGCCCGCCCGGCAGCAATCGCCGCCCCCGCCGCGAGGACGGAGCGAAGCAACGCCTTGCGGAGCAAGGGAACGGCGGCGGGCGCGGGGCGCATGACCTCCTCATCGTGGCAAGCCGGGCGCCAGACATGAGAAAGGCCGCACTCCGGGAGCACGGCCTCAAGTTTAGGCAAGTGAGGAGAGCGGCTCAGCCGCGGTAGTGCTGGATGCGCGTGGTGCGCAGGCCCTGCATGCCGTGCTTGTCGATGGCCGCCTGCCAGGCCCCGAACTCCTCGTTGGTGAGGCGGTAGCGGTTGCAGGCGTCGTCCAGGCTGAGCAGCCCGCCGCGCACGGCCGCGACCACCTCCGCCTTGCGCCGGATCACCCAGCGCTGGGTGTCGGAGGGCGGCAGGTCGTTGAGCGTCAGGGGGATGCCCGTGGGCCCGATCACGTATTTCTCGCCTCGGCTGTTCAGGCGCTGCGGCTGCAACATGGGAGGGACGCCTCTCGTCGGTACGAGGTCACCCTAGCCCACGGGCCTCAACGCGGATTTAATCGCAACAGTAAAGAGGAAGTGACCGCGAGTGTATCATTCTGATACACGATCGGTAACGAGTGTAAACGGCGCGTTTCGGATCGCTGTTCGCCAGATCTTACTAGCGCTTGATGTCTATCAGCTCCTGCAACATCTGGTCGGCGGTGGTGATGATCTTGGACGACGCCGAGTAGGCCCGCTGTGTGATGATCAGCCCGGTGAACTCGGTGGAGAGGTCCACGGTGGAGTTCTCGAGCTCAGACGGCGCGATGGCGCCCGCCCCGCCCGAACCCGGCGCCTTCAGGTTGTAGCTGCCGCTGCCCAGCGAGATCTGCCAGGCGTCGCCCGAGATGGCGTTCAGTCCGTCCGGGTTGGGGAAGGTGGCGATGGCCACCTGCGCGATCTGGCGCACCACGCCGTTGTCGTACTTGGCGGTGACGAAGCCCGCCTCGTCCACGTCCACGGCGGCCAGGTTGCCGTAGACGACGCCGTTGTCGGTGGTGGAGGTCACCACCGAGTTGGACGCGTACTGGGTGAGCCCGCCGGGCGCCTTGCCGAGCTGCAGCGAGATCGTCTGCCCGGCGATGCCCAGGGTCGGCGCCCATGCCGCCCCGTCGGGGTCCGGCGTGTCGGCGGAGCCGCCGATGGTCAGGGTGGGGTTCGCGGCGTCAGGGAAGCCGGTGGTGTTGTCGGGATCGAGCTGGCCGTTGGGCGTGAAGGCGAGCACGCCGGCGGCCACCTGGCCGTCGTGCAGGTTCGCGCCCGAGATCAGGGCGCCGTCGGTGGAGACCAGCTCGTAGTTCCACTGGTTGGGCGTCGCCGACTTCAGCAGGCGCATCTCCACCCCGTGGCGGCCGCCCTGGCTGTCGATCACGGTGAGCGGGATGGTGAAGTCGGGCTTGGTGCCGACGCCGGCGGCGGCGTCGTAGGTGGCCATGGAGGAGGCCGGATCGGCGACGTCATAGGTCGCCCCGTCGCCCGGCGGGTCGGAAGTGGGGTCGCCCGCCGCGGCCGACAGCGTCTGGATGGCGTTCAGGTTGGCGTTGATGCTCATCACCGTGGAGGCGCCGGACGCGCCCGCCAGGCTGTTCACGTTGATGGTCTGCAGCTTGGTGATGTCCGACGGGTCGCTCTTGATCACGCCGTCCGCGTCGGCCAGCCAGCCCTGCAGGTAGAAGCCCGCCGTGTTCTGCAGGTAGCCCAGCTTGTCCGGCACGAAGGAGCCCGCCCGCGTGAAGTTGCGCGGCGTGGTGACCGAGTTGTCCAGCGGGTTGGTGGTGGTCACGAAGAAGCCCTGGCCGGCGATGGCCAGGTCGGTGGGCGAGGTGGTCTGCTGCCGCTCGCCGCCCTGCGAGACCATCTGGCGGGTGACCGCCTGGACGCCGCCGGCGGTGTAGACGCCGCGCACGCCGCTCTGCGAGGTGACCAGGTCCTGGAACTGCGTGTTGTACCGCTTGTACCCCACCGTGTTCACGTTCGCGATGTTGTTGGACACCGACGCGAGGGCGGAGGAGTTGGCGGTGAGGCCGGACACGCCGGCCAGCATGGCGCTGGAGATGCTCATCTAGGGGCTCCTAAGCTTGGGACGGGGGCGATCAGCCGCCCGCCTCCACTTGGTTGACGGCGCTGTGCAGCACCTTGGTCTTTCCGAGGTTGAGGACGGCCTGGCCGTCCACCAGCTCCACGGAGCGCACGACGCCCGTGACCTCCGTGGCCGACCTGATCACGCCGCCCGACGCGTCCTTGGCGGCGACGGAGAGGGTGTAGAGGCCGCCGTCCGCCAGCTGCGCGCCGGCGGTGGTCTTGCCGTCCCAGGCGAAGTCGTGGCGGCCCTGGCCCAGCGCGTCGGCGTTCCCCGTCCACACCACCCTGCCCTTGCTGTCGGTGACGGTGAGCACGGCGGAGGCGGCGCCCGCCTCCAGGCCGTAGGCGAACCGGGCCTGGCCACCGTCCAGCTGGGCGGTGTCGCCCGTGGCGTGCACCGTCTTGCCGATCAGGCCCACCGCCGCGTCCACGCCGCCCGAGCCCGTCTTGTCGATCAGCGACTGCAGGAGCTCGTTCGACAGGAGTTGCTGCTGCACCCCCGTCATCTGCACGAGCTGGCTGGTGAACTGGTTGGTGTCTAGCGGGCTGGTCGGGTCCTGGTGCTGCAGCTGCGTCGTCAGCAGCTTCAGGAAGGTGTCGTACCCGATCTTCAGGTTGTCCTTGCCCGCCTGCAGGTTGGTCGTGGCGGCGGTGGAGCTGATCGCGGAGACGTCGGCCATGGCGGGGCTCCCTAGATGCGGATGTCGAGCCCGCGCGCGGCGGCGCGGGCGGGGGCGAAGGCGGCGTCATCCGGATCGGGCGCGGACTGGAAGGCGCGCACGCCGGCGGAGGCGGGGCCGCGCCGCCCGTCCTCCCCGCCCCCCGCGAAGCCGGCGAAGCCGCCGGCGCCGAGGCCGCCGGACGCCGTCTCGAACGACAGGGCGCGGGCGGGCACGTCGAAGCCGGCGTCCTGCAGCGCCTGGCGCAGCTCGCCGGCGCGGGCGCCCAGCTGGGCGGCGGCGTCAGGGCTGTCGAAGGTCATGCGGGCGCTGAGCGCGCCGTCCGCCGCGATCTCCAGCCGCACGTCCACGCGGCCGAGCCCGTCGGGGTTGAGCTGCACGTCGAAGCGGCTGGACGCCTTGCCCGCGCGCCTCACCACCTCGGCCGCGAGCGCGCCCACCGTGGCGGGCGTGGCCGTCGGCGCGCGCGCGTTGGGGGCGGCCGTCGCGACGGCCGGCGGCGCAGGGGAGTCGGGATGTTCCGCGGAAGCGGGCGCGGCCGGGTCGGAGTCGGCTGCAGGCGCGGCTTCCCGCTCGAAGCCGGCGTCCGCGTCGGACGCGTCGGTCGCGGCCACCGCGTCCGCCCCCGCTCCAGCGGTCGGCATGATTGGGCCGGCGGTCGCGGCCGCGACAGGGGAGGACGGCGCCGGGGCGGAGCGCGGCCCGTTCGCCCGCGGCCGCGGTTCGGCCGGCGCCCGGGACGCCGGAACGGCGGCTGCGGACGGGGCGAGCGCGGCCTGCGCCGCCGGGGGGGGCTCGCCCCCGGGCGGATCGGCGACCGGGGCGTCGACCGTGTCGGACGCGACCGTCGGGAGCGGCGGGCCGGAGGCGGCGAAGCGCTCGGGCGGGGAGTCGAGCGGCGGAGCGGCCACGCTCGCCGGCGCGGGGGCTGCGACCTGCGCGATCGCCGGCGGCGGCGTAAGGGGGACGGCGGGAGGGAGCAGGAGCGCGCTCGCCGCGGCGGCGTCCGTGTCGGCGTCGGGCGCCTCGTCGCGGACGGAGACGTCGGCGTCCGTGGCGTCGGGCTCGGCGTCGAGGGACGGCGCGCCCCCCGCCGAGGTCGGCGGGCTCGGAGCGGTCGCGTCCGCGAAGGCGAGCTGGACGCCGGAGGACGCGGGCTCGGGTGCGGCCGGGGGGGCGGCCTGCGGGGTCTCGCCGGAGCCCGCGGCCTCCACCAGCGCGGCGAACCCGTCCGGCCGGCCGGACGCGGCGGGCGCGGGCGCGCCGACGCCGGAGACGGCGGGCGCGGAGGGCGCGGCGGGGGCGACGGACGGCATGGGGCGGCGCACGGAGAGAGGGGAGGCCGCGCGTTTTGCGCCAGACGTTCGGCGAATCTCTCAGCAACCCCCGGGCCAGCCCGCCCGCCGCGCCCGCATCCCTTGCGCAGCCTGGAGGCGCGGGCCCGTCGGCGACCTCGCCGCCCTCGCCGCCGCGGACGGAACGGCCGGGCGCCGGCGCTCCGCCCGGCCGTTTCTGCCGGGTCGCGCCGTTCAGGAAAGCTGGGCCGGGCGCGCGGCTTGCTGCGTTTGCCGCCGCGGGACCCCCGGTGCTAAGCGGCGGGCCCGCCCGGACGAGAGCCCCGCATGACCGCCCCGCACCTTCTGGTCCACGATCCGGCCGACACCGTGGGCGTGGTGGTCGTGGAGGGGGTCGTCGCCGGCCAGGAGCTCCTGGGCGTGCAGCTGCAGGGCGACACCGACTTCCGCATCGTCACGGCCCACGACATCCCCATCGGCCACAAGGTGGCCCTGGCCGACCTCGCCGACGGGCAGGACGTGATCAAGTACGGTGAGGTGGTGGGCCGCATGGTCGCCTTCGCCCGCCGCGGCGACCACGTGCACACGCACAACATGAAGACCAAGCGCTGGTGAGGGCCGCCCGATGAGCATCCACGTCGACCCCCGCGAGCTCGAGCGCCTCGCCGAAGGCACGCGCCGCCACACGGGCCGCACCGTCATGGCCTGGCGCCGCGCCGACGGGCGCATCGGCGTGCGCAACCATGTCGTCATCCTGCCGCTCGACGACATCAGCAACGCCGCCTGCGAGGCGGTGGCCGGCCACATCCAGGGGACCATCGCCCTGCCCCACGCCTACGGCCGGCTGCAGTTCGGCGAGGACCTTGAGCTGACCTTCCGCACGCTGATCGGCACGGGCGCCAACCCCAACGTGGCCGCCTGCGTGGTGATCGGCATCGAGCCCCAGTGGACCCAGCGCGTGGTCGACGGCATCGCCAGGACGGGCAAGCCTGTGTGCGGCTTCTCCATCGAGGGCAACGGCGACATCGCGACGGTGGCCGCCGCCTCCTACAAGGCCAAGGAGTACGTCCACTGGGCGGGCGAGCAGCTGCGCGAGCCCATGCCGCTGACCGACCTGTGGATCGCCACCAAGTGCGGCGAGAGCGACACCACCACCGGCCTCGCCAGCTGCCCCACCGTGGGCAACATGTACGACAAGCTGATCCCCGCGGGCCTGACCGGCTGCTTCGGCGAAACCAGCGAGATCACCGGCGGCGAGCACCTGGCCGCCGCTCGCGCCGCCAGCCCCGAGGTGGCCGACAAGTTCATGGCCACATGGACCGCCTACCAGCAGGACGTGATCGAGGCGCACAAGACCGACGACCTGTCGGACAGCCAGCCCACCAAGGGCAACATCGCCGGCGGCCTGACCACCATAGAGGAGAAGGCGCTCGGCAACCTGGAGAAGATCGGCCGCACCTCCACCTACATCGACGTGCTGGAGCCGGCGGAGACCCCCGCCAAGGGCCCGGGCCTCTACTTCATGGACACCTCCTCCGCGGCGGCGGAGTGCTGCACGCTGCAGGCGGCGGCGGGCTATGCCCTGCACATCTTCCCGACGGGCCAGGGCAACGTGATCGGCAACCCGATCATGCCGGTGATCAAGGTCAGCGGGAACCCGAAGACCGTCCGCACCATGGGCGAGCACGTGGACGTGGACGTCTCCGGCGTGCTCCGCCGCGAGATGACCATCGACGAGGCGGGCGAGGCGCTGATCGAGATGATCGTGAAGACCGCCAACGGCCGCCCCACCGCCGCCGAGGCTCTGGGCCACCGCGAGTTCGTGCTGACGAAGCTCTACCGCTCGGCCTGAGCCGCGTCAGCGCACGCGGCGCACCCGCGGGCTGCGCAGCAGGCGGCGGGCCATGCCGCCGGAGGTGACCACGCGGCCGCCGCCCGGCAGGCCGGCCGCCGCCAGCGTCTCCGCGACCCAGGCGTTGCAGTCGCGCCAAGCGGAGGCGGGCTCCGACCCCGCGTAGAAGGCGTCGCCCGCTCCCGGAGCGGAGACGCGGCGCGGCCGCCCGCCCGGCGCCGCGAAGCTGCGGTCCACCCGCGCCAGCAGCGCCTCCAGCTGCGCGGGCGTGACCGCCACGGCGAGCACCCGGTCCTCGGGCCGCACCGTGTCCGGGCCGTCGATCGGCTGGACGTGGAGCACAGACGGGTTGCGCGGCCTCAGCACCGCCCGGGCGAGGTCCAGCGCCCGCGCCGGCCCCGCGCCGCGGCCCTGGTAGAAGGCGGCGTCCCCGTAGCCCACGGCCACCCACGCCCCGCCCTCGACGGCGGCCGCCGCCTCTCGCAGCGGGCCCGGCCGCGCCGCCACCGCCGTCCGGGGCAGCAGCAGGTCGGCGTGCCAGCGGTCGTACGCCACGAACACCTCCGGCGCGACCTCCGCCTCCGCCCGCGCGGCCGCGGCGCCGCCCGCGCCGACGGCGAGCGCCACCAGCAGCATTCGGAGGATCGCGCGCACCATGCCGAAGGAACGGGCGGAGCGCTCCGGCGGACGCGCCCGGCTCTAGACGATGCCGACCGCGCCCTGCACCCAGACGACCAGCACCACCAGCAGGGCGCCGCCGACGAGCAGCGCGCGCGTGAGGGGCCGGCGGGCGAAGCGGACCGCGAGCTCGACGGCCGCGCCCCCTCCGCCCAGCAGCAGGCCGGCGAACAGGAAGTCCGACGCCGTCCAGTCCACCCCCGGCGCGCCCAGCGCCATGGCCGCCGCGGGCAGCAGCAGCAGCCCCGCGACCGCGGCCCACATGGCCGGCCGCCACCACGCCGCCGGGCCGCCGCGCATCGTCGCCGTCGTCATCGCCCCACCTCCGTCCCGCACAGGCGCAGCCGCTCCACCAGCACCCGCCGCTTCAGCTCCGCCGCCGGCCGCAGCCGCCCACGCCGGCGCTCGGCGGCGGCGAGCGTCAGGCGCGTACCCGTGTCGTCGATCAGCCCCGGCGTCCGGTAGTCCGGGCCCACTGACTGCAGGGCGGTGTCGTAGAGGCTGCCCGCGTTCAGCGCGTCGCCCCGGCGCAGCGCCCGGTCGGCGAGGTCCAGCGTCGGCAGGGCGCGCGCGGCCGCCTCTCGGCAGACGGCGGGATCGGCCGCCTGGGCCCGCGCCGCGATCGGCGCCAGCAGCAGGACGGCGGTCAGCACCGCGGCGGGGGCGATGCGGCTCACCCTCAGCGCACCGGCAGGGCGGGGGCGGGCCCCTCGCCCACGATCTCGATGACGCAGGCCTCGTCCTTGGCCCCATCGTAGTGCGGCTGCCCGGCGAAGTGCGTCACCACGCTGCCGGCCGGCATGGGCGTGGTGGAGGCCGGGTCGTAGGCGGCCCCGGTACCCACCCACCATGTCCCGGAGATCACGGTGACGTAGCGGGCGTTGGGATGCGTGTGCGGCCGGCTCATCTGGTGCGGCGGCCAGCGCACGAGCACGGCGTAGGGGCCGGGCTTCTCCGGGTCGCCCCACAGCTTGATCGACTGCGCCCCCGCGACGGGGCCGCCGGACCAGGCGAGGCGGTCGGGCGGGGTGAAGGACATGACCTTGGGATCGGGCGCGGCGAGGGCCGGGGTGGCGAAGGCGAGGAGGGCGAGCGGGAGCAGGAGGCGGGGCACGGCGGGACGGTAGGACGGGTGCGGAGCGTGCGCCAGCGGGTGCTCGGTCGGTGAGCGTCGGCGATGCCGCCGTGCTCGGGCGCGTCAAGGGACGCTGCGCTCTCCGCCCTTGACCCGCCCTGCGCGCGACGGCCGAGGCATGGGCGTCGGAACGCGGGGCGTCCCTCCTGGTGTAAGTTCAACGCCCTGCGGGGCGTCGAACTCGGGGCTGATAGGACGCTGATCGAGCGCGGGCCCCTTCTCCTGAAGGGAGAGGGTCGGGGTGAGGGGACCGACCTCGCCGATGTGCCTCCTGTACGTGGCGCTCGAGCGGCGAGGTCGGTCCCCTCACCCTCCCACTCGCGTCCGCGAGCGGGCCCCTCCCTCTCCCTCCAGGAGAGGGGGCTCAACCTCACGGCAGGCGCCAACCCAGCTTCAGCCCTGTGTTCGACGCGCCGCAGGCTGTCGAACTCACTTGGGGGCGCCCCGCGTCCCGACCCTTCCAAGACCGCCGTCGCGCGCAGGGCGCGTCAAGGGCGAAGAGCGAAGCGTCCCTTGACGCGCCCGAGCACGGCGGCAACGCCCACGCGTCCGACCCGATCGCCCGAAGAACCCGCCATGCCCGACCCCATGATCCTCCCGCCCGCCGCCTGGCTGAAGCTCGTCCGCCGCGCGCTCGAGCGCTCCGGCGCCTCGGCCGCCCAGGCGGAGCCCACCGCCCGCGCGCTGGTCTCGGCGGAGGCGGACGGGCAGTCCGGCCACGGCCTCTCGCGCACGCCCAGCTACGCGGCCCAGCTCCGCAGCGGCAAGGTCGCCGGCCGCGCAGAGCCCAAGCTGGAGCGCCTCTCCCCCGCCTCCGTCCGCGTCGACGCCGGCCGCGGCTTCGCCTACCCGGCGCTGGAGCTGGCGGCCGAGGCGCTCGCCGCCTCCGCCAAGCGGCAGGCGGTGGCCGTCGCCGCCGTGCGCGGCTCGCACCACTTCGGGCAGGCGGGCGCGCACGTGGAGCGGCTGGCCGAGCAGGGCTACGTCGCCCTGCTGTTCGGGAATTCGCCCAAGGCCATGGCCTTCCACGGCGGCCGGATCCCGCGCACCGGCACCAACCCCCTCGCCTTCGCCGCCCCGATGGAGGGCCGCCCGCCGCTGGTGATCGACCTCGCCCTGTCCACCGTGGCCCGGGGCAGGATCGTCGGCGCCCGGAAGGCGGGGCGGCCCATCCCGGAGGGCTGGGCGGTGGACGCCGCGGGCGCGCCGACCACCGACCCGGCCGCCGCGCTGGAGGGGGCGCTCCTGCCGCTCGGCGGGGCCAAGGGCGCGGCGCTGGCCATGATGGTGGAGGTGCTGGCCGCCGCCCTCACCGGCGGCGCCTTCGGCTGGGAGGCCTCCTCCGTGCTGGAGGGCGAGGGGCCGGCGCCCGACCTCGGCCAGACGCTGATGGCGCTCGACCCCGGGGCCCTGTCCGGCGGCGGCTTCGGCGCGCGCATGTCCACGCTCGCGGAGGCGGTGGCGAAGGACGGGGCGCGCCTGCCCGGCGACCGCCGGCTGGAGCTGCGCGAGCTGGCCCGCGCCCGGGGGATCGCCGCGCCCGAGGCGCTGTACGCGGAGATCGCGGCCCTGGCCGGCAAGTAAGCGGGCGCGCTAGCCTGCGAGGATGGCCGACCGACCGCTGATACTGGCCCTCGACCAGGGCACCACCTCCTCCCGCGCCATCGTGTTCGACGCGGAGGCGAACATCGTGGCGGTGGACCAGGCGGAGTTCCCGCAGGTCTACCCCGCCGAGGGCTGGGTCGAGCACGACCCCGAGGCCATCTGGGCCACCCAGCTGCAGACCGCCCGCCGCGCCATGTCGCGCGCCGAGGCGAAGGGCGGACGCGTCGTCGCCATCGGCCTCACCAACCAGCGCGAGACCGCCGTGGTGTGGGAGCGCGGGACGCTGCGCCCCGTCCACAACGCCATCGTCTGGCAGGACCGCCGCACCGCCGACCGCTGCCGCCGCCTGGCCGCTGTGGGCGCCGAGGCGGAGGTGACGGCGCGCACGGGCCTGCTGCTCGACCCCTACTTCTCCGCCTCCAAGGTCGCCTGGATCCTCGACCGGGTGGAGGGCGCGCGGGGGCGGGCGGAAAACGGCGAGCTGGCCTTCGGCACGGTGGACAGCTGGCTGATCGCCAAGCTCACGGGCGGGCGCGTGCACGCCACGGACGCCACCAACGCCAGCCGCACCAGCCTCTACGACATCCGCGAGAACGCCTGGTCCGACGAGCTGCTGCGCCTCTTCGACGTGCCCGCGGCGATGCTGCCGCAGGTGCACGACTGCGCCGCCGAGTTCGGGAGCACCGAGCCCGAGCTGTTCGGCCGCGCCCTGCCCATCCTGGGCGTCGCGGGCGACCAGCACGCGGCCCTGATCGGCCAGTGCGGCTTCGGCGCGGGCGACATCAAGAGCACCTACGGCACGGGCGCCTTCGTGCTGGTCAACACGGGCGCCGAGTTCACGCCCTCGAAGAGCCGCCTGCTCACCACCATCGCCTACCGACTGGACGGCGAGACCACCTACGCGCTGGAGGGCTCGATCTTCGTCGCCGGCGCGGCGGTGCAGTGGCTGCGCGACGGGCTGGGCCTGATCCGCACCGCGGCGGAGACCGAGGGGCTGGCGGCCGGGCTGGAGAGCTCGGGCGGCGTGTACCTGGTGCCCGCCTTCACCGGCCTCGGCGCCCCGCACTGGGACCCGGACGCCCGGGGCGCCCTCTACGGCCTGACGCGGGGCGCCGGCCGGGCCGAGATCGCCCGCGCGACGCTGGAGAGCGTGTGCCTGCAGACGCGCGACCTGCTCACCGCCGTGGAGCGCGACGGCGTGAGGCCCGCCGCCCTGAAGGTGGACGGCGGCATGGTCGCCAACGACTGGCTGTGCCAGGCGCTCGCCGACATCGTCGACCTGCCCGTGGAGCGGCCGGCGGTGCTGGAGACCACCGCCCTGGGAGCCGCCTACCTGGCGGGACGGCAGGCGGGCGTCTACGGCGGCTTCGACGACTTCCGCCGCGTTTGGAGCCTGCAGCGCCGCTTCGAGCCCGGCATGGACGGCCGCCGCCGCAAGTCGCTGCTCGCCGGGTGGGACGACGCGGTGCGCCGCACGCTCACGCGGAGCTGAACCGGACGTTGCTCCAGGTTCATGCAACAGGGCGCAGGATCTTCCCGTTTCCTCATCCAAGAAGGGAGAGCCCACATGACCCCCAAGCTGATCGCCGGCGCGCTCGCCGCCCTGACCCTGGCGGGCGGCCTCGCCGTCACCGCCGCGCCCTCCACGGCGGAGGCGCAGCCCTACTACGGCCGGGGCTACGACCGGCATCACGGCTACCGGCCGTATTACGGCCACCGCCGCGTCTACGGCCCGCGCTACGGCTACGGGTACCGTCACCGCTACGGGCCCCGCTACGGCTACGGCCCGCGCTACGGCTACCGTCACGGTCCGTACGGCCGCCGGTGGTGAGGGCGGTCGAGCTCGCGCTCGACGCCCGGTGCACGCTCGCCGAGTGCCCCCGCTGGCACGCCGGCGAGCGGGCGCTCTACTTCGTCGACACGCCGGGCAAGGCGCTGCACCGCTTCGATCCGGTGACCGGCGAGCATCGCCGCCGGCCCCTGGACCAGCGGCCGGGCTGCTTCGCGTTCCGGCGCGGCGGCGGCTTCGTGCTCGGCCTGGAAACCGGCTTCGCGCTGCTCGACGCGTTCGACGGCGAGCCCCGCCCGTTCGGCGAGCAGGTGGAGGCCGGCCGCCCCTGGAGCCGCCTGAACGACGGCCGCACGGACCCGCAGGGCCGCTTCTGGGCCGGCGCCATGGACACCTCCAAAGAGCATCGCGACGCCCGCCTGTTCCGGCTGGACCCCGACGGCCGCGTGACGGTCCACGCTCAGGGTGCGCTCACCTCCAATGGGGCGGCCTTCAGCCCGGACGGCGCCACCTTCACCTACGCCGACACGCCGGAGCACGTGCTCTACGCCTACCGCTTCGACCCCGGGGCAGGGGAGGTGCGCGACCGCCGCGTGCTCCACCGGTGGCCGCACGGGAACGGCCGGCCCGACGGCGGCAGCTTCGACGCGGACGGCTTCTACTGGTCCGCCCTGTTCGCCGGCGGCCGCGTGGCGCGCCTCTCCCCCGCCGGCGAGATCGTGGAGGAGGTGGCGATCCCCGCCGCCAAGGTCACCATGATCGCCTTCGGCGGCCCGGACGGCCGCGACGCCTACGTCACCACGGCGCGCGAGGGGCTGTCGGAGGAGGAGCTGGCCGCCCAGCCGCACGCGGGCGGCGTTTTCCGCTTCCGCGTGGACGCGCCGGGCACGCCGGAGACGCCCTTCGCCGGATGACCGGCGCCGGCGGGCCGCGCCCGCGCCCCGTCTTGGCCCCGCCACACGGCGGCGCTAAGCCCGGCGCATGACCGCCGACCTCCGCCCGCTCGCCGACGACGCCCGCACGTGGCTGTTCGACAGGGCGGGGCCGCTGTGGGCGGGCGCCGGCCTGCGCGACAATGGCCTGTTCGCCGAGGAGCTCGGCGCCAACGGCGGGCCCACCGACAAGGTCCAGCGCCTGCGCGTGCAGGCGCGCCAGGTCTACAGCCTCTGCGAGCTCGGCCGGCTCGGCTGGGACGGCCCGTGGCGCGCCGCCGCCTCGCGGGGGCTGGAGGCCCTGCTGGCGCACGGCCGCCGGCCGGACGGCCTCTACGTCCACAAGCTGAACCTGGACGGCTCGGTCGCCGACGACAGGCCCGACCTCTACGACCACGCCTTCGTGCTGTTCGCCTTCGCCAACGCCGCCGAGGCGCTGGCGCGGCCCGATCTGCTGACAGAGGGCGGCGCGCTGATGGACCTGATCGCCGAGCGCTGGGGCCACCCGGCGGGCGGCTTCCGCGAGGGCGAGGTCGATCCCCAGCCGCCCCGCCGCCAGAACCCGCACATGCACATGACGGAGTGCTCCATCGCCCACTACAGGGCGGGCGGCGGCGACCGCTGGCTGGAGCAGGCGCGCACCCTGGCCGCCCTCTGCAAGGCGAAGTTCATCGAGCCGCAGACCGGCGCGATCACCGAGTTCTTCGACGAGGACTGGAGCCGCACGCCCGGCGAGGACGGCCGCCGCGTGGAGCCCGGTCACTGCCTGGAGTGGGCCTGGCTGCACGAGGCGCTGACCGACATCGGCGTCGACGGCGTGCAGGCGGCCGAGGGCCTGGTCGCCTTCGCCCGCGCGCACGGGATTGATCGCGGGCGCAACGTCGCCTTCAATGAGACGGACCTGGACGGCGCGCCGCTGGACCGCAAGGCCCGCCTGTGGCCGCAGACCGAGCGCCTGAAGGCGGCGCTGGCCCGCTTGCGCCGCACGGGCGATCCCGCCGAGGCGGACGAGGCCGCGAAGGCCTACGCCGGGCTGAAGTCGTACCTCGACGTCCCCGCGGCGGGGTTGTGGCGCGACAAGATGGACGCGGACGGCCGGTTCGTGGAGGAGCCGTCGCCCGCCTCCAGCTTCTACCACATCGTCTGCGGGCTCTCGGAGCTGATCCGCACCGCCGGCTGACGCGGCCGCCGGCCGGCCCTATATGGCGGCTCCCCCACTGTCTTTTGACGAGTGTTCATGGCCGAGTCGCGCATCCATCCCGTGCTCATGTCCGGCGGCGCGGGATCCCGGCTCTGGCCCCTGTCGCGCGAGGCGCGGCCCAAGCAGCTGCTGCGGCTGACGGGCGAGCGGACCCTGCTGCAGGAGGCGGCGCTGCGCGGCTCGGACCCCCGCATGTTCGCGCCGCTGATCACGGTGGCCAACCTCCACCACCGCTTCGCCGTGGCCGAGCAGCTGGCCGAGCTGGGCGTGCCCTTCCGCAAGCCGATCCTGGAGCCGGTCGCGCGCAACACGGCCGCCGCCGTGGCCGTCGCCGCGCTGGCCGCCGCCCGCGAGGACCCGGACGCGCTGATCCTCGTCATGCCCGCCGACCACGTGGTGGGCGATCCCGAGAGCTTCCTCGCCGCCGTGCGCGCGGGCGAGCCGGCGGCCCGGCGCGGCGAACTGGTGCTGTTCGGCGTCCGCCCCACAGCCCCGGCCACCGGCTACGGCTACATCCACGCGGGCGAGGACCTGGACGGCGCGCCGGGCGTGCAGCGGGTCCGCGCCTTCGTCGAGAAGCCCGGGGCCGAGGTGGCGCAGGCCTACCTCGCCGGCGGCGAGCACCTGTGGAACGCCGGCATCTTCCTGCTGCCGGTCCGCGCCGTCCTGGCGGAACTCGAGGCGCACGCGCCGGAGGTGCTGGCCGCCGCCCGCGCGGCGCTGGCCGGCGCCGAGGAGGACGCCGACTTCGTGCGGCTGGACGAGGCGGCCCTGGGCAGGGCCCCTTCCATCTCCATCGACCACGCCCTGCTCGAGAAGACGAAGCAGACAGCCGTGGCGCCCGTCAGCTGCGGCTGGACCGACGTGGGCAGCTGGTCCGCCCTGTGGGAGCTCGGGGCGGAGGGCGCGCGCGACAACGTCGTCGTGGGCGACGTGCTCGCCGAGCGGACGCACGGCTCGTACCTGCGCAGCGAGGGCCCGCTGATCGCCACGGTCGGAGTCGAGGACCTGATCGTGATCGCCACGCCGGACGCCGTGCTCGTGGCCCACAAGGCGTGGGACCAGGACGTCAAGACCGTCGTCGAGCGCCTGCGCGCCCTGAACCACGCCACCGTCGCCCCCGCCCCGCGGCCGGCGCCCTAGCCGGTCGCGCCCTCGGCCAGCAGGAACCTGCGCACGGCCTCCCGGTCCACGCCCCTGGCCACGAACGCCTCGCCGACCCCGCGGGCCAGCACGAAGGTGAGCCGGCCGCCCTCCGCCTTCTTGTCCTGCGCCATGTGGCGCAGCAGCGCGCCGGCGTCGAACGGCGCGCCGGCGACCTCGTCCATGCGCACGGGCAGGCCGCCGGCCGCGATGGCGCGCTCGGCCCGGGCGGCCTCGTCCGGCCCGCACAGCCCCTGGGCGACGGAGAAGCGGAACGCCAGGGCGCAGCCGAGGCCCACCGCCTCGCCGTGGATCAGCGCCTCCCCCGGGCCGACCTCCGTCTCGAAGGCGTGGGCGAAGGTGTGGCCGAGGTTGAGCAGGGCGCGCACGCCGCCCTCGCGCTCGTCGCGCGCCACCACGCCCGCCTTGATCTCCACCGAGCGCGCCACCGCCCAGGCGAGCGCCGCGGGCTCGCGGGCGAGCACCCCGGCCCCCTCCGCCTCCAGCCGTGCGAAGTAGGCGCGGTCGCCCAGGAGGCCGTGCTTCAGGATCTCAGCATATCCCGCGCGCACCTCGCGCTCGGGCAGCGTTCCGAGCACGTCGGTGTCGGCCAGCACCAGCCGCGGCTGGTGGAAGGCGCCGACCAGGTTCTTGCCGCGCGTCGTGTCGATGGCCGTCTTGCCGCCCACAGAGCTGTCCACCTGCGCCAGGAGCGTGGTGGGGACCTGCACGTAGTCGATCCCGCGCTTGAACACGGCGGCGGCGAAGCCCGCGAGGTCGCCCACCACGCCGCCGCCGAGGGCGACCACCGCGTCGCCCCGGTCGAGCTCCAGCGCCAGGAGCGCGTCCGTCACCCGCTCCAGCTCGGCCCAGCTCTTGGAGGCCTCGCCGGGAGGGACCTCGATCAGCGCCGGGCGGAGGCCCGCGGCGGCCAGCGAGCGCATCAGCGCGGGGCCGTGCAGGCGGGCCACCGTCGCATCCGCCACCACCGCCAGCCGGCGGCCGGGGAAGAGGGCGCCGACCGCCTCCCCCGCCCCGGCGAGCAGCCCCGGGCCGATGCGCACCTCGTAGGCGCGGTCGCCCAGGGCGACGGGCACGACCACCGGGCTCACGCCGCCTCCGGCCGGCCGAGCGCGTCGAGCACGGCCTGGGCTGCGGCGGCGTGCGGTAGGTCGCCGAGCTCCACCACGATGTCGGCCTCGGCGTAGGCGGGGTGGCGCGCCTCGGCCTGGGCGGTCAGCACCTCCAGCGGGTCGCGGCCGCGCAGCAGCGGGCGGGTGTCCTTGCGCGCCACGCGGCGGGCCAGGACGGGCAGCTCGCACTTCAGCCACACGGTGGTCGCGCCCGCCTTGAGCACCTCGCGCGTCTCCGGCTGCACGAAGGCGCCGCCGCCGGTGGCCAGCACGTGGGGCGGGCCGGCGAGCAAGCGGGCGATCACGCGCCGCTCGCCGTCGCGGAACGCGGGCTCGCCCAGTTCGGCGAAGATGTCGGACACGCTGCGTCCCGCGGCGGTCTCGATCTCGCCGTCCGCGTCGGCGAACGGGCGCTTCAGCACGGCGGCCAGCCGGCGGCCGATGGTCGTCTTGCCCGAGCCCATCAGGCCGACGAGGGCGATCGTGCGGTCGGGGACCGGGAACATGCGTTCCCCTTAGCGCGGCGGGCGGGCGGGGCGAAGCGCGCCGGCCCGCCGCAACGCCTCCTTCACCCTGTCCCGCCACCCTAGCGGCCATGAGCGCCGGCCCGCAGGTGGAAGCCTTCCTGGAGATGATGGCGGTGGAGCGCGCCGCCTCGCGCCACACCCTGTCCGCCTACGGCCGCGACCTGGCGGACGCGCGGGCCTTCCTGTCGGGGCGCGGCCTGGACCTGCTGGCGGCCGGGCCGGACGCGCTGGAGGCCTACATGGCCGAGCTCGGCCGGCGGGGCCTGTCGCCCGCCACGGCCGCGCGGCGGCGGGCCTCGCTGCGCCAGTTCCACCGCTTCGCCGTGACGGAGGGCTGGGCCGCGCAGGACGCCTCGCGCCGGCTGGACGCCCCGCGTCGCGGCCGCCCGCTGCCCAAGGTGGTGACGCAGGCCGAGGTGCTGCGCCTGCTGGCGGCCGCCCGCGCGCTCGGGGCCGCCCCGGGGGCCGCGCCGACGCCGGAGGGCCTGCGCCTCGCCTGCGCGGTGGAGCTGCTCTACGCCGCCGGCCTGCGCGTCTCGGAGCTGACCGCCCTGACCGTGCAGGCGGTGGCCCGCGACCCCGCCTTCCTGGTGGTGCGCGGCAAGGGCGGCAAGGAGCGCCTCGCGCCCCTGAACGACGCGGCGCGCGAGGCGGTGCGCGCCTGGCTCGCCGTGCGGCCCCGACCGGCGAAGGGCCGGCCGGACAGCCCGTGGCTGTTTCCGTCCCACGGGGCCAGCGGCCGGCTCACGCCCCGCCGCTTCGCCCAGCTGCTCGACGCGGCGGCGGCGGCGGCCGGGCTGGACCCGGCCCGCGTGAGCCCGCACGTGCTGCGCCACGCCTTCGCGACCCACCTGCTGGAGGGCGGGGCCGACCTGCGCGTGGTGCAGACCTTCCTCGGCCACGCCGACATCGCCACCACCCAGATCTACAC
>CAXTHH010000011.1:0-52931 GCA_964244065.1 uncultured Caulobacteraceae bacterium | reverse complement strand
GAACCTACGACCAGCCGGTTAACAGCCGGCTGCTCTACCACTGAGCTACCGCGGAACAGGGCCCGCGCTTGGGAGGGCGGGAGTAGCCCAGGGGGGCGGGGGGCGCAAGCCTTCGTGCTCGCCCCGCGGACGGCCGGCCGCTAGGGTCGCATGTGCAGCTTTTCGAGTGGCTCCTTCTCCTGCTCCTGGCGGCGGTCTTCCTGACCCTGCTGTCGCGGCGCATCGGCGCGCCCTATCCGGCGCTGCTGGCGCTGGCGGGGGCCGCGATCGCCTTCCTGCCGATCGAGCTGGACATCCGCATCGATCCGGAGCTGGCGCTGGCGCTGTTCGTCGCCCCCGTGCTGCTGGACGCCGCCTTCGACACCTCCGTGCGCGAGCTGAAGCGCAACGTGGCCCCGCTCGCCTCCCTCGTGCTGGTGGCCGTGGGGCTGACGACCGCGGCGGTGGCCTGGGTGGGGTGGCGCTATGCGGGGCTTCCGGTCGCGGCCGCCGTGGCGCTCGGCGCCGTGGTGGCCCCGCCCGACGCGGCCGCCGCCTCCGCCGTGCTGAGCACGGTGAAGCCGCCGGAGCGCGTGCTGCAGATCCTGCGGGGCGAGAGCCTGCTGAACGACGCCACCGCGCTGCTGATCTACCGGGTGGCGGTGGCCGCGGCGGCGGGCGGCGCCACCCTGGCGAGCGCCGCCCCCGGCCTGGCCCTGGCCGCCGTGGCGAGCCCCGTGGCGGGCTACGTGCTGGCCCGCCTGTACATGCGCGCGACCCTGCGCATCGAGGATGCGCCCAGCGCCACGGTGCTGCAGTTCGTGGGCGCGTTCGGGGTGTGGATCCTGGCCGAGCGCCTGCAGCTCTCGGCCATCATCACTGTGGTGGCCTACGCCATGACGGTGGCGCGCACGGCCCCGGGCCGGTCGCCGGCGCGGGTGCGCGTGTCCTCCTACTCGGTGTGGGAGACGGCGGTGTACGTGCTGAACGTGCTCGCCTTCATGCTGATGGGGCTGCAGGCGCGGCCCATCCTCGAGCGACTGGGCGAGGACCAGCGCGGGGGCGCCCTGGCCCTGGCCGGGGTGGTGCTGGCCGTCACCATGGGGGTGCGCCTGCTGTATGTGATGGGCTACATCTCGGTGCTGCGCTTCAAGAACAAGCGCTACGGGGCGAACCAGCCCAGCGGACACCCGGAGCCGGACTGGCGCTCGGGCCTGGTGGTGGCGTGGTGCGGCATGCGCGGGCTGGTGACGCTGGCGGCCGCCTTCGCGCTGCCCGAGCGCTTCCCGCAGCGCGACCTGATCGTGCTGTGCGCCTTCACCGTGGTGCTGGGCACGCTGGTGATCCAGGGCTTCAGCCTGCCGGTGCTGCTGCGCTGGCTGAAGCTCGATCCCGGCGACCTCGTCGCGCAGGACGTGTCCCGCGGGCGCACCTGCGCGCTGGACGCGGCGCTCCGCGAGATCGACGGCGACCCGGGCAAGGCCGCCAAGGCGCTCCGGGCCGAGCTGGAGGCGACGCGGCGCGTGGCGCGGGACGCCGCCGACCCGCAGGGCGCCACCGAGCACGACAACCTGCGCCTGCGCGTGCTGGACGTGCAGCGCCAGACGCTGCACCGCCTGCGCCGCGACGGGATCATCGGCGACGAGGCGTATCACCGCCTCATGGAGGAGCTGGACTGGAACGAGCTCAGCGCGGCCCCGGCGGGCCATTTCCAGCCGCTGACCACATGAGGGAGGGGACTGCCCTGCGGCTGGGGATCGACCTCGGCGGCACCAAGATCGAGGCGGCGCTGCTGGACGGGGCCGGGGCGGTCGCCTGGCGCGAGCGCACGCCGACGCCCCGCGACTACGACGGGGTGCTGCGCGCCCTGCGCGAGCTGGCGGACGCCGCGGCCCCGGGCGGAACGCCTATGGGCGTGGGCATACCGGGCTCGCTCTCGCCGGCCACGGGCCTGGTGCGCGGGGCGAACACCACCTTCCTGAACGGGCGCGACCTGCGCGGCGACCTGGAGGCGGCGACCGGCCGGCCGGTGCGCGTGGCCAACGACGCGGACTGCTTCGCCCTGTCCGAGGCCACGGACGGAGCGGGGGCGGGCGCGCCGATCGTGTTCGGCGTGATCCTGGGCACCGGCTGCGGCGGCGGCGTGGTGGTGGACGGGCGGCTGCTGCCCGGCGCGGGCGGCTTTGCGGGGGAGTGGGGGCACACGCCGCTGCCCTGGTCCGCCCCCGACGAGCACCCGGGGCCGCGATGCTGGTGCGGGCGGCCCGGCTGCATGGAGCAGTGGGTCTCCGGGCCCGCCTTCGAGCGGGACGACGGGCGGGGGCTGAAAGCGGCGGAGATCGCGGCGCGCGCCGCGGCGGGGGAGCCGCAGGCCGCGGCCAGCCTGGCGCGCTACGTCTCGCGCCTGGCGCGCGGGCTGGCGGTGGTGTGCGACGTGATCGACCCCGCCGTGATCGTGCTGGGCGGCGGCATGAGCCGGACCGATGCGCTCTACCCCGCCGTGGAGCAGGCGCTCGGCCCGCAGGTGTTCACCGACGCACCGGTGGCGCGCGTGGTGCGCAACCGGCATGGCGACAGCTCGGGCGTGCGCGGGGCGGCCTGGCTGTGGCCGCCCGCGGAGCCCGCGCCGGGCTAGGCGCGCTGGAGCCCGACTTCCCGGCTCGTGGGGCCGCTGGCGTGCTCCAGATTCTTGCGATAGGCGGCCAGCGCCTGACCGACCACTTGGTCCATGTTGTAGTAGCGATAGGTCGCCAGCCGGCCCACGAAGGTCACGTCGGGGCGGGCCAGGGCCAGCGCCTCGTAACGCTTGTAGAGCGCCTGGTTCTCCTCGCGCGGAATCGGGTAGTAGGGGTCGCCCTCGGCTGAGGGATACTCGAGCGTGATCGAGGTCTTCGGGTGCTTCTGCCCGGTCAGGTGCTTGTACTCGCTGATGCGGGTGTAGGGCACATCCGGGTGCGGATAGTTCACCACCGCCACGTCCTGGTGCTGCTCGTAGTCGAACGTCTGGTGCTCGAAGCGCAGCGAGCGGTAGGGCAGCGCGCCGTAGCGGTGGTCGAAGAACTCATCCACCGGCCCCGTGAACACCAGCCGGTCGTAGAGCACGTCCTCGCGCACGTCGGCGAAGTCGGCGCCGGTCATCACGGTGATGTTCTCGTGGTCGAGCATGTTCTCGAACATGCGCGTGAAGCCGTGCTTGGGCATCGCCTGGAAGCTGTCGCCGAAGTAGCGGTCGTCGGTGTTCGTGCGGGTCGGCACGCGGCTGGTGACGCTCTTGTCCAGCTGCGAGGGGTCGATCCCCCACTGCTTGCGCGTATACCCCTGGAAGAACTTCTCGTAGAGTTCGCGGCCCACGGCGGAGACGACCACGTCCTCCGAGGTGCGGATCTTGTCCACGGGCTCGGCGCGGGAGGCCAGGAACTCGGCCGCCTGCTCGTCGGTGGTGAGGTTCAGGCCGTAGAGCGCGTTGATGGTGGTGCGGTTGATCGGGATCGGCACCAGCTTGCCGTCCACGCTCGCCAGCACCCGGTGCTGGTAGGTGCGCCAGCTGGTGAAGCGCGACAGGTGGCGGACGATCTCGTCCGAGTTGGTGTGGAAGATGTGCGGGCCGTACTGATGGATCAGCACGCCGGCCGCGTCGTGCACGTCGAAGGCGTTGCCGGCCACGTGGGGGCGGCGGTCGACCACCAGCACGCGCTTGCCGCCGTCCGCCGCCAGCCGCTCGGCCAGGGTGGAGCCGGCGAACCCGGCCCCGACCACCAGGTAGTCGAAATGCGAGGGGCGGTTGGCGGGCAGCACGGCGGGGGCGGCCGGCGGGGCCGCCTTGCGCTCGCGGCGCACCACCGCCTCGTCGATCAGCGCGGCCATGCGCGCCTGCGTCGCATCCCACGACAGCTCGGCCAGCACGGCGTCCACCGCGGGCAGCCAGGGCTCGCCCGTGCGGCCGACCCCCGTCTGCGCCAGGCGCAGGGCGCGGTCGCAGCCGGCGATGAACTCGGCGGTCGTGTCGGCCACCGTCACCGCCTCCAGGTCGCCGTAGTGGCGCTTCACGTCCACGATGGCGGTGGAGACCACCGGCTTGCCGCCGGCCAGGTACTCCGGCGTCTTGGTGGGGCTGATGAAGCGCGTGGCCTCGTTGATGGCGAACGGCATCAGCGCCACGTCCCACCCGGCCAGGTAGGGCGGCAGCTCGCCGTAGCTCTTGCCCGCCGTGTAGAGGATGTTCGGCCGCTGCGGCAGGCTGGCCGGGTCGATCTTCACCACCGGGCCGACCATCACCAGCGTCCACTGCGGGCGGGCGTCCGCCAGGGCGGCGAGCAGGTCCAGGTCGATCCGCTCGTCGATCACCCCGTAGAAGCCGAAGCGGGGGCGCGGCGTCGCCGCCTGGTCCGCAGGCTCGGGCAGCGCCCGGCGCGCGGCGGCGAAGTGCTCGCGGTCCACCGACGAGGGGAAGGGGTGGATGTTGGCGTGCCGGCCGCGCTTGGCCTCGTAGAGGCTCCAGCCGCCGGTGAAGACCAGATCCGCGGCGGCCATCAGCTCCGCCTCGCGCTCGCGCAGGGCGGGCGGGGCGTCCTTGAAGTTCGACAGCTCGTCCATGCAGTCGTAGACGACGCAGGCGGCGTCGGCGATCGCCTCGCGCGCGAAGCCCACCATCATGGGGGTGTAGAACCAGGCCACGGGCGCACGCAGCCCGTGCTCGGCGCGCATCCCGGCCAGCAGCCGGGCGAGCTCGGCCTCCGCCGCCTCGCCGTCCAGGCCCGCGGGCAGGCGGGGGATCGCCACCGTCACGCCCGTGCCGGGATCGGTGCGCATCTCCAGCGAGGGGCCTTGCCCCTCCGCGGCGGGCATCGGCTCCTCCCACACGAACACCCGGCGCACCTTGGCGAAGCGCGACATCAGGTGCTGCGGCCGCTGGAACACGAAGTCCCACCGCAGATGGCTGAAGCAGATCAGCCCGTCGCCGCCGCGATGGCCGAAGGCGGCCGGAGCCACCACGGAGGAGGTCGGATGGGCGGCGCGCGCGCGCGGGAAACGATCAGGCAAGGACGCGACCTCAGGGGGCGGGGTTGAACCTCGCCAACGTGGCGTGTCTGGCCGAGTTCCCAAGCCAGCCGCACCGCGGTGTCAAATGCTAAGAGGGTCACCCCGCCATATCCGGCTTGCAACCTTCGCCTTTATGTCGGCTTGTGCGGGCCGCAACGACGTTCGGGTCGGGGGGATGAGCGAAGCGGCAGGCTTCTCGTTGAAGCGGCGGGGCGATGGGAGCACGGTGGCGATCACCGGCGACTGGACCGTGCTCGGGCTCGGCGGCGTCATCGCCCGGCTGGAACGCGAGCTGCGGGGCGCCAAGGCTTCAGCGATCGACGCGTCGGCCGTCGGCCGCTTCGACACGGCGGGCGCCTGGGCCCTGTTCCGCGTCACCGGCCTGGACGGCGGGGCGGTGCACGAGGCGCGGCCGGACGTCACGCGGCTGATGGACATCGTCTGCGAGTCCGAGCGGCGGGAGCCCTCCCGGCCGCCGCGCATGCAGCCGCTTTACAGGCTGGTGGTGCGCGCCGGGCAGGGCGTGGTGAAGGCCTTCTCCGACCTGATCGGCACCTTCGCCTTCTACGGCCGGCTGATGATCTCCATCGGGCGGCTGCTGCGGAACCCCCGGCGCATCCGCGTCGCCCCCACCGTGTCGCTGATGGAGCGCGCGGGGCTGGACGCCACCCCCATCGTGGTCGCCACCAACTTCTTCGTGGGCGCCACCATCGCCTTCCTGGGGGCCAACCTCTTGGCCCAGTTCGGCGCCTCCATCTTCTCCGTGGAGTTGGTGGGCATCGGCGTGCTGCGCGAGTTCGGGGTGCTGGTCACCGCCATCATCCTGGCCGGGCGCTCGGCCTCCTCCTTCGCCGCCGAGCTTGGCGCCATGAAGATGAACCAGGAGGTCGACGCCATGGACGTGATGGGCGTCGACCCTTTCAACGCGCTCGTGCTGCCGCGCTTCGTGGCCATGCTGACCATGGTGCCGCTGCTCACCTTCGCCGCCATGCTGGCGGGCATCAGCGGCGGCATGGTGGTGATCTGGGCGGTGCTGAAGCTGTCGCCGCTGTTCTTCCTTCAGCGCATGCTGGAGAACGTGGGCGTGACGCACTTCTGGATCGGCATGTCCAAGGCGCCCGTGCTGGCGGTGGTCGTGGCCGCCATCGGTTGCCGCCAGGGCCTGGAGGTGGGCGGCGACGTGGAGCAGCTGGGCCGCCGCGTGACCACCGCGGTGGTGCAGGCGCTATTCTCCATCATCCTGATCGATGCGGCCTTCGCGCTCCTCTACATGCAGCTGAACCTATGAGCGACGCCGCGCATCCGCACCGCGCCGCCCCCGGGCGGGACGCCGAGGTCGCGATCCGCGTCGAGGGCCTGCGGTCCGAGTTCGACGCGAACCTCGTCCACGACGGGCTCGACCTGGAGGTGCGCAAGGGCGAGGTGTTCGGCCTGGTCGGCGGCTCGGGCGCCGGCAAGTCGGTGCTGCTCAACTCCATCATCGGGCTGAAGAGGCCGCAGGCCGGACGCGTCGAGGTGCTGGGCGTGGACGTGCACGCCGCCAGCGATGCGGAGCGCAACGCGCTGGAGCGCCGCTGGGGCGTGCTGTTCCAGTCCGGCGCCCTGTTCTCCGCCCTGACCGTCAAGGAGAACGTGGGCGCGCCGCTGCTGGAGCACTCCGGCCTGCCGCGGGACGTGATCGACGAGCTGGCGGAGCTGAAGATCTCGCTGGCCGGCCTGCCCTTCTTCGCCGGCGACCTGCGGCCGGCGGAGCTCTCCGGCGGCATGCGCAAGCGCGCCGGCCTCGCCCGGGCCATCGCCATGGACCCCGAGCTCCTGTTCCTGGACGAGCCCACGGCCGGCCTCGATCCCATCGGCGCGGCGCAGTTCGACGAGCTGATCCTGAAGCTCTCCGACACGCTGGGCCTGACCGTCTTCATGATCACCCACGATCTGGACAGCCTGTACGCCATCTGCGACCGCGTCGGCGTGATCGCGGACAAGAAGGTGGTGGCCACGGCGCCCATCGCCGAGCTGGAGACGTCCGACCACCCCTGGATCCGCGAATACTTCCTCGGCCCGCGCGGCCGGGCGGCGGCGGACGCCAGGGCAGGGGAGGCTGCGCGCGTGCGCATCCGCGAGGGGGCCTGATGGAACGCAACGCCAATTACGCGCTGGTCGGCGTCATCTCCATGGCGCTGTTCGTGGGGCTGGTGGTGTTCGTCGTCTGGCTGGCGCGCATCCAGTTCGCCAAGCAGTACGATCTTTATGACGTGGATTTCAAAGGCCCCGTGCGCGGCCTGTCCTCCGGCGGCGAAGTCTACTTCAACGGCATCAAGGTGGGCGAGGTCACGAAGCTCAGCCTGGACCGGGCCAACCCCAACCGCGTGGTGGCCCGCGTGCGCGTCAACTCCGACGCGCCGGTGCGGGTCGACTCCACCGCCGGGCTGGAGCCCCTGGGCATCACGGGGGTGAACTACATCCAGATCAGCGCGGGCACCCTGTCCAAGCCGCTGCTGAAGGAGACCGCGCCCGCCAACACCATCCCGGTGATCCACACCACGCAGAGCCAGCTGGAGAGCCTGCTGGAGGGCGGCGGCACCGTGCTGGCCCGGGCCGTGGACGCGCTGGACCGCGTGAACAAGCTCCTGTCCGACAAGAACATCCAGACGCTCTCGGGCACGCTGGACGACGTGCGCAGCCTCACCACCGAGCTGAACGCGCGCAAGGCGATCATCGGCCACCTCGACGAGGTGATCGTCAGCTTCCAGGGCACCGCCGCCCGCGTGAACAAGCTGGCGGTGGACGCCGACGGCCTGGTCAACGGGGATGCGCGCCGGGTGCTCTCCCAGGCCAGCGACACGGCCGCCGAGCTGAAGGCCACCGCCGTGGAGCTGCGCGCCTCCATCAAGAGCATCACCGGCCCGGCGGGCGACTTCGCCGCCACCGGCCTGCCCCAGCTGACCCGTTCCGTGGTCACCCTGCAGCAGGCCGCCGAGAGCCTCGACCGGCTGGTGGGCGAGGTGGAGCGCAACCCGCAGCAGTTCATCGGGAAGGCCCCGGCCAAGGAGATCCAGGTCAAGCCATGATCCGCCCGACCTCTCCCCTCCGCCCCGTCGCGCTCGGCCTGGCGCTCGCCCTCGCCGGGGCGGCCCTGGGCGGCTGCATTTCGGTCTTCCCCAAGACGCCGCCGTCGCAGCTCTATCGCTTCGCCGCCGCCGCGACCGCCGCCGCGCCGGCCTCGGCGGACACGGACGCGCGGGTGGCGCTGATCCTGACGCCGGTGACGCTGAGCCGCGCCTCCGCCGGCGACCAGATCCTGACGTCCACGGGCGACCAGGCCGCCTTCATCGCCGGCGCGCGATGGGTCTCCCCCGCCGCCGTGCTGTGGGAGGAGAGCGTGCGGGCCGCCTTCGCCGGCCGCTCCGCCAAGACGCGCCTGCTCACCCGCACCGAGGTGGGCACAGGCCAGGCCTTCCTGCGCGTGTCCGTACCCGTGTTCGAGGCGCGCTATCCCGCGCCGGACGCCGCGCCCACCGTGCAGGTGCGCGTGTCGGCCATCCTTCTGCACCGCACCGGGCCGTTCTCGGCGGCGCGCAGCTTCGAGGCGGCCGTTCCGGCCGCCGACAACCGGGTCGGCGCCATCGTCTCCGCGTTCGACCAGGCGACCGAGAAGGTCACCGCCGAGCTCCTGGCCTGGACCGACGCGAACGCCGAGGCCGCCGCGCGCGACCCGGCTCCCCCGGCCGCCTCGGACGGGGCCGCCGCCGGAGGGCGGGCGGCAGGCGCGACAAGGCGCGACATCCTGAGCGAGACAGGCCGGACAACCAGCGTGACGAGCACGACGACGCGCCGTCCGCCGCCCCGCCGGTAAGCCGTCGCGGGGCTTCCCAGGCCGGGGAGCTTCCGCTAGAGACGCCCCTCCCTTGAGGAGCGCCGTCGTAGCTCAGTGGTAGAGCGCATCCTTGGTAAGGCTGAGGTCGCGAGTTCAATCCTCGCCGACGGCACCACTCCTCAGGGCCTCTCCACGTCCGCTCCGCCCCGCCCCGCCGGCCCTGCGCCGACCGGGCGCGAGGCGCGACTCGCCGCGGCCCTCCGCGCCAACCTGCGTCGCCGGAAGGGGTCGCCCTCGACCGGCTGACCGCGAAGGCGTCGCGCCCGATGGCGCGCCCGCCGCGAGCGGCCTATATCCTCCCGCACACGCGCCTCGGCGCACAATGGAGTGCCCGCCATGATGGGTGGTCTCAGCATCTGGCATTGGCTGATCGTGGCCGTGTTCGTCGCCGTGCTGTTCGGGGGCAAGGGCAAGCTGTCCTCGATCATGGGCGACGCCGCCAAGGGCATCAAAGCGTTCAAGGACGGCCTCAAGCACGAGGACCACACGCCCGCCCCGCCGCCGCCCGGCGCGCTGCCGAACGAGAGCACGCTGGAACGCCAGGCGGCCGACAAGACGCCGCACTGATCCGCACCGACCGGTCGTAACAGACAGATGCTGCCCGGAGTCGGCACGCCCGAGCTCGTGGTGATCGCCGTGGTGGCGCTCCTGGTGGTGGGTCCCAAGGACCTGCCGATCATGCTGCGCAAGCTCGGCCAGTTCACCGCGAAGATGCGAGGACTCGCCTCGGAGTTCCGCGCCTCGTTCGACGAGATGGCCCGCCAGTCGGAGCTGGACGAGCTGCGCCGCGAGGTCGAGGCCCTGCGCGACGGCCGCTTCGCCGACGCGCACAAGCCCGACGTGGAGAGCCACGTGCGCGAGATCGACGCGCACATGTCCGGCTTCGATCCCCACCACGCTTGGGACGGCAGCTACGCCGACACGGGCGGCGCGCCGGCCCCGCCGGTCGCCGCCGAGGAGGACGAGCCCGAGCTGCCCTTCGGCGCGCCGGCCGCCCCCGCCCCCGCCGTCGCGCATGAGCCCGAGCTGCCCCTGAACCTGGCCCCGCCGCAGCCCGCGCCGCTGAAGGCCGCCGCGGAATGAGCGCCTACGGCGAGGAGAGCGAGATCGAGGGCTCGCGCGCGCCCCTGCTCGACCACCTCGTGGAGCTGCGCGCCCGCCTGGCCTGGTCCGTGGGCGTGCTGATCGTCGCCTTCGTGGCCTGCTTCTACTTCGCCGAGCCGATCTACCGCTTCCTGCTGCACCCGTTCCAGATGGCCGCCGCGCTGATGGCCGCGCAGAAGGCGGGCGGCCACCACGGGCCGTTCGACCTCGTGGCCGCCATCACCGGCTTCAAGCCGTTGCCCGCCGGGGCCGGCCAGGTGCGGCTGGTGTTCACCGCGCCGCTGGAGTTCTTCTTCACCAAGATGAAGCTGGCCGGGTTCGGGGCGGTGATCGTCTCCTTCCCCATGCTGGCGTTCCAGCTGTACCGCTTCGTCGCCCCCGGCCTCTACAAGCGCGAGCGCAAGGCGTTCCTGCCGTTCCTGCTGGCCGCGCCCGTGCTGTTCGTGATGGGCGGGGCGCTGGTCTACTTCGTGATGCTGCCGTTCGTGCTGTGGTTCTCCCTCAGCCAGCAGATCACGGGCGGAGACCTGCAGGTGGAGCTGCTGCCGCGCGTCAGCGACTACCTGGACCTGGTGACGAAGCTGCTGCTCGCCTTCGGCATGTGCTTCCAGCTGCCGGTGATCCTGTCGCTGCTGGGGCTGGCGGGCATCGTCACCGCCGAGCAGCTGGGCAAGTTCCGCCGCTACGCCATCCTGGCCATCGTGGTGGTCGCCGCCGTGGTCACCCCGCCCGACCCCATCAGCCAGCTGATGCTGAGCGTGCCGATCTACCTGCTGTACGAGGCCTCCATCCTGAGCGTGCGGTTCATGGAGGCGGGCAAGCGCCGGGCCGAGGCGAAGGACGCCGCGGCCTAGCCGTCGTGATGCCCACCCTTCTCCGTCGCCCTCGGGCCTGACCCGAGGGCCGGGCGCCGGTCGTGCGCCACGTCTGCCGTGGGGTCGCGGCGGGCTCGGCCCTCGGATCGGGTCCGAGGGCGACGGGGAGGTGGCGTGAGGGTTGGAGCCCGCGCTCCCCCCGTCTAGACACGTCCCACCTCCACCCGCCTTCCCCGAGCCCCATGCACGACGCCCGCGCCATCCGCGAGGAGCCCGAACGCTTCATCTCCGGCTGGGAGCGCCGGGGCGTGGCGGACGCCCTGGGCGTGGTGCGCGGGCTGCAGGAGACCGACCGGGCGCTGCGCGCCGCGCAGACCGCCGTGCAGGCCCTGCAGAGCCGCCGCAACGACGCCAGCAAGCTGATCGGCGCGGCCAAGGCCAAGAAGGACGAGGCGCAGGCGAGCGCGCTCATGGCCGAGGTGGCGGGCATCAAGGACCAGATCGAGGCCGAGCTCGACGCCGAGCGCCGCCACGGCCAGGCGCTGAAGGACGCCCTCGCCGCCCTGCCCAACCTGCCCGCCGTCGACGTGCCGGAGGGGGAGGACGAGGCCGACAACGTCGAGGTTAAGCGCTGGGGCGACCCGTCCGCGCTCGCCGCCGCCCGGCTGGACGCGGCCAAGGACCACGCCACCCTCGGCGAGGCGCTCGGCCTGATGGACTTCGAGCGCGCCGCCCGCATGAGCGGCTCCCGCTTCGTGGCGCTGAAGGGCGGCCTCGCCCGGCTGGAGCGCGCCCTCGGCCAGTTCATGCTCGACGTGCAGACAGTGGAGCACGGCTACGGCGAGGTCAGCCCGCCGCTGCTGGTGCGCGATGAGGCTGCGTTCGGGACGGGGCAGCTGCCAAAGTTTAAGGATGATCTATTCGGCGCAACCTTCGGTAGCGTCGATACGCAAGTCTGGCGCGACGCTATCCAAGGAGACCTGACCCACAAGCTCGGTCTCTGGAAGCAGAGCGGGGTGTCTCTCGAACGAGACCCTGATGAGCCCGAGTCGACCGACTGGCACGCCGAGACAATTGATGACTTTCTGAGGCACTTTTTCCTGCAGCAGTCTGTCGATCCGGTCATCGAGAAATCTTTACTTGGGAAGGAGCCGCTCTGGCTCATCCCCACGGCCGAAGTCTCCCTCACCAACCTCGTCCGCGAGGAGATCACGCCGGAGGAGCAGCTGCCGCTGCGGATGACCGCGCTCACGCCCAGCTTCCGGTCGGAGGCGGGGGCGTCGGGGCGGGACACGCGGGGGATGATCCGGCAGCACCAGTTCTACAAGGTGGAGCTGGTCTCCATCACCACGCCCGAGCAGTCCGACGCCGAGCACGAGCGTATGACCGCCTGCGCCGAGGCGGTGCTGGAGCGGCTGGGCCTGCCCTACCGCCGCATGCTGCTGTGCGCGGGCGACATGGGCTTCAGCGCCGCCAGGACCTACGACTTGGAGGTGTGGCTGCCGTCGGAGGGTCGATATCGCGAGATCAGCTCCTGCTCCAACTGCGGCGACTTCCAAGCCCGCCGCATGGACGCGCGCTGCAAGGCCGCCGGCGAGAAGGGGACGCGCTTCGTCCACACGCTGAACGGCTCGGGCCTGGCGGTGGGCCGCACGCTGGTGGCGGTGCTGGAGAACTACCAGCAGGCGGACGGGAGCATCGCCGTGCCGCCCGCGCTCGTGCCGTACATGGGCGGGATCGAGCGGATAGGCCGTCAACAATGACTTTCCATCCCACGACTTCCTTCCCGTCGCCCTCGGACTTGACCCGAGGGCCGGGCGCAGATCGTGCCGGCGGCTTGCAGCCGCTTCAGCGGCCCGGCTCACGACGCTCGGCCCTCGGGTCGAGCCCGAGGGCGACGGTGCTGCCGGGTGGCTCGCGCTAGATGCGCATCCTCCTCACCAACGACGACGGCTTCCACGCCGAGGGCTTCGACGCCCTGCGCGCCATCGCCGCCGAGCTGTCGGACGACGTGTGGGTGGCCGCGCCCGAGGTCGAGCAGTCGGGCGCCAGCCGCGCGCTGACGCTCAGCCAGCCGATCCGCGTGCAGCAGGTGCGCCCGCGCGAGTGGCGCGTGGCCGGCACGCCCACGGACTGCGTTCTGCTGGCCATCCAGGACTTGATGCCCGGGCCGCCCGACCTCGTGCTCTCCGGCGTGAACCGCGGGCAAAACATCGCGGAGGACGTGACCTTCTCGGGCACCGTGGCCGGCGCGCTGCAGGGCATGGCGCTCGGCGTGCCTTCCATCGCGCTCAGCCAGGCGCTGACGCGCTTCCACGACGACCTGCCCGCCCTGTTCCAGACCGCCGTCGCCCACGCGCCGGGCGTGATCCAGCGCCTGGTGGAGGCGGGCTGGCCCGCCGATGTGGTGATGAACGTCAACTTCCCCGATCTGCCGCCCGAGGAGGTGCGGGCGGTGGAGGTCACCCGCCAGGGCGCCCGCGACCAGGGCCACATGCACGCCGAGCGCCGCACCGACCTGCGCGGCCGGGACTACTACTGGATGGGCTTCAAGGGCGCCGGCGGCGCCCCGCCGGAGGGCACGGACCTGCACGCGGTGTACGGCGGCCGCATCTCCGTCACGCCGCTGCACATCGACCTGACGCACCGCGAGACGGCGCACCGGCTGAAGGGCCTCCTGGGCGGGGCCGTGCCGAAGCTGAAGGCGGCGGAATGAGCGCGGGGCGGGCATGAGCGGGCCCGATCCGCGCCTCGCCGCCCTCGTGCTCTCCCTGCGGGAGGCGGGCGTCACCGACCCCGCGGTGCTGAAGGCGATCGAGGGCACGCCGCGCGACCTGTTCACCCCAGAGCTGTTCCGCGACCGGGCGTTCGAGGACTCGGCCCTGCCCATCGCCTGCGGCCAGACCATCAGCCAGCCGCAGATCGTCGGCCTCATGACGCAGGCGCTGACCGTGGAGGGGCGCCACCGGGTGCTCGAGATCGGCACCGGCTCCGGCTACCAGACCGCCGTGCTCGCGAAGCTGGTGCGCTATGTCTACACGGTGGAGCGCTACCGCACGCTGCTGGGCGAGGCGGAGGCGCGGCTGAAGGGCCTGGGCTTCCAGAACGTGATCAGCCGCTTCGGCGACGGCGGCGAGGGCTGGCCCGAGCAGGCGCCCTTCGACCGCGTGCTGGTCACCGCCGCCGCGCCCGGCACGCCCCGCGCGCTCCTGGCGCAGCTCAAGCCCAAGGGCGTGCTGGTGGCGCCCGTCGGCCGCGGCGCCGTGCAGCAGCTGATCCGCTTCGTGGGCGACGGCGCCGGCGGCTTCCGCGAGGAGCCCCTGGGCGAGGTGCGCTTCGTGCCGCTGCTGCCCGGGGTGGCGAAGGAGCCCGGCGCAAGCTAACCCTGGGGTCGGCTGGCGGGGGCTCGGCCGTGTCTGTTCGGCTGGGGCGACGGAGCGGCATGCGACCCGCGATCTTCCATCTCGTGCTCTGGCCGGTGCTGCTGTCCGCGGCCGTGGCCGCCTGCGCCTCGCCCCGCTACGCCGCCTCGCGCGACGAGTCCGAGCGGCGCGAGGCGCGCGCCCTCCGCTCGCACCGCGCCGAGCCGGAGGCCGTGAGCACGCGCGCCGGCAGGAAGACCCGCGCCGCGAAGGACGAGGCTGCGCCCACCTCCCGGCGGGGTAAGGAGACCGCGCGCGAGCGCCGGGCCCGCCAGCGCGAGGAGGCGGCGGACGAGGCCTACGCCAAGAAGGTCCTCGGCGGTCGAAGCCGGACCGCGCGCCGGGAGCCGTCCGCCGCGTCGCGTCGGGACCGCGCCTCGGCGACCGCGCGGGCGCCCGCAGCGCCCACGCCGGCGCCGGTGCGCGCCGTGGCTCCCGCCCCCGGCCGCCCGACGGAGATCCTGGTCGAGGACGGGGAGAGCGTGTTCGACGTGGCGGGGCGCTACAGCACCTCGGTCCGCGCCATCGCCGAGCTGAACGGGCTGGAGCCGCCCTACGACCTGCCCTCCGGCCTGCGGCTGAAGCTCCCGCCCAAGACCCCGCCGATCCGCTACGCCAGCCCCGCGCCGACCCGGCCGCCGGTGCTGACGCCCGCGCCCAACAGCCTGCCGCGCGGGGTCACGGCGGCCGACCTCGGCGAGTCCACCGCCACCGTGACGCGTCGCGGCCGCACGGAGGCCGACGCCCTGGCCGCCGTGGCCGTGGCCTCCACCCGCGCGCCGCCGCCGCTGCCCACGGGCGGGCCGCCCTCGCGCTTCGCCTGGCCGCTGAAAGGGGCGGTGCTGTCCGGCTTCGGGCCGAAGGGGCCGGGGCTGCGCAACGACGGCGTCGACCTCGCGGCGCGGCCAGGCGAGGCCGTGCGCGCCTCGGCGGCGGGCGAGGTGGTCTACGCCGGCAAGGAGATCAGCGCCTTCGGCAACCTCGTGCTCCTGAAGCACGCGGGCGGCTGGGTGACCGCCTACGCGCACCTGGGCCGCATCAGCGTGGCCATGCGCCAGACGGTGATGCAGGGCCAGTCCATCGGCGAAGCCGGCGAGACGGGCGCCACCGACACGCCGCGCCTGCACTTCGAGGTGCGCGCGCCCTCCGCCGCGGGTCCGGCGAAGCCGGTGGACCCCGCCACGGTGCTGCCGGCGGGGTGAGCGACACGTCCGTCGTGCTCGGACGTGATCCACGTCGTCCGAGGGCGACGAGGTTCGGCGGAGAGGTCACAGCCGCCCCAGGCTCACCGCCGCGAGCAGGCGCAGGCGCTTGGACAGGTCGCCGGGCTGGCGGCCGCGGGCGTAGTCGCGGGCCAGGGCGGCGTAGGCGACGGCGGGGAAGGCGGCCACGGGCAGGCCCTTGAGCGCGTCCCGCGCCTCGGACAGCGCGGCGTCCACCTTGGTGCGCACGATGGCGGCGAGGGCGGCGGGCTCCTGCGGATCGGCCCAGTCGGCGGGGGTCCAGCGGCGGCCGCGGGCGGCCCAGTGGTCGGAGGCGCGCAGCAGGCCGGCCCAGCCCCAGGCGCGCCCGGCGGCGGCGGCGTCGCAGCCCTCGGCGCCCGGGTCGAGCAGCACGGCGGCCGCCTCCATCAGCGCGCCGGCCGTGCCCTCCAGCCAGCGGTTCAGGGCGGCCTCGTCGGCGAACGGCGCGCGGGCGAAGTCGGCGGCGGAGCGGGCGGCGATCAGCCGGTCGAGCGGCGCGCGGGGCAGGCGGCCGGCGGCCAGCGCGGGGGCCAGCGGCTCCAGCGCCGGGTGGCCGCGCCCGCCCTGGCCGGCGCAGGCGGCGTCCAGCGCCTCCTCCCACCAGGCGAAGCGCATCTCGCCCAGCATGGGCTCGCGCACGCTCTCGCCGATGCGGGCCAGCTCGTCGTTCAGGGCGTAGAGCGCCAGGAGCTCGTCGCGGGCGGCCTCCTCCTCCACGAAGCGGGCGGCCAGCCAGCGGTCGGGGTCCACGCGCTGCAGGTGCGCGGCGTAGTCGTCGGGGAGGGGCATGCGCCGGCTAAACCGCCAGCAGCGCCGCGGCGATCCTTCGGCCGTCGCGCGACAGCACGTTGTAGAGCCGGCACGCCTCGGCGGTGGACATGACTTCCAGGCCGAGGTTGGCCACGGCCAGGGTCTCGCGCACGGAGCGGGGGGCGGGGCCGATGCGCGCGCCGCAGCCGAGCAGCACGAACTCCACGGCGGCGCGGGGCGCGGCCAGCACCTCGGCGAAGTCGTCGGGCGTGAGCGCCGCCAGCGCGCGCGGCGCCCACGGGCGGGTCGTGTCGTCCAGGATCAGGACCGAGCCCTCGATCCGCTCGCCGGTCACGCGGAAGCCCCCGCCGCCGTAGGCCTCGACCGCCGGCGGCTCGCGCATGGTCAGGGCCGGACCGTGCCGCCCGCGGTGGGCGAGGTGACCACGTCATCCCCACGCTTGACGCCCCACAGCAGCACCACGGGCAGGGCGATGTAGATGGACGAGTAGGTGCCCACCACGATCCCGAACGCCATGGTGAACACCAGCGGGAACAGCGCCGGCCCCCCCATGAACAGCGCGCCCGACAGGGCCAGCAGCGCGGTCGAGCCCGTTATCACCGTGCGGCTGAGGCGCTCGTTCTCCGACAGGTTGATGATCTCGCGCAGGGGCGTGCGACGGAACTTGTGCAGGTTCTCGCGCAGCCGGTCGAAGGTGATGACCTTCTCGTTCATCGAGTAGCCGATCACGGTCAGCAGCCCGACGATGCTCTCGGTGGAGAACTCGATCTGCAGGGCGGAGAGCACGCCCAGCGTCAGCACCACGTCGTGGAACACGCCCACGATGGCGCCCAGGCCCTGCTGCAGGCCGAAGCGGAACCAGATGTAGACCAGCATCAGGCCGATCGCGACGCCCAGCGCCAGGAAGCCGGAGCGGAACAGCTCGCCCGAGACCTTGGCCCCCACGGTGGAGGCGGGCTTGGCTACGAGGCCGGGCACGCGCGCCTTCAGGCCGTCGATCACCCGCTGCGTCTCGCCCGCGGCGTTGGCGCCCTCCGGCCGGAAGCGCACCAGGGCGGAGTTGGGGCCGATGCCCTGCACCTTGCCGTCGTGCGCGCCGAGGCCCGGCAGGGCGGCGCGCAGCACGCCCAGCGGCGGCGGGCCGGCGGTGGTCACCTCCACCTGCGTGCCGCCCGTGAAGTCCAGGCCGAGGTTCAGCCCGCGCGTGGCGAAGGAGGCGAGCGAGCCGACGATCAGCAGCGCCGACAGGGCCGCGGCGAACGGCGCCCAGCGCACGAAGTCGAACTTCGTGTCGTGCGGCAGGTAGCGGGAGAGGGGCCAGCGCATCGGTCGGGCCTAGATCGGCAGGGTCTTGGGCTTGGTGGTGCGGAACCACCAGCCGATCAGGACCTGGGTGATGAGGATGGCGGTGAACAGCGAGGTGAGCACGCCCACGCTCAGCGTCCAGGCGAATCCGCGCACGGGGCCGGTGCCGAACTGGAACATGATCGCCGCGGAGATCAGCGTGGTGACGTTGGCGTCGATGATCGACACCAGCGCCCGGCGGAAGCCCTGGTCGGCGGCGATCAGCGGCGTGCGCCCGGCCCGCGCCTCGTCGCGCATGCGCTCGTAGATCAGCACGTTGGCGTCCACCGCCACGGCCAGAGTCAGAATCAGGCCCGCCACGCCCGGCAGCGTCAGCGTCGCCTGCGTCACCGTCAGGCTGGCGATCAGCAGCAACACGTTCACCAGGAGCGCGACGGCGGCGAACACGCCGAACAACCCGTAGGCGACGATGATGAAGACGATGATCGCCACCGCGCCGATGCCCAGCGAGATCGCCCCGGTGCGCACCGCGTCCGCGCCGAGCTCGGCGGAGACGGTGCGCTGGTCCTCCACGTTGAGCGGGGCGGGCAGGGCGCCCGAGCGCAGCAGCAGCGACAGCTCGTTCGCGCTCTCCTGCGTGAAGTTGCCCTGGATCACGCCGCTGCCGCCGGTGATGGGCGTGTTGATCACCGGCGCGGAGATCACCGCGTTGTCGAGCACGATGGCGAAGCGCTTGCCGACGTTCTGCGCGGTGGCCTCGCCGAAGCGGCGGGCGCCGCGGCCGTTGAAGCGGAACGCGACCTCGGCCGCGCCGGTCTGCGGATCGAACACCTGGCTGGCGCTCACCAGGTCCTCGCCCGAGACCACGATGCGCTTCTTCAGCGTGTAGAAGGGCGCGAAGCTGTCGCCCTTGACGATCATGTCGCCGGGCGGGGCGATGGCCCCCGGGGCGACCACGGGCGGCGCAGCGTCGTCGACCATCTGGAACGACAGCTTGGCCGTGCGCCCGATGATGTCGCGCAGCTTCTGCGGGTCGCTCTCGCCGGGGGCCTCCACCACCACGCGGTTCAGGCCCTGCTTGATGATGGAGGGTTCGCGGGTGCCCAGGGCGTCGATGCGCCGGCGGATCACCTCGATGGACTGGTCCACCGCGCGCGAGGAGGAGATCTGGTCGTACTGGGAGGATGGCCGCAGCGTCAGCGTTCCGTCGCCGCCCCGCTCGACGTTGAATTCCCGCCCGGCGCCGCCGTTCGGCAGCGGTGGGGCGAGCTCCTGCAGGCGGCGCTGGGCGTCGGCCAGCTTGGCGGGGTCGGCGATCCGCACGCGGACCACGCCGTCCTGCACGCCCAGGCCGGAGAAGGCGATCCCGCCCTCCTGCAGGACGCGCCGCGCCTCCTCCACCGTGTTGGTCAGCTGCTCGGCCTTGAGCGCCTTCAGGTCCACCTCGAGCAGCAGGTAGCTGCCGCCCTGCAGGTCGAGGCCGAGGTTCAGCTTCTGCCGCAGGAAGCCCGGCAGGCTCGCCGTCGCCGAGGCGGGCAGCAGGTTCGGCACGGTGAAGACCAGGCCGAACACGCTCGCCAACAGGACGAGCGCGACCTTCCAGCGGCTGAGCTGAAGCACGGTCGCCTTACGCCTTGGCGTCGTTGGCCGGGGCCGGTTCGCCCTTGGCGCGCACCTCGGAGATCATGGAGCGGACCACGCGCACGTTGACGGTCGGGGCGATCTCCACCTGCAGCTCCGCGTCGTCCACGCGGGTGACGCGGCCGATCAGGCCGCTCGACATCACCACCGTGTCGCCGCGCTTCACCTTGCCGATCAGCTCCTGGTGCTGCTTGGCCCGCTTCTGCTGCGGCCGGATGATCATGAAGTAGAACAGCGGGATCAGCAGGATGAACGGCAGGAAGCTGACGAGCGCGTCGGCCCCGCCGCCGCCGGCGGGCGCGGCCCCCGGGGTCTGGGCCTGGGCGGTGGTGGCGAACATGAAGACTCCGGGCGCGCGGACGGTCCCGCGCGAGGGGGCGGGTCGGAAAGGGGCCGGAAGCTAGGGCGAGAACCCCTCTCCCGCAAGCGGGAGAGGGAGGGGCCCGCCGCGAAGCGGTGGGAGGGTGAGGGCTATGCTACGCTCGTCCCATGCACCCGCGCGACCAGCGGCTGATCGGCTTCGCCCGCGAGATGCGGCACGATCCGACGCGAGCCGAGCAGGCGGTGTGGCGGTTGCTGCGCGGTAGGCGGTTCCGCGGGCTGAAGTTCCGACGGCAGGTTCCGGTCGGCCCCTACATCGCTGACTTCGCCTGCATCGAAGCCGGGCTGATCGTGGAATGCGACGGCGGGCAGCACGGAGACGCCCGCGATGCGGAGCGCGACGCCTTCCTGACCGCGTAAGGTTTCCGCGTCGTGCGGCTATGGAATGTCGAGGTGCTGGAGCACGGCGATGACGGCGCGTTCGCCGCGCTTGAGAAGATGATCGGCGCGCCGTAGCCCTCACCCTCCCACCGCTGCGCGGCGGCCCCTCCCTCTCCCGCGAGCGGGAGGGGTTCAGGCGGTGGCTCCCTCTCCCGCATGCGGGAGAGGGTCGGGGTGAGGGGGACGTGGCGACTCGCGTGGTTCCTGCTATGTTCCACGTGAACCGCGGGCTGGACGACCTACATATGGCGGTCTCCCCGTCCGGACCGAGCATGACCGACCCGAACGCCTCCATCCGCGTGCGCGGCGCCCGCGAGCACAACCTGAAGGGGGTCGATGTCGACATCCCGCGGGAGAAGCTCGTCGTCATCACCGGCCTGTCGGGATCGGGGAAGAGCTCGCTCGCCTTCGACACGATCTACGCCGAGGGGCAGCGGCGGTACGTGGAGAGCCTGTCGGCCTACGCCCGCCAGTTCCTGGAGCTGGCCGGCAAGCCGGACGTGGATCTGATCGAGGGCCTGAGCCCCGCGATCTCCATCGAGCAGAAGACCACCAGCAAGAACCCCCGCTCCACCGTCGGAACGGTGACGGAGATCCATGACTACATGCGCCTGCTGTGGGCGCGGATCGGGGCGCCCTACTCGCCGGTGACGGGCCTGCCGATCGAGAGCCAGACCGTCAGCCAGATGGTGGACCGGGTGATGGCCCTGCCCGAGGGCACCCGGCTGAACCTGCTCGCCCCCGTCGTGCGCGACCGCAAGGGCGAGTACCGCAAGGAGTTGGCCGAGTGGCAGCGCGCGGGCTTCCAACGCGTGAAGATCGACGGCGAGATGATGCTGATCGAGGACGCGCCGGCGCTCGACAAGAAGTTCAAGCACGATATCGACGTGGTGGTGGACCGCATCGTGGTGAAGGCGGGGCTGGAGCAGCGCCTCGCCGACTCCATCGACCAGGCGCTCAAGCTGGCGGACGGGCTGGCCACCGCCGAGTGGGCCGACTTGGAGCCCGGCGAGACGGAGCCCAGGCGGCTCTTGTTCTCCGAGCGGTTCGCCTGCCCGGTCTCCGGCTTCACCATCACCGAGATCGAGCCGCGGCTGTTCTCGTTCAACAATCCGGCCGGGGCCTGCCCCGTGTGCGACGGCCTGGGCCAGAAGCTGAAGTTCACCGCCGAGCTGGCGGTGCCGGATCCGGACAAGGCGCTGCACAAGGGCGCGGTGGCGCCCTGGGCGCGCGGGCCGAGCCCGCTCTACACGCAGACGCTGCAGGCGCTGAGCCGCCACTACGGCTTCAGCATGGACAAGCCGTGGCGCGAGTTGCCGGACACCGCCAGGCAGGTGATCCTGCACGGCACCGGCGCGGAGAAGGTGAAGTTCACCTACGACGACCAGGCGCGGAAGTACGAGGTCTCTAAGCCGTTTGAGGGCGTGCTGCCCAACCTGGAGCGGCGCTGGCGCGAGACGGACTCGGCCTGGGTGCGCGAGGAGCTCGGCCGCTACCAGGCGCAGACCCCGTGCGACGCCTGCGGCGGCCAGCGGCTGAAGCCCGAGGCGCTGGCCGTGAAGGTGGCCGCCAAGTCCATCGCCCAGATCTCCACCCTCGCGATACGCGACGCGCGCGCGTGGTTCACCGAGCTGGACGCCAACCTGACGCCGAAGCAGGCGGAGATCGCCCGGCGCATCCTGAAGGAGATCAACGACCGCCTGCGGTTCCTGAACGATGTGGGGCTCGACTACCTCGGCCTGTCGCGCGCCTCCGGCACCCTGTCGGGCGGGGAGAGCCAGCGCATCCGCCTGGCCTCGCAGATCGGCTCGGGGCTGACGGGCGTGCTGTACGTGCTCGACGAGCCGAGCATCGGCCTGCACCAGCGCGACAACACGCGGCTGCTGAACAGCCTCCAGGGCCTGCGCGACCTCGGCAACTCGGTGCTGGTGGTGGAGCACGACGAGGAGGCGATCCTCACCGCCGACCACGTGATCGACATGGGCCCCGCCGCCGGCGTGCACGGGGGGGCGGTGATCGCGGAGGGCACGCCCGCCGACATCATGGCGTCCAAGGCTTCGATCACCGGCCAGTACCTGATCGGCGACCGCGAGATCGCCGTGCCGGAGAAGCGGCGGCCCATCGGCAAGAAGCGGCTGAAGATCACCGGCGCGCGCGGCAACAACCTGAAGGACGTCACGGGCGAGATCCCGGTCGGGACCTTCACCTGCGTCACCGGCGTCAGCGGCGGCGGCAAGAGCACCTTCACCATCGAGACGCTGTACAAGGCGGCGGCCCGGCGGCTGAACAACGCGTCGGACGCGCCCGCGCCCTACGAGCGGCTCGAGGGGCTGGAGCACTTCGACAAGGTCATCGACATCGACCAGAGCCCGATCGGCCGCACCCCGCGCTCGAACCCGGCCACCTACACCGGCGCCTTCGGCCCGATCCGGGACTGGTTCTCGGGCCTGCCCGAGAGCAAGGCGCGCGGCTACGGCCCCGGCCGGTTCTCGTTCAACGTGAAGGGCGGCCGCTGCGAGGCCTGCCAGGGCGACGGCCTGATCAAGATCGAGATGCACTTCCTGCCCGACGTCTACGTCACCTGCGACGTCTGCAAGGGCAAGCGGTACAACCGCGAGACGCTGGAGATCCTGTTCCGCGGCAAGAGCATCAGCGAGGTGCTCGACATGACGGTCGAGGAGGCGGCGGACTTCTTCAAGGCCGTGCCGCCGATCCGCGACAAGATGCTGAGCCTGGCCCAGGTGGGCCTCGGCTACGTGAAGGTGGGCCAGCCGGCCACCACGCTCTCCGGCGGCGAGGCGCAGCGCGTGAAGCTGGCCAAGGAGCTGTCGCGCCGCGCCACCGGCCGCACGCTGTACATCCTGGACGAGCCCACCACCGGCCTGCACTTCGAGGACGTGAAGAAGCTGCTGGAGGTGCTCCACGAGCTGGTGGACGCGGGCAACACCATGGTGGTGATCGAGCACAACCTGGACGTGGTGAAGACCGCCGACTGGCTCCTGGACTTCGGGCCGGAGGGCGGCGACGGCGGCGGCGAGATCGTGGCCGTGGGCACGCCCGAGGTGGTCAGCAAGAACCCGACGAGCTGGACCGGCCGCTACCTCGACACCCTCTTGGACCGGCACGAGGCCCGGCGGCTGGCGCGCGTCGCCGCCCTGCCGGCCACGGAGAAGAAGCGCCGCCGCGCCTAGCGTTGCACCGTCGTTCTCCGCTCATCCCGGCCTCCGCCGGGACGAGCGGACAAGGGGCCCTTCGACCCAGGCGGCAGCGTCTAACGCGCGCGGCCCAGCACCTTCAGCGCCGCCGCTGTAGGGGCCGCCACCAGCGTCAGCAGGAAGGCGGCCAGCACGGCGTTGAAGGCCAGCGCCGCGATGGACGGCGGCGAGAGCGCGCCGGCCACGGTGCGCAGGTCGGGCTGCAGCACCGCCGCGGCCCCCGCCACGCCGCCGCCGGCCACCAGCGCCCATCCCGCGGTCAGCACCACGCCCGCCATCACGGCCACCACCGCCGTCAGCGCCGCGGCGATGACGTAGGCGCCCAGCAGCGGCCAGAACAGGCCGCGGGTCAGCGCCCAGGCGGGGACCAGCGCAAACTTCCCCTCGGCCTGCGACAGCGCGGGGGCGAGCGACAGTCGGACGGCGGGGTACAGCCCGGCGACGACGCCCCCCGTCAGCGCCAGGGCGGCCGCGAACTGGCTGTTCCCGCCCGCCGCCAGCGGCGCGGCCAGCAGCGCGGCGGCGCTGAACACCATCACGAAGCCCAGCATCGACAGCAGGAGGATCGACAGGGTCACGCCCAGCTGCCGCAACTCCTCCAGCCCCACCCGCAGGAAGCCGAAGCGGGCCCGATCGGGCTGCAGCACGGCCCGGAGCAGCGCCGTCAGCACCACCACGTTCGCCAACAGGCCGAAGCCGCTCGCCCCCAGCACCCCGGGCGCCGCGCGCGCCAGCAGGGCCGCGCGCTCGGGGTCCGCCGCGCCCAGGGTGGGCGGGCCGGCGGCGCGGAAGGCCTCCAGGGCCTCGCCCGCGCCGCTGTTGACCAGGAGCGCCGTGGTCAGCGCCTGGCCGATCAGGATCACGCCGCCCCAGGCCAGCACCGCCAGCGGGCGCTCGCGGGTGATGCGGAACCCCTCCAGCGCGGTGTCGACGATAGGCAAGGCGGTCATGGGGCGGCGGGATCCGGCGGGCTCGGGGCGGCCGTATAGGACGCCTGCGCTCCGCGATCACCCGAGGATTCGCTCTGCTCGCGGGCGAGCGCCCCGAGGTAGAGCCGCGCCAGCGCTCCGGCGAGCCACGGGGCGGCCCCGAACTGGGCGGCCGCGCCCAGCAGCAGCCCTGCGCCGAGCGCCCCGGGCAGGGTCCAGCCGCGGCCGGCGGCGGCCAGGGCGCCGTCCATCCCCGCGCCCGCGGCGGCCAGCGCCGCCAGGGGCGCCAGCAGCGCCGCCGCCAGCACCAGCCCCGGCGCGAGCGGCCGCCCGCGCGTGAGCCGCCAGCCCCGGGCGAACGGCGCGCCGGCCTCCGCCGCGTCCGCCGCCAGCGTCACCGCGAATCGGCCGAGGGCGAGCAAGGCCAGGAGCACGCCCGCGCCGAGCGGGGCGGCCAGCAGCGGCGCGGAGCCGCCCGCGCCCAGCCAGGCCAGGGCGGGCGCGGCCAGCGTCGCGGCGAACGCGCCCGCCAGCCCCGTGAGCGCCACGGCCGTTGCGAGCAGCCGGCCCTCCACCCGGTCCCACTGGAGGCCGCCCGCGCCGAGCCCGTCGGCCAGTCGCCCGCCCTGGGCGAGCCGCTGCAGCGCGCCGAGCTTGGGGCCGAGCGCCAGGACGCCGAGCGCCAGCCCTGTCCAGCCCAGCGCCACGGCGGCCTCGCCCGAAGCCGGCAGGCGCGGCGCGGCGAACACCAGCGCCTGGGCGACGGCGGTCAGCCCCAGCGGCGCCCAGGCGCGGCGCGCGGCGACGGCGGGCAGGCGCGCGCCTGCGGCCAGCGCCGCCCCCGCCTCCATCCCGTCTGCGCGCATGCGGCCTCCCGCCGCCCCGGGGCGGGACGGCCCGCGCCGCGCGGCAAGCCGCGTGCCTAGAAGACGGCCTCGGGCGTCGTCTCCGCCCGGATCTGCGCATAGGCGTCGGCGCTGACGCCGATCAGCACCGCCACGAACACCGCGCTCATGCCCGAGCTCAGCGCCAGCCACACGAGCTGCGTCGGGGCGAAGTAGGCGGCCAGGCTGTCCGTCCGCGGCGCGAAGATCGTGCCCGCCGCCTGCAGGCCGCCCCCGGTGGCCGCCGCGATCACTCCGAACAGCAGCGCCAGCACCAGCCACAGCGCGACGCTCACCAGCCAGGCGAGCAGGAAGGCGCCGAACAGCGGCCAGAACCGCTTGCGCGTCATCCGCCATGAGCCGAACAGGTCGACGATCCCGGTGTCGAAGGTGATGGCTGTGCAAAGCGACAGGCGCACGCCCACGAACAGAACCGCGCCGAACATGGCGAGGCCGAGCAACACCAGCGCGATCACGACCCCCACCGCGGCCGGCCCTGGAGACCCGGAGCCCGTCGCGGCGGCGCCCACCCCCACCGCGACGCCCAGCACGACCATCAGGATGATGGTGACGAGGTACACGGCGAACACCACCAGGCCGTACAGGAACAGCACGCCGACCTGCTTCAGCTCGTCGGCGCCGAGGCGCAGGTAGGCGAAGCCCTTGTCCTGGGGCCGCAGGATCGCCCGGTTCACCGCCGCGTAGAACACGCCGTACAGCGCCAGGGCCAGCGGGAAGGACAGGGCGTAGAGCGGCAGCAGCCGGCCGACGAGGCGCATCTGAACGGCCGGATCGGGCTGCGCGCCCGCCGCCGCCATCTCGGCCAGGACGGGACCGACGGCCACGACCGTCACGGCGCCGAACGCCAGACCCAGGGCGAGCATCAGCCCCGCCCAGGTCAGCCCCACCACGGGCTCGCGCCGCAGCAGCCGGAAGCCGGCGAACGCCGCCTCCGTGGCCGAGAACCGGCGCCCATGCGTCAGTCGAACGTCGCTCATCACCCGCCCCTGCAACCCCGTCTGCAACCCCGGCGCGACCCTCGCCCGCGGACGCGCTTCCGGCAAGCGGGCGCGGCGGCTAGAGGGAGCCGATGAGCGAGATCCACATCGTCGGCGCGGGCCTGGCCGGCTCGGAGGCGGCCTGGCAGGCGGCGGAGGCCGGTGCGCAGGTGGTGCTGCACGAGATGCGGCCGGTGGTGGGCACCGACGCGCACCACACCGACGGCTTCGCCGAGCTGGTCTGCTCCAACAGCTTCCGGTCCGACGACTGGGAGCACAACGCGGTGGGCCTGCTGCACGCGGAGATGCGCACGTGCGGCTCGCTGATCATGGCCTGCGCCGACGTCAGCCAGGTGCCCGCCGGCGGCGCGCTCGCCGTGGACCGGGACGGCTTCAGCGCGCGCGTCACCGAGCGGCTGAAGGCGCACCCGCGCGTGCGGGTCGAGCGCGGCGAGGTCGGCGGCTGGCCGCCCGCCGACTGGCGCAGCGTGATCCTGGCCACCGGCCCGCTCACCAGCCCGGCGCTCGCCGCGGCGATCCTGGCGCGGACCGGGGAGGAGAGCCTGTCCTTCTTCGACGCCATCGCGCCCATCGTGCACTTCGACAGCCTCGACATGGGCCGCGCCTGGCGGCAGTCGCGCTACGACAAGGAGGGGCCGGGCGGCGACGCGGCCGCCTACATCAATTGCCCGCTCGACCGCGACCAGTACGAGGCCTTCGTCGACGCGCTGCTCGCCGGCCCAAAGGCCGAGTTCAAGGCGTGGGAGCACGTGCCCTACTTCGACGGCTGCCTGCCCATCGAGGTGATGGCCGAGCGCGGGCGCGAGACCCTGCGGCACGGGCCGATGAAGCCCGTCGGGCTCACCAACCCGCACGCGCCCGGCGTGAAGCCGCACGCCGTGGTGCAGCTGCGCCAGGACAACGCGCTCGGCACCCTGTTCAACATGGTCGGCTTCCAGACCAAGCTGAAGCACGCCGCGCAGGCCGAGGTCTTCCGGATGATCCCGGGGCTGGAGGGGGCGCAGTTCGCCCGCCTGGGCGGCCTGCACCGCAACACCTTCCTCAACAGCCCGCGCCTGCTGGACGGCCTGCTGCGGCTGCGCGCCGATCCCCGCGTGCGCTTCGCCGGGCAGGTGACGGGGGTGGAGGGCTACGTCGAGAGCGCGGCCACGGGCCTGCTCGCCGGGCGCTACGCGGCCGCCGAGGCGCTGGGCCGTGCGCCCGAGGCGCCGCCGCCCGAGACGGCGCTGGGCGCGCTCACCGCCCACGTCACCGGCGGGCACCTGCTCGCCGGCCGCGGCTCGTTCCAGCCGATGAACATCAACTACGGCCTCCTGCCGCCCATCGCCGACACCGGCCCGAAGCGCACGGCGGAGGGCCGCCGCCTGTCCGGCGTGGAGCGGGGCCGGTCGAAGAAGCGCGCCATGAGCGTCCGCGCGATGGCCGCCCTGCAGGGCTGGCTGGGCGAAGGGTCCGCCGAGAGGGAGCGCGCGGCCTAGGATCTCTCCCTCCCCCTTGTGGGGAGGGGGGACCGCGCGAAGCGGGGTGGGCGGGGGTCCCACACGCTCGACGCCGGACGGTGTGCCCGCGGCCCCCCACCCACCAGCCTTCGGCTGGTCCCCCCTCCCCACGAGGGGGAGGGAGAGGCAGGTCAGCGGAGGCCGACCAACAGCGCGCCCAATCGCCGTCCGGCGAGCGCCAGGCGTTCGAGAGCGACGGTGCGGGTGCGGGCGACATAGTCGGCCGGCAGCGCCTTCGCCTCCTCCGGCCGCGGGGCGATCGCCAGCGCGCCCCGGCGGTAGACCGTGTTCCGCGCCAGCTCGCGGCTGGCGCCCGTCCAGCGGTCGTAGTCCGCCGCGTCCGGCACGGCGGCGCCGTCGTCGGGGTGCGCGGCGGCCACGGCGGCCTCCAGCGCCGCGGGGCTCTCCCGGTGGTTGGCGCCGAGCCCGCCCGCCGAGTCCCAGAACCAGTGCAGCTTCTGCGGCGGCTCGCCCGGGGCGGCGCGCACCCAGCTCCTGTTGCCGCCCTCGTCGGTAAGGGGGAAGCGCGCGTCCATCCACATGCCGGCGTGCAGCGGCTGGTGCATGTCGCCCACGATGTGGAACAGCCAGCACAGGGCGACGGCGCGGTCGCCCGAGGGCGCCCGGCCGTCGCGGGCCAGGCGCAGGTTGCTCCCGAACGCCCGCCGCGCACCGCCGAAGGCGAAGGGCAGGGCGTAGCGCACGCCTGACACGACCTTCTGGTCGTAGTGCCAGCTGTCGCGGTCGTAGGGCGTGCGGCGCACCTCGTCGGGCCAGCGGGCCATCAGCTCGAAGGTGCGCCGGTCCCGCGCCGCCCCCTCCAGCGCGCCGAGGTTGGCGTCGAACCGCGCCCGGTCGGGGTGCGCGCGCATCAGGCGCAGCACGGCGGCCACCGCCCGGGGGTCGCGGCGCATGAGCGCGTCGTAGGCCAGGGCGCCCGTGGTCATGTGCCCGTCGCCCAGCCACGCCAGGGCCGGCGAGGCCGCCAGCCACAGCGCCGCGACCAGCGCGAGCAGGCGGGCCCTCACGCCGGGCTGACCTCCGCCGGCGGGGCGAAGCGCCCGGCGCGGAACTGGGCGTAGAGCACCACCGACAGGCTCGCCACCACCAGACACCAGATCGAGGTGAGCGCGTACGCCTTGACCGCCAGGACCAGCGCGAAGCCCGCCAGCGCCCCCGCCCCGAACAGCCGCACGACGCGGTGGCTCGACAGCAGCGGCGCCCCGCAGGTGGGCAGGGCGTAGGTGAAGGCCACCCAGGGGTGATTGGTGACCGGGTTGCGGAAGGCCAGGCACCGGCCCTCCACCGCAACCGTGTTCGGCGCGGAGATCAGCCCCGCCGTGGCCCACAGGCCGAGTCCCACGCCCACCGCCGCCAGCGCCCACATGCCGAGCCTGCGCCCGCGCTCGGGCTCCAGCAGCGCCACTGCGGGCGCCACGATCGCGGGCAGGATTGCTTGGGCGTAGAGCATGAAGAGGAAGGTGGCGCGGTGCGTCGCCTCCGCCCCCAGCCGCCCGTCCATGCCGAGCCAGACGAAGCCCTCGGTCAACTGGTGCAGGGCGAACAGGGCGGGCAGGGCGGCCAGGGGCAGCGCCTCCGGCCGGCGCGCCTGCATCAGGGTGGCCGCGCCCACCGCCCCGATCACCCCGGCCGCGACGAAGTCGGCCTCCGCCGAGAAGCACATCGCTCAGCTCTGCCGCGCATCCCGGCGGAGGCCGGGACCCAGTTCCAGCCGTGGTCCCGCGCTCGGCGCCCGGATGGCGAGTTCTTGCATCTGCGCTCCCGCAACTGGGTCCCGGCCTTCGCCGGGATGAGCGGTTGAGAGGGTCCGCCACACACCCTCTGCTAGCATGGGGTCAGCCGCGCTCGACCACCATCATGTAGTTCACGTCCGCGTCGGCCGAGGTCGCCCAGGCGGCCGACAGCGGCTTGTAGGTCACGCCCACCGGGCCGCGCACGGTCACCCCCGGCTCCCCGTCGAGGAAGGCGCGCAGCTCGGCGGGCTTGAGGAACTTGCGCCAGTCGTGCGTGCCGCGGGGCAGCCAGCCGAGCACGTACTCCGCGCCCACCTTGGCCAGCGCCAGCGACTTGAGCGTGCGGTTCAGGGTGGCGACCACCATGGCCCCGCCAGGGGCCACCAGCCGGGCGGTGTCGCGCAGGAAGCGCGCGGGGTCGGCCACGTGCTCGATCACCTCCATGTTCAGCACGAGGTCGAACGGGCGCTCGCCCGCGTCGAGCAGGCTCTCGGCGGTGGCGCAGCGGTAGTCGATGTTCAGGCCGCCCGCCTCGGCGTGCACGCGCGCCGTGCCGATGTTGCGCTCCGACGCGTCCACGCCGGTGACGGCGAAGCCGAGCCGCGTCATGGGCTCGGCCAGCAGACCTCCGCCGCAGCCGATGTCCAAGAGGCGCAGGCCCTCGAACGGCCTGGCGGCGCGGGGGTCGCGGCCGAAGCGGGCCAGGGCCAGTTCGCGCACGAACTGCAGGCGCTGGGGGTTGAAGCGGTGCAGCGGGGCGAACTTGCCGCGCGGGTCCCACCACTCGGCGGCGATGCGGCTGAAGCGGTCGACGTCGGCGGGGTCGACGCTGGCGCCGGCGGCGTGCGCGTAGGTCTCGGTCATGCGGGCTTGTTAGCACGGACAGTGAGCCGCTAGAGGCCAGAGCGATGACCTCCCGGCTCGTCATGAAGTTCGGCGGCACCTCCGTGGCCGACCTGGAGCGGATCGCCCGCGTGGGCCGGCTGGTGGCCGCCGAGGCGCGGAGCGGACGGGGCATCGCCGTGGTCGTCTCGGCCATGAGCGGCGAGACCAACAAGCTGGTCGCCTGGACCGACGCCATCGGCCCCGCCGCCGCCGGCCTGCCCTCGTCGGACGACGAGTACGACGTGGTGGTGGCCTCCGGCGAGCAGGTCACCGCGGGCCTGTTGGCCATGACGCTGCGGGCCATGGGGTTGAACGCGCGCAGCTGGCTGGGCTGGCAGGCCCCGATCCTGTGCGACGCCGCGCATGGCCGCGCGCGCATCGAGGACATCCCGGCCGGGGCGCTCTGCGCGGCCGTGGACGGCGGGCAGATCGCGGTGCTGGCCGGCTTCCAGGGCGTGACGCCCGACGGGCGCATCACCACGCTGGGCCGGGGCGGGTCCGACACCTCGGCGGTCGCCATCGCCGCCGCGCTCAAGGCCGAGCGCTGCGACATCTACACCGACGTGGACGGCGTCTACACCACCGACCCGCGCATCGAGCGCCGCGCCCGCCGCCTCCCGCGCATCTCGTACGAGGAGATGCTGGAGATGGCCTCGCTGGGGGCCAAGGTGCTGCAGACCCGCTCGGTGGAGCTGGCCATGGCCCAGCGCGTGCCCCTGCGCGTGCTGTCGTCGTTCACCGAACCGGAAGACCTTCGGCGAGCCGCCAACGACGTCGGCACCGTCGTCTGCGACGAGGAGACCATCGTGGAGAAGCGCATCGTCTCGGGCGTGGCCTACAGCCGCGACGAGGCCAAGATCACCCTGTTCGGCCTGCCCGACCATCCGGGGGTGAGCCAGAAGATCTTCGAGGGCCTGGCCGACGCCAACGTCAACGTGGACATGATCGTCCAGAGCCGGGCGCGCACCACCGACGTGGCGAACATGAGCTTCACCGTGGGCAAGCGCGACGCCGCCCGCGCCATGCAGATCGTGCAGAGCCACCAGGCCGAGATCGGCTTCGAGGCCATGGAGCTGGACGAGGAGGTGGCCAAGGTCTCCGTCGTGGGCGTCGGCATGCGCAGCCACACGGGCGTCGCCAAGACCATGTTCGGCGCCCTGGCCGAGAAGGGCGTGAACATCCAGGTGATCTCCACCAGCGAGATCAAGATCAGCGTGCTGATCGAGGCCGCCTACACCGAACTCGCCGTCCGCGCCCTGCACGCGGCGTATGGGCTGGCCGAGGCGTAGCGGCGGCGTCACCCGCCCGTGTCGTCCACCACGATGGCGACGGTCTTGCCGCGGGAGAGCGGGTCCCAGCCCGCCGCGATGGCCGAGGTGATGGCTCTGGCCACGACCTCGTGAGGAACCTGCGAGGGCTGGATCAGCGGCGTGCCCCGTCGCGGGGGCGGGGCGGGCGGGAACTCCAGCACCGCGTCGCGCTGGCCTTCCCGGTGGCGGACGGCGATGGCCATGCCTCGCCATCCCGCCGTGTCGCTGGACCACACGGGCTGCCGCTGGACGCGCCAGACATAGGGCTGCCCCTCGACCTCGATCTCCGCCTCGGGCTTCCGCGTTTTCTGCGCCATGGGAGGGGGAGTATCCCGGCCGCGGTCGGCAGGCCATGCCGCGCGGCCGGCGCCGTGAGCCGGATCGGGTGGCGAGCTGTCGGCGCGCGTCGATCTCGCCCATCCTTCGGCGAAACCGGAGCGGGGAGCACGCCGTGCGAGAGCTGATCTTAAAGATGGGCATGTCGGTCGACGGCTTCGTCGGCGACCTGGACGGCCGGAACACCTGGATGTTCGGCGCCGACCAGGAGGCCAAGGCCTGGGGCGTGCAGACGATCGCCGGCGCCGGTCTGCACATCATGGGCAGCCGCAGCTTCGTGGGGATGGCCGACTACTGGGCCACCTCCGCAGACCAGTTCGCGCCGCCTATGAACAGGATCCCCAAGGCCGTCTTCTCCCGGCGGGGGGCGGCGGTGCTGGAGGGCGTGGGCGCAGCGCCCGTCGCCGACCGGCAGCCCGGCGCCGAGAGCTGGGCGCGCGCCTACGTGGCCAGCGGCGACCTGGCGGAGGAGATCGGGCGGCTGAAGGGGCAGGGGGGCGCGCCGATCATGGCGCACGGCGGGGTCAGCTTCGCCCGCAGCCTGATCGCCGCGGGGCTGGTGGACCGGTTCGTTCTCGTCGTGGCCCCCGTGGCCCTGGGCGAGGGCCTGCCGCTGTTCTCCGGCCTAGCCGGGCCCCTGCGGCTGGAGCTGGTGAGCTCCCAGGCCTTTCCGGGCGGCGCGGTGGCGCAGACCTACCGCCCGGCGGGGCGATAGGCGGCGGCGTCGCCGATGGGCACGTCAGGCGAGCGCTTCGGCCACGGCGCGGCCCGCCGCCGCCCCCGTGGCGAAGCAGGCGGTGAGCAGGTGGCCGCCGGTGGGCGCCTCCCAGTCCAGCATCTCGCCGGCCGCCCACACGCCGGGCAGGGCGAGGAGGCCCAGGTCGCCGCCCACCCCCGCCCAGGCGATCCCGCCGGCGGTGGAGATGGCGCGCTCCAGCGGGCGAGGGCCGCTCAGCACCACGGGCAGCGCCTTGATGCGCGCGGCCAGCGCGGCGGGGTCCGCCGCCGCCTCGGCCAGGCCGGGCGCCTCGCGCAGCAGGGCGGCGGCCACGGGCGGCAGGCGCGCCGCCCCGCGCAGCCGGTTGGCCAGGCTGGCGCCCCGCGGCGCGCCCGCCAGCCGCCGGGCCAACGCCTCGACGGTCACGTCTGGCTTGAGGTCGAGCCGAAGCGTCGCCCGGCCCTGCGCCGCCGCAGCCTCGCGCAGGGCGGCGCCGAGCGCGTAGACCGCCCCGCCCTCCAGCCCGTAGCCGGTGACCACCGCCTCGCCCCGCACCGTGCGGCCGGCGTGGGAGAAGGCGCAGCCCTTCAGCGGCGCACCCGCGAACCGCTCGCGGAACACGGGGCTCCACGCGACGTCGAAGCCGCAGTTGGCCGGCCGGAACGGCGCGAGCTCCACGCCGCGGGCCGCCAGCAGGGGCGCCCAGCCCCCGTCCGACCCCAGCCGCGGCCAGCTCGCCCCGCCGAGCGCCAGGATCGTCGCCCGCGGACGCACGGGCGGTTCGCCCTCGAACAGCAGCGCCCCGTCTTCCCCCCAGCCCCGCCAGGCGTGGCGGGGCCGCAGCGTCACGCCCGCGGCCCCCAGCCGCCCCAGCCAGGCGCGCAGCAGGGGCGAGGCCTTGAGCGCGTCGGGGAACACGCGGCCGCTCGTGCCCTCGAAGGTGGGCTGGCCGAGCGCCGCCGCCCAGGCGCGCAGGGCGCCCGGCCCGAACGCGCGCACATGCGGCTCCAGCCGCCCGCGCGCGGCGCCGTAGCGGTCGAGGACGCGTTCCAGCGGCTCGGCGTGCGTCAGGTTCAGGCCGCCCCGCCCCGCCATCAGGAACTTGCGGCCGAGGCTGGGCATGCGGTCGTACACCGCCGTGCGCAGGCCCGCGGCGGCCGCGACCTCCGCGGCCATCAGCCCCGCCGGGCCGCCGCCGACCACCGCCACGTCCGGCCCGTCCATGCGCGGGGCAATAGCCGAGCGGCGGCGATCCGCGTAGCGTGACGTCCATGCTCCCGCCGCCGCCCGGCCCGGCCCCCGCGCTCGGCGGCCGCCTGCGCCCGTGCGGGCCGACGCTCGACGCGGCGGCGGCCGAGGCGACGCGGGCGCGGCTGGGCGGGGCGGGAGAGGCGGCGTGGCCGGCGCTGGCCCCCGTCTTCGCCGCCTCGCCCTACCTCGCCGGACTGGCGGGGCGCGATCCCGCCCGGCTGGAGCGTCTGCTCGCGGACGACCCGGACGCAAGCCTCGCCGGCCTGCTGACGGCGGCGGCGGCCGTGGCGCACGCGGGCGACGCCGCGGCCGCGGGCGTGCGTCTGCGGCGGCTCAAGGCCGAGCTGCACCTCTTCACCGCGCTCGCCGACCTGGGCGGCGTGTGGGACCTGGACGCGGTCACGGGCGCGCTGTCGCGCTTCGCGGACGCGGCGGTCGGCTCGGCGCTCACGGTCGCCGCCGCCGACGAGCGCGCCCGGGGCCGGCTGCTCCCCCTCCAAGCCGGAGACGACCGCGGGCCGGCTCCGGGCCTGTTCGTGCTCGCGCTGGGCAAGCACGGCGCCTTCGAGCTGAACTACTCCTCCGACATCGACGTCTGCGTCTTCTACGAGCCGCAAGCCCTGCCCACGCCCCCCGGCGTCGAGCCCGAGCGCGTCGCGTTGCGGCTCGTGCAGGCGATGGTGCGGCTGCTGAACGAGCGCACGGCGGAGGGCTACGTCTTCCGCACCGACCTGCGGCTGCGGCCCGACCCCGCCTCCACCCCGCTCGTCGTGCCCACCGAGCGGGCGTTGCGCTACTACGAGACCGTAGGCCAGAACTGGGAGCGCGCCGCGCTGATCAAGGCCCGCGTCTGCGCCGGGGATGCGCGGGCGGGCGCGGGGTTCCTGGAGGCGCTGCAGCCGTTCGTCTGGCGGCGCGCGCTCGACTACGCCGCCATCGCCGACATCCACAGCATCAAGCGCCAGATCCACGCGCACCGCGACCTCGACCCGAGGGCGATGGACCCCGCGGGGGCGGACCTGAAGCTCGGCCCCGGCGGCATCCGCGAAATCGAGTTCTTCGTGCAGACGCAGCAGCTGATCCTGGGCGGCCGCTTCCCGGCCCTGCGCAGCCCCCGCACGCTCGACGCCCTCCAGGCGCTGCGCGACGACGGGCGGGTGCAGGCGGACGCGGCCGGCGAGCTCGCCGCCGCCTACCGCCGGCTGCGCGCTTGGGAGCACCGGGCGCAGATGATCGCCGACGCGCAGACGCACGTGCTGCCGGCCGAGCCCGCCGCCCGCGCCGCCGTCGCCGCCCTCGCCGGGGCCGGGCTCGACGCCTTCGACGCCGAGGTGCGCGCCACGCTGGCGACGGTGAACCGCCGCTACGCCGCCCTGTTCGCCGGCGAGGAGGACCTGTCCTCCCGCTTCGGCAGCCTGGTCTTCACCGGCGTGGAGGACGACCCGGAGACCCTGGGCACCCTGGCGCGCATGGGCTTCTCGGACCCGGTGGCCGTGGCGGGCGCGGTGCGCGCCTGGCACCACGGGCGGATCGCCGCCACCCGCACGCCGCGCGGCCGCGAGCTGTGGACGCGGCTGGCGCCCCGGGTGCTGGAGGCCGCGCAGGCCACCGGCGCGCCCGACGCCGCCTTCGCCCGCTTCGCCGACTTCTTCTCCGGGCTGTCCTCGGGCGTGTCGGTGCAGTCTCTGCTGCTGGCCGAGCCGCGACTCCTGGGCCTGGTGATCGGCGTGCTGGCCCTCGCGCCCCGACTGGCGGCCACCCTGGCGAGGCGCCCCGCCGCGCTGGACGCCCTGCTCGACCCCGGCTTCTTCGCCCCGCTCGACCCCGCCGAGGCGACCGAGGCCGTGGAGCGGGCGGCGGCCGGAGCCGGCGGTTTCGAGGCCGCCATGGACGCCGTGCGCCGGGCGCACCGCGACGAGAGCTTCCGCATCGGCGTGCAGGTGCTGGAGCGCGCGGCGGACGCCGAGGCCGCGGGCGCCGCCTTCGCCGGCCTGGCCGACGCCTGCGTCGCCGCCCTCGCGCCCCGCGCCCTGGCCGAGGTGGAGCGGCTCGGCGGCGCCTGGCCCGGCGAGCTGGCGGTGGTGGCGCTGGGCAAGTTCGGCGGCCTCGAGATGACCGCCGAGAGCGACCTCGACCTGATGACCGTGCACCGCGCCGCGCCGGGCGCCGCCAGCGCCGGCAAGGGCTGGAGCGCCGAGGTGGTGGGCGCGCGCTTCACCCAGCGGCTGGTCTCCGCCCTGTCGGCCCCTACCGGCGAGGGCGCGCTCTACGCGGTGGACCTGCGCCTGCGCCCCTCCGGCACCGCCGGGCCGGTGGCGGTGAGCCTGGCGGCGCTGGAGGGCTACTACGCCGGCGAGGCCCAGACGTGGGAGTTCCTGGCTCTCACCCGCGCCCGGGTGGTCTGGGCGTCCACCCCCGCGCTCGCGGCCGATCTGACGTCGGCGGTGGAGGCCGCCCTGCGCCGCCGCCGCGACCCCGCGCGCCTGGCGCACGACGTCGGGGCCATGCGCGCGCTGATCCGGCGCGAGCGCCCGGCCGCCGGCGCCTGGGACCTGAAGCTCGCCCCCGGCGGGCTGATCGACGTGGAGTTTGCCGCCCAGCACCTGCAGCTGCTGGGCGCCGCGGCGGGCGGGCCGTTGCGGGCCAACACGGGGGCGGCGCTGACGGCGCTGGCGGCGGCGGGGGCGGGCGACGCCGCCGACCTCGCCGCGCTGACGGATGCCTGGCGGCTGCAGCAGGCGCTCGGCCAGGTGCTCCGCCTCGCCCTGCCGGAGGGCGCGGCCGATCCGGCCGCCCAGCCTCTCGCCCTCCGCGCGCTCCTGGCCGAGGTGGCCGGCGCGGACGGCCCCGACGATCTCGACCGCCGCCTCGCCGCGGCCCAGGCCGGCGCGCGCGACGCCCTGGCGCGCACGCTCGCGCGGGACGGCTGACGCCGTTCAGGCGGCCGCGGCGTTGCGGGTGATGGTGGCGCGGGTGGGCAAGAGGATGCTGGCGGCGGTGCCGCGGCCGGGCTCGCTCTCCAGCCGGAACTCGCCCTCGTGCAGGGCGGTGAGCGCCCGGACCAGAGCCAGGCCGAGGCCGGTGCCCTGCACCGTCTTGGCCTGCTGGCTCTCCACCTGCTCGAAGGGGCGGCCCAGCCGGGCGAGGTCCTCGTGCGAGATGCCGATGCCCGTGTCCTTCACCGTCAGGCGCACCCGGTCGCCCTCGGCCGAGGCGCCCACGGTGACGCGCCCGCCCGCGGGGGTGAACTTCACGGCGTTGGAGAGCAGGTTCAGCAGGATCTGCTTCAGCGCCCGCTCGTCGGCCAGCACCTCCGGCAGCCCGGGCGGCAGGTCGAGCACCAGCTTGATGGCGCCGGATTCCACGCGGGTGCGGACGAGGCGCACCGAGTCCTCGATCACCTCCGCCACGTCCAGCCGCTCGATGCGCAGCGTCAGCTTGCCCGCCTCGATCTTGGCCATGTCGAGGATGTCGTTGATCAGCGCCAGGAGGTGCTGGCCCGAGGCGTGGATGTCGCGCGCGTACTCGTCGTAGCGCGGGTCGCCGAGGGCGCCGAACATGCGCGTGGTCATCATCTCGCTGAAGCCGATGATGGCGTTCAGCGGCGTGCGCAGCTCGTGGCTCATGTTGGCCAGGAACTCGCTCTTGGCCGCGTTGGCCCCCTCCGCGCGCACCTTGGCCTCGTGGTACTTGCCCGCGAGCTCGGTCAGCTCGTCCTGGCTGGCCTCCAGCCGGGCCACCGCCTCGCGCAGGGCGCTCTCGTTGGCGCGCAGGGCGGCCTGCTGGCGCTTGATGGCCGTGATGTCGGTGGCGGTGATCACGACGCCGCCGTCGGCGGTGCGGCGCTCGTTGATCTGGATCCAGCGCCCGTCGCCCAGCTCGTGCTCGCGCCGCGGCGTCCCCCGTCGTTCCACCGCCGGCTCGCGCTGGTCGCGGAAGGCGAGGCGGGCGATGCGCTCCACCGTCTCGCGCAGGGCGCCGGGCTTGAGCAGCCGGGGCTCCAGCTGGAAGAAGTCGCGGTAGGCGCCGTTGCACAGCACTAGCCGGCCGCGCCGATCCCACAGGACGAAGGCCTCGGACACGCTCTCGATGGCGTCCTGCAGCCGGCTCTCGGCGGCCTGGGCGCGGACCTGGGCGGCGCGCTCGGGGGTCACGTCCACGGCGACGCCGATGATGGCGCCGTAGCCGCCCTCGGCCCGGGGCTCGCCCGCCTGCCCGCGAGCGTCGATCCAGGCGACGCCCCCGTCGGGCCGCGGGGTGGCGAAGGAGACGTCGAAGGCGCCGAAGGCGGCGGCGGCGGTCAGCGCCTGGCGCACGCGGGCGCGGTGCTCGGGCACGATGCGGGCGATCACCTCCGCCCCGTCCGCCACGCCCGAACCGCCCCAGCCGAGCATGGCGCCCGTGACGTCGGACAGGAACACGCGGTCCGCCCTCAGGTCCCACTCCCAGATGCCGCAGCGCGCCGCCTCCACCGCCATGCGGAAGCGGCGCTCGCTGGCGAGGGTGGCGGTGCGCTCCCGGTCCGCGCTGCGCAGGCGCCGCCACATGAGCCAGGCGATCAGGGCCGCGGCGGCCAGGGGCGCCAGCAGGGCCGCCGCGTCGAGCGCGCCCGGGCCGGAGCGGCGGGTCGCGGTCACGGGGGGCGGCGGCGCGGCGGCCAGCACCTCGCCCGCCCGCGCCAGCACCGGGCCGCCGGCGAAGCCGGGGGCGCCCGTCCGCCCCGCCCGGGTCCAGGCGTCGGCGGCGGAGACGCCGAACGCCTGCGCCAGCGGGGGGCCGCCGGCCAGGCTGCGGCCGTCCCGGTCGAACAGGCGTACGGACTCCCGGGGCGTCGGCGCCGGGCGGACCGCGACGACCCACTCCGCGCCGCCGGCCGGGCCCGCGCGGGCCGCGGCCGCGAGCCGGGCGGCGGCCCCCCGGCCGACGGGGCCGGACCATGCGGCGGCGTTCGCGGCCTGGGCGGCGCCCGCGGCCGCGACGGCGCTCTCGGCGGAGGCCTGCCCCGCGGCGGCGGCCAGCTCGCCCCGGCGCACCACGGCCGCGCCCGTGACGCCCGCGGCGCGGAGCGAGAGCACCGCCTCGGCCGCGTCCAGCGGCTCGCCGGGCGCGCCGGCCAGCGCGGCGGCGCCCTGGGCGGCGGCGGCGCGCAGCTCGGCCTGCTGCAGGGCGGCCGCGGCGGCCTCGCGGGCCACGACGGCGGCGAGCTCGCCCGCGCCCGGCGGCGCGGCGGGCGGCGCGGTGATCCGCCTAAGGTTCCAGGCGGTGGACAGGGCGAGCACCAGCACGGCGGCGCCGGCGGCCAGCCGCGTGACGACCGCCCCCCCGGCGATGGCGGCCGACTCCGGCCTGGCGCGCGTGCGTTCGCGGCCGCCCAAGGCGGAGCCCCTCCCAAATCACCCTGAGCGCCGAACCTATGCCGCGTCGGGGCGCGCTGTCACGCCCGCGCGGCGTCTCCGTCGCTCCGGGCCAGCGGCTTCCCGGCCCCGTGCGCGCTCCCCTCCGGAGGCCCGGCGGCCGGGGTGTCGCGCCGCCGTTCTGGGCCGGCGTAGGCGACGCCATCGCGGCGGCGGCGGTCGGGGCCGAAGAAGCCGCCCGCGCGCACGAAGGGGCGCGGGTGCTCGATCAGGTCCACGATCTTGCGGTAGACCTCGATGGGCGTCACCGGCTTGACCAGGAAGTCGTGGGCGCCGGCGTCCCGCGCGGACTCCACCCGGTGCAGCTCGGAGTAGGCCGAGAGCATCATCAGCGACATGTGCGGATCGGGGCTGTCGGCGGCCGTGCGCATGAGCCGCACGAAGGCCAGGCCGTCCAGGGCGCCCAGGTTGTAGTCGACGAAGGCCACGTCCACGGTGTGCGCGCGGACCGCGTCGAACGCCTCCGCCACCGAGGCCGCCTCGTAGACGCGCTCGGCGCCGAACCCTTTCAGCACCACCCGCATGATCCGGGCCATGTTCGGGTTGTCGTCCAGGACCAGGAACGACAGCTTGGCCAGGGGCGAGGACACTCACGGCTCCGGGGGCGGTGGGGCGACCCGACCTTGGCCCGCCGTGGTTAACCTGTCCCTACCCGGCCGCGGCCAGCGCCTTGCCCGCGAGCTCGCCCACGTTGCGGGACAGGCCGGGGTGGGCGGCCACGCGCTCCAGCTCGCGCCGCAGGCTGTCGCCCACCGTCGGCGTGTAGCGCCGCCAGGCGCCGAACGGCTCCAGGAGCCGCGCGGCGGTCATGGGGTTCACCGCGTCCGTGGCCAGGATCTGGTCGGCGACGAAGCGATGGCCCGAACCGTCCTCCGCGTGGAAGCGGGCGGGGTTGGCGCTGGCGAAGGTCTGCACCAGGGCGCGCAGCCGGTTGGGGTTGCGGCCGTCGAAGTCCGGATGCGCCAGCAGGCCCAGCACGCGGCCGAGCGCCCCCTCCGAGGGATCGCGCGCCTGCACGGCGAACCACTTGTCGATCACCAGCGGCTCGTGGCGCCAACGGGCGTGGAAGGCGGCCAGCGCCGCGTCGAACGGCTCGCCGCCCACCTCGGCCAGGGCCGTGAGGCCGCCCATGGCGTCGGTCATGTTCCCCGCCGCCTCGAAGTGGCCCTGCGCCCGCGCCGCCGCGTCCCCGCTCCGGTCCGCGATCATCAGGTCGAGCACGGCGTTGCGGAAGGCGCGGCGGCCGGCCTCGGCGGCCGAGGGGCTGAACTCCGCGTCCGACTGCAGCGCCCCGTGGCGTTCGCGCAGGCGCTCGCCCAGGTGCACGGCCAGCCGGGCGCGCAGCGCCTCGCGCGCGGCGTGGATCGCGGCGGGGTCGGCGGGCGCCGTGGCCAGCGACAGCTCGGTCTCGGAGGGCAGGGGCAGGAGCAGCGCCTTGAAGGCGTCCGCCGACGCCGGGTCGGCCAGCGCGCGGCCCAGCGCCTCGGCGTAGCGCTCCTCGTTCACCTCGTCGGGCGCGCCCTGGGCCCGGGCGACCAGCAGGCGCCGGGCGAGGCCCTGGGCGGCTTCCCAGCGGTTGAACAGGTCGGGGTCGGCGGCCAGGCGGACGTAGGCGTCCTTCTCCGGCTCGTCGGTGGAGAGTCGCACGGGCGCGGAGAACCCCCGCAGCGCCGAGAGGACCGGCAGGCGCGCGACGCCGCGCAGCTCGACGTCCTGGCGGACCGTGTCGAGCACGACCACATGCTCGACCGCCCCCGCGTCCGCACCGGGGGGCGAGAAGCTCTGCGGCGCGCCCTCCTCGTCCAGCAGCCCGAGGCGGATCGGGATCGGCACGGCCGTGGGCGACGGCGAGGCGGCGGTGGCCCGCGTCTCCTGCGTCAGGGTCAGCTTCAGGGTGCGCCTGTCGAGATCGTACAGGGCGGCGATGTACACCTCCGGCGTGCCCGCCTGGTCGTACCAGCGCGTGAAGGCGGCGAGGTCGCGCCCGCTCGCCTCGGCGAAGCAGGACCAGAAATCCTCCATGGTCGCCGCCCGGCCGTCCTGGCGCGAGAAGTAGAGGTCCATGCCGGCGCGGAAGGCGTCGTCGCCGATCAGGGTGCGCATCACGCCGATCAGCTCCGCGCCCTTCTCGTAGACGGTGGCCGTGTAGAAGTTGTTGATCTCGATGTAGCTCCTGGGCCGCACGGGGTGGGCGAGCGGGCCGGCGTCCTCCGGGAACTGGCGGGCGCGCAGGGTGCGCACCTCCTTGATCCGCTGAACCGCCGCGCCGCGCTGCGAGGCGCTGAAGCCCTGGTCGCGGTACACGGTCAGGCCTTCCTTCAGGCACAGCTGGAACCAGTCGCGGCAGGTGATCCGGTCGCCGGTCCAGTTGTGGAAGTACTCGTGCGCCACCACCGTCTCGATGCGCTCGTAGTCCATGTCGGTGGCGGTCTCGGGGCCGGCGAGCAGCAGGGAGCTGTTGAAGATGTTCAGCCCCTTGTTCTCCATGGCGCCGAAGTTGAAGTCGCGCACGGCGACGATCATGAACAGGTCGAGGTCGTACTCGCGGCCGTACTCCTCCTCGTCCCAGCGCATGGCGCGCTTCAGGGCGTCCATGGCGTAGGCGGCGCGCGCGCTCATGCCGGGGTCCACGTAGATGCGCAGCGCCACCTCGCGGCCGCTCGCCGTGGTGAAGGCGTCCTCCAGCACGTCCAGCTCGCCGGCGACCAAGGCGAACAGGTAGCAGGGCTTGGGAAAGGGGTCGTTCCACACGGCGAAGCGGCGGCCGTCCTCCGCCTCGCCGCTCTCCACCAGGTTGCCGTTGGACAGCAGGTGCGCGTAGTGCGCGTCCGCCTCCACGCGCACGGTGAAGCGGCTGAGCACGTCCGGCCGGTCGGGATAGAGGGTGATGCGCCGGAAGCCCTCGGCCTCGCACTGCGTGCAGAAGCGGCCGCCCGAGAGGTACAGCCCCTCCAGCTCGGTGTTGGCGGAGGGGTCGATCACCACCTCGGTCTCGAGGACGAAGCGCTCGGGCGGGTGCAGCAGGGTCAGGCCGCGGGCGTCGGCGGTGTAGGCGTCGGCGGGCAGGGGCGCCCCGTCGATCGCGACGGACACCAGCCTCAGCTTCTCGCCGTCGAGCACCATGGGGCCTTCGCCGGTGCGGCGCACCTCCAGGCGGGCGCGCACGCGCGTGGCGGCGGGGTCCAGCCGGAGGTCCAGCGCCACCGTGTCCACCGCGAACGGATAGGGCCGGTAGTCGGCCAGGCGGATGGGGCGGGGTTCGTCCGTGCGCATGCCCGGGGTGTAGACCCGGGGGAGGCGCCTCCGCTAGGCGGCCTTGTCGGCAGAGCGCTCGGCGGCCGTGGCGGGCGGCGGGGCGGCCGCGGGCTCCTGGGCGATGGCGCGCAGCGCCACGCCCGCCTCGCGCGCCAGGGCCTGGATCTCGGCGGTCGTGTCCTCGGGCGCTTCGGCCACCGCGGCCTGCAGCGCGCGCGCCAGGGCCAGGAGGCGCGGCGCGGCGGCGATCAGGCGCGCCTGGCGCTCGATCCTCTGGGGGTCACGGTCGTACTCGGCGCCGGGCGTGCGCCAGCCGCCCCAGTCGTTGGGATCGGTGACCACGACGGGGAAGGTGCCGGGCATGGGGTGGTGCGTGCAGTCGTCGGGCGCCTGCCACTTGTTGCGGGCGCGCAGCAGGCGCCACTCGCCGTGGCCGAGAGTCTGGTCGCCCGTCGCCTCCGCACGCAGCTCGTGCCCCTGGAACTCGCGGCCGAGGCCCACGTCGTAGGTGATGCGCACCGGCTCGTCGAAGCCCTTGGCCCACACGGGCGCGAGCCGCTCGACGGCCGCCCAGGCGCCGACGCACTCGACCCAGACCCTCTGACCCCTGTGGAACTGCGCCTTCGCCATCGCCGCGCCCGCCTTCGGAAGGAGGCAACCTCGCACGCGGAGGTTGACGGCGCGTTCACGGCGTCCGTTCAGGATGCCGGGGTGGCGCGCTCAGCCTGGCGGGTCAGGTCCACGAACTCGCGCCGCAGCCCCAGCGGGTCCGCGCCGCGGGCCGCCTCCGCCGCCCCGCGCACCTGCGCCCAGCCGAAGCCGGGGGCGAGGTGGGTGTCGCCGCGCAGGAGCTGGCCGTAGCCGGCCACCGCCGCCGCCCAGCGGGTGCTCTCGGGCGCCGCGTCGAGCGAGGCCGCCGAGTCCCGCCCGGTGATCGGCCGCTCGATCAGGCGCGAGGTCGTCCCACCCGGCGGCTTGTGGCGGATGCGCAGCAGGGCGTACTCGCCGCCGCGCCCGGCGGGCGCCGGCGCGGGGCGGCCGTAGCGCAGCGGGTCCACGCTGGCCGGGCCGCCCACGGGCGAGATCTCGTACAGCGCCGTCACGCTCGCGCCCGCGCCCACCTCGCCCGCGTCCACCGCGTCGTTGTTGAAGTCCTCGCGGGCGAGCAGTCGGGTCTCGTAGCCGATCAGCCGGTACTCGGAGACCTGGGCGGGGTTGAACTCCACCTGGATCTTCACGTCGTCGGCGATGGGGAACATGCCCCGGCTGAAGTCGGTGCGGAACAGCTTGCGCGCCTCGGTGAGCCCGTCGACGTAGCCCGCCGTGCCGTTCCCCGCCTGGGCCAGCGCCTGCATGGTGGCGTCCTGGTAGTTGCCCTCGCCGAAGCCGTAGACCGACAGGTAGGTCCCGGTCTTGCGCTTGTCGGCGATGAACGCCTTCAGGCGGCTGGGGTCTGACAGGCCGACGTTGAAGTCGCCGTCGGTGACCAGCACCACCCGGCTCACGTCGCCCGGCCGCTTGTCGCGCGCCGCCAGGGCGTAGGCCAGCTGCAGGCCCGCGCCGCCGGCGGTGGAGCCGCCCGCCCGCAGCGCCTGCAGCCCGCAGCGCAGCTTCAGCTTCTCGGCGCCCGAGGTCGGCGGCAGCACCTCGCCGGCGGAGCCCGCGTAGGCGGCGAGCGCCACGTGGTCCTCCGGCCGCAGCTGGTCAATCAGCACGTTCAGCGCCTGGATGGCCAGCGGCAGCCGGTCGGGCGGGCCCATGGAGCCCGAGGTGTCCACCAGGAACACGAGGTTCAGCGGCGGCAGGCGCTCGGGCGCATAGCCCTGCAGCCCGATGTGCAGCAGCTTGCGCCCGGCGTTCCACGGCGAGGGCGCCACGGCCACGAACGGCCGGAACGCCTCCTGGCGACTCGCCGGGCGCGGGTAGCCGTAGTCGAAGTAGTTCACCAGCTCCTCGACCCGCACCTCGTCGGCGCGCGGCTTGCGGCCGGCGTCCAGCGTGCGGCGCACCTTGGCGTAGCTGGCCGTGTCCACGTCGATGGAGAAGGTCGACACGGGCTCCGCGGCGACCTGCTTGACCGGGTTGGGCGTGGCGTTCGCGTACCGCTCACGATCCTGCGGGCGGTATCCGGGCGCCACCACGCCGCCGGTCACGCGCGAACCCGTCACCACGACTGAGTTGTAGCCCTGCGACGATTGCTGGACGGGCGCCTTCACCGGAGGAAGGGGCAGCGGAGGGGGCGGCGGGACGTCCAGGCTCGGCGGAGCCGGTGAAGGCGGCGGCGGCGGCGGAGGCGGAGGAGGAGGAGGTGGTGGTGGCCCGAACGACGGCGTCTGCCTGCGCAGCGTCGCAGCGTACTCGGCCTCAGCGGTTTGGATGCCGACGCCAAGCGCCGCACAGGCTTCCACGGTGGGCGCCCCGTCCGACGCCGCGGGCAGCTGGGCTGCCGCGAGGCCCGGAGCCGTCGCGGGCGAGACAACAACGCCGGCCATCACCGCCCCTGCGGCGACCCGGCGGCTCAACTGAGAAATGCGAGACATCCCGACCTCCACGCACGCCCCGTGGAGCGAGCATGACGCGGCACGGGCGCGGCGGGAAGCGGCGCTAAGGGGCTTGCACTTCCTGATCGTCTGTCAGTTGGCGCGGACCAGCGGCACGATCTCGGCGCCCGTGCGGCCGGTCAGCTCGCCATAAAGGCCGGTCAGGCCGCGGAAGGTGGCGTCCCAGCCGTAGCGCTCTACGGCGCGGGCGCGGGCGGCGGCCCCCACGGCCACCCAGTCGCGGCGGAACAGGGCCTCCACGGCCTCGGCCAGGGAGGCGGCTGTGGCGTGCGGGGCGAGCTGGCCCACGCTGTCGTCCACGATCTCGGCGATGCCGCCGCTGGCCACGCCCACCAGCGGCAGGCCGCAGGCCAGCGCCTCCAGCGCCACCAGGCCGAAGGGCTCCTGGTGGTTGGCGTGCACGAAGGCGTCGCAGCTGGCCAAGAGGCGCGCCACGCCCCGCGGGTCGGCCACATAGTCCAGGTAGGTGGCGTTGCTCTGCGGCCGGGCCTGCGCGCCGGCGCCGATCAGCAGCAGGTGGAAGTCAGGCCCGAGGCGGGCCACCGCCTCCAGCAGCACGTCGATGTTCTTCTCGCGCGCGGGCCGGCCGGCGAACACCAGCAGGCGCGCCTGGGTGGGCACGCCCAGCTCGCGACGCACCCGGGCGGGGTCGGCGCGGGCGGGGTGGAACAGCTCGGTGTCCACGCCCAGGGGCTGCACGCGCACGCCGGGCACGCCGGCGTAGGCCAGGCGCTCGGCGATGTGGCGAGAGGGGGCGACCACCTGGTCGAAGCGGCGGAACAGCCGGGCCCAGCGGCGCTGCACGGGCAGCTCCGCCCACTCCCCCAGGTGCAGGCGCGCCAGCGCCGCGGGGTCGGAGTGGCAGAAGCCCACCACGGGAACGCCCAGCCGCTCGCCGGCGTCCAGCGCCGCGCGGCCGGGGGCGTAGGGATCGCCCGCCTCGATCACCGTCGGCCGCAGCGCGCACAGCCGGTCGGCCCACTTCTTGGTGGAGGCCGGCCAGCGATAGCCGTCGCCGAACGGCAGGGGCGTCGCCGCGAGCGTGACCACGCCGCGGCCGTTGTCGCGCGTCGTGTCCCCCGGCACCACCAGGGTGTGGCGCAGGTCGGGCCGGTGCTCGGCAATCCACGCGCGCTTGGCCAAAAGGTAGCGCTTCACGCCGCCGCTCTTCGGCGCGAACAGCATGGTGGTGTCGACGAGGTGTTCGGGCTCGACCGCCGGCGTCCGGAGATGACGGGCCCCTAGGCCCCGGTCCGGGTCGACGATCGGAACCACGCAAGCACTCCCCAGCCGTTACGCTCACCCAACGCCGCCCCGGGGCGATGCGTTCAGCTCGCGCTAGGGGTAAAGCGCCCGGAGGCGGGGTCAAGCGTCGGGAGCGCGGCAGCGGTGCGGGTGGCGGTGGCGGGGGCGGGCGTGGGCGGCCTCGCGCTGGGGCTGGCCCTGCCGGCGCGCGGGATCGGCGTCCGGCTGTTCGAGCGCGCCGGGGAGCTGGGCGAGGCGGGGGCGGGCGTGCAGCTCGGGCCCAACGCGGTCAAGGTGCTCGACCGGCTGGGCGTGGGCGAGGCGCTGCGCGCGGCGGCCTTCCGGCCGGAGGCGGCCGAGGTGCGCGATGCGGCCACCGGGCGGCTGCTCCTGCGCACCGCCCTGGGCGCCGCCGCCGAGGCGCGGTGGGGGGCGCCCTACCTGCAGATCCACCGCTCCGACCTGCAGGCGCTGCTGCTCGCGGCGGTGCGCAAGCGGGGCGCGGCGGAGCTGACGCTGGGGCGGGCCGTGGAGGGCCTGGACGCTACGGGCGCGCTCACGCTGGCCGGCGGCGAGCGCGTCGCGGCGGACGTGGCGGTGGCGGCGGACGGGGTGCGCTCGGCCGCGGCGGCCAGCTTGTGGGGCGACGGGGCCCCCCGCTTCACCGGCTGGACGGCGTGGCGCGCCGTCGTGCCGCGCGCGCGCGTCGCGGCCGACGTCCCGCCCGTGGCCGCCGTATGGACCGCCCCCGACCGGCATCTGGTGCACTACCCCGTCCGCGGCGGGCGCGAGATCAACCTGGTGGCGGTGACCCGCGAGCGCCGACGGCGCGACGAGGCGTGGACCACCCCCGGCGACCCCGCGGAGCTGGCCCGCCTCTTCGCCGGGGCGCGCGCGCCCGGGCCGCAGCTGGTCGCGGCGGTGGGCGAGGTGTGGCGCTGGTCGCTGCACGACCGCCCGCCGCGAGCGCGCTGGTCGGCGGGCCGAGCGACGCTGCTCGGGGACGCGGCGCACCCGATGCTCCCCTTCCTGGCGCAGGGCGCGGCCATGGCGGTGGAGGACGCCTGGGTCCTCGCCGCCCGCCTGGCCGAAGGCGGCGCGCCCGCGGCGGCGCTGTCCGCCTACGAGGCGGAGCGGCGCGCGCGCACCGCCAAGGTCCAGGCCTGGTCACGCCGCAACGCCCGGCTGTTCCACCTGTCCCCGAGCGCGGCGCGCCTGGTGTTCGGCGCAGCGGCGCTCACCGGCGACCCGGCCGCACGCTTCGACTGGCTGTACGGGTGGGAGCCGCCCGTCTGAGGCCTCGCGCTCAGCGCAGGGCGGTCTGGTCGGCGCGGCTGGTGGGCGTCATCGCTTCGACGGAGTGCGGCAGCGCCTCGCGCATCAGCCGGCGCACGGTCTCGTAGCACTCGCAGCTGCGCAGCATCAGGCCGGCGCGGTCCAGGATGTCGATGCGGCCGCGGCTGTAGCGGATCAGGCCCGCCGTCTGCAGGCCGCCCGCCACCTGGCTGATGGTGGTGCGCTGCACGCCCAGCATCATGGCCAGGAACTCCTGCGTCAGGTCCACGCGCCCGCCGACCACACGGTCGTCGCACATCAGCAGCCAGCGGCAGAAGCGTTCCTCGACGTCGTGGAGCACGTTGCAGGCCACCGACTGTTGCGCCTGGGCCAGCAACACGTCGCCGTAGCATACGCACAGCTGCCGCAAGGGCGCCGACTCCGACGCCAGCCGGCGCAGGGTCTCGGTGGGCGCGCTCAGCACCATGCCGGGCGCCTGGCCGATGGTCAGCCCGTGCGACCTGACCGGGGCGAGGGCGGACGCGAGCCCGACCGCCCCGTCGCGCCCCACGGTGGCGGTCTCCACCGAGGCGCCGTCCGTGAGCTCCGTCACCACCGAGATCACGCCGTCGACGGGGAAGTGGATCTTCTCGATCCGGTCTCCGCGCTTGTAGAAGACGTGGCCGTGCCCGAACTCGACGGGCTCGAGCTCGGCCTCCAGCGCGGCGCGCACCCCCGCCGGCATCGACTCCAACACCGCGTTCCGCATCTCGGATCGGGACATGCGAGCTTAACGGTGCGCGGGGGCGCCTGTTCCGGCCCGGCTCATAAAGGCGGCAGGAGCAGCGCGCGGGCCTGGGCCTTGTCGCGATCCATCTGCGCGACCATGACCTCCAGGCTGTCGAATCGCTCGTCCCCGCGCAGGAAGGCGACGAGGTCGGTCTCCAGGGTCTGGCCGTAGAGGTCCTCGTCGAAGTCGAACAGGTGGACCTCCAGCCGCTCCTCGGTGCCGAGGTCCACGGTGGGGCGGCGGCCGATGTAGGCCACGCCCTCCACCTCGCGCCCGTCGGCCAGGCGCGTGCGCGTGGCGTAGATGCCGTGGCGCACGCGCACGTAGTCCTCCAGGCTGATGTTGGCGGTGGGGAAGCCGATGGTGCGGCCCAGCTTGTCGCCGTGCACCACCACGCCCTCCAGGGCGAAGGGGCGGCCCAGGAACGCGGCGGCCAGTTCGGGCCGGCCCTCGCGCAGCGCCTCGCGCACGCCGGTGGAGGAGCACTTGCGCCCGTGCTCCAGGAGCTCGCCGGCGATGGACACGCCGAAGCCGAAGCGCGCGCCGTAGCCCTCCAGCGCCTCCGGCCCGCCGGTGCGACCGGCGCCGAAGGTGATGTCGAAGCCCGCCGCCACATGGCGCGCGCCCAGCGCCCCGCCCAGTACCTCGCGGGCGAAGGCCTCGTCGGTCATGGCCGCGAGGTCCGCGTCGAAGGGGATGCGGTGCAGGCGGTCGACGCCCAGGTCGTCCAGCACGCGCGCCTGCTGGTCCAGCGTGGTGAGGCGGAAGTCGGGTTCGTCCGGGTGGAACCAGCGGCGGGGGTGCGGCTCGAAGGTGACCACGCCCAGCGGCGACCCCAGCTCGCGCGCGGCCCCGGCGGCGAGCGCGATCACGGCCCGGTGGCCGCGGTGCACGCCGTCGAAGGAGCCCAGCGCCAGGGCCGCGCCGCGGTCGGCGTCGTCCAGCCCGCGCCAGCCGGAGATGACCCTCAGCCGCAAGCGCGAGGCCTCACGCCCCGGCGTTCGCGGGCTTGGGGGCCAGCACCACGGCCTCGCCCTCGATCACCGTCTTGCCCGCCACGGAGGCGGTGGTCGCCAGCGTCACGCGGCCTTTCTCGCGGTCCACGGCGGTGACCTCGACGCGCGTGACGACCTCGTCGCCGGGGCGGACGGGGCGGCGGAAGCTCAAGGTCTGCGAGAGGTAGACGGACCCCGGGCCGGGCAGCTCGCCCGCCAGCATGGCGCTGATCCAGGCGGCGGAGAGCATGCCGTGGGCGATCACGCCCTTGAACGGCGTGCTGGCGGCGAAGGCCTCGTCCAGGTGCACGGGATTGTGGTCGCCCGACACGTCCGCGAAGGCGGCGATGTCGGCGGTGGTCACCGTGCGCGTGCGCTCGGCGGCCCGGCCCACGTCCAGCTCGTCCAGCGTCATGCGCGCCCTCCCGCCCGGCGGCGGAGCCATAGCGCGGGCGCGCTCACCACGCGAGGTCGCCGATCACCTGGTCGGCCCGGGCGTGCGCCGCCGAGAGGAGAGCGGCGGCGAGCTGCGCGTCGACGTCGCCCGCTCCGTCCCGCAGGTCCGCCGCGTGGATGCCGGCCGCCACGAACAGCAGCGGCAGCCCCGCCCGGTTCGCGCCCGCCACGTCCGTCTGCAGGCCGTCGCCGATGCAGAGCACGCGGCGGCGGTCCAGCGTCCGCCCGGCCAGGCGGTCCGCCTCCGCCAGCGTCGCGGCGTAGATGGGCGGGAACGGCTTGCCCGCCATCACCACCTCGCCGCCGAGCGTCTCGTAGAGGTCGGCCAGCGCCCCGCCGCAGACGATCAGCCGGTCGCCCCGCTGCACCACGCGGTCGGGGTTGGCGCAGATCATCGGCAACCCGCGCCCGGCGCAGACGACGAGGCGGGCGCGGTAGTCCTCCGCCGTCTCCCGTTCATCGTGCTCCGGGCCGCTGCAGACGACGAAGTCGGCGTCCTCCGGCCCGGTCCGCTCCACCGGCAGGCCTTCCAGCAGCACGCGGTCGCGCGGCGCGCCGATGTGCCAGACGCGGGCGGGGGCGCGCGCGGCGATCTCCTCGCGCGTCACGTCGCCGGAGGTGACGAAGCCGCTCCAGGCCGCGTCCGGCACGCCCAGCGCGCGCAGCTGGCCCACCACGTCGTGCGACGGCCGCGGCGAGTTGGAGATCAGCACCACCGGCCCGACCTCGCGCCCCCAGCGCACCAGGGCGTCGCAGGCGGCGGGAAAGCTCTCGCGCCCGTTGTGGATCACGCCCCACACATCGCAGAGCAGCGCGTCGTAGCGCCCGGCGAGGGCGCCGAGGCCGGGGATCGGTTCGGGGGCAGGCACGGCGGCGGGGTAGGGGAGGGTCCCGCCCCGGTCAACGGCCGCCTAAGCCGCCGCGCCCCGCCGGGCGGAGGGACGCAGCAACTCGGCCGGGGGCGCGGTCTCGGCCAGCACCTCGTCGCGGATCGGGCGGGGCTCGCCGAACAGGTGTCCCTGGCCGAAGGCGATGTCGAGCTCCAGCACGTCGATCACCTCGCGCTCGCTCTCCACCTTCTCGGCGATCAGCTCGACGCCCTGGCGGCGCAGCAGGCCCGCGTAGTCGGCCGGGTCCAGGTCCCGGCGGCCGCGGACGGAGAAGCCCTCGCCCATCTGCGCCAGCAGCACGGAGGCGCTCACCTTCACGTAGCTCACGTCGGCCCGCTCCAGATCCTGCAGGTCGAAGTCGAGCTCGCTCACCTTGTCGATGGAGAAGCGGAAGCCGAGGTCGGCCAGCCGGGCCATGTTGCGCGCCTGCCCGGCGTTGCGCTCGCGGAACTGCGCGTGGCCCAACTCGAAGATCAGCGCGCCGGCAAGGTCGCGGTTCTCCGTCATGAAGCGCAGGAACTGCGGGAAGAAGCGCTCGTCGCCCAGGCTGGCGGGGCTGATGTTGCAGAACACGCCGATGCGCCGGTCGCCCCGGCCCAGCCGCCGCACGATCTGCACGCAGCGGAACAGGAGGAGGTTGTCGATGGCGCTGATCAGCCCCTCGGGCTCTGCGACGCTCAGGTACTCGGCGGGCATGATCACCCGGCCGGTCTCGTCGCGCAGGCGGGTGAAGCTCTCGTAGAAGGTGGTGCGCCGCTGCGGCAGGCTGACCACCGGCTGCAGGTAGAGGTCGACGCGGTTCTCGGCCAGGGCGTCGCGGATCACCTGGATGCGCAGCGCCTCCTGCCGGGCGGCCATCCCGGCGGTGGCGGGCGGAGGCTGGGCCAGGCGCGCCTCCAGGTCCTCGCCCATTCGGGCCACCAGGTCCTCGAGCATGCGCACCTCGGAGGTCAGCGCCTCCGTGCGGCCGAGCGCCTCGGATTGGAGCTGGGACGCCAGCTCCTCCAGGGCGCCCTCCGTCTCCTCCAGGTGGTCCGCCAGGATGCGGTGCGCGTCGCGCAATTGGGCCAGTTCCGCGCGGATGCTGGAGGCGTCCACCATGCGCGCGACGAAGCCGTGAAGGGCGAAGAACAGCGCCAGCGCCCCCACCAGCACCGCCGCGCCCGCGCCCCACCCCGCCCCGCGCGTCCAGAACAGGGCGGCGAGCGCGGTGGCGGCGAAGATGTAGGCTCCGGCGAGGAGCGTTGTGGCGACCTTGCGCATCAGGCGGGCCCGGCGGGAATCGCCCGCAGTGTGGGGTGCGTCGGCCGGGGCACCAAACGCGTGTCCGTCTCCCGGGTCGCAGCCCGTCGTGCTAGGCTGCCTTCGATGAACAAGCCGGTCCGCCCGCCGCCGCTGTCCGACGACCCGACCGATGCGGAGTTGGAGGCGTACCTGCTCGCGATCGGTCCGCCGCCGGGGCAGGAGGATCTGACCGACGAGGAGCTCGAGGCCAGGGCGGAGGCCGAGATCGCCGAGGGGCGCTTCTTTTCGCACGAGCTGGTCATGCGCCACCTGAAGGCGATCATCGAAGACCCGAGCGCGCCACTGCCTGAGCCTGACGTTTGCATCGAGTGATCTGGAGCGGGAGTGCGCTCCGCGAGGTGACCGAGATCTTCCTCTACATCGCCGCCGAGGCGGGGGTCGACACGGCGATGGACATGCGGTCCCGGCTCATGACGGCAGGGGAGAGCCTCGGCCGGTTTCCGGAACGTGGCCGCCGCACGCGCACCGGACGGGTGCTCGCCTTCGTCCCGCCCTACCTGATCCACTACGACGTGAACGGGCAGGAGGTCAGGATCACGGGCGTTCGCCATGGCGCGCGCCGCCCGCTCCCTTGAGCCTCACGCCGCGGAGGCGGCCTGTTCGCCCGCCGGGTCGCGCAGGACGTAGCCGCGGCCCCAGACGGTCTCGATGGGCGCGGCGGAGCCGGTGGCGTTGGCGAGCTTCTTGCGGAGCTTGCAGATGAAGACGTCGATGATCTTCAGCTCGGGCTCGTCCATGCCGCCATAGAGGTGGTTCAGGAACATCTCCTTGGTGAGCGTGGTGCCTTTCCGCAGGGAGAGCAGCTCCAACATCTGATATTCCTTGCCGGTCAGGTGCACGCGGGCGCCCGCCACCTCCACCGTCTTGGCGTCCAGGTTCACCAGGATGTCGCCGGTCTTGATCACCGACTGGGCGTGGCCCTTGCTGCGGCGAACCACGGCGTGGATGCGGGCGACCAGCTCGTCCTTGTGGAACGGCTTGGTCATGT
>CAXTHH010000010.1:0-59810 GCA_964244065.1 uncultured Caulobacteraceae bacterium | reverse complement strand
CCGGCCGAAGATGGGCTCGCCCACCGCCCGCAGCGCCTGGGCGAAGTCGTCCACGCTGGCGGCGGCGGGCGTGTAGCCGGCCTCGATGTGCACCTCGGCGATGCGGCGGTAGTCGCGGCGCAGGAAGCCCCACAGGATCTCCGCCAGGAAGCGCCGCTCGTCGGGGGCGAGGCGGCCGACGATGCCGAAGTCCACGGCGTGCAGCGTCGAGGGCGCCTCGGCGAACAGGTTGCCCTCGTGCAGGTCGGCATGGAAGGCGCCGCCGTCCAGCGCCTGGCTGAGGAAGGCGCGGATCAGGCCGGCGGCCAGGGCGGGCCGGTCCAGCGCCGGGTCGGCGAGGGTGGCCGGGTCGGTGAGCGGGCGGCCGCGCACCCACTCCAGCGTCAGCACGCGGCGGCCGACGCCCTCCCACACCACCGCGGGCGCGCGCATGTACGGCGTGGCCGCCATCGCCTCGCCGAGCTCGCCCGCCGCGGCGGCCTCCAGCCGCAGGTCGAGCTCCAGCACCATGCTGCGCGCCACGGTGTCGACCGCGGCGGCGGGCTCCAGGCGGCGCGAGGCGGGCGCCAGCCGCTCGGCCCAGCGCGCGGCCAACCGCATGGCGGCGACGTCGCGGGCGACGCGGCGCTCCACGCCGGGGCGCAGCACCTTGACGGCGACGCGCCGGCCGTCGTGCAGCGTGGCCGGGTGCGCCTGGGCGAGGCTGGCGGCGGCCACGGGCGGCTCGAAGCTGGCGTAGAGGTCGCGCAGGGGGCGGCCGAGGCTCTCCGACACCGCCGCCTCCGCCACCGCCTGGGGGAAGGGCGGCAGCTTGTCCTTCAGCCCGGCGAGGTCCTCGGCGAAGACCGCGCCGAACACGTCCGCGCGGGTGGAGAGCAGCTGGCCGAGCTTGATCGCCGCGGGGCCGAGGCGCTCGAACGCGCGCGCCAGCCGCTCGCCGGGCCGGCCGGGGGCGAGGGCGCCCAGGGTGACGAGCCGCAGCAGGGCGGCGGCGAGGCGGGCGGGAGCGGGCAGCAGGTGCGCGAACTCGCGCGGGGCGAGCGCGTCGTGGCGAAGCAGCACCCACCCGGCGGCGATGAGGCGGAGGAACGCGGTCACCTCCTCTCCCTCCCCCTCGTGGGGAGGGGGAACCAGGCGAAGCCTGGTGGGTGGGGGGCCGCGGCCGCGAGGTCAGAGCGGCTCGCCTGGAGCGAGAGACCGGTCCGGCGCCGTCGCATGTGGCGGCCCCCCACCCACCGGCTTCGCCGGTCCCCCCTCCCCACGAGGGGGAGGGAGAGTCGGAGCGCGATGGTCAAATCGCCCAGCCGGTGTGGAGCGCGGCGACGCCGCCGCTGAAGTCCGTCCAGGCGACCTTGCTGAAGCCGGCGGCGACGATCAGGTCGGCGAAGGCCTGCTGGTCGGGGAAGCGGCGGATCGACTCGACGAGGTAGCGGTAGCTGTCCGCGTCCTTCGCCACCACGCCGCCGATCGCCGGGATGACGTTGAAGCTGTAGGCGTCGTACGCGGCCCGCAGCGCCTGGCTGGGCGGGCGCGAGAACTCCAGGCAGGCGAAGCGGCCGCCCGGCTTCAGCACGCGCCGCGCCTCGGCCAGGGCGTCGGCGATGCGGGTCACGTTGCGGATGCCGAAGGCGATCACGTAGGCGTCGGCGCTCGCGTCCGGCAGCGGCAGGCGCTGGGCGTCGCCCACCGCCCAGTCGATCTCGGGCTCGCCGCCGCGCGCCCGGCCGGCCGAGATCATCTCGGCGTTGTAGTCGACCACGTGCACGCGCAGGGCATCGCCGCCCCGGCGCGCCTGCGCCGCGCGGGCGAGCTTGACCAGGCGGCGGGCGATGTCGCCGGTGCCGCCCGCGCAGTCCACGATCGTCTCGCCGGGGCGGGGGTTCAGGCGGGCGGCGGTGGCGTTCTTCCAGGCGCGGTGCACGCCGGCGGACATGAGGTCGTTCATGAGGTCGTAGCGGCCCGCCACGCGGTCGAACAGGCCGCGGACCAGTCCGGGCTTCGCCTCGGGGTCCACGTCGCGGAAGCCGAAGGTGGCGCGCTCACTCATGCGGGGTGGGGTAGCGGAGCGGGGGAGGGCTGTCACGCTGGTGAGCGGCGGGCCTGCGCCTCTAACCGGCGCGGCAGCGCTGCCTCCATGAGATGAAGGGCTCCCTCCCGCCCCGCAGGTGCGCTCGTCTCAGGGGAGGGCTGCCGCCCCCTGGTCGTCGGCGCTGGGCTCCACCCATCCCGCCGAGCGCATCTCCTCCAGCCGGCTGGCGGTGCGCTCGAACTCGAACGCGCCGTCGCCGGTGGGGTACAGCCGCGCGGGCTCGGCGGCGGCCAGCACCACGAGCTTGGTGCGCGCCTCGTACAGGGCGTCCACCAGGGTGACGAAGCGGGCGGCCTCGTTGCGGTTCTCGGGGCCGAGCAGGGGGACGCCCTCCAGGAACAGGGTGCGGAACGCGCGCGCCAGGGCCAGGTAGTCGGCCGCGCCCAGCGCCTGGCCGCACAGGCTGGCGAAGGCGGCGCGCAGCTGGCCCGCGGCGGCGCGAGGATAGATGGTGCGCCGGCCCAGCACCTCCAGCGCCGCGCCGGTCTCCTCCGCCCCGTCCAGCACGCGCCGCCACAGGGCGTCGAACGCCGCCTCGGCACCGGGGGCGAGGGGGCTGAACCACAGGTCGGCCCCGCGCAGCCGGTCCAGGCGGAAGTCGGTCGGGCCGGCGACCTCCACCACCTCCATGCGGGCGCGGATCAGGGCGATGAAGGGCAGGAAGAGCTGGCGGTTGATGCCGTTCGGGTACAGCGCCTCGGGCCCGCGGTTGCTGGTGGCGACCACCGTGACGCCCTGGGCGAACAGCGCCTCGAACAGCCGCCCAAGGATCATGGCGTCGGCGATGTCGGTGACGTGGAACTCGTCGAAACACAGCAGCCGCGCCTGGGCGGCGAGGACGCCGGCCACGGGCGGGATGGGGTCGTCCCCCCCTGCGCCGGAGGACTTGTGCCGGCCGAAGCGCTCGCGCCGGGCGGTGGCGTCGCCCTTGCGCCAGGCGTCCACCAGCCGGTGCACCTCGCCCATGAAGGCGTGGAAGTGCACGCGTCGTCTCCGCTCCACGGGCGCCGTCTCGAAGAACAGGTCCATGACCATGGACTTGCCCCGCCCCACGGGCCCCCAGAGGTAGACGCCCCGCGGCGCCTCCCGCCTGCGGCCGAGGAAGGGCAGGGCGAAGCCGGGCTCGGACTGGGTGTTCAGCTCCTCCTCCAGCCGGCCCAGCACCTCCACGGCGGCGGCCTGGGCGGGGTCGGGGCGGACGGCGCCCGTGCTCAGGCGGTCGGCGTAGGCGGTGCGGATCGACACGCGCGCCCTCTAGCCCGCTCGGACCGCGGCGGCGAGCCGCGGACCGGGCCCGCCGACGGCTACGCCCCGAGCGCCGCGCGCACGGGGGCCAGGAAGCTGCGCCCGATCGGCACGCTCGCGCCGGAGCGCAGCGTCAGCGCCCATGCGCCCGAGCCCGCGCGCCGCAGCGCCGCGACCGCCGCCCGGCGCACGAGGGCCGAGCGGTGGACGCGCAGGAAGTCCGACGCCCCCAGGCGCGCCTCAAGGGCGTAGAGCCGCTCGGCCAGCAGGTAGGAGCGCTCGCCCGCGTGCAGGCGCACGTAGTCATCCTCCCCGCCGATCCAGTCGACCTCCTCGACGGGGATGCGGATCAGCTCGGACCGGTGCGGGGCCCAGAAGGCGGTCAGCTCCTGGGCGGCGGGCGCCGTGGGCCGGGTCAGGGCGGCGACCCGCGCCACCGTGGGCGCGAGCAGGTCCGGGTCCACGGGCTTCAGCAGGTAACCGGCGGCGTGGACGCCCCAGGCGGCCACGGCGAACTGGGCGAAGGCGGTGACGAACACCACCGCGGGCGGGTGCGGCCGCTCGCAGAGGCGTCGGGCCAGGGCCATGCCGTCCAGCCCCGGCATCTCGATGTCGAGGAACACGAGGTCGGCCGGCGCTCGCTCCAGCAGGGCCAGCGCCTCCACCCCGTCGCCCGCCTCCCCGACCACCGTCAGCGCGGGCAGGTCGGCGCAGAGCAGGCACAGGCGGGCGCGGGCCGCGGGCTCGTCGTCCACGATCACGGCGCGCAGGGGCTCAGGCAAGCGCGGGCTCGCGGGGCAGGCGCACCCGGGCGAGGTAGCCGCCGCCGTCCGACGGGCCGGCGCTCAGCCCGGCGGCGGGGCCGTGGCGGGCCGCGAGCCGCTCGCGGATGTTCTTCAGGCCGACGCCATGGCTCTCGGCGGGCGGAGCTTCCCGGCCGGGCGCGCCGGTGTCCGCCACCTCCAGCAGCAGCGCGCCGCCTTCGTGTCGGGCGCGGACCGTCACCTCGACAGGGGCGGAGGAGCGGGCCACGCCGTGCTTGACCGCGTTCTCCACCAGCGGCTGCAGCACCAGCGGGGGCACGCGGACGTCGGCCAGCTCGTCGGGCAGATCGAAGCGCACGGAGAGGCGCGGGCCGAAGCGGCGGGACTCGATGGCCAGGTACAGGCGCTGCAGCTCGAACTCCTCCTCCAGCCGCACGTCGCCTTCCGGCGGCTCCACCATGATCCGTCGCAGGAGGGCGGAGAGCTCCAGGATCATGCGGTCGGCGTCGCGGGTCCGGCCCTCCAGCACCAGGCAGGAGAGGGCGTTCAGGCTGTTGAACAGGAAGTGCGGGTTCAGCTGGTGGCGCAGGGCGCGCAGCTCGGCCACGTGCGCCGCCCGCTCGGCGGCGACGGCCCGGTGCGCCTGGGCGGCGGTGCTCACCGCGTACTGGAGCGCCAGCAGGAACAGGGCCCCGCCCGCGAAGAAGAAGAACCAGGAGGTCGAGGCGTCGATCACGTTGTAGCGGAACACGCGGGCGAAGCCCCAGCGCGCCACGTCCGCCGCCAGCGAGGGCGGCGGGTCCAGGCCGTAGAACAGCCACCAGTTCAGCGTGGCGAAGGCCAGGGTCGCCGGCACGGCCCCGCCGAGCGCCGCCGCCGCCTGCACCGCCAGCGGCCGGCGCCGCAGCCGCGTCAGCGCCGCCCAGAACGCCGCGGTCAGGGCGACGCCGCCCACCGCGCAGACCAGCCGGCGCGCCACGAGGTCGCCCGCCTCCGGAAAGCCGAGCGCGGCCGCCCGCGCGCTCATCAGCAGGACGAAGCCCGCCCAGAAGGCGAGCACCGAGGCGGCGACCTGTCGCGCGGGCAGCCCGTCGGACGGGTGGGCGGAGGGCGCGCTCATGGCGGCGACGCTACCCTGCGCGGGCGCCGGCGTCAGGCCCGGCGCGCGCCGTTGGCCGAGCGGAGGCGCCGTTCGCCGACGCGTCCTCGCGCGCGCCGCCGAGCCGAGGCGTGATGGCCCGAGGAGACCGCCATGACCTTCCAGCCCCACCGCCGCGCCTTCCTCGGCGCCGTCGCCGCCTCCGCCCTCGCCCCCGCCGTGGGCGCCGCCGCGCCGCGCCGCCTCCGGCCGCCGACGGCCCGGGTCGAGCCGGTGAGCGAGACGCTGTGGGGCGAGACGGTGGTCGATCCCTACCGCTGGATGGAGGGCGGCAAGGACCCGGAGTGGCGGCCCTTCATCGAGGGCCAGGCGGCCTACGCCCGGGCGCGGCTCGACGACCTGCCGGGCCGCCGCCGCCTCGGCGAGCGGGTGGCCGCCATGTCCGGCGACATCGTGCAGGCCACCTATCCCAAGCCCGCCGGCGACCGCGTCTTCTACGAGAAGCGAGAGCCCCGGCAGGCCAAGGCGGCCCTCGTCGTGCGGGCGGCCGACGGCGGCGAGCGCGTGCTGGCCGACCCTGCCGCCTTCGGCCCCTCGGCGGTGATCGACTGGTGGGAGCCCGCGCCCGACGGCCGCCACCTGGCGTTCGGCCTCTCCTTCGGCGGCGACGAGGCCTCCACCGGCCACGTGGTCGCGGTGGAGGGCGCGCGTCTGCTGGCCGACCGGATCGCCGACGCGCCCTACCCGGCGCTGAGCTGGCTGCCGGACGGCTCCGGCTTCTTCTACAACCGCTTCGCCGGGCGGCCACGGACCGCGCCGGACTACTACAGCGACCGCTCCCTGTGGCTGCACCGGGTGGGCACGGCGCAGGCGGCCGACGTGAAGGTGGTGGCCGCGGGGCTGGACCCGGCGGCGCCGCTGCGCGCCATCTCCTCGCCCGAGCTGCAGAACGGCGTGGGCTCGGCGCACGTGGCGCTGCTGGTGCGCGACGGGTACGTGCGCGACTTCGACCTCTACCTCGCCGAGCGGGCGGCGCTGCTGGCGGGCCGGCCGAACTGGCGGTGCGTCGCGAAGGCCTCCGACGGCGTGGCCGACTTCGCCATGAGCGGCGACGACCTGTTCCTCACCCTGACCGACGGCTCGCCCCGCGGCCGGCTCGTGCGGATGGACGCGCGCACCGGCGACCTCGCAAGCGCCAAGCCTTTGCGCGCGCAGGAGGCGCGGGTGATCGACGAGCTGAACGCCGGCCGCGGCGGGACCTTCGTCACGCTCAACGACGGGGGCGAGCAGAGCCTGGTGTTCGTGCGGGCGGACGGCCGCGAGACGCCGGTCGCCATCCCCTTCACCGGCTGGATGCAGAGCGTGGCGGTGAACCCGTCCACCGGCCAGGCGCTGGTGCGCGCCACCAGCTGGCTGGAGCCCGCCGCCGTGTTCGCCGTGGACCCCGGGACGGGGGCCGCGCCCCGCACCGCCCTGCAGCCGCGGCCGAACATCGACCTCTCGCCCTATGAGACGAAGCGCATCTACGCGACCGCCAGGGACGGCGTGCGCGTGCCGATCTCGCTGGTCGCCCGCCGCGGCGCCCGGGCGCGCGGGCCCTCGCCGTGCCTGGTGCACGCCTACGGCGCCTACCAGTGGCCGTCGCAGCCCAACTTCATCGCGCGCGAAGTCGCGTTTCTGGAGGCCGGCGGCGTCATCGCCACCGCTCACGTCCGCGGCGGTGGCGAGTACGGCCGCGCCTGGCATGAGGCTGGCATGAAGGCGACCAAGCCCAACACCTGGCGCGACCTGATCGCCTGCTGCGAGGCGCTGATCGCCCAGGGGTGGACCGCCCCGGGCCGCATCGCCCTGGAGGGCGGCTCGGCGGGCGGCATCGCCGTGGGCCGGGCCATGACCGAGCGGCCGGAGCTGTTCGGCGCGGTGATCTCCAAGGTCGGCATGTCCAACCCCCTGCGCGCCGAATTCGAGCCCAACGGCCAGCCCAACGTGCCCGAGTTCGGCTCGGTGAAGACCGCCGAGGGCTTCCGCGCGCTCAAGGCGATGGACAGCTTCCATGCGGTGCGCGACGGCGTGCGCTACCCCGCCATGCTCCTGGAGACGGGGATCAACGACTCGCGGGTCGAGCCGCACAACGCCGCCAAGATGGCCGCCCGCCTCCAGGCCGCCGATCCGGCGGGCGTGACCCTGCTGCGCGTGGACTTCGACAGCGGCCACGTGATCAGCGGCCGCTCCAAGGCCAGCGTGGACCAGGAGTTCGCCGACGACTTCGCCTTCGTGCTGGCCCACACCGGACCCCGCCGGGCTCAGTCGGGCAGCAGCGCGCCGAAGGGGATGGGCCGCACCTTGTCGTCGCCCAGCACGGCGGCGAGCGGCGGGCGGGCGAACAGGCCGTCGAAGGCCGGGTCGAGCGCGTTGAGGCCGCCGGCGTAGGCGCCGAAGGCGGGCAGGATCAGCCGCTCGCCGTCTGTCAAAAAGGCGCGGCGGCGCACGGCGCGGCCGGCGGCGGCCACGCGCGCGGCGGGGTGCAGGTGGCCGCTGACCTCGCCGGGGCGCAGGCCGGGGAGGGGATCGTGGCGGAGGGTCAGGCCCTCCACGACCACCTCGTCCGCGACTTCGCCGGGCAGGGCGGCCAGGGCGGTCTCGCCCCGGCGCGTGTCGTGGTTGCCCTCGATCCAGACCAGCCGGCGGCCGAAGGCGAGGCGGGCGATCCGCAGCGCATCCTCCGGCGCGAGGCGGGCGACGGCGCGGGGGTCGTGGAAGCTGTCGCCCATCAGCACCAGCGCCTCCGGCCGCAGGCGGTCGAGCTCGGCGTCCAGCCGGTCCAGCGTATGGCGCGTGTCGTAGGGCGGCAGGAGCGCGCCGCGGTGCGCCCGGGCCGAGCCCTTCTCCAGGTGCAGGTCGCCGAGCGCCAGGGTGCGCGTGCCCGGCAGCCACAGGGCGCCGGCGCAGGTCAGCCCGCAGGTCGCGCCCGCGATCTGGAGCCACAGGGTGCCGCACTCGGTCCGCGCCATGCGGGCGGCCGCCGTCATCTCCCCTTCCCCTCGATGGGGGAGGGGCCGGGGGTGGGGGTGCGGGCAGGACGGTGGCGATGGCCCTGGGAGACGTCTCCGAGCCAAACTGGGGATGTCGTGCCGCCACCCCCATCCCCGGCCCTTCCCCCATCGAGGGGGAAGGGAGTCATGCGACGGCCTCGTCGAGCGCGCCGTCCAGCCACAGGGCCTCGGCGATCAGCTCGCTCTCGTTCTCGGCCAGCACCATGTCCTCCGCCGCGCCGCGCACGCGCTCGCGGCCGATCTCCAGCATGACGGGGACGGCGAAGGGAGACACGCGCGGCAGATCCCTGTGGACGATCCGGCCGCGCACGCGCTCCAGGAGGGCGGCCAGGCGCGCCACGTCCAAGAGCCCCGCGGCGGCGTCCGCCCGGGCGCAACGCAGCAGCAGGTGGTCGGGCTGGTGGCGGCGCAGCACGTCGTAGACCAGGTCGGTGGAGATGGTGACCTGGCGGCCTGTCTTCTCGCCGCCGGGCATGCGCCGCTCGATCAGCCCGCTGATCTGCGCGCACGCCTTGAAGGTGCGCTTCATCATGAAGCTCTCGTCAAGCCAGGCCTCCAGGTCGTCGCCCAGCATGTCTTGCGAGAACAAAGAGTCCCATGTGAGTCCGCCCAGCGGCTTCAGCGCCCAGATGGCGAAGGCGTAGTCGTTGCAGACGAAGCCCAGCGGGCCCGTCCCCGCCCGCTCCAGCCGGCGGGTCAGCAGCATGGCCATGGTGGTGTGGGCCAGCCGCCCCTCGAAGGGGTAGCCGACCATGTACTGGCGCTTGCCGCGGGCGAAGGTCTCCAGCAGCATCTCGTCGCGGCGGGGGATCACGCTGCGGGCGCGCTGGATCTCCAGCCATTCGCGTACGTCGTCGGGCAGGCGGGCCCAGCCCGGCTCGTCCTCGATCATCCGCCGCACGCGGGCGGCGAGGTAGGTGGAGAGCGGGAACTTGCTGCCGCCCCACGAGGGGATCTTGGGGTCCTTGTCCTTGGCGGGCTGGACCAGGGCGTCCATGCCGCGGATGCCCAGGTACTTCCAGACCTCGCCAGCGAACAGGAAGGTGTCGCCGGGCACCAGCTGCTCGAAGTACCACTCCTCGGCCTCGCCGATCTTGCGGCCGCTGACGCGCTTCTCGCTGCCGATCCTGATGTTCAGCGTGCCCGCGGTCTGGATCGCGCCCACGTTCATGCGGTGGCGGCGGGCGACGTCGGCGGTGCGCACCTTCCAGGCCTTGTCGCGGCCCTGCACGATGCGGCGGAACTTGTCGTAGCTCTTCAGGGCGTATCCGCCGGTGGAGACGAACTCCACCACCGTCTCCCAGTCTTCCCAGGACAGGTCGCGGTAGGCCCCGGCGGAGGTGACCTCCTCGTAGAGCGCCACCGCGTCGAACGGCTCGGAGCAGGCCACGCCCATCACGTGCTGGGCCAGGGTGTCGAGCGTGCCCCCGTGCGGCGGGTCGCCGTCCAGGGCGTTCTCGGCCACCGCCTCCTGCGCGGCGAAGCACTCCAGCACCTCGAAGCGGTTGGCGGGGACCAGCAGGGCGCGGCTGGGCTCGTCCAGCCGGTGGTTGGCGCGGCCGATGCGCTGCACCATGCGGCTGGAGCCCTTGGGCGCCGACAGCTGGATCACGAGGTCCACGTCGCCCCAGTCGATGCCGAGGTCGAGGGTGGAGGTGCAGACGACGGCGCGCAGCTCGCCCCGGCCCATGGCGGCCTCCACCTTGCGCCGCTGCTCGGCGGCCATGGAGCCGTGGTGCAGGGCGATGGGCAGGCCGTCGTCGTTGATCTCCCACAGCTTCTGGAAGGCGAACTCGGCCTGCCAGCGGGTGTTCACGAACACCAGCGCGGTGCGCGCCCGCTTGATGACCTGGTAGACGTCGGCCATCGCGTGCTGTGCGTGGTGGCCGCTCCAGGGCGCATGGCCTCCGGGGATCATCACCTCGACGATGGGCTTCGCGCCCGGGGCGCCTAGGACGAGGCGCACGGCGCCCTCTTCCCCGGCGCTTCTCCCACCCCCCGCGAAGGGAAGGGTTGCAGGACGGGGGGAGAGCCAAGCCCTGAGCCGCTCCGGCTCGTCCACCGTGGCGGACAGGCCCACGCGGCGCAGGCCGGGGGCGAAGCTCTGCAGCCGGGCCAGGCCCAGGTTGAGCAGGTCGCCGCGCTTGCTGGCGTGGAGCACGTGGATCTCGTCCAGGATCACGCAGCGCAGGTCGGCGAAGTAGGCGCGCGCGCCCTCCCACGCGCAGAACAGCGCCAGCTGCTCGGGCGTGGTCAGCAGGATGTCCGGCGGCGCGGTGCGCTGGCGCTGCTTCTTGGCCTGGTTGGTGTCGCCCGTGCGGCTTTCCACCGTGACCGGCAGCCCCATCTCGCGCACGGGCGCCTCGAGATTGCGGGCGATGTCCACCGCCAGGGCCTTGAGCGGGCTGAGGTATAGCGTGTGCACGCCCGGCGCGTCGGCCGGGGGCGGCCGGCTGGCCAGCTCGATCAGGCTGGGCAGGAAGCCCGCCAGCGTCTTCCCCCCGCCGGTGGGGGCGATCAGCAGCGCGTGCTCGCCGTCCCGCGCGGCGGCGATCATCTCCAACTGGTGCGCACGCGCGCTCCAGCCACGGCCGGAGAACCAGTCGGCGAAGCGCGGAGGCAACAGGTCGGGCGCGGGCGCGGGGGCGTCCATCGCCCGAGGGGCTACAGCATGTTCCCGACCCGTTCCAGGGGCCGGCCCGCCATGCCCCGGGTGGTCAGCTCTGCGTCACCTTGCCGGCCCGGGGCTTCATGTAGGCGACGTCCTTGTAGGTCAGGTCCATCTGGATGACCTGCTTGGACGCGGGCACGAACGGGTACTCGGCCCGGCCCACGATCACCGAGTCGCCGGGGTCGACCAGCACGCCGGGCGGGATGTCGCCGATGACCGCGCCCGGGGAATCCGCGCTCAGTCCCTTGCCCTTGCTCCAGTCCACCACGTTGCGGCCCAGGATGTCGCGGGTCACGCTGGTCACCTTCAGCTTGAGCGGCGCCGTGTCCATGGGGGCCATCATCTCGGCGGCCGCCTCGAACGAGTCGTTCAGGTCGGCGTCGCTCACCTGATTCTTCTGCGCCACGAGGTCGGCCAGCGCCGCCGAGGCGTGATTGGTCCTGCGGCCCGCGGTGATGGCCGCCCCGGTCTCCACCATGCCGAACCAGCACAGGATCATCATCGGCGCGATGATGGCGAACTCGATGGCCGAGGCGCCGCGCCGGTCCTGGCGCAGGCGGGCGATCAGGGAGGGGCGCAAGGTCACGTGCTCCCGAAGGGCTCGTTGCGGAAGGTGGCGCGCGCCGTCACCGCGGCGTAGCCCGAGCCGTACATGGGCGAGGACAGGCCGCCCAGCAGCGACGAGGTGAGCAGCTGCCAGCGGTAGTAGGTGGACACCAGCACGATCTGGCCCTCGCCGCCCAGGCTCCACTTCAGCTTGGTCTTGTCGAAGGCGCCGGCCGTGGTGGGGGAGGGGTCGGTGGAGGCGGTGAAGCTGCCGAACACCCGCGAGTCCACGTCGAGGTTCGCCGAGCAGTCGTTCTTCAGCCAGCCCATCGCGTCGCAGACCATCACCTTGAACTGGCCGGGGGTCATGGCGGCGCTCTGCGCCTCGCCCGTGCGGATCTGCCGCGAGGCTTCCCGCGTCGCGCTGTCGAGGGTGACGCTGACGAGGTAGACGAAGGCGTATTCGAAGATGGCCAGCATAAGGAAGATGCACGGGCCGGCGGTCATGGCGAACTCCACCGCCGTCGCGCCGCGGTCGGCGCGCCGGAAGCGGCGCAGCCCTGCGAGGACGCGCCTCACTGGGGCGTCACCGGCGCGATCGGCCCGCCGAGCGGGCCGGAGGCCAGGGCCCCGGCCGGGCCGGCGCTCATGCCCGCGGCGGCCAGGGCGGGACCGGATGCGGCGACCGCGGCGTTCGCGGCGCCGGGCGGCGTGGCGCCCGCGCCGCTCGACCCGGAGTCCGCCGGCGCCAGGCAGCGCGGGTCGCAGGCCAGGTCGGCGCGCTGCACGCCGCGATGCACGGTGACGGACTTGCCCCCGCCCATGACCACCAGGATGTCGCCGGCGAACACGGTGCGCCCGAGCGGGTCCACCACCATCACGTCGGTGGAGCCGGCCGCCTTGCCGGTGACGAACAGCGTGCGGCTGTCCACCACCGTCACATCGGCGACCTTGCTGTTGCCCACGACCACGGAGGCGGCGCGACCGGACACGGGCAGGCGCACGCTGTGGTTCACCGGCACGCTCAGCGGGGCGGCGCGCGCGGCGCCCGCGGCGGCGAGGCCGGCGACGAGGAGGGGCAGGGCGATGGGGGCCGGAAAGCGCAAGGCTCGGCTCCTTATGATCGAGGGCGTACGCGCGAACATGCGCGATGAAGCTGAACAAGGCGTTGACGCGCCAGCGCTTGCCTGCGTCAGAGCTATACTGCTCGTGATCTATGGTTAACGACAGTAACCAGGCATGGTTTACGCGCGTGAACGAAAAAGCCGCCGCGACATGTTGGTCTTTTTACGTCACATTAAGCGACATCGACGAAATTGCTCTCGTGTTCGGGGACGAGAGAGCGGAACGGCTCTTTCCGTCGTTCCACCCACTCAGAAGGAGAGCCACGAAATGAACCAGTTCATCAATCGCTTCGCCAAGGACGAGTCCGGCGCCACGGCCATCGAATACGGCCTGATCGCCGCCCTGATCGCCGTGGTCATCATCACGGCCGTCACCTCGGTGGGCACCGGCCTTACGGCGCAGTTCACCAAGATCGCGAACGCGACGACGAAGTAAGTCTCGGACGCGGACACGGAGCCATGTGCGCCCGCCCCCTCCGGCGGGCGCCGACTCTCCAGGGCCGCGGCGCCGCACCGGCGCCGCGGCCCTGATCGCGGCAGACGTTCCTGGGAGAGTCTCCATGACCGCCGTCCTTCGACGCCTGCTGCGCGATCAGCGCGGGGCCACCGCCATCGAGTACGGGCTGATCGCCGCCCTCATCTCCATCGTCGTGATCGGGGCGGTGAGCGCCACCGGCACGTCGCTCTACGGTCAGATGAGCAAGATCGCCAACGCGGTGAAATGATCCGCGCGCCCGCCGGCACGCTTCCTTAAGGCCGACCCCGCCAGGCTTGCGGCCGCCCCGCCCTCCGGAGAGCCCGCGCATGCCCGGCCTGGCCCTGATTCCCGCCGTCGCCTTTCCCGCCCTGGTGCTGTGGGCGGCGCTTCGCGACGCCACCACCATGACCATACCGAACCGGCTGACGCTGGCCCTCGCCGCCGCCTTCGTGCCGGCCGCCCTGGCTGCGGGCCTCGCGCCGACGGGCTGGGCGCTGGCGGCGGCGGCGGGCGCCGCGGCCCTCGTGGCCGGCGTCGCCATGTTCGCGCTCGGCTGGGTGGGCGGAGGGGACGCCAAGCTGTTCGCCGCCTGCGGCCTGTGGGTCGGCGCCTCGGCGGCCGCGCCCTTCCTGCTGTGGACGGCGGTGGCCGGGGGCGTGCTGGCCGGCCTCCTGCTGGTGGGCCGGCACTGGGCGCAATTCTACCCGGGCTTCGGCCCCGCCTGGTTCCAGCGCCTGACCACGCGCGGCGAGGGGGTGCCCTACGGCGTGGCCATCGCCGCGGGCGCGCTCGCCGCCTTCCCATCCAGCCCCGTGATGCTCGCCGCCCTGGGCGCCCGCGCCTAGGCCGCGCGCTTAGGCCAGCGTTAACGCACCCGGCCCAGACTCGTCCTCGACGCGGAGTCCGCCCCCACCCGGGCGGCGGCCGCGCGGGAGTCTCCGATGGGCCGGGTCCGCCTCATCCTGATCAGCCTCGTGGCCCTGGTCGTCGCCCTCGGCGCCGCCTTCCTGGCGCGCGGGCTCGCCGCGCCGCCCAAGGCCCGGCCGGTCATCGTGCAGGCCGCCGCCCCGCCCGCGCCCACCGTGAAGGTGCTGGTGGCCAGGCGCGAGCTCTTCGTCGGCGACCGGCTCGACGCCGAGTCGATCGGCTGGCGCGACTGGCCCAGGGACGCGATCGCCGACAGCTACATCACCGACGGCGCCGCCGCCGTCACCGCGCCCACCGACGCCCAGGGCAAGGCCGCCGCCGCCGCCGGCGCCGCCGCCACCGCGGCCGCGAGGATGGTGGGCGCGGGCGACAACGGCCCCATCGCCTCCTGGTACGGCGCGGTGGTGCGCGAGCCCCTGGCCGCCAACGAGCCCCTGATGGCGCGCAAGGTGGTCAAGGCCGGCGCCGGCGGCGTGCTGGCCGTCACGCTGCAGCCCGGCATGCGCGCCATCAGCCTGCCCGTGACCAAGGACAGCGGCGCGGGCGGCTTCATCCTGCCGGGCGACCACGTGGACATCGTGCAGATCCGCCGCGGCCCGGCGGGCGTGGAATCGTCCACCGTCATGCGCAACGTGCGCGTGCTGGCGGTGGGTTCGGAGACCCGGGCCGACCCCAAGGCCAAGACGCAGGAGGCCGCCAACGCCACGGTGGAGCTCTCCCCCGTCCAGGCTGAGGACATGGTGCTGGCCCGGGCGCAGGGCGAGCTGACCCTGGTGCTCCGTTCCTACGCCGACGCCGCGGGCTCTGCGCGCACCGGCGAGATCGAGCGCGTCCAGCAGGAGCAGCCGGTGGTGCGCGTGTTCCGCGACGGCCAGCAGACCGACGTGAAGGTGACCCGATGAGCCGCCCCGTCTCCTCTCTTGGGCCCCGTCCCGTCCCGCTCCTCGCGCTGCTGCTCGCCGGCGCGGCCGCCACCCCCGCAGGCGCGCGGGCCGAGGGCGCCACCCCGTTCCCGGGCTCGGCCCTGTCGCCCTCGCCCTACACGCGCGGGGTGAAGTCCTCGACCTCCCCGGCCCCCGCCCCCTGCGTCGGCCCGTGCGGCGCGCCCAGCGGCTACGGCCAGGAGCCCCCCGTCGTGGGCTACGCGCCCATGACCTCCGCGGGCTACGCCCAGCCGGCCCCGCCGATGGGGGGCGGTCGCACGGTGCGCGTGGGCACCGGCGCGGCGGCCAGCCAGCTGCTGGACTTGCCGCGCGGCAAGTCCGCCGTGATCGACCTTCCCGCCGACGCGCGCGACGTGCTGGTCACCGATCCCAAGGTGGCCGACGTGGTGCTCTCCACGCCCCGGCGCATCTACGTGACGGGCGTCGCCTCCGGCCAGACCGACGCCACCTTCGTGGACGGCGCGGGCCGCCGCATCCTCCACCTCGACATCCGCGTGGACCAGGACTGGACCGCCGCCAGCGACACGCTCGCCAAGATGATGCCCGGCACGCGCATGAAGGTGCACGCGGCCAACAACAACCTGATCGTCACCGGCGAGGCCTCCAGCGCCGGCGAGGCCGAGCGGGCGCTGAAGCTGGTCGGCTCGTTCGTGCAGGACCCCAAGCAGGTGGTGAACCTCATCACCCTGACCGGCTCGGACCAGGTGATGCTGCAGGTCAAGATCGTCGAGGTGCAGCGCTCGATCATCAAGCAGCTGGGCTTCGACCTGGGGGCCATCACCGGCCAGCTGGGCATGCCGCAGTACTCGCTGTTGAAGCCGCCCACCTACGGGGTGAACGGCTCGTACCTGGGCACCCTTAGGACCGGCTACTCGGTGGACACGACCAGTCAGCCGACCTCGGCCTTCCCGCTGGCCAACCTCTTCGGCGGGCTCTCGCAGGCGGCGGGGTTGATACCCGGTGCGAGCGCCGTCGGCATCCCGATCGCGCAGATCGGCAGCTACCTGGCGAACTTCCTGAACGGCGCGACAAGTCTCACGACCGGGCAGAGCGGTTACCTCAAGAGCTACGTCTCCGGCCTGATCGGCAACGTCACCACCAACGTCACTCCGGTGACGGGGCCGCTGGCGGGAAAGGCGTACACGGTGACCGCCTCCAGCATCGGCGTCAGCGCCGAGAACATCGCATCTTACGTGCAGCGCTACACAGGCGGCGACACGACCCTGACCCTCGAGGAACGGTCGTGGCTGGACGCGTTCAACAAGAACCTTCCGACGTACAACACGGCAGCCCAGTACGACGTCAAGGCCGCCACGGATTCCCTGTTCGTGGATCGGAGCAATCCGGCCAATCCGGTGGCCACGGGCCGCGCGGGCTCCACCGGCCTGAACAAGGCCACCAGCATGATCCAGGCCTTCGAGCGCGTGGGCCTGATCCGCACCCTGGCCGAGCCGACCCTGACCGCGGTGTCGGGCGAGGCGGGGCGGTTCCTGGTCGGCGGCGAGTTCCCGGTGCCCGTGGCGCAGGACGTGACCGGCCGCATCTCCGTGGAGTTCAAGCCCTACGGCGTGGGACTCGGCTACACGCCGGTGGTCCTCTCCGACGGCCGCATCTCGCTCAAGGTGGCGACCGAGGTGTCGGAGCTGACCAGCGTGGGCGGCTTCACGCTGAACAACTCCGGCAGCTCGGGCGCTTCCGGCGGCCAGACGCTGGTCGTGCCCGGCCTGACGGTGCGCCGCGCCGAGACCAGCGTGGAGCTGCCCAGCGGCGGCGCCATCGTGATCGCCGGCCTGCTCTCCTCGCAGAGCCGCCAGACGCTCGACAACGTGCCGGGCCTTGGCCAGGTGCCGATCATCGGCACGCTGCTGCGCTCGCGCGACTACCAGAACAACGAGACGGAGCTGGTGATCATCGTCACCCCCTACCTCGTGAAGCCCACCCGGCCCGACCTGCTGTCCACGCCCGCGGACGGCCTGCAGATGGCCAACGACATCCAGACCAACCTGCTCGGCAAGCTGAACACGGGCTTCGGCAAGAAGCCCCAGGCGGTCGCCGGCAAGACCTATCAGGGACCGTTCGGCTATGTCGTCGATTGATCCGCGGCGCCTCGCGCCCGCGCGCCTCGCCCCCGCCCTGCTGGCCGTTCTCCTCGCCGGCTGCGCTTCCGCGGGCGGCGGCCCGAGGCAGGCCGCCGTCCCGCGGGCGCTCAACCCGCTGGAGCAGAACCCGGTGAGGGCGGAGGTGCGGCCGCAGGAGCTCGCCCTCGGGGTGCACGCCGACGGCTCGATCTCGCCGGCGCAGGACGCCGCCCTGGCGCGCTTCGCCGCGAGCTGGGCCGCGGGCGGCCGCACCGCCGGCGTCAGCGTGGCCGCGCCCTCCGCCAACGGCCAGGGCGACCCCGCCCTGCAGGCGCGGAACGTCGCCGCCCGCCTCGCCGCCCTGGGCGTGCCGGACGCCGCCATCCAGGTGGACACCTACGACGCCGGGGGCGACCCCGCCGCCCCGGTGGTCGCCCGCTTCGACGCCCTGCAGGCCGTGGCGCCCGACTGCCAGCTCAAGTGGGACAACCTGTCCAGCACCAACAGCAACGAGGTGTCCAAGCACTTCGGCTGCGCCAACGCGCGCAACATGGCCGCCATGCTGGCCGACCCGCGCGACCTCCTGAATCCTCGCGCCATGACGCCGGCCGACGCCGGGCGCCGCGCGGTGGTGCTCGACCGCTACCGCCTGGGCCAGGTGACCTCCACGGCCAAAGACGACCAGGCGGCCGGCGCCGTCGCCAAGACCGCGAGGTGACATGACCCGCCCCGCCCTCGACCTGGACGACGCCGCCGCCGGCTTCGACGCCGACGACGACTTCGCCTTCCCCGCGCTGCCTCCGGAGTCCCCGCCCGAGCCGGCCGCCGTTTTCGCGCCCGAGCCGCTGCCTCCGCTGGCCGCGATCGCCGAGACGCCCGAGCTGGCGGACGACTTCGGCGACGAGACGCCGGACCTCTCGCCCGCCGATCCGTTCGCGGGCCTGGGCGGTCCGCGGGAGATCGACCTCGCCGCCGCCCCGCCCGCGGCCGCCGCCAACCCGGTGGGCGCCCTCATCGCGCATGCGGAGAGCGCCATGGGCGACAGCCCGGTGCCGCGCATCGCCATCCACGTCTTCGCCCAGCGGCCCGACACCGCCGCGACCGCCGAAGGCGCCGCCGCCGACCGCCGGCTGGCGCGCGCCACCACCGTGGTGCGCCCGGGCGGCCTGGCCGAGGCGCTGGAGACCTATCGCAACACCCCCACGCCCTCGCTGGTCATGGTGGAGAGCCTGGATCCGGGCGACACCCTGCTGGCCGGCCTGGACCGCCTGGCCGAGGTCTGCGACCCCGGCACCAAGGTGGTGGTGATCGGCAACGCCAACGACATCGGCCTGTACCGCGAGCTGATGCGGCGCGGCGTCAGCGAGTACCTGGTCCCTCCGCTCAGCCCGCTGCAGCTGATCCGCACCATCAGCGGCCTGTACGCCGACCCGGCCACGCCCTTCGTGGGCCGCACCATGGCCTTCGTGGGCGCCAAGGGCGGCGTGGGCTCCTCCACGCTCGCGCACAACTTCGCCTGGGTGATCTCGGAGCATGTCCAGGCCAACACCTGCGTCGTCGACTACGACCTGCCCTTCGGCACCGCCGCGCTCGACTTCAACCAGGACCCGATCCAGGGCATCGCCGACGCGCTCAGCAAGCCCGACCGGCTGGACCCGACGCTCCTGGAGCGCATGACCGCGCGGTGCACCGACCGGCTGTCGCTGTTCGCCGCCCCCGCCACCCTGGACGACGACTTCGACATCGCCGCCTCCGCCTACGAGGAGGTCGGGCGCAAGATCCGCTCCTCGGCCCCCTATGTGGTGATGGACCTGCCGCACCTGTGGTCGGGCTGGATGCGGCAGGCGCTGCTCTCGGCCGACGACGTGGTGATCACCGCCGCGCCGGACCTCGCCTCCCTGCGCAACGCCAAGAACCTGATCGACCTGATCAAGCGGGGGCGCCCCAACGACGCCCCGCCGCAGCTGATCATCAACCAGGTGGGCCTGCCCGGCCGCCCCGAGATCCCGGTCAAGGAGTTCTCCAAGGCGCTGGGCGTGGAGCCCGCCCTGGTGCTGCCGTTCGACGCCAAGCTGTTCGGCGGCGCCGCCAACAACGGGCAGATGATCTTTGAGGTGAACGCCAAGGCCAAGGCCAGCGAAGGCCTGGCCGCCTTCGCCCGGGCGCTGAGCCGGCGCGAGGTCCCCGCGGTGAAGCCCAAGGGCCTCATCGACCGCCTGATGGCGCGCGGCTAGGGCGAGGGCTTCCACGTGTTCGGCAAGCGCAGCGTCGCCTCTCCGGCCGGCTTCCCGGCCCCCGCGCCGCCACCCCCGGCGGAGCTCGGAACCGACATCGCCACGCGCCCCCAGCGCCTGGACATCCAGCCGAGGCACGACCCCTCCACGCCGCCCGAGGCCTCGCGCGCCGGGGCCGTGGCGGCGGCGGCCCCGGCCGCGCCCTCCAAGGAGGGTCCGCGCCGCACCCCCGGCCTGGAGCAGATCCGCCGCGCCGCCGACGGCGTGGGCGCCGGCAGCGGCCCGGTCACGGAGATCGTCAGGGAACAGTCGGACTACTACCACGCCACCAAGACGACCATCTACACGGCGCTGCTGAACACCATCGACCTCGGCCAGCTGGCGTCGCTGGACGCCAAGACCGCGGCCGAGGAGATCCGGGACATCGTCGCCGAGCTGGTGGCGATCAAGAACGTCTCGATGTCCTCGTCCGAGCAGGACCATCTGGTCCAGGACATCATCAACGACGTCCTGGGCTACGGCCCGCTCGAGCCGCTCCTGGCGCGGGACGACATCGCTGACATCATGGTCAACGGCGCCAACCGCGTGTTCATCGAGGTGGGCGGCAAGGTGCAGCTGACCAACGTGCGCTTCCGCGACAACACGCAGCTGATGAACATCTGCCAGCGCATCGTCAGCCAGGTGGGCCGCCGCGTCGACGAGAGCTCCCCGATCTGCGACGCGCGCCTGCCGGACGGCTCCCGCGTCAACGTGATCGCCCCGCCTCTGGCCATCGACGGCCCGACGCTGACGATCCGGAAGTTCAAGAAGGACAAGCTGACGATGCGGGACCTGGTGGACTTCAGGTCCATCAGCCCGGAGGGCGCGCGCGTGCTGGGCGTGATCGGCGCCAGCCGCTGCAACGTGCTGATCAGCGGCGGCACGGGCTCGGGCAAGACCACCCTGCTCAACACCATGACCGCCTTCATCGACCCAACCGAGCGGGTCGTGACGTGCGAGGACGCCGCCGAGCTGCAGCTGCAGCAGCCGCACGTGGTGCGTCTGGAGACCCGACCTCCGAACCTGGAGGGGCAGGGCACCATCACCATGCGCGACCTGGTGAAGAACTGCCTGCGGATGCGTCCCGAGCGCATCATCGTGGGCGAGGTGCGCGGCCCCGAGGCCTTCGACCTCCTGCAGGCGATGAACACCGGCCACGACGGCAGCATGGGCACGCTGCACGCCAACAGCCCGCGCGAGGCGATGAGCCGCGTGGAGTCCATGATCACCATGGGCGGCTACGGCCTGCCCTCCAAGACCATCCGCGAGATGATCGTCGGCTCCATCGACGTGATCGTGCAGGCCGCGCGCCTGCGCGACGGCAGCCGCCGCATCACCCACATCACCGAGGTGGTGGGGCTGGAGGGCGACGTGATCGTCACCCAGGACCTGTTCATCTACGAGATCACCGGCGAGGACGAGCAGGGCAACGTGGCCGGCCGCCACCGCTCCACCGGCATCGCCCGCCCGCGCTTCTGGGACCGCGCGCGCTACTACGGCCTGGACCGCGACCTGGCCGAAGCGCTGGACGCGGCGGAGTAGGGCGTGGGCGCCGACCTCCTTTTCGTGGCGGTCGCGGTGTTCGGCTTCCTGGCCGTCGCCGGGCTGGGCCTCGCCCTGGCGGGCGGCGGCGCGACGAGCGGCGGGCGCGTCTCCAAGCGCATGGCCAGCGTCTCGCAGGCGGGCGTCGCCCGGGCGGACGCCCGCGGCAAGGCGGGCAAGCTCGACCAGGCGACGCTGCGTCGCAAGCAGATCCTCGACAACCTCAAGGCCATCGAGCGGCAGGAGCGGAAGGCGAAGCTGACCCTGGCCGCGCGCATCCAGCAGGCCGGCCTCAGCTTCTCGGTGCAGACCTTCTGGATCGGCAGCCTGGTCATCGGCCTGGTGATGGGCTTCGGCATCGGCGTGGCGAGCCACAACCCGCTGATCGCCCTCGGCACGGCCTTCGCAGGCGGGCTGGGCCTGCCCCGGTGGCTGCTGGGCATGCTCTGCAAGTCGCGCCACAAGAAGTTCACCGAGGAGTTCCCCAACGCCGTCGACGTGATCGTCCGCGGCATCAAGTCGGGCCTGCCAGTGCACGACTGCCTGAAGATCATCGCGCAGGAGAGCCCCCAACCTCTGGCCGAGGAGTTCAAGCGCCTGGTCGAGGGCCTCGGCATGGGCCAGGACCTCGTCTCCGCCATGGACAAGATGCACGCCCGGATGCCCACCTCCGAGGTCAAGTTCTTCGCCATCGTCATGGCCATCCAGCAGAAGACCGGCGGCAACCTGGCCGAGGCGCTGGGCAACCTCTCCACGGTGCTGCGCGCGCGCAAGCTGATGCGCGAGAAGATCAAGGCGATGTCGGGCGAGGCGGTGGCGTCGGCCGGCATCATCGGCTGCCTGCCGCCCGGCATCCTCGTCATGGTCTCGATCGTCTCTCCCGCCTACATGGTGCCGCTTCTCACCGACCCGCGCGGGCACATCGGGCTGATGGTCGGGGCGGGACTGATGTCGATGGGCGTCTTCATCATGCGCCGCATGATCAACTTCAAGTTCTGACGATGGACAGCGTCATCGCCGCCGTCACCAACCCGGCCAACATCGTGGCGGCGTTCGTGGCCGTGGCCGTCTTCTCCACATGCCTGACGCTCGCCGCGCCGGCGTTCAAAAGCGACAGGCTGGACGCGCGCCTCAAGTCGGTCGCCAACCGGCGCGAGGAGTTGCGCCGCGCCAGCCGCGCCGCCATCGCCCGCGGGGGCGAGAGCGGCCTGCGCCGCACCGACGAAAGCTTCTATCGCCGCGTGGTCGAGCGGCTGAACCTGGCCAAGCTGCTGGAAGACCCCAAGGTCGTCGAGAAGCTGCTCCAGGCCGGCTTCCGCGGGCCGCGGCCGGTGTCGACCTTCTACTTCTTCCGCTTCGCCACGCCGTTCGTGCTGGCGGCGGCCGCGGCCTTCTACCTGAACGTCGTCAACCACCTGGGCCAGCCGCCGCTGACGCGCTTCTGCGCCGTCTGCGTGGCGTTCGCGGCCGGCTTCTATGCGCCGAACATCTACATTCAGAACCTGATCACCAAGCGGCGGACCTCCATCGTCCAGGCGTTTCCGGACGCGCTCGACCTGCTCCTGATCTGCGTGGAGTCGGGCATGTCGATAGAGGCGGCGATCCAGAAGGTGGCGGGGGAGATCGGCGGCTCGTCGATCGAGCTGGCGGAGGAGCTGTCGCTGCTGGTGGCCGAGCTCAGCTACCTGCCCGAGCGCCGTCAGGCCTACGACGGCCTGGCCCGGCGGACCAACCACCCCGGCATCAAGGGCGTGGCCGTGGCCATGATCCAGGCCGAGCGCTACGGCACGCCGCTCGGCAACGCCCTGCGGGTGATGGCCAAGGAGAACCGGGAGCTCCGCATCGCGGCGGCGGAGAAGAAGGCCGCGCAGCTGCCGGCCAAGCTGACCGTGCCGATGATCATCTTCTTCCTGCCGGTGATCTTCATCGTCATCGGCACGCCCTCGTGCATCCGCATCATGGATACGATGAAGGAACAGAAGCAGGTCCAGGAAAAGCGGGCGACCGACGAGCGGAACGCGCCCACGCCTGCGCGCTGAGCCCTAGCGCGCCGAGGCGGCCCGCAGGTAGGCGATGTTCTGGTCGGCGACCTCGGGCGGCAGGTCGCGGCGGATGATGCGCTCGGCCTCCGCGACGCGGCCCGACAGGCCCAGCACCAGCGCGAGGTTCTGCCACTCGCGGACGGTGGCCGTGGGCTGCGCCACGGCCCGACGCAGCAGGATCTCGGCCTGCACCCGGTCGCCCGTGTTGGCGGCCATCAGCGCCAGGTTGGAGAGCACCGCCGGGTTCTCGGGGCTGAGCTCCAGCGCGCGGGCGTAGGCGGCGCGGGCCTCGTCCGGCCGCTTGGTCTGCTCCATGGCCACGCCCATCAGCGACCAGGGGCGCCAGTCCTTCGGCGCGATCGCGGAGGCGCGGTTCAGGAACTCCAGCGCGTAGAAGCCCTCGCCCGCGCCGATGCGCGCGCGGGCGGCCTCCAGCAGCGCCTCCGGCATCTGCGGCTTGGTCACCAGCACCCGGTCGGCGGCCTTCGCCGCCTCGTCGAAACGCTCCAGCGCCCGGAGCGCGACGGCGAGGCGGACGCCCGCCTCGGCGTCGGTCGGATCGATGTCGGTCTCGCGCGCCCAGAAGGCGGCGCGGGCGAGGGGGTCGGTGCGCTCGGCGGCCGCGCGCTGCTCGGGCGTCGCGCGCGCCGCCTTGGTCGCCGCCGCGGTCGTCGCCGCCGTGGCGGCCGGTGTCGCGGGCGCGGTCGTCTTGGGCGCCTCCTTGCGGCCGCCGAACAGGCCGCGCGCGGCGGCGGGCGGGGCGGCGAGCAGGGGCAGCAGCACCAGGGCGGTTGCGGCGCGGGCGCGGGTGCGGAACATGGGCGTGTCCATTGAGAGGCGGTCGCCAGGGTCGCGCGCGCGCCTCAAGGAAGCGTTAAGCATAAGGGGCGCGGGGTGCGTCCTCGCCGCCGGGAGCCGCGCCGCCTTGCCCCACCGTCCGCTGGACAGCCTGACCGAAGATCCCGGCGGCGCCCCCGTGCGCCTGGTGGTCGAGGGCGCGGAGGCGATCCCGCCCGCCGCCGCCTTCGCCGACTTCCACGGCCAGGCCGGCCGGGTGTTCCTGCAGACGGCGGGCGAGGGCGCGCCCGCCGCCTGGGTGGGCCTGGGCGCCGTGCCCAGCCCCGTCGAGCTCCACGCCGCCCTGCGCGGCCTGCCCGCCCGCCTGCCCGCGGGCGAGTGGCGGCTCGACGCGCCCGGCGTGGACGAGGCGGAGGCTGCGCTCGCCTGGGCGCTCGGGGCGCACGCCTTCGAGCGCTACAAGGGTCCGCCGCCCGCCCGCGCGCGCCTGCACGTCTCGCCCGAGGCGCTGGCCGCCGCGGCGCCCGTGGCCCGCGCCTGCCGCCTCGCCCGCGACCTCGTGGACACGCCCGCCAACGACATGGGCCCGGCGGAGATCGAGGCCGCGGCCCGCGCGGTCGCCGCCGCGGGCGGGGCGGAGGTCTCCGTCATCGCCGGCGACGACCTGCTGGCGAACCACCCGGCCATCCACGCCGTCGGCCGCGCCGCCGCCCCGCACCGCGCCCCTCGCCTGATCGAGATCGCCTGGAGCGGCGCGCCCGACGGCCCGCGCCTCGTGATCGTCGGCAAGGGCGTCGCCTTCGACACCGGCGGGCTCGACATCAAGCCCAGCGCGGGCATGCGGCTGATGAAGAAGGACATGGGCGGGGCCGCGCACGCCCTGGCGCTGGCCATGCTGGTGATGGAGCGCCGCCTGCCCGTGCGCCTCACCGTGCTGATCCCCGCCGTGGAGAACGCCATCGGCCCGGACGCCATGCGCCCCGGCGACGTGCTGGCCACCCGCGCCGGCCTGAGCGTTGAGGTGGGCAACACCGACGCGGAGGGGCGCCTGATCCTGGCCGACGCCCTGACCCGCGCGGGCGAGCTGGAGCCCGACCTCACCGTCGACCTCGCCACCCTGACGGGCGCGGCGCGCGTGGCGCTCGGCCCGCAGGTGATCCCCTTCTACACGACGGACGACGCGCTCGCCGCCGAACTGGCCGCCGCCGCCGTGGAAGCGCACGACCCCCTGTGGCGCATGCCCCTGTGGGCCGGGTACGCCGACGCGCTCAAGTCCGACGTGGCGCACCTGAAGAACGACCCGGACGCCTGGGCGCAGGCGGGCTCGGTCACCGCCGCCCTGTTCCTGCAGCGCTTCGCCCCGAACGCGGGCGCCTGGGTCCACTTCGACATCTTCGCCTGGAACCCGCGCGCCCGGCCAGGCTGGCCCGTCGGGGCCGAGTGCCAGGCGGTGCGCGCGCTCGACCGCGTGCTGAGCCGCCGCTACGGAGCCCGCTGATGGACGCGCGCACCCTGCTGGTCCTGGACGGCTTCGCCGACGCCGCGCTGGAGGGCCGGTTCGCCGCCGAGCGATACGCCCCCGTCGCCGCCATGCAGGCGAGCGCGCCCGCCGCCCCGATCCGCGCCGCGCCGGCGGACGACGCCGTCCAGCTCGACCAGCTGCTGTTCGGCGAGCCGTTCCATGTGCTTCAGGAGCGCGGCGACTGGGCGTTCGGACAGTCGGGGCGCGACGGCTACGTGGGCTGGACGCCCGCCGAGGCGCTGTCCGCGCCCGTGCTCACGCCCACCCATCGCGTGTCGGCGCTGCGCGCCCACGCCTTTGCGGAGCCGGACATCAAGTCCGCCCCCCTCGGCCTCTACTCGCTCAACGCCCTGCTGACCGTAGAGGCGCGGGAGGGGCGGTTCGCCCGGGCGGCGCGCTCCGGCTGGTTCGTGGAGGGCGCCCTCGCCCCCGTGGGCTCCGGCTTCGCCCGCGAGCCGGTGGCGGTGGCCGAGCGCTTCCTCGGCACGCCTTACTTATGGGGCGGGCGGGAGAGCCTGGGGCTCGACTGCTCGGGCCTGGTCCAGGCCGCCCTGCACGCCTGCGGCCGCGCCTGTCCGCGCGACAGCGACCAGCAGCGTGAGCTGGGCCGCCCGGCCGATCCGGAGCGGCCGGAGCGCGGCGACCTGTGGTTCTGGCGGGGCCACGTGGGCTGGCTCTCCGCCCCCGACCGCCTGCTGCACGCCAACGCCCATGCGATGGCGGTCACGGACGAGCCGCTGGCCGAGGCCGTGGCCCGGATGGGGCCGCCGGAGGCCGCCCGCCGCCCCTGAGCCGCCGCGCTTACTTGGGCTTGGTCTGCGCCGGGCCGGCGCCGGCCGGGTTCTTGCCCGCCAGCGCCTTGGACCCGCCCATCGTCGTGCCGGCGAGCGGGGGCCCGCCGGGATTGACGCTGGTCAGCTGCGAGGGCGAGGCCGCCGCGCCGGACGAGGGGGTCACGCCGCCCGACGAGTCGGTCTGGCCGTTGGTGGGCGCCGCGCCGTCGACGGCCGCGGGCGCGGCGGCGTCGCCCGCCTTGGCCGGCACCGTCGTGCCCGTGTCCGGCGCGGGAGCCGAGCCCGCGGCGCCGGCCGGGGCCGCGGCCCGCGAGGGATCGGGCGCGGGGACCGGGATGCCCGCGCCCAGGGTGCGCAGGTAGGCGATCACGTTGATCCGGTCCTCGCGCTTCTTCAGCCCGACGAAGCTCATCTTGGTCCCGGCGATGTAGGCGGTCGGGCCCTTGAGGAAGTTGTAGATGGCGTCGTCGTTCCAGATCGGGTCCTTCGCCGCGTGCTCGGTCATGGCCGACGAGTAGGCGAAGCCCGGGTGCGAGCCCGGCTTGCGGCCCACCACGGCCCACAGGTTCGGCCCGGTCTGGTTCGGGCCGCCCTGGTCGAAGTTGTGGCACGATTGGCACTTGGTGGAGACCGTCTTGCCCGCTTCCGCGTCGGCGGTCGGCAGCACCGTGCCCCAGTCGACGGGCGCGTCGGCCTCGGCCCCGCCGCCCTCCTCGGGCGTCTCCTGCACGGCGATGGCGTAGCCCGGCTTCTTGGGCGGGTGGCCGGCGAAGACCATGTCGGTGCCCTGCCGCAGCAGCAGGATGGCCAGGCTGGTGGCCAGCACCGTACCGAACACCTTGTTCCACTTCAGATCGTCGTGCATGTCCGCCCGGAGGTTCAACCACTCGCAGATGCGGAGCGCGCAACCCCGCGGGCGGTTGCCCGCCGGGGGCGGTCTCTGGCATGCCGCCGCCCGGGGCGCAACCGCGCGGACCCTAGCGCGCACAAGGAGTTCGTCGCTTGTCGCCGATGGTCCTCATCCCCGCCCGCCTGGCCGCCACGCGCCTGCCCGACAAGCCGCTCGCCCTCATCGGCGGCGTCCCCATGATCGTGCGCGTGCTGCGCTGCGCCGAGGCCGCGGGCGTCGGCCCCGTGGCCGTGGCGGCGGGTGACGCGGCCATCGTGGAGGCCGTGGAGGCGGCGGGCGGCCGGGCGGTGCTCACCGACCCGGCGCTCCCCTCCGGCACCGACCGGGTGCGCGCCGCGCTGCACGCGCTCGACCCCCGCGGCGAGGTGGATGCGGTGATCAACCTGCAGGGCGACATGCCGTTCGTGGAGGCGGAGCCGATCGCCGCCTGCGCCCGCCTGCTGGCCCGCGGCTGCGACATCGCCACCGTGGTGGCCCCCGGCATGGCGGAGGACGCCGCCAGCCCCGACGTGGTCAAGGCGCTCCTGGACGGCGACCCGGATGCGCCGGAGGGGGCCGCCGCCCTCGACTTCACCCGCGACCCGCCGCCGGGCGAGGTGTGGCGCCACCTGGGCCTCTACGGCTACACCCGCGACGCGCTGGAGCGCTTCTGCGACGCCCCGCCCGCCCCCCGCGAGCTCGCGGAGAAGCTGGAGCAGCTGCGCGCCTACCCCCTCGGCCTCGCTATCCGGGCCGCCCGCGTGGCGCACGCCCCGCTGTCGGTGGATACGTCCGCCGACCTTGAGGCCGCGCGTGCATCGTGGAAGCGGGTGAGTCCGCCGCGCTTAGGTGAGGTGGTCGGTTCGGAGTAGGGCGCGCCTGCTCGCTGCCGAGAGGTCACATGTTCCTCGCTCCCCTGGTCGCAGTCATGCTCGCGACCGCCGCGCCCGGTCACGCCGCGCTCACGTGGGTGACGCTTGATCGAGAGAGCGCGGCCGTCATTGACGGCCGCCCGGCTCAGCCCTCCTCGCTCCACGCCCGGACCAGCTGGTGGGCGATGGCGGTGGGGGGCGGGATGGTGCAGCCGTCGACGGGTTCTCCGGCGGCGAGCGCGCGGGCTTCGGCGCGGGTGAACCAGCGGAGCGCCTCGATCTCGCCGGGCTGCGGGACCTCCGCCCCGTCCTCCACCTCGGCGATCAGCCCCATCATCAGGCTGTGCGGGAACGGCCAGGGCTGGGAGAAGAGGTAGCGTACGCGGGTGGCGGTCAGCCCGGCCTCCTCGCGCACCTCGCGCGCGCAGGCCTCCTCCAGCGTCTCGCCGGGCTCCACGAAGCCGGCCAGGGCGGAGAACATGCCGGGCGGGAAGCGGGGCGAGCGGCCCAGCAGGCACCGGCGCCCCCGCACCGCCAGCATGATCGCCACGGGGTCGGTGCGCGGAAAGTGCTCGGCCTCGCACCGGGGGCAGACGCGCTTCCAGCCCGCCTCCGCCGCCGCGGTGCGCGCACCGCAGTTGGCGCAGAAGCGGTGGCGCCGGCGCCACTCGAACAGGGCGCGCGCGCAGCCGGCGATGGCCGCCTCCGCGGGCGCGAGCGTGGCGAGCAGCGGCCGCAGCTCCTCAAAGCGGCCGTACTCGGCGAAGGCGCCGGCCTCCGCCTCGTCCGCGTCGAGCGCGAAGACGGGGGTGGTCCTCCACAGACCGAGAAAGGCGAGCCCGTCGCGATCGACGCCCGGCGCGGTGGCCAGGGCGGCGGGCGCATAGGCCAGGCGGTCGCCGCCCCCGGGGGCGGGCTCCACCAGGGGGCGGCCCTCGCGCAGGGGCAGCAGCAGGGCGGCGGGGTCCGCGAGCTGCGCGGCGATCCAGTCCGCCTCGCCCCGCCGCTCGCCCGCGCGGTCGAGCGGGGCGCCGGCGAAGGTGTTGACCAGGCCCTCGAGCGGCATGCGCGCTCAGCGCCGCCCGCGCGACAGGTTGCCGAACACGCCGCGCAGGAGCTCGCGGCCGATCTGGTTGGCGATCTGCCGGCCCATGCTGGAGCTGGCCGCGCGCATGGCCGAGGTCATCATCCCCGTGCCGAGCTTCTCCAGCCCGGGCGGCAGCTGGAAGCCGCCGCCAGCGGTCGCGGCCGGGACCGTGGGAGCGGAGGGCGTATGGGCGGGCGGCGCCTCGGCCCCGGCGGTCGCCTGCTCGGCGCGCCTGTGCAGGATCTCGAAGGCGCTCTCGCGGTTGACGGCCTCATCGTAGTCGCCGGCCACGGGGCTGCCGGCCATGACGCGGGCGCGCTCCTCCGGCGTCACCGGGCCGATGCGGCTGTTGGGCGGGGCCACGCGCGTGCGGCGCACCACCGTGGGGGCGCCCTTGGCGTCGAGCGCGGAGACCAGCGCCTCGCCGACGCCCAGCGCCTGGATCGCCTCCTCGGTGTCGAAGGCGGGGTTGGCGCGGAAGCTCTGCGAGGCGGCCTTGAGCGCCTTCTGCTCGGTGGGGGTATAGGCGCGCAGGGCGTGCTGCACGCGCATGCCCAGCTGGGCCAGCACCGTCTCCGGCACGTCCTGCGGGTTCTGCGTGACGAAGTAGACGCCGACTCCCTTGGAGCGGATCAGGCGCACCACCTGCTCCACCTTCTCCAGCAGGGGCTTGGGCGCATCGCGGAACAGCAGGTGCGCCTCGTCGAAGAAGAAGACGAGCTTGGGCTTGTCCGGGTCGCCCACCTCCGGCAGCTCCTCGAACAGCTCGCTCATCAGCCACAGCAGGAAGACGGCGTAGAGGCCGGGGCGGGCCACCAGCTTGTCGGCCGCCAGCACGCTGACGAAGCCGCGCCCGTTCGTATCCGTGCGCATCAGGTCGCGCAGCTTCAGCACCGGCTCGCCGAACAGGTGCTCGGCCCCCGCGGTGCGCATCTGCAGGAGGGCGCGCTGGATGGCGGCGACGGAGGCCGGCGCCACGGCCCCGTACTGCTGGCCGATCTCCCTGGAGTGCTCGCTGACGTAGGCGAGGGCGGCCTGCAGGTCGTCGATATCGAGGAGCAGCAGCCCCTCCTTGTCGCACACGGCGAACACCACGTTCAGCACGCCGGTCTGCACGTCCGACAGGTCGAGGAGGCGCGCCAGCAGCACGGGGCCGAGCTCGCTGACGGTGGCGCGCACGGGGTGGCCCTGCTCGCCGAACAGGTCCCAGAACACGGTCGGGCAGGCGGCGGGCTGGATCTGCACGCCGATCTCGGCGGCGCGGGCGACCAGCTTGTCCGAGGGGGTGGCGGCGAGGGCGACGCCCGACAGGTCGCCCTTCACGTCGGCGGCGAACACCGCCGTGCCCGCGGCGCTGAACGCCTCGGCCAGGCGCTGCAGCGTCACCGTCTTGCCGGTGCCGGTGGCCCCGGCGACGAGGCCGTGCCGGTTGGCGCGGTCCAGCCGCAGGGTGACGGGCCCGTCCTCGGCCACGCCGAGCAGGATCTCGCCCGCGGGAACGTCCATGCAGCGCCTCCGGGTGACCGTCCCCGCCGTTAGCATGGCCCTCGTCGGCGCGCGACGATCCCACGCGCGGATCGCCGGGACCGGCTGCGCGCCGCCGGTCCTAGTCGGCGTCCGGCTCGGGCGGGCCCTCGGCCTCGGCGGGCGGGAGCAGGCGCAGCCAGCCCTCGCCCACGCGCACCTCGGGGACGGCGTCGCGGGTGAACGGGTGCAGGGCGGTGGGCCGGCCCTCGCCGGGGTCGATCTCCAGGATGTCGCCGGCGCCGTGGTTCAGCACGGCCTTCACCCGGCCGAGCGGCGCGTCGTCGGCGCCCAGGGCGCGCAGCCCGATCAGGTCGGCCTGGTAGAACTCGTCCTCGTCCTCCGGCGCGGGCAGGGCCTCGCGGGGCAGGTAGAGGCGCAGGCCCTTGATCGCCTCGGCGGCGTCCCGGTCGGGGACCTCCGCGGCGCGGACGACCAGCTCGCCGGGCTTGGCCAGGCGGCCGCCCGTGAGCGTCAGGGCGGGGGCGCCATCCTCACGCTTGAGGCCCGCGTAGGACAGCAGGGCGAGGGGGTCCTCGGTGTAGCTGGTGACGCGCAGCTCGCCCTTGACGCCGAACGGGCCGGCGACCCGGCCCACCAGGATGAGGCGCGTCATGAACCCTCTCCCCCTCCATGGGGGAGAGGGCAGGGTGAGGGGGTGGGGGCAGGCGGGTGGACGTGGATCTGGGATGCGTCTCCGAGCGGACCCGCAAGCGTCGCGCCTTCACCCCCATCCCCGGCCCTTCCCCCATCGAGGGGGAAGGGAGTCATGGTCAGGCCTTCTCTTCGGTCGAGGGCTCTTCCGCGGCGGCCGGGGTCTCTTCGGCTGCGGTCGAGGCGTCCTCGGCCGGGGCGGCTTCGGCGGCGGGTTCCTCGACCGGCTCGGGGGCGGGCGGAGCGGCGGCGGCCTCGGCGCGGGCGGCGGCTTCCGCCTCGGCGCGGTCGGCCTCCTTCTGGGCGCGCTCGGTGGCGCGCTCTTCGGCCTTCTTGCCGGGCTTGCCCTTGTTCGGGTTGTTGCCGTGCTCCCACTGGGCCAGGCCCTGGGTGGAGAGGAAGCGCGCCACGCGGTCGGTGGGCTGGGCGCCCTTGCTCAGCCACTCCTGGATGCGCTCGGTCTTGAGCACCAAGCGCTCGGGCGAGTCCTTCGCCACCAGCGGGTTGTAGGCGCCCACGCGCTCGATGAACTTGCCGTCGCGCGGCGAGTGCGAGTCGGCGATGACGATCTGGTAGTAGGGGCGCTTCTTGGCGCCGCCGCGGGCGAGACGGATCTTCAGCATTCCACGAGGTCCTTAGGTCTTTATTTTTTCTTGGGAAATCCGGGCAGGCCGGGCAGGCCGCCAAGCTTGGAGAGGTCCAGCCCCGCGCCCATGGCGCCGAGCTTGGAAAGATCGGGGGCGTCGCCGCCGGCGGGCGGGAGCTTGCCGCCGCCCAGCGCCTTGAGCCTGGCCAGGTCGGGGCCGCCACCCATGCCGGGAGGCAGCCCGCCGCCGCCCCCGCCCATGCCGAGCGAGGCGGCCATCTGCGCCATCTGGCGGCCGCCGCCCTTGCTCATCTGCTTGAACATGTCGGCCATCTGTCGGTGCTGCTTCAGCAGGCGGTTCACCTCCGCCACGTCCACGCCCGAGCCGGCGGCGATGCGGCGCTTGCGCGAGGCGTTGAGGATGTCCGGCTTCTTGCGCTCGACCGGGGTCATGGAGCTGATGATCGCGCCCTGGCGGCGGAACATCCTGTCGCCCGCGTCGCCGTCCAGCCCCGCGGCGCCCAGCTGCTTCTTGATGTTCCGCACGCCCGGCAGCATGCCCATGATGCCGCCGACGCCGCCCATCTTCTGCATCTGCTTGAACTGCTCGGCCAGGTCGTCGAGGTCGAACTGCCCCTTGGCCATCTTGCGCGCCATGCGCTCGGCCTTGGAGGCGTCGAGCTCCTGACTCGCCCGCTCCACCAGCGCGACGATGTCGCCGGCGCCCAGGATGCGGCCGGCCACGCGGCGGGCGTCGAACACCTCCAGCGCGTCGATCTTCTCGCCCGCGCCCAGGAACTTGATCGGCAGGCCGGTGACGTGGCGCATGCTCAGCGCCGCGCCCCCGCGGGAGTCGCCGTCGGTGCGCGTCAGCACGAGGCCCGTCAGCGGCAGGCGCTCGTGGAAGGCCTTGGCGGTGCGCACCGCGTCCTGGCCGGTCAGGGCGTCGGCCACCAGCAGGGTCTCGGTGGGCTGGGCGATGCGGGCGATCTCGGCCGCCTCGCTCATCATCGCCTCGTCCAGCGTGGTGCGGCCGGCGGTGTCGAGGATCAGCACGTCGAAGCCGCCTAGCCTGGCGGCCTGCAGGGCGCGGCGCGCGATGTCCGGCGCGCTCTGGCCGACGACGATCGGCAGCGTCTCGACCTCCGCCTGCTTCCCGAGCGTGGCGAGCTGCTCCATGGCGGCGGGGCGGCGCGTGTCCAGCGACGCCATGAGCACCTTCTTCCGCTCCGCCTTGGAGAGGCGCACGGCCAGCTTGGCGCTGGTGGTGGTCTTGCCCGAGCCCTGCAAGCCGCTCATCAGGATGACGGAGGGCGGGACCACGTTCAGGTTCAGCCCGGTCGGCTCCTCGCCGCCCAGCATGTCCACCAGGCCGTCGTGGACGATCTTGAGCACCTGCTCGGACGGCTTGACCGCCTTGATGACGGCCTCGCCCGTGGCCTCCTCGCGCGCCTTGGCGACGAAGTCCTTGACCACGGGCAGGGCGACGTCGGCGTCCAGCAGCGCCAGCCGCACCTCGCGCAGGGCCGCGTCCACGTCGGCGGCCGAGAGCACGCCGCGACCGGTGAGCCGGTCGAAGACGCCTGTCAGTCGGTCGCCGAGGGATTCGAACATCGCGCACCCGTGCAGCGCGCACGCCCAAACGCGATCGACCCCCGTGGACATGCGATGTCGACGGGGGGCCTCGCCGCCCTCGTCCTCGGCTGGGCCCAGGGGTCGTGGCGGTGGAGGGCGCGTTCGGGATGCGCCGGAAGGACCGGGCCTCTACGCCGCCCACCCCGGAATGTCCACAGCCAGCACCGCCGCCCGCCGGCGCAGCCGCGCGGCGGCGTCCGCGTCTCCCAGCCGCTCCAGCGCGGCCATCAGCCAGGTCCAGCTGCCCGGCAGGTCGGGGCCCACGGCCACGGCGTGCTCCAGCGCTGTGCGCGCCGCGGCCAGCTCGCCCAGGGCCAGGGCGGCGTAGCCGAAGTGCTCGAAGCCGCGCGGCTGGCCCGGCTCGGCGGCGCAGGCGCGGGCGAACAGGTCGCGCGCCTCGGCCGTGCGCCCGGCCGCCAGCCGCGCGACGCCCAGGTGCATGAGCATGCCCCAGCGGCCGGGCGCCTCGGCCAGCGCCTGCTCCAACGCGCGCGCCGCGTCCTCGGCGCGGCCGGCGGCGCTCAGGGCGCGGCCGAGCAGCAGGCGGCGGTCGGGGGTCGGGCCGCGACGCGACGCCTCCTCGGCGGCGGCGACCGCGGCCGGCGCGTCGCCCGCCTCCAGCGCCCGGGCGGCCTCGCGCTCGGCCAGGGCGGCGGCGGTCTCGTCCGATCCCTCGCCGGGGGCGGGCCAATGCTCGCGCCACCCGAGGAGGCCCGGATCGTGCAGGCCCAGCGGCAGGCCGCGCTCGCCCCGCTCCACGATCACCACGTCCGGCCGCTCCTCGCGCACCACGTCCAGGAAGCCGTACGCCTCCGACCCCACCAGGACCGTGCGGCGGAAGCTCTCCACCAGGAACGGCGCCATCTCGGTGACGAAGCTGTCCCGCAGCACCACCGCGCGGGGCAGGGCCGGGTCGTCCACCTCCGTGATCTTGAGGGCGTGGCGGCGGTGGTTCATCCGCTCCAGCACGGAGCGGGCGCGGCCTGCGGGCAGCACGGGCCGGGGCGTCTCGGCCCGGCGCGGCGGCCGGCTCACCGCGCCGAGGTCGCCGGCCCCCTCCGCCCAGCCGTAGAGCACCTCCTCCGGCGGGACTCCGCGCGCGCCCAGCCCCTCCAGCCGGGCCATCAGCTCGCGGTAGCCGGCATAGGCCCCCACCGTCGACCAGTGGCTGTCGGTGAGGCGGTAGGGATCCACCGAGCCCCGGGCGCCTCGCAGCGGCTCCAGGGGGTGCAGCACCTCCGCCTGGCCGCCGAACAGGGCGCCGAAGCGCTCGCCCACCGTGGGGCGGGCGAGCTCGAGGCCGTCGGGCAGCGCCTCCGCATGCACCGTGTGCGCGTCGGGCGGCACGAGCACGATCAGCCGGGCGCCGATCTCGCGGGTGAGCGCGCCCAGGCGGGCCAGCGGCGCGGCCCACAGGGCCCGCAGGCGGCCGTCGTCGGTCCAGGGCTTGCCGTAGAGCTCGCGCGCCTCCGCCCCGGGGGTGCGGGCGAAGAACAGGCGCCCGGCGCGGCCTTCCATCGCCTCCACGCGGCCGGACAGGTCGGCGGGGGCGCTCATGCCGCAAGCTCCCCGCGGGCGGGCAGCAGCAGGGCGGCGAGTTCCGCAACCGTGCGCGCCTCGGCCGCGCGCTCGCCCAGGCGGACGCCGGCCAGACCCTCCAGCCGCAGCAGCAGCACGGTGTGGCCCAGGCTGTCCCAGCCCGGAACCTGCTCCGCCCCGGCGTCCGGCCCGAGCGCCAGGGGGTCGACGCCGAAGCAGTCGTGCAGCGCCCGCCGCACGAGGTCCTCCGGCGTGTCGGTCAGGGCGGCGGCGGCGCGCGGCGCGATCCGCACCGGCGGCGGGGCCGGGGAGGCTTCGGCCTCCGGCCGGCGCGCCACGTGCGCCTGCAGGCGGCGCAGGTTGTCGGCGCGGCTCATCTTGCCCGCCGTGGACTTGGCGAGCGCCCCGCGCTCCACGACGACCACGTGCCGGGGCGGCAGGCCGAAGGCGCCGCGCACCGCCTCGCGCACCACCGCCTCCAGGCCGGCCGGATCGGGCTCGCCCTCCGTCTCGCACAGGATGCAGAGCTCCTCGGCGCCTGTGGCCTCGACGTAGAGGCCGAGGGCCACGGCGCGGCCGGGCTTCACCCCCGGCAGGGTGGAGACCAGCGCCTCCACGTCGCCGGCGTAGAGGTTGCGGCCGTGCACGATCAGCATCTCCTTGACGCGCCCGCACACGAACAGCTCGCCGCGGTCCAGCAGGCCCATGTCGCCCGTGCGCCGCCAGCCGCCGGCCAGGGCGTCAGGGTCGCGAGGCTGGCCCAGGTAGCCGGCCATGCGCGTGACCGAGCGCACCAGCACCTCGCCGGCGCAGCCCGCGGGCGCGTCGATGCGCAGCTGCACGCCCTCCAGCGGAGGGCCGCAGGAGAGGAGCTCGCGCCGCCGGGCGCCGGGCGCCGCGACCAGCACGCGGCGGCCGGGCCCCTCCAGGGCGTCGGCGTCGAGCTGCAGGGCGCGCGGCGGCTCGCCGGGGACGGTCTGGGTGGCGGCGAAGACAACCTCGGCCATGCCGTAGCAGCAGGCCAGCCGCTCCGCCCCGATGCCGCAGTCGGCGAAGGCGGCGAGGAAGCGCTCCACCGTCTCCGGCCGGCAGGGCTCGGAGCAGTCGATCAGCGCGCGCAGCGAGGACAGGTCCACGGACGGATGCCCGCCCCGGGTGCGCACCCAGTGGGCGAAGGCGAAGTTCGGCGCCCAGGCCAGCGTCGCCCGGTGGCGGGCGACCGCGCGGAACAGGCTCATCGGATCGGCCACCCAGGCGAACGGGTCGATGGCCACCACCCCCGCCCCCAGCGCCAGCGGCAGCAGGAAGGCCGCCATCAGCCCCATGTCGTGGTAGAGGGGCAGCCAGCTGGCGACCACGTCGTCCGGCCCGGCGCCCAGGCGCGCCGTGAGCATGCCCAGGTGCCGGTCCACCTGCCCATGCTGCAGCACCACGCCCTTCTTGAGCCCCGTGGTGCCTGAGCTGTGCTGCAGCAGGGCCGGCTCGTCGGGGGCCGGCGTGCGGGGACGGAAGCCGGGCGAGGCGGGGCGGAACGGCTCCGGCCCCAGCACGGCGGCCCCGGCGGTCAGTCCCGCCAGCGCGTCCCGCTCGGCCTCGCCCGCGACCACGGCGGCCGGCTCCGCCCGGGCGATCACGGCGGCCTGCGCCGCCGCCCAGGCGTCGCGCGGCTGGCGCACCTGCGGCGTCGGCAGCATGGAGGGGACCAGCCCCGCCTCCATGGCGCCCAGGAAGGCGGCGTAGAGGTCGACGCCGTGCGGCAGGACGACGAACACCGTCCGCCCCCGCGCGTCGCGCCCGGCCGCTTCCGCCAGCCGCTCGGCCCAGCGGCGCGCGCGCGCCTGCAAGTCGGCGTAGGTCCACAGGCCGAAGCGCTCGCCCACGTACAGCACCAGCGCAGGCTTGTGCGGCGTGCGTGCGGCCTGCGCCGCCATCCGCCTCAGAACCGTGCCGTGACCCACCCCGTCCATGCCGCGCCCTCGTAAACCATTCGTCCACCATGATCGGGCGATACAACTAACAGTTGTTGAACAGCGGCGGTGCAACCGCCGAAACGGAGGTTCCATGGCCGACGGCGACGCCCAGGGGTTCGATGTCGCGACAGCCGCCGCCGACTTCACACGCGCGTTCGACCCCGATGTGTTCCTGAGGGCGCTGCGGGACGAGCGGCCGGAGTTCGGCGCCTGGCCGCCCCCCGCCGACCCCCTGGCGCTCTACCTGTCGGAACCCGCCTACGCCCGGCTGGACGCCAACGCCCTGTTCGACGAGGCCTGGTACCGCCGCGCGCATCCGGACGTGGCCGAGGCGATCGAGGAGGGGCTGGCGCCCTCCGCGCTGTACCACTTCGTGGCGGTGGGATGGCGCGAGGGGCGCATGCCGACCTACGCCCACCAGGCTCGCGCCGACCTGCTCGGCCCGCCCGCGCCGGAGCCGGATCCCGACGCCTTCGAGCCGCAGGGCTACCTCGACGGCGACCCCGAGGCGCAGCTGTTCCTGCGCCACTTCCCGCACCTGACGCCCTACGAGTACGCCCGCACCCTCGGCCGCCGGCTGCGGCGCGAGGCGCCCAGGCCGGGCAGGGCGTCGAGCTTCGTCGTGCACGACCTGATCCGGGCGGAGTTCGACGACGACTTCTACTTCGACACCTATCTCAGCCGCGAGGAGCCGAAGGACCGGTGGGTCGATCCCTTCGACCACTACCTGAGAACGGGCATGCGCAAGGGCTATGCCCCCAACGGCCGATTCTCGGAGAGCTGGTACCTGGCCTACTACGCCGACGTGCGCGAGGGGGTGGCCGCCGGCAAGATCCTGTGCGGCTTCCACCACTACGTCGTCACCGGCCGGGCCGAGGGGCGGCTGCCCAAATTCGATCTCTCGGCGGCGCTGGAGGAGGCGCTGCCGGGCGTGACCGAGCCCACGCTCCTGGAGCGCTCGCGCAGCCTGGCCGAGCGGCTGGCGCCCATGCCCTGCCGGGTGACGGCGGGGCGGCCGCGCACGCTGTGGGTGGTGATGCCCCGGCTGAACCCGGACATCTCCTTCGGCGGCTACCGCGCCTGCTTCGAGCTGATCGCGGCGCTGAAGGGCTTCTGCGCCGAGCGCGACATGCGCATGTCGGTGCTGACGCTGGAGGAGAGCCGCGCCAACCGCGAGTACTTCCTGTGGCGCACCTCCAACAGCCGCCTGCGCCGCACCTTCGCCGACCTGGAGGTGCGCTCGCGCCACGAGCTGGACCACCTGGAGATCGGCCCGACAGACCGCTTCCTGGCCTATTCGAGCTGGGACGTGGTGTTCGCCTCGCCCCTGGCCGCGCTTACTGACGAGCCCCGGGTGATCAGCCTGGTGCAGGAGTACGAGGCCATCTTCCATGAGTTCGGTTCGGTGCGCGCCGTCACCGACTGGGCGTTCGAGCTGCCGGCCTATCCCGTGTTCAACAGCCGCGTGCTGCGCGACCACTTCGCCGCCGAGCGCATCGGCCTGTTCAAGACCACGCCGGGCGCGGAGGAGGCGCGCGACTACGCCGTCTTCGAGCATGTGATCAACCGGTTGCCGAGCCAGAGCGCGCTGGACATGCGCTCGCGCCGCACGCGCAACTGCGCCGTCTACGCCCGGCCGGAGGCGCACGCCTGCCGCAACCTGTACGAGATCGCCGAGCTGGCGCTGAAGCAGCTCTGCGCCGCCGGCCGCTTCGACGACCGCTGGACCTTCACCGGCCTGGGCTGCCTGGACGCCACCCCGCCCGTGGAGCTGGGCGGCGGCCACCGGCTGGAGTTCACGCCCAAGATGAGCGAGGAGGCCTACACCGGCTTCGTCCGCTCGCTCGACCTCGGGATCAGCCTGATGTACGCGCCGCACCCCAGCGTGATCCCGTTCGAGTTCGCCACCACGGGCGCCCTGGTGGTGACCAACACCTTCAGCAACCGGCCGGCGAGCTGGTACGCGGGCATCTGCGAGAACATCGTCCCCTGCGAGCCCACGCTGCCCGGAGCCATGGCGTCCATCGAGGCCGCGCTGGCCCGCATCGAGGACTTCGACGCCCGCGCCGCCGGCGCGCTCCTCCCCGCCAACGCCGACTGGCCCCAGGTGTTCGACGACGAGTTCCTGGAGGGGACGGTGGGGCGGCTGCTGTAGCGGCCGCGGCAGCCGGCGGCTCCCCCGACGGGCGCCACGGGCGGAGAGTCCGTCCCGTCCGGGCGTCGGGCGGGCCCGGACGGGTCGCCGTCCCCCGGCGGACGCGGTGGAAAGACCGCCCGTCCCGGCCTATACGCGCGGCGCGGCGAGGGGGTGCGGCATGTACGTCTTGCGGCGGTCGGGCTGGGAGTTCGTGACCTCCGGCAGCGGCGGCGTCAGCATCGACATCCTGGCGATCGAGGGCGGCGTCGTCGATCTGCGGGACACGGCCTCGGTCGTGCAGCGCTTCCGGTTCGGCGGGGTGGGCGCGGGCTTGTCGACGCCCGGGATCAGAGTCCCCAGGCTCGGTTCTTCGCTCGGCCGACTGCTGTCGCACCGGGCGGTCAACGGCTCGGGATCGATCACCACCCTCTACAACCAGGGCGGCGTGTATAAGACCGGGTTGATGGGTGAGCGCGAGCTGACGCGCGGCGACATCGCGGGCGCGTGCATGATCGTCGAGCTCGGGGTCTCCACGCCATCCAGGGCCGCACGGCCACCGTCATGCTGATGGGCTTCGATCCGCAGCGCTTCTACGCCGCGCTGGGAAATCCGGCCCTCCAGGCGTTCGATATGGCCACCGGCCATCCGGACGCGGTCATTCCCAAGGCGGTTGTCTGGATATGGGGCGACACCCGGGGCCTGGTCGCAGGCGCGACCGGCTATGTCGGTTATTTGAGGTAGGCGCCGTGCGGATCGTGACCTTGGTGCTCGTGGTGCTGGCGGCCGCGGCCCTCGCCGCCTCGGCGATGCTGGCGATCCAGGCGCAGCGGTTCGCGCGGGAGAGCGTGGTGGCGCCCGGGGTGGTCACCGCGCTTCTCGCCGGGCCGCTGCACGCGGAGGTGACGGTGACGCCCGACGGGCGGCCCAGCTTCTCGTACGTCGAGAACGCGGCCGGCGCCCCGCTCCGGGTCGGCCAGCCCGTCGCCGTGCGCTTCCTGGCGCACGACCCCAGGGGCACGGCGCGCGTCGCCGCCGCGAACTCCTATCGGACGTCGCTGGAAGTGGCTGCGATGGCGCTCGCGCTGCTGCTGATGGCGGCCCTGTCGCCCTGGCTGGTCGCGCGCTTCCCGGGGCTGCTGGCCTACCCGGTCCGTCCCTGATCACCCCGGCAGGCGCACCACCGCGCGCAGGCCGCCGAGCGGGGAGGCGCCCAGTTCCAGGTCGCCGCCGTGGCCGCGGGCCACGTCGCGGGCGATGGCCAGGCCCAGGCCGACGCCCTTGGCGTTCTGGCAGCGGGAGTCGTCCAGGCGGCTGAAGGGGCGGAAGGCCTCCTCGTAGCGCTCGGGCGGGATGCCGGGGCCGTCGTCGTCCACGCACACCTCCAGCCCGCCGAAGGGCGTGCGGCGCGCCACTACCTGCACGTGCTCGCCGTGGGCGGCGGCGTTGTTCACCAGGTTGGCGAGCGCGCGCTTGAACGCCTTGGGGCGCAGCGACGCGGTCAGGTCCGGGTCCGCGTCCACGGCCACGGCGGCGCCGGTGCGCCGGGCGTCGGCGCCCACCTCCGCCAGGATCGCGCCGACCGGGGCCTCGGCCATCGCCTCGCCGGCCTGGCCCTGGGCGAAGGCGAGGTACTCGTCGATCATGTGCTCCATCTCGGAGAGATCCTGCTTGATCTCGTCCACGCGCCTGGAAGGCGGGGCCATGGCGGCGGCCAGCTTCAGCCGGGTCAGCGGCGTGCGCAGGTCGTGGCTGACGCTGGCCAGCATGGCGGTGCGCTGGTCGATGTGCCGACGGATGCGCTCGCGCATGGCCAGGAAGGCTTCCGCCGCCTGCCGCACCTCGCGCGCGCCGTGCGGCTTGAAGCGCGCCACGTCCTGGCCGCGCCCGAAGGCGTCCGCCGCCTCGGCCAGCCGCTCGATGGCGCGCACCTGGTTGCGGATGAAGGCCACCGCCACCGCCGACAGCAGCAGGGTCGCCCCCGTGAGCCACAGCAGGAACACGTGGCCCCTCGCCGCAAAGGCGCGCTCGCGGGGCGCCAGGATGCGCAGCACGCCGCCGCGCGTCGCGATCCGCACGTCGACGTAGGCGGGGTAGCGGGTGGTGTCCAACCACACGGGCTCGCGCACCCGGGCGTCCACCGCCGCGCGCAGCGGCGCGTCGAGCGCCAGCCAGGAGTCCCGCCGGTTGGTGGGCAGCGCCCGGCCGGGCTGGAAGGCGACGGAGAGCTGCTGGGCGCGCTCGGCCCGCTCCACCAGCGCCGCGTAGGCGGGCGCGGAGGGGTCCCGCTCGTAGGTCTCCACGATCCAGCCGATGTCGCCGGCCAGGCTGTCGCTCAGCTGGCGGGTCACCGTGCGCCAGTGCGCCTCGAAGAAGGCCCAGCCCACCGCCGCCTGCATGATCACCACGGGCAGGACGATGATCAGCGCCGAGCGCGCGAACAGGGTGCTGGGCAGCCAGCGCTTGGCCAGCCGGGACCACATGCGCGGGCGAAGGGCGGCGGGCGGGCGCATCAGTCGGGCGCCAGCATGTAGCCGCGGCCGCGCACCGTCTGCAGGTAGCGGGGGTTCTTGGGGTCGTCCTCCAGCTTGCGGCGCAGGCGGGTGACCTGGATGTCCACCGCGCGGCCGATCCCGTCCTCGCCGCCGCCCGGCAGGTCGAGGCGGTCCACGGGCACGTGCGGGCTCTGGGCCAGGCGGCGGAGCAGGGTGGCCTCGCCCTCCGTCAGACGCACGGGGGCGCCGTCGCATAGGAGCTCGCCCCGGGCCGGGTCGAAGGTGAAGGCGCCCAGCCGCAGCCCCTCCGGCCGGGGCGGCGCGGCGGCGGCGCGGCGCAGGATCGCCTCGATGCGCAGCACCAGCTCCTGCGGCTCGAACGGCTTGGACAGGTAGTCGTCCACCCCCGCCGCCAGGCCCGCGATCCGGTCGTCGGCCATGCCGCGGGCCGACAGCATCAGGATCGGCGGCGGCGAGCCCCGGGCGCGCAGTCGGCGCGCGAAGTCCACGCCGTTCTCGCCGGGCATCATCACGTCGAGGATCAGCAGGTCGAAGCTGAAGCGCTCCAGCAGGCGGCCCGCCGCCGCGGCGTCGGCGGCGCCCGTGACGCGGTAGCCCTGGCCGGCCAGGTACTCCTTCAGCAGCGACCGGATGCGGTCGTCGTCGTCCACGATCAGGACGTGGCGGTCGCTCACGGCTGCAACTCGCGCGTGGCGGCGCGTCCGCCGGCCAGGGCGGCCCAGACGCGCCGCGCGCCGGCCGCGTGCTCCAGCCCGCCCGCGCGGTAGGCGCGGGCCAGGGCGGCGCGCATGCGCTCGCCGACGCCGCGCTCCCAGATCGCGCCCGCGCCGGTCAGGGAGGCGGGCCGCCGGCGCCCGTCCTCGCCGATCGCCTTGGCCGCCAGGCCCGCCGCCTCCAGCTCGGCCAGGGCCTTGGAGGCCCCCTGCTTGCTCAGGCCGGTGAGCGCCGCCAGTTCGCCCACGCCCAGCCCCGCCCGCCGCTTCAGCAGGAAGGCCACGCGCCAGGCGCCCCGGCCGAGCCGCGGCTCGGCCGCCTCCAGCGCGGCGTCGGCCACCGACCACAGCGAGGCGTCGGCCAGCACCCACAGCTCCAAAGCGGCGTCGAGCTCGCCCTCGCGGAGCACCAGGCGGGCATCCGCCTCGATCCCGCTCACGATCGTGTTCCCGGCGTTGACGGACCGTCGCAGGGCATTAGGTTGCCCGCCTCCCGCCCTGGCGAGACTGAACGTTCCAATGAGCCTCGTTCCCTTCGACCAGCGCGACGGCTGGATCTGGCTAGACGGCGAATTCGTGCCTTGGCGCGACGCCCGGATCCACGTGCTGACGCACGGGCTGCACTACGGCTCCTGCGTGTTCGAGGGTCAACGTATCTACGGGGGCGAGGTCTTCAAGCTCTCCACCCACACCGCCCGCCTGTTCCGCTCGGCCGAGCTCCTCGACATGCGCCTGCCGTACACGCCCGCGGAGGTGGACGACGCCTGCCGCGAGAGCATCGGCAAGGCGGGGCTGGAGGACGCCTACATGCGCCCCTTCGCCTGGCGCGGCTCCGAGCAGCTGTCGGTGGCGGCGCAGGGCAACCGCATCCGAATGGCCATCGCCGTGTGGCCCTGGGGGAGCTACTTCGATCCCGAGGAGAAGAAGCGCGGCATCCGGCTGGACCACGCCATCTACCGCCGCCCGGCGCCCGAGACCGCGCCCTACGAGGCCAAGGCGGCGGGGCTGTACATGATTGCCACCCTGTCCAAGCACGCCGCGGAGTCGAAGGGCTACGCCGACGCCCTGATGCTCGACTACCGCGGGCTGGTGGCGGAGGCGACGGGCGCCAACGTCTTCTTCGTGCGCGACGGCGCGGTGCATACGCCCGTGGCCGACTGCTTCCTGAACGGCATCACGCGCCAGACGGTGATCGGCCTGGCGCGCGACGCGGGGCTGGAGGTGATCGAGCGCCACATCCCGCCGGACGAGCTCTCCACCTTCAACGAGTGCTTCCTCACCGGCAGCGCCGCCGAGGTCACCCCCGTGCGCGAGATCGGCGAGCACAGCTACACGCCGGGGAACATCTCGCTTTCGCTGATGGACGCCTACGCCAAGCTGGTCCGCCGTCAGGCTTAGGCTCCGCTCCCCCGCCCGTCGCCCTCGGGCTTGACCCGAGGGCCGAGCGTGGATCGTGCGCTCCGCCAGTGCGCGGACGGCTTGGCCCTCGGGTCAAGTCCGAGGGCGACGAGGGGGGTGGCTCAAGGGCGCGCCGCCAGCCCTCGGCGCGCCGCGTTCGCGTACTCCCAGCCGGTCCACCAGGTGATCGCCACCGCGATCCACAGCAGCGCCAACGCGGGCGTCTGAAGGCGAGGGATCAGCAGGGCGCCCATGGCCAGGGCCAGCCCGGTGAGCTGCGTGGCGGTCTTCCACTTGGCGAGCTTAGTCACGGGGAAGCTCAGGCCGCGGGCGGCGCCCGTCTCGCGCAGGCCGGAGACGAACATCTCGCGGAACAGCATCAGCACGCCGGGCACGGCGGCGGCGGGCCACAGCGGCGCGATCCCCACCACCACCGCGGCGACGGCGATCTTGTCGGCGATCGGGTCCAGCATGGCGCCCCAGGGCGAGACGGCGTCGAGCTTGCGCGCCAGCCAGCCGTCCACGTAGTCGGTCAGGGCGGCGACCACGAACACCACCAGGCTGGCCGTCAGCCAGATCCGCGGCGAGGGCGCGCCGAACAGGGCGGCGGCCAGCCCGGCGTAGACCAGGGCGGAGAGCACCAGCCGCGCGCCGGTGAACAGGTTGGGGATGTCCTTGGCCGTCATGTCGCCTGAACGCGCGAGCCCGCGGTTCCGCCCCGCAAGCGTTGCGGCGGCGCGGGAACGATGGTCTGACACGCGCATGCCGACCGGCCTTGTGGCGCTCCTCGACGATGTCGCCGCCCTGACCAAGCTCGCCGCCGCCTCGCTGGACGACGTGGGCGCCGCCGCCGGCCGCGCGGGCGTCAAGGCCGCGGGCGTGGTGATCGACGACACGGCGGTGACGCCCGGCTACGTCACCGGCCTGACGCCCGACCGCGAGCTGCCCATCATCCGCCGGATCGCGGTGGGGTCGCTGCGCAACAAGCTGCTCCTCCTGCTGCCGGCCGCGCTGCTCCTGAGCTGGCTGGCGCCCTGGGCGCTGACGCCGCTGCTGACGCTGGGCGGCGCCTACCTGTGCTTCGAGGGCGCCGAGAAGATCCTGGAGCCGCTGGGCCTGCCCGGCCATGGCCACGGACACGCCGGGGCGCCGACCGCCGGCGCGCCCGACGCGGCGTCGCTGGAGCGGACCACCGTCGCCAGCGCGGTGCGCACCGACCTGATCCTCTCCGCCGAGATCATGGTCATCGCCCTGGCCACCGTCGCCGACGAACCGATCCTCACCCGCGCCGTCGTCCTGGCGGTGGTCGGCGTCGGGATCACGGTGGCCGTCTACGGCGTGGTGGCGATCATCGTGAAGCTGGACGACATCGGCCTGCACCTGTCGCGCCGGCGGGGCGCGGCGACCCGGGCGCTGGGGCGCGGGCTCGTCAAGGCGATGGCGCCGGTGATGACAGGTCTCAGCGTGGTGGGCACCGCGGCCATGGTCTGGGTGGGGGGAGGTCTGCTGCTGCACGGGGCCGAGACGTTCGGCTGGCCCGCGCCAGCCCGGGTGCTGCATCATGCGGCCGAGGCGGCGGCGCACGCGGTCCCGGTGGTCGGCGGTCTTGTCGCCTGGCTCATCGAGGCCGCGGGCGCGTTCGTGGTCGGGCTGCTGGTCGGCGCGGTGATCGCCAGCATCGTCACACGCTGGCCGCGCAAGGCGAAGGCGCACTGACGCCCGAGCCGCCGGCCCGCTATGTGGGGGCCATGTCCCGCGTCGCGCGCGTGCTCCTGCCGCTGCCGCTCCCCGAAGCCTTCGACTACGCGGTCCCGGAAGGGCTGGAGCTGGCCGTGGGCGACCACGTGGCCGCGCCGCTCGGCCCGCGCACGGTGCGCGGCGTCGTGACCGAGCTGCGCGACGGCGTCGGCATGAACCGCCCGCTCAAGCCCCTGGCCGGCCGGCTGGACGACGCGCCCCTGCCGCCCGGCACGCTCGCCTTCGCGCAGTGGGCCGCGCGCTACGCCTGCGAGCCGCCGGGCGAGGCGCTGGCCCTGGCGCTCCGCGGCCTGCGCGCGCCGCCGCCCCGGCCGGAGCGCCGCCTCGTCCCCACGGGCCGGGCGCCGGACAGGCCCACGCCCGCCCGCCAGCGCGTGCTGCTCGCCGCCGGCGCGCACGCCTCGGCCGCCGAGCTGGCGCGCGCCGCGGGCGTGGGGGCGGGCGTGGTGAAGGGGCTGGTCGACGAGGGCTGCCTCGCCGTCGAGGAGCGCCGCGCCGCGCCGGCCTTCTCCGCGCCCGACCCCGGGCTGCCGGCCGCGACCCTGAACCCCGCCCAGGCCGCCGCCGCCGCCGAGCTGCGGGCCATGGTGGAGGCGGGCGGCTTCCAGGCCGCGCTGCTCGACGGGGTCACCGGCTCCGGCAAGACGGAGGTCTACCTGGAAGCCGTCGCCGCGGCGCTTCGCGCGAGGCCGACCGCGCAGGTGCTGCTGCTCCTGCCGGAGATCGCGCTCACCCAGGCGCTGATCGCGCGCGTGACCGAGCGCTTTGGCGCCGAGCCCGCCGAGTGGCACTCCGGCGTCGCCGCCCCGGCCCGAAGGCGGGTGTGGGAGGCGGTGGTCGCCGGCCGGGCGCGGATCGTGGTGGGCGCACGCTCCGCCCTGTTCCTGCCCTTCGCCGACCTCGCCCTGGTGGTGGTGGACGAGGAGCACGACGGGTCGTTCAAGCAGGAGGAGGGCTTCGTCTACCACGCCCGCGACCTGGCCGTGGCGCGGGCGCGGATCGAGGGCGGCGCCGTGGTGCTGGCCTCCGCCACGCCCAGCCTGGAGACGCTGTCGAACGCGGAGAGCGGCCGCTACCGTTGGCTGCGCCTGGCCGCCCGGCACGGGGCCGCCCGCCTGCCCGAGGTGCGGCTGGTGGACCTGCGCGAGCACGCGCCCGAGCGGGGCCGCTGGCTCTCCGCCCCGCTCACGGACGCCATGGCCGCGACCCTGGCGCGCGGCGAGCAGGTGCTGCTGTTCCTCAATCGCCGCGGCTACGCGCCCGTGGTGATCTGCCGGGCCTGTGGCGAGCGCATGACCGCGCCGGACACGGACAGCTGGCTGGTGGAGCACCGCTATTCTGGCCGGCTGGTCTGCCACCTGACCGGCTTCTCCATGCCCAAGCCCGACCGCTGCCCCCACTGCACCGCGGCGGACAGCCTGATGAGCGTGGGGCCGGGCGTGGAGCGGCTGGAGGAGGAGGCGCGCGGCCTGTTCCCCGAGGCCCGGGTGGCGGTCTTCTCCTCCGACACCGCCCCCGACGCCGGCTCGGCCAAGGCGATCGTGGAGCGCATGGCGGCGGGCGAGATCGACATCCTGGTGGCGACGCAGGCGGCCGCCAAGGGCCACAACTTCCCCCGCCTCACCCTGGTGGGCGTGGTGGACGCCGACCTGGGCCTGCGCGGCGGCGACCTGCGCGCCGGCGAGCGCACCTTCCAGCTGCTGCAGCAGGCGTCCGGCCGCGCCGGCCGGCCGGACGGGGCGGGCGGCCGCGACGGCCTGGCGCTGGTCCAGACCTGGGCGCCCGAGCACGCGGTGATGCAGGCCCTCGCCGCGCAGGACCGCGACGCCTTCCTCGACGCCGAGCGCGAGATGCGCCGCGCGGCGGGGCTGCCGCCGTTCGGTCGGCTGGCGGCGCTGATCCTGTCGTCGGCCGACCCGGCCGCGCTGGAGGCCTACGCCCGCGCCCTGGCCGCCGCCGCCCCCAATGCGGAGGGCGTGCGGGTCTATGGCCCCGCCGACGCGCCGCTGGCGCTGGTGCGCGGCCGCCGCCGCAAGCGCTTCCTGGTGCAGGCCGAGCGGGCCGTCGATCTGCAGGCGTTCCTGAACACCTGGCGCGCCCGGGCCCGGCCGCCGAACGCCGTGCGCCTGACCGTGGACGTGGACCCCTACAGCTTCCTGTAGGGGACTTCATGGGCACGATTTCTTCACGAGCCCGGAAGAAGCTGGCGCACAGCTCCGGATGTACGGAGCCGGAGAGGCGCATGGGTACCACCGCTTGCCAGGGTTGCCGGGACGGACACGGCTTCCAGACGCCGTTCTCCATGGCCTTCCAGCCCATTGTGGATCTCGGCTCGGGCGAGGTCTTCGCCTACGAGGCCCTGGTCCGGGGGCTGGACGGGCAGGGCGCCGGGGCGGTGCTGGCGCAGGTGGACGACACCAACCGCTACGCCTTCGACCAGGCCTGCCGCGTCAGGGCCATCGAGCTGGCCACGTCGCTGGGCGTCGTCGACCAGGGGGCGCTCCTGTCCATCAACTTCCTGCCCAATGCCGTCTACGAGCCCAAGGCCTGCATCCGGGCCACCCTGGCGGCGACGTCCAAGACCGGCTTCCCCGTCACCTCCATCGTGTTCGAGTTCACCGAGGGCGAGCGCATCGACGACGCGCATCTCGTGCACATCGTCCAGAGCTACAAGGCGATGGGATTCAAGACCGCCATCGACGACTTCGGCGCGGGCTTCTCCGGCCTGACCCGCCTGGCCAAGTTCCAGCCCGACATCGTCAAGCTCGACATGGAGCTGATCCGCGGCGTCGACACCGACCGGGTGCGCCGCGCCCTGGTGCGGTCGGTGGCCGTCGCCTGCGAGGAGCTGGGCGTCATCGTGCTGGGCGAGGGCGTGGAGACCGAGGGCGAGAGCGAGACCCTGCGCGAGCTCGGCATCGACCTGCAGCAGGGCTACCACTTCGCCCGCCCAGCCTTCGAGGCGCTGCCGCCCGTGGCCGCGGCCCGCGCCGAGGCGCTGGCCGCCTGACCTCCGCGCCCTAGTGCGCCGGCGAGGCCAGCTCCGCCTCGTCCGGCCGCTTCGCCGCCGCCGTCGCGAGCGGGCCGCGATCGCGCAGGGGCACGTTGGGGATCAGCAGCATCAGCCCGAAGCCGAGCACCGAGACGGCCAACGCGGCGTAGATCACGTCGCGGATCGCGGCGGTCACCACCTCGCCCATGCCGGCCGGCATGGCGGCGGCGGGCGAAGCGGTCTCGCCCTTCGCCTGCGCGGTCACGGCCGCCTTCTGCAGGTCGCCCAGGCTGATGCGCGGGCCCGACGCCGCCATCTGCGCGGCCACGGCCGGCGGCAGGTGCGCGCGCATGTACCTGCCGCCCTCGTCGGCCAGGCTCTGCGTCAGGACGGCGCCGAAGATGGCCACGCCGATGGTGGAGCCGATCTGGCGGAAGAACTGGTTGGCGCTGGTCACCACGCCGATCTGGCTCATGGGCACGGCGTTCTGGACCGCCAGGTTGAACAGGCTCTGCTGCGGGCCGAGGCCGAGGCCCAGGAGCGCCAGCCGCCAGCCCACGTCCAGCGCCGAGGTGGTGCGATCCACCAGGGTCAGCAGCCAGGCGGCCAGGATGATCACCAGCCCGCCCAGGATCAGCGGTGGCTTGTAGCGCCCGGTCTTGGACGCATAGAAGCCGCTCGCCGTCGCCGCCCCGATCAGCCCGGCCATCAGCGGCAAGGTGGTGAAGCCCGAGACGGTGGCCGACTGGCCCTGGCCCAGCTGCATGTACAGCGGGATGAACACCACCATGCCCATGAAGGCCATGGAGGTGACGAAGGAGGCCAGGTTCGTCCGCCAGAAGGTGGTGATCTTGAACAGCGCCATGGAGAGCATGGGGTTCTCCGCCCGCAGCTCGGCCCAGACGAACAGCGCCAGGCCCACGGCCGACAGGGCGAACAGCCCCAGGATGCGCGGCTGCGCCCAGGCGTTGTCGCGGCCCCCGAGCGTGAGGGCGAGCAGCAGCGGGATCACGGCCAGGATCAGCAGGCCCGCGCCCAGGAAGTCGATCCTGCCCGGCCGCCGGTGCAGCAGCGGTGGGGTCTTCACCAGGATCATGAACAGCGCCAGCCCCGCCAGCGGCAGGTTGACGTAGAAGCACCAGCGCCAGCCGGCCACCGCCAGCGGCCCGAGCTCCAGCGTCCTCAGGTCGGTGAAGAAGCCGCCGATGATCGGCCCCAGCACGCTGGACAGGCCGAACACCGCGCCGAACAGGCCGCCGAACTTGCCGCGCTCGCGCGGGGAGAACATGTCGGCGATCACCGTGAACGCCCCGGTGAACAGGGCGCCGCCGCCGATGCCCTGGATCGCGCGGAACACCACCAGCTGCATCATCCCGCCGCCGATCAGCGGCAGGGGCCCGAACTCGCCCGACAGGCCGCACAGCACCGAGCCGAGGATGAAGATGCCCACGCCCGCGACGATGATCGGCTTGCGGCCATAGATGTCCGACAGCTTGCCCCAGATGGGCACCATCACGGTCGACGACAGCATGTAGGCGGTGGTCACCCAGCTGTAGAGGTCCAGCCCCTGCAGCTGCGCCACGATCTTGGGCATGGCGGTGGCCACGATCGTGTTGTCCAGCGCCGACAGCAGGAACACGATCATCAGCGCGGCGAGGGTGACGCGCTTCTCGGTGTTGGTGAACACCTGCGCCGGAGCGTTCGCGGGCGGGTCGGCGGCCTGCGCCTGGCCGGCGACCGGCTCGGTGGGCAGCGTCGGCGCCAGGTCTGTGGCGTCAGCTTGGGACGACATCGGCGTCGCGCCTCTCCCGCCGCGCCCCGCCGACCCCGACGTCGACGGCCTCCGCGGCGGGCTCGTCATGCCCCGCTTTGCGCCGGGCCGCCATGTTGAGCAGCTCCACGGCCACCGAGAAGGCCATGGCCACGTAGATGTACCCCTTGGGCACGTGGAAGCCGAAGCCCTCCGCGATCAGGGTCATCCCGATCATGATCAGGAAGGCCAGGGCGAGCATCACGATGGTGGGGTTGCGCTCCACGAAGCCCGCGAGCGGGCCGCTGGCCACCATCATCAGCACCACCGCGACCACCACGGCGGCCATCATGATCGGCAGCTGGTCGGTCATGCCGACGGCGGTGAGGATGCTGTCGAAGGAGAACACCATGTCGATCAGGATGATCTGCACGATGGCGGAGGCGAAGCCGAGCTGACGGGGCCCCTTGCGCGCCAGCTCGGCGGTCTTGTCGCGCCCGGGCTCGGGGGCGACCGACTCGTGGATCTCGCGCCCGGCCTTCCACAAGAGGAAGACGCCCCCCGCGATCAGGATGATGTCGCGCCAGCTGAAGGCGGTCTCGAACGACGGCTGGCCATGCACGGGCGCCCCGGCGTAGCCGAGGTCGAAGACCGGTCGGGTCAGGCCCACGATCCACGCGATGGTGGACAGCAGCAACAGCCGCATCCCCAGCGCCAGCACCAGGCCGATGGTCCGCGTCCGCGCCCGGTGCGCCTCCGGAAGCTTGTTCGAGAGGATGGCGATGAAGATCAGGTTGTCGACCCCGAGAACCACCTCCAGCAGGATCAGCGTGAGCAGCGCCGCCCACGAGGCGGGGTCCGTCACGAGGTGGAGGAGGTCGGGCATCGTCACCGGGGGGAGCGGGGGAGGGCTCGCCTTCTAGCCCCTGCGCCCCCGCGACCCAACCGTCTTGGGCGAGACCCCGCGGCCGTTTGTTGCGGCCCGGCGACCCCCGTGCTATCGCCCGCCGCGCGCAGCGGATCGGCCCGGGCCGGAGGCCGCGCGCACAAAACCCTTGCCGGTCCCGAGCTGCCGCGCCCACGCCCGCCGCCCTTCGCGCGGGCGTCGCGCTGTCCGGGCCGCGGCGCTTGAGCACGGGCTGGGACTTGGCCGACGACACCAACAACGCCGACGTGGGCGGCCGCTACGCGCAGGCGCTGTTCGAGCTCGCGGACGCGCAGGGCCGCCTCCCGCAGGTCGAGGCCGACCTGAAGGGGCTGGAGGCCGCGCGCGGCGAGAGCGCCGACCTGAAGCGCCTGCTGGCCTCTCCGGCCTACGACGCGGAGGCGAAGGCCAGGGGCCTGGCCGCCGTGGCCACGGCCGGCGGCGCCGACCCGCTGACGCTCAAGTTCCTGGGCCTCTTGGCCGCCAACAACCGCGCCTCCGCCTTGCCGGCGGTGGCCAAGAGCTTCGCCGCCCTGGCCGCCCGCCGCCGCGGTGCGGTGGCCGCCGAGGTGACCAGCGCCGTGGCGCTGACCGACGCCCAGGCGATCGGCCTCAAGTCCTCCCTGCGCCAGGCGCTGGGCAAGGATCCGGAGCTGACCATCCGCGTGGACCCCGCCATCCTGGGCGGCCTGCGCGTGCGCGTGGGCTCGCGCCTCTACGACGCCTCGCTCAAGGGGCGCCTCGACCAGCTCAAGTCCGCGCTGAAGCGCGCCTGACCGCTTAGAAGACGAGACCGAACATGGACATCCGTGCGGCCGAGATCTCGGCCATCCTCAAGTCCCAAATCGCCGGCTTCGGCGAGGAGGCCGAGGTCTCCGACGTCGGCCAGGTGCTGTCCGTCGGCGACGGCATCGCCCGCGTCTACGGCCTGGACACCGTGCAGGCCGGCGAGATGGTGGAGTTCCCCTCCGCCGGCGTGAAGGGCATGGCGCTGAACCTGGAGCGCGACAACGTCGGCGTGGTGATCTTCGGCTCCGACGCCCAGATCGCCGAAGGCGACGAGTGCCGCCGCCTGGGCGAGATCGTGGACGTGCCGGTGGGCAAGGGCCTGCTGGGCCGCGTGGTCAACCCGCTGGGCGAGCCCATCGACGGCAAGGGTCCGATCGTGTCCGACGAGCGGCGCCGCGTGGACGTGAAGGCGCCCGGCATCATCCCGCGCAAGTCGGTGCACGAGCCCGTGCAGACCGGCCTCAAGTCCATCGACACCCTGATCCCCGTGGGCCGCGGCCAGCGCGAGCTGGTGATCGGCGACCGCCAGACGGGCAAGACGGCTGTCCTCATCGACACCATCCTCAACCAGAAGACGGTGAACGAAGGCACGGACGAGAAGGCCAAGCTCTATTGCATCTACGTGGCCATCGGCCAGAAGCGCTCCACCGTCGCGCAGATCGTGCGCACGCTGGAGGAGCGCGGCGCGCTGGACTACACCATCGTGGTCTCCGCCACCGCGTCGGAGCCCGCGCCGCTGCAGTTCCTGGCCCCCTTCTCGGGCTGCGCCATGGGCGAGTGGTTCCGCGACAACGGCATGCACGCCCTGATCGTGTACGACGACCTCAGCAAGCAGGCCGTCGCCTACCGCCAGATGTCGCTGCTGCTGCGCCGCCCGCCGGGCCGCGAGGCCTATCCGGGCGACGTCTTCTACCTGCACTCCCGCCTGCTGGAGCGCGCCGCCAAGCTGAACGAGGACAACGGCTCGGGCTCGCTGACCGCGCTGCCGGTGATCGAGACGCAGGCCAACGACGTGTCGGCCTACATCCCCACCAACGTGATCTCGATCACCGACGGCCAGATCTTCCTGGAGACCGACCTGTTCTACCAGGGCATCCGCCCGGCGGTGAACGTCGGCATCAGCGTCTCGCGCGTGGGCTCCTCCGCCCAGATCAAGGCGATGAAGACGGTGGCCGGAGCCATCAAGGGCGAACTCGCCCAGTACCGCGAGATGGCCGCCTTCGCCAAGTTCGGCTCCGACCTCGACGCCTCGACGCAGAAGCTGCTGGCCCGCGGCGAGCGCCTGACCGAGCTCCTGAAGCAGCCGCAGTACGCGCCGCTGGCGGTGGAGGAGCAGGTGGCCGCCATCTACGCCGGCACCCGCGGCTACCTGGACAAGATCCCCACCGCCAAGGTGCAGGCCTTCCAGGACACGCTCCTGGCCAAGCTGCGCACCGGCTACCCGGCCTTCTACGAGGGCGTCCGCACCACCAAGGCCCTGGGCGCCGACCTTGAGGAGATGCTGAAGAAGGCGCTCGACGAGGTGGTCGCCGAGTACGCCGCCTGATCCATGCCGAGCGCGGCGGAGCGGAAGCGGCGGGAGGAGCGGGTGAAACTGTTCGCAACCGCGCTTTCCAATGTAGGCGTGGCCACCGTCGTGACCGGCTTCATCGTGCCGCTGCTGACAGGCCGCTCCGGTCTGAGCGGCTTCGGCGCCGTGGTGCTGGGCTTCGCCTTTCACCTCGCGGCTCAGCGGGTGCTGCAGTATGTTGCTGACGAGCCGAAGCAGGAGGCGAACACATGGATTGGCCGCTGATCTGGTTCTTCGTCGGCCTGCCGACGACTATGGCGCTGATGGGCTGGGCGACCTTCGCGATGATCCATGCGGACGAGGCGAAGGGGCGCAAGCGGGCGTTGGAAGGCGCAAGCACGGAAGATCTTGAGCGCGTGGAGCGCGAGCTGGACGAGGTCCGGCGCGAACTGAAAAAGAGAACGACACCGGATGCCTAGCCTCAAGGAGATGCGCAATCGGATCGGAAGCGTGAAGGCCACGCAGAAGATCACGAAGGCGATGCAGATGGTGGCGGCGGCCAAGCTCCGCCGCGCCCAGGACCAGGCGGAGGCCGCGCGCCCCTACGCCCGCCGTATGGCGAGCGTGATCGCCAACCTGGCCGCCAACGTCACGGGCGACGGCGCACCGCGCCTCTTGGCCGGCACGGGCTCCGACCGGCGCGAGCTGGTGATCGTCGCGACCAGCGATCGCGGCCTCGCGGGCGGCTTCAACGGCGGCATCGCCCGCGCCGCGCGCGACCACATCCAGTCCGCCATCCGCGCGGGCAAGGACGTCAAGGTCGTCACCCTTGGCCGCAAGGGGCGGGACGCCCTGCGCCGCCTGTTCGCCGACCGCATCGTCGCCCAGCACGACTTCGCCGATCACAAGACGCTGACGCTGGCCGCCGTGCAGCAGGTGGCCGACGCCGCGCTCGCCATGTTCGAGGCGGGCGAGGTGGACGTGGTGACGCTGTTCTACAGCCGCTACGCCAGCGTCATCAGCCAGGTGCCCACCGCCAAGCGGCTGATCCCCGCCGACGTCTCGCCCCCCAAGGGCGCCAAGGCGGAGGCGCAGGCCGACCTGCGCGGCGGCGTCTACAGCTACGAGCCCGACGAGGCGGCGATCCTGGAGACGCTGCTGCCGCGCAACGTCGCCATCCAGCTCTACTCGGCGGTGCTGGAGAACCAGGCCGGCTTCTTCGCCGCGCAGATGAGCGCCATGGACAACGCCACCCGCAACGCCGGCGATCTGATCAGCGCCCTGACCCTCCAGTACAACCGGTCCCGCCAAGCCCAGATCACCAAGGAGCTGATCGAGATCATCTCCGGCGCCGAAGCGCTGTGACGCTAGCATTGACAGCACGACATCCACTCGCCACCTGATCGCCATGGGCACGCTGACCGTCCGCAACATACCCGACGAGGATCTCTCCGCCCTGCGCGTGCGTGCAGCGGGCCGTGGGAGGAGCATGGAGGCCGAGGTGCGCGACCTGATCCACCGGGCGGCGCCTCAAGAGCCTCGCCTGGAGCCGCCGCGGCTGGAGGACCTGCCGCCCGTCCCGCCGGAGGTGGAGGCGCGGGTCGCCAAGGCGCAGGCGATGGTCCGCGAGGCGTTCGGCGGCGTCATGCCGACCGGTCGCGTAGACGCCTTCCTGGCGGAACGGCGCGCGGCGGCCGAGCGCGGCGAGTGAACGTCTTCGACACGTCCGCCGTGCTCGCGATCCTATACGAAGAGGATGGGCGTGCTGTCGCCAAGGCGCGGCTGGCCGAAGGCGTGATCTCGACCGTAAATGTGGCCGAGGTGCTGGGCGACTACGTCGCAAGCGGCCGCGGAGACCTGGCGGCGGCGCAGCGGGTCTTGGGAGCGCTCGAGCTGCCCACCGCCGCTCCCGACGAAGCGCAGGCGGTGCGCGCCGCCGGCCTCAAGCGCCCCGGCCTCTCGTTGGGAGATCGCTTCTGCCTCGCCCTCGGCGAGGCGCAGGGCGAGCGCATCGTCACCGCCGACCAGAAGTGGGCCGCGCTTGCCGACATCAAGACACCTCTGGAAATGATCCGCTGAGCGCCTGACGCCCGGACGCACACAGGAACGAACCCATGACCGACCTCGCCCCCGCCCCCGCCAAGACGCCCCGCGCCAAGAAGGCCGCGTCCGAGAACATGGCCGCCTCGGCGTCCATGACCGCCCACACCGCCGCGGGCTCCGGCCAGGGCAAGATCGCCCAGGTGATCGGCGCCGTGGTGGACGTGGAATTCGCCGGCCGCCTGCCCGCCATCCAGAACGCCCTGGAGACGCAGAACACCGACCAGCGCACGGGCGAACCCTTCCGCCTGGTGCTCGAGGTCGCCCAGCACCTCGGCGAGAACGCGGTGCGCTGCATCGCCATGGACACCACCGAGGGCCTGACCCGCGGCCAGGCGGTGATCGACACGGGCAAGCCGATCACCGTGCCCGTGGGCCCGGCCACGCTCGGCCGCATCATGAACGTGGTGGGCGACCCCATCGACGAGGCGGGCCCGATCTCCACCCAGTTCACCGCCAGCATCCACCGTGAGGCCCCCTCCTTCGCCGACCAGTCGTCGGCGACCGAAGTGCTGGTCACGGGCATCAAGGTCGTGGACCTGATGTGCCCCTACACCAAGGGCGGCAAGATCGGCCTGTTCGGCGGCGCCGGCGTCGGCAAGACCGTGACCATGCAGGAGCTGATCAACAACATCGCCAAGGCCTACGGCGGCTACTCCGTGCTGGCCGGCGTGGGCGAGCGCACCCGCGAGGGCAACGACCTCTACCACGAGATGATCGAGTCCAACGTCAACGAGCCCGGCGGCGGCGAGGGCTCCAAGTGCACGCTGGTCTACGGCCAGATGAACGAGCCCCCCGGCGCCCGCGCCCGCGTGGCGCTGACCGGCCTGGCTCAGGCCGAATACTTCCGCGACGAGGAGGGCAAGGACGTGCTGCTCTTCATCGACAACATCTTCCGCTTCACCCAGGCCGGCTCGGAAGTGTCTGCGCTCCTGGGCCGCATCCCCTCGGCCGTGGGCTACCAGCCGACGCTGGCCACGGAGATGGGCAACCTGCAGGAGCGCATCACCTCCACCAACAAGGGCTCGATCACCTCGGTGCAGGCCATCTACGTGCCCGCCGACGACCTCACCGACCCGGCGCCCGCCACCAGCTTCGCCCACCTGGACGCCACCACCGTGCTCACCCGCGAGATCGCCGCCCAGGCCATCTTCCCGGCCATCGACCCGCTGGACTCCACCAGCCGGATCATGGACCCGCAGGTGATTGGCGAGGAGCACTACACCACCGCCCGCCGCGTGCAGGAGGTGCTGCAGAGCTACAAGGCGCTGAAGGACATCATCGCCATCCTGGGCATGGACGAGCTGTCGGAAGAGGACAAGCTGACGGTGAGCCGCGCGCGCAAGCTCAGCCGCTTCTTCAGCCAGCCCTTCCACGTGGCCGAGCAGTTCACCAACACCCCCGGCGCCTTCGTCTCGCTCGCGGACACCATCCGCAGCTTCAAGGCGATCGTGGACGGCGAGTACGACCACCTGCCCGAGCAGGCCTTCTACATGGTCGGCACGATCGAGGAGGCCGTGGCGAAGGCGGAGAAGATGGCGGCCTGAGGCCGAGTGCGGGAACCCTCTCCCGGCGGGAGAGGGCAGGGCGAGGGGACCGACGCCCGCCGGTTGCGCGCGCGTGTAGCCACATCGGCAAGCGCGGTCCCCTCACCCTCCCACCCGCTGCGCGGATGGGCCCCTCCCTCTCCCTCCAGGAGAGGGAACCAAGAACGCGCGTGCGCATCCCAGCCCCGCCGCTACAGCGTTATCGTGCTTGCCTTTTCAGGAGCCCGCCGCATGGCCGCCCTCGCCCACAGTGCACGGTTTGCGATGTTCGCACTGTGCGCCGGCAGTGCACTCGCCGCGCAAGCCGCCGCTGCCCGACGCCGGCCGGCCGGACCCGAAGCTCGCGTCCTATGGGCTGGAGGCGTACCGCGCCGTCGAGCAGGTCTGCCTGCCCGACGCGCTGGAGGCCGCGCGCGGTCCTGCACGTCCCGAGCCGGCCCCGGCCCGCGCGGGCGTGCGGCCGGAACCCTCGCCGCCACAGTGGGTGCAGGACGGCGCGCGCGACCTGCAGGGCGGCGCCCGTCGCTTCGCCAGCGTGCCGTCCTCCGACGGCCGCATCTGGATCGCCAGCCTTCCCGCCGGGGCGCTCTGCCGCGTGATCGGCATCGACGGCCCGCCCCGCGGCCGCACCTTCATCGCCGCCGACGCCGCGTTCCGCGACAACGGCTGGCGGCTGCGCCAGCGGGTGCGCGACAGCCTGGACTATACCGAGCGCGTCTACGAACACGTCCGCCCCGGCCGCACCCCCGACGCGGTTCTAAACCTGAAGGAGTTCGTCTATGGAGGCGGCCCGACGCGGCGCCTGCGCCTGCTCCTGACCGTCCAAGGCTACAGGTAGACCCTCCCATGGCCACCTTCCGCTTCTCCCTGGTCGCCCCCGAGCGCGAGCTCTTCGCCGGCGAGGTCGACCAGGTGGACGCCCCGGGCACGGAAGGCGACTTCGGCGTCCTGGCCGGCCACGAGCCCCTGATGACCACGCTGCGGGCCGGCGAGGTCGTGGTGCGCAGCGGCGGCCAGCGTCGCATCTTCACCGTGGACGGCGGCTTCGCCGACATCACCCCCGACGCCTTCACCCTCCTGGCCGACGGCGCCCGCGAGGCCGCCGTCCAGTGATCGCGCTGGCTCTGGCGAGCGCGATCACTACAGGTCCGGCCGGCGGTCCGACGTTGGAGGAGATAGCGGCGCAGGTCTGCGGCCCGGTGCTCAACGGCACGGCGTCGCTGGAGCGCGCGGCGACGGCGACGGGCCTGACCCTGGCGGCGCCCGGCGTGTGGGCTACGCGCGATCGCGAGCTGCTCGTGCGGCTACAAGGGCGCTGGTGCGATGCCGAGCAACGTGGCGGCTCTCCCGAGAGTGGCCGTCTGCAGGCCATCGCCGGCTTCAAAAAGCTGGCGAGCGGCGCCTATTCGGTGCGCGACACGGGGCCAGATGGCCGCCGGCGCGATGGCTGGTGCGGGCGCTTGGCTACGGGCGCGTTGGTCGCGATGGCGGTTACGTCCGACCCCGCACGTCGCCCGCGCGTGCAGATGACGGTGATACCGACGGACGAGCGGACCTGCCCACCAACGCCGCGATGAGCTGGCTAGACCTCGGCGGCCTCGCGGGCGTGGCGATGGTGCTGGTGGCCTACGTCGGGGCGCAGCTTGAGCGGATGCCGCCCACCGGGGCCGTGGCGCTGCTGCTTAACTTGGCGGGGTCGCTTCTGATCATCCTGTCGATGTTGCGGGCGTTCAACCTCTCGGCCTTCTTGATGGAGGCCGCGTGGGCGCTGACCGCGCTGTATGGACTGGGCCGCCTCGCCCTGCGCCGGAGAGCCGCTTGAGCCAGCTGACGCCGTTCCACATCGCCTTCCCGGTGGACGACCTGGCGGCCGCGCGCCGGTTCTACGGCGAGGTGCTGGGCTGCCCGGAGGGGCGCAGCGCGGCGGAGTGGATCGACTTCGACCTCTACGGCCACCAGATCGTGGCGCACCTGGCGCCGCCGCGGCCGGAGCCGGCGCACGCCAACCCGGTGGACGGCCACGACGTGCCCGTGCCGCACTTCGGCGTGGTGCTGGAGATGGCCGACTGGGAGGCGCTGGCCGAGCGGGTGCAGGCGGCGGGCGTGCGGTTCGTGATCGAGCCGCACGTGCGGTTCAAAGATCAGCCCGGCGAGCAGGCGACGATGTTCTTCCTCGACCCGGCGGGCAACGCGCTGGAGTTCAAGGCCTTCGCCGACCGGAGCCAGCTGTTCGCCAAGTAGCTCCTCGCTCACCCCCGTCGTCCTCGGGCTTGACCCGAGGACCGGGCGCTGGTCGTGCGCCTGTTTCAGACGTCGAGGCGCGGATGGCTCGGCCCTCGGGTCAAGCCCTAGGGCGACGGAGTTGATGCGGGAAACCTACCGCTTGCGCACGAACACCGTGCCCGCCGAGTAGCCCGCGCCGAACGAGCAGATCAGCCCTTCCTCGCCGGCCGCGAAACCGTCGTGGTGCAGGTGGAAGGCGATGATCGAGCCCGCCGACGAGGTGTTGGCGTACTCGTCCAGGATGATCACGTTCTCCTCCGGCGTCGGGTCTCGGCCGAGCACCTTGCGGGCGATGTAGTCGTTCATGTTGATGTTGGCCTGGTGCAGCCATAGGCGCTTTAGGCCATGGGGATCCACGCCCAGGTCGCCCGCGTGCTCCACGATCATGTCGCTGACCATCGGCACCACGTCCTTGAACACCTTGCGGCCCTGCTGGACGAACAGCTTGTCGGGCTGGCCGATCCCCTCCGGCGCGGTGCGGTTCAGGAAGCCGAAGTTGTTGCGGATGTTGTTGCTGAAGACGGTCTTCAGGCGCGTGCCCAGCACGTCCCAGCCCTGGCCGGGGGCGGCGTCCTCCGCGCGCTCCACGACCACGGCGGTGGCCACGTCGCCGAAGATGAAGTGGCTGTCGCGGTCGCGGAAGTTCAGGT
>CAXTHH010000009.1:0-69894 GCA_964244065.1 uncultured Caulobacteraceae bacterium | reverse complement strand
GCGTCGCACTCGTCGGAAGCGAGTACCATGTCGTCAATACACTCGCAGGGTGAACAACGAGGCCCGTTGCAGGGTGCCCGTCGCCAATTGCGCGTGAGGGCGAACCGTCGCTATTGTAGCAGCCTACGCGCTGATCAATGCGAACCTTCGCGGGGTTGCGGGGGTAGGGTTTAAAGCTCAAACGCGCAAGCGCGCGCGAGACTTCGGGGGTGGGCCGGCCCACCGAGTAGAGATGCCAACTAACCGCCCCAGTCGTTTCGGCGTTCAGCGCGGCTGGTTGGAACCGAGCAGATGAAAGGTCGTCGTGAAGCGCGGGACCTGACCCGGTTCCGCCTCGAGTAGGCGCAGGCGCGAGAGGACCAAACTCGCCGCATTGACGGAGCTTTCGTGCTCGATGCAGCGCACGCATGCCGGGCCGATCAAGCCTGTACGGTTTGCGCCTTGGCTCAATCGTAGAGTTGCTGTCAGCATAGCGCCGACATCCGCGGATGGATCAGGCACTCGCCCGGCGACTGCTTGTTACCCGCCTTTGGTAACAGCTATTCGGGGGGGGATCGGCACAGGCATGATGATTATGACGTTGTCTAGCCGCGCCTTGTCTGCCTGCATGCCCGAACAGATCGGACACCTCGGTGCAAATGTCGCCGGGTCTGCTGGACTTCTGCTGTCAAACCGGGCGTCAGCCCGCATAGGATGCGTTCAGCTGGACGACGAGCGCACGGTGACTTTCTCAATTACTACTCGTGCGCGATGGTGATCGAGCAGCATTGAAAGTGTTTTCTCAAGCGGGATTGTCGGTGACCAGGCGGTGAGCGCGCGCAACCGAGAAGCATCCCCAACCACCCGGCGGGGCGCGGTATGCCGAAGCCGGTCACTATTCACTCGAACTTCAACTTTGACTGAGGCCAAAGACAGAAGCACTTCCAGCAGGCGACCAATGGGCACCGCCCGACCTGACGCTACGTTGAAAACGGTGCCCGGCGGTGCTTCACAGCGACGACGTAGGACGGCAAGGTACGCCGCCACAACGTCCTCCACGTCCAGGAAATCGCGTGCTTCGTCCAAGGCGCCAACGTGAAGCACGGGCGGTTGCAGGCCAGCCTCAATGCGGGCGATCTGGGCGGCGAAGTTCGGAGCGACGAATGCCTCGGACTGTCCTGCGCCGGTATGATTGAAGGGCCGCATCACCGCGGCGGAAAGACCCTCCGCCGCGGCTTGGCGCACCAGCAGATCCGCGGCGGCCTTGCTGGCGGCGTAAGGGTTCACGGGCTGTAGCAGCACGGATTCGTCAGCCGCACCCCCAACTCCCAGGCTTGCGCCATAGACCTCCGAGCTGCTGACGAACAGCAGGTGTGCATTCGGAGCGTGACGCTGAAGCGCGAGCACGAGGTTGAGCGTACCTCCAAGGTTTACGTCCCAGGCAAGCCGCGGGTCGCGGGAAGCGGCGGTGACCGCAGCCACAGCCGCTAAGTGCACCACGACGGAGGGACGGTGCTCCACCACCCAGGCTTCAACCGCATCAGGGTCAGTGATGTCGATGCGTCCGTCCACGCCGCCCGCGTCAAAAGGGCCCGAGGCGACGGTCAGCCGCCACGAGGGCTCCTCGGCGGCGATCCTCGCGGCGAGCCGGCGTCCGACGAAGCCGCGGCCGCCGGTGATGAGCACCCGCGTCTCGTCGAGGGCAGCCGTTCCGCCGCCCAAGGTCATCCCCCGCGGGCCGTCAGCCGCTGCATGTCGGCATCGACCATCTCGGTGATCATGGCCTCCAAAGTCGTGTCGGCATGCCATCCGAGCACGGTCTGGGCCTTGGCGGGATCGCCCAGCAGCACGTCCACCTCCGCCGGGCGGAACAGCGCCGGGTCGATGAACAGGTGCTCCTCCATGTCGAGGCCCACGTGTCCGAAGGCGATCCGGCACATGTCCCTTACGGTGGTGGTTCGGCCGGTGGCCACGACGTAGTCGTCGCCCTTGTCCTGCTGCAGCATCAGCCACATGGCGCGGACGTAGTCGCGCGCGTGACCCCAGTCCCGCTTCGCCTCGATGTTGCCCAGGCTGAGGCGCCGCTCCAGGCCGAGCTTGATCCGGGCCACCCCGTCCGTGACCTTGCGGGTGACGAATTCGATGCCGCGCAGCGGGCTCTCGTGATTGAACAGGATGCCCGAGCTGGCGTGCATCCCGAAGCTCTCGCGATAGTTCACGGTGATCCAGTGGCCGTAGAGCTTGGCCACGGCGTAGGGCGACCTGGGATAGAAGGGTGTCGTCTCGCTCTGGTGATCCTCCTGGATCAGGCCGTACATTTCCGAGGAGGAGGCCTGGTAGAAACGCGCCTGGGGCCGGGCGATCCGCACCGCCTCCAGGATGTTGGTCACCCCGAGCGCGGTGACCTGGCCCGTCAGCAGCGGCTGGTGCCAGGAGGTGCCGACGAAGGACTGGGCGCCGAGGTTGTACACCTCGTCCGGCTCGATCTCGTTGACCAGCCGCAGCATGCTGGACAGGTCCAGCAGGTCGCCATCGACGATCCGGACCCGATCGACGACGCCCAGCCAGCGCAGCCGTCCGTCCTGGAACCCGCCCGTGGAGGTGCGGCGGGCCATGCCGAACACCTCGTAGCCCTTCTCCAGCAGGAGCTCGGACAAGTACGCGCCGTCCTGGCCGGTCACGCCCGTGATTAACGCGCGGGGCAAACATCACCTCGGTGCGGGGCCGCCATGGGGGCGGTGGGGCGCCGACGAGGCGCAGGAGCGTCGCTTGGTAGCGGGTCCCCTCCCCGCGTCAATAGTGCGCCCGGACGCTCGGCCCGGATCCGGCCGCCGGGTGCGGCGCTTGCGGCGGGGCCGAGTTTGGGTCAGGAAGCCGGGGCCCGGGGGCGTCGCCCGCGGGCGAGTCCGGTCCCCGCGGCCGCCAGCCCGTGATGTGCATGTCGCCGAGCCGGGCGCGATGACCGCCGCCGCCCCAGCCGCTTCGCCGAGAGCCCGCCGAAGCTTTCTGTTCCTTCAGGGACTGGCCAGCCTGCTGTTCTCGCGGCTGGGCGACGAGCTCGAACGGCGGGGCCACGACGTGCACCGCATCAACTTCAACGGCGGCGATCAGGTGTTCTGGCGGCGGCCGGGGGGCATCGCCTATCGCGGCGGCCGCGAGAGCTGGCCCGTCTTCTTCCGCGCCCGCGCCATGGAGCACGGCGTCACGGACGTCGTGCTGTTCGGAGACTGCAGGCCCCTGCACCAGGATGCGATCGCGGTGGCGGACGACATGGGCTTGGCGGTGCACGTGTTCGAGGAGGGCTACCTTCGCCCCAACTGGATCACCTTGGAGGAGGGCGGCGTGAACGGGCGCTCGCGCCTGCCCCGACGTATCGAGGCGTTCGAGGCCGAGGCCGCCGCCTTGACGCCTGCCGAGCCCGAGGCGCTGATGCCCAGCTCGTTCGGCCGGCGCGCGAGAGAGGACGTGCTCTACAACGTGACCTCGCTGGTTCTGTCTCCCACCTTCCCCGGCTATCGAACTCACCGGCCCTGGCATCCGCTGGTGGAGTATGCAGGCTGGATCCGCCGCCTCATGGGCGCCCGACGCGACCGGACGCGGTCGGCCGCCAAGGTGAACGCCTTGCGCAGGAGCGGCAGGCCCTACTTCCTGCATCCGCTGCAGCTGGACTGCGACACGCAGATTCGGGTGCACTCCGGTTTCCGGCGGCTCGCGCCGGCCATCGAGCACGTTGTCGCCTCCTTCGCCGCGCGCGCGCCGGCCGACACGCTGCTGGTGATCAAGGAGCATCCGTTCGACAACAGGCTGACCGACTGGGGCCGGGTGATCCGCCGCTCGGCCCAGGCCGCCGGCGTGTCCGACCGGATCGTCTTCCTGGAGGACGCGCCGCTCGACCCGCTGCTGGAGCATGCGCGCGGCGTCGTGACGGTGAACAGCACCGTGGGGCTGATCGCCCTGTCGCAGCGCCTGCCGGTGAAGGTGCTGGGCAGCGCCGTCTACGATCTGCCGGGGCTGACCCACTCCGGCGACCTCGGCTCGTTCTGGACCGCACCGGAAGCGCCCTCCCCGGCGCGAGTGGACGCCTTCCGCCGCGTGGTCGCCGCGCGCACGCAGATCCCCGGCGGCTTCTTCAGCGAGGAGGCCATTGCTGCAGCCGTCCGCCACGCGGCGGACCGGCTCACGGCGGCGATGGCGTGAGCCGACCTGCGCCCAAGCGGATCCTGATCACCGGAGGGTCCAGCGGCCTGGGGGCGGCCCTGGCGGCGTTCTACGCGCGCCCGGGGGTCGAGCTCGGGCTCCTGGCGCGCGATCCGGAACGGCTGGAGGCCGTCGCGCGGATCTGTCGGGAGAAGGGCGCCGTCGTCCATATCGTCTCCGTCGACCTGGAGGACCGGCAGGCGGCCGCCGCCGCCGTGCGGGGCTTCGACGACGAGGGGGCGCTCGACCTGCTGATCGCCGCCGCCGGCACGTCCCGCTCCGTGGCGCCGGGCGAGGCGACGGAGGGTCTCGCCTCGGTGACGCGCCAGGTCGAGGTGAACCTGCTGGGCGCCGCGGCGGCGGTGGAGCCCGCCGCGGAGCGCATGGCGGCGCGCGGCCGGGGCGCGCTGGCCGTGGTGAGCTCCATCGCCGGCCTGCGTGGGCTGCCCTACAGCCCCGGCTATTCGGCGGCGAAGGCGGGCGTACGAGCGTATGGTGAGGCGATGCGCGCGCTGCTCGCCCCCCGCGGAGTGCACGTGCTGGTGGCGACCCCCGGCTTCTTCGACACGCCTATGACCGATCGCTGGCAAGGCTCGACCCCCTGGCTGTGGTCGGTGGAGCGCACGGCCGCAGGACTCGCGCGTGCGCTCGCGCATCGCCGCGCGCGCTTCGGCTTCCCGTGGCCGCTGGTGCTGGGGCTGAGGCTGGCGGACGTCGGACCGCCCTGGCTCACCGACCGCATCCTGCGCGGCTTTCACTTCCACATCCAGCCGCCCGCCTCGTGATCGGCGGCGCAGCGTGGCTCGGGGTAGGCGTCGCCCTCGCCGGCTGGGCGGCCGCGCGCGCCGCGGCGCGAGCGCCGATCCGCCCGACGCCGGCGTTGATCGTGGATCTCGGGACGCCGCTGCTGCTGTGGGGGCTGCTGGCCGTGGCCGGCGGTCGGCCGGCCTCGGCGGGGCTGCTGGTCGGAGCGCTGCTGGCGGGCTTGGCGGTGGCCGACCACTTCAAGCGCGAGGTGCTGCACGAACCGGTGCTGTTCTGCGACAGCGCCGAACTGAAGGAGCTGGTCCGCCATCCGGGCCTGTACCTGCCGTTCGTGGGGCCGCTGCGCGTGGCGGCCGGAGCGACGGCCGTCTTCACCGCGCTGGCGGCGGCGCCGGTGCTGGAGCCGCTGTCCGTGCAGGCTCCGGCCGCCGTCAGGGTGCTTGCGGCGCTGGCCGCGCCCGCGGTGGTCTGGGCGTGCATGGGCCCTCTGCTCCGCCCGGCGGCGTCGGTGGCGCAGGCGTTCGCGCCCACGGGCGAGCCGGAGGCGGACATCTCCCGGCTGGGCCCGGTCACGGCGCTGTTCACCTATGGGCTTGTCGCACGCGAGGCGCGCCCCGCCCTGCGCGCCTCGCTGCGCGGTCGCGCCGTCGCGGCGAACGGCCCGGCCACGAGCGGCGGCCACCTCGTCGTGATCCAGGCCGAGTCCTTCATCGACATCCGTCGCTGGCTGCCCGACGCCCCCGCGGACCTGCTGCCGCAGTTCGACGCCCTCGCCCCACGCTCGGTGACAGGCCTGGTTGAGGCGCCCACCTGGGGCGCGAGCACGATCAGGACCGAGTTCGAGGTGCTCACCGGGGTGGGGATCGAACGGCTCGGCCTGGATCGGTTCAACCCCTACTACGCCCTGGCGCGGCGACAGCTGCCATCGCTGGCTTGGCGTCTGCGCGAGCGGGGCTACCGCACAGTGTGCCTCCACCCCTTCGACCGGCGCTTCTACGGGCGGGATCGCGCCCTGGCGGAGCTGGGCTTCGAACGGTTCACAGGCGCTGAGGGGTTCCCCCGCCCGGCTTCCGGCGCCTACGTCGCGGATGCGGCTCTGGCCGAGCTGGCGGAAGCGGAGCTGCGCCGGGCGGAGGGGCCCACCTTCCTGTTCCTGATCACCATGGAGAACCACGCGCCCTGGCCGCAGGCGAGCCGGGACGAGACGCCGCCGGGGCTGGCCGCCTATCTGCGAGGTCTGCGCGCCGCCGACGCGCTTCTGGGCGCCATGGCCCGGGCAGTGGAGCCCTCGGGCGGCGCGGTGGCGCTCTACGGCGACCACGGGCCCATGCTGGAGGGGCTCCAGGGCGTGAGGCGCACGGACTACCTGGTCAAGGCGCCCGGCCTTGCGCCCGAGCGGCGGGACCTGCGCGCGTCCGACCTGGGCGAGCTGCTCCTCTCCGGCGTCTGACGCTAGTCGAAGAGGCGAGGTCGCTCCGGCATGCCAAGCGTCACCGCCCATCGTCGCCGCGACCGGACCAGCCGGGACGGGGACGGCCGGGTAGCCAGCGCGCGACCGACCCGCACCCGCGAACGCCAGAGGTCGAGCAGCGCCGGCCCGACGCCGGGCGCCCTGGACAGCCCCGCCAGCGCCGCGGCCCACGCCGCCAGTCTCAGCGACGAGGGAATCCGTCGGCGCCCTGCCTTGGCCACGGTTCGCGCCGCCGAGGCGCGGCGGGCGAGCAGCAGGATGCGGCACGCCCGGATGAACACCGGCTCCTCCGACACCTCGAAGCGCGGCAGGTCCTCGACGAGGTCGGCCGCCTCGTCCAGCCGGCCGTTCCGGGCCAGCAGAGCCGCAAGCTCAACTCGAAAGCGCGGATAGGCAGGCTCGAGCGCCATTGCTCGCCGCTGGTCCTCCTCGGAACGCTCCACCTGGCCCGCCTGCTCAAGGAGGCGTCCGCGAAGGCTGAGGTAGGGCGCCGAGAGCGGCGCCCCCACGACGGCCGCATCCGCCAGCGAGAGCGCGGTCCGGAGCCGGTGCGCCGGCTGTCGGTGCGACAATGTGAAGAGGTACTGGCCGCTGCGGCGGCGCGCGGCGCGCACCTCCGCACGGAACGCCACCAGGTCGAAGCCGCCCTCGATCATGCCCTTCACCGTGGGGGCGAGCAGCCCGGCCTCGGCAAGATAGCCGCCCACGGGATGACCTCCGTGACGCACGGGCACCGGCGTGACCGGGAAGCGCCTGGCCAGCGCCTCCACGTGCAGCCGGTCCAGGTCCAAAGGGTCGTAGATGACGAAGGCCTCGCTCAGGGAGGCGTCGTCCCCCTGCCCGTCCCACAGGAAGCGGAGTCGACGGCCCTGGTGGCGCCACCGCGGGTCGAACGGCACGCGGGCCGGGTCGATGGTGTACTGGGGGGAGATCGCCACCGCCACGCTCGCGCCCACCCGTCCCGCGAAGCGGATGGCCGCGTAGCCGCCCATCGACGAGCCGTAAGTGACCACGGCGGGCCGCCCGACGGCGTGCGCGCGCACCGTGGACAACAGGGCGGCCATGTCCTCGTCCTGGTACCATTCGTTGCGGTCGGCCACGACGTGCACCGCGTCGTAGCCGGTGAGGGCGAGCCAGGGCTCGGCGAAGCCCTGGCGCTCCAGCGACAGGTCGTGGTTCAGGGAGTCGAACGTGACGATCAGCGGCCGCCCCTCCCCGCCGCCGGACGTGAAGGCCGCGTGCAGCCGCTCGGACCGGAACACCGTCTCCCGAGGCGGCGAGGACACTCGGAGGCTCCGGCGACGGCCGCGTGGCGTCGCGGCCCCGCCCTCTACGATCTCGCTCCGCGAGGGGAAAGGGCGCGCCGGCCATCGGGCGTGCTAGACGGCGCGACGGCGCAGCGGGCAAGGAGGTCGGGCCTGATCGGGAGAGGCGAGCGCGGCGTCCATGTCGGCCGGGACGGATGGTTGTTCTGGCTCGGCGAAGCGGGCCAGGTCCCCCGCCTGTATCGTCGCGGGCCCCGGGAGGCCTGGCGCGTGTGGCGCTGGCGACGGCTGATCGCCCGGCGCGCCCGCCGGCTGGAAACGATCGGCGCCGCCTACCTGCAGATGTTCGCGCCGGACAAGCTGTCCGTCTACCCCGATCGCACGGCGCGCGCCCTCGCCGACCCGCGGAAGGGGTTCGGCCGCGCCATGGCCCGCGATCCCCGGGTGCTGGACCTGATCGGCCCCCTGTCCCGGGCCCGCGCCGAGGGCGACACGTATCTGCGCACCGACACGCACTGGACGCACCGGGGGTATGTGGCGGCCTATCGCGCGGTGTGCGCGGCGCTGGGCGCTGGGCCCGCCGCGCACGTCACGGAGGCGACGCCCGGAGCCGCCGCGCCGGTCGTCTTCGATCTGGGACGCAAAGTCGATCCGCCGGAGATGGAGGCCTTCGAGGCGCACGACTTCCCTCGCCGTGCGGTGCGGGTCGAAGCCAACGCCTTGATGCGCCACCGCGACCTGCACCACGCAGGCGGGTTTGCCCCCGGCTTCCTGGTCGGCTCGCGCGCCGTATGGCGGAACACCTCGCCCGGGATCGACCCCCGGCGCGTGGTGCTGTTCGGCGACAGCTACGCCTTCCACCACGCCGGCCTCGGCCCGATGCTGGCCGAGAGCTTCGCCGAGCTGCATCTGCTGTGGTCGTCGGGTATCGACTGGGACTACGTCGAACGTGTGCGGCCGCATGTGGTGCTGCACGAGACCGCCGAGCGCTTCGCCCGCATGTTCCCCCGTGACGGGGTCGATCTGGAGGCGCTGAGCGAGGCGCGGGTGCGCGCCGCGGTCTCCGGGGCCGCCTTGTCCGCGCCCCCCGAGCTTTGACGTCGCCGCCCGGCTGCGTCACAGACCCGGACGCAGTTGGAGCCGCGATGAGCCGCGACAGTCATCTCTGGGCGCTAGAGCAGATCCTGCCGTGGGCGACGGCGCCCGTGGTCGCGCACGCGCACTACGCGGCCGAGCTGGCGCGTCTGAATGCGCTCCACCACGACCTGTTCGTCTACGACATCGACGGCTCGTCCGTGTCCACGCGCGAGAAGCACGTCCACCATCCGGTCGCGTACAACCGGCGCATCGTGCACCTGCGCGCGGAGCTCTACCGGTCGCTGCTTCAACGAGCCGTGGCGGCGGTGGGCTTCCTCGGAACCGCCTCAATCGTGATGGCCGTTGGCGACCAGCCGAGCGAGGTTCCTCCGGACGTTCCCGTGTTCAGCTACCAGAAGCCCATGGGCGGCCGGATGATCCTGCTGCCGGACCCCGAGTTCGTGGAGAACGATCTCTACGCGCAGGAGGAGGCGGACATCAGCTTCCGAATGACGGACGCGCCCAAGCTGAACCAGGTCATGTTCAGCGGCTCCTCTACCGGACGGGTGCTGCACGAGGAGGACGTGCGCCGGGACGCAGGTGAACGGCTCTCCTACGCCGCCCGGTTCCAGCAGCACCCCCGCATACGCTTCACGATCGGCTTCGCGGCGGAGTGCGCCACACCTGAAGCTGCGGCCCTCCTGGAGGCCAAGCCGTATTTCGAGGCGGTGGACTGGCATCACCAGCTCCTGAGCCGCTTCATCTTCTCCATGGATGGGAACGGGGCCACCTGCTCGCGGGTGTTCCGCACCCTGCGGAGCCGCAGCGTGCTGCTGAAGCTCGGCTCGCCACACCAGCTGTTCTACTTCTCAGGCATGATCCCGTGGCGCCACTTCATCCCCGTGCGCGACGCGGACGATCTCGACCGTCTCGCGGACGAGGTGACCCGGGCGGACTTCCCCGCCGACGCGATCGCCGACGCCGCCAACGACTTCTGCACCGAGAGCCTGAATCCCGAGGCGCTGCTGCAGTTCACCGGCCAGGTGCTCACGCTCTTCCAGCGGCACGTGCTCGCCCGCATGGCGCGCTGATGGCCTGGGTTCTCGGCCAGGAACGCGTGTGCGCGCCGGCGGACGTGGCGGCCAGCTACCTCTTGTTCCTGGGACGTCCGGCAGAGCCCGGCGCGCTGGCGGGCAACGCAGGCGCGCCCCTTCCGGCGTTCCTAGAAGGCGTGCTTCGCTCCGCCGAATTCGAAGGGGGCGTCGTCTCGCCCCTGATCGACGGCCGCTCTCCAATGGAGCGTTTCGCCGGTCCGCCCTCGCCGGAGGTGCGCCTCTGGGCGGCCGTCGGGCTGGCGTTGGAGCCGGCGTCGGCCCGCCTCGCCGCAGCGGCGGACGATTGGCGCGACCTGCTGCTGGCCGTCCTCGCCGATCCGGCGTTCGGCGGCGCGGTGGATGCGCTGGAGACGAGCTGGTCTCGCCACGCGCTGCTCGACGGCCTGGCAGGCTGGACGCCGGTCCCGGGCGACGCGGGGATACGGGAGGAGGACTGGGGCGAGAGCATCCCGGAGCGCGAAGCCTCCCTGAAGCGGGACGCCGCCGAGCGGCTACGGCCGGACCCCTCGGCGGGCGGCCCGGCGGACGCGGACGGCCCGCTGATCACGGTGCTGACGACGGTCTACCAGGCTCCGCTGGAGTTCTTGGCCCGCGCGATCGACTCCGTCCGCGGTCAGACCTACGGCCGCTGGGAGCTGGTGCTGGTGGATGACGGCTCCACCAAGCCGAGCGTCCGGTCGCTGATGGAGGCCTATGCGGCGCTCGAACCGCGCATCCGCACGGTGTTCCTGCTCGCCAACGCCGGCATCTCCGCCGCCTCCAACGCCGGCCTGGCCGACGCCCGGGGGGAGTGGCTGGCGCTGCTGGACCAGGACGACCTTCTGACCTGCGACGCCCTTCAGCACGTGGCCGCCGCGGTGACGGCCACGCCCGGCGCCGACCTGATCTACTCCGACGAATGCTTCATCGACGAGGACGACCGGCCCCTCGAGCTGTTCCCCAAGCCGGATTGGTCGCCGCTGCTGATGCTCAACGGGCACTACATCAGCCACCTGACCGTGCATCGCACCGCGCGCGTGCGCGAGCTGGGCGGCTTCCGTTCCGCCTACGACTTCTCGCAGGACTACGACCTCGCGCTGCGCGTCACGGAGGGCGATCCCGTCGTGCTTCACCTCGACCGTGTGCTCTACGGTTGGCGGCGGATCGAGGGCTCGGCCGCGGCGGGCGGGAAGAGCTTCGCCCGCGCCGGGAACGTCGCCGCGCTGCAGGACGCGCTGGACCGGCGCGGCTGGAACGGCTTCGCAGAGGCGCTGCCCGACGCCAATCGCGCGCGCCGGCGGCTCTCGCCGCCCCCCACGGTGGCGTTGATCGTGCCCTCCGACAACCCCGACAACATCCGGGCCGCGGTGCGCTCGATCCTCGGCCGCACCTGGTACGAGGCCTACGAGATCGTGGTGGTGACCACGTCGGCCACCGCGGCGCAGCTGCGCTCGGAGCTCGGCCACGCTCGCCTGCGATGGGCGCCCTATGACCGGCCGTTCAACTTCTCAGACAAGTGCAACACGGGCGCGGCCGCCACCGACGCGGAGTTCGTGGTCTTCTTCAACGACGACGTTCGGGTCGTCACGCCCGACTGGATCGAGTCGCTGCTGGAGGTGGCGACCCTGCCGGGCGTGGGCGCGGTCGGGGCCAAGCTGCTCTACGAGGACGGGTCGATCCAGCATGCGGGCATGGTCACCGGCGTGCGGCGGCTTGTGGGCACGGCCTTCCACACACGTCCCGCCGACACCCACGAGCTCTTCAACCTCGGCGCACAGAGCGTGCGCGAGGTGTCGCTGATCTGCGGCGCCCTCCTGATGATGCGGCGTTCGGTGTTCGAGGACCTCGACGGCTTCGACGCGGTGGAGACGCCGGTCGGCCACAGCGATGTGGACCTCTGTCTGCGCGTCCGCGAGGCCGGCCTGTCGTGCGTCTACACGCCCCACGCGGTGCTCGACCACATCGGCCACGTGTCCATCGGCGCGGAGGAGCGGGCGCGCGCCCAGGCGGCGAAGCCGAAGGACAAGTCGGATATCCACCTCCTGAAGCGGTTCCCAGGGGCGCTGCGTCGCGACCCTTTCTTCCCGGAGGCGATGCGCGGCCTCTTCTATCGCGACAGCCAGCCCCGCTTCGCCCTGCACCCCGCCGAGCGTCCCGTCGCGCGTGGCGAGGGCGGGCGCGACGTGCTGATTCTGTCCAACGAGCTGACCGGCTCGGGCGGGCCCAAGGTCGTGCTCGACATGGCGCGCGCGCTGATCGCGGCGGGCGACTTCGTGCTGGTGGCCAGCCGACGGGACGGGCCGATGCGGCGGCGGCTCACGGCCGTCGGCGCGCACGTGATCGTGGACTCGCGCTTGTTCGACGACGAGGACGCCGTCACCGACCTCGGACGCAACTTCGACCGGGTGATCGCCAATACGGTGGTGACCTGGCCCGCCGTCCGGCGGCTGGCCCCGCTGACCGACGTGCGCTGGTTCTTCCACGAGGTCGCGCAGGTGCACCGCATCGCGGAGGAGCAGCCCCTCTTCGCCTCCACCCTGCCGCTGGCGCGCGAGCTGTGGGCCGGCAGCGCGCTCTCGGCCGAGGCGCTGGCGGCTCACGGTGCGTCCTCGCGCGTGCTACCCTACGGCGTCGACGACCTCGGACCCGCGCCGCCGCCCGGCGGAGCGCGCCTGCGCGTGGGCGTGTTCGGCACCTTCGAATTGCGCAAGGGCCAGGACCTTGCCGTGGACGCCTTCACGCTTCTGCCCCCGGAACTGCGGTCAGGCGCGGAGCTGCACCTGTGGGGCCGCGTGCTGGAGCAGCCGTTCCACGCCGAACTTCTCGCACGCGCCGCGAAGGAGCCGGACGTCATGCTCCACGGCGAGCTGGGCCACGCGGAGTACCTCGAACAGCTGCGCGGGTGCGACATCGTGCTCGCGCCCTCCCGCGACGACACCCTGCCCCTCGTGACGCTGGATGCGCTGGCCTCCGGGCGCGTGCTGGTGTGCTCGCGACGGGTGGGGACCTCCGCCTACCTCCGCCCGGGGGAGTCGGGGATGGTCGCCGAGCGGCCGACGCCCGAAGAGCTGGCCGCCGCGCTCGCACCCGTGCTCGCCGAAGCCCAGCTTCGCGCGCGCATCTCCCGCTCGGCCCGCGAGGTCTTCGAGCGCGAGTTCACGCACGCCGCGTTCGAGCGGCGGTTGCTGGAGGCGCTCGCGCGCTGACGATCAGGCGAGGCCGAGCCGCTCGCGCACCCAGGCCAGAGTGACGTCCAGGCCCTCGTCCAGACCCACCTCGGCCCTCCAGCCGAGCAGCCGCTCCGCGCGCGAAGCGTCCAGGCGCACCGCCGACACCTCGTGCGCGCCCGGTGCGACACGCCGCTCGGCCGTGCCCCGTCCCAGCCGGCCCTGGATGCGGCGGAGCAACGCCTCCGCGCTCACGCTCACGCCGCTTGCGATGTTGAGCGGGCCGTCCATCGGCTGGCTGAGGCTGAGCACCACGGCCCGGGCGAGGTCGTCGATGAAGAGGTAGTCGCGCAGCGACCCGGTCATCACCTCGCAGGGCAGGTTCCGCAGCAGACGCCCGGCGAAGATGGCCACCACGCCCTGCGCCCCGTCCGGGTCCTGCCCCGGTCCGTAGGGGTTGGAGACCCGCAGCGCCGACCATCGGCGGCCGGAGCCCTCCAGGGCGGCGGCGATGCGCCGCTCGCCTTCCAGCTTCATCCGGCCGTAGAGGGACTTGGGGGCGGTCGGCGTCGCCTCGTCCGCGACGCCGGGCGCATCGCCGTAGAGTGTGCCGGCGCTGGACAGGTAGACCAGCGTGCGCACCGGCGACGCGGGCAGCTGCGCCAGGAGCGCGTCGAGCGCCCGCAGCTCGACCTCCGCCGCGCCCGGTCCCGCCGTCGCTTCCGTGCGCGGCGTGAAGCTGGCTAGGCTCATGACCACGGCGTCGGGCCGGAAGCGGCCCAACGCCGACGCGAGCACGGAGGCGCCGGCCGCGTCGCCGCGGAAGTCCGCCCCCGCGCCGCGCGCCAGGGTGGCCACCGTCCAGCCCTCCCGGACGGCCGCCGCCGCGGCCGCCGCGCCGATGAAGCCCGAACCGCCGACGATCAGGACGCGCGGGCCGGCGGAAATCGTCACGGCCAAGCCGTAACAGCTCGGCCGGCGCATCGAAACAGTACGCTGGCCCGTAGAGCGCACCACGTGTAGCCATCCCGCCGAGCGAAACGGTTGGGGCGGAGCGTGAAGGGGATCATTCTCGCAGGGGGCTCGGCCACCCGGCTCCATCCGGTAACGTTGGGCGTGTCGAAGCAGCTGCTGCCGATCTACGACAAGCCGATGATCTACTATCCGCTATCCATCCTGATGATGGCCGGCGTGCGCGAGGTGCTGATCATCTCCACGCCGCGGGACACGCCGCTGTTCCGAGAGATGATGGGGGACGGCTCGGCCTGGGGCATATCGCTGGCGTACGCGGTGCAGGAGCACCCACGCGGCCTGGCGGACGCCTTCCTGATCGGCGAGGAATTCATCGCCGGCGAGCGCGTGTGCCTGGTGCTGGGAGACAACCTGTTCTACGGCGCGCAGATGCCCGAGCTGCTCTCGCGCGCCTCCGCCCGCAGCACGGGCGCGACGGTGTTCGCGCAGCAGGTGCGCGATCCGCAGCGCTTCGGGATCGTAGAGCTGGATGCAGAAGGCCGCGCCCTGAACCTCGAGGAGAAGCCCGCCGACCCACGTTCGAACTGGGCGGTGACGGGCCTCTATGTGTATGACCGGAGCGTGGTCGAAGTGGCCCGCGCGGTGAAGCCCTCGCCCAGGGGCGAGATCGAGATCACGGACGTGAACCGCGCCTATCTCGACCGGGGCGAGCTTTACGTGGAGCGCATGGGCCGCGGCTATGCGTGGCTGGACACCGGCACGCACGAGTCCCTGCTGGAAGCCTCCGAGTTCGTCCGGGCGGTGGAGCACCGGCAGGGCCTCAAGATCGCCTGCCTGGAGGAGATCGCCTTCAACAGCGGCTGGATAGACGCCGCCCAGCTCGCCGCCCGCGCGGAGCTGATGCGCAACTCCGAGTACGGCGCCTACCTGCGCAGCCTGCTCTGATCGTCAGCCCGGCGTCCGCGTCGCCGTGGCGGTGCGCGGGCTGCGCAGAAGCTCCTCGAAGTAGGCGACGGTGCGGGACAGGCCCTCGCGCAGGGCCACTGTCGGCGCCCAGCCCAGGCGCTCGGCGGCGACGGTGATGTCCGGCCGGCGCTGGCGGGGATCGTCCTGGGGGAGCGGCAGGTGACGGATGCGGGAGCGGGAGCCGGTGAGGTCCAGCACCTCCCGCGCCAGCTGCAGCATCGTAAACTCGCCGGGGTTGCCGAGGTTGACGGGGCCGGTGAGGTCGTCGGGGCTGGCCATCAGCCGCACGAAGCCCTCGATCAGGTCGTCGGCGTAGCAGAAGGAGCGCGTCTGCGAGCCGTCGCCGAAGACGGTGATGTCCGCCCCCGTGAGCGCCTGGACGATGAAGGAGGAGACCACCCGCCCGTCGTTGGGATGCATGCGCGGGCCGTAGGTGTTGAAGATGCGCGCCACCTTGACGGGCAGGCCGTGCTGGCGACGGTAGTCGAAGAACAGCGTCTCGGCGCAGCGCTTGCCCTCGTCGTAGCAGGAGCGGGGGCCGATGGGGTTCACGTTGCCCCAGTAGGCCTCGGGCTGGGGGTGCACGGCGGGGTCGCCGTAGACCTCGCTGGTGCTGGCCTGGAAGATGCGGGCCTTCGTCCGCTTGGCCAGGCCCAGCATATTGATGGCGCCCATGACGCTGGTCTTGGTCGTCTGCACAGGGTCGCGCTGGTAGTGGATGGGGCTGGCGGGGCAGGCCAGGTTGTAGATCTGGTCCACCTCCACGTAGAGCGGGAAGCAGACGTCGTGGCGGATCAGCTCGAAGTTCGGGCGGCCGACCAGGTGCTGGATGTTGCGGTGCGCGCCGGTGAAGAAGTTGTCGGCGCAGATCACGTGGGCGCCGCCGTCCGCCAGCCGCTCGCACAGGTGCGAGCCGAGGAAGCCGGCCCCGCCGGTGACCAGCACGCGCTGTTCCAGGTGCATTCCCTGCGATCTCCCGCCCCGGCTCAGGTGTAGGCCGCGCCGGACGCGCCCGGCAAGAACGGCGCCGGCCGTTGTGACCGGCGGGGGCGCGGGCTAGACCGCCGGGCCAGGCGGGCGGTTCGGAGTCTTGGATGCGGGTGGCGATGATCGGGACGGGCTATGTGGGCCTGGTCTCTGGCGCGTGCTTCGCCGATTTCGGCCATGTGGTCACCTGCATCGACAAGGACGCGGGCAAGATCGAGCGCCTGCACGCGGGCGTGATGCCGATCTACGAGCCGGGGCTGGACGTGCTGGTCGCGCGCAACGTGGAGGCGGGGCGGCTCGACTTCGCCACCGACCTTCGCGAGGCGGTGGCGGCGGCCGACGCGGTGTTCATCGCGGTGGGCACGCCCTCGCGCCGGGGCGACGGGCACGCCGACCTCTCGTACGTGTATGCCGCCGCGGAGGAGATCGCGGCGTGCCTGGACGGGTTCACCGTGGTCGTCACCAAGTCCACCGTGCCCGTGGGCACGGGCGACGAGGTGGAGGCCATCGTCCGCCGCGTGCGGCCCGAGGCGGACTGCGCGGTGGTCTCCAACCCCGAGTTCCTGCGCGAGGGCGCGGCCATCGAGGACTTCAAGCGCCCCGACCGCGTGGTGGTGGGGGCGGAGGACGAGCGGGCGCGCGAGGTGATGCGCGAGCTCTACCGCCCGCTGAACCTGAACGAGAGCCCGCTGCTGTTCACCGGCCGCCGCACCTCGGAGCTGATCAAGTACGCGGCCAACGCCTTCCTCGCCATGAAGATCACCTTCATCAACGAGATGGCCGACCTGTGCGAGGCGGTGGGGGCGGACGTGCAGCAGGTGGCCCGCGGCATCGGCCTCGACAACCGCATCGGCGGCAAGTTCCTTCACGCGGGCCCGGGCTATGGCGGCAGCTGCTTCCCGAAGGACACGCTGGCCCTGGTGCGCACGGCGCAGGCCGCGGGCGCGCCCTCGCGCCTGATCGAGACGACGGTGGAGGTGAACGACGCCCGCAAGCGCGGCATGGCCGACCGGGTGGCCCGCGCCCTGGGCGGCGAGCTGGCGGGCAAGACGGTCGGCGTGCTGGGCCTCACCTTCAAGCCCAACACCGACGACATGCGCGACAGCCCGGCGCTGGACATCGTGCCGGCTCTGCAGGCCCGGGGCGCCCGTGTGCAGGCCTACGATCCGGAAGGCATGCGGGAGGCCGCCCACCTGCTCGCGGGCGTGACGTTCCGCTCCGGCGCCTACGAGGCGGCCGAGGGGGCCGACGCTCTGGTGATCCTGACCGAGTGGGACCAGTTCCGCGCCCTCGACCTCGACCGCGTGCGCCTCTCGATGCGCGAGCCGGTCGTCGTGGACCTGCGCAACGTCTACAAGCCGGGAGACATGCGCCGCCGCGGCTTCCGCTACTTCGGGGTCGGACGCGGCTGAGCGAGGGCGGGCGCGGCGGCGCGCAGCCGCTTCTCCACCGCCTCGCCTGCGCCGAGCAGCAACACCGAAGCCGGCAGGCCCGCCTCCAGCGCGGCCAGCACCGAGCGCTCGCCCGCGACATCGCTGGACGGCTCGCCGCCATCGACACGCTGCGACTGCATGCGCGGAACCGGCGCGACCGGATCGTCGCGCGACCAGGTCAGGATGCGCTCGGCCACGCCGTCGACCGACAAGGCCGTCATCGACATGAGAACGAAGGCGATGCCCGCCCCGGCCTCCTCCGCCTCGACCAGGGCGCGGTGGGTCCGCGGGGGCAAGCCGTCGAGCACGCCGATCCCGAGGAGGCGGTCGCCCGGTCTGAAGACCGCCTCCTCCTCGACGTCGAGGGGGTCGAGGGTGGTCAAGCCGAACAGCCGTGCGGCCGCAGGCTCCGCCGTCCAGAACCCTCCGCCGCGGAACGTCATGCAGCGAAGGTCGCGGCCACCGACGCGCAGGAGGCGCCTGAGCAGGTCGCCCTGGGCCCTCGTCGCCCGTCCGTCCTCGAGGCCGGAGATGTCGAGCCACGTCGCCGGACTTCGGTCATGGGCCTCGTTGCGGACGACCGCCGCCGCGAGGCGCGCCAGGTCCTCGGCGTCGGGCTCGATCCCGCGGACCGCCCGAGGCAGCACGGCCGCGAGCGCCCGGGCGGCATCCCGCGACGGGCCGGCGTGCGCGCGCTCCAGCGCGTTCCGCAGCGGTCCGGCCAGCGCCAACGCGGAGGCGGGTCCGGGCAGCGATCCCTCCGCGCCTTCGTCGATGCGATGGGGCGCGCCCAGCGCGGCTCCGGCCGGCCCCAGGTCGCAGGCGCGCACGACGGCGTCGCCCGAGGCGGCCCGCGCCGCGGCGCCGCGGCACGCCGCCAGCTTCACCTCGTCGAGGCCGCCTTGCGCAAGGTCCAGGAGCCCTCCCAAGCCGAGTGCGGCGTAGACGTCCAGCTCCGGCTCGGCGGAGGCGGGCGCGTCGGGCCCCGTCCAGACGTGCACGCCCGGGTGCATGGCCATCTGCCTCAACCGCGCGCCGTCCGGCGGGTCGGAGACGACGTGCACCAGGCGGTCGAATCGCGGCGCGGCCTGGGTGAGGTCGGCGGTGTCGATCCGCTCCACCACGGCCCGTTCCCACGCCGCCTCCGCCCCGTCCAACGCCGGCGCCACGAGCGTCACGTCGTAGTGGACGGCGAGCGCGTCGAGCAGCCGGCGCGAACGCGGGCTCAGCCCGGCCGCCTCCCTCCGCCTGTCCGGGATCAGCGCCAAGGCGGGTCGGCCCGTGGCGATGGAGCTTGCGGGCGCAGGCCGCGTCCGCGCCCGCGCCAGCCTCTCGAACGCGTCCAAGGTGTTCGCGGCGGTCCGATCCCAGGTGTAGGGCGCGGCCCGTGCGAGGCCGTAGCTCCTCAGCTCCTCCCGGAGCGGCGCGTCGGCCAGCACCGCCTCCATCTTGCGCCCGAGGGCGTGCGCGTCGCGCGGATCGAACAGCAGCTCCTCTCGTCCGATCACCTCCGGGATGCTGGTCAGGCCCGAGCCGATCACCGGGGCGCCGCAGGCCATGGCCTCCAGCACCGGCAGGCCGAACCCCTCGCTGATGGACGGGAACACGAACAGCTCGCACGCCGAGTACAGGGCCACGAGATCGTCGTCCGGCACGAAGCCGGCGAGCACCAGAGCGTCGCCGGCCAGGCCCGCCGATCGGGCGGTCTCAGCGAGCGCCTTACGCTGGCCCGGGTCCATACGCCCCACCACCACCAGCTGGCGGCGGGCTCGCGCCGCGGGGCTCATCCGGCCGAAGCCAGCGATGAGGCCCTCGAGGTTCTTGCGAAACTCGAGCGGACTGGTGTTGAGCACGAACGGCCTCGTGACGCCGTAGCGGCGCATCAGGGCCGCCCGGGTCGCCGGCTTCAGCTCCACGGGGCGGAAGTGCGGCTCGACGCCGAGCGGCACGCTGACCACGCGCGAGGCCTCCACCCCCAGACGGGCCACCGTCTGGGCCGCCACGTAATCGGAGATCGGCAGCAGCAGGTCGGCTCGGCGCGCGTCGCGCAGCTTGCGCAGGTACGCGCCCCGGATCCCTTCGGAGGGCAGGTAGACCTCCGGGTGATCCATGGGGATGAAGTCGTAGATCGTGACCGCGGTCGGCGCGCCGCTGGGCTCGATCGAGACCACCGTAGGATCGTGGTAGCCGTCGAACAGGCTCGGCACGAACACGAGGTCGGGCCCCAGCGTGTCCAGGAACCGGGCGCGCTCCAGCTCCGCCGCGCGGGTCCGCCACGCGTTCGCCGGCTCGGCGGAGGCGGTCCTGCCGGGCAGCTCCATGACGAGGACGTCCGTCTGGCGCACGGCCCCCTCCAGCTCGCGGCGGATCTGGCCGATGGAGCCGGGGAAGGCGCCGTTGACCACCACCCGCACCTCGTGTCCTCGCCCGGAGAGCGCCAGCGCCCGCGTCAGCGCCATGGCGTAGCGGCCGATGCCCCGGCCGCGGCCTCCGTTCTGGCAGCCTTGCAGATCGACGACGATCCTCACCTCGGCCGGCTCACGAACGCGCGACGGCCAGGTGCGTCCAGATCGCCCGAGCGCGTCCGACCAGGTCCTCCGGCGCGGTCGGTCCGCTCGTCTCCACGGCGCCGGGGCGAGCCCGAGCCCAGGTCGCGGCGGCCAGCCTCTCCAGGTCGGCCTCGCTCCACCCCTCGTTCGCCAGGGACGCGGCCGCCTCGGGCGAGCCGGGCTGGAGCCGCCACGCGGCCAGGCGGGCCTGCTCAGCGGCTCCCTGCTTCCCGAGTCGCTCGAGGGCCGCAGCGTGGAGCAGATGCAGGTCGACGGCTCTGGGCCGGCGCAGGAGGCCGCTCCTGGCCGCCTGCAAGGCGAGCTCGGGCCGCCGAGCCGCCAGCCCGGCCTCGGCCAGCCCCGCCCAGCCCTCCACATCGTCGGGAGCCGCGGCGACCACCCGCTGCAGCGCGTCGATCGCTCGCGCCCGGTCCCCCCTGCGCCTCGCGCGGGCAGCCCCGAAGCGGGCCAAGGCCGCGTCGGCCGTGGCCGCCAGGGATCTGCGCCCGCCGGTCTCTCGCGCGCAGAGGATCGCGGCGAGCACCACCTCGTCGTGCTCCTCTTCCGACAGGCCGGCGTCGTTGAGATCGCGGGCCGCCTCGTCGTCGCCGGGCGCCAACAGCGCGGCGCGCAGCAAACGCGGAGTCGCCTGCCCGCTCCTTCCCTCGCGGCGAAGGAAGAGGCCCAGTTGACGCTGGGCGTCGGGATGGAGCGGGGCCTCTTCGGCCGTCGCCCGGTAGAGCGCCTCCGCTCCCGACAGGTCGCCGGCCTCCTTGAGGCAGTGGGCCAGCTGGATGAGGTCCCGAACCGTCGCGCCCCGGCCCTGGAGCTTCCGGTAGAAGGTCGCCGCCGCCGCCCACTCTCGCCGCCTCGCCGCGGCGCGCGCACGGAGGCGCAGGGCCGTCTGCGGCGCGACGACGTCGAGCAGCGCGCCCGTCGTCCGGGACCAGGGGGAGGAACGGCTCAGTCCTGCGACTCCCCATTGGCCGGCGAGTCCGGCGCGCCAAGGCCCGATCTAGCCGCCGCGCCTGCCGGATAGCAATTGTCCGCTCGGCGGGCCGGACGATTGGCGGGCCGAGCAGGATGGCGCAGAAAGCCCCCATGACGGCCCCCGGCTTCTTCTCGCTCTATCGGCACGACTTCGTCCGCGTCGGCGTCTGCACGCCCCGTACCCGGCCCGCCGACCCGGTGCACAACATGGACGAGACGTTGGAGCTGGCCCGGCGGGGCGAGGCGGAGGGCGCGGCCCTGCTGCTGTTTCCGGAGCTCGGGATCGGCGGATACGCGGTGGACGACCTGCACCTGCAGGAGGCGCTGCTCCGGGCGTGCGAGGCCGAGCTCGGGCGGCTGGTGGAGGCCAGCCGCCACATGCGCGCGGTGCTGGTGGTCGGGCTGCCGCACGCCGACCGGGGGCGGCTCTACAACTGCGCCGTGGCGGTCCATGCCGGGCGCGTGCTGGGCGTCACGCCCAAGAGCTTCCTGCCCAACTACCGCGAGTTCTACGAGGCGCGGTGGTTCACGCCGGGCGTGGGCGTCACGGGGCGCGGCACGCGGCTCCTGGGCGCCGAGGTCCCGTTCGGGACCGACCTTCTGTTCCGCACCGAGGGCGCCTGCGGCTTCACCTTCCACATGGAGGTCTGCGAGGACGGCTGGACGCCCGAGCCGCCCAGCGGCCGCGCGGCCATGGCCGGGGCGGAGCTGCTGCTCAACCTCTCCGCCTCCAACATCGTGATCGGCAAGGCGCAGACCCGGCGGCAGCTGTTCGGATCGCAGTCGAACCGGTGCGTGGCGGCCTACGCCTACTCCGCGGCCGGTCCGGGCGAGTCGACCACCGACCTGGCCTGGGACGGGCACGCGGCGGTGTTCCAGCTGGGCGCGACCCTCGCGGAGACGGCGCGCTTCCCCGCGCACTCGGAGCTTTGCCTGGCGGACGTGGACATCGGCCGCATCCGCGCCGAGCGCATCCGCACGGGCACCTTCGCCGACGCCGCCGCGGCGACCGAGGCGGGCGGAGGCGGCGGCTTCCGCAGCGTGCCCTTCGACTTCGCCCCGCCGGAGGGCGAGCTGGCCCTGCTGCGGCCGCCCGAGCGCTTCCCCTACGTGCCGTCCGATGCCGACGCGCTGGCGGCCGACTGCTACGAGGCGTGGAACATCCAGGTGCAGGGCCTGGTCGAGCGGCTGCGCGCCACGGGCGTCGAGCGGATCGTGATCGGCGTCTCCGGCGGGCTCGACTCGACCGCGGCCCTGCTGGTGGCCGTCAAGGCGATGGACCGGCTGGAGCTGCCGCGCACCCACGTGCTGGGCTTCACCATGCCCGGCTTCGGCACCTCGGACCGCACGCGCCAGGATGCGCTGAACCTGATGCGCCAGCTGGGGATCACGGCCGAGACGCTCGACATCCGCGCGGCCGCCAGGCAGATGCTGACCGACCTCGGCCACCCGTTCGGGCGCGGCGAGCCGGTCTACGACATCACCTTCGAGAACGTGCAGGCGGGCCTCAGGACCGACTACCTGTTCCGGCTGGCCAACCAGCGCGGCGGCCTGGTGCTGGGCACCGGCGACCTGTCGGAGCTGGGGCTCGGCTGGTGCACCTACGGGGTCGGCGACCAGATGAGCCACTACAACGTCAACGGCGGGGTCTCGAAGACGCTGATCCAGCACCTGATCCGCTTCGCCGCCAAGTCGGACGAGTTCGACGACGCGACCGAGCGCACGCTCCTGTCCATCCTGGCCACGGAGATCAGCCCCGAGCTGATCCCCGCCGATGCGAGCGGCCAGGGGCAGTCCACCCAGGCCAAGGTCGGGCCCTACCCGCTACAGGACTTCAACCTCTACTACCTGACGCGCTATGGCTTCCGCCCGTCCAAGATCGCCTTCCTGTCCTGGTCGGCGTGGCGCGACGCCGCCGCGGGCGTCTGGCCGGCGAACACGCCGGAGGCCGACCGGCGCGCCTACGACCTGCCGGAGATCAAGCGCTGGCTCGACCTGTTCCTGCGCCGCTTCTTCGCCAATCAGTTCAAGCGCTCGGCCCTGCCCAACGGGCCCAAGATCAGCTCAGGCGGCAGCCTCTCACCGCGCGGCGACTGGCGCATGCCGTCGGACGCCTCGGTCGACGCCTGGCTGGCCGAGCTCCACGCCAACACGCCGGGCTGACTTCGGGCGATGGCGACGATCCTGGTCACCGGAGCGGCCGGCTTCATCGGCGCGGATACGGCGCTGCGCCTAGCCCGAAGAGGCGACCGGGTGATCGCCGTGGACAACTTCGTCCCCTATTACGAGCCGGCCCTGAAGGAGGCTCGCGCCGCGCGACTGCGCGAGACAGTGGGCCTGGAGGTCCGCCACCTCGACGTGGCCGATCCGGAGCCCTTGGCGCGCCTCTTCGATGAGGAGAACGTCCAGGCGGTGGTGCACCTGGCGGCGCAGGCCGGCGTTCGCCACTCCATCGACAATCCCTTCGCCTACGCGCACTCGAACCTTCAGGGACACCTGTCCGTGCTGGAAGCGTGCCGGCGCGCGTCGGGGTTGCGCCACCTCGTCTATGCCTCGTCCTCTTCCGTGTACGGCGAACGGCCGGCGTCTGGCGGCGGTTTCCGGGAGAGCGACGCGGTGGACCACCCGGTGTCGCTCTACGCGGCCACCAAGCGCTCGGCCGAGCTGATGAGCGACGCGTATGCCAGACTGTACGGCCTGCCCCAGTCCGGCCTGCGCTTCTTCACCGTGTATGGGCCGTGGGGAAGGCCCGACATGGCCTACTTCTCGTTCACTCGGCGCATCCTGGCGGGGAAGCCGATCGAGGTGTTCGGCGAGGGGCGCATGCGACGCGACTTCACCTGGGTGGGCGACATCGTCGACGGGGTGCTGGACGTGCTCGACCGGCCGCCCACGACCGGTGGCCACCGCATCCTGAACATCGGCAACGACCGCCCACGCGGCCTGCTGGAGTTCATCGGGCTGATCGAGCGGGCCTGCGGGCGCGAGGCCGTCAAGCTGCTTCGCCCCATGCAGGCGGGGGACGTGAGCGAGACCTGGGCCGATGTGTCGGCGCTGCGCGCCCTGACCGGCTACGCGCCCTCCACCTCCCTGGAGAAGGGGCTGGCCGCCTTCGTCGACTGGTACCGTGGGCGCTACGCCGACGACGGCGCACCGCGCGGCTGACACGAAAACGGCGGGGGACATGATCCCCCGCCGTTCCGCTTTGGAAGAACTCCCGAAGCGGAGCCGGCCGAAGCCAGCTCCTCATCCCGGGTCTTACGAGGCCAGGGTGACCACGCCGGCGGTCGCGGTGCCCAGCGTGTGGGTGCCCACCAGCTGGATCACGGAGTCGACGCCGTTCTGATACGTGACGGCGGCCGAGGCGTTCAGCACCAGGAAGGTGTTGCCGCCGAAGTCGAAGGCCGAGATCTGACCGAGGGTCACACCCGTGCCCGTCGCCGCGTCCAGGTAGTCCTGGTAGGTCGCGGTGGGGTTCAGCACGATCTTCGCCGGAGCGGCGGTGAAGGTCGTGGTCGTGTTGTCCACGCCCACCACATTGCCCACGCCGTTGTTGAACGAGATGCGGTCGCCCGCAGTCGCGTCCAGGAACGACGAGTAGCTGTTCCCGTTGGTCGTCACGGCCACACGCACCAGGTCGGCGCCCGCGCCCGCGGTGATGCGGGTGAAGTCGCGGACCAGCAGGGTGTCCACACCGGCGCCCGTCGTCAGCGTCAGTTGGCTCGCACCGTTCGTCGTGTTGATGGTCGACACGTCGATGTTGGTCGCACCGGTGCTCGTCGACACCACCGACTGCAGCTGGGCGTACGCTTGGTACGGGCCAGCGGCTTGGGTGACGTTCGTCGAGAAGACGATGTTTTCGTTGCCGGCGATGGTCAGGTTGCGCAGCACCGCGTCGCTGAGGCTCAGCGTGAGCTGGCTCGTGGCCGAGGCGGTCGCGCCACGGGTCGCCGTGACGTTCACCGTCTCGATGCCGGTCGTGGCGATCTGCGAGGTGGTGTTGTTCGCCGCGGCGCTCGTGCCCTGGTTGGCGTAGACGAGGTTCAGCACATCGGCGGTGCCGGTGGCCGCGCCCGCGAGCTGGACGTTGAGGCCGCCCGTGTTCAACTGGATGCCGGCCGCCGCCGCCCCGCCGTTCGACCCGACCAGGGTGACGATGGAGTTATTGGCCGCGTTCAGGGTCGCACCGTCGGAGAACAGACCCGTCGCCGGGTTGAACGTCGGGCCCGCCGTCGTGACGCCGATGGTGCGGAAGTTCTGCGCACCAATGGTGTTCACGTCGTAGGTCGCGCCGTTCAGCAGCGCGTCGGTGATCGAGACGGTCGAGAAGCCCGTGATGTTGCCGCGCTGGGCGACGGTGAAGTTGCCAGCCGCGGCGGTGCCGGAGATCTGCTGGAACTGCGCCTGCGTCGTGCCGATGGTGGCGTTGCCGCCGCCGTTGATCTGAGCGCCAGCGCCGATCGTGCCCGTGAAGGTGATCGAGTCGCCCGTCGTCGCCGTGCCGCCGCCGAGGTTCACGGTCGAGGTGCCCGCGAAGGCGCCGTTGATCGTGAGGTTATCGGCCGCGCCCGCCGCGGTGAGGATGGTCTGAGCCGCGGCCGCACCACCCGCGACGCGGGCGTTGAAGGTCGCCGTCACGCCGGCCGTGTTGGTCGAGGTGAAGGTGGCGATGCCCGTGGCGCCCGCGCCGGTCACCGAGTCGTTGATCTGGGCGATGTTCACCGCCGCGACACCCGACACGTTGATGGTGGCCAGCGAGTTGTTGGCGCCGATCGCGTTGACCGTCGGCCCGATCGTCAGCGCCTGGTTGGCGACGAGGTTGAGGGTCGAGATCGCCGAACCCGTGCCGGTGGCCAGCGCCGAGATCGCGTTGGCCGCGCCCGACGATTGGACGTTCAGCGTGGTGAGGCCGTTACCCGTGATGAACGCTCCCGTGCCGAACACGCCGCCTACGGTGCCGACGACGCCGCCGGTGCCCGTGTTGGTGCTCTGCGAGGTGAGGTTCAGCTGGGCGGTGGTCGCACCGGCCACGTAGTTGAACGTGTTGTAGCCGTTGTTGGTGACAGTGCCGTTGCCGACGATGCCGGCGATGCCGCCCGTCTGGATGTTGTTGAACTGAACCGTGTTCTGCGTGAGGTACGCGTTGTAGGTCGTCGCGCCCGGCGTCGTTTGGGCGTTCAGCACCACGTTGCCGCCCGGATTGTTCGTCGCGCGCAGGTTGATCGTCTGAACACCGTTGATCAGCGCACCGTTGGTGGCGTTACCGCCGGCCGGCTGAGCGCCGCTCGTGTCGATGGTCAGGGTGTTGTTGGCGCCCGTAGCGACGATCTGGTCTTGCGGGTTCAGCGTGCTGTTGGCCGCCGTCGTGAAGTCGACGAGACCGACGTACTGCACGTTGCCGGTGGTGTTGTTCGGCGTGTCGGTGCCGGTGGTCAGGTTGAAGTTGGTCTGGGTGCCGCCGATGGTGCCCGAGCCGCCGATGCCGGTGCCGAAGCCCGCGCCGCCGGGGGTGTAGGTGGTCAGCAGGTTGGCGCCCGAGATCTGGTTGCCGGCCGCCGTGGAGGCCTCGAACTGGTCGATGGCGCGGGCGTAGGTGCCCACGTCGGCCTTGTTGGCCTCTTCCAGGATGTAGCCGACGACGATCGCCTTAAGGGCGATGTTCTGGCCGGCCGCGCCGCCCGCATCCACACCGCCCGCGCGCTGTTGCGCGATCTGCGTGAAGAAGGCCTGACGGGAGATGATGTCCGCGATGGCCGCCTGGGCTTGCGCGGAACCGACGGTGCCCGAGCCGACGATGGTCTCGTAGGCCGCCGTGACGGTCGCGGTGAAGGACAGCGTGCCGTAGTTGGCGACGAAGGTCGCGTTGCCCGCACCACCCGCCGACGCCAGGTTGATGGCGAAGTTGTAGTAGCGGTTCTCTTCGTTGAACTGCTGATAGTACGCCGAGTTCAGGCCGTTGGCATTACCGGCGCCCGTGTCGCCGCGCAGGTAAGCGATGCCGGCGTTGGTCGGGGCCGAGCCCGTGAAGAATTGGTAGGCCGAGACGGCCACCTCGAACGTGGAACGCACGTTCGGATTGTTGATCACGAAATTCAGGGCCTGGGGGTCGCTGTACGCGCCATTGGCGTTCTGTTGCGACACCGCATCGAACAGCAGGCGTGTTGCTGAGTCGATGCTGGCGACCGGAATACCCGTCAGCGACGAGTAGTATTGCTGCAGCTGGGCAGACGTATAGGGCATTGTCTCTCTCTCAAGGCGAGTGGGGCCATCGCCCCTCGGGGGGCCCGCGGCGACGAAGCACGCTGTAGAGCGAATCCAATACGTCCGCAAGCGAAATGAGGTCGCCGGACGCGGGATCGCCGGACGCGCTTCTCCATCACCGGCGGAGCAAGCGCTTCAAGAGGCTGCGGTTGTTGCGTGCGAGCTCCCGGCGCGCGGCGTCACGCTCCAAGGTGAGTCGTTTCACCGCACCCAGAGCGATCTCGGACAGGACCGCGGCCTCGAGCAGACGCTCGCGCAGGCGCGCGTCCTCGTCCGCGAAAAGGCGGACCTGCTCGAGGTGACGCGCTTCCGACAGCCGGTTCTGCTCCGCAGCGGCCGCCCTGACGTCGTCCAGCTCCCGTTCCCGCTCGAGCAGGGCGGCCTGCGCGGCTTCGGCGGCGGCCTGCACCTCGCCGATCTCGGCTCGCGCAGCCTGCGCGTCCCTCACCGCTTCGGTCGCCCGGGCCTGGAGCAGCGCCTCCGCCTCCGCATGGCGGCGGCGGGCGGCGGCGAGCGCGGCGGCGGTGACTTCGGCGCGGGCCTCGGCCGCCCGGGCCCGGGCCTCCAGCGCGGCCTTCTCGGCAGGCGCCGCGCGGTCGAGCGGCGACGCCGGCGCGCCTTCGGGGGCGACCGCCGGGCCGACCGTTCCAGGAAGGCCGGCGAGCCACTCGGCGGCTTCCGCCACCGCGTCCGTGTTGGGGGTCCGTCCGTCCCACTCGGCGCGCAGAGCCTCGCCCAGGCGCCTGGCGGCGGCGAAACCGGGGGTGGCGAGCAGATCTTGCGTCACCCGGGAGACGGGCTTGGTGAAGGCGGGAACGGCGAGCCGCTCGCTGCGGGAGCTCCACTCCACGCCCAGGCGCCGGGCGATCCGCTCCAGGCCGGGCCGGGGATCGCGCTGAAGCGCTTCGGCGTCCGCCACCGCTCGTCGGGCGCCCTGCGTCGCACGCTCCGCCGAGACGAGGCTCGCGGCCCAGCGGCGCACCTCGCGGGCCGCGGCGGCCGGTTCGGCGTCCACGCTCGAAGCCGGCCCTACGACCAGCAGCCAGGCTGTCCCGAAACCCGCGTCCCCGAGGGCGCGCGCCCACAGGGGCGCCTCACCGGGCGGGGGGGCCAGCACCACGGGATCGCCCTCCTCGAAGCCGCTCGCGAGAAGGCGGCGCGCTTCGCTGAGGCGCTCGGGAGTGAGAGCCGGCGGCTCCGCGAAGGGATCGCGCTGGGCACGCATCGCCAGCCGGCGCGCGAGCGCACCTGGCGCGCCGTCGCGATCGGCCGCGGGTGCGCCGGCTCCCGCCCTCCTGAGCAGCAGAACCGTCCCGGCGACCGCCTCCTCCGGAGCTCCGACCACCATGATGGCGAGCCGTCCATAGGCGGCGGCGGCGATCCCCGCCCGGTCCGTCATGCCCCGCTCCCGTCCCGCGCCAGGGGCTGAGCCGACGCCTGAGACGCCCACGCCGCGCCGTCGGCGCGCCGCACCGGAGCGGTGAGCCGCGTGAACGGCGGAGCCGAGCGGTCGAACGCGGGCGGGTACCAAGGGTCCTCGCGGAGGCGGTCGCCCCAGAGCGTCAGCAGGCGCTCGGCCTCGCGCGCGCCGCGTTCCTGGGCGGAGCGGCTGCGCGTGTTGAAGCCGCGCGACTTGGACTCGTGATGGAGGAGCGTGGCGTCAGGCGTGTAGAGCACCGCCAGCCCGGCCTTCCAGGCGCGCAGGCAATAGTCGATGTCGTTGCCGTCTACAGGGAAGCGTGCTGCGTCCAATCCTCCCAGCCGCTCCCACACCGTCCGGCGGGTCGCCAGACAGGCGCCGGTGACCGCCGTGACGCGCCGGGTGAGCGCATGCCGGCCGAGGTAACCTCCGGACGAGGCCGGCTGGCCCACCCCCTCGTGCGCGGTGCGCGCGTGCAGACCGCCGGTCACGACGCCCGCGTGTTGGATCGTGAAGTCGCCATAGAGCAGGCGCGCCCCCACCGCCCCGATCTCGCTCCGGAGCGCGTGTCGCGCCAGGCCGTCGAGCCAGCCGGGGACGAGCACCTCGATGTCGTTGTTCAGCATGACGAGCAGGTCCGCCCGGGACGTGCGGGCGGCCAGGTTGTTCAGCGCCGCGAAGTTGAAGGGCCCCTCCGAGCGGATCACGCGCAGATCGCCCGCCCGCTCGCGCGTGGCCAGCTCGGCGAGCGTCTCCTCGTCCCGACTGCCGTTGTCGACCACGACGACGTCCATCACCGTCGCGTTCGTCGAACGGTCACGCTCCAGGCTGTCCAGGCAGGGACCTAGCAGGTCCCAGCGATCCCGGGTCGGGATGATCACCGTCGCCGACGTGCCCTCGCGGAGCGGATGGACGATGCGCAGCTGCGCCCGCCGTGCCTCGGGCCGGAAGGGGTCGTCGCCAAGGCTGACCTGGGCCGTCGAGCCCGTGCGATCGAGATGAGCCTGGACCGCCTCGTACAAGCGTCCCTCCGGCGCCGCGCCCCGCTCGCCGGGCCCCCGCCCCGCCGTCCTGCGACGGTGCGCGATGAAGCCGCCGATGTGGGCGACCCTTTCGGGAGCGGTGTGCTCCAGCACGCGCAGCTGCAGATCGTGTCGGCGCTCCGGGTCGAGAGACCCTCCCCGATCGAGAGCCGTCAGGAGCTCCTTCCGCCTCACCAGCACGGTCGACCCCAGCGCGTCATGCCTCTGCAGCAGCAGGTCCGGATCGAACGTCGTCCGGAGGCGCGGACGGCTGCGCCCCGCATCCGGCGGCTCCTCCGGATCGAAGAGGTCGTCGTCGCCAAACAGCAGGATCGGAGGCGGCTCCGCCTGCACGGCGAGCAGGGCGTTGAAGAGCGCATCGGGAGGGAGGCGGTCGCCGCCTCGCAGCAGCAGGACGTACTCGCCGCGAGCCGTCTCCAAGGCGTCCTCGACGCTTGCGGCGATGTGCGTCCGATCCCGGGTCTCAGGCTCCGACCGCGCCGTGAGGGAGGCGAGCTCCTCCACGTGCTGGAGGGCGGCGGGCAGGATCGCCTCCCATCCCGGTACGGCTTGCCGTTCCAAGTCGGCGAGCAAGGGCGCGTGGTCCAGCGGAACGTCCAGCGCGGAGACGAGCACGGAGATGCGCGTGACCGCGCCCCAGCGCGAAGACATCGTCGCGCGCATCCGCTCGGCTCTGGGCGTATCGACGCCGTAGGCGCGGCTCCAGCCGGCGTAGTCGTCGAGCGTGAAGACCGCGGACGGCGCCATCCTCTCCGCGCCCCGATGCAGCCGCTCCAAAGCTTCACGCAGGCTTGCAAGGTCTCGGCGAACGCTCTCGGCCTCTCCCGGGCCTGCGTTCGCGTCGGTGGTCAGCTCGTGGGCGGCGAGGACGACGCCTGAGTGGGCGTCACGCACCTCGAACAGCGATCCGACGAGCAGCCGAGGCGCGCTTCCTTCGGCCTCCCCGAAATGGAAGCCGTAACAGCCGCTGCCGCCCATCGCGTCCTGCAGGTCGCGGCGGAACAGACGCGTGCGCGTTCGAGCGGCGGGTCGATCGTCCACCCAGAGCTCGACATCCATGGGCGTCTCGGGACGGAGGCGGTCGAGCGCCCAGCCCACCACCTCGTCCCCGGCGAACCGATCGACGCCGCCCAGCAGCGCGCGGCCGGCCAGCCGTTCCGCCATGGCTCGACAGCTCTCCGCGAAGGCGTCGGAAGCGGCCGAGGGGTTCACACCCTCGATCTCGCGCCGGAAATCCCCGTCGCTGAACAGGGCCGCGTAGAGGTCCGGCCAGGTCCGGAGCCCTGCGAGACGCGATCGCACCGCGGGGTCGAGAGGAAGCGTGACCGCCGCCCAGGCCGCCGCACCTGCGGCCGGGAGGCGCTGTGAGGGCGTGGATGGCAGGCGCCCTTGGGCCAACGGGGCTTGCAGGTTCAGCCGGAACTCCGACGAGCCGACGTACTCGCGCACGAGGTCGTCGAGACGTCGCCCTCGCCGCGAAGCCAGTTCGGCGTCGGACGCGGGGTCGCGGCCGAGCAGGAGTCGATGCAGCTGGACGAGGTCGTAGTCGGCCAGAGGGGCGAAGGAGGAGACGTTCGGGGGCATGCGCTCGCGTCGTAGGGCGTTGGGCTGGATAGCAGGCGAGCGGGGCCGACGGCAGTCCTCGGCCGCCTCTTGAGCCCCGAAGCGCCGCCAAGCGGCTGACCTCCGCCCGTGCAGCCCGCGCTCGTCCGATCGCGGAAGCGTCTGGACGGTCCGGTGGCGGAGGTGCAGGTGTTCGGTTCGACCTGCGATGGCCTCCTCCGTCCCTCCACCGTGCGCGGCCGACATGCGGGTGAGCAAAGCCGCGCTGGGCGTTGGCGGTTCGGCAGCGCGATTCACCGTCGATTGCGAACAAGGCGACCCTTCGAGATGCCGTCCCACCTCGACCCCTTCGGCTACTTCCCCGAGATGGCCAGCGTCATCCGCGGCCTCGGCCCTGCGCCCGGGAGCTTGGCTGCAATCGACGGCTACGCCTTTCACACGCCCTACGTCTTCGCCGCCGAGGGGGAACGGACGTTGCGGCTCAGGTTCCAGGGCCTGGCGGCGAGCGCGGGGCGCCTCCGGCTCGAGCTGAAGCGTCACGCCGACGATGGCACGCCTGCGGAGATCGTCGCCGTCGTCGAGCAGCCCCTCGAAGATCTGATCCGACGTGGAGGGCGACACAGCCTGCGCTTCGAGGGCGAGCTGGGGCGCGCGTTCGCCCTGCACGGGCACGTGCTCGGCTGGACGGACGCGGCCGCCGCCGCGCTGAGCGTCAAGGTGGACGCGCTGCAGGCGGATCGGGCGAGCCTGCGCCGGGCCAGCCGCGCCATCTTCACGCGTGCTGCGCCGCCCCGGAAACGGCCGGCGCCGACCGGGTCCTCAGCAGACGCAGGGCTGGTCCGCGACCGGGCGGCGACGCTGAGGACGCCGACGTCGCAGTCATGCACCGCGGCGCAATTCGACGAACCCGAGTTCGACGCGTGGGTGAAGGCGCTTCGCGTTCGAAAGCGACGCCACCGCAAGCTGTGGGAATTCGTCTACATACTTCAGGTTCTGCGCACCCGGGGCATGCTGCAGCCCGGGTTCAAGGGCCTTGGCTTTGGCGTCGGCGAGGAGCGGCTCCCGTCGCTGTTCGCCGCGATGGGCTTGGACATCGAGGCCACGGATCTTCCCGCCGACCGCAGGGCGGCCGAACTCTGGGCCTTGAGCGGCCAGCACAGCGACGGCGTCGATCAGCTCCATTTCTCCGAGCTCTGCGACAGGGCCGCCTTGGATCGACACGTCACCTACCGTCCGGTCGACATGAACGACATCCCGGCCGACCTGCGGGGCTTCGACTTCTGCTGGTCGGCCTGCGCATTCGAACATCTCGGCTCCATCGACGCCGGTCTGCGCTTCTTCCGCGAGTCGCTGAAATGCCTGCGGCCGGGCGGAGTCGCCGTGCACACCACCGAACTGAACCTGTCTTCCGACGACCGCACCCTAGCGAACGGACCCGTCGTCCTGTTCCGGCGCAAGGACATGGAGCGGCTCGCGTCGGAGCTGCGCTCCGAGGGGCATGACGTTTCGCCGATCAACTACGACCTGGGCGGGCGGCCGGCCGATCGTCACATCGACGCGCCGCCCTACTCCACCGACCCTCACCTCAAGCTGCTCCTGCAGAGCTTCGTCAGCACCTCGTTCGGCCTCGTCGCACGTCGAGGCCCGGATCGACCTCCGCTCTGACCCGACGTGGCGTGGATCGGGATGTCGAGCCCGGAGGCGACGCGGTCGAGCGTCGCCGCGGACGGCCTTGTCGCCGAGGACCGATCCCAGGGCCTGTGCGTCAGCGTCAGCTCACGACGGGGTTGGCGAGTGACGCGGCCGTTCTCCGCGGGTAAGCCGTCGGATCCATGACCGACCTCGCCGCGCTCGAGACCGAGCTCCTCGCCGCCGCCGTGTCCGCGCCCGACCTCGCCGCGCTGGAGGCCGTGCGGGTGGGCGCGCTGGGCAAGGCGGGCTCGGTCTCCGCGCTGCTGAAGGGCATGGGCGCGCTCCCGCCCGACGAACGCCGCGTGCAGGGGCCGCGGGTGAACGGCCTGCGCGACCGGGTGGCCGCCGCCCTCGCCGCCCGGCGTGAGGCGCTGGAGGCCGAGGCGCTGGAGGCCCGGCTCGCCACCGACCGGGTGGACCTGACCCTGCCCGCCCCCGCCCGCCGCCGCGGCTCGGTCCACCCCACCCTGCAGGTGATGGACGAGATGGTGGCCATCTTCGCCGAGATGGGGTTCGCGGTGGCCGAGGGCCCCGACATCGAGGACGACTTCCACAACTTCACGGCCCTGAACTTCCCGCCCAAGCACCCGGCGCGAGAGACGCACGACACCTTCTTCTTGGCCCCGGGCCCGGACGGCGAGCGCAAGGTGCTGCGCACGCACACCAGCCCCGTGCAGGTGCGCACCATGATGGGCCAGGCGCCGCCGATCCGCATCGTCGCCCCCGGCCGCACCTACCGGAAAGACTCGGACGCCACCCACACGCCGATGTTCCACCAGCTGGAGGGCCTGGTGATCGACCGCGGCGTCCACATGGGCCACCTGAAGTGGACGCTGGGCGAGTTCGTGCGCCGCTTCTTCGAGACGGACACGGTGACCACGCGCTTCCGCCCGCACCACTTCCCCTTCACCGAGCCCTCGGCGGAGATGGACGTGCAGTGCGACCGCTCCGGCGGCGAGCTGCGCATCGGCACGGGGACGGACTGGCTGGAGGTGGTGGGCTGCGGCATGGTCCATCCGAAAGTGCTGCGCAACTGCGGCCTCGACCCGGCCGAGTGGACCGGCTTCGCCTTCGGCTTCGGCGTCGACCGCCTGGGCATGCTCAAGTACGGCATGCCCGACCTGCGCGACCTGTTCGCCAGCGACGCCCGCTGGCTGGACCACTACGGCTTCTCGCCGTTCCAGACGCCGACCGCCGCCGCCGGGCTGAGCTGAGGGCGACCGCGCCTCAGCAGTCGCCCACGCGGGCGCCCACGTGGGTCATGTCCAGGGTCATGGGCATGGCGCCCCCGCTCTCCACGGCGCGGCTTCTGATCCTGAAGCTTGTGGGCGTGTAGGCGCCGTCCTGCGCCATCCTCGAGGTGCTCGGGCCGTTGTGGCAGACGATCTCGCCCGAGAGGCGCCCGCCCGCCATCACGCGCCTGGGCATGGTGCAGCCGCTCTTGCCCGAGAGCATCTCGTTGGCGCCCTTGGCCGCCTCCGCCGCGGTCAGGCAGTGCGCCACATGCGTGGTCTTGCCCTTGAGCGCACCGGCGACGGCCGCGCCCATGCCGCCCGACATCTGGACCTTGTCGATGGTGACGGCGATGTCCCACTTGCCCGGCTTGAACGGCGAGGCGGCCGGCGGCGGCGCGGCCAGCGCGGGCGTGGTCAGGGCCAGGGCCGCGGTCAGGGCGGCGGGCGGAGAGCGGCGCATGCGATCCTCGTCGAGGCCAAGCTGAACATTCCCGGCCCCGCGTCGCAAGCCCGACCAGCCGGCTTTCAGCTCAGACGGCTGGACGGCGGCGGGCGGGATCGCCTACGCCCGCGCGCATGAAGTTCACCCCCGCCTGGCTGGCCGATCACCTCGAGACGTCGCTCACCGCCTCCGAGCTGGCCGAGGTGATGACCATGGCCGGCCTGGAGGTCGAGCATCTGGAGGATCCGGGCGTGAAGCTCGCGCCCTTCTCGGTGGCCAGGATCGTCTCGGCCGCGCCGCACCCCAACGCCGACCGGCTGCAGGTCTGCCAGGTGGAGACCCGCGACGGGATGAAGGAGATCGTCTGCGGCGCGCCCAACGCCAGGGCGGGGCTGACCACCATCTACGCCCCCATCGGCGCCCACGTGCCGGGGCTGGGCGTCACGTTGGTGGAGAAGCCGGTCCGCGGCGTGGTCTCCATGGGCATGCTCTGCTCGGCCAAGGAGCTGGAGGTCGCCGAGGAGAGCGACGGGATCGTCGAGCTGCCGGACGAGCTCGCCGTGGGCGTGGGCGCCGCACGGGCGTTCGACGCCGAGCCGGTGATCGACTTCGAGGTGACGCCCAACCGGCCGGACTGGCTGGGCGTGCGCGGCATCGCCCGCGATCTAGCCGCCGCCGGCGCCGGAACGCTGAAGCCCCGGCCCACGCCCGTCGAGGCTGGCCGCTTCCCCTCGCGGATCCGCTGGGAGATCGCCGCGCGAGAGCTGTGCCCTTACGTGGCCGGCCGGCTGATCCGCGGCGTGCGCAACGGCCCCTCCCCCGCCTGGCTGCAGGCGCGGCTGCGCTCGGTGGGCCTGCGCCCGATCAACGCCCTGGTGGACGTGACCAACTTCCTGAGCCTGGACCGCGCCCGGCCGCTGCACGTCTATGACGCCAACCTGCTGGTGGGCGACCGGCTGGTGGTGCGCCACGGCCAGCATGGGCCTGCCGGCGACGAGCACCTGATCGCGCTGGACGGGAAGACCTACGAGCTCCATCCGTCCATGTGCGTGATCGCGGACGCCGCAGGAGAGCGGCCCATCGACCTCGGCGGCGTGATGGGCGGCATGTCCACCGGCTGCTCCGAGGCGACGACGGACGTGTTCATCGAGGCGGCGTATTTCGAGCCCACCGGCGTGGCGGAGACCGGGCGCGCGCTGAGCCTGTTCAGCGACGCGCAGTACCGCTTCGCCCGGGGCGTCGACACCGGCTTCGTCCGCGAGGGGCTGGAGCTGGCCACGGCCATGATCCTGGAGCTGTGCGGCGGGGAGCCGTCCGAGGTCACCGAGGCGGGCGAGCTGCCCGCCCCGCCGGTCGCCGTGAGCTTCGATCCGCACGAGGTGCGCCGGCTCACCGGGCTGGAGGTCGCGCCCACGCGCATCGCCTCGATCCTGGAGGCGCTCGGCTTCGCCGTGTCCGGCGACGGGGCGCGCTGGGCGGTGACGCCGCCCACCTGGCGGCGCGACGTGGAGGGACCGGCCGATCTCGTCGAGGAGGTGGCGCGGATCGAGGGCCTGGCCGCCCTGCCCGCCACACCGCTGCCGCACCTGGGCTCCCCCGTCCACGGCGTGCTCAGCCCGCGGCAGGCCCGAGTGCGCACCGCCCGGCGCGCGCTGGCGGCGGCCGGCTACGCCGAGACGGTCGGCTGGTCGTTCACCAGCCGGCGGAACGCCGAGCTGTTCGGCGGGGGGGCGCCGGCGCTGGTGCTCGCCAATCCGATCGCTGCGGAGCTGGACTGCATGCGGCCCTCCGCCCTGCCGGGGCTGATCGAGGCGGCCGCGCGCAACGCCGCCCGTGGCCGGCCGGAGGTGGCGCTGTTCGAGATCGGCCCGGTGTTCGCCGGCGACCGCCCGCAGGACCAGTCGACGGTCGCCACCGCGCTGCTCGCCCCTGGCGCGCCGCGGGACTGGCAGGGCGACGCGCGCAGTCCCCTGTTCGAGGTCAAGGGGGACCTGTTGGCGTTGCTGGAGACGCTGGGCGCGCCGGTGGGCTCGCTGCAGACGGTGCAGGGGGCCGCCTCGCCCTGGTGGCACCCGGCGCAGTCGGCGCGGCTGCAGCTCGGGCCCAAGGCGGTGCTGGCCGAGTTCGGCGCCCTGCACCCGTCGGTGCTCAAGGCGCTGGACGCACCCGGGCCGCTGTACGCCTTCGAGCTGCGGCTGGACGCTCTTCCCGAGCCCAAGCGCCGCGCGGTGAAGACGCGGCCGGCGGTGGATCTGCCCGCGCTCCAGCCCGTGACCCGCGACTTCGCCTTCGTGGTGGAGGAGGGCCGGGCGGCGGGCGAGCTGGTCCGCGCCGCGGCGGGAGCCGACAAGGCGCTGATCGCCGAGGCGCGCGTGTTCGACGTCTACCGCGGCCCTGGCGTGCCGGAGGGCGCCAAGAGCGTCGCGTTGGAGGTCCGGCTCCAGCCCCGCGAGCGCACGCTGACCGACGCCGACATCGAGGCGGTGAGCGCCAAGGTGGTGGCCGCCGCCGCCAGGCTCGGCGCGACGCTGCGGAGCTGACGGTGGCCGAGACCTCCGGCCGGCTGGAGCGCCGGGCAGGGGCGGCGCTAGCCTGGCGCCGCGTCGAGGGCGCGGGGCCCACGGTGGTGTGGATGGGCGGCTACCGCTCGGACATGTCGGGGACCAAGGCGGAGGCGCTCGCCGCCTGGGCCGGCGACACCGGCCGCGCCTTTCTCCGCTTCGACTGGACCGGCCATGGCGAGAGCGCCGGCGCCTTTAAAGCCGCCACGATCAGCGCCTGGCGGGCCGACGCGCTCGACGTGCTCGACGCGCTGGTGGACGGGTCGGCGGTTCTGGTCGGCTCCTCCATGGGCGGCTGGGTGGCGACGCTGGCCGCCCTCGCCCGGCCGGAGCGGGTCGCGGCGCTGGTGCTGGTCGCGCCCGCGCCGGACTTCACCTCCGCCCTGGTCGAGCCGCGCATGACCGCGGCCGACCGCCAGGCCCTGGCCCGCGACGGCGTGTGGACCGACGCGGAGGGCCAGCCCTACTCGCTGGCCCTGCTGGAGGACGGCGCGCGCTGGACGCTGCTGCCCGGCCCTGTCGAGGTGCGCGCTCCGGTGCGCATCCTCCAAGGCGGTCGCGACGAGGCCGTGCCCTGGCGCCACGCCCTGGCCTTCGCGGAGGCGATGGCCGGCGACGACGTGGTGTTCACGCTCGTGAAGGACGGCGACCACCGCCTGAGCCGCCCGCCGGACCTGGCCCGACTGATCGCGACAGTGGCCGAGCTCCAGACATGCGGAAGGCCGCCCCGGTCCTCCGGAGCGGCCTTCGCAGGACGCGAGTCGGCTTAGGCCGCGAGCGCGGTGCGCACCTGGGCGGCGATGGCCTTGAAGCCCGCCTCGTCGGCGCCGGCGATGTCGGCCAGCACCTTGCGGTCCAGGTCGATGCCGGCGAGGTCGACGCCGTGCATGAACTGGCTGTAGGTGAAGCCCTCCAGCCGGGCGGCGGCGTTGATCCGCTGGATCCACAGCGAGCGGAAGTTGCGCTTGCGCACCTTCCGGTCGCGATAGGCGTACTGGCCGGCCTTGTCGACGGCGGCCTTGGCGGTCCGGATCGTGTTCTTGCGACGGCCGTAGAAGCCCTTCGCCTGTTCCAGGACCTTCTTGTGCTTGGCGTGGGCGGTCACGCCCCTCTTCACGCGAGCCATGTCATCTCACCTGTATCTGAATGCTGGGAAATAAGGTCAGGGCCGGCTTCAGCCGTAGGGCATGAAGTGCTTGATGGCCTTGGCGTCCGGATCGGACATCACCTTGGTCCCGCGATTGGTGCGGATGTACTTGGCGTTGTGGCTGATCAGGCGGTGGCGCTTGCCGGCGACGCCGGCCTTCACCTTGCCCGAGGCCGTGATCTTGAAGCGCTTCTTGACGCCGGATTTCGTCTTGAGTTTAGACATTTCGCAGCGGGATCACCCGAAGGTCTCCCGTCCTCTATAGGCGTGAAGAGCCGCCCAGGCATGTCTAGGGCCCGGCGGCTCGTTGGAAGGCGGCGCTTGTAGCGGAAGCGTGGGGGGTAGGCAATCGAGACCTCCTCCCCTGCGAAGCGGGGGAGGTGGCCGCGAAGCGGACGGAGGGGGCGACGCGAGCGCCTACTGTCGAGTGCGCAAAGCCTCTCCGTCACGCGGCTGCGCCGTGCGCCACCTCCCCCGCTGCGCAGGGGAGGAGGTCGAACGGCTCAGTTCCCCTCCGGGTCGTCGTAGCGGAACGGGTCGCTGTCCACCGGCTGGGTGGGGGTCACGTTTCGCGGCAGGGGCTCGTCGCGGTCGGCGGCGGCGAGCAGGAAGGCGGCCATGATCACCGACGCCTGGCGCAGGTCCTCGGCCCGGAGGTGGTCGTAGGTGTCCACGTCCGAGTGGTGGGTGATGCTGCCGTAGTCCAGCGGGTCCTGGATGAACTGGAAGGCGGGCAGGCCCAGACGGCTCATGAACACGTGGTCGGTCGAGCCTGTGGAGCGCGCCACCACCGTGCTCGCCCCGAACGCCGCGAAGGGCGCGAACCACTCGCGGAAGATCGGCGCGACGGCGAAGTTGCCCTCCGTGTAGATGCCCCTGATCTTCCCGGACCCGTTGTCCAGGTTGAAGTAGGCGTGCAGATCCTTGAAGCCGGGCAGCGGCGTGATCGGGAAGGTGGGCGAGCCGCGGTAGGCGCCCAGCGCCGCAAGCTCCTTGTTCGGATTGGGCGGGCGCTTGGCCAGGTACTTGTCCACATAGTTGTACGAGCCGATCAGCCCCTCCTCCTCGCCGGACCAAAGGGCGAAGCGGATGGTGCGCTTGGGTTGGATGCCGAGGCTGGCGATCAGGCGCGCGGCCTCCATCACCACCGCCGAGCCGGCCGCGTTGTCGGTGGCCCCGTCCGCGCCGACCCAGCTGTCCAGGTGCGCGCCGGCCATGACGTAGCCGGCGTTCGCGTCGCGGCCGGGGATGTCGGCCAGCACGTTGTAGCCGTTGCGGTCTCGGTCGTCGTAGCGGACGTCGTGGTCGATCTCGATCCGCACGGGCCCGACCTTCGCCAGGCGGGCGAGCTTGCGGTAGTCCTCCTGCGTCAGCTCGGCGCCGGGCAGCGCGGGCGTGTTCCCGACCTGGAAGCCGGAGCCCTCGCCCGATAGCCGGCCGTCGGCGCGGTAGCTCATCCGCACCCAGCCGATCGCGCCCTCCGCCTTCAGGAAATCGTCGAGCCGCTTGGCGAAGACGCCGCGCTCCAGGGCGCGCGCGTCGGAGGTCAGGTTGTTGTTGGGCTGCTGGTAGTCGCCGTACCGGGCCAGTTCCTCCCCCGTCGCACGCTTGAACCGCGGCTCGGTCTCGTCCCGCGGCGGGGCGGGGAAGCTCACCAGCACGATCCTGCCGCGCAGCTTGCCGCGCCAGGCGGCGAAGTCGCGCTCGCGGCGCAGGGGGGCGACCACGATCTCGCCGGTGAGCGGCCCCTTGGTGGCGGGCGTCCAGGCGATGGGGATCGAGCGCAGCGCCTGCACGCGCGGGGCGACCAGGCGCACGGTGGCCTTCTCAATCGACCAGCCGCGGCCGAAGTCGAACGGGTCCTTTCGGACGTTCTTCAGCCCCCACTCGCGGAACTTGCCCGCCGTCCAGTCCTCCGCCTGGCGCATGGCCGGCGAGTTGGTCATGCGCCCGCCGATCTGGTCGGTGAGGTGGGCGGCGGTCTGCATAACCTGACCGCGGTTGAACTCCGCGTCCGCCAGCCGGTTGACGGTCTGCGGGTCCATGCCGCCCCGGGCGGCCTGGGCGGAGGCGGCCCCGCTGGAGAGCAGGGCGGCCGAGAGGGCGGCGGCGAAGGCGAGGCGCATCGGGGCTCCGGTCAGGCGTCGAGCCCGAACCGTAGCCGGGCCGCGCGCGCGATCAAGCAGGCGCAGGCGCCCGACGCGGCGGCGCCGCTCGGGAGTCGTGGGGAGGCTGCGGAGCGCCGGGCGTGCGCCCGGGACCGGAGTGGTGTGTGTGAGTTTCGGCGTCCCCGCCGACGCTCCGCGTGACCGGCCTCGGGGGTCGCTGCATCGGGCATTGTCCGCCCAGGTGTGCGCCTCCGCCCCGCAGGCTCTGACCCCTGCGGAGCTCCGGCCGCGCCTCTCGACGCGCCGGACCCGGCGGGCGGAAGGCATCCGGGCCTTCCGGGCGCGACGGTTTACCAGACCCCGTCGCCACTGATCCCCTCCGGCCGGACGGACCGACGCTCGGAGGGGGCCCGTCCGACACCCGGCCCGGGCACTGAGCGCCAAGGCCGGACCGGCGGACGGGTCCCGCACGATCACCGCCCCGCGACCGCTTCGAGCGCGGATCCGAAGCGCCCTCCCCCGCCGCGGGGTCACGGGAGAGACTGCACCCGGCGGGAGGGGGCGGGGATAAGTTTCCGGTTATCCCCGCATTTGTCCCCGCTGCTGCGCGTCGAAGAGGGGCTAGCGGGCGCGCAGCGGCTGCAGCAGCGGCACGGTGTGGGGGACGGCGTTCGGACGCCGCAGACGTCTGTTTAGGGGTGGAGAGCGGTCGCCGGCGCTCTTCTGGTGAGCGGGCGGGCCCCCGTACTCGGGCGCGTCAAGGCGACCTGCTTCGCAGGAGCGGCTGCGCCGCTGCCTTGACCCGCCCTGCGCGCGGGGGCTGACCGGGAGGCGTCGGGACGCGGGGCGTCCCTCTTGGTGTAAGTTCGACGGCCTGCGGCGCGTCGAACTCGGGGCTGTGAGGGTCGATGTTGAAACGCGGCAACCCTCTCCCAGAGGGAGAGGGGTGGGTGAGAGGACCGATCCTACCCGGCTTGGTGCAACGGTAGCTACATCGGCGAGGTCGGTCCCCTCACCCTCCCACTCGCTGCGCGCGCGGGCCCCTCCCTCTCCCTCCGGGAGAGGGCTCGACCTGACCGCACGCACCAGCCATGCCTCAGCCCTGTGTTCGACGCGCCGCAGGCCGTCGAACTTCTGTCGGGACGCCCCGCGTCCCGACCCCTCCGGTCAGCCGCCGCGCGGAGGGCGGGTCAAGCCCGAAGAGCGAAGCGTGGCTTGACGCGGCCGAGCACGGCGGCCCCCGCCGACGTGTCCGACCCCACACAGCAGAACGCCCGGCGCGGCGGCCGGGCGTTCCTCACATCACCAGTCCCGGCGAGCGCCTCAGCGCGGCGCCAGAATCATGATCATCTGCTTGCCTTCCATGCGCGGCTCGTACTCGACCTTGGCCAGGGGCTCGAAGTCGGACTTCACCTGCTGGAGCAGCTTCATGCCCAGTTCCGGGTGGGCCAGCTCGCGGCCCCGGAAGCGGAGCGTCACCTTGACCTTGTCGCCCTCTTCGAAGAAGCGCGTCATGGCCTTGGCCTTCACGTCGTAGTCGTGCGTATCGATGTTGGGCCGGAGCTTGATCTCCTTCAGCTCCACCACCTTCTGCTTCTTCCGCGCCTCGTTCTTCTTCTTCTGTTCCTGGAACTTGTGCTTGCCGAAGTCCAGGATCTTGCAGACGGGCGGGTCGGCGTTGGGAACGATCTCCACGAGGTCGAGCCCCACCTCCTGCGCCGCTTCCAGGGCTGCGGAGGTCGGCATGATGCCCTGCTTCTCGCCGTTCTGGTCGATCAGCAGGACGCGCGGCACGCGGATGTCTTCGTTCATACGCGGCCCGTCCTTGACGGGCGGCGTGTTCATGGGGCGGCGGATAGGCTGGTCTCCGTGGTCGTTGATCGGGGCGGCGCGCTTGGGGGACGCGCCGACTCGGCTGGAGCCTATATCGGATCGTGGCCGGCGCCTATCAACCGCGCGGGTCGCGTCAAGCGATTTCGCGCAGGGCGGCGAGCACGTGGGCGGGAGCGAGCGAGGCCAGCGGGTCGGCGCGCAGCACGCGCACGCGGCGGCCGCGGGGCGCGCAGAGCGCCGGATCGCTCTGCGGCCCGAACAGCACCAGCGTCGATGCGCCGGCGGCGGCCAGCAGGTGCACGGGGCCCGTGTCGTTGCCCACCGCGAGCGCGGCGCCCGCGCCCAGCGCGGCGAGCTGGGCGAGGTCGGTGCGGCCCGTAAGGTCCGTCGCGCCGGAAGCGGCCGCGATCTCCGCCCCCAGCGCCCGCTCCGCGGAGCCGCCGAGCACGGCCGGGTGCAGCCCCTCCTCCCTCAGGGCGCGGGCGAGCTGCGCATAGGCGGCGGCGGGCCACCGCTTGCCCGGCCGGTGCGGGGCGGCGCCGGGCGCCAGCAGGGCGTAGGGCGAGGGCGGCGCAAGCGCGGAGACGTCGGCGCGGCCGGCCATGAAGGCGAGGTCGGGGGCTGGCGCGGTCCCCGGCGCGGTCGGCGCGTCCGGCCAGATCCCCGCGTCGCGCAACTGGGCGGCCTGGCGCTCCAGCGTGTGCATGGCGTCGCGGTCGCCGTCGCGGTGCGGATGGCTGGCGCCCGGCGCGATCCCCGACCACTCGGGCGGCCGCGGCAGGAGGGCGAGGCGCAGGGCGGAGGAGCGGTCCGAGGTCTGCAGGTCGTAGACCCGGTCGTACCCTCGGCGGCGCAGGCGGCGCACCATGGCCAGGGTGTCGCCCAGGCGCGCGGGCCGCCCGTCGTCCCACACCCGGTCGGCGAGGCCGCTGGCGGCGAACAGCGGCGCGAAGGCGGGGATGGTCAGCACCTCCAGCTCGGCCTCGGCATGCGCCTCGCGGATGCGGCGCAGGGGGCCGAACGCCTGCACCACGTCGCCCAGGCCGCCGAACTTGATGACCAGCACGCGCCTCACCGGCGGGGGCGTTCCGCGAGCAGGCGCGCATAGGCGGCCAGGGTGGCGTCGGTCATGGCGCGCAGGCCATAGCGGCTGGCGGAGAGCCGGCCCGCCGCGCCCATGCCCGCCCGCGTCTCCGGCGGGGTCTCCACGGCGCGGCGCAGGGCCGCGGCCCAGGCGGCGGCGTCGCCCGGGGGGACGGCCCAGCCGCTCTCGCCGTCGCGCACGGTCTCGCGCGGCGCGCCGTGGTCGGCCACCAGCACCGGCCGGCCCATCGCCTGCGGCTCCACGGCGGTGCGCCCGAACGCCTCGGGCTGGAGCGAGGGGACGCAGGCGAAGTCGGCCGCGAGATAGGCGGCGGGCATGTCGGCGAGGTGACCCGGCAGGCGCACGCGCTCCGCCACGCCCAGGCGCGCGGCCAGCGCCTGCAGTTCGGAGCGATAGCCGGGATGGCGGCCCTCGTCGCCCGCCAGCACCAGCACGGCGTCCAGGCCGGAGCGGGCCAGCGCCTCCACCAGCAGCGCCTGTCCCTTCCAGCGCGTCAGCCGGGCGGGGAGCAGGAACACGGGCCGCGCCTCGCCGGGCGCGAGGCCGAAGGCGGCGCGGGTGGTGGCGACGCGCGCGGGCGAGACGGCGGCGGGATCGAAGGCGGCGAGGTCGGTCCCCCGCGGGATGGTGAGCACGCGCGCCGGGTCGGTGCGGTGCTCGGCGATCAGGTGCTCGGCGGTGAAGGCGCTGTTGGCGATCACGAGGTCACCGCGCGCCATCACCGAGTTGTACAGCCGCTTGGCCGGGTTCCCGCCCGCGTGGATGCCGGCGTAGGTGGTCACGAACGGGGCGCCCGTGCGCCGCGCCGCCCACAGCGCCGACCAGGCGGGCGCCCGGCTGCGCGCGTGCACCAGGTCCACGCGGGAGGCGCGCATCAGCCGGGCGAGCCGGTCGGCGTTGCGCCAGATCTCCCGCGGATCCCTGCTGTCCATGGGCAGACGCAGGAGCTCGCCGCCTCGCGCGCGCAGCTCCTCCACCAGCCGGCCGCCGGCGCTGGCCACCAGCGCGCGGCCGCCCGCCGCGACGACGGCGGCGGCCACGTCCACGGTGGTGCGCTCCACGCCCCCGGCGTCGAGCGCGGGGACCACCTGCAGGATGAGGGCGCCGGGCGGGAGTAAGGCGGCGATGTCTACCCCCATCCGCTCATCCCTGCGAAGGCGTGGATGTCCCGACGGAGATGCGCAACCGCGACACGGCGCTCAAGGGGCCGGGGAACCCCGCCTTCGCGGGGACGAACAGGGCGTCAGAACGGGAACCAGCGCCGCTGGCGGCTGTAAGACAGATAGCCGACGTTCGCCCCGAGCCGCAGGCCGAGGCCGGCGCGGATGGGCGCCAGGGTGATCTCGTCGGCCCGCTGGTAGTTCACGCCCAGGCCGCCGAGGGCGTAGGCCGAGCCCTCCACCCCGGGAAAGCGGCGATAGATCATATCGCCGTAGTGCAGGTTGTAGACCAGGGTGAAGGCGCGGGAGCCGTTGCCGCCGAAGTCCCACCCCACCGACGGGCCCTGCCAGTAGACGGTCTGGGGGGCGCGGCCCTTCATGTAGAGCAGGCCCTTGCCGTAGCGGACGCCGGCCACGAAGGCGCCCGCCCCCTCCTCGCCCGCGATGTAGGCGGTGGGGCGGCCGTTGTCGGAGAAGACGCGCTCCACCGCGGCGCCGGCGGCCTCGGCGGTCACGCCCAGCACGTCGCTGGCGCCGCGCACGATCTCGTTGCGGCTGTAGGTCTCGGCCCGGCGCTGGGCGGGGTAGTTGGGCTCATAGGCCGGCGTGGGCGGGCCCTGCGTCTCGTAGCGGCCGTCCCGCTCGGGCCGGGGCGGCTCGGGCTCGGGCTGCGCAGCGGGGTAGGCGGGCGAGGAGCGGGGCGCCGGGGGCGGCGCGTAGACGGGCGCGGGCGTGGAGCCGTCGCCGTAGGTGGTGCGGGGTTGCCCGCGCGAGGTCTGGGCCAGCGCGGGCAGGCCGGAGGCGGTCAGCAGGGCGCCGGCGAGAACGGCGCGGCGTGGCGGGCGGTGGTCGGTCATGGCGCAAGTCCCTCTGCCCCGCCCTGACGCTTGGCGCCGCTGTGGTTAACGGGCGATGAACCCGCGTCGATAGGCCGGCAAACGCCACCAGGGGGTGCTGGGCGAGGTGTGGTGCTCGAGGTGCAGGCCGAAGTGGAAACAGGTCACCAGGGACAGCAGCCAGGGATATTCGAGCGTGCGGGCGTTGTGGCCGTCGGCGAACTCGCCCTCACCCCGGCCCTCGTGCCGGTGCGGCAGCCAGGTGCCGAAGGTGAACAGCTGCAGTGACGAGCCGATCGCCGGTAAGCCCCAGAAGATGGCCGTGTTCAGCGGGCTCGCACCCAGCAGCAGGTACAGCAGCAGCACGCCGGTGATGGCGCCCTGCTGCGGCCAGCCCCAGTACTCGCGGAAGAACTTCACATACCAGCGCCAGAACGAGCGGGGCGCACCAACGTGGAAGTCGGGATCGCCCTCCGCCCCCGAATGGCGATGGTGCAGGTGGTGCTTCACCAGCAGCTTCCGGTACGGGAACCCCGCATAGAGCCCAAGCGCCAGCTGGCCGATGGCGGTGTTCAGCCGCGGGCGGCCGGGAGCCAGGCTGCCGTGCATGGCGTCGTGCGCCACGATGAACATGCCGGCGCCCAGCCAGCTCTGCACCAGCACCACGGCCAGGGCCAGGGCCGCCCAGGCCGGGTTCTCCGCCGCGCGCGACAGCGGGAACAGGAAGACCGCGCCCACGTGCAGGGCGAGCCAGGTTCCGACGATGGCGGCGGCGAGGCCCAGGCCTATGGCCGTCTGGCGAATGCGGGTCACGAGGGCGAGCTTCGGGCTTCGGGAGCCGACGCCCCCGCGATCGCAGCCTCCTGGCCCCGGCCGCGCAACCTGGCCTTCAACTTGCGCACGTCCGGCGCGTAGAGGAATCCGAAACTGACCGCGCCGTCGCGGCCGTGCGTGGCGTGGTGCAGCCGGTGCGCCTGGACGAGGCGCTTGGCGTAGCCCGTGCGCGGCTTCACGCGGAACGGCCAGCGCTGGTGCACCAGCCCGTCGTGCACCACGGCGTACATGACGCCGTAGAGCGTCACGCCCAACCCTGCCCACCACAGCACCCGCCACTCCGGACGCGAGCCCAGCAGGAACAGGAGGATCGGCGGAGCCGCGAACACCACGGCGAACCAGTCGTTCTTCTCCAGCACGCGGTCGTGCGGGGTGTGGTGGCTCTGATGCCAGCCCCAGCCCCAGCTGGAGTGCATGACATAGCGGTGAACCGCCCAGGCGAAGCCCTCCATGAACAGGAAGGCGGCCACGACGACGATCACGTTGAGAAGCCAGGATGGCATGTCTTGATCCTAACTGCAGCCCGAGCGCGCCGCCAGAGGCGCGGTCAGCGCCAACGCATCTCCTGCCGGCGCATGGGCATGCCGTCTATGCGCCGGCGGAGGGCATCCGCCGCCACGGGCTCCGACTCGGAGAGCGCCGCGTGCCCGTCCTTGCCCACCAGAACCACCCGGAACTCCTCGGGCCGCACCCGCAGCCGCGACCGGAGCGCGCTGGCGGAGTCCGCCAGCCCGCGCACGGCGGAGCCCGCCACGACGACGAAGGTGATGTCGCGGTCGTCGGCTTCCCCCGTCAGCTCGGCAGCCGCCCGGCGCTGAGTCAGCAGGCGCGGATCGTCGGCCGTCAGCGCGAAGGCGACAAGCACGCGGCGATGGTTCTGGAGCGCGCCCAGCGTCAGCTGCGACAGGGTCGGCGTGGCCTGGACGGCGACGGACATGTGCACGGCGACCGGCATGATCGACGAACCCGGGGCCGCGCGCCCGGGTTCCTCGCCGATCACATTCGCTCAGGCGTCTCGATGCCGAGGAGTCCGAGGGCCGCCTCCAGCTGCCGCAGCGTGGCGCCGGCGAGCGCCAGGCGCGAGCCGCGCCGCGCCGCCGTGTCGGCCGCCAGCACCGGGCAGGCGGCGTAGAACCGGGAGAAGCTCTGCGCCAGTCGATAGGCGTGCTCGGCCAAGGCGTTGGGCGCGCGCCGGTCGTAGGCCTCGCGGCCTGCCTGGGCGTAGGCGTCGAGCGAGAGCGCTAGGTCGCGCTCGGCGAGCGCCTCCACCGCGATGGGCCCGGGCGCGGCGCCCTCGCCTTCCGCCTTGCGCAGCAGCGATTTGATGCGCACCGCCTGGTAGAGCAGGTACGGCCCGGTCTTGCCCTCGAAGCTGGTGAAGCGGTCGAGGTCGAACACGTAGCTGGTGCCGCGGAAGTTCTGCAGGTCGGCGAACTTCAGCGCCGCTACGGCCACCAGATGGGCCGTTCGCTCGAACGCTTCGGACGTAAGCTCGGCGCCCAGGCCGGCCTCGCGCAGGCGCTCGCGCGCCTTGTCGGTGGCCATGGCGATCAGGTCGTGGAGCTTGAGGACGCCGCCCTCGCGCGTCTTGAAGGGTTTCCCGTCCGGCCCGTTCATGGTGCCGAAGCCGATGTGCTCCAGCTCGCCGGGTTGGGCGTAGCCCGCCAGCTCGGCCGCGCGGAAGACCTGCGCGAAGTGGTCGGCCTGACGCTGGTCGACCACGTAGAGCATCAGGTCGGGGTCGAAGCTGTTCCTCCGGTCCACGATCGTCGCCAGGTCTGTGGTGCCGTACATGGCCGACCCCTCGGACGAGACGACCAGCAGGGGCGGCAGCTCGCGCTTGTCGCCTTCGCGCGCCACGCGGACGATGCGGGCGCCGGCGTCGTCCTCCAGCAGGCCCTTGGCGGCGAGCTCGTCCACCATGGCGGGAATCAGCGGATCGGCGTCGCTCTCGCCCTTCCAGAGGTCGAAGTCGACGGAGAGCGCGTGGAACTCGCGCTCCAGCGCCGTGCGGCTGACGCGCACGAAGTCGCTCCACAGGGCGCGGTAGCCGGCGCGACCGGACTGCAGCTCCGCGGTGGCCCGGCGCGCGCGGTCCCGGTACTCGGGCTCCGCCTTCGCCCGGGCGGCGGCGACCGGGTAGAGGCGCTCCAGGTCCTCCAGGGTGACGCCGCTGGTCGGGAAGGGCCCGTCGCCTTCCGTCAGATGCGGCAGGTCGGGCCGTTCGTCGCCCACCGCCACGATCAGCAGGCCCATCTGGAAGCCCCAGTCGCCGAAGTGCGCGTCGCCCAGCACCTCGTCGCCCCGGGCGCGGAACAGCCGCTTCAGGCTCTCGCCGATGATGGAGGAGCGCAGGTGGCCCACGTGCATGGGCTTGGCCACGTTCGGCCCGGCGTAGTCCACCAGCACGCGCCGCGGCGCGGCCACACGCTCCAGCCCGGCGGCCGGGTCGGCGGCGACGTCGGCGGCGCGGGCAGTCAGGGCGTCGTCGGACACCCTCAGGTTCACGAAACCCGGCCCCGCGACCTCGACCGAGGCGAACAGCGGGTCGGCGGCGAGGCGCGCGGCCACGCGACCGGCGATCTCCCGCGGGTTGGCGCGCGCGGCCTTGGCCGCCGCGAGCGCGCCGTTGCACTGGAAGTCGGCCAGGTCCGGCCGGTCGGACGGGCCCACGCGACCGAGCTCGGGCGCGAGCCCCTCGGCGGCGAAGGCCGCGGCGGCCGCCTCGCCCAGGCGGCCCGTGAGGTCGGTCATCGGCTGAGAAGGCTCAGGGCTTGGCGGAGGCGGTGTCGACCTGCCCGCCCGAGTTCACGCGGAAACGCTTCCCGTCGCGGTTGAACTCCGCCATCTGCGGCGTGATCTCGAACCCCACCAGCACCTCGAAGTTCGAGCCCAGCGTGGTGCGCGTGGCGCGCGGGATGGTGATGGTGTCGATCGCCTCAGACACCGCCGCCCGATCCTGCCCCGGCTCGAACCGCACGGGCAGGTCGAACCACTCCTTGGCGAGCACGGTGGAGTTGCGCGCCGTCACCGCCACCCAGTACTTGTAGGTGTGCTGCTCGCCGGCAGCCTGCGGCCCGCGGCCGAGCGCGAAGTTCACGCGCATCTTCACCGAGATCGGCTCGTCGGCCTTGTAGCGGCAGTCGGAGTTGACGTTCTCGATCTCGCCCGTCCAGCCCACCGCGGAGGAGGCCTCGCGCGCATCCTTCAGCTCCACATAGCGGCTCGCGTCGTAGAGCACCTTCACGTACGGGCACGGCCCCGCGTTCTTCACGGTGGGAAGCGGCTGGATGGAGAGCTTCCAGTCCTTCTCCTTCTGCTTCTTCTTGCGCTCGGCGGCCTCCTGCGCGGAGCGGCGGGCGTCGTCCTCCTGCTCCTTGCGCGACTGGGCGAGGGCGGGGGCGACGGACGAGGCGGCCAGGAGGCCGACGCCGAAGGCGACAAGGAGGGGGCGGCGCATGGCGAGGTCCCGGAAAGCGGAGCGCGCCAGCAGGCGCGCGAACTCGGGCGCAAGATAGGCCGCGCACGCCGCACGGGCAAACGGAGCGGCAACCAGCGAGCGTCAGTCCTCCAGGCCGAGAAGCGCCGCGGCCTCGGGTGACAGCACGAGGGTCACCCCGTCCGACGTCGTCGACACCCGGGCCTGGACGGCCGTCTTCACGGGCGCGTTCGTGAAGCCACCCTACCACATCGCGCCCGGCTTGACCGCCCGCTCGGGCGATCGCAGGACGGGGCATGGCCGTCTACACCGCCGTGAGCGACGCCGAGCTCGCCGCCTTCCTGGCGGGCTACGGCCTCGGCCGGCCGCGCGCGCTGAAGGGCATCGCCGAAGGGATCGAGAACAGCAACTTCCTGCTGGAGACCGACCGGGGCCGCTTCATCCTGACCCTCTACGAGCGGCGCGTGGACGAGGGCGACCTGCCCTTCTTCCTCGAGCTGATGCGGTGGGTGGCCGACCGGGGCTTCCCCTGTCCGCTGCCGCAGGCCGACCGGGAGGGCGCGATGCTGGGGCGGCTGAACGGGCGGCCCGCCGCGGTGGTGAGCTGGCTCCCAGGGCTGGCCGCCGCCGCGCCCACCCTCGCCCAGTGCCGGGCCGCCGGCGAGGGCTGCGCGCGGCTGCACCTGGCCACGGCGGGCTTCCCGGGCGAGCGGCCGAACGCGCTGGGGCTCGCCGCCTGGCGACCGCTGTGGACGCCGCACCGCGCGGTGGCCGAGCGGTTGCGGCCCGGCCTCGCCGCCCTGATCGACGCCGACCTGGAGGCGCTGGACCGCGACTGGCCGCGCGAGCTGCCGACGGGCGTGATCCACGCCGACCTCTTCCCGGACAACGTGTTCTTCGACGGCGAGGCGTTCGCGGGCGCCATCGACTTCTACTTCGCGTGCACCGACGTCCTGGCCTACGACCTGACCGTGATGCTGGGCGCCTGGGCCGCACGGCCGGACGGCGCGCCGGATCCGGAGCGCGCCCGGGCGCTGGTGGACGGCTACGTGGCCGCCCGCCCGCTCTCCCCCGCCGAGCGGGCGGCCCTGCCCGTGCTGGCCCGCGGGGCGGCCATGCGCTTCTTCCTGACCCGGCTGGCGGACTGGGAGGCCGAGCGCCCCGGCGCCCTGGTGGTGCGCAAGGACCCGCTGGAGTACGCCGACAAGCTCGCCTTCCACCGCGCCGCCGCCGGCCGCCTCGCCTTCCTGGAGACCGCATGACCCCCGGCGTCACCATCTACACGGACGGCGCCTGCAGCGGGAACCCGGGCCCCGGCGGCTGGGGCGCGGTGCTGCTGTTCGGCAGGCACGAGCGCGACCTGTGGGGCGGCGAGGCGCACACCACCAACAACCGCATGGAGCTGACCGCCGCCATCCAGGCGCTGGGCGCCCTCACCCGACCCTGCACGGTGGAGCTGCACACCGACAGCCAGTACGTGCGCCAGGGCATCACCGAGTGGATCCCCGGCTGGAAGGCGCGCGGATGGCTCACCGCGGACAGGAAGCCGGTCAAGAACGACGACCTGTGGCGCGCGCTGGACGCCGCCCGGGCGCGCCACGAGGTGACCTGGCGCTGGGTGAAGGGCCACGCCGGCCACCCCCTGAACGAGCGCGCCGACGCCCTGGCCCGCCGCGGCTGCGACGAGGCGCGCCCCCCGGGACACGGGACGGGGAAGACGAAGGCGGCCCTCGCGGGTTAGGCTGCGCCCCGCCATGGCCGTTCTCGACTGGATCGCCCCCGAGCCCGGGCTCGTGCTGGAGGAGGAGGGCGTGCGCCTGCGCCCCCCCCGGATGGCCGACTATCCCGCCTGGGCCGACCTGCGCCGCGAGAGCCGCGGCTTCCTGCAGCCGTGGGAGCCCACCTGGCCGGCGGACGACCTGACGCGCGCCGCCTTCCGCCGCCGCCTGTCGATCTACGCCCGCGACCACGACAGCGGCCAGGGCCACCCCTTCTTCATCTTCCGCAGCGAGGACGGCGCGCTGGTGGGCGGCGTGAACCTGCGCGACGTGAAGCGCGGCGTCAGCCAGAGCGCCGCCATCGGCTACTGGGCGGGCGCGGCCCACGCCCGGCGCGGCCACACCCTGGCGGGCGTGCGCGCGGTGTGCCGCTTCGCCTTCGGCCGCCTGGGCCTGAACCGCCTGGAGGCCGCCTGCGTGCCCGAGAACCACGCCAGCCGCGGCCTGCTGGAGAAGGCGCAGTTCGAGCCGGAGGGCTTGGCCCGCGCCTACCTGAAGATCAACGGCGCCTGGCGCGACCACCTGCTGTTCGGGCGCATCCGGGGCTGAGGTATCGAGCTCATCCTCCCCAGCGGCGCTGGGGAGGTGGCCGCGAAGCGGACGGAGGGGCCGCGCGAGAGCGCGGAGGCCACATCGACGCGGTGTTCCGTCCGGCTGCGCCGGCCGGCCCCCTCCCCGGCTCCGCCGGTACTCCCCCATGCGCAGCGTGGGGGAGACGACCCGCATCGGCGCCATCGCCACAAACGCCGAAGGGCGACGGACCGTGTGGTCCGCCGCCCCGCGACGCCAAACGCCGGAGCGTCGGTCTTAGAAGCGCGCCTTCAGGGCCACGTAGTAGCGACGGCCGATGAAGTCGTAGGTGGAGCCGTCCGAGAACGCTTGGCTGCTGGTGCCCGAAGTGAAGAAGCGGGGCTCTTGGTTCGTCACGTTGTCGATGCCGGTGCGCAGTTCCAGCGTGTCGTTGATTTTCCAGCGACCCGTCAGGTTGGTGTAGAAGGTCGCCGGCACGCCGCGGGCGGTGCAGACCACGGTCAAGCCAACGCAGGAGAAGTCCTCAGCGTCGCCGTAGTAACGCTCAGTCACGCCGAAGTCGAACGGACCGACGGAGTAGTTGACAGCGGCAACGGCCTTCCACACGGGAGTGTAGCCCTGCGAGCTAATCGTGCCACGGTTCTGCTGGTAGCGGTCCGTAGGCGTCGCGCGGGTATCAAGGTCGTTCACCCAGGTGCCGACCAAGTTGAACGCCAGCGAGCCGTACTTGTCGCTCAGGTTCAGGTAGGGGATCGCCGCCAGGGCGAAACCCCAGTCGGCCTGGAAGTCAATGCCGCTGGTCTTCAAGCCGCCCGTGTTCTGCTGGGTGGCCGTGCTGTTCGCCAGCTGACCCGTGCCCGTGTCCCGTTGGATGGCGCCGCAGAAGAAGTTGTTGATCGAGTACGTCGGGTTGGAGCCGTCCGAGTTGTAGCACTTGCTGAGCGAAGTAAGCGTTGCGATGCCTCCGATCGCTTGCGAGATCGAAATATTGTAATAATCGACGGACAGGGAGATGCGCGAGAACAGCGGGTTGGAGAACTTCGGCGTGATCACGAAGCCGCCAGTGTAGGTGTTGGCGCGCTCTTCCCGCAGGTTCGGGTTGCCGCCCGAAGTGGACGCCGCCTGCGAGTTAGCTTGGCGGAAGGTGGCTGGCGAACCCACGAGAGCGGCCGGCACGCCCTGCGCGATGCAGAGGGCGCGCACTGCGGCGCCGTTGGGACCGTTGATGTAGGCGCCGGTGCCGTCGCAGGGATCGCCGTTGCCGAGCGTGCCCGGGTTGTTGATGGCGGCGAAGTTGGTCTGCTGCGGTGTGAACAGCTCGCCCACGTTGGGCGCGCGGACGGCGCGGTTGTAGCCGCCGCGCAGGGTGGCCCAATCGGTGACCTTCCAGTTCACCTCGGCCTTGTAGGTCGTCGTGTTGAGCTGGGTCTCACGGCCGCTGCCCGAGAAGTTGTAGTCCGAGAAGCGGGCGCCGAGGTTGAGCTCGACGCGCTTGGCGAACGGCAGGTCGTGGACGAGCGGCAGCAGCAGCTCGCCATAGACCTCGTACACGTCCGTCACGCCGCGGGTGGGCTGGGCGGCGTTGAAGCCGGCCAAGCCGTTGGCGTTGTTGAACGGGTTGGTGTTCGAGCCGATCGTGCCCGCCGTGTCGTTGGACGAGGCGATGGCGTCGGGAGTGAAGGCATAGCGGTTCTGACGGTAGTCGCCGCCCAGGGCGAAGCGGACCTCGCCGCCGAAGTGGTCGGCGAACTCGGCGGTGAAGGCGCGGCCGGTCAGGGTGCCTTCCACCACGCGTTGCACGTTCTCGACTTGGTTCTTGGTGGTCGGGCTGAGCAGGCTGCGGCAGGCGGCGGAGATGCCGTTCTGGCCGAAGGGGTTGTACCCCGAGCAAGCCCCGAGCGCGCCGGTGGGGCTCTCCAGGTACTGGCGGAACAGCGAGCGGTTCAGGTTACCCGTCTGTGTGTCGTTCTCCAGCGTCCGACCATAGCTGCCGTAAATGTCGTAGGTCAGGTCGTGGTTGCCCGGATCGGGGATGTCGCCGCGCGCGCCCGTCAGGATTTGGTAGGTGGTATAATCGATCGTCGCGTTGCGGAAGCCGAACTCGGTGAAGCGCTTGTTGAACAGGAACGGCGCATTCGGGTTCGGGCGCGAAGCCAGCAGCGTCCTAAGATCAGCCGACAGGTAGGGGTTGGTAACCGGCACGAGGAAGCCGGTGTTGGCCGTCGGCAGGGCGCCGACCGCCGTGCCCGGGTTGCTGGCCGCCGGCGTGGGCGCCAGAACGGTGGCCGAAGTGAACTGATTGAAGATGAACTGGCCGTAGGCCTTGATGTGGTCGTTGATCTTGTACTCGACCGAACCGTAGGCGTTGTAGCGCGTCTGCGGCACCAGGGCGTAGTTCAGAGCGCCCGTGTTGTAGGCGCCGGGGCCGTTCGCCGCCGCGCCGCCCAGCGCTGCGTTCAGCGGCGTCTGCGGAATGGTGGCGAAGTCGATGGTGTCGGTCGGACCCTTGTAGTTCAGACCCTTGTAGAACAGCGTACCGTCCGAGTTGAAGCCGATCGCCGTGTTCTGGTTCACCGCCACCGAGGCGCCGTTGACGCCGTAGCGGCCGAACACGGTGTTGAAGGCGGCTTGGCTGAAGCCGTTCGCGCCGGCAACGTTGTTGCCCGCCGCGTTGAGGGCGGCGTTGGCGATGCCCGCGGCCGAGCCCTGCGGGATCGTGCCCGAGAAACCGCCGACGGCTAGGATGGAGCTATTAGGCAGGCCGAAGTCGCCGAAGTCGTTCAATTGCACGTTCGGACGCGCGCCATAGAACACGGCATTTCGGTTGGCGTAGCCAAACGAGATTACCGCGTTGCCGCGGTCGCCGTCGAAGTTGCCGCCCGCGGTGATGTTGACCGCCTGCTCTTCGCCGTCACCCTCTTCCGAGATGTTGTACTGGCTGTCGATCACCAGGCCCTGGAAGTTGTGCTTCAGCTTGAAGTTGGCGACGCCGGCGATGGCGTCCGAGCCGTAGGCCGAAGAGGCGCCGCCCGTGATGACCTCGATGTTCTCGATCAGCGCGGTCGGGATGGTGTTCAGGTCGATGACGCCGCTGGCGTTCGAAGGCACGGCGCGACGCCCGTCGATCAGCACCAGGGTGCGGCTGGAGCCGATGCCGCGCAGGGCGAAGTTCACCTGGCCGTTGCCGCCGTTGTTCACCTGGGCGCCCTGGGTGCTCACCACCTGCGGCAGCTGCGCGATCACGCGCTCCAGCGTGATGTCGCCGGTGTTCTCGATGGCCTTGGGGCCGACCGAGACGATGGGCGAGTCGGCGACGTAGTCGCGGCGGGCGATGCGCGAGCCGGTGACGACGACTTCACCCACCGTGGTGCCGTTGTCGCCGGGGGTGTTCAGGCCCGCGGCGTCCGTCTGGACGCGCGAGGAGGCGTCGGCCTGGCCGGCCGACTGGGTCGTCTCGACCCGGCCGTTGCCCGTGGTGGGCTGGGTCGATTGGGCCAGGGCGGGCGAGGCGCCCAGGATGGCCGCGCCGCAAAGGACGCTGGACGCCAGGAGGCGGCTTCGCGTGGTGTTCATGTGAGAACGATCCCCATTCAACGGTGTCGCGGGCCTCGTGGCCACGCGGAATCCAGGTCCGACGGAACTCCGCCGGTTGCAGCCAACCTGTGCCGCCGCGCCGCCGGGGGTCAATGCGCGTTGCACGTCCGTAGCACCGTCATCATCCGGTTGTCGCATTCGCGCCACACACGCGGCCACCTTGCCCAGATCGGACGTGCGTGGTTCCCCTAGCGCCATGACGCCTCGCCTCCTCGCCCCCGCCGCTGGCCTCCTGGCCGCCGCCGCGCTCGCCGCGCCCCTGGCGCTCGCCGCCCCGCCCAAGCCGGAGGCCCGCCGCGCCGGGGTGCTGGAGGCGCTGGCCAGCTGCCGCAAGGAGACCGACGGCGCCCAACGGCTCGCCTGCTATGACAAGGCGGCGGCCACGCTCGACGAGGCCGAAGCCCGAGGGCAGGTGGTGGTGCTGGACCGCGAGCAGGTGCGCAGCGTGCGCCGCCAGGCCTTCGGGCTGGAGCTGCCGGCGTTCAGCCTGTTCCGCGGCCGGGGCGGCCCCGCGGAGGAGCAGGTGGACCGGATCACCTACACCCTGGCGCGCGGCGGGCGTCTGCCCGACGGCAAGGCCGTGTTCTTCACCGCCGAGGAGGGCACGGCCTGGGTGCAGACGGACGACGAGCCGATCGAGCGGCCCGCGCACAAGGGCTCGCAGCTGGCGGTGCGCCGCGCGGCGCTCGGCAGCTACTTCTGCAACCTGGACGGCCAGCGCGCCGTCCGCTGCATGCGCCAGCGCTAAGGACGCTCCCCATGACCGCCGACATCCGCACCGTGACCGGACACTTCTCCACCGCCCCGCAGCTCGCGCCCGGGGACATGGCGGAGGCGGCCGCCCGGGGCTTCGCCCTGGTGATCAACAACCGGCCGGACGGCGAGGACCCCGGCCAGCCGAGCTCGGCCGAGATGGAGGCCGCGGCGCGGGCGGCGGGGCTGGACTACGCGCACATCCCTGTCGTCGGCGGGCCCACGCCCGGGCAGGTCGAGGCGGTGCGCGCGGCGGTGGACGCGGCGGACGGGCCGGTGCTGGCCTTCTGCCGCTCCGGCACGCGCTCCATCGTCGTCTGGGCGCGGGGGCGCGCGGGGCCCGACATGCCGCGCGACGAGCTGGTCGAGCTCGGCCGGGCGGCGGGCTACGACCTCTCCCAGGCGATCTGACCGCGCACGCCGGCAGGCGGCGCGGCGGGCGCGGCCACCGCCTCGACCAGCCGGGCGGCGGCGAGCAGCAGCAGCGCGGCGGCGACCACCTGCAGGCGGCGGGACAGGAACAGCATGACGGCCAGGACCGGGACTCCGCCTGAGGGCTCCGCCCCCTTCCCGCAAGCGGCGGGCCGGCCGCCGCCGCCGATCCCGTTCGTGCGCGACATGGACCCCCGCTACGGCGAGGCGGTGGAGGTCGGACCGGGCCTGCGCCGGGTGACCTGCCGCAACCCCGGGCCCTTCACCTACCTCGGCACCAACAGCTTCATCGTGGGCCTGCCGGGGAGAGGGGGCGAGGTGGCGGTGGTCGATCCCGGGCCGGACGACCCGGAGCACCTCGACGCGCTGCTGCGCGCCGTGGCCGGCGAGCGCGTCGCCGCGGTGCTGGTGACGCACACGCACGCGGACCACAGCCCGCTGGCGCGTCCGCTCGCGGCGGCGCTCGGCGGCGCGCCGGTGCTGGGCCGGGCCGACCCGGCGGCGGACGGGGGCGAGGTCTCCGGCGACGCGCGTTTCCGCCCCGACCGCGAGCTGGCGGACGACGAGGTGCTGGCCGGCGAGGGCTGGCGGCTGCGCGTGCTGGCCACCCCGGGCCACGCCTCGAACCATCTCGCCTTCGACCTGGGAGGGGGCGTGCTGCTGTCGGGCGACCACGTGATGGGGTGGTCGACGACCATCGTCTCGCCGCCCGACGGGGACATGGACGCCTACCTCGCCAGCCTCGACCAGGTGATCGCGGAGGGCTTCGCCATCCTGCACCCGGCGCACGGGCCGGCGGTCACTGCGCCCGCACAGTTCCTGCAAGCCTACAAGGCGCACCGGCTGCATCGCGAGGCGCAGGTGCGCGCCGCGGTGGGCGCCGGCCTCGCCCGCATCCCCGATATGGTGGCCCGCCTGTACGCCGAGGTGGATCCCAGGCTGCATCCCGCGGCGGCGCGATCGGTGCTGGCGCACCTGATCCGGCTCGTGCGCCTGGGCGAGGTGCGGGCGGACGCAGGCGGCGCCCCGGCGGAGGCCGTCTACCGCCCCGCCCGGCTCAGCCGGCCACCGCCTTCCGCAGGCGGGTGACGCGGTCGCAGTTGGCCCCGTTGTCCGTATCGCCCGCCCGGGCGATGGAGCGCAGGTCGATGCGGGCGCCCGCGCCTTCCGGGCGAACGCGACCGGCCAGATCGTCGCGCACGCCCCAGAAGCCGCGCGCTGCCGTGGCCTCGATACGGCCCGTCTGCGGATCGTCGGTCAGGATCGCCATGCGCTCGCCCGCCACCGCCGCCTTCAGCTTGGCGTAGGCGTCGGCGGGGGGGGTGGTGAGCACCAGCGGCGCGGCGCCCGGGCAGGTGCGGGCGTTCACGTCGGCCACGGGCCGGCCCAGGAAGCCGCCGGCGGCGCCCGGCCCCTCCGGCACCACGGGCGCGAGCTCCACGGGGTTGGCCTTGTCGCCCCGCGCGGCGAGCGTCTTGGGAGAGAACATCAGCGGGTCGGTCCAGTCGGTGGCGACCTCGTGGACCGGCGGGGCCTTGCTGTTCCTGGCGTTGGCCTGCGTCCAGAACAGGTAGACGCCGAGGCCCAGCGCGACGGCGACCAGCGCCGTCACCGCCCCGCCCCGGGGCTTGGCCATGAGCGCCAGCACCGCGCCAACGATCCCGAACAGGGCGGCCAGCAGCGCCAGGGCGGGCACGGCGATCCCCGTCAGGCCTCGCGTCGCCGCCGCGAAGCTGAGCCAGCCCTGGCGGAAGCCGACCACGGCCAGCACGAACACCAGGATGGACACCACCGCGCAGCCGATGGCGATGCGGCTGGCCGACCGCCCGAGCTGGGCCGTCGTGCGCCGCGGACGCGGCGCCGTCGCCGGGGCTGCGGAAGGCTTCGCGCGCGGCGGCTCGGCTTGGGTCACGGGCGGTTCAGAGCTCCTACTCCGCGGCGGGGGCCAGGCTCGGCAGCACGTGCTCGCCGTAGACCTTGCGCAGCGCCTTCTTGTCGATCTTGCCGGTGGCGCCCAGCGGGATGGCCTCGACGAACAGGACGTCGTCGGGGGTCCACCACTTGGCGATCCGGCCCTCCAGGAAGCGGAGGAACTCGTCTCGCGTTCCCGTCTCGCCCTCTTTCAGTTGGACCAGCAGCAGCGGGCGCTCGTCCCACTTGGGATGCGGCACGCCGATCACCGCGGCGATCAGCGCCTTGGGGTGACCCGAGGCGAGGTTCTCGATGTCGATGGAGCTGATCCATTCTCCGCCGGACTTGATGACGTCCTTGGCGCGGTCGGTGATCTGCATGAAGCCGTCGCCGTCGATGGTGGCCACGTCCCCCGTGTCGAACCAGCCGTCCTCGTCCAGGATCGGCTTGTCGTGGTTGAAGTAGGCCCCGGCCACCGTCGGCCCCTTGACCATCAGCCGGCCGAAGCTCTCGCCGTCCTCCGGCGCCGGCTTGCCCGCGTCGTCCTTGAGGGTCAGCTCGATGCCGATCGGCACGCGCCCCTGCTTCATGCGCCAGGGAAGCTGCGCGTCGAACGGCAGGCCGGCGATCCGCGCGTCCGGCGCGCCGAGCGTGCCGATGGGCGAGGTCTCGGTCATGCCCCAGGCGTGCCTCACCTCCACGCCATAGCGGTCGTGGAAGGCGCGGATCAGGCTCTCCGGGCAGGCGGAGCCGCCGATCACCACGCGCTTCAGCGTGGTGATGCGCTCGCCCGTCTGGTCCAGGTGCTGCAGCAGCATCTGCCACACGGTGGGCACGGCGGCGGAGAAGGTGACGCGCTCGGTCTCCAGGAGCTCGTAGATGGATGCGCCGTCCATCTTCGCGCCCGGCATCACCAGCTTGGCCCCGACCGCGGGGGCCGAGAAGGCGACGCCCCAGGCGTTGGCGTGGAACATGGGCACCACGGGCAGGATCACGTCGGCCGCACCCAGGCCCATCACGTCCTGCTGCAGCGTCATGAAGGTGTGGATGAAGTTCGAGCGGTGGCTGTAGAGCACGCCCTTGGGGTCGCCCGTGGTGCCGGAGGTGTAGCAGAGGCCGCAGGCGGTCCGCTCGTCGAAGCCGCCCCACGGCGTGTCGGTCGGGCGGCCGTCCAGCAGCTCCTCGTAGGGCTCCGTGCCGGGCGGCAGGCCCTGGGGCAGGTGGGCCGCGTCGGTGAGCACCACCACGCGCTCCACCTTGGTCTCCATGGAGGCGAGCGCCGCGGCCAGCAGCGGGGCGAAGGTGATGTCGGTGAAGATCACCCGGTCTTCCGCATGGCGGATGATCCAGCACAGCTGGTCGGGGTGCAGGCGGGGGTTCAGCGTGTGGCAGACGGCGCCCACGCCCATGATCCCGTACCAGACCTCCATGTGGCGGCCGCTGTTCCAGGCCAGCGTGGCGACGCGGTCGCCCGGACGGATTCCCCACTCGGCGAGCGCGTGGCTGACCTGCTTGGCCCGCCGGCGGATGCCGGCGAAGGTCGTGCGGACGATGGGGCCCTCCACCGACCGGGTCACCACCTCCCGATCCGCGTGCCGCGTCGCCGCGTGATCCAGGATGCGATCGACCGTCAACGGCCAGTCCTGCATCAGTCCGAACATGGTCGTCTCCGTCCCGCACCGGGCGGTCTGGAGCCGCCTCGCTTGCCGCGACGATAGCCGGGTGGGACGGGCGGAGCCAAGCGGGAGGATGTTCTCTGACCACCTCCCCTGCGAAGCGGGGGAGGTGGCGCGCGCCGCAGGCGCGTGACGGAGGGGGCTGCGCTGGTGGAGGTCGGGCGTGAACTGGCCCCCTCCGTCCGCTTCGCGGCCACCTCCCCCGCTTCGCAGGGGAGGAGGTCAAGCCTCGCTAGTTCAGCTTGTCCTCGTCCACCGGCTCGGGCGGGAGCGGGGCGACGCCGACGCCGTCTTCGCGCAGGGCGCGGACCTCCGCGGGGGTGGCCTCGCCGTAGATGCCGCGCTCCTCCGCCTTGCCCTCGTGGATGGCGCGAGCCTCCTTCGCGAAGGCGTCGCCCACGTGGTCGAAGTCGTCGAACACCTTGCGACGCACCTCCCGGGCGGCGCGGCGGAACATCTCGCGCATCCTGGCCGGCGGCGGCCCGTCGGGCTCGGCGGAGCGCCGCGTGCCGGCCACGGCCGGGGCCATGATCTGCTTCTCCACCCGCGGGCTGTCGCACACGGGGCAGCTCACCAGCCCGCCGGCGGCCTGGTCGTCATAGGCGGCGGAGGAGGCGAACCAGGCTTCGAACCCGTGGCCCGCCTCGCAGCGCAGGGCGTAGCGGATCACGGCGCGGCGAAGCCCCGGGCGTTGGCCAGCGCCGGCACTGCGGCGCGCGCCTTGGCCACGTGCGCGAGGTCGATCTCCACGGCGAGCACGCCCGGCTCGTCATGGTCCAGCCTGCCCAGCACCTCGCCCCAGGGCCCGGCGGCGGTGGTCCGCCCCCAGGTGCCGCGCCCGTCGGCATGATGGCCGCCCTGGGCGGGGGCGAGCACGAAGCTTCCCGTCTCGATGGCGCGGGCGCGCAGCAGCACCTCCCAGTGCGCCTCGCCCGTGGGGCGGGTGAAGGCGGCGGGCACGGCGATGATCTGCGCCCCGGCCTCCGCCTCCGCCCGGAACAGGGCGGGGAAACGCACATCGTAGCAGACGGTCAGGCCCAGCCGGCCGGCCACGGTGTCGGCCACCACCGCCCGGTCGCCGGGCGTGTAGACCTCGCTCTCGCGCACCCGCTCGCCGGTGGGGAGGTCGACGTCGAACATGTGGACCTTGTCGTAGGCGGCCCGCACCGCCCCGTCCGCGCCGATCAGCAGCGAGCGGTTGGCGCAGCCGCCGTCCTCGCGCCGGACGAGGGCGGAGCCGATCAGGAGCTCGACGCCCAGGTCCGCGGCGAGGCCGCGCAGGCCGTTCACGACCGGGTCGTCCTCGACGGTGCGCAGCTCCGGCAGCAGCTTGGCGCGGTCCCGCTGGACCACGTTGGTGCATTCCGGCGTCAGCACCAGGCGCGCGCCCTCCCCCGCCGCCCGGCGCACGAGCGGCTCCACATGCGCCAAGGCCTCGGCGTGGCTGGCCGGCGTGCGCAGCTGCAGGAGGGCGACGCGGGTGCTCACGCCGCCAGCAGCGCGTCCAGCTCGCCCCGGCGGTCGAGCGCCATCAAGTCGTCGCAGCCGCCGATGTGGCGCTCGCCGACGAAGATCTGGGGGAAGGTGGAGCCGCCGTTGGCCTTGGCCACCATCTCGCGCTTCTTGGCGGGGTCCATGTAGGCGTCCTTCACCTCTGTGAAGGCGACGCCCTTCTTCTGCAGCAGCGACAGGGCGCGGGAGCAGTAGGGACAGAAGGGGCGGGTGTAGATCGTCACGTCCGGCATGGGCGACCCTCAGCTGCGGCGGGGCGGCTCATATAGCGAGGGCCTCCGCCTCCTGCACCCGGGCGACCACCGCGACGAACACGGCGGCCGCGCCCGCCGCCTTGAGCGCCCGGGCGCAGGCCTCCGCCGTGGCCCCGGTGGTCATCACGTCGTCGACCAGGAGCACGCGGACGCCCGCCACCCGCGCCGGCTTGGGAACCGAGAAGGCGCCGCGCACCGCCTCGCGCCGCCCTCGCCGCGAGCGCCCGCCCTGCCCGCCCGTGTCCCGCGCGCGGACCAGGGCGTCCGGCAGGTAGGCCCGGCGCGCCAGGCGCGCGAGCGGCCGGGCGATCTCGGCGGCCTGGTTGTAGCGGCGGCGGAACAGCCGGCCCGGGTGCATGGGCACGGGCGCCACGGCGTCGCACGCGGTCAGGAGGTCGGGCGCGGCCCGGTTCAGCCACAGGGCGAACAGGCCGGCGAGGTCGGTCCGGTCGCCGTGCTTCAGCTGCAGGATCAGCTCGCGCGAGCCCTCGTCGTACAGGCAGGCGCAGCGCGCCCGGTCGAAGGCGCGCGGCCGGGCGGAGCAGGCGGCGCAGCGGCTGTGCAGGTCGTAGGCGTAGGGCACGCCGCAGCCGTCGCACACCGGCCCGTCCACCCAGGCGATGCGGGTCCAGGCGGCCGCGCCCAGCCCGGGCGCGAACGGCCGCTCCCCCGCCCCGTCAAGGGCATGGGGCGGCATGAGAAGGTCGAGCGCCCGCCGGCTTGCGGCCCGCCAGCCTGGGGCGGCGGCGAGCGCCCGCGCTCCCGCCCACGCCGCCGACGCCCTATCTGCTGCGCGCATGGACGGCGCCCCTCCCCTCCTGTTCGACCGCGGCCTGCATCGGCTGCGCCTGCGCCGCGCCGCCCGGAGCGGCTACGCCGGCTTCCTCAAGCAGCGGGCGGCGGCGGACGCGGCCGAGCGCCTGAGCGACATCCTGCGCGACTTCCCCCTGGCCGTCGACCTGGGCGCCCGCGACGGCGCCTTCGCCCGCGCCCTCGCCGGCACGCCCGCCGCGGGGCGGATCGGGACGGTGATCGAGGCGGACCTCGCTCCGGCCTTCCTCGCCGGCCGAGCGGGTCTGCGCGTGGTGGCGGACGAGGAGCGCCCGCCCTTCGCCCCGGCGAGCCTGGACCTCGTGGTCAGCCTGCTGACGCTGCACTGGACCAACGACCTGCCCGGCGCGCTGGTGCAGGTGCGCCGGGCGCTGCGGCCGGACGGGCTGTTCATCGGCGCGTTCCTGGGCGGAGCCACACTGACCGAGTTGCGCCAGAGCCTGCTCGCCGCCGAGGCGGAGCTGCTGGGCGGGGCGGGACCGCGCGTGTCGCCCTTCGCGGACGGGATCGACGCGGCGGGCCTGCTTCAGCGCGCCGGCTTCGCCCTGCCTGTCTCCGACGTGGATCGGGTGACGGTGCGCTACGAGCACCCGCTGCGCCTCCTGGCCGACCTGCGCGCCATGGGCGAGACCGGCGTGCTGCGCGACCGCCCCTCGCGCCCGCTGACCCGCGCCGTGCTGGCCCGCGCCTTCGAGGTCTATCGCGAGCGGTTCGGGGCGGAGGACGGGCGTGCGCCCGCCACCTTCGAGATCATCACCGCCACCGGCTGGGCCCCCTCGCCGACCCAACAACAGCCGTTGAAGCCCGGATCGGCCCGCGCGCGTTTGGCCGATGCGATAGGCGGAACGGAGCACCCCCTATGATCCTGGTCGACGCCCCCGCCGCGGTCGCCCCCGCGCCGGAGCCGGCCGTCTCGGACGCTGGCCTGGCCAGGCGCCTGGGCCTCCCGGACGCGGCGACGCTGGTCTCGTCGCGCGTGGACCTGAACCGGGACGAGCGGCCGGAGACCATCGCCTACGCCGCCGACTCCGCCCGCTGCGGCACGGGCGGCTGCTCCCTCTATGTGGTGGACGGGGCGAGCGGGCGCGTGGTGATGCGCGCCACCGTCGCCCAGCCTCCGGTGCAGGTGCTGGCGACGCGCAGTCACGGCTGGCGCGACCTCTCGGTGGCCGTCTCCGGCGGAGGAGCCTCGCCGCACCGCGCGCGCCTCAGCTTCGATGGCCGGCGTTATCCGTCGAACGCCAGCCTCGGCCCGGCGACCACGGCTGAGGGTCGCACGGTGATCGCCGCCGAGGTGGTGGACGCCGCGTTCACCCAGCCGCGCCGCCCGTGAGGCGGCTGACGGCCGGCGAGCGTGACCTCGCCCGGTCGGTGTTCGCCGACGCGCTCGACCTCGACCGAGTGCGGATCCTGCCCATTCCGGCCGCGACCGCGGTCACGCTGGGCCCGGTGATCCTGATGCCCTTCGACGCACCACGCGACTTCGCCGGCGCGACGCTGCAGCTGAAGGCCTGGCTGGTGCACGAGCTGACGCACGTCTGGCAGTTCGCCCGCGCCCCGGTGAGGACGCTCGGAAGCTGGGCGAAGGTGGCGGCCTCGGGGGGCTACGGGCCGGGGGCGCCCGGCTACCGCTACGCCGTCCCATTCACGTGGGCGGCGCTGAACCTGGAGCAGCAGGCGCGCGTGGTGGAGCACGCCTTCCTCATGCGCGAGGGCGCCGCGGTGCGAGCCGCGACGCCCTCGGGTGCGCCGCTGCGCGCGACGCGGGCGGACTACGCCGGCCGCACCCCCTTCGAGGCGCTGGACCGGCGTGTGTGACAGCTCAGGCCGCGGCGTAGCTCTGCTGCGCGCCCGAGCGGCCGTGGCCGTCGAACACGAACTGGCCGCACCAGTCCCGCGCCGACACCGTCGGCCAGGCGGTCGAGCCGTTGCCGCCCGAGGGCGGGTTGTGGCGGCACACGCCCTGCGCCTGCGACTGGGCGTCGTCGAAGAAGGTGCAACTCGCGCACGAGGTCTGTTCGGTGTGGGCGCCGGCCGACATGGGGCTCTCTCCTGAATGTCCGCTTACAGTGCGGTCTCAACAGGGAAGATGTGGAACGAGTTCCCGCAAGTCCAGCGCGAACAACTCGCAACACAAAGTCGGGAATGGTGATGCGAAGCACTCTCACCTGGAAGTGAGAACGCTTCTCACCCTCTCGCGCGAACGGCGGCTAGAGGAAGTCCCGCAGATGCGCGCAGAGCGGGGCGTCGGCCGGCGGCATCGGGTGGTCGAGCAGCCGCGAAGGCTTGACCCACTTCAGCTCGGCGTGCTCGCGGCGCTCCACGAACCCCTCCCACCGGCGCAGCAGATACAGGGGCATCAGCAGGTGGAAGTCCTCATAGGCGTGGCTGGCGAACACGAACGGGGCCAGGCAGTCGATCCTTGCGGTGATCCCCAGCTCCTCGGCGAGCTCGCGCACCAGCGCCCCCTCGGGCGTCTCGCCCGCCTCGACCTTGCCGCCCGGAAACTCCCACAGCCCGGCGAACGCCTTGCCCTCGGGCCGCTGGCAGATCAGCACCCGCCCGTCGCCGTCCACCAGCGCGGCGGCGGCCACTAGGAGCAGGCGGCTCACGCGCCGCACCCCGGGCCGGTGCAGCCGGTGGTGACGTAGAGCTCCGACTGCAGCCGCCAGGCCCCGTCGCGCTTCACCCAGCCGGCGAGGTAGTCGCCGCTGTGGGCGGCCTCGCCGAGGGGCGTGCGCACCACCCAGCGCCAGCGGCCGGGCTCCGACGCCCGCCCGCCCGCCCGGTCCACCGCGATGCGGCCGGGCGTGCGCAGGCCGGAGACGAAGGCGCCGCCGGGCCGCACCTGCTCGCGGTAGCGCGCGGCCGCCGCCTCGCGGCCGTCCGCCAGGGCGCCTCCGCCGGCCACCGAGTGGATGTCCTCCGCGAAGGCGGCCACCACCCGACCCGCGTCCAGAGCCGCCAGCCCGGCGTTGGACTCGGCGCGGAGCGCGCGGATTGCGGACGCGTCGTCAGGCTTGGGGGCGGTGCTCATGGCGGCGACCATCAGGAGGGCGGAGGACATGGCCCCAGGCTAGCGGAGATCGGCCGCAGGCGTCAGCGCTTCCGCGCCCCCGCGACGCGGGCTAGAGCCGCCGCCCATGGCCGCAGCCCTGCTCACCGCCGTCCTCCTGGGTCTGATCGAGGGGCTGACCGAGTTCATCCCGGTGTCCTCCACCGGCCACCTGCTGCTGGCGAAGACGGCCCTGGGCCTGCAGGACCCGCGCTGGAACAGCTTCATCGTCATGATCCAGCTGGGCGCGATCCTGGCGGTGGCGGCGCTGTACTTCGGTCGGCTGTGGCGGGTGGCCTCCACCCTGCCGAGCGATCGGCGTTCGCGGCACTTCACCCTGAGCGTGCTGCTGGCCTTCGTCCCGTCGGCCGTGCTGGGGCTGCTGCTCTACAAGTTCATCAAGACCGTGCTGTTCGAGAGCCCGGCGGTGATCTGCTGGAGCCTGCTGGGCGGCGGCGTGGTGCTGCTGGTCATCGACCGGCTGGCGCGCTGGACCAAGCACCGCGACGCCTACGCCCTGCCCTGGGGCGTGTCGGCGGCCATCGGCGTATGCCAGGCCCTGGCCATGATCCCCGGCGTCTCTCGCTCGGGCGCCACCATCGCCGGCGGCCTGCTGCTGGGCCTGGAGAAGCGGGCGGCCGCCGAGTTCAGTTTCTTCCTGGCGATGCCGACCATGGCCGCCGCCTTCGCGCTCGACGCCCTGGAGAACCTGGACGCCTTCCGCGGCGACTTCCTGCCGGTGCTGGCGGTGGGCTTCCTCGTCAGCCTGGTCAGCGGCGCGGTGGTCGTGCGCGTGCTGCTGGACTTCGTGGGCCGCCACGGCTTCGCGCCCTTCGCCTGGTGGCGCATCGTCGTGGGCGCGGCGGGCCTGATCGCCCTCGCCGTCCACCCGGGCTGAACCGGCGAGCTAGGCTCCCGGCAAGGGACATCACGCTATGCCCGAGGCGTCCAAGAGACGGCAGGAACATGAGCCCGAACGCTGAAGGCGCCGGGCAGAAGAAGGGCCGAGCGGCTAGCCCGCCTCGCGGACGTGCGCCTGTGAGGCGGGATCGAAGTCGCTCGCACGCGCCAGCGCGATCAGAGGCTGGTCCATCCGACCGGCCCGGCGCTCGGCCACCACGACCTCGCCCGGCTGGAACGTCCACGCCTCATCCTCGGGCGGCGGCGCATCGGACAGCCGGTAGGCGCCTTCGCTCACGCGCTCGGCCGGGACAGGGCGCCAGACCTCGACGCCTTCGTCCAGCAGGCGGACGTAGACCGTGTCGGCGTCAGTAGACGAAGCCGTCGCCGCCGACATGGATCACCTCTCCCGAAGCGTCTTCGAACACCACGGATCGTCCCGTGTCGGGGTGGATATAGCGCGTGGCCGGCGCCCCTGTCTCCAGATTGCGCGCGGGATGGCGCTCGCCCCGCCAGCGGGCCTCCGCGATCTGCTCGGCCGTCCAGCCGCGCAGACGCATCTGGCGCAGCAGTTTCTCCGGCCGCTTGACCACGTCAGCTGCGGTAGTCGCCGTTGATCGCCACGTACTCCTTGGTCAGATCGCAGGTCCACATGACGTGGCGGCCTTCGCCCACCCCGACGTCGCAGGCGATCTCGAGCTCCGCCTTCGTCATGTAGGCGCTCATGGCGGCCTCGTCGTAGTCGGGCGACACCGCCCCGTCGCGAGCGGCCCAGAGGTCGCCGAAGCGGATGGAGAGGCGGTCGCGGTCGACCGGCTCGTCGGCGCGGCCCACGGCCATGGCGACCCGGCCCCAGTTGGCGTCCTCGCCGGCCAGCGCGGTCTTCACCAGCGGGCTCTCGCACACGGTGCGGGCGATGCGGGCGGCCGAGGCGTCGCTTTCGGCGCCCGTGATCTCCACACGGACGAACTTGGTCGCCCCCTCCCCGTCGCGCACCAGCGCCTGGGCGAGCTCGAGCATCACCGCCTCCACCGCCCCGGCGAGGGGGGCGAGCGCCGCGGGGTCCGAGCTCTCCGGGCCGCCGGCCGCCCCGGTGGCGAACAGCAGGCAGGTGTCGTTGGTGGAGCGGTCGCCGTCCACCGTGACCGCGTTCCAGGTGCGCGGCGTCGCCGCGTCGAGCATGGCCTGCAGCCCGGCGGGCGCCACCGCCGCGTCCGTGGCGATGAAGGCGAGCATGGTGGCCATGTTGGGCGCGATCATGCCCGAGCCCTTGGCGATGCCGGCCACGCGCACGGTCCGCCCGTCGAGCTGCGCCTCGCGCACGGCGGCCTTGGGGAAGGTGTCGGTGGTCATGATCGCTTGCGCCGCGTCGCCCCAGCGGGAAGGCGCGAGGCCGGCGATCAGGCCGCCCAGGGCGTTCAGGATCAGCCCCGCCTTCAGCGGCACGCCGATCACGCCGGTGGAGGCGACCAGCACCTCGTCCGGCCGGCAGCCCAGCTCAGCGGAGACCGCCTCCACCGTGGTGCGCACGGCCGCCGCGCCGGCCGCCTTGGTGAAGCTGTTGGCGCAGCCGGCGTTGCACAACAGCGCCCGGGCCCGGCCGCCCGTCGCCTCCAGGGCCGCCCTGCACCAGTCCACGGGGGCCGAGCCGACCTTGTGCCGCGTGAACACGCCCGCCGCCGCCGCACCGGGCGCCAGGCGCATGAGCAGCAGGTCCGGCCGCTCGTGCCTGTAGAAGCCGGCGCGGCCGATGGAGAGCTCCACGCCCCCGATCGCGCCCACCGCCGGCATGGGCGTTGCGAGCGGGGACACGGTCAGACCCGGCTTGCCGGGGGGGGCGGGAGCGTCGGGCATGGACGGGGAATTCCCTTGCAGGGCGGGGCTGCGCACGGCCTGCGGCCCCGCTCGCGTTGACACGCTGGGGGGGCGTGCATAGGTCTCCCGCCGAGCCAAGTCGAGCGGTCCGGCGCGGCGGTCGGCGCCGCTTCCGCGCGCCTCCGCCCCGCTTCCGCCCGATCTCCAAGCCACAGACGGCCGCCGCCTGTCCGCCTTCCCGGCGCCGGCGCCCGCCGATACGGACGACCCATGCTCGGCCTCGCCAGAAAGATCTTCGGCTCCTCCAACGAGCGGCGCGTCAAGGGCCACTCGGGCCGCACCGCCGCGATCGCCAGGTTCGAGCCCGCCCTGCAGGCCCTGTCCGACGACGCGCTCCGCGCCAAGACCGGCGAGTTCAAGGCGCGTCTGGCCGACGGCGCGAAGCTCGACGACCTGCTCGAGGAGGCGTTCGCGGTGGTGCGCGAGGCGGCGCGCCGCACGCTCGGCCAGCGTCACTACGACATGCAGCTGGTCGGCGGCATGGTGCTGCACGGCGGCGGCATCGCCGAGATGCGCACGGGCGAGGGCAAGACTCTGGTCGCCACCCTGCCCACCTATCTGAACGCCCTGGAGGGCAAGGGCGTCCACGTCATCACCGTGAACGACTACCTGGCCCAGCGCGACGCCGAGTGGATGGGTCAGGTATACCGCTTCCTGGGTCTCAGCGTCGGCGTCATCGTCCACGGGCTGAGCCAGGACCAGCGCCAGCGCGCCTATGCTTCCGACATCACCTACGGCACGAACAATGAGTTCGGCTTCGACTATCTGCGGGACAACCTCGTCTACGACACACGTGAGATGGTGCAGCGCGGGCACAACTTCGCGCTGATCGACGAGGTGGACTCGATCCTGATCGACGAGGCGCGCACGCCGCTGATCATCTCCGGGCCGACCGAGGATCGCAGCGACTTCTACCGCACCATCGACCTTTTGGTGAAGGGCCTGATCCAGGATCCGACCGTCTACGAGCACGACGAGAAGCAGAAGCAGGTCCACCTCACCGAGCACGGCAACGAGACGGTCGAGGATATCCTGACCCAGAGCGGGCATCTGCAGCCCGACACGACCGGCCTGTACGACGCGGCCAACATCAGCGTCGTGCACCACGTGAACCAGGCTCTGCGGGCCAACGTTCTTTACACGCGGGACAAGGATTACATCGTCAAGGGCGGCGAGGTGATCCTGATCGACGAGTTCACCG
>CAXTHH010000008.1:0-79945 GCA_964244065.1 uncultured Caulobacteraceae bacterium | reverse complement strand
TAACGCGCCATCGCCGGGCACCTCCCGACGACGATGAATCAGGCTTCGGCCGCAGTCTCAACCCCGGTTGAGTACAGACTCTAGCCGTCATCGCCTCCGGGCGGTAAGCCGCCAGGCCAGCCACAAAAGCCCGACGAGGGCCGGAGCGACGACGGGGAAGATCGCGCCCATCAGCACGGGGGTCAGCCCGAACTCGTCGTGGCGCTGGAAGCTGAGCGCGTAGTCTCCGGCGCCGACGGCCGCGACCAGCGCGCAGAACCAGCCGGCCGCCCCGCGCGCCGCTTCGCCCCAGCCCGGCCGGGAGCCGGCCAGCAGGACCAGCCGCATCCCGAGCGGGGCGAAGGTCGCGGCCAACGCCTGGGCGTAGGGACTGGACAGCGCCCAGGCCACGCTTGAAAGGGTCACCGCCGCGCCAGCCGCCATGGCGCCCAGCACGATGGCGGGCGCGGCGCCCATCATCCGCTCCCGGTCGAACAGGCGCAGCGGGCCGAGGGCGGCCAGCGCCATGACCGCCAGGAAGGCGGGCGCGGACGCCGCCCGGATCGCCAGGTCGGACTGGAAGGCCGTCACGCCCAGAAGCGACCGTCCCCAGAACGAGAACATGCAGCGGAGCACGAACAGGGCCGCCGGTACGCCCAGCGTGGCTAGGCCCGCGTCGCGCAGGGTGGGCCAGAGGGCCTCGCCCCGGCGCAGGCGGAGCCCGCCCACGACCACCGGCGCGGCCACCGCCGCCAGGATCGCCAGCGTGACGCCGAGGTGCAGGAGCTCCGCCCAGGTCGGCGGAGACAATCCTCTCACGGCGTGCAGATCCGAGGGCGTCGGAAGCGGGCGGCCGCCCACCCGCCGCACAGCGATGAGGACGGCGTTGCCGACCCAGAGGCCGGCGCCGACCTTCAGGGCCAGCCGCCATCCGACCCGGCGCGACGAGGGTGCGTGCGGCTCGACCACGCCGCCACGCTAGCCGCGGACGGCTAAGGCGAGGTGAAGGTCACCACCATCTCTCGGGCCGGGCGCGGAACTGTGCGGCGTCCTCCATCACGGCGCCCAGGGCGAACAGCGTCTCCTCGTCCAGCGCGCGGCCGATCAGCTGCAGGCCGAGCGGCAGGCCCTCGGACGACAGGCCGGCGGGCAGCGACAGGCCCGGCAGGCCGGCGAGGTTGGCCGTCACCGTGAACACGTCGTTCAGGTACATGGCGATCGGATCGCTCACCCGGTCGCCGAGCGGGAACGCGGCCGAGGGCGTGGAGGGCGTCAGGATGGCGTCGCAGCGCTCCCAGGCCTGAACGAAGTCGTCGGCGATACGCCGCCGCACCTTCTGCGCCTTCAGGTAGAACGCATCGTAGTACCCGGCCGACAGAACGTAGGCGCCGATCAGGATGCGGCGCTTGACCTCGTTCCCGAACCCTTCCGCGCGGCTCGCCTCGTAGACCTCTGTCAGCGAGCCCCCCTCGCCGCCGCGGTGGCCGAAGCGCATGCCGTCGTAGCGGGCGAGGTTGGACGAGGCCTCGGCCGGGGCCACGATGTAGTAGGCCGGCAGGGCGTACCTGGTGTGCGGCAGGCTGATCTCCACGATCTCGCAGCCGGCCTCGCGCAGCCAGGCGATGCCCTGCTCCCACAGGGCGTCGATCTCGGCGGGCACGCCCTCCAGCCGGTACTCCTTGGGCACGCCGATGCGCAGGCCCTTCACGCCCCGGCCGAGCGCGGCGACGTAGTCGGGCACGGGCAGGTCGAGGCAGGTGGAGTCCTTCGGGTCCGGCCCGCTCATGGAATGGAGCAGGATGGCCGCATCCTGCACGGTCTTGGCGATCGGCCCCGCCTGGTCGAGCGAGCTGGCGAAGGCGACGATGCCGAAGCGGCTGCAGCGGCCGTAGGTGGGCTTGATCCCCACCGTGCCCGTGAAGGCGGCGGGCTGGCGGATCGAGCCGCCGGTGTCGGACGCGGTGGCCGCCAGGCACAGGTCGGCCGCCACCGCGCTGGCCGAGCCGCCCGACGAGCCGCCGGGCGTCAGCGTGGTGTTGGAGCCGCGCGCCTTCCACGGGTTGGCCACCGGGCCGAAGGCGCTGGTCTCGTTGGACGAGCCCATGGCGAACTCGTCCATGTTCAGCTTGCCCAGCATCACCGCCCCGTCGCGCCACAGGTTGGCGGTGACGGTGGACTCGTAGGGTGGCGCGAAACCCCTGAGCATGTTGGAGCCGGCGGTGGTCTGCACGCCCTCGGTGCAGAACAGGTCCTTCACGCCCAGGCACGCGCCCTCCAGCGCGCCCGCCTCGCCGGCGGCGCGGCGGCGGTCGCTCTCCGCCGCCATGGCCAGCGCCTTGTCGGGCGTCTGCAACACGTAGGCGTTCAGGTGCGGGTTGGCGGCGGCCACCGCGTCGATGTGCGCCTGCGCCAGCTCCACGGCGGAGAAACGGCGGGCGGCCAACCCGTCGAGGGCGGCCCTGAGCGTCAGGGAGGTGAGGTCCGACATGGCGCCCCCTCTAACCGCAAGCCCCCCGGCGGGGGAAGCGGTCAGTCCAGCCGACCGGCCGCGCCCAGGTCCTCGAACTCGTCGCGGGGCAGGACGACGATCTCCTTCTCCCCCGGCCAGACATGCTCGTAGCTGCCGGTGCGCGGCTCGCCGGTGGGGGTGTCGAGCCGGCGATAGACGCCGCCCTCCTTGTGGCGGCTCAGGCGATGACGGAATACGGCCTCGTTCCAGACCCAGACGTCGGTGGCCTTGCAGGGCAGGAACAGGCCCTTGTGCCGCCCGTCAGGGTCGATCAGCGCGCCGCGCGGATCGCCCTCCTTCAGCTCCAGCCGGTAGCCGAGCCGCCGCGTGATGTCGCGCTTGTCGTCGAGGGTGAGCTGGGCCACCGAACGCCTCCCAGGGGTTACTTCGCTGAAACTCGGCAGCCTTTGCGGCGGGAAACGGGCGGCCCGAGGGCGCCGGGCCGCGACCGATTGGCCGCCCTACTCGACCACCTTGGGCACCACGAAGAAGCCGTCCTTGGCCCGGGGCGCGTTGCGCAGCACGCGCTCCGCGTCACCGCCGTCGGCCACCACGTCCTCGCGCATCGGCAGCTTGGCGGCGACGTTGGAGCTGAGCGGCTCCACGCCCTCGGTGTCCACCTCGTCCAGCTGCTCGATCCAGGCCAGGATGCCGTTCAGCTCGGCGGCGAGCGGCTCCAGCCGCTCCTCCGGCTCGGCGATGCGGGCGAGGCGGGCCACGCGGCGGACGGTGGCGGCGTCGACGGCCATGCGGATGCTCCTTCTCGCGCCGCGCTTTGACACGGGCGGGCCGGCGCGCCAAGCCGCCGGCATGGCCGTCGTCGATCTGCTGGAGCTGTCCGCGGCAACGCCGCCGCGCACGCCGTGGGCGGGCCTAGACCTCGGCGAGAAGACCATCGGCGTGGCGGTCAGCGACCTCACCCGCACGATCGCCAGCCCGCTGGAGCTGATCCGGCGCACCAAGTTCACCGTGGAGGCGCAGACGCTGTTCGCGCTCATGGCCACGCGCGGGGCGAGCGGGATCGTGATCGGCCTGCCCGTGAACATGGACGGCACGGAGGGCGCGCGCTGCCAGTCCTCCCGCGCCTTCGGCCGCAACCTGCTGCGCCTGCGGCCCGAGCTGGCCATCAGCTACTGGGACGAGCGGCTGTCCTCGGCGGCCGTGAACCGGATGCTGATCGGCGAGGCCGACCTGACGCGCGCCAGGCGGGCCGAGGTCGTGGACCGCGCCGCCGCCGCCTACATCCTGCAGGGCGCGCTCGACCGGGTCAGGACGGGCTGACCCGTCGACCCCACCCTGTCCGCCGCCAGATGGCGCGCCGCCAGCGCTGGAGCCTCCGCGCCCGTCGCAGCCGGACGAGGCCGAGCACGAACCGCTCCGTCCGCAGCGCCTCGTGCCACAGCACCGGCCACACCTCCCCGCGGAGCACACGCCGTACCGGCATTAGCCAGCGGGGGTGCCGGTGCTGCATCCGCACGAAGCGGCGTCGCCAGGTGCGCGAGTTCCGCAGGATCAGGATGATCCCCAGGATCGCGAACCCGCCCAGCAGGTGCAGCGTGAAGGGGATCATGGCGCCGGCGATCCCGACGACGATCAGCACGAAGCCGACCGCCATCCACAACCACCGCTCCCACGTCGCCTTGGCTCGCAATGCGCCCTCCACCCGCGCCATCTAGGGCGGCGCGGGTTGCGGGACCATGACCTTACGGCGAAGTCACCTTACCGGGTTCACTGGCGCATTGCGCCCCGCTTGGACTAGCTTCGCGCTCCAACCCGGAGAGGTGGCGTGACTCGCGTATCGTTCGACAGCACCAAAAAGCCCCTGGAGGAGCTGCTCAAACAGGCGCACTCGGGTCAGCTGCAGCTCCCCGACTTTCAGCGGAGCTGGGTCTGGAAGGATGACGGCCTGCGCGCCCTGCTGGCCTCCGTCTCGCGCTCCTTCCCCGTCGGCACTCTCATGACGCTGCAGACGGGCGGGGAAGTGGACTTCAAGCCGCGCCTGATCGAGGGGGCGCCGGAGGTGAACTCGGCGGTCAGGCCGGACGCGCTCGTACTGGATGGCCAGCAGCGGATAACGTCGCTGTATCAGCTGACGATGCGTAAGGATGTGGTCGCAACGCGGGACGTGAAGAAGCAAGCGATCAGGCGCTGGTACTATATCGACATGGTTGCGGCCCTCGACTCGGAGGTCGACCGAGAGGCGGCCATCGTAGGGGTTCGGGAGGACAGGACCGAGCTGCGGGGATTCGAGATCGTCCGCGACCTCTCGACACCTGAGCGCGAGTACGAGCAGCGCATGTTTCCCACCAACCGAATCTTCGACCTCCGCGGATGGGAAGAAGGCTTTGAGGACCACTGGGCTGACCGGGAAGACGGGCGTGAGCAACGGCGGTTCTTCCGCCGCTTCCACGATGAGGTGCTGGCCTCTTCCAAGCAGTACCAAATGCCCGTGATCGAGCTCGACAGATCGACCTCACGTGAGGCGGTGTGCCTGGTGTTCGAGAAGGTGAACACGGGCGGCGAGAAGCTGGACGCCTTCGAGCTCTTGACCGCGATCTACGCCGCAAGCTCCTTCGATCTCCGGGCCGACTGGCGCGGCGGGAGCGAGGCGGGCGAGGGCCGAGCCAAGCGCATAGCGGCCGGCATCACCTTTCCCCGCAATGTGCTCACTCAGCTCCAACCCACCGACCTGCTCCAGGCCGTGTCGTTGCTGCACAGTCTCGAGCGACGGCGGTCAACGGCCGGCGGAGGCGAGCCGCCTCCAGTCACCGCAAAGCGCGACGACCTGCTGCGCGTGCCGCTGGATGCCTACCGCTCGCTTGCGCCGCGTTTGGAGGCCGGTTTCGTGGCCGCAGGCAAGCTGTTGTTCGGCGAGCGCGTTTATGGGGTCAAGGACCTGCCCTACCAGTCGCAGCTGATTCCGCTCGCGGTGATCCTTGCGGACCTAGGCCCAGCGGCGGAGACGCAGGATGTCCGCGCCAAGCTGATCCGCTGGTGGTGGTGCGGCGTGTTCGGCGAACTCTACGGCTCGGCCATCGAGAGCCGCTTCGCCCGCGACGTGCAGGAGGTTCCCGCGTGGATCACAGGCGGCGAAGAGCCGACCACCGTCCGGGACGCGACTTTCCGCTCCGAGCGGCTGGACACCATGACGTCGCGCTTGTCGGCCGCTTACAAGGGCGTGCACGTGCTGCTGATGCGCGACAAGGCTCGTGACTTCCGTTCGGGCCAGCCCTTCGAACAGCTTACCTATCACGGTGAGGCCGTAGATATTCACCACATCTTCCCGCGCGCCTGGTGCGAAGCGAACGGCGTGAAGCGGGGCAAGTACGACACCGTCGTCAACAAGACGCCGTTATTCTATAAATCGAACCGGATTATAGGCGGAGTTGCGCCGTCAATATATCTGGCGCGTCTCTTGAAGGAGAAGTCGGTCAGCAACGTGGACGAGCAAGACCAGATTTTGCGCTCGCACGGGATAGAGCCGACGCTACTGCGAGCCGATCAATTCGAAGCCTTCTATGTAGCCCGTCGCGAAGCGCTTCTCCAACTGATTGAGGTGGCGATGGGCAAGCCCGCATATCGGGGCGAAGCCCAGCCGGCGGAGACGTTCCCGAGCGGCTCCGCCGAGCCGGAAGAAGAGCAGGAGGACGAAATCGTCGAGAGCGAAGTGCTCGCCGCCTGACATCTACTCGGCGGCGAGCGGGAGCTGCGTCTCCGGTCGCCAGCGCAGGCGCGGCTTGCGCGCGGCGCCGGTCTCGTCCAGCCGGCGCAGGGGGGCGTGGTAGGGGGCGCCCTTGAAGCGCTCCACGTCTCCGGCCTTGGCGGCCTCGGCCAGCGCGACCAGCGTATCGGCGAAGCGGTCCAGCTCCGCCTTGGGCTCGGTCTCGGTGGGCTCGATCAGCATCGCGCCGTGGACCACCAGCGGGAAGTACATGGTCATGGGGTGGAAGCCCTCGTCGATCATGGCCTTGGCGAAGTCGAGCGTGGTCACCCCCGTGCCCTCCAGCCAGCTGTCGTCGAACAGCGCCTCGTGCATGCAGGGGCCGTTGGGGAAGGCCGGGCTCATGGCGGCGGACAGGCGCGCCTTCAGGTAGTTGGCATTCAGCACCGCATCCTCGGCCACCTGGCGCAGGCCGTCGGCGCCGTGGCTGAGCATGTAGGCGTAGGCGCGGGTGAACATGCCCATCTGGCCGTGGAAGGCGCACATGCGGCCGAAGGCGCCCTGCGTGTCCTCCCCGTCCTCCAGGAGCTCCCAACCGTCCGCGCCGTGGGTGATCCAGGGACGGGGCGCGAACGGGGCCAGCGCCTCGCTCAGCACCACGGGGCCGGCGCCCGGGCCCCCGCCGCCGTGCGGGGTGGAGAAGGTCTTGTGCAGGTTGATGTGCATGGCGTCGACGCCCAGGTCGCCCGGCCGCACCCGCCCGACGATGGCGTTGAAGTTGGCCCCGTCGCAGTAGAAGTAGGCCCCCGCCTCGTGCGTGATCCGGGCGATCTCCACGATATCGCGCTCGAACAGGCCGCAGGTGTTGGGGTTAGTGACCATGATGGCGGCCACGTGCTCGCCCATCTTGGACTGAAGGTCGGCGAGATCGACGCGCCCGTCCGCCGTCTGGGCGATCTCCACCACCTTGTAGCCGACGAAGGCGGCGGTGGCCGGGTTGGTGCCGTGGGCGCTGGTGGGCGTCAGCACCGTGTTGCGCGGATGCTCGCTGCGGATGCCGTGGCCCGCCGCCCGGTGCGCGGCGCGGATGGCCAGGAGGCCGCAGAGCTCGCCGTGCGCACCCGCCTTGGGGCTGAGGGCCACCGCCGGCATGCCCGTCAGCGTCTTCAGCCAGTGCGCCAGCCCGTCCATCAGCTCGATGGCGCCCTGGACGGTGGACTGCGGCTGCAGCGGGTGCACGTCGGCGAAGCCCGCCATGCGCGCCACGCGCTCGTTCAGGCGCGGGTTGTGCTTCATGGTGCACGAGCCGAGCGGGTAGAGCGCCAGGTCGATGGCGTGGTTCTTCTGGCTGAGCCGCACGTAGTGGCGCATGGCCTCGGGCTCGCTCAGCCCCGGCAGGCCGATCGGCGCGTCGCGGGTCAGCCCCGCGAGGTCGTCGGCGACCCCGGCGTCCACCTCGGGCAGGTCCACGCCCGTCTTGTCCCAGCCGCCCAGCTCGAAGATCAGCGGCTCGTCCTGCATCAGGCCGCGGCCCCCGGTGAGCGTCGGGTGGACGTAGTCGTTGGTCGCCGCGGGGCGGGTCGGACGGCCGACGCTGTTCATGGTGCTGCTCATTCGCCCATCAGCCGGGTGGCCGCCTTCTGGAGTACGAGGAAGTCCGTGTCCGTGTTGGTCTCGGTGGCGGCGAGCAGCAGCACGTCGTCCATGCCCGCGCGGGGGGCGAGGCGGGAGACGGGCACGCCGGCGAGCACGCCCGCGCCTTCCGCCAACCGCTGGACGAATTCGGCGGCCGGGATCGGCGTGCGCACGGCGATCTCGTTGAAGAAGCGCTTCGTCAGCACCTCGACGCCCGGGATGCGTGCGGCCGCCTCGGCCAGCTGCCGCGCCTTGGCGTGGTTCGCGGCCGCCAGCCGCCGCAGGCCCGCCTCGCCCAGGAGGCTCATGTGGATGGTCCACGCGAGGGCGCAGAGGCCGCTGTTGGTGCAGATGTTGCTGGTCGCCTTGTCGCGCCGGATGTGCTGCTCGCGCGTGGAGAGCGTCAGCACGAAGCCGCGCCGGCCGTCGGCGTCCACGGTCTCGCCGCACAGGCGCCCGGGCGCCTGGCGCACCAGCTTCTCTTTGCAGGCGAACAGGCCGACGTAGGGGCCGCCGAAGTTCAGGCCGACGCCAAGCGACTGGCCCTCGGCCACGGCGATGTCCGCGCCCATCTCGCCCGGCGACTTGAGCAGGCCCAGCGACACGCACTCGGTCGTGACGGTGATCATCAGCGCGCCGGCGGCCCGTGCGGCCTCGCCGATGGCGGTGACGTCCGTGGCCGTGCCGAACAGGTTGGGCGTCTGAACCACCACGCAGGCCACGTCGGGCCCGAGCTGGTCGAGCACCTGCGCCTCGCCGTCCACCGCCAGCGGCAGGGCGACCACCTCCATGCCCGCGGCGAACGCCAGCGTCTGGATGGTTTCGACGTAGTGGGGGTGCAGGCCGGGGGAGAGCACGGCCCGGGTCCGCCGCGTGACGCGGCCGGCCATCATCACCGCCTCGGCCGCGGCGGTGGAGCCGTCGTAGAGCGAGGCGTTGGCCGTCTCCATGCCGAGCAGCGCCGCCACCTGCGTCTGGAACTCGAACAGCACCTGCAGCGTGCCCTGGGAGATCTCGGGCTGGTAGGGCGTGTAGCTGGTCAGGAACTCGCTGCGCTGGATCAGGTGGTCCACCGTCGCCGGCACATGGTGGCGGTAGGCGCCCGCGCCGCAGAAGAAGGGCGCATCGCCAGCCACGCGGTTGCGCCCCGCCAGACGGGACAGCTCGCGCGTGACCTCCAGCTCGCCGGCGTGCCGCGGCAGGTCCACGGGCCCATCCAGCCGGGCGGAGGCGGGCACGTCGACGAACAGGTCGTCGATGGAGCGCGCACCGATGACGCCCAGCATCTCGCGCCGGTCGTCGGGGGTCAGGGGAAGGTATCTCATTCGTTTCCGCTCATCCCCGCGGAAGCGGGGACCCAGTTCTGACTCCGCGCACCCAGGCCTGCGGAAGTCGGGACAGCCGATGCGCGCCGCTCACACTGGGTCCCCGCTTCCACGGGGATGAGCGGGAAATCCCTAGAGAGTGCTCAGAAATTCCTCGTAGGCCGCGCGGTCCATCAGGCCCTCGACCTCCGCGGGGTCTTTCACCTTCAGCTTGGCGAACCAGCCGCCCCGCTCGGGCTCGGCGTTGACCGTCTCCGGCGTGTCGCCGAGCTGGCCGTTGGCCTCCACCACCTCGCCGGAGACCGGGGCGTAGACGTCGGAGGCCGCCTTGACGCTCTCGACGACGGCCAGCTGGTCGCCCTTGCCGATGGTCTTGCCGACCTCGGGCGTCTCTACGAACACCACGTCGCCCAGCTGGTCGGCGGCGTAGGCGGTGATGCCGACGGTGGCGACCTCGCCGTCGAGCTCGACCCACTCGTGGTCCTTGGTGAAGCGCATCGGGATCACACCTTCGGCTTGCGGTGATAGCGGTGGGGATGGAACGGCATGGGCGCGACCTCGGCCGTCTGGCTGCGGCCGCGCACGACCACCTGGACCTTCGTGCCCGGCTCGCGGTGATCGTAGGGCAGGTAGGCCATGGCCACGCCGCCGCCGAGCGAGGGGGAGGGACCGCCCGAGGTGATCACCCCCAGGTGGCGGCCGTCCTCGGTGACCTCGGGGCCGGCCTCCGGCGAGAACTCGCGCACCACCGTGGCGCCCTCTCGGGCCGGGGCGCCGCCCGGAGGCAGGCGCAGGCCGACGCGAATGCGGCTCGGCCCTTCGGCCAGCTCGCGCAGCACGCGGGCAGCGCCGGGGAAATCGCCCGCCTCGCGGCGGCGCTTGTTCACGGCGAAGCCGAGGCCGGCCTCGATGGGGCTGGTGGTCTCGTCGATGTCGTGGCCGTACAGGGGCAGCCCGGCCTCCAGCCGCAGGCTGTCCCGGGCGCCCAGGCCGATCGGCCGCACGCGGGCGTCGGCCAGCAGGGCGGTCCACAGCGGCTCGGCGACCTGCGGCTCGGTCAGGATCTCGAACCCGTCCTCCCCCGTGTAGCCCGAGCGGGAGACCACGATACGCGCGCCCGCGTAGGAGAAGCTGGCGTAGGTCATGAAGCCGAGCTCGGCGACGCCGGGGACGATCCCGTCCAGCACCGCCGCCGCCTCCGGCCCCTGCAGCGCCAGCAGGCCGCCGCCGTCCGCCCGGTTCAGCTGGGCGCGGAAGCCGGCCGCCTTCTCGATGCGCTGGAAGTCGGCCTCCTTCGTGCCGGCGTTGACCACCACGTAGAGCACGCCCGCTAAGGTCGGGTCGGCGGGGCGGCCGACCATCAGGTCGTCCAGGATCCCGCCGTCGTCGTTCATGAGCAGCGTGTAGCGGAGCTGGCCGGGCTTCAGCCCGCGGATGTCGCCGCAGACCAGCGTCTCCAGGATCGCCGCCACGGCGGCGTGGTCGGCCTCGGCGTCGCCCGAGCGCGCGTTCAGCTGCAGGAAGGCCGGCCCCATGTGGCTGACGTCGAACAGGCCCGCGTGCTCGCGGCACCAGCGGTGCTCGGCCAGCACGCCGTCTCTGTACTGCACGGGCATGTCGTAGCCGGCGAAGGCCACCATGCGGCCGCCCGCCGCGCGGTGCGCGGCGTTGAGGACGGTGGTGTTCACGCTCTCGGCCATGCGGCCCCCGGTGGACGCGGACAGGAGGGCGCCGGTCCGGACCACGGCCCGGGCGACGCGCCCCCGCTGTCGGGAAGCCTGAGAGATTCCGGCGGCTCCCTCGCGGGAGGCCGCCTTGCTCCTTCGGCGGACGCGCAGCCGAAGCGCGCGCCTCTTTCCAGCGTTCCGTCGTCCCTCGCGGTCCTGGGGCCTGAGCGTTTCCGGGGCGGTTGCGCCTTCGGCGCCGGCGCGCGCCAGAAGGCGCTCGCCGGACTCTCCCGCAGGGGACGCGCCAGCTAAGACGCGAGCCTCACGAGCCTGTCAACCGGGCGCCAGGAACGCCGGGCCGCCTGGGGCGGTTCTGGTCGGGAAACCGACACACCGATCGAGGAGCGAGCCCGCGATGAGCGACATCGACCCCACCCCAGGCCTGGCGCCCGGCCTGACGCCGCGCTCGGACGCGCGCACCCGGACGGCCGACCCCACCGGCGAGACGCGGTCGTTCAGCCATGCCGAGGGCCCGCGCGCCGCCTGGGCGGACAAGCTCGACGGCGACATGAAGGAGGTGCTCGACGAGATGGCCGCGCTCAACCCGCAGCCCATCGAGACGCTGACGCCCGAAGTGGCGCGCCAGCAGCCCACGCCCGCCGACGGGGCCCTGCGCGTGCTTCGCCGGCGTGGGCTCGACAGCAAGATGGAGCTGGGCGTCGCCACGCGCGATTTCGAGATCCCCGGCCCCGCCGGCCCGCTCATGTGCCGCCTCTACGGGCCGGAGACCGGCAAGGGCGGCGCCAAGCCCCTGCCCGTGGTGGTCTACTTCCACGGCGGCGGCTGGGTGATCGCCGACATCAACGTCTACGATTCGGGCGCCCGCGCGATCGCCAAGTTCGCCGACTGCATCGTGGTGTCGGTGGGCTACCGCCTGTCGCCCGAGAACAAGTTCCCGGCCGCGCACGACGACGCCTTCGCCGCCTACAGGTGGGTGGTGGACAACGCCGCCAGCTTCGGCGGCGACCCGGACAGGATCGCCGTGGCCGGCGAGAGCGCCGGCGGCAACCTGGCCTGCGCCACCGCCATCGCCGCCCGCGACGCCGGCGTGAAGCCGCCGCTGTGGATGGCGCTGGTTTATCCGGTGGCCGGGAACGACCTGAACACGGAGAGCTACCAGGCGTACGCCCACGCCAAGCCGCTGAACAAGCCGATGATCGAGTGGATGGTCGGCCACTACACGAACAGCATGGCCGACACCTCCGACCCGCGGATCAACCTCGTCTCGGCCGACCTGCGCGGCCTGCCGGGCGCGACCATCATCAACGCCGAGATCGACCCGCTCTGCACCGACGGCGAGCGGCTGGAGCGCGCGCTGAAGGCGGCGGACGTGAAGGTGCACCGCCACGTCTACCACGGCGTCACGCACGAGTTCTTCGGTATGGGCCTGGTGGTGAAGGACGCCGCGGTGGCCGAGCAGGCCGTGGCGCACGACCTGAAGAAGGCGTTCGGCACCGCCATCCTGCCCTTCTGAGGGCCGGCTGAGCGACCTCGACGACCTGCGCGCCGAGTGGCGGCGGTGGATGGGCGAGCGCCTGCCCGCCGCCGCCCGGGCGCATCCGGAGTGGCCGATACGCCTGGACCACTGCTTCGGCCGCGTGATCCTGGACTGCGTGTACGGCCGGCCGTGGCGGGAGGTGCTGCCCTCCCCCGCCTGGCGGCACATGGACGCCGAGGCGCTCCGCCGGGCGGCGACCCTGGCCGCGGACATCGCTGAGGGCCGGGCCGACCTGCAGGCGCTGAACGCTCGGTCGCTGGCGCTGCGCGGCAAGCTCCGTTGATTCACCGGGCGCAAACGCGCGGGCTCTAACGTGGACCTCCGGCCAGAACGGCCGCCGGAGTCCGCATGTTCAAGCCCGCCTTCGTCCTGGCCTGCGCCGTGGCCTCCGCGCTCGCCGCCTGCGCGGGCGCGGCCGGCGTCGCCTCGGCCCTGGCGTCGCCGCCCAGCGCGCGCATCGCCCGCGCCGCCGACGGCCACTACTGGGCCGAGGCCGCCGTGGACGGCCGGGCCCTGCCGATGCTGGTGGACACCGGCGCGGCAGCCGTGGCGCTGACGCCGGCGGATGCGCGGAGCCTGGGGCTCGACACCGCCCGCCTGGCCTACGACCGCCCGGTCGCCACCGCCGCCGGCCGCACGCGCGCGGCGCCGGTCACCCTCGCCCGCGTGTCGGTGGGCGCGGTGGAGCTGCGCGACGTGCGCGCCCTGGTGGTGCGCGACGGCCTGGAGCGCTCGCTCCTGGGCATGAGCTATCTCGGCCGGCTGACACGCTTCAGCGCCGACGCGGACGGCCTGACGCTGGTCCGTTAGGCGGCGACCGCCTCCGGCCCACGCACCGCCTCCAGCGCACGGTCGAGCACCTCCAGCCCCGCGCCCGGGCGCACGCCCTCTTCCGTCAGCACGCGGCGCCAGCGGCGCGCGCCCGGCCGCCCGGTGAACAGCCCCAGCATGTGCCGGCCCATCGCCGCGAAGCGCACGCCCTCCGCCAGCCGCGCGGCCATGTAGGAGCGATAGGCCTGCACTGCGTCGAAGGCGTCGACCTGCTCGCCGTCGCCGAACAGCCGCGCGTCCACCGCGCCCAGCACGCCGGGGTCGTGATAGGCGGCGCGGCCCAGCATGACGCCGTCCACGCCCTCGGCCAGCTGCGCCTGCGCATCGTCGAGGCTGGCGAGGCCGCCGTTGACCACCACGGTCAAGTGCGGCCGCTCGCGCTTCAGCCGGTGCACCAGGGCGTAGTCGAGGGGCGGGATCTCGCGATTCTCCTTGGGGCTGAGCCCCTGCAGCCAGGCCTTGCGCGCATGCACCACGAAGGTGCGCACACCGGCCCCGGCGCAGGCGTCCACCAGGGTGAACAGCGCCTCGGCCGGCTCCTGCTCGTCGACGCCGATGCGGCACTTCACCGTGACGGGCACGTCCACCGCGGCGCCCATGGCGGCCATGCAGTCGGCCACGCGCTGCGGCTCTCGCATCAGGCAGGCGCCGAAGCCGCCGTCGCCCACCCGGTCCGAGGGGCAGCCCACGTTGAGGTTGACCTCGTCGTAGCCGAGGCCGGCCCCGATCCGCGCCGCCTGGGCCAGCCTGGCGGGATCGTTCCCGCCCAGCTGCAGCGCCACCGGGTGCTCGACGGGATCGAAGCCGATCAGCCGCTCGCGATCGCCGTGGATCACCGCGTCCGCGGTCACCATCTCCGTGTAGAGCCGCGCGCGCCGGGTCAGCGTGCGGTGGAAGGCGCGGCAGTGCCGGTCCGTCCAGTCCATCATCGGCGCCACGCAGAAGCGCTGGCCGGTCAGGCCCTCGTTCGACGCGGTCATGGCAGCGCGATCAGGTGCACGCTGAACAGCCCGTCGGCGTCGCGCCACATCCGGCGCGGCGCGTAGCCGGCGTCGCGGGCGAGCGCCTGGAACGCCTCGGGCGCGTACTTCCAGCTGTCCTCCACGTGCACCCGCTCGCCGGGGGCGAAGTGGAAGGTCTCGCCCGCGACGGCGGCCGCCTGCTCGCGCAGGCTCTCCAGATGGATCGAGAGCCGCCCGCCCGCCTCGTCGTACTCCACGCGGACGGCGAAGGCGTCCGGGTCGAAGTCGGCGCCCAGCTCGCCGTTGGCGCGCACCAGCAGGTTCCGGATGAAGCGCCCGGTGACGCCGGCCGAGTCCTCGTACGCGGGCCGCACCACGGCGTCCGGCTTGCGCACGTCCACCCCCACCAGCATGGCCCCGCCCGGGCCCAGCCGCGGCGCCCACAGCCGGAGGAAGGCGCGCGCCTCCTCAGGCCGCAGGTTGCCGATCGTGGAGCCGGGGAAGAAGCCGACCCGGGGGCCCGGCGGCAGCGGGGGCGGCGCGAACGGCTGGCCATAGTCCGCCCGGATCGCCGCCACGGGCAGGGCCGGGTAGGCGGCCTGAACCGCCCCGGCCGAGGCCTCCAGCGCGGCCAGGGACACGTCGATCGGCGCGTAGGCCGCCGGCCGCTCCAGCCCGGCGAGCAGCGTCAGCGCCTTGCCCGGCGAGCCCGCTCCGAACTCCAGCAGCACGACGCCCGGGCCTAGGGCCGCGCCGATCTCGCCCGCCGAGGCGGCCAGGATCGCGAGCTCGGTCCGCGTCGGATAGTACTCGGGCGCCCGGGTGATCTCGTCGAACAGCTCGGAGCCGCGCCGGTCGTACAGGAAGCGCGGCGGCGTCGCCTTGGGCTGGGCGGAGAGCCCGAGCCGGAGCGCCTCGGCGAAGCTTTGCTGCGCCGGGGCGAGGTCGTGCAGGACGAAGCTCACGCGTCGTGCGCCAGCCGCACGCCGCCGAACGCCCAGCGCGCCCCGGGCGGGAAGAAGTTGCGGTAGCTGGCCCGCACATGGCCCGCGGGCGTCGCCGCGCAGCCGCCGCGCAGCACCTGCTGGCCCGACATGAACTTGCCGTTGTACTCGCCCACCGCGCCCGCGGCCGTCCTGAAGCCGGGATAGGGCGCGTAGGCGCTGCGCGTCCACTCCCACACGTCGCCGAACATCTGCGCCGGGCCGTCGCCGGACGCGACGGGCGGGGCGGGGGCGGGATGCAGCCGCCCGTCGTCGGCGAAGGCGCCCGCGGGACCGGGCCGGGCCGCGGCGGTCTCCCACTCCGCCTCGGTGGGCAGGCGCGCGCCGGCCCAGGCGGCGTAGGCGTCGGCCTCGTAGAAGCTCACGTGGCACACCGGCTCGGCCGGATCGACGTCGCGCTCGCCCTCGAGCGTGAAGACGGAGGCGCCGTCGTCCGACCAGTAGAGCGGCGCGCGCCAGCCCTCGCGCTGCGCCGTGGCCCAGCCGTCGGCCAGCCACCAGCGCGGCTCGCGATAGCCGCCGTCGGCCATGAACTCCCGCCACTCGCCGGCGGTCACCGACCGGTCGGCGAGGCGGAAGGCGTCGAGCCACACCCGGTGGCGCGGCCCTTCGTTGTCGAAGGCGAAGCCCGCGCCCGCCCAGCCGATCTCGCGCAGGCCCTCGGCGTAGCCGATCCAGCCGCACGGCCGGGCGGCTGCGGACGCTCGCGGGCGCGCCCGCCGATAGGCCGGCTTGAACGGGCTCAGCGAGAACGCGTGCTTGATGTCCATCAGGATCAGCTCCTGGTGCTGCTCCTCGTGCGCGCGGCCGAGCTCCAGCAGCTCCGCCAGCGCTGGATCGCCGCGGTCCAGCGGCAAGGCGGCCAGCGCGGCGTCCACGTGCGCGCGATAGGCCACGACCTCGTCGTGGGTGGGCCGCGACACCAGCCCTCGCTCCCCGCGCGGCGCCCGGGGGCCGAGCGCCTCGTAGTACGAGTTGAACAGGAACGGGAACCGCTCGTCGAACGGGCGATAGCCGAGCGCGTGCGGGCGCAGCACGAAGGTCTCGAAGAACCAGGTGGTGTGCGCCAGGTGCCACTTGGTCGGGCTGCAATCCGGCATGGACTGCAGCAGCCGGTCCTCGGGGCTAAGGGGCGCCGCGAGCCGGTCGGTGGCCGCCCGGGCGGCGAGCGCGCCGGCCCGCGCCGCAGCCTCCCGGTGAGCTCCCGTGGCGAACGATTCGCTCAAAAGGTCGGCCTCCGTCAGGACGTCGTCATAGCGCGACCGCGCGCCGGCGGCACGCCCCTTCGCCCGCGAACGGGACGGCGGACCGGGCCGTCGGCGCTGGACGGGCCGATCCGCCGAAGGAAGCGGAGCGGCGGCAAGGCTCACCGGCTTCGCTGGACGGAACGAAGCCGGAACTCTAGAGTGCCCCGGTGGCCGTCCTCAACATCCGGCAAAAGCTGTCGATCCTGGCGGATGCGGCGAAATACGACGCGTCCTGCGCCTCGTCGGGCGGCCCCAAGCGCGACTCACTCTCGGGGAAGGGAATCGGCTCGACCACGGGCGGCATGGGCGTGTGCCACGCCTATACGCCGGACGGGCGCTGCGTCAGCCTGCTGAAGATCCTGCTGACCAACTTCTGCGTCTTCGACTGCGCCTACTGCATCAATCGCGTCAGCTCCAACGTGCCGCGCGCCCGGTTCAGCGTGGACGAGGTGGTGCGGCTGACGCTCGACTTCTACAAGCGCAACTACATCGAGGGTCTGTTTCTCTCCTCCGGCGTGATCCGGGATGCGGATTACACGCAGGAGCAGCTGACGCTGGTGGCCAAGACGCTGCGCGAGGTGCACGACTTCCGCGGCTACATCCACCTCAAGCTGATCGCGGGCGCCTCGCCCGAGCTGGCGGCGGAGGCCGGCCTCTACGCCGACCGGCTGAGCGTCAATGTCGAGCTGCCGCAGGACGCCAGCCTGGAGCGGCTGGCGCCCGAGAAGACGCCGCTGAACATCCGCCAAAGCATGGGCCAGGTCAGCTACGGCATCACCGCCGCCAAGGACCGCACGCTCAAGAAGACGCGCGCCCCGCGCTTCGCGCCCGCCGGGCAGTCCACGCAGATGATCGTGGGGGCGGATGCGGCGACGGACGCCGACGTGCTGCTGCGGTCCGAGCAGCTGTACGGCGGCTACCAGCTGCGGCGCGTCTACTATTCGGCGTTCAGCCCCATTCCCGACAGCTCGTCGGTGCTGCCCTCGCAGCGGCCGCACCTGATGCGGGAGCATCGGCTGTACGAGGCCGACTGGCTGATGCGGTACTACGGCTTTGCGCGGGAGGAGATCGTCTCGGCGGCGGTGGACGGCATGCTCGACCCGGCGATCGATCCCAAGCTGGCCTGGGCCCTGCAGAACCGCCACCGCTTCCCTGTGGACGTGAACCTCGCCGACCGAGAGATGCTGCTGCGCATCCCGGGGCTCGGCGTGAAGAGCGTGGGCAAGCTGCTGGCCGTCCGCCGGCTGAAGCGGCTGGTCGTCGACGACCTCGTGCGCGTCGGCGGCGCGTTCCGGCGCATGAAGCCGTTCGTCTGCACCGACGACTGGCGGCCCACCACCCTGGCCGACACCGCCGACCTGCCCGAGCAGATGCGCAAGCTCAGCAAGCACGCCCAGCCGCGGCAGCTCGAGCTGTTCTGATGCCCGCGGTCGTCCTCGCCTCCCCCACCGACTTCGACGGCTGGCGCCGCGCCGCCCGTGCGCTGCGCATGGCCGGCGTGGAGCCCGCGGCGGTGCGCTGGAGCGTCGGGGAAGCGGAGGCGGCGCTGTTCGACGGGGCTCCCCCGCCCGAGGCCGTGGCCGGCGCGCCGTTCACCGTGCCGCGCGAGTTCGTCGCCCTGGCGCAGGCGGTGATCTGCCATCGCGGGGAGGACCGCTTCGACCTGCTGTACCGCCTGCTCTGGCGGCTGAGGGACGAGCCGCAGCTCCTGGGCCTGCTGACCGACCCCGACGTGGGCGACGCCCTGGCGCGGCAGAAGAGCGTGCGGCAGGCCGAGCACAAGATGCACGCCTTCGTCCGCTTCCGCCGGGTGGACGAGGAGGCGGACGAGACCACGGAAGAGGAGTACTTCGCCTGGTTCGAGCCGCCCCACTACGTGATCGAACTCGGCGCCGGCTTCTTCGTGCGGCGGCTGGCGAACGTGCGCTTCACCATCGCCAGCCCCTACGTGACGGTGGTGTGGGACCGGGCGAAGCTCACCGCCATCCCCGGCGGCGCGCCCGACGGCCTGCCCGCGGAGGATTCGGCCGAGGACGACTGGCGGGCGTACTTCCGCAACATCTTCAATCCGGCCCGGCTGAACCCGAGGCTGATGAAGCAGCACATGGCCCCGCAGTACTGGAAGAACCTTCCCGAGGCCGAGACCATTCCCTCTCTGGTCGCCGAAGCCCAGGGGAGGACCGCCGCCATGGTCGAAGCCGCGCCCACCGCGCCTTCCGCCCGCGCCATGCGCGCGGCCGTGCGGGTGCAGCGCAACGAGCCCGTGGACGGGGGTCCGCCCGCCACCAACCTCGCCGAGGTGAACGCGGGCGTCCAGGTCTGCCGTCGGTGCGACCTGTGGCGCGACGCGACGCAGGGGGTGCCCGGCGAGGGTCCGCGCTCGGCGCCGCTGATGTTCGTGGGCGAGCAGCCGGGCGACATGGAGGATCTGGCGGGCAGGCCCTTCGTCGGCCCCGCGGGCAAGCTGTTCGACCGGGCGCTCCAGCAGGCCGGCGTGCCCCGCGAGGAAACCTACGTCACCAACAGCGTGAAGCACTTCAAGCACGAGTTGCGCGGCAAGCGCCGCATCCACGCCAAGCCGAACACCACCGAGATCACCGCCTGCAACTGGTGGCTGGGCCAGGAGCGGCGGATCGTGAAGCCCAGGGTGGTCGTCGCCCTGGGCGCCACCGCCAGCCTGGCGGTGTTCAGGAAGGCGCTGGCCGTGACCCGGAATCGCGGCGTGGTGGGCGAGCTGGACGACGGGGCCGTGGGGTTCCTGACCGTCCACCCCTCCTTCCTGCTCCGCCTGCCCGACGAGGACTCGAAGGCGCGCGAATTCGACCTGTTCGTCAGGGATCTGGCCGCCGCGCACGCGCTGCTCAAGGCGGCCTGACGGGTCCGCTACATTACCATCTTGTCAGAAAGCGGGATCGGCGCGATCCTCCCCCTGTCGAGGCGCACGTCAGAGGCGCCGGACGGGAGTGAGACGATGCTGCACACGCTGGGTGTGGCCGCCGTCGGCGGCGCGATCTGCGCGATCGCGGTGGCCCTCTACCGGGGCCTGGAGATCGGGATGGCGTTCCTGACGCCCTGATGGCGCAAGCTTTGCTTAACTGTCCCCGCATGCCGAAACGGCACACGGGGAGGTTGATGTGACTTTGGCCGACGTGACTTATCTGCCGGCCGCGCCCACCGAGGGCGCGCACCGCCGCGCCATGCGGCTGATGGCCGAGGCGCGGGCCGCCGCCGACGAACAGGTGGCCGCTCTGGAGCGGGCGCTCAGCCTTGTGGCCATGCTCTCGGCCGACGTGTCGGAAGGGGGCGAAGCCTATCCTCCGGGTGTCCGCGACATCGCCAAGAAGATCTCCGGCGACGCGCTCTGGTGCGCGCAGACGATGGACAGCATCATGAACCACGCCGCGGGCCGCCGGGCGGCGGCGATGGACGCCACGCCCCTCTGACTATTCGGCGGCGAGGCGCCCGTCGCTCGCGCGCGCGGGTGTGATCAGGGTCTCCTCGCCCTCCCCGATCGGCGCGTCGTCTCCGGGCCGCCGGCGGGTGACGAGGCCGGCGAAGCGGGGCGTGATCCAGGCCTCGAACCGGTCCACGAACAGGTAGATCACCGGCACCAGCACCAGGCTGAGCACGGTGGAGCTGATCAGCCCGCCGATCACCGCCACCGCCATGGGCTGTCGGAACTCCGACCCCGCGCCGAGGCCCAGGGCGGTGGGCAGCATGCCCGCGATCATGGCCACGGTGGTCATCACGATCGGCCGCGCGCGCTCGCGGCAGGCGTTGTGCAGCGCCTCCAGGCGGGTCTGCCCCGCGCGCTCGTCCTCGATGGCGAACTCCACCAGGAGGATGGAGTTCTTGGCCGCGATCCCCAGCAGCATCAGCACGCCGATGAACACGGGCATGTCCAGCTCCGTGCGCGTCACCGTCAGCGCCATCACCGCGCCGACGATGGAGAGGGGCAGGGCGCCCATGATGATGGCCGGCTTGAAGAAGCTGCGGAACAGCAGCACCAGCACCGCGAAGATCAGGAGCACGCCCGAGAGGATCGCGCCGATGAAGCCGCTGATCACCTCGCCCAGCACCTCGGCGTCGCCGATGGCGGCGGTCTTCACGCCGTCGGGCAGCTTCTTCATCACGGGCAGGTTGTTGATGGCGCCCAGCGCCGTGCCGAGGCTGGCGCCCGCGAGGTCGGCCTGCACGGACGCCCGCCGCTCGCGACCGTATCGCACGATCCGCCCCGGTCCCGCCTGGAACGACAGGTCGGCCACCGACGCCAGCGGCACGGAGGCCGCGCCGCCCGCCACCGGCACCTGCAGCTGGCCGAGCGTGGCGAGGTTGTCGCGCGCGTCCTCCGGCAGGCGCACGCGGATCGGGATGCGCCGCTCGCCCTCGCTGAACTTGGCGGATGCGGCGTCGATCTCGCCGATGGTGGCGATGCGGGCCACCTCGGCCAGGGCCTGGCTGGTCACGCCCAGGCGCGCGGCCTCCTCGGGCTTCGGACGGATGGCGAGCTCCACGCCGGGCGGCGCCGGGGCGGGCCGCACGTCGCTGATCTGCTTCAGGCCGCGCATCTGCGTCTGCAGCTCGCGCTGAGTCCGTTGCAGCAGCTCGCCGTTCTCGGAGGAGAGCACGGTCTCCACATCCGCCGCGCCGAAGCCGGAGAGGGTGGTGATGCGCACGTCGGGGATGGTGCGCAGCTTGGGGCGCACCAGCTTCTTGAAGCCGTCGGTGGTGTGGGCGCGCTTGGCCTTCAGCACCACGGTCAGGGTGCCCGTGCGCAGGTCCACGCCCTGCCCCGCGCCGAACCCCTCGGACGCGCCGGCCCCGCCGATCTGGGCGAACACCTTCTCCACGTCGGGCTCGGCCTTCAGCACGCGCGTGGCGTCGGCCACGGCGCGCTCCATGGCCAGGCGCGAGGCCCCGGGCGGGCCCTCCATGTTCAGGTAGAGGTAGCCGGGATTGGCCACGGGCTGAAAGCCGACCGGCACGATCCCGATCGCCGCGCCCACCCCCACGTAGAGGATGGTGGCGAAGAACAGGAAACCTCCGAACAGGGCCGACGCCCAGGGGTGGGCCAGCGCCCAGTCGAGCGCGCGGCGGTAGAAGCCCTTGAACTCGCCGGGCGTCCGGGCGTGCGACACCGGCCGCAGGAAGTAGGCGGCCATCAGCGGCGTGAGCAGGCGCGCGACGATCAGCGAGAACATGACCGCCACCGCCACCGTCAGCCCGAACTCCTTGAAGAACTGGCCGGGGATCCCGCCCATGAAGGAGACGGGCAGGAACACCACGATGATCGACGCGGTGGTGGCGATCACCGCCAGGCCGATGGAGTCCGCCCCGATCAGCGAGGCGCGGTAGGGGCTCTCGCCCCGCTCGATCCGCTTCTCGATGTTCTCGATCTCGACGATGGCGTCGTCGACCAGGATGCCGATCACCAGCGTCAGCGCCAGCAAGGTGATCACGTTCAGGCTGAAGCCCAAGAGCGACATGACCGTGAAGGTCGGGATCAGCGACAGGGGCATGGCCGCGGCCGCGATCAGCGTGGCGCGCCAGTTCTTCAGGAACAGCCACACGACGAAGGCCGCCAGCACCATGCCTTCCAGCAGCACGTGGATGGTGGCCTCGTAGCTGTCGCGCGTCTGCTTCACCGTGGAGACGATCAGGTCGAAACGCACGTCGGGCCGCGTCTTGGCGAGCTGGGCGACAGCCTTCTTGACCGCCTCTTCGACCCGGACGTCGCTGGCCTCCTTCGTCTTGTTCACCTGGAAGGCGACGGCGGGGCGGCCGTCCAGGCGGGCGAAGGCGCGGGGCTCGGCGGCGCCGTCGCCCACCTCGGCCACGTCACGCAGGCGCACGAAGCGGCCGGGCACGGGGACCACCGTGTCGCGCAGGGCGGCGACCGTCTGCGCCTGGCCCAGCACGCGCACGGTCTGCTCCTGGCCGCCGACGCCCGCGCGGCCGCCCGACTCGTCGGTGTTGAACTGGTAGAGCGCCGCGTTCACCTGCGGCGCCGTCACGCCGAAGGCGCGCATGCGCGCGGGGTCTAGCGTGACGTTGATCTCGCGGTCCACCCCGCCGACGCGGCTCACCTGGGCCACGCCGCGCTGGCCCTGCAGCGTGCGCGCGACCACGTCGTCGACGAACCAGCTCAGCTCCTGCGGCGCCATCTTCGGGCTGGAGACGGCGTAGGTCAGGATCGGCGCCGCATCGATGTCCACACGCTGGATGGTGGGCGGGTCGATGCCCGGCGGCAGGTTCACGCGCACGCGCTCGATGGCGGTGCGCACGTCCTCCGTCGCCTTCTGCATGTCCGTGCCGAGCTCGAACTCGATGGTGGTCGAGGACACGCCCAGGGTGACCGAGGTCATGATGTGCTTGACGTTGGAGACGCCGGCGATGGCGTTCTCCACCGGCCGGGCGATCTGCGTCTCCATCTGCGCGGGCGCCGCGCCGTTCTGCGTCACGGCGACGGCCACCACCGGGAAGGCGATGTTCGGGTACTGCTTGATGGGCAGCCGGCCATAGGCGAGCAGGCCCGAGATGGTCAGGGCGATGAAGAAGATCGCCACCGGGATCGGGTTGCGGATCGCCGCCGCGGAGATGCGGAAGCCGCTCATGAGGCGCGCTCCACCGGGCGCACGCGGTCACCGTCCAGCACGAAGGCGCCGCCGCCGAGCAGCACCCGCGCGCCGGGCTGCGGGCCGGACAGGAGTTCGACGTACCCGCCCTTGCGCACGCCGGTGCGCACGGGCGTACGGCGGACGCGGTCGCCCTCGCCCAGCACCATCACCGAGGCGCCGTCCGCATCGAACCGCACCGCGCTCTCCGGCGCGACGACGGCCAGGTGCGAGGCGCCCTCGAAGCTGGCGCGGCCGAAGCCGCCGGGGCGCAGGTCGGGCCGCACGGGCAGGGTCACGCGCACGCGGCCCAGGCGGGTCTGCGCGTCCACCTCGGGGCTGACCAGGCGCACGACGCCGCCCACCTCGGCCCCGCTGGGCAGGCGCACGCGGGCCGGGTCGCCGGCCTCCACCTTGGCGAGGTCGGCCTCGGCCAGCTCGGCGTTCAGCTCCACCACGCTTCCGCGCGCGAGGCGGAACATGGTGGTCGACGGGCTGGCCACGTCGCCGGGGCGGACGGTGCGCTCCAGCACACGGCCGGCCACCGGCGCGCGCACCGTCATCAGCCTCTGCCGGGTGAGCAGGTCGTCGAGCTGGGCCTGGGCGGCGGCCACGACCGCGCGGGCGGTGCGCGCGCCCAGGCGCCGCTGCACGATCTGCTCCTGGGGGAGCACGCCGGCGTTGTCCAAGCCCTTCACGCGCCCGGCCTCCTCCTCGGCCCGCTCGGCGGCCACGCGCTGCTGGAGCACGACGGCGCGCTGCTGGGCGATCTGCGAGCGCAGCAGCGTGTCGTCGAGCCGCGCCAGGGGCTGACCCTGCGCCACCTGCGCGCCCTGGTCCACGAACACCTGCGCGACGCGGTAGCCGTTCAGCTCGGTGTTCACCGCCGCCTCCTCGCGGCTGACCAGCACGCCGGAGGCCTCCAGCCCGCCGGTGAGCTCGCGGCGGGCGACGGGCGCCACGGTCACGGTCAGGGCGTCGCCGCGCGCCGCGGGCCTGGCGGGCTCGGCCTTGTGGCAGGCGCTCACGGCGAGGAGCGCGGCGGCGAGGATCAGCGGGCGGCGGGTCATGCGGGAGTCCATCCGCCGCCCAGCGCCTGGAACAGGGTGGCGGCGTCGGTGAGCGCGGTGATCTGGGCGGTGGTCAGCTGGGCGCGGGCGCCCCGCCAGCTCCGCTCGGCGTCGAGCAGGGTGTTGAGGTCGAGGAGGCCGAGCTCGTAGCCGCGGCGCGAGGCGTCGAAGGCGAAGCGGGCGCGGCCCGCCGCCTCCGTCAGCCGCGCGATGCGCAGCCGGTCGGCGGCGAGCGCGACCAGGCCGTTCTCGGCGTCGCGGTAGGCGTTCTGCACGGCCTGCTCGTAGGCGACCACCGCCTGTTCGCCGCGCGCCCGGTCGCCGCGCACGATCGCCAGCAGGCGCGGACGGTCGAGCACGGGCAGGAGCGCGCTGACGCCGACGGTCCACACCGTGCTGGTCAGGTCGTAGGTCCCGGCCACGCGCGAAATCTGGCCGCCGGGCGCGAGCGTGAAGGCGGGGAACAGCGCCAGCCGGTCGAGCTGCAGCGTGGCGGCGCGCGAGCGCAGGCGCGCCTCGGCCTCGCGCACGTCGGGGCGGCGGCGCAGCAGCTCGCCGGGGGTGACCGCCGGCGGCGTGGGAGGCGCGGCGGCGACGGCCTCCAGCGGCAGGACGTCCAGGGGCTCGCCGCCCCGTCCGACCAGGGCCAGGAGGGTGCGGCGGGAGGTGCGGGTGAGCGCGTCCAGGCGCGCCACCTCGGCCTCGGCGGTCCCGACCTCCGTCTCCAGCCGGGCGGCGGAGCCGGTGGAGGTGAGGCCGCGCTCGGCGGACAGGCGCGCCACCCGGGCCAGCTCGCCGGCGATGCGCGCCGTCTCCCGCGCGTCCGCGAGCTGGATGGCGTAGCCGCGCGCCTGGAACAGGCCCGTGGCCACGTCGCGCGCCAGCGTCGCCCGGGTGGCCTCGTAGTCGAAGCGGGCGGCGGCCAGGTCGGCGTCGGCGCCGCGCCTGGCGGTGCGGCGGCGGCCGAACAGGTCGAGCTCGTAGGTGACGTTGAACTGCGCCGCCCCCGTGTAGAGCGTGCCCGCCGGCGTGAAGAAGGAGCCCGTCGTTCCGGCCCCGCCGACGCCGCCCGCGCCTGTCCCGGCGCCGACTCCGGCTCCCGTTCCGCCCACGCCGGTGGCGACGCCCAGGCCGCTGCCGAAGTCCTGCTCGGTGCGCTGCACCTGCGCCGTGCCGGTGAGGTCGCCCCGCAGATTGTAGCGGGTGAGCGTCTGCGCGCGCTGGGCGCGGCTCTCCTCTATGCGCTGGAAGGCGGAGCGGGCGTCCGGCGCGCGGACCAGGGCGTCCTCCACCAGGGCGGTCAGCTGGGCGTCGGCGAACAGCGTCCACCAGCGGTCCAGCGCCTGGGCCGGCAGGGCCCCGTCCGCCGCTGAGCCGGCCTCGTAGGCGGTGGGCAAGGGCGTGTTTGGGACGGAGAGCCGACCGGAACCCGCGCAGCCGGCGAGGGCCAGCGCGGCGAGGGCCGTCGCCGAAGCCGCGCCGAGCAGATCCGAACCGGAGCGGCGCGAGGACATGGACGGGTGTAGAGCTTGACCCCAGGTCCAGCGCAAGGGGCGGCGGATGACTTCGCTGCAATGCAGCAGAGTGATCCCGGATCAGGTGACCGGGACGGCCGGCAGGTCGGCGGGCGGCTTCGCCCCCGGACGGGCCACGCCGTACATCTCCCAGGCGATCACCTTGGTGAGCCCCTGCCGGTCGGCGCCGATCCCGTACAGGTCGCCGTGCGTGCGGCCGGGCACGTAGCGGAACGAGGCGCGCACGCCCGCGCGCGTCATCGCCGCCTCCAGCAGGCGCGCGGACTGGTCGAGGTAGAAGGTGTCCGCCGTGCCGACGATCAGGTGAACCTTCCCGTCGAGGTCGGGCTTAAGCCGCGCCGCGTCGCGCTCCACGATGTGGGCGATGTCGTAGCGCTCGCGCCAGTAGGCGACCACGGCGGGGTCGATGCGGCCGGTGGCGCGGTCGAACAGGGGCTGCGGCCGCCCGTCCTCGCCGCGCGGGGAGAACACCCAGTCGAAGGAGCTGATCTGGCCGCCGTAGGGGCCGATCACCGCCTCCAGCCGCGCGAAGTCCTCGAAGGTGGCGAGCACGCGGCCCTTGTCGCGGATCAGCGGCCCGGGCGCGCCGTCCGGCTTGCGGTAGGCGTCGGCGTTCGGGCGGTAGATGTCGACGCCGGTGAAGTCGTGGAAGTCGCTGGAGTCGGGCGAGGTGGGCCAGGCGCCCCCGAACAGCTTCGGATACCGCACCTGCAGCCACAGCGTGGCCCAGCCGCCGGAGGAGTGGCCGGTGAGCAAGCGGCCGGAGCGCCTGGCGTCCATCCGGTAGGTGCGCTCCAGCTGCGGGATCAGCTCGGCGGTGAGCGCCTGGCCCCACGGGCCGTTGTTCACGCTGTCGGCGAACTCGTGCGTGCCGGTGGGGCCGGACTCGTCGAGGAACACCCAGATCATCGGCGGGATGGCGCCCGCCTTCATGTCGCGCCAGCGTGCGACGGCGCCGTCGTAGGCGCCCGCCAGGCCGCCGCCGTAGCCGTGCGTCCAGTAGACGGTCGGAAAGCGTGCGCCGCCCTGGCCGTAGCCCGGCGGCAGCAGCACCCAGCCGCGCACGTGCGTGTCGCGGCCCCAGAAGCGCGTCAGCGCGGGGCTGACGAAATCGAGCTCGCGGATGTCGGCGGCGGCCTGCGGGTAGGAGGCCTTGATCGCCTCGGGAGCGCGAGGGTTCGGCGCCTTCGGGTCCCGGGCGGGCAGCGGCGCGCCGAGATGCAGCGCGGGGCCGGCGCCCGGCAGAGTCACCTCCGCCACCTCGGTCACGAGGTCGCCCGCGCCGCGCCCGGCGTAGTTGTAGGGCGCACCCTGGTCGAGCACCGCCTGCACCGCGTAGCGCCCGGGCTTGAGCGCCGAGAAGGCGCTGGGGAAGGCCTGCACGTCGGCGTCCACGGTCACGGAGGCGCCTGGGGCGAGGCCGGTCACCTGCTGCGCCGCCACGGCGGTCTCGCGTGCGTCGAACGAGCCCGCGTCCACCTCGGCGGGCTTGGCTTCGCCCGCGGCGAGCGCCTTGGCGAACACCAGCACGCGGCCGGAGAGCGGCGCGGCTGCGGAGGCGGGCGCCTGGACGGTGAGCGTGACGGTGGCCGCGATCGCCTGGCCCGCGGAAAGCAGCAGGGCGAGGCCGCCTGCGATCTGCAGCAATCTCACGTCGCCGTTCCCTCTCCGCTCATCCCGGCGAAGCCGGGACCCAGTTCCGACCGTCGTCCCGAGCTCGGCCTCGAGATGGCGAGTTTCTGCATCTCCGCTCCCCGACCCGAGTCCCGGCGTTGGCCGGATGAGCGGAAACAAAGACTAGGCCCGCAGGCCGCCCGTCTTGGCCGCGTCCACGCCCAGCGCGTTCAGTGCGGTGCGCACGATGCCCGCCGCGTCGAGGCCCGCCTTGGCGTACATCACCTCCGGCTTGTCCTGGTCCTGGAAGACGTCGGGCAGCACCATGGTGCGCACCTTGAGGCCGCGGTCGAGCGCGCCCTTGTCGGACAGGAGCTGGAGCACGAAGGCGCCGAAGCCGCCCATGGCCCCCTCCTCCACCGTGATCAGGCACTCGTGCTCGCGGGCCAGGCGCAGGATCAGCTCCTCGTCCAGCGGCTTGGCGAAGCGGGCGTCGGCGACGGTGGCCGAGAGGCCGCGGGCGGCGAGCTGCTCGGCGGCCATCAGGCTCTCCTGCAGGCGCGTGCCGAGCGACAGGATGGCCAGCGCGTTGCCCTCGCGCACGATGCGGCCGCGGCCGATCTCCAGCGGGGCCGCCAGCTCCGGGATGTCCACGCCCACCCCCTCGCCGCGGGGATAGCGGAAGGCGCTCGGCCGGTCGTCGATCGCCACCGCCGTGGCGACCACGGCGGCCAGCTCGGCCTCGTCGGAGGGCGCCATCAGCACCATGCCCGGCAGGGCCCCGAGGTAGCCGACATCGAACGAGCCCGCGTGCGTGGGGCCGTCCGCGCCGACCAGGCCCGCGCGGTCCATGGCGAAGCGCACGGGCAGGCGCTGGATGGCCACGTCGTGGACCACCTGGTCGTACCCGCGCTGCAGGAAGGTGGAGTAGATGGCGCAGAACGGACGCATGCCGTCGGCCGCAAGCCCGGCGGCGAAGGTGACGGCGTGCTGCTCGGCGATGCCCACGTCGAAGGTGCGCTCGGGAAACCGCTTGTTGAAGATGTCCACCCCGGTGCCGGAGGGCATGGCGGCGGTGATGGCCACGATCTTCGGGTCGCGCTCCGCGTGCTTGACCAGCTCGGCCCCGAACACGTTCTGGTAGCTGGGCGCGTTCGGCTTGGACTTGGCCTGCTGGCCGGAGACCACGTCGAACTTGACCACGCCGTGGTACTTGTCGGCCGCCTTCTCGGCGTAGCTGTAGCCCTTGCCCTTCTGGGTGACGACGTGGACCAGGACGGGCATGTCCTTGATCTCGCGCACCTTGCGCAGGATATCGACCAGGGCGTCCATGTCGTGCCCGTCGATCGGGCCGACGTAGTAGAAGCCCAGCTCCTCGAAGAAGGTGCCGCCGGCCACCATGCCCCGGGCGTACTCCTCCGCGCGCTTGGCGGCGGTGGCGAAGGGGCGCGGCAGGTGCTCGGCGACACCCTTCCCGACCTTGCGCAGCCACTGGTAGTTGCCGCCCGAGACGATGCCCGCGAGGTAGGCGCTCATGCCGCCCACGGGGGGCGCGATCGACATGTCGTTGTCGTTGAGGACCACGGTGAGCTGCTTGGTGGTCTCGGCGGCGTTGTTCATGGCCTCGTAGGCCATGCCCGCGCTCATGGAGCCGTCGCCGATCACCGCCACCACGCGGTTGTCGCCGCCCGACAGGTCGCGCGCCGCGGCGAAGCCGAGCGCCGCGCTGATCGAGGTCGCCGCGTGCGCCGCGCCGAACGGGTCGTACTCGCTCTCCGCGCGCTTGGTGAAGCCGGACAGGCCGCCGCCCTGGCGCAGGGTGCGGATGCGGTCGCGCCGTCCGGTGAGGATCTTGTGCGGATAGGCCTGGTGGCCGACGTCCCAGATGACGATGTCGCTGGGCGTGTCATAGACCGCGTGCAGCGCCACGGTCAGCTCGACCACCGCCAGGCCCGAGCCGAGATGGCCGCCCGTCTGGCTCACGGCGTCGATCATCTCGGCGCGCGTCTCGTCGGCCAGCTGCCGCAGCTGGGCGTTGGAGAAACCGCGGAAGTCGGCCGGGATCTTGACCGTGTCGAGGAGCGGAGTGTTCAGGGGCATACGACCTCTGGCCCGGCGTCGGCGCCGGAATCCGTGTTCAAGCTGCGGGCCTTACCATGCGCGGACGGCCGGTCCGTCCAATTCTGCGGGGGTGAAACCATTTGTCCACCCGACCGTGCGCCGGCCGCCACGGTCGTGGCGCCACGGACACGCCTGGGTCGTCAGGCGTCGAAGTCGGCGGGCTGGACGCCCGTGGCCTCGCCATCCCGCCCCACGACGATGCGCTCCACGCGCAGCTGCGCCGCGCGCAGGCGCTGCTCGCAATGCGCCTTGAGGCGGGCTCCGCGCTCGTAGAGCTCGATGGAGCGCTCCAGCTCCGTCTGGCCGGACTCGAGCTTGGCCACGATCTCCTCGAGCTGCGCCAGCGCCTGCTCGAACGAGAGGGCGGACACGTCGTCGGCGGCCGGAGGTCGACCGGGGGGGGCGTCGCTCATGCGGGGGAACTCCGGCGGCGGCGCTCGAAGCGCCGCACGGCCCAGTACTTGAAGCCGCGGTCCTCGGCCAAGCGCCAGCCGCGCTTCCTGAGTTCGCGGCCGACCATCATGTTGAAGTAACCGTGCGCCAGCACCAGCACGCGGCCCTCCGCCTCCGCGGCGCGGACCAGGCGGTCGGCGGCCTCGCGGGCGCGGGCCTTGGCGGCGTCGCGGCTCTCCTCGCCCGCGTGCCCGCCGAGCCACCAGCTGGTGCGCGCCATCACGCCCCAGGTGCGCGGGCCGAAGCGCACGAAGCCCGGCAGGCGCGGCGGCGGCAGCGGCGCCTCGATGAACAGCGGATCGCGCACGAAGTGCTTGCCGGCGAGCACCGCCTCGGCGGTCTCCACCGCCCGGCGACGGGTGGAGGCGAAGATCACGTCCGCCTCTCGGGCCAGGCTCAGCAGCCCGTCGGGCGGCGTCTGGCCCGGCAGGATGCCGCCCTCCTCGTAGGCCGCCCACCAGCGGCGGTAGCCGGCCGCGTCGAGGCGGATGCGCCGGGAGAGCGCGGGCTCCCCGTGTCGGGCGAGCGTGATGGAGCCCGGACGGCCGGGCGACACGGAAGCCGCAGGCTCGGTGGTGATGGACGCCATCGTCTCGGGGCGCGCGGCCCGTCAGTCCCCCTGCAGGGCCCGCACGTGGGCGACGGCGGACGCGCTCAAGCCCCGGAGGTCGTATCCGCCCTCCAGGGAGGACACAACCCGGCCCCCGGTGCGGCTCCTCGCCACCTCCAGGATGGCGCGGGTGGCCCAGGCGAAGTCCGCCGCCTCCAGCCGCTGGTGGGCGAGCGGGTCCCTGGCGTGAGCGTCGAACCCGGCGGAGACCAGGATCAGGTCCGGCGCGAAGGCGTCGAGGGCGGGCATCAGCCGGTCGGCGAAGCGGGCGCGCCAGGTCTCGCGGGGCGCGTCCGGGTCCACCGTCACGTTCAGCGTCCGGCCCTCGTCGGCCTCGCCGTCCGGGCCCGTGCCGGGATAGAGCGGCCACTGGTGGATGGAGCCGAACCACAGGTCGGGCCGCCCGGCGAACGCCGCCTCCGTGCCGTTGCCGTGGTGCACGTCGAAGTCGAGCACCGCCACCCGGCGCAGCCCGGCCGCCTGCGCCTCCAGCGCCGCCACGGCCACGGTGGAGAACAGGCAGAAGCCCATGGGCGTGTCCGGCTCGGCATGGTGGCCGGGCGGACGCACGGCGCAGAAGGCCCGGGCGTAGTCGCCCCCGGCGACCCCGCGCACGGCGTCCACCGCCGCGCCGGCGGCAAGCAAGGCGGCGCGCGGGCTGCCGGGACCGACCGTCGTGTCCGGGTCGAGCTGGGCGGGCGAGGCGCCCTCCTCCGGCTCCGCCCCCAGAAGGGCGTCGACGTACCCGGCCGGGTGGACGCGCTCTAGCGCCGCCCGCTCCGCCGGCCGCGCCTCGCGCAGGTCGCCCGCAAGGCCGGCGTCGGCCAGGGCGTCGAGCACGGCGGTGAGGCGCGCAGGGCTCTCCGGGTGGCCGGCGCCGTTGTCGTGCCGCAGCATGTCCGGATGGGTGAGGATCGGCAGGCTCATCGCCGAAAGACTACCGGCAGCGGACGGGCGGGGCCACGGCGCTTGATCGGCCGCGTCGCCCGCGCCAAGGCGGCGGCATGGACGAGATCACGATCCGGGTCGCCGGGCCGGCCGACGCCCGCACCCTGTCGGAGCTGGGCTGGGCCACCTTCCTGAACACGTTCGTGGAGGGCTTCGGCATGCCCTACTCGGCCGACGACCTGGCCGAGTTCCACGCCCGCGCCTACGCCGTGGACCGGGCGGAGGCGCTGCTGGCGGATCGCGCCTCCCGCGCCTGGCTGGCCGAGCGCGGCGGCGAGCCCGTCGGCTTCGCCACCGCGGGCCCCGCCGCCTTGCCGCACACCGAGCTCCGGCCGGGAGATCGCGAGCTCCGCCGCCTCTACGTCCGGGCCGACCAGAAGGGAGCGGGTCTGGCGCCGCGCCTTATGGAGACCGCGATGACCTGGCTGCTCCGCGACGGCCCCCGCCCGGTCTGGCTGGGCGTATGGAGCGGCAACCACCGGGCCCAGCGCTTCTACGCCCGCTATGGCTTCGAGAAGGTCGGCGAGTACGGCTACCCCGTGGGCGAGGTGACCGACCACGAGTTCATCATGCGCCGGCCGGCGTCGGCTGGTAGGCTGGCCGCATGACCCGGGCCGAACTCCTCGAGCGCCTGCGCGAGCTCAAGCCCTGGCTGGAGAGCCAGGGCGTGGTCGACCTGCGCCTGTTCGGCTCCTTCGCGCGGGACGAGGCGCGGGAGGACAGCGACGTGGACCTCCTGTGTACTCTAAGCCGCCCATTGGGATGGGAGTTCTTCGGGATCGAGCTGGAATTGGCCGACCGGCTGGGCAGACGCGTGGAGCTCTCGACCGACGCCGCACTGCACAGGCTGGTCGCTGAAAGGGCTGGTCGGGAGTTGATCGCTGTCTGAGAACGACGAGCTGGTGTTGTCGGCCATGATGGCCTGCCTTGATCGGCTCGCCATCTACACGGCCGGGCGCGATGTCGAGGCGTTCCTCGCCGAACAGATGCGCGTCGATGCTGTCGCCATGAACCTTCTGGTCATAGGTGAGGGGGCAAGCCAGCTGTCTCCCGAGCTGAAGACCGCGGTTCCGGCGCCCTGGCCGTCCATCGTCGGCCTGCGCCACCGCCTCGCGCATGCCTACCCCGGCGTCGATCCGACGATCCTGTGGACCAGCGCCGTCGAACGCGCGCCGGAGTTGCGCGTCCTGCTGGCCGGCCTGCTGGAGCACCGCTGAATGTTCCTCTCGCTCTTCACCGAGCTGCGCTCCGCCAAGGTGCCGGTATCGCTGCGCGAGTACCTCCTGTTGATGGAGGCCATGGACAAGCACGTGATCGGCCTGTCGGTGGATGACTTCTACTACCTGTCGCGCTCGGCGTTGGTGAAGGACGAGAAGAACCTCGACAAGTTCGACCGCGTGTTCGCCCACGTGTTCAAGGGGTTCGAGAAGGTCGACGAGAGCCTGCTGGCCGAGATTCCCGAAGACTGGCTGACCAAGCTGGCTGAAAAGTTCCTCACGGAGGAGGAGAAGGCGCAGGTCGAGGCGCTGGGCGGCTTCGACAAGCTGATGGAGACGCTTAAAGCACGGCTCGAGGAGCAGAAGGGCCGCCACCAGGGCGGGAACAAGTGGATCGGCACCGCCGGCACGAGCCCGTTCGGCGCGCACGGCTACAACCCGGAGGGCGTGCGCATCGGCCAGGAGGCGTCTCGCCACGGCCGGGCGGTGAAGGTGTGGGACAAGCGCGAGTACAAGAACCTCGACGACACCGTCGAGCTCGGCACGCGCAACATCAAGATCGCGCTGCGCCGCCTCCGCAAGTTCGCCCGCCAGGGGGCGCCGGAGGAGCTGGACCTGGACGGCACCATCCAGGGCACGGCGGAGAAGGGCTACCTGGACATCCAGCTGCGGCCGGAGCGGCGCAACACCATCAAGGTGCTGCTGTTCTTCGACATCGGCGGCAGCATGGACAGCCACATCCGCGTCTGCGAGGAGCTGTTCAGCGCGGCGCGCACCGAGTTCAAGAACATGGAGTTCTTCTACTTCCACAACTGCCTATACGAGTCGGTGTGGAAGGACAATCGCCGGCGGGCGACGGAGAAGCTCTCCACCTTTGATGTGCTTCACAAGTATCCGCACGACTACAAGGTCGTCTTCGTCGGCGACGCCACCATGAGCCCCTACGAGGTGACCCAGCCCGGCGGCAGCGTCGAGCACTGGAACGAGGAGCCTGGCGCCGCCTGGATGACCCGCGTCACCGACATCTACGAGAGCGCCGTGTGGCTGAACCCCACGCCCGAGCGCTACTGGGAGCACACCGCCTCCACCGTCATGCTCAAGCGCCTGATGGGCGAGCGCATGTACCCCCTCACCCTGGAGGGGCTGGACCGCGCCATGCGCGAACTGGTGCGCTAAGCGGGCGCGCTCACGCCCACCGCCCGGAGCACGGCCGCTTGCGCCAGCACCACGAGCAGCCAGTGCAGGACGTCCCTCAGCGTCCCGCGCCAGCCGACCCCCCGGGCGGTGTTCGTGACGGCGATGGTGGGGACGACGAAGCCGATCCAGATCACCGCCGCGCTGGCCAGCGCCATGGTCCAGGGCCCCGCCTGGGGCGTGCTCGGGGCCACGATCAGCGCTCCGGCCAGGATCGCCGCGAGCCAGGCCTCCGCCGCGAAGGCCAGCGTGGCCAGCCATGGCCAGGCGAGCTCCGACGGCGGCGATGAGCCACGACCTCGCGCCGCCAGGAACACCGCCCCCACGGCCAGCCCGGCGGCGGCGGCCAGCAGGATGGCGAAGCCGTTGGTCAGGATGTAGCCCATGGCGCGCTCCCTCAGCCGCCCCGCAGCCACGTGGCGACGGCCCAGGCATGGGCGTCGTGGCGGAGCACGCGCAAGGCGTCGTGCGGGTGGAGCCAGCGGAGCTCGTGGTCCGGCTCGGTCTTGAGCGCGGCGTCCTCGCCGACGCACTCGGCCTCGAACAGGGCGCAGCGGTTGTTCACCGGCTCGCCCTCCACCGTGCGCAGGAACTGCGAGGCGCGGCCCAGCAGGCGCAACGGGCGGATCACGAGCCCGGTCTCCTCGCCGAACTCGCGCACGCAGGCGGCCGCGTCGTCCTCGCCGTCCTCCAGGGCGCCGCCGGGCAGGTCGGTGTAGGTCCCCTCCGGGCGCGTGATGAGGGCGGTGGCGATGCGGCCCTCGCGCGCCGCCACCGCGAAGGCGGCGGGCCGATCCCGCGGCGGCGGGCCCTCCGGCGCCCGGCCGAACTGCAGCGGGCCGGGGTTCTTCAGCGCCTCGTCAGCCAACGGGGCCCTCCCCGTAGAGCACGCTGAAGGGGATCGCCTGCCCCGCCTCGATGTCGCGCACCTTGTAGGCCGGGCGGTAGCCGACCTCCGCCTCGCCGCTCTCGCGCCAGGCGCGCACCACGAGGTCGCGCAGCATGGCCGCGCCGGCGGCGACCCGCTCCGTGGCGAAGGCGCGGCCGCGGGCGTCGCCGACCGTCGAGAAAGCCCCCTCCTTCCAGAGCTTGTACAGGGGCTCGACCTCGCGGAGCGTGGTCCGCAGGTAGCCGGAGGTGCAGGCCTGGATCGTGGGCCCGCAGTCCGCCGGGGCCGGCAGGACGGCCTGAACGGTCCTGAGGGTGACGTTCTGGTAGACGAACTCGTCCTCGAACGGGCCGTGGATCGGGTCCAGCGTGAAGCCCTGCGGGTTCGGATAGTCCTTGCCCCACCCGTTGTAGTGGATGGACACGTGCAGCGGCTGGCTGGCGTCGCCCACGTAGTGCGCCCAGACGCCCAGGTCGCGGATCGTCAGCCGCTCGCGCAGCGCCCTGTCCTGCGCGTACCAGGCGCGCTCGCGGGCGGGGACCTGGGGGTTCCTGGCCAGGGCGGAGGCCACGCGCCACAGGGCGAAGTCGCGCACCAGCTGCTGCTCGCCGTCCATCAGGTTGTAGGGCAGCCAGCCGGCCTTGAAGAGGCTGATGTCCGCCCTGGTCAGCGCCTCGGAGAAGACGAGACGGTCTGCGGGCAAGGCGTCGATGGAGGGGCCCGCGGCGGTGAAGACGTGGCCGTCCTCGGTGAGGTCGACGAAGTGGCCGGGGTCGCTGTCGGCGTCGTGCGGCTTGCCGCCCCCCTTGGAGCGATCGGGCTCGCGCGCCAGCTCGCTCACGTCCTGCACGGCCGCACGGGTGCGCAGGAAGGCGGGCAGGTCGGCGGGCAACGCCAGCATGGCCGCCTGGCCGATGATGCGGTGGCCGCTGGCGCCCCAGGCCCGGGCGGCGTGGACGGCGCCGAGCGCGCTCGCGGTGAGCACGACGGCGGCCGCCAGCACGAGCGCGGCGCGCGGGCGAGCAGTCGAGCGGATCATGCGGCGGCTCCGGCGCTTCGGCGTGCGACCGGCTCTGACGCACGCCCGCGACGGCCGTGTGTCACAGCTTCGACGCCGAGGCGAGCGGGGCGGGACCGATGGACGCGATGGTGATCGGGGGTGGGCGGGCTGGCGGCCGGTGTCGGGCGCTCTCCCTGGCGGCGCAGGGGGCGGCCTGGGCCATGTACGGCGTGGCCGCGGGGCTGCTGGCCGGCGTGCGCCTGGTCCGCGGCGCGGCGGCGCTGGTGGCCGGGCTCAGCCCGCAACGACGGCCGCCGGCGTCGGCCCGTGGCCCAGCCCCGCGATGATCCGCTCCACGCCCCGCCCCACGGCGGGGAGGCCCAGCAGCACGGGCAGCGTGAGGTCCAGGGCGGCCAGCGTGGCGGGCCCGTTGGGCCGCTCCAGGATGTCAAGGTCGGCCAGCCGGGCGCACCGGCGCGCCAGCCGGCGCTGGTCGCGGCAATAGCCCTCCAGCGCGCGCGGGTCCGCCTCGCCGCGCACCACGGGGGCGAGCTCGCCCGCCAGCCGGTGCGCCCCCGCGACGCCCACCGCCATGCCGTGGCCGCCCACCGCGGGCCACACGTGCGCGGCGTCCCCCACGAGCAGAGCGCGGCCGCGCACCAGCCGCTCGGCCGTGCGCTCCTGGAAGCGGGCGAAGTTCAGCCACGGCCGCGCCGGGGGCTCCAGCCGCAGGCCGGCGTCGCCCGTCAGCTCGCGGGCGAGCGCCTCCACCTCGCCCAGCGTGGGCGGGCCGGCGCGGTCCGGGTCCGGGTCGCTGCGGAACATGTACAGGCGGTGGTCGCCCGCGGGGGTGACGAAGGCGCCGAGCGTGGCGCCGCGGCCCAGGAAGAAGCGCCCTTCCCCCGTCCGGTCCTCGAAGCGCCAGCGCACCCGCGCGTTGCCCTGCAGGCAGGTGACGTCCGGCCGGGGCCGGCCGAGGAAGCGCAGGCCCGCCGCCTTGCGCACCGCGCTGCGCGCGCCCTCCGCGCCGACCACCCAGGCGAAGCGGCGGCGCTCCTCGCCCGCCGCGGTCGCCAGACGCACGTCGGCGTGCTCCGGCGCGAGCTCCAGCCCGTCGAGCCGCACGCCGGCGCGCACGCGGCCGCCGAGCTCGGCGAAGCGGGCGCGCAGCAGGTCCTCCACCGCGTCCTGCTCGATCACCAGGGGCCGCGGAAAGGCGAGCGGCAGGTCGCCGAAGCGCAGGGCGCCGCGCTCGCGCCCGCGCACGTGCACCCGCGCCGCCGCGAGCGGAACGCCGCCCGCGCGGAGGCCGGGCCCGAGCCCCCAGCCGGCGAGCACCTCAGCGGTGCGCGGCCAGACCACGGCGGCGCGGGGCTCGCGCTTCGGCTCAGGCGCGGCGTCGATCACCTCGGCCTCCACCCCGGCCAGGCGCAGGCCGATCGCGAGGGTGAGCCCCGCCGGTCCGGCCCCCGCGATCAGGACGGGCCGGGCGGGACGACCCGTGTGGCGCCCCAGGTATGCGCCGGACGACGGGGGAGCGGGGGCCGGGCGCGACATCACCTCACCCTCACCGGCGGAGGCGCCAGCGTCCAGATGGTCCCGTTCAGCACCGCCGCGCCGAACACCGCCAGCGGACGGCCCTCAAGCCGCGAGCCGCTGTTCCACACGGTGCGGCGGCTCGGCAGGTGCACGATCCCGTCGAGCCGGAACGTGCGGGCGTCATCGAAGGTCAGGGTGGAGGGCGCCAGGCCCGGCGCCTCGTCCATCAGCACGCCGCCGCGTGGGCCGTCCGCGGGGGCGGAGAGCTGCAGGTCGACGCCGCTGTTGAACACGGGCTTGGAGCCGTCGGCGAAGTACAGGCTCACGCCCGCTCCGCGGTAGGTCCCCCCGTTCAGCACCCAGTCGCCGCCGCGGATCACGTACAGACCGGGCTCCAGGGTGACGGTCGGCGCGCCGTTGAAGGCGAGGCCGCCGCACCACACGCCGGGGCGCAGTGCGACGGCGCCGCCGTCCACCGCTCGGGGCCGGTCGTCGCAGGGCGCGTCCACGGCCGGGCGGGGCGCGGGCGGGCGGCGCAGCCAGGGGTCGATGGTCGCCGAACAGCCGCGCAGGGCGTTGGTCACATCCCCGCCATGCCGGGCGATGTCGCCCGCCACGCAGAGCTGGCCCAGATCCAGCCGGCTGACAGCATTCAGCGTCGTCGAGGGCCGCGCGTCCGACGCCACATGGACCTCGCAGCGGGGTGCGGAGACCTGCGCGCCGGAGTTGACCACCAGGGCGTCGGCCGCGTGCGGGTCGGCCAGGATCACGCAAGGCGCGGTCGTGGCCGCAACGACGGCGGCGGGCGGGCGCTCGGGCCGTGCAGGCCCTGGGTCTCGGCACCCGCCGAGCGGCAGGAGCGCGACCAGGAGCGCGCGCCCGATCCGCATCAGCCGACGAAGGCCCGTTCGAGCACGAAGTCTCCCGGCTCGGCGTTGGAGCCCTCCACGAGGCCGTGGCCTTCCAGCTGGGCGGCGACCTCCTTGATCATGTCCATCGAGCCGCAGAGCATGATCCGGTCCTGCGCCGGGTCGAACCGCTCCTGGTCCAGCCCGAGGTCGCGGAACAGGGCGCCCGAGGCGATGCGGTCGGTGATCCGGCCGGGCGTCTCGAACGGCTCGCGGGTGACGGTGGGGTAGTAGGTCAGCTGCGGGCCGGCCAACTCGCCGAACACCTCGTCCTCCTTCAGCCCGCGCTCGAACAGGTCGCGGTAGGCCAGGTCCTTCACCTCGCGCACCGTGTGGCACACGATCACCCGCTCGAAGCGCTCGTAGGCGTCGGGATCGCGCGCCACCGACAGCCAGGGGGCGAGGCCGGTGCCCGTGCCGATCAGGTAGAGGTTGCGCCCGGGCTTCAGCGCGTCGAGCACCAGGGTGCCGGTGGGCTTCTTGCCCAGGAAGATCTGGTCCCCCGCCTCGATCGTCTGCAGCCGCGAGGTGAGCGGGCCGTCCGCCACCTTGATGGAGAAGAACTCCAGCTCGTCGGCGAAGCCGGGGCTGGCCACCGAGTAGGCGCGCAGGATGGGCTTGGGGCTGTCGACGCCCGGCAGGCCGATCATCACGAACTCGCCCGAGCGGAAGCGAAAGCTCGGCGGGCGGGTGATGGCGAACGAGAACAGCCGGTCGGTCCAGTGCTTCACCCACAGCACCGTCTCCACGTGGTGGACGGCGGACTCGAGCTTGGGCTTGGCGGGCGCGGCGGCGGTGAGGACCTCGGACATGGCGGCTAGATAGTCGCCTTCTTCAGGATCCGAAATGCGGGCCGGACCTCCTCCCCCGCTTCGCAGGGGAGGAGGTCATGGCGCCCGCTCCGCCCACGCCGGCGCCCGCCCGTCCGGCGCGGGCTGGTACACGTGGCGGAAGCGGCCCGCCTTCTCCGCCCACTGCCCGGCGATGCTGCCGTCGGCGGGGGCGAAGCTGTCGAAGCCCGCGCGCACCATCAGCCAGGCCTGCTCGCGCAGCACGTCGCCCACCGCGCGCAGCTCGCCCGTCCACCGCAGGCGCTCGCGCAGAAGCGCGGCGGAGGAGTAGGCGCGGCCGTCGCGGAAGATCGGGAAGTCCAGCGCCACCAGCGCCAGGCGCGGCAGGGCGTTGGACAGGCTCTCCGGCCCCTCGTCGGCGGCCAGGCGCACGCCCACGGTCAGCCCGGCGTCGAGCCAGGCGGCGCCTTCCGACCGGAAGCGCTCCAGCGGCACGAGCACCGGGGCGCCGGGCGTGGGCTCGCGCCCCTCCTCCAGGGCGACGAACGGGTCGTCGGCGTCGGAGAAGGCCGGCCCGTGCTCCGTGCGCTCAAGCCGGATCAGGCGGGCCATACACGGCGTCCTTGAACGGGGCGACGCCGAGGCGCGCATAGGTGTCGTTGAACCGCTCGCCCTCGCGCCGCTCACGGCGATAGGCGTCCACGATGGCCTCCACCGCAGGGCCGACGCGATCGACGGGCAGCGCGGGGCCGAGACCGTCGCCGAGACGCGCGTCCTCCGCCCCCGAGCCGCCGAGGGTGAGCTGGTAGAACTCCTCGCCGCGCTTATCGACGCCGAGGATGCCGATGTGGCCCACGTGGTGGTGCCCGCAGGCGTTGATGCAGCCGGAGATCTTGACCTTCAGCTCGCCCGCCGCGTCGGCGCGCTCGGGGTCGGCGAACCGGGTGGCGATGTCCTGCGCCACCGAGATGGAGCGGGCGTTGGCCAGGGCGCAGTAGTCCAACCCCGGGCAGGCGATGATGTCCGACACCTGGCCGAGGTTGGGCGTGGCCAGGCCGATCCGCTGCAGCTCGGCGAACACCAGCGGCACGTCGGCGAGCCTCACGTGCGGCAGGACGAGGTTCTGCTCGTGGGTGACCCGGATCTCGTCGAAGCTGTAGCGGGCGGCGAGGTCGGCCAGGGCGTCCATCTGGTCGGCGCTGGCGTCGCCCGGCACCTCGCCCGGCGTCTTCAGCGTGACGTTGACGATGGCGTAGCCCGGCCGCTTGTGCGCCACCACGTTGTTGCGCGTGAAGCGGGCGAGCGCCGGGTCCGCCGCGCGCGCGGCCTCCAGCTCCGGCGAGCGCGCGGGCAGGGGCGCGAACGGGGTGAAGCCGAAGCTGGCGCGGATGCGGGCCAGCTCCAGGTCGGGCAGGTCGACGGCGGCGCGGTCCATCGCCTCCCACTCGCGCTCGACCTCCGCCGCGAAGGCCTCGGCGCCCAGGGCCGCCACCAGGATCTTGATGCGCGCCTTGAACAGGTTGTCGCGCCGGCCCTGGCGATTGTAGGTGCGCAGCACGGCGGTCAGGTAGCTGAGCAGGTGCTCGGCGGGCAGGAACGGCTTGATGGTCGGGCCGACGTAGGGCGTCCGGCCCAGCCCTCCTCCCACGATCACCTCGAAGCCCAGCCGCCCCTCCCCGTCGCGCTTCACGATCAGGCCCACGTCGTGGACGCGGGCCGCGGTGCGGTCGTGCGCGCTCGCCGTGACGGCGATCTTGAACTTGCGCGGCAGGAACGAGAACTCGGGGTGCAGCGTGGACCACTGGCGCAACGCCTCGCACCACACGCGCGGGTCGTCCGCCTCGTCGGCGGCGGCGCCCGCCCAGGGGTCGCTGGTGACGTTGCGGATGCAGTTGCCGCTGGTCTGGATCGCGTGCAGGCCCACGGTCGCCAGATCGTCCAGGATCGCCGGCGCGTCGCGCAGCTTGATCCAGTGGAACTGCAGGTTCTGGCGCGTGGTGAAGTGGCCGTATCCCTTGTCGTACTTGCGCGCGACCGCCGCCAAGCCGCGCAGCTTGGCCGAGTCCAGCACGCCGTAGGGGATGGCCACCCGCAGCATGTAGGCGTGCAGCTGCAGGTACAGGCCGTTCATCAGCCGGAGCGGCTTGAACTGAGCCTCGGTGATCTCGCCGGCCAGGCGGCGGGCCACCTGGTCGCGGAACTCGGCGGCGCGGTCGCGGACCACCGCGTCGTCGATGGCGTCGTAGCGGTACATGGCGGCCTACGTCTTCCGCGCGATCAGGCTGACCCGACCGGCGGAGCGGCCGGAGCCGGTGGCGGCCTGGAGCACGCGAACCGCCTCCCCGCCCTCGGCCTGCTTGCCCATGTCGGGATGCACGGTGGGGCCGAGCGCGCGGACGCGCTCGCGGTAGCTGATCGGCACGGCGACCTCGCCCTCCATGACGCAGTCGATCAGGTAGGGATCGACGACGGCCGTCGCCTCCGCCTTTGCGAGGGCGAGCGCCTGCGCGGCCGCATCGGCGTCGGCGTAGACATACGCATCGGGCAGGCGGCCGGCCCAGGCGGCGCCTCGGCGGAAGACCGGCTCGCCCGTGAGGAGGTCATTGGCGGTAAGGGCCTGGAGGCTCATCCCGCCCTCCCCCGCCCGCCCATCCCGGCGAAAGCCGGGACCCAGGTCACGTCGGAGCGCGGATCACCCGCGGCGCCCTGGTCGCCGGCCGAGCCTGGCTCCCGGCTTTCGCCGGGATGAGCGGTGGAGCGGGTGGCCGCCATGGCCGCCGTCTCGCCGATCATCAGCACCGTCGGCCCGTCCAGCGCCGCCGCGGCCTCGCCGAGCCCCGCAAGGGTGGTGAGCACCCGCCGTTCCTCCCGCCGCGAGACGTTCTCCACCAGCAGGACGGACGTGCCCGGGGCGCGGCCGGCGGCCAGCAGGCGCGCGGCGATGGTCGGCGCGGTGGCCAGGCCCATGTAGACGCACACCGTGTGGTTCGGCCGGGCCAGGGCGGCCCAGTCGAGGTCCGGTTCGCGCCAGCCGCCCTCCCCGTCCGGGGCGGCGTGGCCGGTGACGAAGGTCACCGCCTGCGCCTCGCCCCGGTGCGTCAGCGGCGCGCCGGCGAGCGCGGAGGCGGCCTGCGCCGCGGTGATCCCGGGGACCACCTCGCAGAGCACGCCCGCGGCGCGGCAGGCCAGGAGCTCCTCGCCGCCGCGGCCGAAGACGAACGGATCGCCGCCCTTCAGCCGCACCACCTCCAAACCCTCCCGGGCGAGGGCCACCAGCAGCGCGTCCACCTCGCCCTGCGGCACGGAATGCTGCGAGCGCCGCTTGCCCACGTAGAGCCGCCGGGCGCAGGGCGGAACGAGGGCCATGACCTCGGGGGAGACCAGCCGGTCGTGCACCACCACCTGCGCGCGGCCGAGGGCGCGCAAGGCCTTCAGCGTCAGGAGCTCGGGGTCGCCCGGCCCCGCGCCCACGAGCGTCACGCGGCCCGAGCCGGAGGGCGGACGCGCGCTCTGTGCGCCCCCTCCGGTGAGCGGGACGAGGCTGTCGGGACGGGTCACGGCTTCAGCGCATCTGTATCCGAGGCGGTTGCTTCAAGCGCCCCGCGGCGCGTAAAGGCAAGTCTCATCTCGCAAGTGCCGCCCCAGAAAATCTGACATGGAACGCCGCCGCCTGCCGCCGCTGAACGCGTTGCGCGCCTTCGAGGCGAGCGCGCGGCACATGAACTTCAGCCGCGCCGCCGACGAGCTGGCGGTGACGCCGGGCGCCGTCAGCCAGCAGATCCAGAATCTGGAGGACTACGTCGGCTCCGCCCTGTTCCGGCGCACGCCGCGGGGCCTGCTGCTCACCGACGCGGCGCAGACCGCCCTGCCCGCCCTGCGCGACGCGTTCGACAAGCTCGCCGAGGCCTCGTCGCTGCTCACCGCGGGGGTGGACGGGCGGCGCGTCACCGTCTCGGTCGCCCCGTCCTTCGCCGCCAAGTGGCTGATGCCGCGCCTAGGCCGGTTCGAGGCCGCGCATCCCGAGATGGACGTGTGGCTGCAGGCGGGCATGGAGCTGGTGGACTTCGCCTCCGGCGAGGTGGACGTGGCCATCCGCTACGGGTCTGGCCGCTACCCCGGGCTGGAGGTGCGGCGTCTAATGCGCGAGACGGTGATCCCCGTCGCCGCGCCCGCGCTCCTGGCCGAGCGGCCGCTGGAGGCCGCCGAGGACCTGCACCGCCACGTGCTGCTGCACGACGGCTCGCCCGACAGCGACGACAGCTGCCCCGACTGGCCCATGTGGCTGACGGCCCGCGGGCTGGCGCAGGTCGATGGCGGCCGCGGGCCGCGCTACAACCAGTCCAGTCTCGTCCTGGAGGCGGCCATGGCCGGCCGCGGCGTGGCCCTGGCCAAGCGCGCGCTGGCGCAGGCGGACCTGGACTCCGGCCGGCTGGTCGCCCCCCTGGCGGACTCCACCGACGTGGACTTCGCCTACTTCGCCGTGCACCCCAAGGCCAAGGGCCGGCTTGCCCCGGTCAAGGCCTTCACCGCCTGGATCGCGCAGGAGGCGGCGCAGCACGAGGCGCAGCTGGCCACCATGGACAACGGAGCCGGCATTTGAGCCCGCGCACGATGGAGATCGACGACCGGGTGGCGCCGGAGGCCTGCGCCTCCATGGCCGAGGTGCGCGAAGGCGTGGACGCCCTGGACCGCGCCCTGGTCACGCTCCTGGCCGAGCGCCAGCGCTACATGGACGCCGCAGCCCGCCTCAAATCCTCCCGCGACCGCGTGCACGACAGCGCCCGCATCGAAGACGTGGTGACCAAGGTCCGCGCCGCCGCCCAGACCGCCGGCCTCTCGGAGGCCATCGCCGAACCCGTCTGGCGCCTGCTCATCGACCGCTGCATCGCCTACGAGCTCGACCGCTGGGACGCGACGAAGGGTTGAGCGTCGGCATCACTGCCCGGCGAGCAGGGCCGTAGTGACGTAGGCGACGTCGAAGCCGAGCAGGTAGGCGCACACCATCCGCCAATCTAAACGAGAGGGGCGCACGCCGTCTCGTGTCAGGGCGCGTTCGGTGACCACCGACGCGACGAGCCCCGCCAGAGCGCCGAACAGCGCGGCGGACGCGGGCGCGCCATAGCGGCGGCTGAAGATGGCGAGCAGAAGCACGTCGAGGCCGCCCAGCAACAGCCCGACCAGCAGCGCCTTCGCCTTCACGGCAGCAGCGCCGGGTTGCGACCCCGAAGGGCCAGCTCCGCCTCTATCTGCTGCACGTTGTGGGCGTAGTGGCGGTTGGTCAGCGTCGCCATGGAGGCCGTATGGCTGACGACCAGCCCCGAGAAGCGGGCCAGGAAACTCAGCGCTTAGGCGGCCGGAGTTGAAGAGGTTTCGAACAGGCGCGTGGTGACTGGCCGCAACCCCCAGACCGCCCTTAGTTCAGTCTGATGAACGGCGCGGAACGGCCGGCCCTGTTACGACCTCGTCCACGCGCTGCTCCCGCGCTATCTTGGCCTAAGCGCGCGCGCTCAGCTCGAGTTGCCGAAACCCGCCCGGCGGGCCAGCTAGCCCTCAGCGCAGCCACAGCCAGAGCGCGACGCCCGCGCCGATGGCGCCGTAGATCAGCGCCGCGGAGATCACGGCCACGCGCGCCAGCGGCGCGAAGAAGGCGCGGCTGTCCTGCTCCGGCGAGGGCGGCGGCGCGGGGCGGCCCGACTGCCACACCTGGTCCGGCGTGATGTCGAAGCGGGCGCGGCCACCGTCCGCCTCCGGCCGGGGCGCCGGCGTGGGGGAGCGGACGACGGACTCGCGCCCCTCCGTCATCGGGCGGCCGTGATCGTGGGCGCGGGGAAGCCGCGGGCGCGGAGCAGGGCGTCGGGCTTGGGGTCGCGGCCGCGGAAGTCGCGGAACTGCTGCGCCGGCTCCACGGTGTTGCCCACACTCATGATGGTGGCGCGCAGGCGCTTGGCGGTGGCCGGGTCGTAGGCGCCGCCCGCCTCGCGGAACGCATCGAAAGCGTCCTGCTCGAGCACCTCGGCCCACAGGTAGCCGTAGTATCCCGCGGCATAGCCCTCGCCCTGGAAGACGTGGCCGAACTGCGGGATGCGGTGGCGGGGCACGATCTCCGGCGGCGCGCCGAGTTCGGCCAGGGTCTTGGCCTCGAACGCCTTGGGGTCTATCGGCGCGTCGCCCGCCAGGTGCAGCCTCATGTCCAGAATGGCGCTCTCCTGCGCCTCCACCGTGGAGAAGCCGGTGTTGAAGGTCTCCGCGCGCTTGATCTTGTCCAGCAGCGTCTTGGGGATCGGCTCGCCGCGCGCGTTCTTGAAGAAGGCCAGCACCTCGGGGGTCGAGAGGAAGTGCTCGTTGATCTGCGAGGGGAACTCCACATAGTCGCGCTGCACGCGCGTTCCGCTCAGCGTGGGGTAGGTCACGTCGCTGTTCAGGCCGTGGATAGCGTGGCCGAACTCGTGGAACATGGTCTTGGCGTCGTCCCAGCCCACCAGCACGCGGGCGCCCGGCGCGCCCTGCACGAAGTTGGCGTTGTTGGAGACGATGGTCGTCGTGCCGCCGTCCAGCTTGTCCTGCCCGCGGTAGGCGTTCATCCAGGCGCCCGAGCGCTTGCCGGGCCGGGCGTAGGGGTCGAAGTACCAGTAGCCGACGTGCCGGCCGTCGCGCGCGACCTCGTAGACGCTCATGGCCGGGTCGAACACGGCGACGCCGGTCACAGGCCTGAATTGGAATCCGTAGACCTTGCCCGCGGCCATGAACATGGCGTCGCGCACCTGCTCCAGCTGCAGGTACGGCTTCACCTCGTTCAGATCGAGGTCGTACTTCGCCTTGCGCAGCTTCTCGGCGTAGTACCTGTAGTCCCAAGGCTGGATCCTGAAGGTCGGCTGGCCCTTGGCCTTCATCTCCGCGTCGGCGATGGCCTGCATCTCGGCCACGTCGCGGCGCACGGCGGCCTTGGCCGGCTCCCACACCGACAGCATCAGCGACAGGGCCGCGTCCGGCGTCTTGGCCATGGCGTCCGCCAGGCGGTAGTGCGCGAAGGTGGGATAGCCCAGGAGCTTCGCCTTGGCGGCGCGCACCGCCAGGATGCGGGTGACGAGGGCGTTGTTGTCGTGCGCATCGCCGTTGTCGCCGCGCGCGGCCCACATGCGGAAGCCCTTCTCGCGCAGGGCGCGGTCGTCCGCGTAGGTGAGGAACGGCTCCATGGAGGAGCGCGTGTTGGCGATCACCCAGCGGCCCGGCTGCTTGCGGCGGCCCGCCTCGGCGGCGGCGGCGGCGCGCTCGCTCTCCGGCAGGCCGGCCAGCTCGGCGGGCGAGGACAGGACCAGCGTGTAGGTCTCCTCGTCCGACAGCTCGTTGTCGCCGAACTGGCGATACAGGCCGGCGAGCTCCTGGTTGTACTGGGACAGCTGCGCCTTCTGCCCGGCGCTCAGGCTGGCGCCTGCGCGGGTGAAGCGGTTCCAATAGACCCAGACCAGCCGCTGCTGCACCGGGTCGAGCTTGGCGCGTGTTCGGTAGATCGCGTCGATGCGGGCGAAGAGCCTGGCGTTCTGCACGATGCTGTCGCCGTGCGCGGCCATGCGCGGGGCCATCGTCTTCGCGACGGCCCGCACCTCCGGTCCGCTGACGTTGCCCTGCCAGACGCCCCAGATCGTGCCGACGCGGTCCAGCCGCTCTCCGCTGCGCTCCAGCGCCAGGATGGTGTTGTCGAAGGTGGGCGGCGCGGGATTGTCGGCGATGCGCGCGATCTCAGCGCTCTCCTCGGCCATCGCGGCCTCGAGCGCGGGCTGGAAGTCCGCCACGCGCACCTTGTCGAAGGGCGGCACGCCGCCGTGAGGGCCGGCCCAGGGCTGGAGCAGCGGGTTGGCCGCCACAGCGGCGGGCGTCGGCGCCCCGGGCCCGGCCGGCTGGGCGGAGGCGGCGGGCGGAGAGAGGGCGAGCGCCGCAAGCGCGCTCGCGGCCAGGAGGTCACGCATAGGAAGGTCCGTTCGGGTGGAAGGAGACCCTAGCGCGTCGGCGGGCCTCGCCGGAAGCGGAGCCGTCAGCCGCCGACCGGCGTGTCGGTTGCGGCCACGCCGCCGTACACGCCGATCAGGTCCACCCGGTTGCGGGCCCCGTCGGCCAGGTCGACCAGGAAGGCGTCGTTAGCCCGGGCGTAGGCTCCGGTGTCCGCCTTGGCCGCCTCGCCCAGGAGCCAGCCCACCATGGCCGCCTTCGTCCCGAGCCCGTTCGCCCCGTCCTGGCCGTAGTAGGCGAAGTAGTCCGCCCGGCTGAGCGTGCTTCCGCCCAGGTCGAAGGTCGGATCGAGGATGGCGTGGATCTTGTCGTCGGTGGGGGTCGCGCCGAAGATGGTCTTGTAGGCGGCGCGGGTGGCGTCGAATAGCGTCAGCGCGCCGTAGGCCGAAGTGAAGGCCGCCTTGCCCTCGCCCAGTTTGCCGAGGTTGACCGAGAAGTTGATGAATCGGTTCTCGGTGGAGAAGCCCTGGTAATAGGGCGAATTCAGGTTGTTGGCGTTGCCGCCGCCGGTCGAGACCAGATAGTCCAGCCCCGCCTTGCTCGGCGTCGCCCCCGTGAAGAACTCGTAGGACAGCGTGGCCACCGAGGTGGTGGAGAGCGTGCGCGCCGCGATCTGCCTGTAGGCGGAGTCCAGCGTCACCCGGCCCGCAACCACGTCGGCCTGCAGGGCCGTGACGAAGCCCAGGTCCGCGCCCGCAGGCGCCACGCGCAGCAGGTTCTGGTAGGCCTGCGCCACCAGCTCGCTGGGCGACAGGTCGCGCAGCTCGACGCTGCGGTCGGTGAAGGTGAGCTTCTCGATGGAGACCAGCCGGTCCACGCCGTCCACGTTCACGGCGCGGCCGTCGCTGACGGTCCATGCGCCGTCGGCGCCGCGGAACCAGTCGTAGTCGGTCGACGCGCCATAGTAGAGCGCCGTGTCGGCCCCGTCGCCGCCGTCCAGGACGTCGGCGCCGCCCAGGCCGCTCAGCACGTCGGCGCCCGCGCCGCCCTTGAGCACGTTGGCGACGGCGTTGCCCGTGAGCGTGTCCGCGAGCGGGCCCCCGATGGCGTTCTCGATCACCGCGCCGTAGGCGATGGCGATGTTGCCGATCATGCCAAGGACGTCGCTGAACTCGCCCTCGCGCAGGTCGATGCGCGAGGCGTAGGCCGAGCCCGAGAAGTCCAGCGTGTCGTTCCCGCCCGCGTCCCAGATGGCGTAGGCGGGCGTCTTGTTCAGGGTGGCGTCGTACGCCTCCAGCCCCGCGGTCGAGTTGTAGCCGTAGACCGTGTCGCCGGTGCGCGTGGTCGTGTTCGCGCCGTAGAGCTTCTGGACCGCGGCGATGTCGTGCAAGCCGAGCGTGGCCAGCGAGTAGGACGCGCTCTCCGTCGGCGGCGTGAAGTTGGCGCCCGTGCTGGTCGGATCGAAGTAGGACATCACCGTGTACTGCCGGCTGTCCTGGTAGTAGGTCGCGTCCTTGGCGTAGGTGATCGTCGAGCCGTTGGCGTTGTAGTCGCCCGGATGCGACAGCCCGACCGCGTGCAGGATCTCGTGGATGGTGGCCAGCGCGTTGTAGCCGCCGACGAACCAGCGCCGGGTGGCGACCGCGGTCGAACTGATCTCGATGGCCGCAGCCCTGATGGTGGCGAAGCCGCTCGTGTAACGAACGGTCGAGCCCCAGACGTAATCCGGGGCGGCTGTGTTCTGGTAGAAACTGATGCTCGCAGAGTCTCGCCCGTAAACCCCGAAGTTCTGAGCTTCGACGAACTTTAGACTCGAAATGTCGGAGATGGCGGCGAAGCCCAGGCGGGCGTAGGTCTTCTCTACATCCGATAGGGGTGCGAACGCGACATCGGCAGGCAAGCCCGACGGGGCCGTGTCGTAGAAACTGAACGAGATCGTCGATCCGGAGATCCAGCGGCTGTTTGAGCGCGTCAGCGCAGCGATCGCCTGGTCCAGCGTGTCGACCGGCTTGCCGTTCGGCGCGGTCGAGCCACCCGGATAGGTCTCGGCCTCCGGCACAGGCGTGTCGCCTCCGGTCACGGCGAACCCGGCGTGCGTGGCCGCGGTTTCGGCCGCCGAACGGCCAAGGGCCTCACAGATCGCGCACATGGGGCTCCGCTCGCCTACTCACGCCGACATCCCGCCCCCGCAAGCAGTCTGGGGCTGCGGCGGTGGAAGCGCTAGCACCCGCGACCAGCCGCCGCGGGCCGAGGAACCGCCGTTGCGCGGCCCGGGTTGGAGCGGGGACGCCTTCCACCCCCAGGAGACACCCCATGGCCGACACCCAGGGCCGCCGCCCGCTCGCCCTCGTCACCGGAGCTTCCACCGGCATCGGTTACGAACTCGCCAAGCAGTTCGCCCAGCACGGCTACGACCTGCTCATCACCGCCGAGGAAGGCCCCAAGCTCCAGGAGGCCGCGCAGGGTCTGCAGAGCCAGGGCGGCCGCGTGGAGACCGTCACGGCCGACCTCGCCGGACCCGAGGGCGTCGAGGACATCGTGGCCAAGGCCCGCGAGCTCGGGCCGGTGGACGTGCTGTGCGCCAACGCGGGCATCGGCCTGGGCCACGGCTTCCTGGACCAGGACCTGGACCGGGTGTTCGACGTGATCAACGTGAACGTGACCTCCACCGTCCACCTGATCCACCACGTCGGCAACGACATGCGCCAGCGCGGCCAGGGCAAGATCCTGATCACCTCGTCCATCGCCGCCCTGATGCCCGGCAGCTTCCAGGCCGTCTACAACGGGACCAAGTCGTTCCTGCACTCCTTCAGCTTCGCCCTGCGCAACGAGCTGAAGGACACGGGCGTGAGCGTGACCGCGTTGATGCCCGGCCCCACGGACACCGAGTTCTTCAAGCGCGGCGACCTGATGGACACCAAGGTCGGCCAGGACGACAAGAAGGACGACCCGGCGGACGTGGCCAGGACCGGCTTCGACGCCCTGATGCGCGGCGACGGCGACGCCATCCACGGCCTGAAGAACAAGCTGCAGGGCGCCGTGGCCGCGGTCACGCCGGACAGCGCCCTGGCCGAGATGCATCGCGGCATGGCCGAGCCCGGCTCCGGCCAGAAGTGACCCTGATCGGAGGAGGGGACGCGCCCCCTCCTCCGATCATAGGCCGTCCATCAGCTTGCGGCTGAGATAGACGTAGTGGCGCGCCCAGCGGCGCGCGTTCAGCTCGGGGTCGGCGTCGTTGGCGTGCCCGCCGAAGGTGTTCTCATAGTAGAGCACCGGATGCCCCGTCGCCGCCATCTTGGCGGCGAACTTGCGCGCGTGGCCGGGGTGCACCCGGTCGTCCCTGGTGTTGGTGGTCACGTAGGGCTCCGGCAGCCTCGTCCCGGGCTTCACGGCCAGGTAGCCGTCGTACTTCGAGATGAACGCCGCGTCGGCGGGCACGTCGGGGTCGCCGTACTCGGCCACCCACGAGGCGCCGGCCGAGAGCTTGTGATAGCGCAGCATGTCCACCAGCGGGCTCTCCACCACCACCGCCTTGAAGAGCTCGGGATGCTGAGTCATCGACACGGTGGTCAGCACGCCGCCGTTGGAGCGGCCGTAGATGCCCAGGTGGTTCGCGTCGGCCACGCCCGTCTGGGCCAGGTCACGGGCGATGGCGGCGAAGTCGTCGAAGGCGCGCTGGCGGTTCTCGCGCAGCGCCGCCTCATGCCAGCGCGGGCCGTACTCGCCGCCGCCGCGCAGGTTGGCCATGACGTAGGCGCCGCCGCGCTCCAGCCACAGCCTGCCCATCTCGGGCTTGTAGACGGGCGTCTCGGCGAGCTCGAAGCCGCCGTAGCCGAACATCTGGGTGGGGGTCGCGCCGTCCCGCTTCATCGCCTTGGGGCGCACCAGCCAGTAGGGCACGCGCGTGCCGTCCGCGCTCGTGGCGAAGCGCTGCTCGACGAGGTGCCTCGACCCGTCGAACTTGGCGGGCAGCCGGCGCAGCTCGGTCGCCTTGGCGGCCGCCGCGTCGCCCAGCCACAGGGTGGGCGGCGTCAGGAAGCCCTCGGTGGAGACGAAGAAGCGGTCGCTGTCGCTCGACGTGTCCTTGACCACCACGGCCGAGTCCTTCGGCAACGCCACCCGGGCGCGCGTCCAGCCGCCGGGGCCGTGGGCGTAGGCGTCCACCGCGCCCTTCACGTCGTCCAGCAGCGTGACCAGCAGCCGGTCGCGTGTGCGGCGCACCGACTGGATCGCCTGGGTCGGCCCGGGCGCGGTGATCAACTCGGCCTTGGCTGAGGCCGGGTCGCGCTCCAGCGCCGCCATGTCATAGGCCAGGAGCGCGCCCGCCGGCTGGCCGGCGAAGGCCTCGCGGACGTGGAAGGCCAGCTTGCCGTCCACCAGCCCCACCAGCTGCACCTTGCGCGGAAGCGGCAGCGGCGTGGGTCCTCGCGACGTGAGCAGGAAGCTCTGGCTCTCGAAGAAGGAGACGCCGCGGTTGGCCACCAGGGCGCGCACATTGCCGCCCGCCTCCCGCAGCACGCGGGCGTCGGCGCGCACGTCGCTCTTCTGGCCACGGTAGATCTCGGTGGCGGCCGAGAGCGGCTGGCCCCGCTTCACCGTCTTGACGATGTAGGGGTAGTTCGAGCGCGTCAGGTCGGCGCCCGTCCCCGACCAGTCGCGGCTGACCACCAGGGTGTCGGCGTCCAGCCAGTCGGCGTTCTGCTTGTCGGAGGGCAGGCGGAAGCCGCCGTCGACGAAGCGCCGGGTCCCGGTGTCGAACTCGCGCAGCTCCACCGCGTCCGTGCCGCCGTCCGACAGGCGCACGAGGCAGCGGCGCTCGGCGGGCGGCAGGCAGGTCGCCCCCTTCCAGATCAGGTTCCGGCCCTCCGCCTTGCCGAGGGCGTCGAGGTCCAGCAGCGTCTCCCAGGGCGGCGTCGCCTGGCGGTAGCCGGCGACGGTGGTCCGCCGCCAGACGCCCTTGGGATGGGCCGCGTCCTGCCAGAAATTGGCGAGGCCCTCGCCCAGGAACTCCGGCTCCGGGATGCGGTCGGGCGAGGTGAGGATGGCGTAGGCCTCGCGCCGGAAGGTCTCGTAGCGGCGGTCGCCCTCCAGCACGGGGGCCGTCTTCGCATTCTGCGCCTTCACCCACTCCAGCGAGCGGGGGGCCTCGATGTCCTCCAGCCAGATGAAGGGATCGACCCCGGCGGTCTGGGCGAGGGCGGCGGCGGAGACGAAGGCGCCGGCGAGGCCGGCGAGGGTCAGGGCGAGTCTGCGCATGGCGTCACCTTAGCGGCGGGGCGCGCGAAGGGTATGTCACGCCGGCAAGCTCGCCGCCGCGTGTCGCGACAGGTGGATTCGGCGACACGACAGCGACACGACAAGCCCGGCGACGCGCCGAGCGGCGCACCAACCCCACCCTAAGCCCCCGGCCGAGGCCGGGGACATCTCGACGCGGTTCGCTACCGTACGGGCGGCTGGTTGCCCGCCTCGCGGCTCTCCTCGGGCAGCAGGCGGGTGGCGGCCAGGTGTTCGGCCAGGAACCAGACCTGCATCTCGTGCGTGCGGAGCAGGTCGGAGACGATGAGGTCGTTGGTGCCGTCGTCGCCGCGCTCGGCCGCCTCGGACGCCGCGGGGCGCATGAAGGCCAGGCACTTGCGGTGCGCCTCCAGCAGACGCTGGAGGTTGGAGGGCACGTCCTCACGGCCGAGCGGCGGGCGCTGCAGGCTGGTCCTCTCCGCCACGTCGTGCGGGGTGGCGTAGCTGAGGCCGCCCAGGGACATGATGCGCTCGGCGATCGTGTCCACCGCTTCGGCCTGCGCTTCGTAGTGCTTGTCGAGCAGAAGGTGCAGCGAATAGAAGGTCGCGCCCGAGATCTGCCAGTGCGCCTTCTTGTACAGGTCGCGCAGCATCATCGTGTCGGCCAGAATCTGGTTCAGGTCGGCCACGCTCTTCTGACGGACGTTGTCAGGCAGGGCGAGGGGCAGCTCCTTCAGCGTTTCCCACTCCTGGATCACGCGCCAGTTGGAGTGGAGCTGCGGCTGGGCTTCGTCGGCGACGTCTTTGGCCATGGTGGTCTCCATCGGGGCGAGCGGGAGCGCCCGCTCGCGCGCAGGTCGGGGTCGGCGCGGAAACGTGATCGGCGGCGGCGCGGTTCCGGCCGGACCTCCCCCGCTCGCGGGGGAGGTGGCGCGCGCCGCAGGTGCGTGACGGAGGGGGTGACGCCGATCTGTCCAGCGTTGCGGAACCCCTCCCCCGCCAGCGGGGAAGGTCAGGGAGCGATCAGGCGAGTGAGCTTGGCCTCCAGCGGCGCCCAGTCGTCCTGCTCGGCGATGGCGGCCCAGATCGCCTCCACCTCGTCGATCAGCATTTCCTCCGGCTCGCCTTCCGTCGGCGGGGCGATAGGCGCGTGGGCGCGCAGGCGCTCGCGGAACGCGCGGGCGGCCTCGCCGGCGTAGAGGGCGGCGCGCGGGCCGGTCATGGCGCGGTCCTCCGCCGCCCGGCCGCCCCGCCAGTCGTGGAACAGAGGCTCCCAGCGCAACTCGGGCCCGCCCTCGGCCAGGGCGGCGAACACGGCCTCGGCCAGCGCCTCGTCGGCCGCGTCGTCACCGGCGGAGGCCACGCCCAGCCGCCGAAGGATGGCGTCGGCCAGTGCGCGCCGGTAGGCCGGGGCGAAGGCGTTCAGCGCGGCCAGCAGGGCGTCCTTGTCGGGCTCCACCAGCGTCAGGGTCGCCGCCAACTGCTGCAGGTTCCAGAACACCGCGTGCGGCTGGCGGCCGAAGGCGTAGAGGCGCGTGTGGTCGAAGTAGGCGGCCGTGAACTCCGGGTCCGAGTACGGCAGCCAGCGCCAGGGCCCGTAGTCGAAGCTCTCTCCGTTGATGTTCATGTTGTCGGTGTTGAGCACGCCGTGCACGAAGCCCGCCGCCATCCAGCCCGCCAGCATCGCGGCGGTGCGCGCGCCCACCGCCTCCAGGAGCGCCGGCGCGCGGGCCGCCGCGCCCTCCAGCGGCAGGAGCTCGGGATAGTAGAGCTCGACCACGTGGTCGATCAGCGCCGCCATCAGGTCGGCCCGGTCGAAGTAGGCCAGGCGCTGGAAGGTCCCGAACCGCACGTGGCTCCACGACAGGCGGGTGAGCACGGCCGAGCGCGTGGGGCTCGGCTCGTCGCCGCGCTCCAGCGCCTCGCCGGTCTCGTACAGCGCGAAGGCGCGGCTGGTGGGCACGCCCTGGCGCTCCAGCATGGCGGCGGCCAGCACCTCGCGCACGCCGCCCTTCAGGGTCAGCCGTCCGTCGCCCGAGCGCGACCAGGGCGTCGTGCCCGACCCCTTGGTCCCGAGGTCGAGCAGGCGCCCGTCCTCCGCCCGCAGCTGGGCGGCGAGGAAGCCGCGGCCGTCGCCCAGGTCGGGGTTGTAGGTGCGGAACTGGTGGCCGTGGTAGCGCATGGCCCTCGGCCCGGGCTGGCCCGGCAGGGGCTCGAACCGGCCGAAGTGCGCGGCGCGCTCCTGCACGGTCAGGTCGTCGAGCCCGAGGCTCGCCGCCGCCCGCCCGTTCCAGAACCGCGGGATCAGCTCGGGGAAGGCGGCCGGCGGCACGGCGTCGGAGAACTCGGGGCCGAGCGCGGCGAAGGCGGGCTCGGGGCGGTAAGCGGGATCGACGGGCACGCCCCTCCATACGCGCGAACCCGCGGTTGGGGGCCGAGCGCGAGTCCGCTTGAGCCAGCTTAGAAGCGTCGATAGCGCTGCACCTCGCCCTCAACCGCCGATCCGGGAGCGCCGATGGCCCGCCGCCTGACCCTCGACTTCCTGAAGACCGAGACGGCCGGGGGCGCGATCCTGGCCGCGGCGGCGGTGGTCGGCATGACGGCCGCCAACAGCCCCTGGTCGACCGCCTACTTCGGCTGGCTGGCGGCGGAGGTCCCGGTCAGGCTCGGCGGCTGGGGCGTGACGCTCTCCGTCCTCGACTGGATCAAGGAGGGGCTGATGACGCTGTTCTTCTTCGTCGTCGGCCTTGAGATCAAGTACGAGGCGTTGAAGGGCGAGCTCTCCTCCCCGCGCCGCCTGGCGCTTCCGGTTCTCGCGGCGGTGGGCGGCATGGCCGCGCCCGCCGCCGTGTACCTGGCGGTGAACGCCGGCGGAGGCGCCGAGGCGGCGCGCGGCTGGCCCACGCCCGTGGCGACGGACATCGCGTTCGCCCTGGCGGCCCTGGCCGTCGCGGGCCGGGGCGCGCCCGCGGCGCTGCGCACCTTCCTGCTGGCCCTGGCGGTGGTGGACGACCTGGGCGCCGTGGTGTTAATCGCGGTGCTGTTCACGCGCGAGCTCGACTACGCGGCGCTGGGCGGGGCGCTCGGCGCGCTCGGCTTCCTGGCGGTGCTCGGCCGCTGGCGGAGCGCGCCCGCCACGCTGTTCGTGGCCGCCGCCGCGGTGCTGTGGGCGCTGACGCTGCGCTCGGGGGTGAGCCCCTCGGTGGCCGGCGTCGCCGCCGCCCTGTGCGTGCCCCTCCGGCCGCGCCGGCCGGGCGAGCGCGGCGTGCTGGAGCGGGTGTCGGAGGCGCTGCACCCCTACGTCGCCTGGGGCGTGCTGCCGCTGTTCGCCTTCGCGGCGACCGGCCTGCGGCTGGGCGGCCTCTCCTGGTCGGACGCGTTCGGGCCGGTGGCGACGGGCACGGCGCTGGCGCTGGTGATCGGCAAGCCGGTCGGCGTTCTGGGCGCCTCCTGGCTGGCCGTGCGCACGGGTCTGGCGCGGCGGCCCGCGGGCGTGGGCTGGGGCGACATGGCCGGGGCGGCCCTGCTCTGCGGGGTGGGCTTCACCATGAGCCTCTACCTGGCCGCGCTCGCGTTCGAGGGGCGGCCGGTGCTGGGGGCGGAGGCGCGGGTGGGCGTGCTGGCCGGCAGCGTCTGCGCCACGCTGGCCGGCGCCCTGTGGCTCGCGCGGCGCCGACGCCTGGGCCGTGACGAAGGTGTGACGAAGCGGACACACGCCGAGCCCGCCTAGCACAGGGCGTTCCGGGCGCCCTCGACCGCCGCCCACCGCAGGTTCATCACGCGGGCGGAGCTTCCCCAGCGGAAGCCGATCAGAACGACGAGCGCGCCAACCGCGCCGTGGGAGAACGCGATGAGTTTCCAGAACGTCCTCGCGGCGAGCGCGTCGCTGTTCGCGCTCGCCGGCGCATCCGCCGCCGCCGCGCAGAGCGCCACCAACACGCCCAACCAGGAGGGGACCACCGTCCAGGAGGTGGTGGTCACCGCGCAGAAGCGCGCCCAGGCGCTGAGCCAGGTCCCGATCGTGGTGCAGGCCGTCAGCGCCCAACAGATCCAGGACGCCGGCGTCCGCGACATCAAGGACCTGACGATCCTGACGCCGGGCCTGGTGGTCACCTCCACCACGAACGAGACGGTCACCACCGCGCGCATCCGCGGCGTCGGCACCGTGGGCGACAACCCCGGGCTGGAGAGCTCGGTCGGCGTCGTGATCGACGGCGTCTACCGCCCCCGCAACGGCGTGAGCTTCGGCGACCTGGGCGACCTCGAGCGGATCGAGGTGCTGAAGGGGCCGCAGGGCACCCTGTTCGGCAAATCCACCTCCGCGGGCGTGATCAACGTGATCAGCGCCAAGCCGCGGTTCGACTTCGGCGCCTCGGGCGAGCTGACGTTCGGCAACTACGGCCAGCGCGGCGGCTCCGCCTCGGTCACCGGCCCGATCATCGCCGACAAGCTGGCCGGCCGCCTGTTCTTCGCCGCCCGCGAGCGCGACGGCTTCTACGACGTGAACGTCAACGCCGGCCCGCGCACCCAGCGCGATGACCAGGACCAGGACTACTACACGATCCGCGGCCAGCTGCTGTTCACCCCGTCCGAGACGCTCGACTTCCGCCTGATCGGCGACTACTCGAAGCGCGACGAGATGTGCTGCATCGGCGTGCAGCGCTTCACCGGCTCCGCCGCCAACAGCCGGGCCAACCTGATCAACGCCACGCGGCCCTTCTCCGTCGCCAACCCGGCCAACCCGCAGGCGCGCACCAGCTACGCCAACCGCAACACCACCCAGGCCATCGAGGACAAGGGCGTCTCGCTGGAGGCGAACTGGACCACGCCGCTGGGCGTCGTGACCTCCGTCACCGCCTACCGCGACTGGGAGGCGCGCGTCGGCCAGGACAGCGACTTCACCGCCGCGGACGTGCTCTATCGCCCCGACGACGGCCGCAACGGCGTGCGCTTCGAGACCGTCAGCCAGGAGGTGCGCCTCGCCGGGCAGCGCGGCCGCGTGAACTACCTGGCCGGCGTCTTCTACGCCAACGAGGAACTGACGCGGAACGACAGCTTCCTCTACGGCCAGGACTACTTCAGCTACTTCGCCGGCCGCGTGCTGGGCGGGGCCCCGTCGCTGATCGGCGTCACGCCCGCCAACTTCGCCGCGGGTTTCGGCATCAACGACCAGTACCGGCAGACCGACGAGACGGTGGCGGTGTTCACCAACAATACGATCGACATCACCCGCCAGTGGGACGTGACGCTGGGCCTGCGCTTCACCCACGACGACAAGGACGTCCGCTCCTTCTACAACACGACCGGCGGCTCCTGCCGGCAGGCTCAGGCGGCCTTCGGCGGCCTGGCCGCGGCGGCGGGGGTGGCGACGGCGTCGACCGTCACCGGCGCGCTCTGCCTGCCTTGGGAGAACCAGGCGTACGACGCCCTGTCCGGCGTCGGCCAGACCAAGACGGAGGACCAGTTCTCCGGCACGGTGAAGACCAGCTACCGGCTGACCCGCGACCTGATGGGCTACCTGTCCTACGCCCGCGGCTACAAGGCGGGCGGCTACAATCTCGACCGTTCGCAATCGACGGTGGTGACCGCCACCGGGCCGACCTTCGTGCCCAACACCAACACGCACTTCTCGCCCGAGCGCGCCAACTCCTATGAAGCGGGGGTCAAGACACAGTTCTTCAACCGCCGCCTGCAGCTGAACGCGACCGCCTTCTACCAGGAGTTCAACCAGTTCCAGCTGAACATCTTCCTGGGCACCACCTTCGTCGTGAAGTCGATGCCGCGGGTGATCTCGCGCGGCCTGGACGCGGACTTCACCTACGCCACGCCGATCGACGGGCTGACGATGAACGGGGGCGTGACCTACGCCGAGACGCAGTACTCCAATCGCGGCCCCAACGGCGACCCGGACTTCTGCCGCCCCGGCCAGACCGGGGGAGTCTGCGGCGCGGGCACGGCGCTGGGCGGCGCGCTGAACCGCCTGCCGGGCAGCCGCGTCTCCTTCGCGCCCCTGTGGTCGGCGAGCTATGGCGCGAGCTACGAGCGGTCGATCACCGACCGCCTGATCGGCCGCGCCAGCCTGCAGCTGAAGTACCAGTCGGACTACAACACCGGCTCCGACCTCTCGCCACAGAAGGGTCAGGTCGACTACGCCCTGGTCAATGCGCGCGTCGGGATCGGGCCGAAGAACGAGCGCTGGATGGTCGAGCTCTGGGCGCAGAACCTGTTCAACCAGTTCTACAACCAAGTGGTGTTCAACGGCCCGCTGCAGGGCACGGAGACGGACGCCGCCAACATCCGCACCTACGACAGCTTCCTCGGCCAGCCCCGCACCTGGGGCGCGACGCTGCGGGTGAAGTACTGAGGCGATCGGCGGGGACCGGGCGCCACCCGCTCCCCATTCCCGTCGTCCTCGGGCTTGACCCGAGGGCGACGGAGTTCTGCTAGGCGCCCGCGCCGATCATCGCCTTGGTCTCCAGGAACTCGGCGAAGGCGTGGTCGCCCCACTCGCGGCCGTTGCCGGACTGCTTGTAGCCGCCGAACGGCGCCATCAGGTCCGGCCCGGCTCCGTTGATGATCACCTGCCCGGCGCGCAGGCGGGCGGAGACGCGGCGCACCTCGTCCCTGTCCTCGCCCTGCACATAGGCGGCGAGGCCGTAGGGCGTGTCGTTGCCGACCTCCACCGCCTCGTCCACCGTCTCGTAGGGCAGGATCGACAGCACCGGCCCGAAGATCTCCTCCTTGGCGATGGTCATCTCGTTGGTCACGTCGGCGAAGATCGTCGGCTTCACGTAGTAGCCGGTCTCCAGCCCCTCCGGCCGGCCCGTGCCGCCGGTGACCAGGGTCGCGCCCTCGTCGATGCCCTTCTGGATCAGGCCCTGGATCTTGGTCCACTGCACCTCGGACACGACCGGGCCCATCTGGGCGTTGCCCGTGGGCGGCCCCACGGTGGTGGCCTCGGCGGCGGCCTTGGCGATCTCGGCCGCCTCGCGCATCTTGGCGGCGGGCACGAGCATGCGCGTGGGCGCGTTGCAGCTCTGCCCCGAGTTGGTCATCACCGAGCGCACCCCGCCGGTGACCGCCTTCTGCAGGTCAGCGCTCTCCAGCACGATGTTGGGGCTCTTGCCGCCCAGCTCCTGGTGCACCCGCTTGACGGTGTCGGCGGCCGCCTTGGCCACGGCCACGCCGGCGCGGGTGGAGCCCGTGAAGCTGACCATGTCGACGTCCGGATGGCTGGAGATCGCCGCCCCGACCGTGGGACCGTCGCCGTTGACGAGGTTGAACACGCCCGCGGGCACGCCGGCGGCGTGCAGGACTTCCGCGAAGATGATCCCGCTGAACGGCGCCACCTCCGACGGCTTCAGCACCATGGTGCAGCCCACCGCCATGGCGGGGGCCACCTTGCAGGCGATCTGGTTCACCGGCCAGTTCCAGGGCGTGATGAAGCCGCAGACGCCGATCGGCTCCTTGGCGATCACCGTCTTCCCCCGCGCCTCCTCGAAGCTGTAGCCCTTCAGGATCTCGATGGCGGTCTGGAAGTGGGCCACGCCCATGGCGGCCTGCGCGCGCTGCGAGAGGGCGGCGGGGGCGCCCATCTCCTCGGTGATGGCGTCGGCCATCTCGCCGTAGCGCCTCTGATACTCTTCGACGATCCGGCCCATCACCTCCAGCCGCTCCTCGCGCGAGGTGGTCGACCAGGGGACGAAGGCCGCCTTGGCGGCCGCCACCGCCCGGTCCACGTCGGCGGCGGAGCCCATGGCGATCACGCCCGCGCTCTGCTCGGTGGCGGGGTTGATCACGTCCAGCGTGTGCAGCCCCTCCGCCGGATCGACCCAGGCGCCGTCGATGTAGAACTGGGTGTAGCTGCGCGGCATGGACGGTCTCCGGGGGGGGGGGGCTCGTTCCGCCCAGTCTAGGGCGCCGGCGCGCCGGGCGTCAGCCCTCGTCAGGACCGATCGCGCCGGAAGACCTGCCCGCCCTTCATCACGAACACGGGCCGGGCGAGCGCCCCCAGGTCGGTGGTGGGATCGCCCGCGAAGGCGGCGAGGTCGGCCAGCGCGCCCGGGGCGATGCGGCCCAGGTCCTCCGCCCGGCCGAGCACGCGGGCGTTGGTGGCCGTCGCGGCGGTGAGCGCCTGCACGGGCGTCATGCCGGCGGCGGCCATCAGCTCCAGCTCCAGCCGGCTCTGGCCGTGCGTGAAGACGCCGACGTCCGACCCGCAGCCGATCTCCACGCCGAGCCTGAGCGCGGTGCGGAAGGCGGCGGTCGCCTCGGCCATGCCGCGCGTCGGCGGCCGCCCCGGCGCCCAGGCGCCCGCGTAGCGGCTGGTGGACTGCACCGCGGCGAGGGTGGGCATGTAGGCGACGCCCCGCGCCTTCATCAGCGCGAAGGTGGCCTCCGAGCCGCCGTAGCCGTGCTCGATCGTGCGCACGCCGGCCAGGGTCGCGCGGCGCATGCCCTCGTCGGTGGCGGCGTGGACGGCCACGGGCCGGCCGAGGTCGCGGGCGGCCGCCGTCATGGCCGACAGTTCGGCCTGGCTGAAGGTGGGCATGGCCTCGCCGCCGGGGCCGGTGCGGTAGTCGGCGTAGACCTTGATCCAGTCCGCCCCGCCCGCCGCCTGCTCGCGCACGGCGCGGACGCACTCCTCGACGCCCGAGGCCTCCTGCGCGCCCTGCGGCAGGTCGGGCGCGCCGGAGTAGTCGCGCCGGCGCGGCCCGTAGGCGCCCCGGGCCACGATGGCGCGGCCGGCGATCCACAGGCGCGGCCCGGGCACGATCCCCTGATCGAGGGCGCGCTTCAGCCCGTAGTCGGCCTCGCCCGCCCCCTCCGTCCCGAGGTCGCGCAGGGAGGTGAAGCCCGACTGCAGGTGCGCGGCCGCGTGCGCCACCGCCCGCGCGGTGCGCAGGCTCAGCGGCTCCCTGATCACCTGATCGTCCCAGGGCGTCTCATCGTACGGGTGCAGGAACAGGTGGCTGTGCAGGTCCATCAGCCCGGGGACCAGGGTGGCGCCCGGCAGCGCGATCTGCTCGCCTAAAGCCGAGCCGGCCGGACCGGCGGCGACGATGCGGCCGCCCTCCACCCGCACCTCCCACCCGGTGCGCACGGGTCCGCCCGGCGTCCATAGCCGCTCGGGACGAAGCGTCACCGCCGGCGGCGCAGCGGCGAGCGCGCCGGCCGGCAGGGCGAGGAGGCCGAGGCCGGCCAGGAGCTCGCGGCGCCTCACAGCTCGCGCACCTCGTCGGAGAAGGCGTTGGCGCGCGGCCGCGTGGGCGGGAAATGCTCGGCCAGCACGGCGCCCGCGATCTCCACCGCCCGCACGAAGCCGCCGCCGAGCACGCCGCCGCGCATGCCCTCGCGCACGGCCGCGACCGCCTCCTCCCACACGCCCGGCCCGGCCTTTTCCGAGATCAGGCGGTCGGCGATCACCTCCACCATGCGTTCCTCCAGCGAGGCGTAGACCAGCACGCCGGTCCGGTCCGCCGCGGCGGAGAGGCCGGTGGCCAGGTACTGCGAGGCCGCCCCCGCCCGCACCTTGGCGCGCTTCAGTCCGCCCGGAACCAGCCAGGGACGCAAGGACGCCGACCGCAGGAGCGCATAGAGCACGCCGAACAGCACCGCCTGCACCGCCGCGTAGGCGCCCACCGCCTCCACCAGCTGCACGCGCAGCGCCGGGGCGCCCGCCTCCCAGGCGTGGAGCCAGGGCAGCGGCAGCATCGGCCGCCAGCCGGCCAGAACCGCCAGCAGCGGCAGGAGGAAGGCGGCCGCGGCCGCCCAGCCCACGGGCGCCTCGGCGTAGTCGTCGGAGCGCGGGCTGAGGATGCAGATTATCTCGCCGTCGGTGGCGGCCTCCACCCGGCCCACCGCCTCGGCGATGGCTCGCCGGTCCTCCTCGCTCAAGCGTCGCGCCGCCATCACCAGCTCCCCGAAGCGCCGCCGCCACCGCCCGACCCCCCGCCGCCGGAGAAGCCGCCGCCGCCGCCTCCGCCGCCTCCGCCGCCGCCCCAGTCGTCGTCGCGGCCGCCGCGGCCGGACATGGCGCCCAGGATCACCCACGGCAGCCAGCCGCCGACGCCCGAGCCGCCGCGCCGCCTCCCGCCGAACAGGGAGCTCAGTACGGCGAAGACGATCAGGAGGGAGACGATCCCCGCCACCCCGCCCGAGCGGCCGTGGCGATGGCGCCGCCCGTCGTCCTGCGCCGTGGAGGCCTGGACATTGCGCGCCTTGGCGTCCTCGTCGGGCAGGGCGAGCTGGTCGGCCAGGGCGTCCGCCCCGTCCCGCACGCCGCCGTTCAGGTCGCCCGCGCGGAACTTGGGCAGCACCCGCTGCTGCAGGATCACAGAGGACAGGGCGTCGGTGAGCACGCCCTCCAGACCGTAGCCGACCTCTACGCCGACCTTGCGCTCGTGGGGAGCTATTACGAAAACAACGCCATCATTGCCTAACTTACTACCAACCTTCCAAGCGCGCAGAAGCTGAACACCATAGTCCTGTATGTCTAAGCCTTCTAACGATGTTACCGTCGCCACCACAAGTTGGCGACCTGTTGCCGCTTGTAAAGCTTCAGAGCGAGCAGATATCGCAGCTACTGTGTCGGCGTCGAGAACATGCGCCGAGTCTACCACCCGACTTTTTAATATTGGAAAGTTTGGACTGCAGAACGCCGGGCTTGCGATACATGCGGCTGGAAAAACGATGGCGCTGAAGAACCAGACGATTCTCCAGCGCCAAACATCCGCCCGACGGTCAAACATCAGACGCAGTTTGCTTCAGACCTAAATTACCACTTGCCGCTCGCACCGCCTCCGCCGAAGCTTCCACCGCCCGGCTTGATCCCAGGCGCAATGCTGTCGGAACCGTCGTCACCATCCCCTCCAGCGACACAGGCAATCTCAATCTCTGTAAGCTCGACAGGTTCGACCTGTTCGATGCTATCTGATCCACGCTCAAGCATGGCTTTTCCCTCACCGGCTCATCCGGCTTGAGAAGCTTATCCGGCCACGGACAACACGCAAGATGGCTTAATGTGTGGTGGTCGTCGAAGAGTTGGTCGTGCGAGAGGTCGACCCCGGCATGGCCGAGGCGGCCGAGGGCGCGCCGCCCATCGGCGCGGGCGCAGCCGCCGGGGCCGCCCCGCCCGCGGGCGGGATGTTGAAGTTCACCGTGGGCGCGGTCTGGGCGGCGGCGGTGGCGGCGAAGGGCTGGGCCTCCTTCTGGCCGGCGTACATGGTCTTGGCCCACAGCACGGTCGGGAAGGTGCGCAGCGTGGTGTTGTAGCGCTGGACCGCGCCGTTGTAGTCGCGGACGGCGACCTGGATGCGGTTCTCCGTCCCCTCCAGCTGCGACTGCAGGGCGATGAAGTTGCTGTTGGTCTTCAGGTCGGGATAGCGCTCCTGCACCACCATCAGGCGGCCCAGCGCCTGGCTCAGCTCGCCCTGCGCCGCCTGGTACTGGGCGATCTTCGACGGATCGGCCACGTCGGCGGCCGACACGTTGATGCTGGTGGCGCGGCTGCGGGCGTTCTGCACGTCCACCAGGATGGCGCGCTCGTTGGCGGCGGCGCCCTGCACGGTGGCCACCAGGTTGGGGATCAGGTTGGCGCGGCGCTGGTACTGGCTCTGCACGTCGCCCCAGGCGGCCTTCACCGCCTCGTCCTGCGTCGGGATGCTGTTCACCCCGCAGCCGGACAGGGCGGGCGCGGCCACCAGGGCCGCGGCCAGGGTGACACCGAGACGCGAACGCGGGCTCAGCTGGATCACGGGGAGGACCTCCTGGAACCGGGCTCGCCCGCCCGGCCTTGACCCCGTAAGCTTAGGCGTGATCCAGAGCCGGTTCAAAGCGCCCCGGGATTAAACATGCGACAGGTGATCCCGGCCGACGGCGCGGAGGAGCCGCAGGCCTCCCCCGCCGGGGAGTGGCGGGGCTCGCCGGCGCGGGCCAGCCTGTCCGAGACCTTCCGCAGCCACCCGGTGCCCCCGGCCACCGCTGGCTTCCTGCGGCGGCTGTTCGCCTTCGTCGGCCCGGGGTACCTGGTGGCGGTCGGCTACATGGACCCGGGCAACTGGGCCACCGACCTCGCGGGCGGCTCCGCCTACGGCTACCTGCTGCTGAGCGTGGTGCTGGCCTCCAGCCTGGCGGCCATGGTGCTGCAGTCCCTGTCCGCCCGGCTGGGCATCGGGGCGGGGCGCGACCTGGCGCAGGCCTGCCGCGACGCCTTCCCGCAGTGGATCAACCTGCCCCTATGGGCCGTGTGCGAGCTGGCCATCGTGGCCTGCGACCTGGCCGAGCTGATCGGCGCGGCGGTGGCGCTGCAGCTGCTGTTCGGCCTGCCGCTGCTGGTGGGCGTGCTGCTGACGGGGCTGGACGTGATCCTGCTGCTGGCCCTGCAGCGCCTGGGCGTCCGCTGGCTCGAGGCGGTGGTGATCGCGCTCCTGGCGGTGATCGGCGGGGCCTTCGCCGTGGAGCTGTGGCTGTCCAAGCCCGACTGGGCGGCGGCGGCGGGCGGCCTGGTCCCCTCCTTCCGGCTGGTCTCAGACCCGACCGCGCTCTACCTGGCGGTGGGGATCCTCGGGGCGACGGTGATGCCCCACAACCTGTACCTGCACTCGGCGCTGGTGCAGTCGCGGCGCTACCCGCTGACGCCGGACGGCCGGAAGGACGCGCTGCGCTTCGCCACGATCGACTCCACCGTGGCGCTGGGCTTCGCCTTCTTCATCAACGCCGCCATCCTGATCCTGGCCGCCTCCGCCTTCCACGCCCGCGGCCTGCACGAGGTGGCGGAGCTGCAGGACGCCCACCGCCTGCTGGCGCCGCTGCTGGGCGGGCCGGCCGCCGCCATGCTGTTCGCCCTGGCGCTGCTGGCGTCGGGCCAGAACTCCACGATCACCGGCACCCTGGCGGGCCAGGTGGTGATGGAGGGCTTCCTCGGCCTGCGGCTGAAGCCCTGGCTGCGCCGGATCATCACGCGCGGCATCGCCCTCGTGCCGGCGGTGGGCGTGACGGCGGCGCTGGGCGAGCGGGGCACGGCGCAGCTCCTGGTGCTGAGCCAGGTGGTGCTGAGCCTGCAGCTGCCCTTCGCCCTCGTGCCGCTGGTGCTGTTCACGGCCGACCGCCGCAAGATGGGGCCGTTGAGAAGCCCGCTCTGGCTCAGCGGCCTGGGCTGGGCCATCGCGGCGGTGATCCTGGCGGCCGACGGGCTGATCCTGTGGAACCTCGTCGCGCGCTGAGCTAGACGCCGGGCCATGCCCACCGCCCAGCTGATCGACGGCAAGGCCTTCGCCGCGCGCCTGCGCGCGGAGGTGGCGGCCGACGTCGCCGCCCTGCGCGACTCCCACGACGTGCAGCCCGGCCTGGCGGTGGTGATCGTGGGCGAGGACCCCGCCTCCACCATCTACGTCCGCAACAAGGGCGAGCAGACCGCCGCCGCCGGCATGGCCGGCTGGACGCACCGGCTGCCCGCCGAGACGCCCGGGTCCGAGCTCCTCGACCTCGTCGGCCGGCTGAACGCCGACGACGCGGTGGACGGCGTCCTCGTGCAGCTGCCCCTGCCCCCGCACATGGACGCCGCCGCCGTGCTGGCGGCCATCGACCCGGACAAGGACGTGGACGGCTTCCACGTGGTCAACGCCGGCCGCCTGGCGGTGGGCCGGCCCGGGCTCGTCCCCTGCACGCCGCTGGGCTGCCTGCTGCTGCTGAAGGACGCCCTGGGCGACCTGTCGGGCGCGCACGCGGTGGTGGTGGGGCGCTCCAACATCGTCGGCAAGCCCATGGCGCAGCTGCTGCTGGGCGCGGACTGCACGGTGACCGTGGCCCATTCCCGCAGTCGCGACCTGCCCGGGCTGTGCCGCGGGGCGGACATCCTGGTGGCCGCCGTCGGCCGGCCCGAGATGGTGCGCGGCGACTGGGTCCGGCCGGGCGCCACGGTGATCGACGTGGGAATCAACCGCCTGCCCGCGCGCGACCCCGAGAAGGCGGCGGCCGGCGGGACGCGCGTGGTCGGCGACGTCCTGTTCGCGGAGGCGGCCGAGGTCGCCGGGCGCATCACCCCCGTGCCGGGCGGCGTCGGGCCGATGACCATCGCCTGCCTGCTGCGCAACACGATGACCGCCGCGCGGCTGCGACGAGGCCTGCCCCCCGGCCCCTGATCCGGGCCGGACCCGGCGTTCGGGCGCGAACGCCAAATCTTAAGGGCTTTTGTGAAGGATGCCTCGTTCTCCTCAGGCACGGGACCGAGCATGAACTGCCTCGCCACGCGCTACGACCCGTTGCTGCTGGCCAGCGCCGTCATGGTGCTCGCCGCCGGCAGCTTCGGCGTCTTCCGGATTCGGTCCCGCATGGTGGGCAGCCACGACAGCGTGCGGAAGGTCTGGCTGGCCCTGTGCGGCATCGAGGCCGGGGCGGCCATCTGGGGCACCCACCTGATCTCCATGCTGGCCATGCAGCCGGCCGCCCGGCTCGGCTATGACCCGCTGGGCACGCTCGCCTCGCTGCTGGTGGCCGTGCTCGGCTCCACCGCGGCGCTGAGCCTGGCCTGGAGCACGGAGGACCGGACGGTCCGCGCCACCGGCGGGGTCCTCCTGGCCTTCAGCATCGGCGCGCTGCACTACCTGGGCATCTCCGCGCAGGTGGTCGAGGCGCGGGTGACCTACGAACCCATCCTGGTCTGGCTGTCGCTCGCCATCGGCGTGGTGTTCGCCTGCGCGTGCCTGCTGGCCGCCGGCTCGGCGCGCCGCCTGGGCACGCAGCTGGCGGGCGCGGTGCTGTTCGCGTTCGCCATCACCTCCGTCCACTTCATCGGCATGGCGGCCACGACGGTGACCCCCGATCCCACGCGGCACCTGCCCAGCGGCCTGCTCGACGGCTCGGCCGCCCTGGTGCTCGCCTCGCTCGTCTCGGTGCTGATGATCATCGGCGGCTGGGGCGCGGCCTACATCGACTTCGTCTCCAGCCGGCAGGCGACCCGGCGCATGCAGCGCCTGGCCGACGCCACGCGCGAGGGCATCGCCGTGCTGGGCGACGATCGCCGCGTCGTGGACTGCAACGCCGCCTTCGCCGCCATCTGCGGCCGCCCGGTGGCCGAGTTGCGCCGCGAGTTCCTGTTCGACCTGTTGAAGCTGGACGACGAGGCCGGCCTGCAGCTCGACACGCCCATGGACGGCGAGGTCGCCTCCGCCGAGGGCCGCCGCGTGCCCGTCCGCGCCGTGCTGCGCTTCGTGGCCGGCCAGGGCGAGGACGGCCGGCCGCGCCTGATCGCCACCCTGGCCGATCTGACCGAGCAGCGCGTCGCGGAGGAGCGCATCCGCTTCCTCAACGAGCACGACGCCCTCACCGGCCTGCCCAACCGCGAGGTGCTCGTGCGCACCCTGCAGGCCGCCTACAACGAGGTGAAGGCGGAAGGCGTGCGCAGGCTCGTGCTGTGCTGCGTGCGCGTGACCAACAGCCAGGAGGTGAACACCCTGCACGGCCACGCCGCGGGCGACGCGCTGCTGGCCAAGGTGGCCGAGCGCCTGGCCCGCTTCACCATGCCGGGCGCCTGCGCCGCGCGCCTGGGCGGCAACGAGTTCGCCCTGATCGTCTTCGGCCGGCAGGACGAGGACGGCATGGCCACCGGCGACGTCTTCTTCCCGAAGCTTGTGCAGAGCCTCACGCGTCCGCTGGTGTGGGACGCCCAGCCGATCGAGCCGCAGGTGCGCATCGGCGTCACAGCCTACCCCGACGACGCCGCCGACCCGCAGGAGCTGATGATCCACGCCGAGTCCGCCCTGCAGGCGTGCGAGGAGGAGGACGCGCACAGCTTCGCCTACTTCCGGCGTGACCGGCACGAGGCCCGCAACGCCCAGCGCGCCTTGGCCCAGGATCTGCGCGTCGCCATCGCCGAGGACCAGCTCGCCGTCTTCTACCAGCCGCAGGTGCGGTCGGCGGACGGCGTGCTGTGCGGCTTCGAGGCCCTGGTCCGCTGGACGCATCCCAAGCTCGGCTTCCTGCCGCCCGACCGCTTCATCGGCGTGGCGGAGGAGAGCGGCCTGATCGACGACCTGGGCGACTGGGTGCTGCGCCGGGCCTGCCTGGACGCGGCGAGCTGGCCCAAGCCCGTGGCCGTGGCGGTGAACCTCTCGCCGCTGCAGGTGGCCCAGCCCGGCCTGCCCGCCCGCGTGCACGAGATCCTGCTGGAGTCGGGCCTCTCGCCCAGCCGGCTGGAACTGGAGATCACCGAGAGCGCCCTGTTCCGCGACTTCCAGCGCGCGCTGGACACCCTGCGCCGGCTCAAGGCGCTGGGTGTGAAGATCGCCATGGACGACTTCGGCACGGGCTTCTCCTCGCTCTCCACGCTGCAGTCGTTCCCGTTCGACAAGATCAAGATCGACAAGAGCTTCGTGGAGGGCGTCGGCAAGCTGGAGCGCTCGACGGTGATCGTGAAGGCGGTGCTCGGCATCGGCCGCGGCCTCGCCATCCCCGTCGTGGCCGAGGGCGTGGAGACCGCCGAGCAGATGAGCTTCCTGCGCGAGGAGATGTGCGCGGTGGTCCAGGGCTACCACATCGGCAAGCCCGGGCCGGTGACCCTGCACGAGGCGCTGTTCGACGATGCGCCGCAGGCGCCCGCGCGCCGGACCCGCAAGGCGCGCGCGGCGTGAGGCGGGGGCGCGCCGCGGTCGGGCCCTGCGCCCGTCCGCGACGACTCCGCGCTTCCAGCTTGAGCGTGTCCGTGCGTAGGATTTCGCGTCACGCGCGAACCGGGGAGCGCGCGGCCACGACCTCCATCCCCTGAACGGACGGCGATGGCCGAGACGCGCAAGCCGCTGATCCTGACCCTGGAGCCGCTGGACGTCGGCGCGCCCGCCGAGCCCTCGGCCGAGGTCGATCCGGCGGTCCCGCCCGCGGCGTCCGCCGCCACCTCGCCAGGAGATGTTGCCGCGGCGCGCCCGATCCGCGCCGCCCGGCGAACCCGGCGCAACGCCGAAGCCGCCGCCGAGCCGTCGCCCTCCCCTCCCCCACCGCCCCGGGCCGGCAAGCCGCCGCGCGGCGAGGCCAGCGTTGCGGTCGCGCGCTGGGCCTGGCCGGCCGCCGCCGCGGGGGCGGTGCTGTGGACCGGGTGCCTGGTCACCTTCGTCCTGGGCTACGAGCGCGGCGGCGGCGCCTTCGGCTACGGCCCGTTCCGCTGGGCCGTCGCCGGCGCGCTGGCCGTGCTCCCCGCCCTGCTGCTCCTGCTGTTCGCCTACCTGGCGCGCCAGAGCGCCCGGCTGGCGGAAGAGTCCCGCCGCACGCGCGCCATGGTGGACGAGCTGGCCGTGCCCGCCGTGCTGGCCGCCGCGCAGGCGGGCGGCGGGGCCGCGCGGCTGCGCGAGGAGGTGCTCCGCGTCCAGGGCGCCGCCGACGAGGCCGCCCGCCGCGTCACCGCGCTCCACGCGGCCCTGGCGGAAGAGACGCGCCTGGTGTCCGAGGCCGCGGAGAAGGCCGAGCGCGCCGCGGTGCGGCTGGGCGGCCGGCTGCAGTCCGAGCGGGCGGAGCTGAACAGCCTGTCCGGCGCGCTCGACGCCCAGCTCGCGGTCGCCTCGGAGGGGGCGGTGCGGCACTCGCGGCTGGCCGCCGAGGCCAGCGACCTCGCTCAGGCCAACCTGCAGGAGGCGCAGGCCGCCCTCGCCGCCCGCACCGCCGACCTTATGGCCGCCGCCGCCGAGGCCTCGCGCGCCGCGCAGGGCGCCGGCGACCAGCTCGGCCGCGAGGGCGAGCGCCTGCGCGCGCTGACCGAGGACCTGCGGCGGGGGCAGGACGCGTGGGCCGCCGCCGCCCGCGACCTGCTCTCCGAGGAGGAGGACTCCGCCGCGCGCCTGGAGACCGGCCGCGCCCGCTTCGTGGCCGTGGTCCAGGACACCCGCGCCGGGGCCGAGACCCTGTCGCGCGCCGCCGGCGAGGGCGCCGAGGCGCTGCGCACCCTGGTGGGGGAGGCCGCCCGCCACACCCGCGCCCTGGCCGACGCCTCGCAGGCCCAGGCCGACGAGGGCATGGCCCTGGTCTCCGCCCAGCGCGCCGCCCTGGAAGCCGAGACGCGCGCGGCCATGGACCGCCTGGCCGCCTCCGCCGAGGCCGCCCGCGCCGCCGCCGCCCGGGCCGCCGCCTCCCTGGCGCAGGACGCTGAGAGCGCGGGCGAGGCCGCGCGCCTGCGCATGGAGGGCCTGGCCGACGAGGCCTTCGCCGCGGCGCAGCGCGCGGACCAGGCCTTCGAGTCCCGGCTCGCCTCCGCCAAGCGCGCCATCGAGGCGCAGGCGGGGCTGGTGGAGGACGCGGGCCACCGCTCCGCCGCCCGGATCGAGGCGGGGCTGGAGGGCATCCGCGCCGCCCTCGGCGAGGCCGAGGGCCTGGCCGAGGAGGTGGAGCGCCGCTTCGCCGAGGCGGCCCGCGCCGCCCCGTCGCGGCCCGCGGCCGAGCCCGCGGCCGCGCCCGTCCCGGCCGTCATCCCCGAGGCGGTGGCGGACGAGCCAGCGCCCGCGCTGCGCCCGCGCCTGCGCCTCACGTCGGCGGTGGACGAGGAGCTGTTCGCACCGCGCGAGCCCGGCCCCGCCGAGCCGCCGACGGAGGCCCCGGCGCCGAGCGCGGCCAGCGGCGAGGGCGGCGAGGGCTGGTCGTGGAAGGACCTGCTCACCGCCATGGACGAGGGCGGCCCGCAGCTGGACGACGACGCCTTGGCGGACCGCATGATCGAGGAGATCGAGGCCATGGGCGTCGATCCGGGCGCCCTCCTGCCCCGCGCCCGCATCGACGAGATCGCCCGCGCCGTGGACGCCGGCGACCGCGCCCGGGCCCGCGAGGCGGTGCGTCGCCTGGCCCCCGCCGCCGTGCGCCGCCTCTCCCGCCGCGTGCTCACCGACAAGGTGCTGCGCGGCCAGGCCGATCGCTACCGCCGCCGCTACGACGCCCTGGTGCAGGGCGGCGGGCGGGCGGAGGCGGGCGCCACCTCCACCCTGCTCGGCTCCGACCCGGGCCGCGCCTGGCTGCTGCTCGACGCCGCGGTGGGCGACCTGCATTGACCGTCCTGGTCGTCCGCGAGGAGCGCTGGCCCCTCGCCCAGGCCTTCGTCATCTCCCGCGGCGCCAAGACCGAGGCGCGGGTGGTGGTGGCCGAGCTCTCCCGCGACGGGCTTCGCGGCCGGGGCGAGGCCGTGCCCTACGCCCGCTATGGCGAGACGGTCGAGGGCGTGCTGGCCGAAATCGAGTCCGCGCGCCCGGTGATCGAGGCGGGCGGCGCGCGCGCGGCGCTGGCCCATGCCCTGCCCGCCGGCGCGGCGCGGAACGCGCTCGACTGCGCCCTGTGGGACCTGGAGGCCAAGGCCGGGGGCGTGCGCGCCTGGGAGCTGGCCGGCTTCCCCCGGCTCGACCCCGTGAAGACCGCCTACACGCTCAGCCTCGACCCGCCCGAGGTCATGGCCGCCGCCGCCCGCGGGAACGCCCGCCGCCCGCTGCTCAAGCTGAAGATCGGCGGCCCCGACGACCTGGACCGCGTGGCCGCGGTCCGCGGCGCGGCGCCCCGCGCCCGCCTGATCGTGGACGGCAACGAGGCGCTCGACTTCGACGCGCTGCGCCGCCTCGCCCCCGAGTTCGCCCGCCTGGGCGTTAGCCTCATCGAGCAGCCCCTGCCCGTGGCGGAAGACGCCGCGCTGGAGGGCTACGACGCCCCGGTCCCGCTCTGCGCCGACGAGAGCCTGCACACCCGGGCCGAGCTCCAGGCCTGCGCCCGCCGCTACCGCGCGGTGAACATCAAGCTGGACAAGACGGGCGGCCTCACGGAGGCGCTGGCCCTGCGGGCGGAGGCGCGGGCGCGCGGGCTGGAGGTTATGGCCGGCTGCATGGTCGCCACTTCGCTGGCCATGGCGCCCGCCCTGCTGATCGCCCACGGGGCGGCCTTCGTGGACCTGGACGGGCCGCTGCTGCTGGCGCACGACCGGGAGCCCGGGCTGCGGTTCACGGGTTCGGTGATCGAGCCTCCCGCCCCGGAGCTCTGGGGCTGAGACCGCGCCGATGACGTCCACCCGCACGCTCCTGGCGCTGGCCGCGCTGAACGGCTTCCTGGCGGTCGCCGCCGGCGCGTTCGGCGCCCACGCCGCCGCCGATCCGCAAGTGCGCGAGTGGCTGCGCACCGGAGCACAGTACCAGGGCCTGCACGCGGCGGCGGGGCTGGCCGCCCTGGCGCTGGCCCGTGAGCTGGGCCGTCCGGCGCTGTGGGCGGCGGGACTTTTCGGCGCGGGCGCGCTCGTGTTCGGCCTGTCCCTCGACGCCCTGGCGATCACCGGCGTGCGCGCCTGGGGCGCGGTGACGCCGCTGGGCGGCCTGCTGCTGCTGGCGGGCTGGGCGACGCTGGGCTGGGCCACCCTGCGCCGGGCCTGAACCCTCCGCTCATCCCGGCGGAGGCCGGGACCCAGCTGCGGGAGCGAGGAGGCCGGAGCTCGCCATCTCAGACGCCGAGCGCTGGCCCGCGGTCGGCGCTGGGTCCCGGCCTTCGCCGGGATGAGCGGGTCAGGAGCTAGGCGCGTCTCGGCACAACGGCAGCGGCGGGCGGAGCGGTCGCCGGCTGGCGGAAGCGGACTTTCATGCGGCTGACCCAGCTGGCGAACGCGCCCGCGTCGCTGGAGGCCTGCGCCACCGCCGCGCCCACGCCGGCGGTGGGCGTCTCGGACAGGCCGGCGAGCGCCACCCGCAGCGCGTCCGGCTGGGCGGAGCGGTCCGCCAGCGCCGCGTAGCGGCCACGCAGGCGCCCCAGGGCGGCGTCGTCACGGGCCAGGCTGAAGGCCACGCCGGCGCGCAGCAGCAGCGCCGTCTCCGAGGCGTCGAGCGGGCGCGGGTCCCGCCAGCGTTCGCCCAGGCGGGCCTCGGCCATGCGGGCGGCGGTGGGCCAGTCCTTCGACCGCCAGGCGGCGAGGGCGCGCAGCTCGGTCGCCTCCGGCCCCCTGTCGGCGCCCAGCACCTCCAGGGCGTGCTCGGTGCGGCCGAGGTCCAAGAGCGCCCTCGCCTCGATCAACCGTCGCTGCGCGTTCATGGCCGCGGGCAGCAGCGTGTTGCGCGAATTGCCGATGGCGCCGAGCGCCTGCTCCGGCCGGCGCGCCATCAGCTCGATCAGGGCCAGGTCGGTGGCCACCTGCGCCCGCCCGACGCCCTCCAGCCGGTTGTCCACCTGATAGCGCAGGAGGTCAGCGGCCTGGTCCAACAGGTCCACGTCCACCAGCCGGCGCACCAGGCGGCGCACCATCAGGTCGCCGTCGGCGCCGATGGGCGTCAGCTCCTTGAAGTCGTAGAACAGGGCCAGCGCCTGGATGGGCTGCAGCCCGTCGGCCTGGCCGTCGAGGAACAGCGCCTTGAAGGCCGAGCCCAGGTCGGCCTGCAGCTGCGAGGCCGCGGGCAGGTCGGGCAGCCGCCCGCCCGCCGAGCGGAGCACGCTGAGCGCCTCGCGGAAGCGGCCCTGCCCAAGATAGGCCTGGCCGAGCGCGCGGATGGTCTCCAGCTCCACCGCGTCTCCCCGCCAGCGGAAGCGCAGCGAGTCGAGCGTGGCCATCGCCTCGGGCTGGCCGATGCGGCCCTGCGCCAGCTCCAGCTGGGTGGCGCGCAGCAGCGCGGGGGCGGAGATCGCGCCCAGGGGAGAGGTGGAGACGGCCTTGTAGATCGCCAGCGCCCGCCCGGCGTCGCCGGAGGCGTCGGCCAGCCTCGCCGCGGCCAGACGCAAGCCGTCGGCCTCTTCGGGCGCGAAGCCCGCACCGTCGCCGGGCCCGCCCAGGATCTGCCGCGCCAAGGCGAAGTCGCCGCCGGCGGTCGCGGCCTCGGCGTCCGCCCGGGCGAAGCGGGCGCGCCACTTGGGCGCGAAGGCGGCGGCCGCGGTCCGCCCCAGGGCGAACTGCGCCCGCGCGGCGGCCGCGTCGCCCAGGCGCCAGGCCACGTACCCGCGCCAGAGCGCCGAGGCCGGGTCGCCGCCCGTGACGGGCGTGGAGAAGTCCGCCTCCGCATCGCGCCAGCGGCCGGCCATGGCGCGCGCCGCGCCGCGAAGGCCGCGGAACTCGGGGTCGACCGACAGGCTCGGATCCTGCCGGATCAAGGTGTTGAGCAGGCCGATGGCTTCGTGGGCCAGCTCGGAGCCGACGAGGAAGCGCGCCAGCCCCATGCGGGCCGACGTGGGCGCCCCGCGACCCGCCCCGCCCTCCTCCGCCGCCCGGGCCAACAGGTCGTCGTAGCGGCGGACGAAGCCGCCCTCGCCCGTGCGCGACCAGGCGGCGAAGTCCACGAAGCCGGGCGAGGCGGCGGCGGCGGGCAGGCCCATGGGCTGCGGCGCCTCCGCCCGCTTCAGCGCGCCGGGAGGCGAGAGCGCCAGGCCGCCCGGCCGGCCCACGCGCACGAGGTCGCCCTCCACCGTCACCTGCAGGTCGTCGGCCACCGCCCGCACCGCCAGCCCCTGGGGCGCGCGCAAGAGCTCGGCGCCGACCACGGTCCGGCTCTCGGCGAGGCCCTTGGCGGGGGCGAGCGCGGTGACGGCCGCCATGCGGTCGCCGACCTTGGGATCGTTCAGCCAGAAGACGCCCGTCGCGCCCGCGACGTGGGCGGAAAGGGCGGCGGGGCCGCTCACGTCCTGGTCGAGGCGCACCGGGTCGGTCGGACCGGCCGCGTCCGGGCCGATGGCGACGGTCCACAGCCCGCCCTCCGCAGCGGCGGAGACGGGCAGGTCGGCGCGCGACGCGATGCGGACGCCGCTCCAGCCCGGGCCGCCCACCACGTCGATCCTGTGCACCTGCGGCAGACCGTGGGGCGCGGCGCCCAGCGCAAGGCGCGCGGGGGTGTCGAACACCACCCACACCGCATCCGCCCGGCGGAACACCGCCGCGCCGAGCGGGGCGCGCCAGGCGAACCGCAGCTTCAGCGTGCGACCCACGAGCTCTGAGCGGACGGGCACCACGCCGCCCGGCGGGCGCGGGTCCGGGCGGTCGGCGCGGGCGGGCCCGGCGTCCGCCGCCGGCTCGGCCGGGCGCGGGGCGAAGTTGACCCAGGTGGCGCCGTCGGCCCAGCCGGTGCGTATCTCCGCATCGGGCGCGGCGGTGAGCCGCAGCTCCACGTCGCCGCCGACGGTGCGCAGCTCGGCCTTCTCCACGTGCGGAGGCGGGGTGGCGTGCAGCAGCGCCATGTCGGGCGCGCCGGCCCGGGCGAAGCGCAGCACGAGCTCCCGGCCTTCCCGCCGCACGGAGGAGGGACGCGCGCCGTGCAGCTCCACCCGCGAGAAGGCGTCGGCGCGGCCCGCCTTGATCTCCACCCGCGGCGCGGCGGCCGCGACGGGGGCCGCCGACTGGACGGCGAGCGCCAGCGCCACGGCGAGCGTGGGCGCGGCGCGGCGCAGGCGGGCGGCGGCGAGGGTCACGGGAGCACCTTGCCGGGGCGCGCTTGTGGCGAGGTTAACCGCCGGCGGGTGGACGACCACCTTCTCCCCCCATGGCAGGTGGGGGACGCCGACGAAGCCGGGAGGGGGGCCGTCCGGCGCAGCCGGACGGAAACCACGAGCACTGCACCCGCGCTATCGCGCGGCCCCCGCGTCCGCTCCGCGGCGACCTCCCCAGGCGCAGCATGGCGAGGTCAGAACGAAGCTACGAGGCGGGCTTCTCCGCGGCCGGCTTGGCGGCGGCGGTATCGGCGGGCTTGGCCGGCTCCTCCGCCTTGGCGGGCGCCGCCTGACCCGGCGCGACGGCCGGGCGGCGGGGGCGAGGTTGTGGAGCGGCGGCGCGCGCCACCTTGCGCGGCGGGGCGGGGCGGGCGGCCGGCCTGGCCGGCGCGGCGGTCTCGCCGGCGGGGGCAGGCGTCGCGGCGGCGGTCTGCGCGAGCGTCGGAGCGGGCTTGCCGGCGGGGGAGAGGGCCGGGTTGGCCGTGGCGGCGACCACCGCCTCGCGCGCCGCGGCGAAGCGTCGTGCGAGGTTCTCGGTGAGCTTCTTGGCCTCCGCCGTGCCCATGTTCGGGAGCACGACCGCCAGGATCGCGGGCTTCATCTTGGCCGCCACGGGCACCCGCACCCGGTCGTCCAGCTGCGCCATGACCGCGCCCGCGTCGCGGGGCTTCATCTTCTCGTACACGACCACCAGGCGGTCGATCTCCGCCTGGCTCTGCTGGTCGGCCTGGCCCAGGAGCGACTGCAGCTGCGCCTTGGCGGCTTCCAGCGCCTTGAGCTTGGCGTCAACCTTCACCTCGGCGGCGGCCAGGAGCTGGATCTGGGCGTCGAACGCCTGCTCGCGGGCGTCCAGCTGCCCCCGGCGGGCAGACAGGCTCTGGATCACCGTCAGCTCGGCGGGGGACAGGCCCGCCTCCTTGGCCAGCTGCGCGGCGCTGGGCGCGCACACCGGCGCGGCGGGCTTGGGGGGCGGGGCAGCGGCCGGCCGCGTGGCCGGGCCTTTCACGGTGGAGGGCTTGCCGCCCCCTCCGCCGCCCTCGCGCGCAGCCTCGGCGTGGGCGCTGGGCGACGCGAGCAGCGAGGGCAGACCGCCGAAGGCGTCCAGCCCCTTGAAGGCGAGCACGCCGCCGACGGCCACCGCCGCGAGCGGCAGGATGCGAGGGGGCGGCTTCATCGCTGGGCTCCGCGGCGACGCGCGACGAAGCGCGCCAGCCGGTCGCTGGCGGCCGCCGGGGTGGCGGGCACGTCGAGCCGCAGGGGCTCCGCGCGCGCCGCCGCGGGGCGCGCCTCGGCCTCCACGATCCGCTCGGCCGCCAGAAGCGCCGCGCGCAGCCCGGCGGGTTCCAGCGCGGGGGCCGGGGCCGGTTCGGGAGCCACGGCGGGCACGGCGGCGATGCGGGCGCGCCGGCCGGCGACCTCCGCCCCCTGCACGGCGGCGTCCAGGCGGGAGGCGGCCTCCCCGGCGCGGGCGGAGCCTTCGTCGAGCTTGGCGGACAGGCCGCGGGCGGCCTCGATCCGGGTGAGCAGCTGGTCGTGCGCGTCCTGCGTGGCGGTGCGCAGGGCGGCGAGCCCCGCCTCCGCCCGGCCGGCGGCGAGGTCCAGCTCGCCCACCGCCTTGACGAAGCCGGCCTGGCTCTCGCGCAGCACCTTCAGCTTGCCGTTGAGCCGCAGGCCCACGGCGACGGCCGCCAGCAGCAGCACCGCCAGGAGACCGTCCATGCCGAGCGTGACCGGATTCACGTGGCCCCCTTCGTGATCGCCTTGCGCGCGGCCGCGGTGATCGGCGCCTCCACCCGCACGGCGATGGACTGGTTGGAGCGGCCCATGCGGCCGCGGGTGAGCGGCACCTGGCCGGAGCGCAGCTCCACGGGGCTGTCGGGCCCCACGTTGAGCATCAGCGTGTCGCCGATCTTGAGGGCCAGCACGCGGCGCAGGTCGAGCTTCTGCTCGTCCAGCACCGCGTGCACCTCCAGCTGGGTGCCCCAGAGCTCGGTGGCGAGGTGGCTCTCCCAGATGTTGTCGCGGCCGAACTTCTCGCCCATGAACTGCTGCAGGAGCATCTTCCGGATGGGCTCGAGCGTGGCGTAGGGCAGCAGGAGCTCGACGCGACCGCCCCGGTCCTCCATGTCCACGCGCAGTTTCACCAGGATGGCCGCGTTGGCGGGCCGGGCGATGGCGGCGAAGCGCGGGTTGGTCTCCAGCCGGTCCAGCTTGAAGTGCACGGGCGTCAGCGGCTCGAAGGCCGCCTGGGCGTCGGCCAGGATCACCTCCACCATGCGCTGCACCAGCACGCGCTCGATCGTGGTGTAGGGCCGGCCCTCGATGCGCATGGCGGCCGTGCCGCGCCGCCCGCCCAGGAGCACGTCCACGATCGAGTAGATGAGGTTGCTGTCCACCGTCAGCAGCCCGTAGTTGTCCAGCTCCTCCGCGCGGAACACGGTCAGGATGGCGGGCAGCGGGATCGAGTTCAGATAGTCGCCGAAGCGGATCGAGCTGATCGAGTCCAGCGATACCTCGACGTTGTCGGAAGTGAAGTTGCGCAGGCTGGTGGTCATGAGCCGCACGAGGCGGTCGAACACGATCTCCAGCATGGGCAGCCGCTCGTAGGAGACGAGCGCGCTGTTGATGATGGCGCGGATGCCGGTGCGGTCGGACGCGTCGTCGTCGTTGAGGTCGAAGCCCAGCAGGCTGTCGATCTCGTCCTGGTTCAGGATGCGCTCGGCGGGCTGCAGCGGCGTCGAGCCGTCGTCGACCGTGCCCTCCCAGTCGACGGCCTCGCCCAGGCGGTGCGGCTCCGGATCGGGCAGGAGGTCCGCCATCGTCAGTTGATGAGCATTTCTTCGATCAGCACCGCGTTCACCTTGGCCGGCGCGATCACCAGATTCACCCGGCGCTGGATCTCCGCGCGCAGCTGGTAGGAGCCGGCGGAGCCCGCCAGGTCCTCGGGCCGCAGCTCGCGCAGGAAGGTCTGGAACATGTCGGCCAGGCGCGGGGCGTTCGGCTCGATCAGCTCGGCCGCGTCGGCGTCGGCCAGTTCGAAGGCGAGCTTCAGCTTGAGGTAGCTGGAGCGGCCGTCGGTGGTCTGGATGTTCGCGACGATGTCCGGCATCGTGTAGTAGATCACGCCGTCCGGGCCCTCGCTGATCGGGCTCTTGCCTTCCTTGCCGCCTTCGCCGCCGCCGTGGCCGCCAGCCTTCTTCTTGGCCTTGTGATCGGCCTTCTTGCCGTGCGCGTCCTTGGCGTCGTGCGCTTCCGCCTTCTTGCCGCCGAGCAGCAGGGCCGCCGCCGTGCCGCCGCCGCCCAGTACGACCACCGCCCCCACCGCGGCGATGACGATCAGCTTGAGCGGGAGCTTCTTCTTGCCGCCCTCGCCCTCGGCGCCCTCGACCGCGGCGTCCTCGCCCTCCGGCGCGGGGGCCTCCTTCTTGGGCTTGGACATGGGAGGGTCGCGGGTCCGGCGGCGTCGGGGAGATCGGCCGCAGCAAGCGCCGGCGGTGGTTAACGGAGGGTGGAGACCCGGCAGTTTCTGCCCGCCCCGCCCGGTGCGATCCTTGCCGCGTTAACCAACGGACCCGTTGATTTCACGCGGCATTCACGTGGCACGCGGCTTGCGGGTTCACCCTCATGGACAACGCCATGTACGTGGGGCTCTCGCGGCAGCTGACGCTGCAGCGCCAGCTCGACATCTCGGCCAACAACCTGGCCAACGTCGACACCGCCGGCTTCAAGGTCGAGCAGCTGATGCTGCAGACCGACCCGCTGCGCCCGCAGACGGGCCGCTCGCGGCTGGACCCGATCAAGTACGTGCTGGACGACGGCGTGGCCCGCCACTTCACCCCCGGCGCCCTGGAGAAGACGGGCGGGACCTTCGACTTGGCGGTGGAGGGCGACGGCTTCTTCCAGGTCCGCACCGCCGCCGGCGTCCGCTACACCCGGGACGGGCGCTTCACGGTGGACGAGCAGAACCGCCTGGTGACCCAGGCCGGCGACCCGGTGCTGGACGACGCCGGCGGCGAGATCACGCTCGACCCGCAGCGCGGCCCCGCCTCCATCGCCAAGACCGGCCAGATCAGCCAGGCGGGCGCCGCCGGCCCCAAGGTGGGCGTGATGCGCTTCGCCCAGCTCTCCCGCCTGTCGAAGAGCGGCGACGACCTCTACACCTCGCCCGAGACGCCGACGCCGGCCACGGACGCCGGCGTGCGCCAGGGCTACCTCGAGCGCTCCAACGTCCAGCCCGTGCTGGAGGTGAGCCACCTGATCGAGATCACCCGCGCCTATGAGCGGATCGGCGCGATGCTGAACTCCACCCATGAACTGTCGCGCTCGGCCATCCAGCGGCTGGGCCGCCCGGCCGCCTGAGGACCTGACCGATGAGAGCGCTCCGCATCGCGGCCACGGGCATGGCGGCCCAGCAGCTGAACGTCGAGACTATCTCGAACAACATCGCCAACATGAACACCGTCGGCTTCAAGAAGCAGCGGGCGGAGTTCC
>CAXTHH010000007.1:0-85810 GCA_964244065.1 uncultured Caulobacteraceae bacterium | reverse complement strand
GGCCGGACCATGTGGGACAAGCTGGCCAACGTGAACGAGGCCGTGCTCGCCAACTACCTGAAGAACGAGTATCCGCAGACGGTCGCGGTGATCCTGTCCAAGATCAAGTCGGAGCACGCCGCCCGCGTCCTCGCCTCGCTGCCCGAAGACTTCGCGCTGGAGTGCGTGCAGCGTATGCTGCGCATGGAGCCGGTGCAGCGCGAGATCCTCGACAAGATCGAGCAGACGCTGCGCGTCGAGTTCATGTCGAACCTGGCGCGCACCAGCAAGCGCGACAGCCACGAGCAGATGGCCGACATCTTCAACAACTTCGACCGCCAGACCGAGGCGCGCTTCGTCGCCGCGCTGGAGGAGCGCTCCCGCGAGTCGGCCGAGCGCATCCGCGCGCTGATGTTCGTGTTCGAGGACCTGAACAAGCTGGATCCCGGCGGCGTGCAGACCCTGCTGCGCGCGATCGACAAGAACCAGATGGGCCTGGCCCTGAAGGGCGCCTCGGAGGGCCTGCGCGAGCTCTTCTTCAGCAACATGAGCGAGCGCGCGGCGAAGATCATGAGGGAGGACATGGAGTCCATGGGCCCCGTGCGCCTCAAGGACGTGGACGCCGCGCAGGTGGCGGTGGTGACCGTCGCCAAGGACCTGTCCGCCCGGGGCGAGATCGTGCTCGCAGGCTCCGGCGCCGACGACGAGCTGATCTACTGATGTCAGCCCCGCCCCGCCCCTTCACCTTCGACACCGTGTTCGACGCCGGCCGGGTGATCGCGCCGGTGCGCGCCAAGACCGCCTACACGCCCGAGGAGGTCCGCGCCGCCGAGGCCGCCGCCTACGCCGAGGGTCAGGCCAGCGCCGTGGCCCGTGCCGAGGCGGATGCGGCCGCCGCCCTGGCCGCCGCCCGGGCGCAGATCGCCGCGGCGCTGGAGGCCCTGCGCGCCCTGGCGCACGAGCACCGCACCGCCTCCGCCGAGCTGGCGCTCGCCTGCGGTCGCGCCATCGCGGGCGCCGCGCTGGACCACTTCCCGGAGGCCGCCGCCACCGCCGCGCTGGACGCCCTGGCCCGGGAGATCGAGACCCAGCCGCGCCTCACCGTCCGCTGCGCCCCCGAGCGGGCCGAGCGACTGGCCGTAGCGCTGGAGCGCGCGGCGGGCGCCGTGGGCTTCGCGGGCGCGGTGGGGGTCAAGCCCGACCCCGCCTACGCCGACGCCGCCTTCCTGTTCGACTGGGGCGACGGCCGCGCCGCCTTCGATCCCGCCGCCGCCTCCGCCCGCGTGGGCGAGGCGCTCGCCGCCGCCCTGGCGGCCGAGGGCCTGCACGCCGAGCCGCCCCTCACCCTGGAGTCCCACCCATGAGCGACCTTCCGCTGGAAAGCTTCGACGCGGGCGAGCTGCCGCCCGGCGCGGTCGAGGGCGAGGAGAGGGCCGCCAGCGACCTGGCCCCGGTGTTCGACGTGCCGGTGAACATCTCCGCGGTGCTGGGCAAGGCGTCGCTGTCCGTCGCCCAGCTCCTGAAGCTCGGCGCCGGCAGCGTGCTGGAGCTCGACCGCAAGGTGGGCGAGGCGATCGACATCTACGTGAACAACCGCCTGGTCGCCCGCGGCGAGGTGGTGGTGGTCGACGAGCGGCTGGGCGTGACCATGACCGAGATCATCAAGCACGGGGACGCGGTGGCATGAGACTCCTGGTCGTAGGCCGGCTCTCCGGCCAGCTCGCCTCCGCCGTGAAGATGGCCATGAACGCGGGCGCCCGCGTCCAGCACGTGGAGACCATCGCCCAGGCCACCCACGCCCTGCGCTCCGGCGCCGGCGCGGACCTGCTCATGGTGGACTACGAGCTCGACATCGGCGCGCTCATCGCCGCCAACGAGGCGGAGCGCATGCGCGTGCCGGTGGTGGCCTGCGGCGTGGGCGCCGACCCCCGGAGAGCCGCGGACGCCATCCGCGCCGGCGCCCGCGAGTTCATTCCCCTGCCGCCCGAGGCCGAGCTGATCGCCGCGGTGCTGGCGGCAGTGTCGGACGACGAGCGGCCCATGGTGGCCCGCGACCCCTGCATGGAGGCGGTGATCAAGCTCGCCGACCAGGTGGCGGGCTCCGAGGCCTCCATCCTGATCACCGGCGAGAGCGGCGTCGGCAAGGAGGTGATGGCCCGCTACCTGCACCGGAAGAGCCGCCGGGCGGAGAAGCCGTTCATCTCGGTGAACTGCGCCGCCATCCCCGAGAACCTGCTGGAGAGCGAGCTGTTCGGCCACGAGAAGGGCGCCTTCACCGGCGCGCTCGCCCGCCGTATCGGCAAGTTCGAGGAGGCCGACGGCGGCACGTTGTTGCTGGACGAGATCAGCGAGATGGACGTGCGGCTGCAGGCCAAGCTGCTGCGCGCCATCCAGGAGCGCGTGATCGACCGCGTCGGCGGCGGGAAGCCCGTACCCGTGAACATCCGCATCCTGGCCACCAGCAACCGCGACCTGGCGGCGGCGGTGAAGGACGGCAGCTTCCGCGAGGACCTGCTCTATCGCCTGAACGTCGTGAACCTGCGCCTGCCGGCCCTGCGCGAGCGGCCCATCGACGTGTTCGCCCTGGCCGAGCACTTCGCCAGGAAGTACGCCGCCGCCAACGGCGTGCCCGAGCGGCCGCTGGCCGCCTCCACCCGCCACCGCCTGGCCCAGCACCCCTGGCCCGGCAACGTGCGCGAGCTGGAGAACGCCATCCACCGCGCCGTGCTGCTCTCCAGCGGCCCGGAGATCGAGCCGGACGCCATCCGCCTGCCCGACGGCGCGCCCCTGCAGGGCGACGTCGGCGCCCAGGTCGCCGCCCGCGCCGCCCAAACGGCGCAGGCAGCCGCGGGCGGCGGAACCGGAGGGCTCGTCGGCCGCACGGTGGCCGACGTGGAGCAGGCGCTGATCCTCGACACGCTCAGCCACACCCTCGGCAACCGCACCCACGCCGCGGTGATCCTGGGCATCTCCATCCGCACCCTGCGCAACAAGCTCAACGAGTACGCCGCCGCCGGCGTGCCCGTACCGCCGCCCACCGCGGGCGTGGCGGGGGCCGGGGCCTATGCGGCCTAGGGCGTCAGGCCGCGAACAGCCGCTCGATCTGCTCCGAAAGGAAGCCGGCGCGCGTGCGGCCGCTCGCCGCTGCGCGAGCGTCGGCCTGCCTGAGGACCTCGGGCGAGAGCTCGATCGTGACCTGTTCGGAGCCCCCCGGCGTCGCTTCGACGAGGAGGGTCATGAGGATGCCGTCCGTCGGCAGCCGTTCCGGCGCAGTGGGCTCGGGGATCGTCTCTCCCGCGATCAACATGCCTTCGAGGTGGAGCTCCAGGGCTTCCTGCGCCCTCGCCGCCAGCGTCTGCAGGTCATCGGCGCCGGTGATGCAGCCGGACAGATCTTCGAAGAAGAGGCTGTAGCCGCCGCTGGGCACCTGCTCGACGGACGCAGGGAAGACGTATCGCTTCATGGGGTCGAGCATAGCGGATCAGTCGCGCAGTTTCACCCCGCTCTGACGCTCCATGCTGATCAGCGTCTTGATGGCGAAGTCCTGCGCGGGGTGGGTGACGGTGGTCGTGCCCGGCCGCTCCGGATGCCGGAACTGATGGTGGTCGCCCTTGACGCGGTCCAGGTACCAGCCCGCCGCCTTGAGGCGTCGGATGACTTCGCGAGAGTTCAGCATGACCTGAGCATGCCCGTCGCTTCCAAGAGGCGGGAGGGTGCTTCGGTGGCCATCCAGTGGATGATGCGTGCAGATGGCTGACGCGGCTCTCTCCCCCGCCGCGCGCCGCGGCCTCGACCTGCGCGCCCTGTGGACCGCCACGCCGCGGGGCGAGGTGGGGCTGGCGGTGGGCGTCATCGGCGTCGTGCTGCTGCTGGTGCTGCCGATCCCGGCGCTCTTGATCGACCTGTTGCTCGCGGTGTCGATCACCGCGGCGGTGCTGATCCTGATGACGGCGCTCCTGATCAAGAAGCCGCTGGAGTTCACCGCCTTTCCGACGGTGCTCCTGGTCTGCACCCTCTACCGGCTCGGCCTGAACATCGCCTCCACGCGCCTGATCCTCAGCCACGGGCACGAGGGCGGGGAGCCCGCGGGCGCGGTGATCCAGGCGTTCGGCAAGCTGATGATGGGGGGCAACTTCGTCATCGGGGTGATCGTGTTCGCCATCCTGGTGGTGGTGAACTTCGTGGTCATCACCAAGGGCTCCACCCGCATCGCCGAGGTGGCCGCCCGCTTCAGCCTGGACGCCATGCCCGGCAAGCAGATGGCCATCGACGCCGACCTCTCCAGCGGCCTGATCGACCAGGAGACGGCCAAGCGCCGCCGCAAGGAGGTGGAGCAGGAGTCGACCTTCTTCGGCGCCATGGACGGCGCCTCCAAGTTCGTGCGCGGCGACGCCATGGCCGGGCTGATCATCACCGGCATCAACCTGGTGGGCGGCATGCTGATCGGCGTGGTGCAGCACCACGTGAGCCTGCAGACCGCGGCCGGCAGCTACACGGTGCTGACCATCGGCGAGGGGCTGGTCAGCCAGGTGCCGGCGCTGATCATCTCCATCGCCGCGGGCTTCCTGGTCTCCAAGGCGGGCGTCGAGGGCTCGGCCGACAAGGCGCTGGTCACCCAGCTAGCCACCAACCCGGTCAGCCTGGGCATGGTCAGCGCGGCGGCGGGCGTGATGGGCGTGATCCCGGGCATGCCGCTGGCGCCCTTCGCGGCCATCGCCCTCGGCGCCGGCGCCCTCGCATGGCGCCGCGCGAAGGCGCCCCCGCCCACGCCCGAGCAGGCGGCGGCGGCCGAGGCGGCGGCCGCGGCCGCCGAGCCCGCCGAGGAGCCGATCGCCCAGACGCTGGCCATCGACGAGGTGAAGATCGAGCTCGGCTACGGCCTGCTCATGCTCATCAACGACGTGGGCGGCCGCAAGCTCACCGACCAGATCAAGGCCCTGCGCCGCACCCTGGCGCAGGAGTACGGCTTCGTGACGCCGCAGGTGCGCATCCTCGACAACATGCGCCTGCCCAACCAGGGCTACCGCATCCTGATCAAGGAGATGGAGGCCGGGGCCGGCGAGGTGCGCGTCGGCGCGCTCATGGCCATGGACCCCGCCGGCGGCCAGGTGGAGCTGCCCGGCGAGCACGGCCGCGAGCCCGCCTTCGGCCTGCCCGCCACCTGGATCGACGAGGCCCTGCGCGAGGAGGCCGCCTTCCGCGGCTACACGGTCGTCGACCCCGCCACCGTGCTGACCACCCACCTGACCGAGATCCTGAAGGACGGCATGTGCGACCTCCTCGGCTACGCCGAGGTGCAGAAGCTGATCAAGGACCTGTCGCCCGAGCAGAAGAAGCTGGCCGACGACCTGATTCCCTCGGTGGTCCCCGCCACCACGGTGCACCGGGTGCTGCAGGGCCTGCTCAAGGAGCGCGTCTCCATCCGCGACCTGCCCACCATCCTGGAGGGGATCGGCGAGGCCGCCCCGCACTCCGCAGGCGTCACGGCGCTCGTGGAGCACGTGCGCTCGCGCCTGGGCCGCCAGCTGTGCTTCGCCAACCGGGCCGACGACGGGGCCCTGCCCATCGTCACCCTCGGCCCCGACTGGGAGCAGGCCTTCCACGAGGCCCTGATCGGCCCCGGCGAGGACAAGACACTGGCCCTCGCCCCCAGCCGCCTGCACGACTTCATCCGCGGCGTCCGCGACGCCTTCGACCGCGCCGCCGCCTCCGGCGAGACCCCCGTGCTCCTCACCAGCCCGGCGGTGCGCCCCTACGTCCGCTCGGTGATCGAACGCTTCCGCGGCCAGACCGTGGTGATGAGCCAGAACGAGGTCCATCCGCGGGCTCGGCTGCGGACGCTGGGCGCTGTGTAGGCCTCAGCCGGAGCTGCGGGCGTGCGTGTCGCGCAGGGCGGCGCCGAGTTCAGCGTCCGAGGCGGAGAAGGGCAGTCTGGCAGGCGCCTTTGGCGGATAGTCGTCTCTGAAATCATTGAACTCGGCGCCGCCGCGCCATGTCGGGACGAGAGTGACCTCGCCCCGAATTAGCTCCACAGGAATGAATCTGGACCGACTGAAGAGGGTCTTTGTCGAGGTCAGCCCGAAATGCTTAGCCAACTTGACATTAGCATCTGGATCGTAAGCCAAGCTTACCTTTACGTCGTGGTGCATACCCTTGTGGAAGTGACTTAGCCATGATTTAAAGGGGCCGCCGGGGCTTGATAAGAGAACCTCCCGCAAGACACCGCCGAGCTCGGCATCGCTAACAGACATGGATAGCCTCCGAATCGGCAGGTCCAAGTCCTCCTGGATGCTGAGGCCGCGATCACGGTCATAGCGTATATATGCGCGGCAGCCGGAAAAAAGGGCAATCCCCTTCCTTACATAAACCTTTGTTGCGCCCGCAACCTCCATCAGCGTCCAAAGCTGATGCTTAGAAAAACGCCTCGCGATTTGGCGTAGGAGGCCGCCGCCGCCATCTGCATGGTTTGACCAGGGACGGCTCTGCCGGAGGGTAACAACAGATGGAGACGCCGCTCAGACGGTGGACCTTGTGGGAGTTCTGTGCGGGGTGATGTCCCCCGCTTCCAGCCCGCCACGTCGTCGATCATCTGCTTCATGCGCGCTTGCACTCTCTTATGGGCTGTATCTTTGTAGAAGTCCCGCTCGATGTCGAGCGTCTTGTTGCTCACCGCGACCCTGCCGTCCTGACTGACCTGATCGAAGGTCTTGAAGCCGGCGGGAAGTCGCTTGAATCCTGTGATCTTCAGGTCGACGTCCTCCCACGCGACGCCCCGCTTCATGATGTCCACCTCGCGCCAGAAGGAGCCGTCCCGCGTGAGCTTCAGGCCCGGCCCGAACGGCTGGAGCGCATCCTTCAGCAGCGCCCGCTCGATCGCATCGTCGAGCCCGCGACGGCCCATCCGCAGCGCAGCGGAGGGGGTCACGCCGGCGGTGAGGATGGAGATTCCCTCCGCCTCCCGGTCGGTGAACCCGAACCCTTTCAGGGTGGCGGTGAAGCCGCTCTCGTGGGGCTCGCCGGAGATCAGCGTCTTGAGACCGGTGTCGAGGTCGTCATAGCCGCGCGCGACCATCCAGGCGCCTGCGCCTGTGGCGAGCAGGCCACCTTCGGGCGCGGTGGCGAGGCCGCCGACGAGCGCGGCGGCGCCAAGGCCGCCCTCGCCGACGCCACCCGCCGCCTGTAGCAGGCCCGCGGTGCGGATTTTGACCCGATTGCGCTGGATGAACTCGCGCACGGGTGGCGGCGCCGCCGCGACGGCGGCGTCGAACTGCTGTTCAGCCGCGCGCGAGATTGGTCCGACCGTCTGTTCGGCGGCCCGGCCGACCGCATCGCCGACGGTCTTCGCCGCCCGACCGAGCGGTCTGGCGGTAGCCTCGATCGCCACCTCCACCTGTTGCAGCGGTTTGCCGAAAGCGCCGGCGCGGACGGCGGTTCGCAGGCCTCCGGCGGCCGAGCCGATTGCCCCGCCCGCAGCCGCGATGGCGCCGGCCGGACCAGACCAGCGCCCGCTTTCGCGCCCGGAACCCTGCGGGTTGCGCGGCTGCGACGGGTTGAAGTTCGCCTTGAGCTCAGCTTCCGAGCGCAGGGCGCGGATCAGGCGGAAGGCGGCGATCTCGGAAGCGAGGCGCCTCTGCGCGGGCGTGTCGGACATGGCGGGCTCCTGGCGAGTCGCCATGATCGGGCCGCCCCGGCGAGCGGGGATAAGTTCGCGGGTTGCGAGGGCGTGAGCGGCTGCCGAGCCGCCTCCACCCCCGGCGCCTTAAGGCTCTGTCCTCACCCCGCCGTCTTCAGACCTTCTTCGCCGTCAGCTGCGCGCTCAGCGGCTTGTTCATCTGGAACATGCTTATGGTCTTGGCCGCCGAGGACAAGACGCTGGCGCCCCCTCCCGCCTGCACGACTTCATCCGCGCCGTCCGTGACGTTTTCGACCGCGCCGCCGCGGGCGGCGAGACGCCCGTGCTCCTCACCAGCCCGGCGGTGCGCCCCTACGTCCGCTCGGTGATCGAACGCTTCCGCGGGCAAACGGTGGTGATGAGCCAGAACGAGGTCCACCCCCGCGCCCGGCTGCGGACGCTGGGGGCGGTGTGAGGCTCAAGCGCGGCGACCCTCACGGGCGGCTCAAGGCTGCGGTGCGGCGCTGACCTGGCCTTCCGGGCCGACGTTGATGCGCAGCGAAGGCTCGGACACCAGGTTAACCGCCGCGCTCCGGCCGTCCGCGCTCCAGGCTGCGATCGGGTCCCCGGGCTCGACGTCCTTGAGGCAGCTCTCGGCGAGTTTGCTCCAGAGTTCGCGCCGCCGAGCGACGTCTATCAAGCGGACCCAGCGCTCGTGACCAGCCTGGCAGCGGTTCAGGCCCTGACCTCGCGAGGCGTAGCCGTCGACCACCAGCGCGAACCCACGGCGCACCCCCAACACCCGCACCTCGTGATCGCGCGCGTTCACGGCGGCGGCGTCCAGCGTCACGGGAACCCGCAGCGTGCGGCCGTCCACCGGCAGCGCCAGGTCCGCGCGCGCCGTCGCCGCGCAGGCCGAACTGGCGCTCGCCAGGGCCAGCGCGAAGACCAGCGCGGAATCTTTAGCCCAGGATCGCGTCGGCATAGCAGACTCCGGAGTATCGCCAGGGATCGCCGTCGCGGCGGCCGCGCCGGTAGGAGCCGGTGTCACGGTCGTGCAGTTGTCGCGCAGTCTGGCCGGCGTTGGCGGGCAGCGTCATGTCCCAGCCGATGTTGCCGGTGGCGGCGTCGCAGAGGACATCTGGGTTCCTGGCCCAGGCCCGACCATCCCACGTGTGGTAGGGGCCGCCGTTCCATCGGGCGACCGCCTCGTACCGGAGCTGGCTGGCGCTGTAAGTTCGGTTGCTCTGCGAGAGGTGCCGGACCGCCGCCGCACGCTTCTGTGCGAACAGCGCCAGCCCGGCGTCCACGTTCAGCTTCCAGCTCCAGCACTGCTCGAACGTCGGCGCGGGCGAGGTGAGCTGGCACATGCCGTAGCCGTTATCGAAGGATTTGATCGGTTCACCCGCGGCCGTGAAGTGTCGGCTGTGGGCTTCGTGCGCGATGATGGCGCCGAAGCCATCGCTGTTTGGCTTGGTGGCGAGATAGTCGCTGACCTGCTGAGGCGTCGGGTTCTCACCGATGATGCGCACGCGCACGGCGGCGGCGGCGATGCCCGCCGGCCGCTGCCCGGATGGCGGAGCTCCGGGGCGAAAAGTCGGAGCGGCGGGGACCGTGCGCGCTGTGATCTCTAACCGGCCGCCAAGGTTTGTGATGAGCGGCGCGAAATCCAGACGGTTGTCCGCGGTCTGCACGCGCCCCGACCTGCGGAAACTTAGCCACGCGAGGGACCAGCTCCACTCGTGCGGACCCTCCCCGTCGGTCTGCGCGACGAGCGTCGGTGCCGTCCCGTCCGCCGCGATGGAGAAGCGGGCGTTGGCCGCGGGAGCGATGATGCGCACGTTCAAAGCTCCTGACGCGTGGCCCGAGCCCCGTCCTGCAGGCAAGGGCGCACGCGTTCGCAGTCACATCCGCTGTCCCCCGCGGATCAGCCCTTCTTGGCCTTGAGGTGGGCGCTGAGTGGCTTGTTCATCTGGAACATGCTGATGGTCTTGGCGCCCAGCACCTTGCCCAGCTTGTCGTCGGGGTTGATCTGGCGCTTGTCCTTCTCGTCCTGGAGCTTGTTCTCCTTGATGTAGGCCCAGAGCTTGCTCACCACCTCGCTGCGGGGCAGGTCGTCCTTGCCCACGATGGCGGCCAGTTCGGGCGAGGGGGTGACCGGGGCGGTGATGCCGCCGCGGGCGCCGCCGGCGGGCTTGCCCGTCGCCTTGACCTTCTTCTCCGCGGCCGCCGTCTCCTGCTCGCCGCGCTTTTCCGCCGATCTCGCCATGGCTCAGCTCTCCTTCGTGATGCCCGGGAACGCAGGGCGAAGCTTCCGGCTCCCTGCCGACCGTAGGATCACGCCTGGAGCAGGCGGTCGACGGCCTGCGCCACCCCGTCCTCGGCGGCGGAGCCGGTGGTCTCGGTGGCCGCGGCGCGCACCTCGTCCGAGGCCTGGCCCATGGCGAAGCTGCGCCCCGCGACGGCGAACATCTTCATGTCGTTGCGGCCGTCGCCGATGACCGCGGTCTCGGATAGGGGCACGCAGGCGGCCTCGGCGATGGCGGCGACGCCGCGGCCCTTGTCGGCCTCGGGGGCGGTCACGTCGAGGTAGTAGGGCTGCGAGCGGGCGACGGCGGCGTCGGCGCCCAGGGCGTCAGCGGTGCGGCGCTCCAGGGCGGCCAGGGCGTCGCGGTCCTCGCCGACGCCCACCAGCTTGTCCACGCGAGCGAGGAGGTCGCCGTCGAAGCGGGGGACGACGACCGGCTCCTGGGCGGCGGTGATACGCTCGCTGGCCGTGTGCGGGCCGTGGCCGTCCAGGGCGTACCAGCGGCCGTCGGCGAACAGCCAGGGCGACATGCCGGGCGCGTCCAAGAGTTCCAGCGCGCGGCGGGCGGCGTTGGGGGCGAGGTGGCGGGCGGAGACGACGCGGCCGCCCCCCTCTGGCCCGGGCTCGAACAGCGTGCCGCCGTTGAAGGCGCCGCACAGGGCGTCGGCGCCCGTGCGGCGCACCAGCTCCAGCATGCCGCTGACCGGGCGGGCGCTGATCAGGGCGAGGCGGACGCCGGCCGCGCGCAGGCGGCGGCAGGCCTCCTCCACGGGCGGGCCGAGGCTCTTGTCGGGGCGGACCAGGGTGCCGTCGATGTCGCTGACGAACAGGCGGATGCGGCCGCTCATCCCAGCGCGTGCCACGCGCGGCCGTCGCGGGCCAAAAGGTCGTCGGCGCCCTTCGGCCCGGCGCTCCCGGCCGGGTAGGCCTCGGGCTCGCCGGCCTCGGCCCAGGCGTCGATCACCGGCTGCACGGCGCGCCAGCCGCCCTCGATCTGGTCGGCGCGCTGGAACAGCGTCTGGTCGCCGATCAGCACGTCGTAGAGCAGGGTCTCGTAGCCGGTGGTCCCGCCGATCTCGAACCGGTCCTTGTAGCGGAAGTCCATGGAGACGGGGGCGGTCTCCAGCACCGGGCCGGGCGCCTTGGCGGTGAACTCGAAGCTGATGCCCTCGTCGGGCTGGATCTGGATCACCAGGCGGTTGGGAGCGGGGCGGTCCATGTCCGCGCTCTCGAACAGGGCGAGCGGGGCGGGGCGGAACTGGACCACGATCTCCGTGTCGCGCCGGGCCAGGGCCTTGCCGGTGCGCAGGTAGAAGGGCGTGCCCGACCAGCGCCAGGTGTCCACCCACAGGCGCAGGGCGGCGTAGGTCTCGGTGCGGCTGTCGGGCGCGACGTCAGGCGTCTGGCGGTAGGGAGCGACGGTCTTGCCCTGCACCTCGCCCGCCTCGAAGCGGCCGCGCACCGCGTCCTCGGGCGGGACGGGGCGGACGGCGCCGATGACCTTGGCCTTCTCGGTGCGGATCGCCTCGGCGCCGAAGCTGGTGGGCGGCTCCATGGCGATCATGGCCAGGAGCTGGAACAGGTGGTTGGGCGTCATGTCGCGCAACGCGCCCGTGGCGTCGTAGAACTTGCCGCGCGTGCCCACGTCCACCGCCTCGGCGGCGGTGATCTGCACGTGGTCGATGTAGCGATTGTTCCACACCGCCTCCATCAGCTGGTTGCCGAAGCGGGTGACCAGGATGTTCTGGACCGTCTCCTTGCCGAGGAAGTGGTCGATCCGGTAGATCTGCTCTTCGCCCGCGCGCTTGAGGATCTGCGCGTTCAGCGCCTGGGCGCTGGCCAGGTCGGCCCCGAACGGCTTCTCGATCACCACGCGTCGGAAGCCGTCGGCCTCGTCCAGCAGGCCCGCATCGCCCAGCGCGTCCACCACCGGGCCGAAGAAGCTGGGCGCCGTGGCCAGGTAGAAGGCCGCCGCGCCCTTCACCTCGGCCTTCAGCGCCTCGTAGGTGGCGGCGTCGCCGAAGTCGCCGTTCAGGTATGTCACGCGCCTGGCCAGGTCGGCCTTGGCCGCGTCGTCCTTCAGGAACTCGGACAGGGAGGCGGCCAGCTCCGCGTCGCCGCCCTCGTGGTGGCTGACGCCGACGATGCGGGTGGCGTCGTCCAGCAGGCCGGCGGCGAACAGGTTGGCGATGGCGGGAGCCAGCAGGCGCTTGGCGAGGTCGCCCAGGGCGCCGAAGATGACGAAGGTGGCCGCCGGCGCGCGCTGCGCCTTCACTGCGGCAGCTCCACGTGGCCGCCGAAGCCGAAGCGCATGGCGCCCAGCAGCTTCTCGCCGAAGGTGTGCTCCACGCGGGAGCGGTAGCGGGCGAACAGGGCGGCGGCGATGACGTTGGCGGGCACCGCCTCCTCCATGGCCGCGTCGAGGGTCCACTGGCCTTCCCCGGAGTCGGAGACGCGGCCGGAGAACTTCTCCAGCGTGTGGTCGCCCGCCAGCTCCAGGGCGCAGAGGTCCAGCAGCCAGGAGGAGATCACGCTGCCGCGCCGCCAGACCTCGGCCACGTCGGGCAGGTTGATGTCGAAGCGCTCGCCTTCGGCCAGCTTCTCGGAGGCGCGGCCCTTCAGGATGTCGAAACCCTCGGCGTAGGCGTGCATCAGGCCGTACTCGATGCCGTTGTGGACCATCTTCACGAAGTGGCCCGCGCCCGGCGGCCCCGCGTGGATGTAGCCGCGCTCGGCCCGGGTGTCGGCCTGGTCCCGGCCCTGCGTGCGGCTCACCGTGCCGAAGCCCGGGGCCAGGGTGTCGAAGATCGGGTCGAGCCGGTCCACGACATCCTTGTCGCCGCCGATCATCATGCAGTAGCCGCGCTCGAGCCCCCACACGCCGCCCGAGGTGCCCACGTCCACGTAGCCGACGCCCTTCTCGGCGCAGGCCCTGGCCCGGCGCACGTCGTCCTTCCAGAAGGTGTTGCCGCCGTCGATGATGACGTCCCCCGACTGGGTGTGGCCCAGGAGGATGCGGATCGTGTCCTCGGTGGGATCGCCGGCGGGCAGCATGACCCAGAAGATACGGGCGCCCGCCTCCAGCTTGGCGGCGACCTCCTCCAGCGAGCCGGCGGGCTCGGCCCCGTCCGCGGCGAGCTTGGCGACGGCGTCCGCGCCCCGGTCGAAGCCGACCACCTCGTGCCCGCCGCGCATCAGCCGGCGGGAGATGTTGGCGCCCATCCGGCCGAGGCCGATCATGGCGATCTTCATGCGTTGGTGCTCCTCTTCATCTCCCCCAGGCGTCGCATGGGGGAGTACCGGCGAAGCCGGGGAGGGGGCCGGCGGGCGCAGCCCGGCGGAACACGCCTTGGGTGCGTCTTCCGCGCTCTCGCGCGGCCCCTCCGTCCGCTTCGCGGCCACCTCCCCATGCGTCGCATGGGGAGGTGGGGGGACTGCGGGTCACGCCGAGACCGCCGTCACGACCGCATCCTTCAGGGCCGCCAGCCCGCCGCCGCCCGGCTTCAGGTGGGCGCGGAGGACGCGGCGGCCGCGCTCGGCCAGCACCTCGGCGTCGCCGCGGGCCTGGGCCTGCTGCACCTTCCCGAAGGTGGCCTTGCGGCCGGGGACGGGCAGGTCGGGCTCGGCGTCGCGGGTGATCGTCAGGAACACCCCGCCCGCGGGGCCGCCCTTGTAGGCCTGGCCCGTGGAGTGGAGGAAGCGCGGGCCGAAGCCGGCCACGGTGGCCGCGCGGGTGGCGTCGCGGACGGCGGCGCGCATCTCGGCCACCAGCTTCGCGGCCGCCGCATCGCGCTCGACGTAGGCGAGCACGCCGAAGTAGCCGCCCGGCTCGAGGGCGCCCAGGAGGTCGCGCAGCAGGGCGGGGGCGTCGCCCTGGCCCCCCGTGGCGCCCTTCGGCGCATAGAGGGCGAAGTCGGTGCTCTCGGCCACGGGCGTCTCCGGGTCGAGGGCGCCGGACTGCTCGTAGGCGTCGATCAGCTTGCGGGCGGTGACCTTGGCGGCCTCCACGTCGGGCTGGTCGAAGGCGTTGATGCCCAGGATGGCGCCGGCGACGGCGGTGGCGACCTCCCAGCGGAAGAACTCCTGGCCGATCTGCTCGCAGCGGGCGACGGACAGGCGCACCACCGGCTGGCCGGCGGCGGCCAGGGCGTCGAGCCTGGCGTGCAGGCCGTCGTCCGTGTCGCCGGCGAGGTGCAGGTGCACGAACAGGCGATCGTCGCCGTAGACGGCCGGGTCGCCCACGGGCTCCAGATCCACGGGCACGATCCCCTTGCCGTCCTTGCCGGTGGACTCGGCCAGCAGCTGCTCCAGCCAGGCCCCTATGGGCACGAGGCCGGGAGAGGGCAGGACGGTCACCTTGTTCCGCCCGGCGAGCGCCGCCTCGCCCAGCACGGCGCCGAGCTGGAAGCCGGGGTTCACCTTGGGCGGGGAGTCGCCGCCGCAGGAGAAGACCATGGGCGCGGCCGCCTCGTAGAGCGCCGGCGCGTCCAACCCCATCACCGCGGCGGGGACCATGCCGAAGGCCGACAGCACCGAGTAGCGGCCGCCGATGGCCGGGTCGCCCGGCACGATGTCGAGGTAGCCGTCCGCCTTGGCCGCCGACTCCAGCTTGGAGCCGGGATCGGTGACGGCCACGAAGCGGGCGCCGTCCCGGCCCGCAAGCTCCCAGAAGTAGGCGCGCAGGAGCTCGGGCTCGAGCGTGGAGCCCGACTTGGAGGAGACGATGAAGAAGGTGCGCGCGGGGTCGATGGCCTTGGCCACGGCGGAGATCTGGCCGGGGTCGGTGCTGTCCAGCACGTGCAGGCGCGGGCCGGGGGCGTCGCCGCCCAGCACTTCGGACAGCACCTCGGGCCCGAGGCTGGAGCCGCCCATGCCGAGCAGCACGGCGTCGGGGTAGGCGCGGGCGGCCTCGGCGATGCGGCGCAGGCGCTCGGCCTCGACCTGCGTGCCCTGGGCGGCGGCGAGCCAGCCGAACCAGTCGGCCTCGTCCTTGCCCGTCCAGAGCGAGGCGTCGCCCTTCCACAGGCGGCGGGGCCAGCCCTCGGCGCGGGCGGTCTCCAGGCGCTTGTCAACGGCCTCCTGCAGGGGCGCGGGCAGGCGGGCGTCGAAGCCGTCCAGCCGGTCGCCCAAGAAGGCGGCGCGCTTGCCGGCCACCGCGCCCAGCAGCGCGTCGGCGGCGTCGGCGAACAGCGTCACGCCGTCGGTCACGAGGCCGGCGGTGACCTTGTCGAGGTCGAGGCCCAGGCGCTCGGCCTCGGCCAGCACGTGGCGGGCCTCCTCGACGCCCTCGGTCAGGGTGGCGCGGCCGGCGCCGTGGTCGCGCACGGCGTCCAGCGTCGCGGGGGGCAGGGTGTCCACCGTATCCGGCCCGATCAGGGCGTCGGCGTAGAGGGTGTCGGGGTAGGCCTTGTCCTTCACGCCCGTGGAGGCCCACAGCAGCCGCTGGGGCATGGCGCCCTTCTCGGCCAGCGCCTTCCAACGCGGCGAGGCGATCATCTCCTGGTGCCAGGCGTAGGCGAGCTTGGCGTTCGCGATGGCCACCTTGCCGCGGATGGCCTTGAGGGCGCCGGCGTCGGCGTCCCCGGCCTCCACGCGGCGGTCGATCTCCTTGTCGATCTTGGCGTCGATGCGGCTGACGAAGAAGCTGGCCACGCTGGCGATGCGGTCCACCGGCTCGCCCCTGGCGACCCGCGCCTCCAGGCCCGCGAGGTAGGCCTCGGCCACCGCCTGGTAGCTCGCCTGCGAGAACAGCAGGGTGACGTTGATGTTGATCCCGTCCTCGATCAGGGCGCGGATCGCGGGGACGCCGGACCGGGTGCCCGGCACCTTGACCATCAGGTTGGGCTCGCCCACCGCCGCCCACAGGCGCCGCGCCTCCTCCACCGTCTCGTCCGTGCCGTCGGCCAGGTAGGGGGAGACCTCCAGGCTGACGTAGCCGTCGCGGCCGCCCAGCCGGTCGTAGACGGGGCGCAGGTCGGCGGCGGCCGTCTTGATGTCGGCGATCGCCTGGCTCTCGTAGACGTCCTGCACGCTGGCGTCGGCGCGGCCCAGGAAGGCCTTGAAGCCCTCGTCGTAGGCCTCGCCGTGGCCCATGGCCTTCTCGAAGATCGCCGGGTTGGAGGTGACGCCGGTCAGGCCGTCCTCCTCCACCAGCTTCCTGAGGCCGCCCTCATGCAGGAAGGTGCGGTCCAGGTTGTCGAGCCAGGCGGCCTGGCCCGCCGCCGCCAGGGCCTTGAGACCGTTGGTCATCGGTTCGCCTCGATCAGCTCGCGCGCCTTGGCGCACACCTTGTCGACCGTGAAGCCGTACTTCTCCGCCAGCTTGGCCATGGGGGCCGAGGCGCCGAAGCTGGACATGGTGATCGTGTCGCCGCCCGAGCCGACGTAGCGGTCCCATCCCATCTCGCTGGCCTGCTCCACCGCCAGCCGCGCGCGGCAGGCGGGCGGGAGCACGCTGTCGCGGTAGGCGCGGTCCTGCCGCTCGAACAGGTGCCAGCTGGGCAAGGAGACCACGCGCGCCCTGACGCCCTCGCCCGTGAGCTGATCCCAGGCCTTGGCCACGAGCGGCAGCTCGGAGCCCGTGCCGATCAGGATCACCTCGGGTTTGCCTTCGCAGTCGCCCAGCACGTAGCCGCCGTGCCTCACGCCCTCGGCGGAGGCGAACGTCGCACGGTCCAGCGTGGGGATGGCCTGGCGGGAGAGGATCAGGGCGGTGGGTTCGCTGGTCTGCTCCAGGGCGATCTTCCAGGCCTGCGCCGTCTCGTTGGCGTCGCCGGGGCGTATGGTGTTCAGGCCCGGCGTGGCGCGCAGCATGGCCAGCTGCTCGATGGGCTGGTGGGTCGGCCCGTCCTCGCCCACGCCGATGGAGTCGTGGGTGAACACGAACACCACCGGCAGCTCCATGATCGCCGCCAGGCGCACGGGCGGGCGCATGTAGTCGGCGAACACCAGGAAGGTGCCCGTGTAGGCGCGCAGGTAGCTCAGGGCCATGCCGTTGGCCGCCGAGCCCATGGCGTGCTCGCGCACCCCGAAGTGCAGGTTGCGGCCGCCATAGTTGTCGGCCTCGAAGGAGCCCGCCCCCTCCCACTTCATGTCGGTCTTGGTGGAGGGGGAGAGGTCGGCGGCCCCGCCGAGGAGGCCGGGCAGGCCGGGGCCGATGGCGTTCAGCACCTTGCCGCTGGCGTCGCGGCTGGCCATGCCCTTCTCGTCGGCGGGGAAGACCGGCAGGTCCCTGTCCCATCCCTCGGGGAGCTTGCCCTCACGCATCAGGTCGAAGGCCTTGGCGTCGTCGGGGTGGGCCTCGGCGTAGCGCCTGAACAGGTCCTGCCAGGCCTCGCGGGCGGGGGCGCCGCGTTCGGTGACGGCGCCGGTGAAGGCCTCGCGCACGCCGTCCGGCACCAGGAACTGGGCGTCTTCGGGCCAGCCGTAGGCGGCCTTGGTCTTGGCCACGAGCTCCGCCTCGCCCAGGGCCTCGCCGTGCGCCTTGCCGGTGCCGGCCAGGGGCGAGCCGTAGCCGATCACCGAGTGCGCCACGATCAGGGTCGGCCGGTCGTCGGTCGCCTTGAAGGTCTGGATCGCGGCGGCCACCGCAGCGGTGTCGTTGGCGTCGTCCACGTGGACCACATGCCAGCCATAGGCCTCGAACCGCTTGCCCACGTCCTCGTCGAAGGCGAGGTCGGTGGAGCCCTCGATGGACACGTGGTTGGAGTCGTAGATCCAGCACAGGTTGCCGAGCTTCAGGTGCCCGGCCAGCGAGGCCGCCTCGCTGGCGACGCCCTCCATCATGTCCCCGTCGCCGCACAGCACGTAGACGTCGTGGTCGAACAGCTTGAAGCCGGGCTTGTTGAACCGGGCGGCCAGGGCGCGCTCGGCCATGGCCATGCCCACCGAGTTGCCGCAGCCCTGGCCGAGGGGCCCGGTGGTGGTCTCCACCCCCGTGGTCATCCGGTACTCGGGGTGGCCGGGCGTGTTGGAGCCCATCTGCCGGAAGCTCTTGATGTCGTCGAGGCTGACGGCGTCCTTGCCGGTGGGCGCGCCGTGCTCGTCGATCCCCTTCACGCCCGCCAGGTGCAGCACGGCGTAGAGCAGCATGGAGGCGTGGCCCACCGACAGCACGAAGCGGTCGCGGTTCGGCCAGTCGGGCGTCGCCGGGTCGTAGCGGAGGAACCGGGTCCAGAGCGTGTGCGCCACCGGCGCGAGGCCCAGCGGCGAGCCGATGTGGCCCGACTTGGCCCTGGTCACCGCGTCGAGGGTCAGGGTGCGGATGGTGTCGATGGCGAGGCGCTCGGGCGAGCCGTCCTCGTGCGCGCCGGGCGGGACGGGAGTGGGGGAGGGGTCGGTCATGGGTCTCTCTAGCGCCGCTCAGGCCATGGCCGCGAGCAGCCGGTCGACGTCCACCACGCCCAGCGTGGCGAAGTTGTCGGCCACGCCGTAGGGCAGCAGCAGGGTGCGGCCGCGCAGCAGGGCGCCGCAGCTGTAGACGACGTTGGGCACGTAGCCGTCGCGCGCCTTGCCGTCCGGCTCCAGGATGGGCTGCGGCGTGCGGGCCAGCACCCGGGTGGGGTCGTCCTTGTCCAGGAGGCAGGCGCCCATGAAGTAGTTGCGGATGACGCCCACGCCGTGGGTCAGCACCAGCCAGCCCTCGTCGAGCTCGATGGGCGAGCCGCAGTTGCCCATCTGGATGAACTCCCAGGGGAACTTGGGCGTGACCACCCGCTGGCCGCCCTCCCAGGTGTAGAGGTCGTCGGAGGAGAGCACCCAGATGTTCTCGTTGTCCTGCCGCCCCAGCATCATGTAGCGGCCGCCGACCTTGCGCGGGAACAGGGCCATGCCCTTGGTCTCGTACAGGGGCCCCCGCACCCCCCGGAACTCGAAGGTGGAGAAGTCGGTGGTGCGCAGCATGGCCTGCCGCACGTCCATGCCGTTGAAGGCGGTGAAGGTGCCGCGGATGTCGACCGCGCCGTCCTCCTCGGTGAACGGCGTCAGGCGCACGTCCTCGACGCCGCGCCCCTGGCTGGGCTGGAACGGGAAGACCACCGTCTCCGAGATGTCCTGCGCGCCTTCGGCGTAGGCGGTGACGACGTCCTCGCCGTGCTCGCCCGGGCGGCGCTCGATCCGCGGCCCCACGGCGAACTTGCTGGCGGGGTCGAGCGCCACCGTGTCGTCCGCGCGCCAGACGCCCGTGCGGAACGTCATGGAGGAGACGTGGCCCTCGCCGATGCCGCGCAGCGACATGACGAAGCGCGTGGCCCCCGCCTCCACCCCCGCCTGGTCGGGATGGGCCACCACGCTCGGGTTGAACAGGGCGGCGGACTCGAAGGCGAACTCCTCGCTGAAGTAGGCGCCGATCAGCACCTTGCGCTGGCGCGACGCGTCGGCCAGGGCCTCGGTCAGCCCGTCCAGCTCCTCGAAGCGCTGCAGCATGCGCGCCTCCACGTCCCGGTGCCGCTCGTCGAGCGAGGTGGTGACTCGCCGCATCTCCTCGCCGAGCGCCGCTTCCGACAGCGACAGGACGCGGTCGATGATCCGCTTGGCGCGCGGGTTCGCCTGGTCGACGAAGCCGGCCGGGTCGCCGGGGGCGAAGGGGCGCACCACCGTGCGCACCGCGTCCGGCTCCACCATCACGTCCAGGGGTCTGACGAGGTCGCTCATGCCGGGTCCTTCAGGCAGGCGATCACCGCGCCGATGGCGGTGCGGGTGTCGGCGGGGTCGCGGACCTTCACCACGTCTATGCCCGCCGCGCGCACAGGGTCGTCGTTGCCGCCGGGGTAGATGGCGTCGCCCATGAACAGGATCTCCGGCGGGGAGACGCCGGCCTCCTCGCACAGCCGCTTCATGCCGTAGGCCTTGTCCACGCCCTTGCGGGTGATGTCGATCGAGGTGGAGCCGCCGATCTTCACCGACAGCTCGGGCAGCGTCCCGGCGATCGCCTTCTGCAGCGCCTCGCGCTTGCTGCGGGTGGGGTCCCAGGCCGTCTTGGCGTCGAGCGGCGCGTCCTGGCCGAGGCCGGAGAAGGTGATCTGCGCCCCCCGGTCCTCCAGCTGCTCGCCCCAGGTCCGCCCGGGCTCGAGGTCGAGCGTCTTCACCACCCGGTCGATGGCGGCGAGCGCCTGGTCGCGCTCCTCGGGCGAGAACGTCTCCTCATAGACCGCGCCCCAGGCCCCGCCCTGGAAGCGGAACAGCTTGGCGCCGGTGGTGGGCTGGATGAACAGCCGCTCCAGCTTGGCGCCCTCCGGCAGGCGCTCCACCACCTGCTTCTGGAACTGCGGCCAGTCCCCGCCCGAGATCACGCACACGCTGGCCACGTCGAGCAGGCGGCCGAGGAGCTCGGCCATCTCCGGCGCGATGGGCTGCTTGCTCTCGGCCAGGGTGCCGTCGAGGTCGAAGGCGATCATGCGCTTCACGGGCGCGCACCGGGCGGATGCTCGCGGCGGGCGGTCGGGGAAGGCATGGGCGGCTCCGGAGACGCCGCGGGCGGGGAGGCCACGGCGGAGTCGCCACGGGAGCGCGCCATCCTTTGAACGGTTCCCTCCGGCTAGCGCTCCAGCAGCAGCAGGGTGGAGGTGGCGCTGGCCACGAGGCGGCCCGCCCCGTCGGTCAATCGGGCCTCGGCGTAGGCGGTGCGCCGGCCGAAGTGGGTGACCACGCCCTCCGCCTTCACCTCGCCCGTGTCGGCGCTCATGCCCCGGTGATAGGCGACCTTGATCTCCAGGGTGGTGTAGCCCTGGCCGGGGGCCAGCCGCGTGTGCACCGCGCAGCCGCAGGCCGAGTCCAGCAGCGTCGCCGCATAGCCGCCGTGCACCTGGCCGAGCGGATTGTAGACCTCCGGCCCCGGCGTGCCGGCGAACACTACGCGCCCCTCCTCCACCGCATCGATGCGGAAGCCGAGCGTATGGCCGATGCCGCGGTAGGGAAAGGCGCCGGAGGCCAGGGCGCGCATCTGCTCGAGGCCGGTCAGGGCCCCGGAACCGGAGGTGGGCGGGGCGGTGTCGCTCATGGCATGTTTCCGGATCGCGGTCTGGGGAGGGAACTCACCCTGCCAGCGCTTCCCGCCGCTCGGCCAGCTCCAGCCACTCCGCCTCCGCGGCGGCCAGCCGGGCGCGACGCGCGTCCAGGTCGCGCATGAGCTTGTCGAACCCTGAGGGATCGCGGGCGTAGAGGCCGGGGTCGTCGAGGGCGTGCTCGGCCGCGTCGATCTCGGCGGGCAGGCGTGCGACCAGGCTCTCCAGCTCCTCCAGCCGGCGGGCGTCCTTGTACGACAGCTTGGCGGCGGGTCGCGGGGCGGCCCCTTCCGTCACGGGCCTGCGGCCCGCGCCACCTGCCCCGGTGCGCAGGGGAGGTCCCTGGAGGAAACCGGGGTTCTGGCGGATGAAGTCGCTCCAGCCGCCGGGCGTCTCCACCGCGTTCCCGCGGCCGTCCAGCGCCAGGGTGGAGGTGGCCAGGCGGTCGATGAAGTCGCGGTCGTGGCTGACCAGGATCAGCGTGCCGTCGTAGTCGGACAGCATCTCCTCCAGCCGGTCGAGCGTCTCCATGTCCAGGTCGTTGGTGGGCTCGTCGAGCACCAGGAGGTTGGCGGGCCGGGCCAGGGCGCGGGCCAGCAGCAGCCGGTTGCGCTCCCCGCCCGAGAGGCTGGCCACCGGCTGGCGCAGCTGGCTCTCGCGGAAGCCGAAGTCCTTGGCGTAGCCGGCCACGTGCATGGAGCGGCCGCGCACCACGATGGCGTCGCCGCCCTTGGGGGCCAGCACGTCGCGCATGGTGTCCTCGGGCTTCAGCTCGGCGCGGGCCTGGTCGAGGTAGGCGGCCTCCAGCCCGGCGCCGAGCCGCACCTCGCCCGCGTCGGCCGCCACCTCGCCGAGCAGCAGCTTGACCAGGGTGGTCTTGCCCGCGCCGTTCGGGCCGACGATGGCCAGCCGGTCGCCGCGCATCACGCGGGTGGAGAGCCGCTCGACCACCGTCTTGTCGCCCCAGGCCTTGGACACGCCCTTCAGCTCGGCCACCAGCCGGCCGGAGGTGGAGCCCGTCTCCACCTGCAGGTCGGCGGTGCGGCGCACGTCCTTCATGGCCGCGGCGTGCTGGTCGCGCAGGGCGGACAGGCGGGCGGCGCGGCCCTCGTTGCGCGTCCGGCGGGCGGTGATGGAGCTGTAGAAGGTGGCCTGCTCGCGGGCGATGGTCTTCTCCAGCCGCCGCATGGCCTCCTGCTCCTCGGCCTCGACGCGCTCGGCCCAGGCGTCGAACTCGCCGAAGCCGGCGTCCAGGGTGCGCACGCGGCGGTGCTCCAGCCAGAAGCAGCGGCCGGTGATGCGGGCCAGGAAGGCGCGGTCGTGGCTGACGATCAGGGCGGCGGACTTGGACGCGGCGAGCCGCGCCTCCAGCGTCTCGATGGCGGCGATGTCCAGGTGGTTGGTGGGCTCGTCCAGCAGCAGCAGGTCGGGCTCCTCCGCGAAGGCGCGGGCCAGCGCCGCCCGCCGTGTCTCGCCGCCCGAGAGGCCGACCGTGGACTTGGCCGGGTCGAGCCCGAAGGCGGTCAACTCCGCCTCGGCGCGCCAGTCCGGCGCGCCGCCGGCGGTGGCGTGCTCCAGCACGGTGTCGCCCACCATGGCCGGCTCCTGCTCCACGTGGACGAAGGCCAGGCCGGGCTGGACGAAGCGCTCGCCCCCGTCCGGCTCGATACGCCCGGCGATCAGGCGCATCAGCGTGGACTTGCCCGCCCCGTTGCGGCCCACCAGCGTGGCGCGCACGCGCGGCTCCAGCGCCAGGTCCACGCCGTCGAACAGCATCACGGGGCCGTCACGCAGCCGCACCTCCTTGAGGGCGACGATCGGCGGTCGGGCGGTCTGGGCGGGGGCTCGGGCCATCGGCCTATGTAGAGCCGTCCGGCCCGGGCGGGGAGATCAGCGCGCGAGGCCGAGCAGGCGCTGGATGAACGGCGCGAACGTCGTAATGGCGCCCAGCACCGCGCCCGTGCCCACCACGACGGCGACGACGAAACCCCTGGTGGCCGCCGTCGCCCTCAACACCGCGAGGTCGGTCCTGAGCTCTCCATAACTCGTCCTGAGCTGCCCGATGTCGGACTTCACGCCGCGCATGTCGGCCCGCAACTCCGCCACATCGTCTCTGATGTGGCGGACGTTGGCTTCCAGCACGGCCACACGGGTCTCCATGCCTCCAGATGTGCCGTCGCCACCGCCCCCATGCAAGGTCGGCGCGCGAGAAGGCGGCGCGAGTCCTCGGATGTCCACGACGTCGCCCATCAGTCCTCGGCCTCGACGATGGGGCCGAAGAAGGCGTTCACGGCGCGGCTGGTCTCAAGCACCTTGGCGTAGTTGTCCTCGCTTCGCTCCATTCCGTAGCGGTCGATGCTGTAGGCGAAATCCAGCAATCGCTCGGCGCCTTTGCGGAACTCGGCCCAGGTCACAGGCGCATCGTCCGACCGCATGACCCCGCCGCCGTCTCGTCCTTCGCTCATTGCGGAACCTTAAGGCCGGAGCCTGCGTCCGGCAAACTCGGGTCAGGTGCGCCAGACGCGCGGTCGAGCTCGGCGGCGAGGCCCTCGTAGAAGCGGGCGCGGGCGTTCTCCTCAGCACCGGCAGGCCCGGCGAAGGGGCGGGGCGGGCGGTCGGCCAGGGCGGCGCGCATGAAGCGGGCCCAGGCGCGAGCTGGAGCGTCGCCGCCCGTGACGCCGGCCATGGACCGGCCCCGGTCGTCGCCGAGCCACACGCCGGCCACGAGGTCGGGCGTATAGCCCACGAACCAGGCGTCGCGGTGATTCTGCGTGGTGCCGGTCTTGCCGGCGGCGGGCCGGCCGAGGGCGGCTTCGCGCCCCGTGCCGCGGGCGATCACGCCCTCCAGCATGGCGGTGAGCTGCGCGGCCTTGTCGGCGGCGAGCACGCGGACGGGGTCGGGGGCGTGGCGCCAGAGGGTGCGGCCGCGCGCGTCGGCCACGCTCTCCACCAGGAACGGGGCATGCCTGACGCCGCCGGCCTGCAGCACCCCGTAAGCGCCCACGAGGTCGAGGAGGCGCACTTCGTACGCGCCCAGCGCCACCGGCGGGGCGGGGCGGGGCGGGATGGTGGAGAGGCCGAAGGATCGGGCGGTGCGGGCCACCCGCTCGGGCCCGACCTCCTGGCTCAGGCGCACGGCCACCGTGTTGATCGAGCGCGCCAGCGCGTCCGCTAGGGTCACCGCGCCCGAATAGCCGCCGCCGAAGTTCTTGGGCCGCCAGCCGCGGACGTCCACGGGGGCGTCCTGGCGCACGTCCTCCGGGCGGGCGCCCTCGGCCAGGGCGGCGGCGTAGACGAAGGGCTTGAACGCGCTGCCGGGTTGGCGGAGCGCCTGGGTCGCGCGGTCGAAGGGGCTCTCCCGCGCGTCCAGCCCGCCCTGGAGCGCCAGCACCGCCCCGTCCGCGCCGAGGGCTGCCAGCGCCGCCTGCGTGCCGCCCCGGCTCCGGGCGTCGGCCACCGCGCTCCGCACCGCGTCGACGGCGAGCGTCTGCAGCCGGCGGTCGATTGTGAGGCGCACCACGAGGTCGGGGCTGTCAGGCGCGCGGGTCCGCGCCTCGACGGCGGCCAGGTCGAGCACGTAGCCGAACGGGCCCTCGCCCCGCTCGGGCGGCGTGAGCGGGGCGGGATGATCGACCGCCCGCCGCTCGGCTTCCGGCGAGATCCAGCCCTCCCGGCGCATGGCGGCGAGCACCCGGGCGGCGCGGGCCCGCGCGGCGGCGAGGTCGTTGGTGGGGTCCAGCCTCGACGGCGCCTTGGGCAGGGCCGCCAGGAGCGCGCTCTGCGGCAGGTCCAGCTCGCGGGCGGAGCGGCCGAAGTAGGCGTGCGCCGCCGCCTCCACCCCGTAGGCGCCCGCGCCGAGGTAGGTGCGGTCGAGGTAGAGCTCCAGCACGCCGCGCTTGCCCAGCCGCCGCTCCAGCTCCAGCGCCAGCAGCGCCTCCTGCGCCTTGCGGCGCAGCGTCTGCTCCGGGCCGAGGAACAGGGTGCGCGCCAGCTGCTGGGTGAGGGTGGAGCCGCCCTCGGCGGCCCGGCCCTCCTGCACGTCGCGGCGCAGGGCGCGGGCGACGCCCCTCAGATCGACGCCGGAGTGGCTCCAGAACCGCCGGTCCTCCGCCCCCAGGAAAGCGCGGGGCAGGTAGGGCGGCAGCTCGTCCAGCCGCACGGGGGCGCCGTGGCGGGGGCCGCGGATGGCGATCACGCGCCCGTCCCGGTCCAGGAAGGTGACGCCGGGCGGCCGGTTCAGCGACCACAGCTCGGCGGCGGGCGGCACGCGCGGCAGGTCCACCGTCACCGACCGCCATAGGAACACGCCGACGAGCCAGCCCAGCAGCGCCAAGGCGCCCGCCGCGGTCCAGGTGATCGCGCTCGCCCGCCGCCGCCGCGCGTCGGCGTGGTGGGCCAGGTCGGCGCGGATCGGGGGCGGCGAGGGGTCCAGCTCTGGCGGTTCCGCTTGCGCCGCGGGGGCGCCGCGGTCACTTCACGGGGCGTGATCCTAGACCGGAAACCTTTCTGGGAGGCCAAGCCGCTCCACCGCATGACGCGCGAGGAGTGGGAGAGCCTGTGCGACGGCTGCGGACGCTGCTGCCTGGTGCGGTTCGAGGACGAGGAGACGGGGGAGGTGATCCCCACCCGCGTCGCCTGCCGCCTGCTGGACTGCGACACCGGCCGCTGCCGCGACTACGCCCGGCGCAAGCGCCACGTGCCCGAGTGCATCAAGCTGACGCCCGGCGCCATCGAGGCGCTGACCTGGATGCCGGCCTCCTGCGCCTACCGCCGCCTGCACGAGGGCCGCGGGCTGCCCGACTGGCACCCCCTGGTCACCGGCGACCCGGACAGCGCGCGGGCGGCGGGGGTGTGCGTGGCCGGCCAGGTGGTGAGCGAGACCGCGCTCGCGGACGTTGAGGACGCGCTGGATTTCGAGGCCCCGGAGCTGGCGCGGGAGCCCTAGCCTCCCGCATGCGCCGCCACCGTGGTTTCCGCCCACCCGCGGAGGCGCGGAGGAACGGGATGCGGGGACAACGCCTCGCGAACTCCCGCTTCCCGTCGCGCCAACCTGAAGCCGGCCAGCGACTCTCGATGGAGCGCGGCGAGTTTGTCCCCGGCGGACGCTGGCGCCGTACCTTTCTGACATGGCCAGAGAAGCGGGCGCGATCGCCGAGCAGATGATGGCGGTGGGCGGGCAACTCGCCGCCGTGACGGAGCGGGACGCCGCGGCGCTGGCGAAGCTCGATCCTCCCACGGATGCGGCGGGGGTGGAGAAGTCCGCCAAGGCCTGCCGCGCGGTGGCGCTTTCCGGGCGCGGCGTGATCGCGCTGGTCGCGGACGCCGTCCGGTTGCGCGACGCCGCCGAGGCCTCCGGCGACGAGGACGGGGAGGCGGATGACGAGGACGAGGAAGAGCGCGACCCCGAGGGACTCCAGCGCCTGCGGGACGAGCTCAAACGCAAATGCGCTGCTTGGGACGCCCGCAATGGAGCGGGACCTGCTCATCGACACCCTGCCGCGGCAGAAGGCGGACTGCGCGCTGAAGGACTGGCGCTTCCAGGGTCGCCCCGACCAGCGCCCGCCTGAGGACGACGCGTGGCGCACCTGGCTGTTCCTGGGCGGGCGGGGAGCGGGCAAGACGCGGGCCGGGGCCGAGTGGCTGGCCGCCCAGGCGCAGCCGGGCGCCCGGCTGGCGCTGGTGGGCCCCTCCCTGCACGACGTGCGGGAGGTGATGATCGAGGGGCCCTCGGGCCTGCGGGCCTGCGCGCCGCCCGGCTCGCGGCCGCGCTACGAGGCCTCGCGGCGGCGCTTCCTGTGGGGCAACGGCGCCCAGGCCTACGCCTTCTCGGCGGAGGACCCGGAGAGCCTGCGCGGCCCGCAGTTCCACGCCGCCTGGGCCGACGAGTTCTGCGCCTGGCGCAAGCCCGGCGAGACCCTGGCCCTGCTGCGCATGGGCCTGCGCCTGGGCGAGCGGCCGCGCCTGGCGGTGACCACCACGCCCAAGCCCATCGCGGCGCTCCGGCGGCTGCTGGCCGAGCCGGGCCTGGCGCAGAGCCGGGCGGCCACGTCGGCCAACGCCGAGCACCTGGCCCCCGACTTCCTGGCGGGCCTGGAGGCGCTCTACGGCGGCACGCGGCTGGCGGCGCAGGAGCTGGACGGTCTGGTGACCGAGGCGGCCGAGGGCGCCCTGTGGCGCGCCGAGGACCTGCAGCGCTGCCGCGGCGCACCGCCCGCCGCCTTCGAGCGAGTGGTCGTGGCGGTGGACCCGCCGGCGGGCTCGACGGGCGACGCCTGCGGGATCGTGGTGGCCGGGCGGGAGGACGGGCGCGTGTTCGTGCTGGCCGACCGCACGGTGCGCGGGCTGTCGCCGCTCGGCTGGGCCGGGGTGGTGGGCGAAGCCGCGCGCGAGCACGGGGCCGACGGGATCGTGGCGGAGGTGAACCAGGGCGGCGACATGGTCCGCACGGTGCTGGCCCAGGCGGGCTGCCCCGCCCCCGTCCGCGCCGTCCACGCCTCCCGCTCCAAGCGGGCGCGCGCCGCCCCGGTGGCCGCGCTCTACGAGCAGGGCCGGGTGGTCCACTGCGGAAGCTTCCCGCAGCTGGAGGAGGAGCTGATGGCGCTGGGCGCCGCGGACGGCGGGCCAAGCCCCGACCGCGCCGACGCCCTCGTCTGGGCCGTGACCGACCTCCTGCTCGGGCCGCAGAGCGCGCCCCGCCTGCGGGTGCTGTGAACGGATTTCCGGCGGCCGCGGGCGGTTGACAGTGGAAAAACGGAGGACTCATGTGCCGATTCGGATGGCGGCGTTGCGGAGGCGTGGGATGAACGAGCGCGTGTTGCGCTGCTTCGTGCGCGGTCGCGGCTCCCGCTGGGAGGCGATGTGCCTCGACCTCGACATCGTGGTCGAGGGGATATCGCGGCAGGATGCGGCCTCGCGACTGGAGCAGGCCATCTTTACCTACGTGGATTCCGCATTGGCCGAGCCGCCGCGCCAGGCGGAGCGACTGCTCCGCCGGCGCGCGCCCTGGCGCGTGCGCGTCAGAGTGGTGCTCAGCTCGCTGCTGCACGTCGTGCGCCGCAGCCGCGCCGATCGCGACCTTCGGGCGAACTTCGAGGTGGCGTGCCCCGCCTGAGCCTAAGCTACAGGCGCATTCTCGAGATCCTGCTGGCCCACGACTTCGTCGAGATCCGGCACGGGTCGGGCAGCCATCGCCAGCTCAGAGGCGAGGTGTCGGGCGAGATCGCCCTGGTGACCCTGGCCTACCATAAGCTTTCGGACCACCCCGTTCCGAACACGCTGCAGTCGATCATCCGGCAGTCACGGCTGCCGAAGCGGGCGTTCCGGCCCGATTGAAGCCGCAGGCGCGGCCGTCCAGGCCCGCCTGCCCATCCGAGGACAAGATCATGAACCCCATACGCGCCTGGCTCGCCGGGCCGCGAGCGCCTGGCCGCGCCCTTGGGCGTGCGCCGGAGGCCAAGGCCTCCGTCGCCCGGCGGCTGGTGGCGCTCACCACCGCGGGGCGGCCGCAGTGGACGCCGCGCGACTACGCCCACCTGGCGCGCGAGGGCTATGCGGCCAACCCCGTGGCGCACCGCTGCGTGCGGCTGATCGCGGAAGCCGCGGCCAGCCTGCCGTTCGGGGTCCTGCACGAGGGCGCCCGCGCGCCGGACCATCCGCTGCAGCGCCTGCTGGACCGGCCCAACCCGGAGGAGAGCGGCCCCGACCTGATGGAGCGCTTCTTCGGCGCCCTGCAGACAGCGGGCAACGCCTACCTGGAGGCGGCGGGCGAGGCGGAGGGACCGCCCACCGAGCTCCACGCCCTGCGCCCCGACCGGGTGCGCGTGGTGCCGGGGCCGGACGGCTGGCCCCAGGGCTGGATCTACGCCGCGGAGGGCCGCGAGGCGCTGCTGGCGCGCGGCGTCGACGGCTGGACGCCCGTGCTGCACCTGAAGCTCTTCAACCCGCTGGACGACCACTACGGCCTCTCGCCGCTGGAGGCCGCGGCCAAGGCGGTGGACGTGCACAACAGCGCCTCCGCCTGGAACAAGGCGCTGCTGGACAACGCCGCCCGGCCCTCCGGCGCCCTGGTCTACGGCGGCGGCGAGCGCATGACGGAGACGCAGTTCGAGCGGCTCAAGGCCGAGCTGGCGGAGAACCACGCGGGGGCGACCGCCGCCGGCCGGCCGCTGCTGCTGGAGGGCGGGCTCGACTGGAAGCCCATGGCGCTGACGCCCGCGGAGATGGATTTCGCCGAGGGCAAGCACGCCGCCGCGCGCGAGATCGCCCTGGCCTTTGGCGTGCCGCCGCAGCTGTTGGGCGTGCCGGGCGACAACACCTACTCGAACTACCGGGAGGCGAACGCCGCCTTCTGGCGGCTGGCCGTGACGCCGCTGGCGCAGCGGGCGGCGCGGGCGCTGTCGGGCTGGCTCGGCCCGCGGTTCGGCGGCGCGACGGTCACCGTGGACCTGGACGCCGCCCCCGCCCTGGCCGGCGAGCGCGCCGAGCTGTGGGCGCGGCTGGACGCGGCGAGCTTCCTCACCGCCGCCGAGCGGCGGCGCATGGCGGGCCTGCCGCCGGGGGTCGAGGAGGATGCGGCGTGAGCGAGGCGCCTGCGCCCTCCCTGGCCTGGCGGCTGGACCGGCAGGTCACGCCCGCCGTGCTGTTCGCGCTGATCGTGCAGACGGGCGCCGCGCTCGTCTGGTCGGGCAGCGCCGCCGAGCGGATCGCCGCCATCGAGCGCCGGCTCGACCGCCAGTCGGGCGTGAACGAGCGCCTGGCCCGGCTGGAGGCGCAGGCCGAGGCCAGCCGCGCCAGCCTGGTGCGCATCGAGGCCAAGCTCGACCGGGACGCGCGGCGGTGAGGGGCGGAACACCCCTGTCCCGCGCGGCCTGGCCCCCTCCGTCACGCGCCTGCGGCGCGCGACACCTCCCCCGCGAGCGGGGGAGGACGAGATGAGCGGCGACCTCTCCATCGCCGGTTACGCCTCGCTGTTCTGGGCGCGCGACCTGGCGGGCGACGCCGTGGCCGCGGGCGCCTTCGCGGAGAGCCTGCACGTGTCGCACCCGCGGGGCGTGCCCATGCTCCACGCCCACGATCCCGCAGCCGTGATCGGCGTGTGGGACGAGGCGCGGGAGGACGGGCGCGGCCTCTACGTCCGCGGCCGGATCCGCGGCGACACGGCCGCGGGCCGACTCGCCCAGGCGCTGCACCGGGCCGGGCGGCTCGACGGCCTGTCCATCGGCTTCCGCACCCGCCGCGCCCGCCGGGCCGACGGCGGGCGGCTGCGCGTGCTGGCGGAGGTGGACCTCGTCGAGGTCAGCCTGACGCCCCACCCCATGCTCCCCGAGGCCCGCTTCGCGGCCGAGGGCGGCTGAACTTCCCCACCCGAAAGGACCGAGATGACCGAACTGAACCCGACGGCCGCCACCGCGGCCGGCGACGACGTGATGCGCCTGTTCCAGGCCTACAAGTCGGCCAACGACGAGCGGCTCGCCGCCGTGGAGCGCAAGGCCGCCGACCCGCTGCTCACCGACAAGGTGGACCGCATCGACGCGGCGCTGACCGCCGCCGAGCGCCGGCTGGAGCGGATCGGGGCCGACGCGCGCCGCCCCTCGCTCGGCGCGTCCGCGCCCCCCGCCGCAGACGAACGCAAGGCGGCGTTCGACGGCTACCTGCGCACGGGCGCCGCCCCGGCCGCGCTGGAGCTGAAGGGCCTCTCCGAAGGCGTGAACACCGCCGGCGGCTACGTTGTGACGCCCGAGCTGGAGCGGATCATCGACCGGCGCCTGGCGGCCTCCAGCCCCATGCGGGAGATCGCCACCGTCCGCCAGATCGGCGCGGCCACCTACCAGAAGCCCGTCTCCACCGCCGGCCTGGTCGCCAATTGGGCGGCGGAGACGGCGGCGCGCACCGAGACCGCCGCCCCGACGCTCGACCTCCTGAGCTTTCCCGCCGCCGACCTCTACGCCTGCCCGGCGGCCACCCAGTCGCTGCTGGACGACGCGGCGGTGGACATGGACGCCTGGCTCGCCTCCGAGGTGGAGGACGCCTTCGCGTCGCAGGAGACCACGGCCTTCGTCAGCGGCGACGGGGTGAACAAGCCCAAGGGCTTCCTCGGCTACGCCACCGCGGCGGACGCCTCGCAGACCTGGGGCCAGATCGGCTACCTGGCCACGGGCGTGGCGGGGGCCTTCCCGGCGTCGAACCCCGCCGACAAGCTGCTGGACCTGATCTACGCGCCGCGCGCCGCCTTCCGGCCCAACGGGCGGTTCGTGATGAACCGGCGCACGCTGTCGGCGGTGCGCAAGTTCAAGGACGCCGACGGCAACTACATCCTGACGCCGCCCACGCAGGTGGGGCGGACGCCGCTCTTGTTCGGCTACCCGGTCACCGAGATCGAGGCCATGCCCGACGTGGGCGCCAACAGCTTCGCGGTGGCTTTCGGCGACTTCGCCAAGGGCTACCTGATCGTGGACCGCACGGGCGTGCGCGTGCTGCGCGATCCCTTCAGCGCGAAGCCGCACGTGCTGTTCTACACGCTCAAGCGCGTGGGCGGCGGCGTGCAGAACTTCGACGCGATCAAGCTGCTGAAGTTCGCCGTGAGCTGACGCGAGCGACGCACGACGGCCTCTCCCTCCCCCTCGTGGGGAGGGGGGACCAGCCGAAGGCTGGTGGGTGGGGGCCGCATCCGCAACGTCCGCCGTCGAGCGTGAGGCCCCCCGCCCACCACGCTTCGCGCGGTCCCCCCTCCCCACGAGGGGGAGGGAGAAGACAGGCTCCCATGATCACCATCCTGACCCCGCCCGCCGGCGAGCCCGTCTCGCCGGCGGAGCTGAAGGCGCACCTGCGCGTCACGCACGACCTGGAGGACGCGCTCCTCGCCGGCCTGCTCGCCGCCGCGCGCGAGCGGCTGGAGGCGGAGCTGGGCGTGCGCCTGCTGGAGGCGACGCTCCGCGAGGAGCTGACGCCGGCGACCGCGGTGGTCGCCCTCTCCGCCTGGCCGGTGACGGCGGTGGACGCCGTGTCCGTGCCCGACGGCGCGGGCGGCTGGACGGCGCTGCCGCCCTCCGCCTGGCTGCGCGTGGGCGAGCGGCCCGCCCGCATCCGCCTGCGCGCCCGGCCGGCGGCGGTGCGTATCGAGCACCGCGCGGGCCTGGCGGCCACGCCGGCGGACGTCCCGGCCGCGCTGAAGCAGGCGGTGCTGGCGCTCGCGGCCGAGGCCTACGAGCGGCGGGCGGACCCCGTCGCTCCTGCGCCGCCCGGCCTCGGCCCCGCCGAGCCCTGGGCCGCCGCGTGGCGGAGGGCGCGCCTGTGAGGGCCGTGCCCGCCACGGTGGAGGCGCCCGTCGAGACCGAGACGCCGTTCGGCGGCCGCGCGGTCGCCTGGGCGCCCGCGGGCGTCGTCTGGGTCGAGCTCGACCCGGCCGCGCCGCGCGAGGCCGGCGGCGGCGACCGGCCGCCCGAACGCGCGCAGTCCGCCACCGCCCGCGCCCGCGCCCATCCCGCGCTCGCCCCGGGCGTGCGCCTCGTCACCGGCGACGGTCCGCCCTGGACCGTGCGCGCCGTCACCCCCGACGACCCGGCGCCCGGCCGCGTCGTCCTCCTCCTCGACCGCCTGCTCTAGGCCGGAGACCTCAGCCATGTCGCTCGACCCCGAGCGCGCGCTCACCGCCGCGCTCCTCGCCCGCCTGCGCGCCGATTCGGGCGTGACGGCCCTCGTCGGCTCCCGCACCTGGGACCAGCCGCCGCCCGACCCGGGCTTCCCCTACCTGCACCTCGGCCGCGTGGAGACGCGCCCGCTGGGCGGCGACCCCGCCGAGGGCGCCGAGCTGGTGGTGACCCTGACCTGCGTCTCGCGCTTCGGCGGCAAGGAGGAGGCGCAGGCCGTGGGGGCCGCCTTGCGCGCCGCCCTGCACGACGCGGACCTGGCCGTGGCCGACCACCGGCTCGCCAACCTGCGCGTGACCTTCCAGGACGTGTTCCGCGCCAGCGACTGGCGCTCGGTCTACGGCGTCACCCGGCTGCGCGCCGTGGTGGAGCCGCTCGCCCTGGCGGAGGCGGCCTGATGGGCGCGCAGAAGGGCAAGGACCTGCTGGTCAAGGTCGGCGACGGGGCCGGCGGCTTCATCACGCTCGCGGGGCTGCGCACGCGCACGCTCTCGCTGAACTCGAAGACGGTGGACGTCACCGACGCCGACTCCGCCGGGCGCTGGCGCGAGCTCCTGGAGGGAGCGGGCGCGCGGTCGATGTCGGTCTCCGGCGCGGGCGTGTTCCGCTCAGCGGCGGCGGACGCGGCGCTGCGCCAGGCCTTCTTCGACGGCGCGCTGCGCAGCTTCCGCCTGGTGGCGCCCGGGTTCGGGACGTTCGAGGGCCCGTTCCAGGTGGCGGCGCTGGAGTACGCCGGCACGCACGACGGCGAGGCCACCTACGCGGTGACGCTCGCCTCGGCCGGCGCGCTCAGCTTCACGGCCGCATCGTGATCGCGCCGGCCGCCAACGGAGCCCGGGGCGAGGTGGTGCGCCCCGTGGGCGGCGTCCCGCGCCGGCTGTGCCTGACGCTGGGCGCGCTGGCCGAGCTGGAGACCGCCTTCGGCTGCGAAGGCGGCGAGGCGCTCGCCGCCCGTCTGCGCCGGGTGGGCGCCCGCGACCTGCTGGTCGTGCTCGCCGCCCTGCTGCGCGGCGGCGGCGAGGCGGAGGCGGCGGCGCAGCTGGCCGAGCTGCCGGTCACTCCGGCCGAGGCGGGCGAGGCCGTGGCCGCCGCCTTCGCCGCCGCGGGCTGATCCCGTGACCGAGCGCTGGGCCGCGGTGCTGCGGCTGGCCTCCGCGCGCTTCGGCCTCTCCCCCTGCGAGACCTGGGCGCTGTCGCTCGCCGAGTGGCGCGCCCTCACCGCCCCCGCGCCGGGCGCGGCGCCGCTGACGCGCGCCGAGCTCGACGCCCTCCTCCACCTCCATCCGGACGATCCCGCATGAGCGACATCCCTCCCGAGAGCGCGGGCGGCGGTCTGGCAGGCCTCCCCGGCCGCACCGCCGAGGCGCGGGCCGCCGTGGGCGAGCTCTCCGCCTCCGCCAAGGCCGCGGCCGACACGGTGGAGACCGCCTTCGCGCGGGCCGGCGAGAGCCTGACGCGCTCGCTGGCCCGCGCCGCCTCCGACGGCAAGATCAGCCTGTCCGAGCTGGCCAGCGCCGCCATCTCGGTCGCCGGCGCCCTGTCCAAGGCGCCCGCCGCGGGCGGGGGCACGCTCGGCGGCTCGCTGGGCGACGCTCTGGCCAAGGCGCTGGGCGGCCTGTTCGGCGGCGCCCGCGCCGACGGCGGGCCGGTGACGCCGGGCGGCGCCTACCTGGTGGGCGAGCGGGGGCCCGAGCTGTTCCGCCCCGCCTCCGCCGGCGCGGTCGAGCCGGCCGGCTCCGGCGGGGGCGGCGTGACGGTGAACGTCAGCGTCTCCGGCGGAGGCGCGCCCGCGCTGCTGCGGTCGGAGGCGCAGGTGGCCGCCGCCCTGGCGCGCGCCGTCGCCCTGGGGCGGCGCTGATGGACGCCTTCGCCGAGGTGTTGTTCCCCGCGCGGCTGGCGTTCGGCAGCACCGGCGGGGTGGAGCGGCGCACGGAGGTCGTGCAGCTCGCCAGCGGCTTCGAGCGGCGCTGGACGCCGTGGGCGCACGGCCGCCGCCGCTTCCTGATCGGCCAGGGCGTGCGCAGCCTGGAGGAGGCGGCCGAGCTGCAGGCCTTCTTCGAGGCGAGGCGTGGCCGGCTGCAGGGCTTCCGCTTCCGCGATTTCGCCGACCAAGCGTCCGCCCCGCCCGGCGCACCGGTGACCGCGGGCGACCAGCCGCTGGGCGTCGGCGACGGCGCGCTCACCGCCTGGCCGCTGGCCAAGCGCTACGGCGACTACGCCCGGCCCGTCACCAAGCCCGTGGCGGGCTCCGTACGGGTGGCGGTGAACGGGTCGGCGACGTCGGCCTGGAGCGTGGACACCGCCACGGGCGTGGTGACGTTCGGCGCGGCCCCGGCCGCCGGGGCGGTGCTGACCGCCGGCTTCCGCTTCGACACGCCCGTGCGCTTCGACGCCGACCGGATCGACGTGACGCTGGAGGGCTTCGACGCCGCGCGCGTGGTCGCCGTGCCGCTGGTGGAGGTGCGCGTCTGATGCGCGCCCTCCCGCCCGAGCTCGAGGCGGCGCTGGAGGGCGGCGCGGCCGTGCTCTGCACCGCCTGGCTGCTGACCCGCGGCGACGGCCTGCGCCTGGGCTTCACCGACCACGACGCGCCGCTCGAGCTGGACGGCGTCGCCTGCGAGCCCGCCAGCGGCTGGACGGCGGGGGCCGCCGACGGCGCGCTCGGGCCGGAGCCCGGGCAGGCCAGCGCCGCGGGGGCGCTGAGCTCCGACGCGCTCACGGAGGCGGACATCGCCGCGGGCCTCTACGACGGCGCGCGGGTGGAGACTTGGCGGCTCGTGCCGGGCGACCCGGCCGCGCGCGTGCGCCTGCGTCGCGAGACCGTGCAGCGCATCGTGCGCACGGGCGAGGGCTTCATCGCCGAGCTGGAGGGCCCGCTCGCGGCGCTGCGCCCGGTGATCGGGCGCACCTACGACCGGCTGTGCGACGCGCGGCTGGGCGACGCGCGCTGCCGGGTGGGGCTGGCCGCCTTCCCGGGCGCGACCTGCGACCGGCGGTTCGCCACGTGCCGCGACGTCTTCCACAATCACCTGAACTTCCAGGGTTTCCCCGACATCCCCGGCGACGACTTCCTGCCGGTGAACGCGGCGACGGTCAGCGGCGTCGCGGACGGGGGTTCGCGGCGATGAGCCGGCCCGACGTGGTGGAAGCCGCCCGGGGCTGGCTGGGCACGCCCTACCGCCATCAGGCCAGCGTGAAGGGCTGGGGCGCGGACTGCCTGGGCCTGGTGCGGGGCGTCTGGCGCGAGATGGTGGGGCCTGAGCCCGGGCCCGTCCCCGCCTACCGCCCGGACTGGGCGGAGGTGGGCGGCGAGGAGGCCTTGCTGGGCGCCGCCCGCCGCTGGCTGCGCGAGATCCCCGTCGACGCCGCGGAGCCCGGCGACGTGCTGCTGTTCCGCATGTCGCAGGGCGCCCCCGTGAAGCACTGCGCGGTGCTCTCCGCGCCCGACCGGATCCTCCACGCCTACTGGGGGCGGGCGGTGACCGAGAGCTGGCTGATCCCCTGGTGGCGCGTGCGGCTGACGCACGCCTGCCGCTTCCCCGACCCGAACCCCGACCCGAACACCAAGAGCTGAGCGCATGGCCCAAGTCCTCCTCACCGCCGTCGGGACCGCCGTGGGCGGGCCGCTGGGCGGGGCGATCGGCGGCGTGCTGGGCGGCCTGGCCGACCGGGCGCTCGTGTCCTCGCTGGCCACGCCGCGGCAGGCGGGCGGGCGGCTCAGCGGGCTGGAGCTGCACAGCACCAGCGTGGGCGCGCCCATGCCCGCCGTCTTCGGCCGCGCCCGGGTGGCGGGGCAGACCATCTGGGCCGCCCGCTTCCGCGAACAGCGGGTCGAGCAGCGCAGCGGGGGCGGCAAGAGCTCCGGGCCGAAGACGGTGAGCTACAGCTACTCGCTCTCCTTCGCCGTGGGCCTGTGCGAGGGGCCCATCGACGGCATCGGCCGCATCTGGGCGGACGGGCAGGTGATGGACGTCTCCGCCGTGCAGATGCGCGTGCACTTGGGCGGCCCCGACCAGGCGCCCGACCCCCTGATCGAGGCGGTGGAGGGGCGAGCGCCCGCCTTCCGCAACACCGCCTACCTCGTGTTCGAGGACCTGCCGCTCGACCGCTGGGGGAACCGCCCTCCGCAGCTGAACGTGGAGATCTTCCGCCGACCGGTCGAGGAGGGGCTGGAGTCACGGCTCCGCAGCATCAACCTGATCCCCGGCGCGGGCGAGTTCGTGCTGCAGCCCACCGTGGAGCTGCGCGAGACCAACGACGCCGTCTTCGCCAACGAGAACGTGCACAACGCCCAGGGGCGGCCCGACCTGCTGGTGGCGCTGGACGCCCTGCAGGCGCAGCTGCCGCACGTGGAGCACGTGAACCTGGTGGTCACCTGGTTCGGCACGGACCTGCGCGCAGGCGTCTGCGAGGTTCGCCCGGGCGTGGAGCGGCTCGACAAGGTGACCACGCCCTCCAGCTGGCGCGTCGAGGTCGGGCGCGAGGGCGCGCACGTGGTGTCCGAGGCGCTGGGCGGCCCGGCCTTCGGCGGCACGCCGTCCGACGCCACGGTGCTCCACTGCATCGCCGAGCTGCGCCGGCGCGGGCTTGGCGTGACGCTCTATCCCTTCCTGATGATGGACGTGCCGGCGGCCAACAGCCTGCCCGACCCCTACGGCGGCCCGCGCCAGGCGCCCTACCCCTGGCGAGGCCGGATCACCGGCGAGGCGGCCCCCGGGCGGCCGGGCGCTACGGACCTGACGCCGGCGGCCGCGGCGCAGGTGGCCCGCTTCTTCGGGGCCTGCGCGCCCGAGCACTTCGCCGCGAGCGGGGAGGGGATCGCCTACGCCGGCCCCGTCGAATGGAGCTATCGGCGGCTGGTGCTGCACTACGCCCGGCTGCTGACGATGGCGGGCGGGGGGGTGGAAGGGATCCTGATCGGGTCGGAGCTGCGCGGGCTGACGACCCTGCGCTCCGCCCCCGGCGTCTACCCGGCGGTGGGCGAGCTCGCCCGGCTGGCGGCGGACGTGAAGGCGGTGGTCGGGCCGGAGGTGAAGGTCGGCTACGCCGGCGACTGGTCCGAGTGGTTCGGCCACCAGCCGGCCGACGGCACGGGCGAGGTGCGCTTCCACCTCGACCCGCTCTGGGCCCACCCGGCGATCGACTTCGTGGGCGTCGATTTCTACCCGCCCCTGGCCGACTGGCGGCGCGACGACGGCGGGGTGGACGCGGCCGCCGGCGCGCGCGGGCCGTACGACGTCGGCTACCTCTCCGCCAACGTGCTCGGCGGCGAGGATTTCGCCTGGTTCTACGCCTCGGACGCGGCCCGCGCGGCCCAGGCGCGCACGCCGGTGACGGACGGCGCCTACGGCGAACCCTGGGTGTTCCGCGGGCCCAAGGACCTGCGCGCCTGGTGGGCCAACCCGCACCACGACCGGCCGGGCGGCGTCCGCGCCTCGACGCCCACGGCCTGGACGCCCGGGATGAAGCCGATCCGCCTGGTCGAGTTCGGCTGCCCGGCGGTGGATCGCGGCTCCAACGCGCCCAACCTGTTCATCGACCCGAAGTCGAGCGAGAGCGCGCTGCCGCCCGCGAGCACGGGCGTGCGCGACGACTTGGCCCAGCGGCGGGCGCTGGAGGCGGTGCTGGCGGTCTACCAGGACCCGGCGAACAACCCCGCCTCGCCCGTGGACGGCCGCGCCATGCTGGAGCTCGACCGCATGAGCGCCTGGTGCTGGGACGCGCGGCCCTATCCCGACTTCCCCGCCCGCCGCGACGTGTGGAAGGATGCGCCCAACTGGACGCTGGGCCACTGGCTGAACGGGCGGGTGGGCGCGTCCGACGGCGGCGGCGACATCGTCTCCGCCCTGTTGCGCCGGGCGGGGCTGGCGCCCGGCGACTTCCGCATCGAGGGGCCGATCGCGTCCGCTTACGGCTATGTCGTGCCCGGGCCGATGAGCACGGCCGAGGCGCTGCAGCCGCTGGCGGAGGCGCTGGGCTTCGACCTGGCCGAACGCGAGGGGCGGGTGGCCGTGGTGGGCCGCGGCGCCGCGCCCGCCCTGTCGCTCGGCGAGGGCGACCTGGCGCGGGTGGAGGACGCCGCGGCCGCGCTCAGCGCCGCGCGCACGCTGGAGCCCGCGCCGGACGCCGTGCGCGTGCGCTACCTGGACGAGGCCGACGCCTACCAGGCCGGCTCGGTGGTGCGCCGGGCCGCCCGGCCCGGGCCCGGCGGGACGCAGACCGCGGACCTGCCCGTGGTGCTCGACGCCGCGGGCGCGCGCCAGGCGGCGGACGCCCGGCTGCAGCGCGCCGAGGCCGAGCAGGACGCGCTGACGCTGCACGTCTCCCCCCTCGCCGCCCTGCGCGTCGAGCCCGGCGATGTGGTCGAGGTCGAGGGCGCGCCGGGCGCCTGGCGCGTGGTGCGCGCGGAGCAGGAGGAGCACCCGCGCCTGCACCTCGTGCGCGCCGGCCCGACGCCCGCCCGGACGGCCGACCCCGTCGACGACGGCCCGCCTGCGGCGCCCGTGCCCGCCCCGGCGGGTCCCCCCCGACTGCTCCTGATCGACGCGCCCGCCCTGGAGGGGGCGGAAGAGGACGCGCGCCCGCTCGCGGCCCTGGCCGTGGAGCCCTGGCGCGCGTTCGACGTGCACGCCGGCCCGACCGCCCCGGCGCTGACCCTGCGCGGTCGGGCGGAGGAGCCGGCGACGCTGGGCGTGACGCTCTCCGCCCTGCCGCCCGGCCCGCGCCACCGCTGGGACGAGGCCACGGCCCTGGTGGTGCGCCCGGCCGCCGGCGCGCTGCTGGCGAGCGCGGGGGAGGCGGAGGTCCGCGCCGGGGCCAACACCCTCGCCATCCGCGCTCCCGCCGGAGGATGGGAGGTGCTTCAGTTCCGCGACGCCGAGCCTCTCGGCGACGGCTCCTGGCGGCTCACGCGCCTGTTGCGCGCGCAGCTCGGGACCGAGGACGCCATGACGGGGGCGCCCGCGGGGGCCCCGTGGATGCGCCTCGGCCGCAGCCTCGCGAGGCTGCACGTCGGCGCGTCGGAGCGGGGGCTGGAGCTGCTGTGGCGCGCGGCCACCGCCGGCGGCCCGCCCGGCGGCCCGGGCGTCGCGGACGCGAGCTTCACCTGGCGCGCGCGCGCATGGCGGCCCTGGTCGCCCGCGCACCTGCGGGCGGCGCGTATGCCCGGCGGGCTGCGCCTGACCTGGGTGCGCCGCGCCCGCGCAGGCGGCGACGCCTGGGACGGCGAAGTCCCGCTGACCGAGGGCGGCGAGCGCTACAGGGTCGAGGTGCTCAGCGGCCCGGCGGTGGGGACGTACGAGACGAGGCAGCCGCGTCTGGAGCTCGCCCCCATGGACCTGGGGGCCGCGCCCTACACGCTGACCGTGCACGTGCGGCAGTGGAGCGACCGCTTCGGCGACTGGGGCGCTGCGACGGAGCGCACTCTGTGGCTTTGACGCCACAGTCCGTCTTGCGCGGCGGGGCCGTTCGCCTAAGTGAGGCGCCTCACCTCCAGCCGGACACGTCCTCACGCCCGTGGCGAACGATCCCTACCAGGAGCTCGGCGTTCCCCGCTCGGCGGACGCCGACACGATCCGCAAGAGCTTCCGCAAGCTGGCCAAGCAGCTTCACCCCGACCGCAACCCCGGGGACGCGGCCGCCGAGGAGCGCTTCAAGCGCGTGAGCGGCGCCTTCGACCTCCTGGGCGACCCGGAGAAGAAGGCCAAGTTCGACCGCGGCGAGCTCGACGCGGACGGGCGCGAGACCATGCGCGGCTTCAACCCCGGAGCGGCGGGCGGCTTCGGCGGGCGCGGCTTCGGCGGCGCCGGCGGTCCGGCCGGCGGCTTCGGCGCGCGGTTCGAGGGCGCCGACCTCGAGGACATCATCGGCGACATCTTCACCCGCGGCGGCCCCGGCCCGCGCCCCGGCTTCGGCGGCGGCGGCAAGGGCGCGGACGTGCGCTCGCGCCTGGAGATCGACCTGGAGGAGGCGATCCGCGGCGGGGCCAAGCGGGTGGCCTTCCCCGACGGCCGCCAGCTGGACGTGAACATCCCCAAGGGCGCCTACGACGGCCAGGTGCTGCGCCTGCGCGGCCAAGGCCAGGCGGGGCGCGCCGGCCCGGGCGACGCCCTGATCGAGCTCGGCGTGCGCCTGAGCCCGCTCTACCGCCAGGACGGCGCCGACCTGCACATGGACCTGCCGGTGACGCTCTACGACGCGGTGCTCGGCGCCAAGGTGCAGGCCCCCACGCCCGAGGGCGGGGTCACCCTCACCGTGCCCAGGGGCTCCACCTCCGGCGCCGTGCTGCGCCTGCGCGGCCGCGGCGCGGTGGACGGCAAGACGGGCCGCCGCGGCGACCTCCTGGCCAAGCTCGCCGTCGCGCTGCCGGAGGGCGATGGCGAGCTGGAGACCTTCGCCGAGGCTATGCGGACCACCCGCCCCTACGTCCCCCGCCGTCGTTAGCCGGCCCGCAACCGTGGCCGCGGTTGACTCGGGCTCCACCGCGAATCAGATGGGCCGCATGACCGGGACACTCGTCGTCAAGCTCGCCTTCGACTCCGAGGCGCAGGTCTGGTTCGTCGAGGCTAGCGATGTTCCCGGCCTGAACCTGGAGGCCGCCTCGCTGGACGACCTGCGGGCCGCGCTGCCCGGCGCCATCCTCGACCTCCTGGAAGCCACGGCGGAACGGGACTTCGACATTCCGATCGAGATCATCGCGCACGCCAGCAGCCGTGTGCGGGGGCGCGCGCTCGCCGCGTGAGAGGCTACGGCCGGCTGGTGCGCGACCGGCTGGAGGCCGCTGGCTGCAGCTTCGTGAGGCATGGCCGAGGCGACCACGACATCTGGCGCAGCCCTATCGCGCCTACCCCCTTCACCGTGCCCGTGGTGATCGAGTCCCGGCACACGGCCAACAAGGTGCTGAAGGACGCCGGACTGGGCAAAGCCTTCTGAGGCAACGACCGTCGCCCGCCTCCGTTCAGGGCGGGTTCAGCCGACCGGGGCCATACGCCTGACCATGCTCGCGATCCTCGCCAGCCTTGCTCTGCTTCTCCAGCCGCAGCCGCCGCAACCGCGGGGCGACTCGCTGGGCGCCGACTGGCGCGCGCAGCAGGACGAGGTGCGGGCCGGGGTGCGGGCGGGCAAGGTGATCCCGCTCGGCCAGGCGGCCGCCGCCGTGCAGGCGCGCACGCCCGGGCGTCTGCTGGACGCGGGGCTGGAGAGCGGCGACAACGGCCGGCCCGTGTACCGCGTGCGCTGGGCGGCCGCCGACGGCCGCCGGCTGGACGTGATCGTGGACGCGGCGACCGGCGCGGTTCTGCGCCAGGAGGGCCGCTGACGTGCGCATCCTGCTCGCCGAGGACGATCCCGACCTGTCGCGCCAGCTCAAGGGCGCGCTCGCCGACGCCGGCTACGCCGTGGACCACGCGCCCGACGGCGAGGAGGCGCAGTTCCTGGGCGAGACGGAGAGCTACGACGCGGTGGTGCTCGACCTCGGCCTGCCCAAGGTGGACGGGGTGTCGGTGCTGGAGCGCTGGCGCCGCGCCGGCCGCGCCCACCCGGTGCTGATCCTCACCGCCCGCGGCGCGTGGAGCGAGAAGGTGGCCGGCTTCGACGCCGGGGCCGACGACTACCTGACCAAGCCGTTCCACACCGAGGAGCTTCTGGCGCGCCTGCGCGCGCTGGTGCGCCGGGCGGCGGGCCACAGCTCGCCCGCCCTGACCTGCGGCGACCTGCGCCTCGATCCCCGGGCGGCGCGCGCCAGCGTGGACGGCGAGCCGCTGCGCCTCACCTCCCTGGAGTACCGGCTGCTGCACTACATGATGCTGCATCAGGGCCGGGTGATCAGCCGCACCGAGCTGGTCGAGCACCTGTACGACCAAGACTTCGACCGCGACAGCAACACCATCGAGGTGTTCGTCGGCCGCCTTCGCAAGAAGATCGGCGCCGACCGGATCGAGACGCTGCGCGGCCTCGGCTACCGCCTCTCGCCCTGCGCCCCGGCCGGGGCGACCACGGGGGCTCCCGCCTGAAGCTGGAGTCCACCGGGCTGCGCGTGCGCCTGGCCGCGCCGCCGGACCCCCGTCGCTCCCTGGTCGGGCGCCTGGTGTGGCTGGCGGCCGGGTGGTGCCTGCTGGCGCTGCTGATCACCGGCCTGGCCCTCACCTCCCTGTTCGAGCGCAGCGCGCTGGGCCGCTACGACCGGGCGCTCTCCACCGACGCGGACGACCTCTACGCGGGGCTTAGCGTCGGCCCGGGCGGGTCTGTGTTCGCGCCCGTCATCACCGACGCGCGGGCGACGCGGCCCTACTCCGGCAAGTACTGGCAGATCGGGCGGATCGCGGGCGGCCGCATCCACGCCCTGCCCGACGCGCGCTCGCGCTCGCTGTGGGATTCGGAGGATCTGCAGGCGCCTCCCCGCGTGCTGCAGGCGCTGGCCCAGACGGGCGGCGCCCGCTCCTTCTTCGACGGGACGGGCCCGGCGGGGCAGCACCTGCGGATCGGGGCCATGCGGCGCACCCTGACCGGCCGGGCGGAGCCGGTGGTGATCATGACCGCGCTCGATCGCGGGGCCATCGACGCCGACCTGCGCCAGTTCGCGGCCACCACGGCGGCGGCGCTCGTGCTCCTGGGAGGAGGCCTGGTCTCCGCGGTCATCCTGCAGGTGCGCGTGGGCCTGCGCCCCGTCTTCACCATGGGCCGCGACGTGGCCGCCGTGCGCCAGGGCGGGGCCGAGCGGCTGACGGGCTCCTACCCCTCCGAACTCGCGCCGCTGGCGAACGAGCTCAACGCGCTCTTGGACCACAACCAGGAGGTCGTGGAGCGCCAGCGCACGCACGTCGGCAACCTGGCCCACGCGCTGAAGACGCCCATCAGTGTGATGCTCGCCGAGGCGGAGGCCCGCCCAGGCCCGCTGGCCGAGGTGGTGGGCCGGCAGGCGGAGCTCATGCGCGCCCAGGTGGAGCACCACCTGCGCCGCGCCCGGGCCAGCGCCCGGGCGCCCGGGGCCGGCGAGCGGACCCCTGTCGCCGCGCTGCTGGAGGAGCTCGCCCGCACCCTGGATCGCATCTACGGCCGCCGCGGCGTGGACATCGACGTGGACGCCCCCGCCGACCTGGCCTTCCTGGGCGAGCGCCAGGACCTGCTGGAGATGGCCGGCAACCTCCTGGAGAACGCCTGCAAGTACGGCCGCACCGAGGTGTGCGCCCGCGCCCACGACCTCGGCCCCGGCGCCTGGCGGCTGGTGATCGAGGACGACGGCCCGGGCCTCGACCCCGCCGAGCGCGAGGCGGCGCTGAAGCGCGGCCAGCGGCTGGACGAGTCGGCCCCGGGCTCGGGCCTGGGCCTCTCCATCGCCGACGAGCTGGCCCGCGCCTACGGGGGCGCGCTGCGGCTCGACCGGGCGGAGATGGGCGGCCTGCGCGTGGAGCTGACGCTGCCCAAGGCGGCGTAAACGGCCGGTCAACCGTGCGCGGGCCAGGGTGCGCGCCCACGCTTCCCGGAGATCGACGCCGTGCCGCGGCTGGATCCGTCCCGCATCGCGGCGCTGCAGCAGCTGTTCGCCTCCGTCCCGGACGGCGCGCTGCAGACGCTCGACGCCGCCCTGGCCGTGGAGGCCGGGAGCAGCCCGACGGCCTCGACCGTGGCCTTCCAGGCGCGCGCCGAGCGGGCGGACCGCACCGCGCGCGACCAGATCCTGGCGCCCGTGCGCGCCCTCGGCCGCCGCGCCGGCGAGGGCGTGGACATGGCCGCCGGCGCGCGCCCGCCCTTCGATCCCACCTCGGACCTCTGGCGCCTGCTGCGCCGCACCGACGCCCCCGCCGTGGACGCCGCGGTGGCCGCCGTCCGCGACACGGACGCACCCGACCGCGCGGCGACCACCGCCGACGCCCTGACCGCGCTCGCCGCCGAGCGCCTGGCCGAGCACGTCGACTGGGAGCCCCTGCGCGCCCGGCTGGAGGCCGCGGGCGGGGAGGGCGCCGCGCAGCTCGACCGCCTGCTGCGCCTGGCGCCGACCATCCGCGGCGTGTCGGCGCGGGCCCGGGCCCTGTCGCGCTCCGTCTCCGGCGGGCACACCCCGGCGCTGCGCCTGGCCTACCGCGACGCCGAGAGCGCCGCGCCGGGCGGGGGCGCGCTGCTGATGGCGGCGCTGGCGGCGCAGCTGGACCACCCCTGGCAGGCGCTTCGCCTGGTCTCGGCGGTGATGGAGCGGCCGGCGGAGTCCTTCCTGGCCGGCTCCGAGCTGCGGGGCTTCGGCCTGGCCGTGCTGGACGATGTGGATGCGCGGCTCGCGCGGCTGGCGGCGTTCGACGGGGCCGGGGGCGTGGCCGGCGGGGAGGCGGCGGCCGAGGAGGCGCTGACCTGCGCCCTGGAGATGGTGGAGCTGGAGCAGTGCCTCACGCTCAGCCGCGACGGGCCCTGGGGCCGCCGCGTGGCCGCCGCCAAGCGGGAGCTGGCGCGGGTGGGCGAGCAGCGGCTCAAGGACGCGCACATTTGGGTCGATCGCGCCCTGCCGGTCGGCCGGCCGAAGCTGGGAGGCCGCGTCCGGGGCGCCCCGCGGCTGGAGTCGCCGTTCGACGCGCAGGCCGTCCAGCGCGCGCTGGGGCTGCTGGCCTTCGTCAGCGCGGCCCGCCGCTCGGCGGGGGCCGGGGGGTTCGGCGCGGCGCGCGCCAAGGCGGTGGAGGAGCTGGACGCCCGGCTGGACCAGTACGCCGAGGACCTCCTGGAGCTGCTGCACGCGAGCCCCGCGCCTCAGGCCGCCGCCGACCTCCGCGCCCGGCTGGACGCCGCCGCCGACGGCCTCGGGCTGCTGCGCGAGCCCAAGGCCGCCGCCCTCGTCCGCCGCCGGGCCGCCGCGGCCTGACGCTTCGCAGCGCCGCCCGGGGCGGCTAAACGGTCGGGCATGCTCCTGTTCTGGATCGCGGCGGCGGCGCTGGCCGTGGCGGCGGCGCTGTTCGCCGCCGGCCGGGGTGCGGCCGCGGCCCGGCGGGCGCAGACTCCCGCGCCCGATCCGGCGCTCGCCGTGCACCGGCGGCAGCTGGACGAGCTGGACGGCCTGCACGCCTCCGGCCTCCTGGGCGACGAGGAGCTGCAGGCGGCCCGCGCCGAGGCCGGACGCCGCCTCCTGGCCGCCGCCGACCGGAAGGACTCGCCCGAGCGGCCGGGCGGCCGCGGCTCGCGCCTGCTCGTCACCCTGGGAGCGGCGGGGGCCGCCCTCGCGGCGCTCGGGCTGTACCTGGCGGTGGGCCGGCCGGGACTGGGCGACCAGCCCTACCGCGCCCGCGTGGCCGGCTGGCGCGCACAGGACCCCTCCGCGCTCGATCCCGCCCAGCTCGCCGCCGTGATGCGCGACCTGGCCGTCGAGCGGCCCGCCGACCCCAAGCTCTACGCGTTCCTGGGCCAGGCGGAGATGGCGTCCGGCGACGCCGGCGAGGCGGCCGCCGCCTTCGCGAAGGCGGCCCGGCTCGCCCCGACCAACGCCGACTACCCCGCCGCGGCCGCCGAGGCGCTGATCGCCGGCGGCGAGGGCAAGGTCCCGCCCGAGGCGGAGGCCCTGTTCCGCGAGGCGCTCCGCCGCGATCCGCGCAACGCCACCGCCCGCTACCAGCTCGCCCGCCTGGAGGTGAGCCGCGGCCGCGCCGCCGCCGGGGTGGCGGCCTGGCGCGGCCTCCTGGCCGAGCTGGCCGCCGACGATCCGCGCCGCGCGGAGCTGGAGGCGGAGATCGCCGCCGCCGAGGGGCCGCGCCCGCCCGCCGGGCCGGCGCGGGGACCGGGCGGCGCACCCTCCCTGGCGCAGGTGGCGGCCGCGGCCCGGGCGGCGCCGACCGCCGGGCCCGAGCAGCAGGCCTTCATCCGCGGCATGGTGGACCGCCTGGCCTCGCGCCTCGCCACCAAGCCGGACGATGCGGAGGGCTGGGCGCGGCTGGTGCGCGCCTACGGCGTGCTCGGCGACCGGGAGGCGCAGGCCGAGGCGCTGACCCGCGCGCGCACCGCCTTCGCGCGCAAGCCGGCCGACCTCGCCCGGATCGAGGCTGCGGCCCGCTAGCGCCATTTCGCGCAGGCCCTTGGGGCGGGGAGGGCCGGGGTCTATCTTGCCGGGACCGATGGCCTGGCTCCCCAAGTCCCGCACCGCGCGCCGCCGCCTGATGGCGGTGGGCGTCGCCGCGCCGATCGTGGCGGCGGCCGCCGGTCTCAGCGCCTACGCCATGCGCGACGCGGCCACCTTCTTCTACAGCCCCAGCCAAGCGCGCGATAAGCACGTGCCCCCGGGCCAGGTTGTGCGGATCGGCGGGCTGGTGGAGGCCGGCACCGTCCGGCGCGACCCCGGCGGCGTACTGCGCTTCGCCGTCACCGACCGCATCGCCACCAGCCCGGTGATGTTCAAGGGCGAGCCGCCGGACCTTTTCCGCGAAGGCCAGGGTGTCGTCGCGCAGGGCGCCTACCGCGCCGACGGCGTGTTCGAGGCGCGCGAGGTCCTGGCCAAGCACGACGAGCGCTACCTGCCCAAGGAGGTGAAGGACGCGCTGGAGAAGTCCGGCCAGTGGAAGCCGGACAGGACGTGACGCCTCCCATCGTGCATCTCCCCCATCGCAGAAGGGGGAGCACCCCGGAGGGGGGAGGGGGCCGGCCGGCGCAGCCGGACGGAACACCGCTTCGATGCGTCTTCCGCGCTCCGCGCGGCCCCTCCGGCCCTCTGGGCCACCTCCCCATGCATGGCATGGGGAGAGAGAGTCTCCGCCATGCTCGCTGAACTCGGGCAGTTCGCCCTCCTCCTCGCCTTCGCGCTGTCGCTGCTGCAGGTGGCGGCCGCGGTCGCCGGGCGCATCCGGCGGGACGCGGCCCTGCGCGGGGCGGGAGAGGGGGCCGCCGTGGCCGCCGCCGCCGCGGCCGCGATCGCCTTCGTGGTGCTGATCGCCCTGTTCGTGCGGAGCGACTTCTCGGTGGCCAACGTCGCGGCCAACAGCCGGTCGGACAAGCCGCTGCTCTACAAGGTGGCCGCCGCCTGGGGCAGCCACGAGGGCTCCATGCTGCTTTGGAACCTGATGCTGACCGGCTTCGGCTCGGCGCTGGCGCTGGGCGGCCGCAACCTGCCGACGGGGCTGAAGGGCGCGGCGCTGGCCTGCCAGGGCGCGCTGGGCGCCGCCTTCCTCGGCTACACCGCCTTCGCGTCGAACCCGTTCGCGCGTCTGATCCCCACGCCGGTGGAGGGCGCCTCGCTCAACCCGATCCTGCAGGACCCCTTCCTCGCCATCCACCCGCCCTTCCTCTACGCGGGCTACGTCGGCATGAGCGTGGTGTTCAGCCTGGCCGTCGCCGCCCTGGTGGAGGGCCGGGTGGACGCCGTCTGGGCGCGCTGGGTGCGGCCGTGGACGCTGGCGGCCTGGAGCCTGCTCACCGTGGGCATCACGCTCGGCTCCTTCTGGGCCTACTACTCGCTCGGCTGGGGCGGCTGGTGGTTCTGGGATCCGGTGGAGAACGCCAGCTTCATGCCCTGGCTGGCGGCCACCGCCCTGCTGCACTCCGCCGTGGTCACCGAGAAGCGTGGGGCGCTGACGGGGTGGACGGTGTTCCTGGCGCTCCTGGCGTTCACCCTCTCCATGCTGGGCGCGTTCCTGGTGCGCTCGGGCGTGCTCACCAGCGTGCACGCATTCGCGGTGGACCCCACGCGCGGCGTGCTGCTGCTGTCGATCCTGGGCGCCTTCGCGGGGGCGGGCTTCGTTCTGTTCGCCTGGCGCGCCTCGGCCATGACGCCCGGCGGCCTGTTCGCCCCGGTGAGCCGCGAGGGCGTGCTGGTGCTCAACAACCTGTTCCTGGCCGCCGCGGTGGCCACGGTGCTCCTGGGCACCCTGTATCCGCTGATCCGCCAGTCGCTGTCGGGCGAGGCGATCAGCGTGGGCGCGCCCTACTTCGCCCTGACCTTCGCGCCGCTGATGGGCGCCTGCCTGCTGCTGACGCCGGTGGGCCCGCTCTCCGCCTGGAAGCGGGCGGACCTGCTGGCCGCCCTGCGCCCGCTGCGGGCGGCGGGGGCGCTGGCCCTGCTCACGGGCGTGGTCGTCTGGTGGGCCGTAGAGCCGCGGCGGGCGGGGGCGAGCCTGGGCATGGGGCTGGGCGTCTGGCTGATCGCGGGCTCGTTCTCCGAGCTGGCCCAGCGCACGCGGCTGGGCCGCGTCCCGCTCGCCGAGACGGGGCGACGCCTCACCGGCCTGCCGCGGGGCGCCTGGGGCACGACGCTGGCGCACGCGGGCCTGGGCGTGTTCGCCCTCGGCGCCTGTTGCGAGACCGCCTGGCGGGCGGAGGCGGCCGACATGCTGGCCCCGGGCGGCAGCCTGCGCGTGGCCGGCTATGAGCTGACGCTGGAGCGCGTGGGGACCGCCGACGGCCCCAACTACACCGCCGAGCGCGCGGTCGTGCGCGTGCGCCCGCCCCGCGGCGAGAGCTTCACCGCCATGCCCGAGCGCCGCTTCTACCCCGCCCGCCGCCAGACCGTCGGCCAGGTGGCGCTGGAGCGGCGCGGCTTCAGCGACCTGTACATCGTGCTCGGCGAGCGCAACGCGGGCGAGGCCGCCGGCTGGACGCTGCGCGCCTTCTGGAACCCCTTCGCCCGGCTGATCTTCCTCGGCCCGCTGATCATGGCGCTCGGCGGAGCGGTGTCGCTCTCCGACCGGCGGCTGCGCCTGGCGGTGGGCGCGCGCGCCAGGGCCCGGCCCGCTCCCGCCCTGGCGCCCGCCGAGTGAGGGCGCCCGCCCTGCTCGCCGCCCTGGCGCTGCTGACCACGGCCGCCGCCGCCCCGCCTCCGCGCTCCGATCCGGCCACCGAGGCGCGCGCCCACGCCCTCTACCGCCAGATCCGCTGCGTGGTCTGCCAGAACGAGAGCATCGACGACAGCGAGGCCGACCTCGCCGCCGACCTGCGCGCCCTGGTCCGCCAGGAGATGGCGGCCGGCCGCACCGACCGGGAGATCAAGGCCTCCCTCACCGACCGCTACGGCGAATTCGTGCTGCTGCGCCCGCGGCTGTCGCTCGGAAACGCCGTGCTGTGGCTCGCGCCGCTCGCCATCGTAATCGCCGGCCTCGCCGCCTTCCTGCTCCGCGCCCGCACCCGCCGCGAGGTGCTGGACGCCGAACTCACGGGCGAGGAGCGCACCCGCTTGGCGGCGCTCGACTCTCCTGTCACGGTTCCGCCGCAGAGCGGCCCCACGGACACCACCGCGCCCGTGTGAAACGCTCGGGAGCGCGGCGCGAGTTCGGCGCCGCAACCCGCGTAACTCTCAGGCTTTCACATCACCGTCCGATGCTGCGCGGCGTTCCGCGCCGGACGAGGGACACGAAACACACCCATGGCTTTGCCCAACAAGGGTTTCATCGCCGGCGCCCTCGCCGGCGTCGGCATGGCCGCCACCGCGGCGGCGGGCGTCGGCCTCGCCCTGCCGGCTGCGCAGGCGCAGGAGCGCGTGCAGCGCGCCGCCACCGCCCCGATCTTCGCGCCCCCGCCGGGCGGCGTGCCGTCGTTCGCCGACATCTTCGAGCGCGTGTCGCCCGCGGTGGTCTCCATCACCGTCACCGCGCGGGTGCCGCGCAGCGAGCTGCAGCAGCAGCTGCCCTTCCCGTTCAACCAGCTGCCGCAGTTCCGCCAGGGCCCGGGCGGCCGCGGCGGCCAGGGCGGCGGGACCGCCCCGAACACCGGCCCGGGCCTCGGCTCGCGCCGCGGGCCCGACGGACGGCCGCTGGCCCCGAACGGCGACACGGACGGCGACGGCGACGCGGACGGCCCGGAGGCGCAGGCCGCCGGCTCGGGCTTCTTCGTCTCGCCCGAGGGCTACATCGTCACCAACAACCACGTGATCGAGAACGCCACCAAGATCACCGTGACGCTCACCGACAAGCGCGAGCTGACCGCCCGGCTGATCGGCCGCGACGAGGACAGCGACCTGGCGGTGATCAAGGTGGACGGCGGCCCGTTCCCGGCCGTGCAGTTCGAGACGCAGGCCAAGCCCCGCGTGGGCGACTGGGTGCTGGCGGTGGGCAACCCGCTCCAGCTCGGCGGCACCGCCACGGCCGGCATCGTCTCCGCCATCGGCCGCGACCTGCCGCCCGACAGCCAGGGCAGCCTGCCGGCCGAGTACCTGCAGATCGACGCGCCCATCAACCGTGGCAACTCGGGCGGACCGACCTTCGACGTGTTCGGCCGTGTGATCGGCGTCAACACGGCGATCTACTCGTCCACGGGCGGTTCCATCGGCATCGGCTTCGCCGTGCCTTCGGAGACGGCCGACAGCATCGTGAAGGACCTGATCGCCGGGCGTAAGATCACGCGCGGGTATCTCGGCGCCTCCATCACCAACGTCGGCAACGAGCAGGCCGAGGCGCTGGGCCTGCCCCAGAACGCCGGGGCGCTGATCGCCGACCTGACGGCGGGGGCTCCGGGCGCGCGGGCGGGCCTGCAGGTGGGCGACATCGTGCTGTCGATCAACGGCCAGAAGATCAACGGCAGCTCCGAGCTGACCCGCGCCGTGGCGCGCACCCGCTCGGGCGATGTGATGCGGCTGGAGGTGCGGCGCGGCGGGCAGGTGCGCACGATCAACGTCACGTCCGGCGTGCGGCCCTCCGTGGCGCAGCTGAACGGCCAGTCCGGCTCCAGCGAGAACGCCGACGCCGACCGCAACGGGCCGGAGCGCGAGGCGCCTGTGCGCGAGACGGCGCTCGGCCTCGCCGTGCGTCCGCTGGACGCGGCGGGCCGGCAGGAGAACAAGATCGCTCCCGAGGTGCGCGGGCTCCTGATCACCAACGTCGCCACGGGGTCGGACGCGGCGAAGAAGGGCCTGCGCGCGGGCTTCGTCATCGTGCAGGCCAACGAGCGGCCGGTAGGCACGGCGGCGGAGTTCGCGGCTGCCGTGGCCGAGGCGCGCCGCGCCGGCCGGCCGAGCGTGTTCCTGCTCATCAACGTGGGCGCGAACGGCAACCGGGGCATCGCCATCAAGCTGGACGCCCCCACCGCGCCGACCACCCCGCCGGCGCGGCGTTGAGGGCGGACGCGCCGCGGCCGATCGGCCGCGGCGCGCCACCTGACGCAAGCTTCACTTGAGCGGACCGCCCGCTCTCCCCCATGCTCTCCCGCACGAACGGGATCGATGGGCCGGAGGGCGGGCGTTTGCGCATTCTGATCATGGAGGACGACACCGAGGCCTCCGCCGCCATGGCCCGGGGCCTGGCCGAGGCGGGGCACGACGCCGTGACCGCCCCCGACGGCCGCGCCGGCCTTGCCGCCGCCGAGACCGGCGGCTTCGACGTGCTGGTGGTCGACCGCATGATGCCGGAGATGGACGGCCTGACCGCCGTCTCCACCCTGCGCCGCCAGGGCGACGACACCCCCGTGCTGTTCCTCTCCGCCCTCGGCGAGGTGGAGGACCGGGTCACCGGCCTCAAGGCGGGCGGCGACGACTACCTGGTCAAGCCCTACGCCTTCTCCGAACTGATCGCCCGGGTGGAGGCGCTGAGCCGTCGCCGGGAGACGGGCGCCGTGGCCACCTCGCTGAAGGTGGGCGAGCTGGAGATGGACCTGATCAGCCGCTCCGTGCACCGCGCCGGCCGCGAGATCGACCTGCAGCCCCGCGAGTTCCAGCTCCTCGAATTCCTGATGCGCCACGCCGGCCAGAGCGTCACGCGCACCATGCTGCTGGAGAAGGTCTGGGAGTACCACTTCGACCCACAGACCAACGTCATCGACGTCCACATCAGCCGCTTGCGCGCCAAGATCGACAAGGGCTTCGACCACCCGATGCTCCAGACGGTGCGAGGCGCGGGCTACAGGCTGGATGCTTAGGTGACCTTCTCCCTCCCCCTTGTGGGGAGGGGGGACCACGCGAAGCGTGGTGGGTGGGGGTCCCCATCCACGACGGTCGACGTCGAGCGTGGCGCACCCCCGCCCACCAGCCTTCGGCTGGTCCCCCCTCCCCACAAGGGGGAGGGAGAGCGATGACGGTCGCGCGCGCGAGGGCTCTCCGCAGGACTCTGACACCAGCCGAGGCGAGCCTGTGGGTGCGCCTCCGTGAGCTGAAGGCGCAGGGCTGGCGCTTTCGCCGGCAAGCGCCGTTCCGCGGCTACATCCTGGATTTCGTCTGCCACTCGCACCGGCTCGTGGTGGAGATCGACGGCGGCCAGCACGCCGAGCCCGAGCAGGTCGCCCACGACGCCTTGCGTGATGCGGTGCTGGCGAGGGAGGGCTACCTCACCCTGCGCTACGGCAACTTCGACGTGCTCGGCCGCGTCGACGACGTGCTTTACGGCGTCACTTCGCACCTTCAGCACCGGGAGCCGCAGCCATGAGGCTCCCCGCCCTCCTCCGCACCACCCCCTTCCGCCTCACCCTCCTGTTCCTGGCCCTGTTCGCGGCGGTGGCGGGGGCGTTCCTGGCGTACATATACGTGGCCACGGCCGGCGAGGTGACCCGGCGGGCCGATGCTGAGGTGACGCGCGAGCTCGCCAGCCTGGAGGCCGTGCGGCTGCAGGGCGGCCCCTCGGCGCTCAACCTGGCGCTGATCGAGCGGGCCTCGGGCGAGCGGCCGCTGTTCTACCTCTACATGGAGCCCGACGGGCGCACGATCACGGGCAACATCGCCCGCTCGCCGCTGGACCGGCCCGCGGCGTCCGACGGCTCCGCCTCCTTCGCGGTCACCAGCGTGGACGCCGACGGGGCGGTGGTGCGGCGCAACGCCTGGGGGCGGCAGGTGCGGCTGGCGGACGGGCGCCTGCTGTTCGTCGGCTCCGACATCGGCGAGGGCCGCGCCTACGTCGTGCGCATCGTGCGCGCCCTGTGGGGGGCCGGCGTGCTGATCGTGCTCCTGGGGCTGATCGGCGGGCTGGTGGTCTCGCGCAACGTCAGCCGCTCCATCGAGGGGCTGCGCGCGGCGGTGGTGGCGGTGCGCGAGGGCGACCTGCGCGCCCGCGCCCCCGTCCGCGGCGTGGACGACGAGTGGGACGAGATGGCCGTCGGCCTGAACGCCATGCTCGACCGGCTGGAGCGGCTGATGGGCGGCCTGCGCCACGCGGGCGACGCCATCGCCCACGACCTCCGCTCGCCGCTGACCCGCCTGCGCGCCTGGCTGGAGGTGGGGCTGATCGAGGCGGAGAGCGGCCACGGCGATCCCGTCGCCGCGCTGCAGACCGCGCTGGAGGACGCGGACGGGGTGCTGCGCACCTTCAACGCCGTGCTGGCCATCAGCCGCCTGCAGGCCGCCGGCCAGCTGCCCAACCCCGCCGTGTTCGACCTGTCCGAACTGGCCGAGGGCGTGGCCGAGCTCTACGGCGTGGTGTGCGAGGACAAGGGGCTGGAGTTCGGCGCGGAGCTGAGCCCCCGCCTGATGATCCGCGGCGACCGCGAGTTCATGGCCCAGGCCCTCGCCAACCTCCTCGACAACGCGGTCAAGTACACGCCCGCGGGCGGCGCGGTTATGCTGCGCACCCGCCGCCGCAGCTCGGGCGAGATCGAGGCCAGCGTCACCGACACCGGCCCCGGCGTGCCCGCCGCCGACCGCGGCCGCGTGCTGGAGCGCTTCGTCCGCCTGGAGAACAGCCGCACCCAGCCGGGCGCGGGCCTGGGCCTCAGCCTGGTCGGCGCCGTGATCGACGCCCACGGCGGCCGCCTGGACCTGGATGACGGCCCGGGCGCCGTGGACGGCCAGGGACCTGGCCTGCGCGTGGCGATGAGCCTTCCCGCGGCGGAGTAGGCGTCAGACGGCGGCGTCCAGCCGGGCGGCCTCGGCGGCCAGGTCCGCCTCCCAACGCGCGGCCTCCTCGCGGTCGGGCAGCAGCCGGATCAGGTAGGGCCACACCGTCTCGCGCTGCAGCTGCAGCTTCACGGGCGCCCAAGGCCAGCGCTCCGCCCCGCGCAGGGCGGCCAACGCGGAGATCAGCCCGGCCCGCACGTGCTCGGGCTTGGGCGTGTAGACTGCGCGCGGCAGCGGCTCGGCCTCGCCGAATAGGTCGCCCTGCGGTTCGGGGAAGAGGGAGCGTTGAGCGGCGGGCACGTGACCAGCCTCCATGATTCGACCAAGCCAGTCTGCCCATCCCCGGCACCCCGCGCGAGCGGGGCCGCGAACTTATCCCCCGCCGTCGCTGGCCTTCGCGCGGTCGGGGAAGGCGGCGAGGTAGGCGGCGTCGATGCGCGCCATCTGGGCCAGGGTGAACTGCAGCGCGCCGGCGATGTCGGCCACGTGGTTGATCTCGTCCAGCGACAGCTTCCGGCCCTTGCGGCTCTTCAGGTATTTGTCGAGCACCTGGTAGCCGCCGATGTGGAAGTCCCACACCGCCTGCGGCACGGGGGCGAAGCGCTGCACCCGCTTGGTCTTGGGATGGGCGTTGATCTCGATCGCCTCGTCCTTAGGCGCGTAGCGCACGAATTCGACCTCGTCGGAGCCCTTCTCAGGAAAGTCGGCGAGCGCGTGGTCGGGCTTGGTCCGCAGCAGGTGCACCTGCGCCAACTCCCACCCGAGCTCGCTCATCGCCTCGAACGCCTCGCGCGTCTCGGGAAAGGGGATGCGCGGGAAGCCTGCTCTCAAGAACTCGGCGTAGCGTCTCCGATAGGTTGAAGCGTAGAGTGCGGCGTAGATATAGCCGAAAATCTGCTCGGGTGTGAGATGGTGGCGATAGCGGCGGTCGAGGTAGTCTCGAAAGCTCGGCGAAATATTCTCCCGCAAATCATTTGGGGATGAGCTGATTTTCTCATAGAGAGGAAACGAATACGATTGGATGGTAGACTCGGCCGCTTTGGTTTCACTAGGCTTGTCGGCAACAAAAAAGTGATCTTGAGTTGGTGATTTATTGCTGCGAGCGGTGAGCAGCGCTACGTTGTGTGAGAACATATGCCGCATAACCCGTTCCCGTCGGTGTACCGTAACGTTCCGATCCCAGATCGTCCAACGCTCGTCGAAGGGCCGGTACGTCACCTCAACGGTGTTTTGGTCCAGATCGAGATGGGGCAACTCAGCTGTAGCGCGATCGTAGTTCCATTGATCCTGGGTGCAGAGGCGGAAGGTTCTTCGTGCTTCCGCCTCGTCCTTAGCGGATAGCAGCATCTGGACCTTCTCTCGCGCTTCCTGCGCCGAGAAGGATATGGCGAACTGATCCTGGGTGGTGACAAACCCCGGCGCGGGATCGCCCAGTTGGCTGAAGATGTCGGGAACCGCCCACAGATCGCGGTAAGCGGCCACGGCGACCTTATCTTGCGGTCGTATTAGCCAGTCAGGAGCTTCGGGTTCAAGTGGAGCTGCTGCATTTGCCGACAAAGCTCCACTTGCAAGCGCTTCATACTTGGTCAGCCGCTTGCCCCAGAGGTCGCCGTGCCAGACGCCGCGCTCGGAGTCGGGTTTCTTCACGAAGATCGCGATGGCGACGCCCTGCTCGATGTCGAAGACATTGTCGTCCACGTCTCCGGTCGGGGTTCGCTCCTTCTTCTTCGTGTTGCCATGCAGATCGAGCACATACATCTGATCGAATGTCTGCATCAGCGACTTGCGCATGCCCTTGAACGTCGGATTATCGAGCCATGAGTGGTTGCTGATGACGCCGACAACGCCCTCCTCGACAGCGTCCATCTTAGTCTGGGCGAAGCGAATGAATTTGACGTAGTCGTCCTGCAGCCACTTGCCCTGTGCGGGCTTCGACAGCTCGGGGAAGCCGTGGCGATAAGCTTCAACTGAGGCCCGCGCGTCTGCTCCCATGTTCTTGCTATGGCCCGAATACGGCGGGTTGCCGACGATCACGAGGACCGGCTTGTCCTTGATCGCCTGCGCCTCTTCCGCCTCGGCCGACAGCGCCGGCAGTAACAAGCTCGCCTGCGGTTCGATCGGTTCCAGCGTGTTGGTCAGGAACACCTGCAGCCGCTCGCCCTCGATCAGCGGCAGCTTCTTGTCGGCCAGGTATTGCGACAGCTTCAGGTGCGCGATCGTGTAGGGGGCGATCAGGTATTCGAAGCCGTAGACGTTCTTGGTCAGGTGCTCGTCCACCACCGCGCGCGCCTTGCCCGAGTCCGCGCCGCCGATGTTGTCGAAGATGCGCTCGAACACCTCCAGCAGGAAGGTGCCGGTGCCGCAGGCGAAATCGAGCACGGTGACCTTGTTCTTGTCGGCCAACCCGTCCTTGATCTTGAACTCGCTCTTCAGGATGTCGTCCACCGCGCGCACGATGAAGTTCACCACCGGCGGCGGCGTGTAGTAGACGCCGCGACCCTTGCGCATGGCCGGGTCGTAGGCCTTCAGGAAGTCCTCGTAGAAGTAGATGAACGGGTCGCGCTCGAAGAGGCGGTGCTCCTCCTCGTCGCCGGCGCGCACCTTGCGGCTGATGGCCTTGCGCGCGCGGAAGCTCAGGTCGGCCTGCACGGAGGCCAGTTCGATCCCGTTCACGATGGAGAGGATCTCGTCCACGATCCAGGCGGCGGGCCGGTACTCGGGCTCGCCCATCTCCTCCAGGAACTGCACCAGCTCGCGGATCAGGCGGAAGCTGCCGGGGATCAGCTTGCGCACGTTCGAGAGGTCCACCGCCGTGGCCGCCGGCGCGTTCAGCCGCGCCAGGAACAGGCCGTAGGTGAGCATCTGGGCGAAGGCGTCGGCGAAGTCGGGCGTGGTCAGTTCGTGGAACACCTGGCTGCGGAACACCTCGAACAGGCCGTGCAGCTTGCCTTGCGTCTTGGCCTTGGCCTGCCGCGCCAGCTCCTCGGCCAGGAAGTCGCGCAGCAGCGCCGCCCGCTTGGCCAGCGCCTTGGACAGCTCCTCCGCCCGCCCGATCTTCTGCGGCGCTTCGGAGAAGAAGGCGTCCAGGAGCTTGCGGACGCCGGCCACCGCCTCGGGCTTGAGCGCCAGCTTCTTGGCTTGCAGGTCGGTGGAGTGGGCCAGCCGCACCCGCTCGACCTCCACGCCAGGCCTGATCCAGATGAACTCCAGATAGTCGGTAAGGATCAGGTTGGGCGATAGGGCCTTGTACTTCTTGATCTGGTCGCTGTTGAGAACCTTGGACAGGTTCTCGTCGATCGGCTTGACCTCGACGTAGCCGATCACTCGCCCCGCACGCGTCACGGCGAAGTCGGGAGATCCCTTGCCGGCTTTGTCACGTCGAGGCTCATGCGTGATGCGCGTGCCCGCCGCGCCGTCCTGCGCGGCGCCCTGCAGGAGCGCCTTCAGCTCTGGCCGGTCCGTCTGCTCTGTATCGTCGTCGGCGCGAGCGGTTTCGGCCAGGGCGCGGAAGTAGGCGTCGAAGTCGGCGGGCACGGATGTCCTCGGGCTGTTTACCGCAGGCTAGACCGTGCCGGGCCGGGATGGCGAGCGTTTCGCCCGCGCAACCGCGCTGCGCCGGATAGCGCGAGAAGCCGTCGAACTTATCCCGTTTGTACGGACGGTTTAGCCTGCGGGTCATGAACCCGCCTCGTCGCCGGCTTCACCAATCCCTGTCGTGTAGCGTGTCGCGCAAACGCAGCCGAGACGACAGCGATGGTCAGACTACCGCTTCTTCCCCAGCTCCGCCGCGATGTCCTTGGTCAGGCGGCCGACCTTGCGGTGGGCGGCGGTGAGTTGGTCCTTGGTGACGCCCCAGCGTTTGCACCAGTACTCGACGGCCTGGCGCTCGGAGAGGTCCAGGCGTTCCTTGTCGATGAAGCCGCGCTTGTCCTTCAGGCCCGCCATGCTCAGCGGGCCGGTTTCAGGTAGCGGTCGAACCAGTCCACCGTGCGGGTCAGGGCGTCGATCTGGTTCTCGCGCTTGACGAAGCCGTGGCCCTCGTTGGGGTAGAACTTGGCCTCGACCACGCCGTTCTTCTTCTTGATGGCGGCGATCACCTGCTCGGCCTGGCCACGGGGCACACGGATGTCGTTGTCGCCCTGCAGCACCAACAGCGGCGCGGTGGTCTGCGCGATGAAGGTCAGCGGGCTGGTGGCCCTGTACACCTCGGGGTCGGTGTCCGGCTGGCCGAGGAGGCCCTTCTGATAGGCCTGCAGGGTGGGAGCCTCGGTGCGGTACATCTCGGCCCAGTCGATGATGCCGTACTGCTCCACGCCCGCGGCCCACACCGTGGGCGTCTTGGCGACGGCCATCAGCGTCATGTAGCCGCCGTAGCTGCCGCCGGTGATGCCGATGCGCTTGGGATCGACGTAGCCGGTGGCGGTCAGGAACCTGGCGCCCGCCACCTCGTCCTCCAGGTCGCCGCCGCCCAGGTCCTTGTGGTTCGCGTCCTGGAAGGCGCGGCCGTAGCCGGTGGAGCCGCGCGGGTTGGGCGCCAGCGCCAGGTAGCCGCGCGAGGCCAGCGCCAGGGCGGTGCGGTTGAAGCTGTCCATGGTCTGCGCGGTCGGGCCGCCGTGCGGCAGCACCACCGCGGGGGCGGAGCCGTTCCGCTGCAGGTTGAAGGGCGTCCACAGGATGGCGGAGATCACCGTGCCGTCCGCGCTGGGATAGTGCACGATCTGCGACTTGGGCAGGCGCTGCGGGTCCACCGAGGCGAGGCCCAGGCGCGTCAGCGGCGCGGCGGTGTTGGCCCGCACGTCGACGATCCAGAAGTCCTGCGGCCGGTTGCCCGAGTTGTGGGTGACCAGCAGGCGCGCGCCGTCGGGCGACCAGCTGTCGCTGGAGCCCGCCTCGCCGCTCACCCCCGGCGGCAGCGGCAGGGGGCGGCTGGCGCCCGAGGCGACGTCGTAGGCGAACAGGGCGTTGCGCCCGTCCACGTTGCTGGACCAGGTGAGCGTACGGCCGTCCGGCGAGAACTCGCCCGAGCTCTGCTCCCACACGTCGGCCTTGATCGGCTTCAGCGCCTTGGAGGCGGCGTCCATCACGCCGGCCTGGTCGGCCCCGTCCTTCTCGAAGGAGACGGCGATCAGGCGCCCGTCGCGCGAGACGTCGGTGGCGATGGTCTTGCCCGTCTCGCCGGTCAGCGGCTGCAGCCGGCCGCTGGCCACGTCCAGCCGATGCACCTGCCCGTGCGTCTGGTTGAAGTCGACGCGGCTGACCACCAGGGTGCGGCCGCCGTCTGTCCAGCCCGCCAGGCGGAAGCCGCGGTCGGGCGCCTTTTCGGCGGTGAGCACGCGCACGCGGCGCGTGGCGAGGTCCATGACGGCGATGTCGGTCTGCGGCGCGGACTTGAGCCGCCGCTCGAAGGCGATGGAGCGGCCGTCGGGCGAGACCTTGGCCCCCGTCTCGGTCACGTCGTCCGTGGCGGTCAGGTTCACCACCGCACCGCCGATGAGCGGGGTGGCGTACAGGTCCCAGATCTCGGCCCCGGCCTTGTCGCTCTGGAAGATCACCTGGCCGCCGGGCGTGACGGCGATGCCGCTCTGCCGATCGTCGGACTGGGTCAGCTGCAGGGGAAAGCCGCCGTTCGCCGGCACGCTCCACAGGTTGAAGCGGCCGGTCAGGTTGGTGGAGATCACCACCGTCCGCCCGTCCGGCGACCAGGCCGCGCCCTGGCCCCCGCGGATGTAGAACAGGTCGGCGATCGGCACGGGCGCCGCCCCCGCCACGCGCTCGGAGGTGACGGAGCGCGGATCGGTCAGCGCGCGGGGCGGCGGCCCCTTGAGCACCGGCGCCGCGGAGGCCGCCGCGGCCGTCGCCAACACGGCGGCCAGCGCCGCGCTCCAAGCCTGCACCCGCATCGCTCGTTCCCTCTCGCCCGCGCAAGCTGAACGTGCCGGCGCGGGCGCTGTCAACGTGCGGACGACGATCGCGGCGACCGCTCGCCCTAGGCGCTCACGAACCGGCCGTGGAAGCCGGCGGGCAGGATCAGGTCGGCGCGCCAGGTGCAGACCGGGCCGTCGTCGACGTGGCGGGCGTCGAACACGTGGAGCTCCGTGGCGCGGGCGGCCAGGTTCACGCTGGGGGCCACCAGCCAGCCGTCGAACTCCCCGGTCGCGCCCGGGCGGGGCGCGAACACCGCCTCCTCGGCCACCTGCGTGGCCCCGTAGTCGAAGGCGCGCGAGCGGCCGGTGCGCCAGTCCTGCACCGCCAGACCCTGCATCATCGGGCGGCCCTTGCCGGGGGTGGAGGCGTAGACGCCGTAGCGCCGCGCCAGCCCCGCGCGCCGCGGGTCGCCGCCCGGGAACTCCGCCGCCAGCGGCGTGCGCGTCAGCTCGCCCCGCCCGTCCGGGCGCAGGGTGGCGAGGGCGAGCTGGGGCGCGGAGGCGGAGCCGGCCGTGTACTCGCCGCTCACGATCCGTCGCGCGCCCTCCACGGCGAAGACGGGGTCGGCCTCGGTGCAGATGTCGAAGCGGATCGTGCCGTCCGGCTCGGCCCAGGCGTCGCCCATGTGGAAGAAGAAGAAGGCAGGCAGCTCGTAGATGCGGCGCTTGTCCAGGTCGGCCTTGTCGACGACCAGCACCTGCACGCCCTCCTCCGGCTTCCAGGCGAGGTTGGAGGTGAAGGCCTGGCCGCGCCGTTCGTTCATCCAGGGCTGCAGCACGATCACCAGGTGCCGGTCGGTGGCCGTGAAGTCGTGGATGTAGGAGGCGCGGGGCAGGGGGATCACGCGCCCGTCCTCCATCCGCCCGTCGGCGGCCAGCCGCCAGACGAAGGCCTGCCGGTCGGAGAGGCCCAGGTTCCAGATGCGTCCGTCGGGCTCGATGCGGGGATGCGCCAGGAAGGGCATGTGCGCCAGGTCGGGGCGCAGGGTGCGCGGGCCGCGCGTCTCCAGCGTGGCGGCGTCGAGCACCGTGGGCGAGCCGCCCTCCCACAGCGCCCACAGCTCGTCGCCCACCGGCAGCACGCTGGTGTTGGCCGCGTTGGCGGCGTCGGGCGAGTCCACCTTGGCGCCGGGCCGGGCCGGGGTGCCGAAGCCGGGGGTGACCACGGCGTTCAAGGCCGCCTCGTTCCGGCGCTTGGGCGTGTCCACGAAACGGGCGGCGACGCTGGCCCGGCCCTCGGCGATGCGGAAGCTGCGCATCAGGCCGTCGCCGTCGAACCAGTGCGTGGCGGAGCCGCCGGGCCGGTGGAACTTGGCGGGGCCGTTGCGGAACAGCGTGCCCGCCAGCCCGGCGGGGGCCCGGCCGCGGACCAGCCGCATCTCCCGCCGCGCCACGTCGGTCTCCAGGTCCGCCACGGCCAGCCGCCAGTCGGCGGCGGACTGCGCGGCGATCTGGGCGGAGGCGGCGTGCACGGCCTCCGGGCTGGCGAGCCAGCCGGTGAAGGCGGCGGAGGCGGCGAGGAAGGCGCGGCGGTCCATAATGAGATCTCCGGTGGCGGCGGGGCGGCGGGGGCTTCGGTCAGTCGATGCGGATGGCCTGGGTGGCGCCCGCCTCGGAGATCTCGAAGGCGGCGGCGGTCCAGCTGGCGGGGCCCATGTCGGCCTTCGCGTTGTTGGAGAAGGCGAAGGGCTCGGTGGGCTGCCCGAACGGATTGACGGCCATCTTCCCGTCGCCGTCCACGTCGTGGAACGCCTTCACCGCGTACCGGCCGGGCTTGAGGCCGGACAGGGTTACGACGGCCGGGCGGTCGCCGCTCAGGGCGATGCGCTCGGCGGCCACCGGCGCCTTGCCCGATGCGTAGGCCTCCTCGCTGTCATAGACGGCGGCCATCACCGAGCCCGTGGGAGCCTTGAAGCCCTCGAAGGACAGGCGCAGGTCGGCGGCCTCGGCGTGGCCGGCGGCGAGCACGGCGGCCAGGGCGAGCACCCCCGCAAGGGCGAGCGGGGCGTGGCGGAAGGCATCGGAACGGATCATCGGGGCGGCTCCATCGGCAGGGGCGGTTGGCGATGAGCCCACCCTGCCGGTCGCCGCCCGAGCGTGCAGCCGTCGTTGCGTGGACGGCCGCCCGGCTTCGTGAAGCGACGCGCACCGCCGTCTGCGAACCGCCGCCGAATGGCCGCCGCCGTCCGCGAAGCGCGAACGGCGCGGCCTCAGCCCAGCTCCTCCTCCAGCGCCTGCAGGCGCGCGGCCTGGTCGTCGGCGACGAGGGCGGAGACCAGCTCGTCCAGCCCGTCGCCCTCCAGCACCTTGGGCAGGTTGTAGAGGGTCAGGCCGATGCGGTGGTCGGTGACGCGGCCCTGCGGGAAGTTGTAGGTGCGGATGCGCTCGCTCCGGTCGCCGGAGCCCACCTGCTCCTTCCGCGCGGCCGAGCGCTCGGCGTCCAGGGCGGTGCGCTTCTGGTCGTAGAGGCGGGCCTTGAGCACCTTCATCGCCTTGGCGCGGTTCTGGTGCTGGGACTTCTCCGAGCTGGTCACCACGATGCCGGTGGGCAGGTGGGTGATGCGCACCGCCGAGTCCGTCTTGTTCACGTGCTGGCCGCCCGCGCCGGACGAGCGGTAGGTGTCGATGCGGATGTCGGCGTCGTTCACCTCGATCTCCACGTCCTCCGGCTCGGGGAGGACGGCGACGGTGGCGGCGCTGGTGTGGATGCGCCCTTGCGCCTCGGTGGCCGGCACGCGCTGCACCCGGTGGACGCCGCTCTCGAACTTCAGCCGGCCGAACACGCCCTGGCCGGAGACGCTGGCGGTGATCTCCTTGTAGCCGCCGGCCTCGCCCTCGCTCGCGTCCTCCACCTCCACGCGCCAGCCCTGCAGCTGGGCGTAGCGCTGGTACATGCGGAACAGGTCGCCGGCGAACAGGGCCGCCTCGTCCCCGCCCGTGCCGGCGCGCACCTCCAAGATGGCGCTGGCGTCGGCGTCGCGGTCGCGGGGGGCGAGCAGCAGGGCGACCTCGTGCTCCAGCCCGGGCAGGCGGGCGTTGAGCTCGGCCAGCTCCTCGCGGGCGAGCGGCCCCATCTCGGGGTCGGCGGCCATGGCCTCCAGCTCCGGCCCCTCCGCGCGGGCGCGGGCCAGCCGCTCCACGCTCTCGGCCACCGGACGCAGCTCGGCGTGCTCCTTGGACAGGCGCACGATCTCCGCCCCCCCGGCAGCCGCGCCCATCCGCGCTTCCACCTCGCGGAAACGGTCGAGCACCTGGTCGAGGCGGGCCTGGGGCAATCGCATGGGAGCGCCGACATAGGGCGCCGCGTTGGGAGTGGCGAGAGTTTCACCGGAACCGCTCATGTCCTACGATGTCGATGTCCTGAACCGCCTGATCGGCCGCCTGCGCGGCGCCGCCGAGGGCTACCGCAAGGCCGGGGCCGATGGGCCGGGCCTGGCCGACGCCTTCGCCGCCCCCGCCAGAGAGCACGACGCTACGGCGGAGGTGCTGGCGGCCGAAGTGCGCGCGTTGGGCGGGGCGCTTGCAGAGAGCCGGGCGCCCGACTCTTCACGCGGAGGCTGGGCCGACCTGCCTCGCGCCGTCGCGGCGGGCCAGGCGGAGACGGCGGCGGCCGTGGAGCGGTCGGAGGCCGAGCTCTTGGCCGAGTTCCAGGCCGTGCTGGACGACCCCGCGATCTCCGGCCCCGTGCGCGACGCGGTGCTACGCGCCTTCGACAGCGTCAAGGCGGGCCACGACCGCGCGCTGCAGCGACTGGAGACGCTAGGATTGTGAACGGTTAGAGGCTGGGGAAGTCGCTTCGGGCCCTGACCGCGGCCTCATAGGTGCGACGGATCTCCCGACGCTCGTCGGGCGTGAGGTCCCGACCAAGGCTGTCGCGGCAGCGGGCAAGCAACGGACGATCGCGTTCCGGCGGCAACCCTGCCCGTACCGCCCAGTAAGCCGCCAAATTGGAAACTTCGATAGGGCCGAGCGCGGCGACCGCTTCGGCGATACGATCCGCCTGAGACTGTGAGCCGGCAGTCGGGAGCGTGCGGTCCAAGGATGCAGATGTATGTTCTTTTCCGACCGCGAGCTTCACGGACATGAACATTGCAATCTGATCTCTGGTCCACTCGCCTGTCGTGTCCACCTCTTGTCGAAGGAGAGGGGACTGCGACGACCGGGCCGGCTGCACGCCCAGAAGGTGTATCCTAACCCCTAGGCTCTGCGCGACTTGAACGCTCACACGTACGTCTTCGTCACCCGACACCAGAACAGCGTCGGAGACTGCCCGATTACGTGCAAGCTCGATCAGATCACTCACAATCAGGGAGTCCACTCCTTTCTGCTGACCGAAGCCGTTCAGCACACCTAGCCTGAGCTTGATGTAGTCCGCGTTAGCCAGCGCGGTTTGCTGGGCGGTGACCCCGCTGCGGAGCGGCGCGTCATACCAATAGATACGCAGCAACGATGCTCCGCCGCTTCTCTCATGAGCGTAGGCGCGCAAGGCCGACACGATCTCGGTTTCTTCGATGTGAAGTTCGGCTCTACCCACCTGGGAGCCGGCAAGAGCCACTGAGCCCTGCGCGAAGAGATAGCCCGCATCCACGAGCACGACAGACATAGACATCAGCTCACCTAATCGTAATAGAAAGAGTAAGTTGGGGGTCCCCGCAGGGACCCCCGGTAGGCCTCACGCCAGATGAATGTATGTCTAGCGCGTGGCGAGTTGTGAATAGCCGCGACAGCCCAAAAAGTCAATCTCCCGTGCGGCGGCGGAGGGCCGGCGCCGGGGCAGCTGTCCTGTACCGGCGGCCGCTCTCGTCGGCTCGGCCCGAGCGATGGACACGGCTTGGCGGGTGGCTAAGCACTGTCAGTGTAAGCGGAGGCGGCAGGGCGGCGCCGCCGCCCCGCCGCCGAGGGTCAGGCCGCGGCCTTCTCCAGCTTCTCGCCGAGTTCCTTGACCTTGTCGGCGGTCTTCTCGTCTGCGCGGCCGCCGATGCGGGTGGTCTCGCCGCCGATCTTGCCGACCAGCGTCTTGATCTTCGCGGCGTCCGGCGTCTCGGCGTGGAGCAGCTTCTTCAGCGCTTCCAGGTCGTGCAGCAGGCCCTTGACGCCCGAGACGTCCACGTCCTTCAGCTCGTTCTCCCAGTATTCGATCTGCTTGATGGCGGCGTCGGGCTTGAGGCTGTCCAGGCCCTTCTCGAGTTGATTGTTCAGCGTGGTGAAACGGGCGGGCATGAGCGGCTCCTTCGGCCGCCGACGGAGCGTCGGCGCGGAGGGAAGCCCCGCCCGTGCCACCCGTTCCTCGCCGAACAGGTTCGCCCGAGCGCGGCGGACCGCCCCTCATCGCCGGGCTAGGCTGCTCCGGCGCGCGCGGCGCGGACCCGCGCCAGGATGTCGGCGAAGGGGGCGAGGGCGAAGGCCTCGCGGCGCAGCACCGTCTCCTCAAAGGGGGCACGGGCCACGGACTCGACGGAGCGCAGGCGGGGGGCGCGGGGCTCGCGCCACATCACCAGCTGGCCGTGGTTCTCCGCCACCGTGGCGTAGCTCCAGTCCGGCAGGAAGGCGGCCACGAAGTAGACCAGCCGGTACACGTCGCCCATCCAGGCGGCGGGCGTGCCGGGCACGGCGGCGTGCAGCCGCTCGAACAGCGCCTGGTCGGGCAGCGCGGCGAAGTAGCCGCTGGGCAGCACGTCGTCGACGATCACCACCGAGTCGTGTCGCACGCGGCCGAGCGCGTTGAGGAGGTCGCGAAGCGCCTGCTCGAAGGTGTGCAGCCCGTCGATGAACACCACGTCGAACGGCGGCGCGCCCGGGGCCAGGCCGCGGAAATAGGCGTCGCTTGGCAGGGCGTGGAACTCGGCCGTGGCGTCGTCCCGCGCGGCGGCGGCCGTATCGAAGCGGAAGGCGGGGTCCACCGCCACCTTCCGCGCCGCCCGCAGCGGCCCGAAGGTCTCGCCCGAGTGGACACCGATCTCGAGATAGCGGGGCGCCTCGAACAGATCCAGCAGCGGCTGGATCACCTCTGAACGGAGCACGCGCCCCTACTCGGCGGCGATGTGGGCGAGCGTCGGCTCGAACAGCGCGTCCTTGGCGGCGGCCTCTCGCTCGATCTCGGCGGCCTTGGCCTCCACCAGGCTGGCGATGTGCTCGACCATGTCCTGCTCGGCGCCGAGCTTATGATCGACCTTGCCGGCCATGTAGACCATGCCCGTGCCCTTGCCGGCCCCGCCGCCGGTGAAGCCCACGTCGGTCATCAGCGCCTCGCCCGGCCCGTTGACCACGCAGCCGATGATGCTGAGCGACAGCGGCGTCGAGACGTGCGCCAGCCGCGCCTCCAGCGCCTCCACCGTCTTGATGACGTTGAAGCCCTGACGGGCGCAGGAGGGGCAGGCGATGATGTTCACGCCGCGGTGGCGCAGGCCCAGCGACTTGAGGATGTCGAAGCCGACCTTGATCTCCTCGACGGGGTCGGCGGCCAGGGACACGCGGATGGTGTCGCCGATGCCCGCCCACAGCATGGAGCCCATGCCGATGGCGCTCTTGATGGTGCCCGAGCGCATCGGCCCGGCCTCCGTCACGCCCAGGTGCAGCGGGCAATCGATGGCCTCAGCCAGCTCTTGGTAGGCGGCGACGGTCAGGAAGGGATCGGACGCCTTCACGCTGATCTTGAACTCGTGGAAGTCGAGGTCGCGCAGGATGTCGGCGTGGAACAGGGCGCTTTCGACCATCGCCGCGGGGCAGGGCTCGCCGTACTTCTCCAGCAGGTGCGTCTCCAGCGAGCCGGCGTTGACGCCGATGCGCATGGAGCAGCCGTAGTCGCGGGCGGCCTGCACCACCTCCTTCACGCGATCCTTGCTGCCGATGTTGCCCGGGTTGATGCGCAGGCAGGCGGCGCCCGCCTGGGCCGCCTCGATCCCGCGCTTGTAGTGGAAGTGGATGTCCGCCACGAGCGGGACCTTGGCCGCCTTGGCGATGACCTTGAACGCCTCGGTGCTCTCCTTGTCCGGGCACGAGACGCGGACGATGTCGGCGCCCGCCTCCTCCAGCTCGCGGATCTGGCCGATGGTGGCGTTGGCGTCGGCGGTGACCGTGTTGGTCATCGACTGCACGCTGATCGGCGCGTCGCCGCCCACCTCGACGGAGCCGACGCGGATCTTGCGGCTGGGCCGGCGCTGGATCATGCGCCAGGGGCGGTGGGCGCGCGGGTCGTCGTGGGCGGCTGACATGGCGCTCGGAAGATAGGCGCGCCGGGGCCGCAAGGCTATCGCGCCGATGTGACAGGTGCGCGCAGATGCTAAGCTGACGCCATGCTTCGCCGCACGCTCCTCGCCGCCGCCCCTCTCGCGCTGGCCGCCTGCTCGCCGGAGAAGGCGCGCGCGCCGGCCGCGGCTCCGGGCCGCACCCGCGTGCGCTTCGCCACGGACTGGACGGCGCAGGCCGAGCACGGCGGCTGGTACGCCGCGCTGGCGGGCGGCGAGTTCGCCCGGCGCGGGCTGGACGTGACCCTCCTGCCCGGCGGCTCCGGCGTCGGCGCGCCGCAGCTCCTGGCCGCGGGCGCCGTGGACATGGCCCTGGGCTCAAACGGCTTCACCCTGCTGAACCTGGCGCGGGAGAAGGCGGGCGTCCGCGCGGTGGCCGCCGCCTTCCAGAAGGACCCGCAGGTGCTGATCGCGCATCGGGACAGCGACGTGGCCCGGCTGGAGGACTCCGCCCGCGACCGGCCGATCCTGATCGCGCCGGGCGGCGTGGCCACCATCTGGCCGTGGCTGAAGGCCAAGGCGGGCGTCACCGACGCCCAGCGCCGCACCTATTCCGGCGGGCCGGCCGCCTTCCTCGCCGACAGGCGGGCCCTGCAGGAGGGCTACCTCACCAGCGAGCCCTACGTGATCGCCAGGGCCACGGGAGAGGAGCCGCTGGTGCTGCTGCTCGCCGACCACGGCTACAACGGCTACGCCGCCATGGTCATGGCCACCGAGCGCTGGATCGCGGAGACGCCCGCCGCCGTGCAGGCCTTCGTGGACGCCACCGCCGCCGGCTGGCGCACCTACCTGCACGGCGACCCCGCCCCCGCCGACGCCCTCATCCTGCGCGACAACCCGCAGATGCGGCCGGACATCCTGAAGCAGGCGCGCGAGAAGCTGCTGCAGTTCGGCATCGTGGAGCCGGAGGGCGGCGCCCCGGTCGGGACCATGACCGCCCAGCGCTGGGCCGAGTTCGCCGACATGGCCAGGGAGCTGAAGCTCGCCCCCGCGGACCTGGACGTGACGCAGGCCTACACCCTGGCGTTCGCGCCCCGCCCGTGACGGAGCGCGCCGCGCTGGAGGCGGCGGAGGTCCGCTATCGCGACGGCCCCGCCCTCGGCCCCCTGTCGCTGGCGCTGCACGCGGGGGAGATCACCGCGCTGGTGGGGCCGTCCGGCTGCGGCAAGTCCACCGCGCTGCGCCTGCTCGCCGGGCTGGAGGCGCCCACGGCGGGCGCCGTGCGCCGCAGCGTCGGGCCGGGCCGCACGGCGGTGGTGTTCCAGGCGCCCACCCTGATGCCCTGGGCCTCCGCCCTGGAGAACGCGGCCCTGCCGCTGCGGCTGGCCGGCGCTCCTGACGCGGCCGACCGGGCCCGGGCGGCGCTGACCTCGCTGGGCCTCGCCGGAGCGGAGGACCGCCGGCCCGCCCAGCTCTCCGGCGGCATGGCCATGCGCGTGGCGCTGGCGCGGGCGCTGGCGGTCGAGCCCGAGCTCCTGCTGCTGGACGAACCCTTCGCCGCCCTGGACGAGCTGCAGCGCCGCCGCCTGGCCGACGACCTGCACGCCCGCTGGAACGCTGGCGGCCGCCCCGCCGTGCTGTTCGTCACCCACAGCGTGGACGAGGCCGCCCAGCTGGCGCACCGCGTCGTGGCGCTCACCCCCGGGCCGGGCCGGATCGCGGGGGAGGTGCGGCCCGACGCGCCCGTTCCCCGCCCGCCCGGCTTCCGCGGCTCGGCCGAGCACCGGGCGGCGGCGGAGGCCGTCTCCGCCCTGCTGCTCGCCGGGGAGGCGGCGGCGTGAGCGCGCGCTTCGCGCCCCTGCTGCTGGTCGCCGCGTTGTTGTCGGCATGGCAGGCGGCGGTGCTGCTGCTGCGCCTGCCGCCGTTCGTCCTGCCCTCGCCGGTCGCGGTGGCGGCGGCGCTGGCGGCCGACCCCGGCGGGCTCGCCCGGGCGGCGCTGGCCACCCTCGGCCAGGCGCTGCTGGCGCTGGGGCTCGCGGCGCTGTTCGCCTGGCCGCTGGCGCTGCTGGCCGGGGCGAGCCGCTGGGCCGAGCGGGCGCTCAGGCCGGTGCTGGTCACGCTGCAGGTCACCCCCGTGGTGGCCATCGCGCCCCTGGTGGTGATCTGGGCGGGGCTGGAGCACCCCGAGCGGGCCGTCACCGCGCTGGCCGCCGTGGTGGCCTTCTTCCCCCTGTTCTCCGGCGCGGAGACCGGGTTGCGCAGCGCCGACCCGGACCTGGAGCGCCTGTTCGACCTGCACGGCGCCCGCCCCCTCCAGCGCCTGCTGCGCCTGCGCCTGCCCGCCGCCACGCCCTATGTGCTGGAGGGGCTGAAGGTCGGCTCCGGCCTGGCGGTGATCGGGGCGGTGGTGGCCGAGTTCGTGGCCGGCTCCGGCCGCAGCCAGGGCCTGGCCTGGCGCATCCTGGAGGCCGGCGAGCGCCTGCGCACCGCCGACATGTTCGCCGCGCTGATCGTGCTGGGCCTGCTCGCGGCGGCGCTGAACGCGGGACTGCAGCGCGCGGAGGCGGCCGTGCTGCGATGGTGGCGAGGCCGTTAACGCCGTCGAAAGCGCGCCGGGCGTTCCGTCGGGGCATGGCCCGCGCCCTCGCCCTTCCGCCCCTCGTCGTGCTCGCCGCGGCCGGCGTCGCCGCTGCGGCGCAGGCGCAAGGCGCGCCCGACCGCTACGGCCCCCGCGCCGGGCTGCGCCCGCCGGTGGCCCTGGCCTACGCCGATGCGCCAACCGCCGCCCCGCCGATGCGCACCCTGCGCTGGCCCGGCAAGGCGGAGCTGCGCCCCAGCCTCGCCCCCGAGACCTACGCGCCGACCCCGGCGCCTGCGGCCGCCCCCGTTCCCGCCGCGGGCGGCCTTCGCGGCCGCTACGCCGGCGTGACCCCCGCCTACGCCCCTGCGCCGCGCGCCCGAACCGCGGCGGCGCCGCCCGCCGCGTTCGCCTCGCCGGCGCCGAGGACCGCGCCCCGCGCGGACCCGCCCACCGCATCCTACGCCCCCGCCCCGACCGCGGCGGCGCCGACGCCCTCGGCGGGGGCGCCCAGCCCCTACGCCGGCCCCTATGCGCCGCGCCCTCCGGCGGCCGGCGCCGCCGCCGCGCCCGCCGCGCCGCAGGTGGGACCCTCCACGGAGCTGCCGCCCCCCGCCGTCGGCCGCTTCGGCTACGTCGGCCCGGGCCCGGCCGCTCCCGCCGCGTATGCGCTCCCGCCGGTGCGCGCGCCGGCGCCCGCTCCCGTCCCCGCCGTGGCGCGCACGGCGCCCCCGCCGGCGCCCGTCACCCCCAGCCCCAATGCGGCGGACGCCACAGGACTTGGGCCGCCGCGCCCGCCTGCCTACGCCCGCAACTATGTGACGCCCGCCACCGCCAGCGCGCCCGCGGCCGAGGGCGCGCGCCGCTACTCCGTCCAGCGGGAATACGGGCTGGAGCCCGACGCCTCCGTGCCGGTGTCGCCGCAGTTCTTCGCCCGTCCCGCCCCCGACCTCTCCGCCCCGGAGACCGAGCCGGCCGTGGCCCGCCAGGGGCTCGGCGCGAGCAAGGCGGCCGTGAACGCCGCCCGCCTGGCGGACGGCGCCCGCTAGGGCCTCACGCCGGGCGGAGCTCGCGCAGGGCGGCGGCGGCCTGGTCGGCGAGGCCGGCCAAGCCCTCCTCGGCGAACACCTCAAGCGCCCCCGCGAGCGCGAGGGCGGCCTGGGCCCGGCGCCCGGCCCCGCCCCTGGCGGCGTAGAGGCGGGCCAGGGCGACCTGGACGGCGGCCCAGGCGGCGGGTTCCCGCCGCGCGTCCAGGCGCATGAGCTCGTAGCGCAGGGCGGTCTCGGCCTGGCGCGCCGCGTCCTCGCCCGCGGCGCCGTGCAGGGCGCGGGCAGCCAGGGCGCCGGCCCGTTCGAAGGCGAGCTGCGCAGTCAGCGGCGGGACAGCCGCGCCCTCCAGCGACGCCCGGGCTCCCTCGAAGGCGGACACGGCCGCCTGCAGGAGCAGGTCGGCGGCGCCTCCGTCCTCGCACGCCTCCGCGAGGGCGCGGGCCGCGTGGCCGAGCGCGCGGCCGACGCGGGCGCGCTCCACAGGGGCGTGGTCGGAGGGCAGGGCCGCCAGCGCGTCCTGCAGCAGCCTGGACGCCTCGCCCAGGCGGCGGGGGCAGCCCAGGAGCTCGCCCTCGGCGGTCAGCGCCTCGCCGCGGAGGCGGGCGGCGCGCCCCGCCAGGACGGGCAGGCGGTCGGGGTCCATGCGGGGCAGCAGGTCGGCCATGTCCGCGGCGGCGCGGGCGGCCGGGGCGGCGTCGCGCAGGCGCAGGGCGAAGCCGACCAGGAGCTCGGCCCGGTCCAGCCGGGCGCGGATCAGCTCGGGCGTCCGCCCCGGCTCCCGCCGGACGAGGCGCGCCAGGCCGGCCACCGCGCCATCGCACGCGGCCGCGGCGGCGAGTCCTGCGTCGGGGCGGCCGTCGGCCAGGGCGCGGCGCGCGCGCAGCTGCGCCGAGGCGGCGGCGGCGCGCGCCGCGGGCGAGGCCTGCACGGCCGGCCCGAATTCGGCGAGGCGCGCGTCGGCGGCGTCCAGCAGGGCGGCCTCGCCCCCGAGCGCCGCGGCGGCGAGGGCGGCCAGCGCCCCTTCCAGCGCGCCCTCGCGACCGCCGGCCGCCTCTGCGGCGCGCGCGGCGCGGGCCAGGGACTCGGGCGCGCCGGCCCGCTCGCCGTGCTCGCGCAGCAGGCGGGCGTGCTCCAGGTGTCGCCCGGGGCGTTCGGAGGCCGGGGCGCGGGCGGCGCGCAGCCTGGCGGCCGCGGCCTCGGCGCGCAGCATCTCGGGGCCGAGCAGCTCGAGCCGCGCGGGGTCGTCCAGCAGCCGGCCGTCGCCCGCGCCGCGCCTGAAGGAGAGCCCCGTCCAGGTCGCCATGACGTCCGCGCTCCACCGTCCCGGCCCGGCACATCGGGCGGGGATCGGCGAGGGACGGAGCAAGCGCGAGGCCTGCCCCGGTTTGCGCGTGCGGCGAGCGCCTCCGGCGGATGAGCGGAGACCAGCCCCTGCCGGAAGGCTACCCGCGCTCCTTGGTCCGCTGCAGCTTCACCTTGGGGAAGCGCTCGGAGACGTAGGTGGTCTCCCAGCTCGACTTGGCCAGGAACACGGGCGCGGCGTCGATGTCCCGGGCCATGGCGCCCCGGTGCTTGCCCGCGAACGCCTCCACCTCGCCCTTGTCGCCGACCACCCAGCGCGCCTCGGCGTACGGGGCGGGCTCGAAGGCGACCTCCAGGTTGAACTCGCTGGCGAGGCGGTCGGCCATCACCTCGAACTGCAGCGGGCCGACGGCGCCCACGATGAAGTCCGCCCCGATCTCGGGCCGGAACAGCTGGGTGACGCCCTCCTCGGCCAGGCTCTCCAGGGCGCGGGACAGGTGCTTGGCCTTCAGCGGGTCCTTCACGCGCACGCGCTGCAGGATCTCCGGGGCGAAGTTGGGCAGGCCCGCATAGCGCAGCTGGCCGCTCTCGCTCAGGCTGTCGCCCACGCGCAGCACGCCGTGGTTGGGGATGCCGATCACGTCGCCGGCGAAGGCCTCCTCCGCCAGCTCCCGGTCGCTGGCCAGGAACAGGATCGGGTTGTGCACCGACATCTGCCGGCCGGTGTTCTGCACCTTCAGCTTCATGCCCCGCTGGAACCGGCCGGAGCACAGCTTCACGAAGGCGATGCGGTCGCGGTGGTTCGGGTCCATGTTCGCCTGGATCTTGAACACGAAGCCGGTGACCTCCGGGTCGCCCGGGCTGACCTCCACCTCCGCGCCGCCCTTCTCGGCCCCGACGGGCTCCGGCGGCGGGGCGAAGTCGCCGAGCACGGCCAGGAGCTCGCCGACGCCGAAGTGGCGCAGGGCGGAGCCGAAGATCACCGGCGTCATGTGCCCCTCGCGGAAAGCCGCCTGCTCGAACGGCTTTGAGGCGCCGGTGACGAGCTCGGCCCCTTCCGTCAGCTCCTCCTTCTCCGCCCCGTCGAGGAAGCGGGCGACGGAGTTCGATTGCAACGACACGGGGGCGAGGTCGTCCTCCTCCGCCTCCTCGGGATTGCGGTGGTAGGGGATGAAGCGCTCGTCGCGGAGGTCGAGCATGCCTTTGAAGCGGTTCCCGGAGCCGGCCGGCCAGTAGAGCGGGGCGGGGTCGAGGGCGAGCTTGCCGCTGATCTCGTCCAGCAGGGCGAACGGGTCCTGCGCCTCGCGATCCATCTTGTTGATGAAGGTCACGATCGGGATGTCGCGCAGGCGGCACACCTCGAACAGCTTGAGCGTCTGCGGCTCGATGCCCTTGGCGGCGTCCAGCACCATCACGGCGGCGTCGGCGGCGGTGAGCGTGCGGTAGGTGTCCTCGCTGAAGTCCTCGTGCCCCGGCGTGTCCAGGAGGTTGAACAGGAGGCCGGAGGTCTCGAACGTCATCACCGAGGCGGAGACGCTGATCCCCCGCTCCCGCTCGATCTTCATCCAGTCCGAGCGCGTGCGCCGATTCTCGCCTCGCGCCCGCACCGCGCCCGCCGCCCGGATCGCGCCGCCGGCCAGGAGCAGGTGCTCGGTCAGCGTGGTCTTGCCGGCGTCCGGGTGGCTGATGATGGCGAAGGTGCGTCGGCGGGAGGCTTCGACGGCGAGGGGTGAAGACATGGCTGGCTTTAGCAAGGCGGACGCTCTCGACGCAATGAGCAGCAAGGGTTATCTTCGCCACGCGTTGCGGAGAGTTGGAAGATGACGCTCAGGTTTGTGCGCAGAAGGAGTCTTCCGGACGGCCGGGTGGAGGAGTTCACCCCCAAGCTGATGTCCGGCCTCTATGTGCTTGCTGACCGCGCAGTCAATCCGCAGCACAATCTCAAGGTCAATCAATTCTTCGTGCGCGAGCCGGAATCGGTGGCGGCGCGCCTGCGCCAAGGCGGCGTGTCGTTGCGCATGCGGGGCGACATCACGCGTCAGGAGAACCTGATTAGCGCCCGGGAGGTGGAGATCGAGGACGTTCCGACCGAAAGAATACTGGAAGACGACCCGTTCGCAGTCTTCACGGAATGGAGCGAGCCGGAGGACGAAGAGGCGTTTCGTCATCTATGACGCTTCAGCCGTTTGACGTCGTCGTTCTTCCGTTCCCCTACAGCGACAAGCTAGCCGAGCAGCGCCGCCCCACACTGGTCGTGAGCCGTACCGAGCTGGTCGCGAATACGGGCCAACTGTGGGTGGCCATGATCACGACCAGCAAGCGCGAGCGGTTCGGTGACGCGCTCATCGTCGATTTCGAGGCGGCGGGCTTGCCGCTCGCAAGTCGGCTGCGCGCCTCCAAGCTGGCCACGGTCGAAGCCGCTCACGTGATCAGGCGGCTGGGCGCTCTTTCCGATCAGGACCGGGAAAAAGCGACGGCCACTTTGCGGGCGTGCGCTGTTTTCTGAACCGCGCTGGGTCTAGGCCGCCAGGCGGCGCCAGACCTCGCGGTCGGCCGTGAGGGCGTTGAGGGCGCCGGACTCGGAGAGGGTCTTGAGGCCGGCCATCAGCTCGACGGAGAGTTCGGCGACGCGGTGGATCACCGCGTCGGGGCGGCAGCCGGCGGCGGGGGCCACGAACAGGGCGGCGTTCACCTCGGGCGCCTTGCTCTTGACCAGCAGCGCCAGGCGGCGCGCGCGCTCGGGGTCGTGGCGATGGAGCAGGGGGCGCTGCGCGTAGAGCTCGGCGCCGAGCTCCAGCACGTGCGAGAGCTTCAGCGCGCCCATGCGGGCGGCGGGCGGAGGCGCGGGCGCCTGCGCCCCGTCGAGCTCCAGCACCGTGTCGTTCATCAGGAACAGCATGGGGCGAACCTGCGCCCCGGCGCCTTTCGGCCGGGTGTGCGGGCTTGGTTGACGAGGGCTTAAGCCGCGGCGGGCGGGGGCGCGGGCTCGACCGTCTCCGTGAGGAAGCGGGCGGCGTCCGCGTCCTCCACCTCCACCACCCACAGGTCGGGATCGTAGCGGGCCTGGCGCTCGGCGTAGGCGTCGAGCGTCGGCTCGTCCGCGCCGGGGTGGGGCTGCATCCACACGCGCTCGCCGTCGCCGCGCAGGGCCTCGGTCCACAGGCGGGCGGTGCGGGTGCGCAGGTCCACGCCCTTGACCAGCACGGCGCCGGCCCGCGCGTCGCCCTTGCGCACCACGGTGGCGTAGGCCCCGCCCAGCCGCGCCCGGTGGATCAGGGCGGAGACCCACAGGTCGGTGGAGAGCTCCATGCGGCGGCTCCGTTCATCCGGGCGAAAGCGGCGGCGGGCAGGGTGGCGCGATGCCGTCCGCCGCCGCCGTCCTCGCCCTCGCCGGCCCGCTGGTCCTCGCCGCCGCCCCGGCCGTGGCGGCGGGCGACCTCGGGGCCGTGCTGTACGAGCGCACGCTCATGCGGGAGGCCGGGGCGCGCTGCAAGCTGTTCGCGCCGCCGGTGCAAGCCGGGCTGGCGGCGGGGGCGGCGCAGGCGCGGGGCGCGGCGGTCCGAGAGGGCGCCGACCCGCGGGCGCTGGACGCCGCCGCGGCCCGGGCGTCGGCGCGGGCGGCGCGGGAGCCCTGCGCCTCGCCCGACCTGCGCGTGGCCGCCCAGCGCGTGCGCGCCGCCTTCCTGGGCTGGTCGCGCCAGAACGTGCTGGAGCTGCCGGGCCCCGCAGGCGGCTGGACGGCCCGGCGGCGCGCCGACCGCCCCGTCCCGTTCTGGGCGCTCTCCACGCGCACCCGGCTGGGCGGCGCTCCGGCCGTGCTCGGCCTGCGCCGCGCCTCGACCGCCTCGACCCCCGTGTTCGCCCTCGAGACCCCGGCTCCCGACGCCGCTCGCGCCTGGACCGCGCGGCTGGCCATGCGCGACCCTGCGCGGGCGCCGCAGCCCTACCTCGCCGCCGACGGCGGCCCGCCCGCGGCCGCGCTGATCGAGACGCCGGCCTCCGGCAAGCTGGCGCTGGACGGCGGGCGGGCGTGGCGCTTCACCTTCCCCGGCCGGGCGGCCGAGGCCCTGGCCGCGCTCGACCCCCGGGAGCATGTGCGCGTGGAGCTGGTGCTGCCGGGCGACCGCACCGTGTCGACCCTGGTGGAGGCGGGCGACTTCGCCACCGGCCGCGCCTTCCTGGCGGCCGGGCCCTAGGTCGCGGCGGGAACCAGCACGGGCAGGCGCACCGTGGCCGCCGTGCCCTCGCCGAGCCGGCTTTCGAGCAGGAGCTCCCCCCCGTGCAGGCCGGCCAGCGCCTTGACCAGCGACAGGCCCAGCCCCGTGCCCTTGGCGTCCCGCCCGGCCTCGGCCTGGGCGTAGGGGGCGCCCAGCCGGCGCAGGTCCTCCGGCGAGATGCCCGGCCCCGTGTCCGACACCGCCAGCTCCAGGGCGCCGGCGCTGGCGCGCACCGACAGGTTCACCTCGCCGCCGGGAGGCGTGAACTTGAGCGCGTTGGAGAGCAGGTTGAGGGCGATCTGCTTCAGCGCTCGCGCGTCGGCGTCGGCCGTCAGCGGCCCGGACGGCAGGTCGGCGCGCAGCGCGACGCCCTTGCGCTCGGCCTGGGGGCGCATGAGGCGCAGCGCGGCCTCGGCGGGCTCGCGCGCGTCCAGGAGCTCGCGGCGCAGCTCGTAGCGGTCGGCGTCGATCTTGGAGAGGTCGAGCACGTCGTCGATCAGGGCGGTCAGGTGCTCGCCCGACTGGTGGATCAGCTCGGCGTACTCGGCGTAGCGGTCGGGCAGCGGCCCGAAGAGCTTGGTGCGCATCACGTCGCTGAAGCCCACCACGGCGTTCAGCGGGGTGCGGAGCTCGTGGCTCATCTCGGCCAGGAAGCGGGCGCGGGCGCGGGCCTCGCCCTCGGCCCGCTCGCGTCCCGCCTCCGCCCGCGCCAGCCGCGCCTCCAGCTCGGGATCCGGACCGGGTGCGGCGGGTGGGGGCGGGGCCGTCCGCGAAACGCTGGCGGCGGCGGCGGCGGCGGCGACGGCCAGCAGCGCCATCAGGCTCGACGCCAGCGCGGGCGCGTCGGCGGCGGCGAACGGCGACGGCGGCAGCCGGCCGAGCGCCTCCAGCGTGGAGATCGCGCCGGCGGTCAGGCAGCTCGCCGCCACGCCCGCCACCGGCCGGGCGAGCGCCAGCCCGGCCAGCGCCGGCGCCAGGGCCAGGGCCCCCAACGGCCCGGCGGTCCCGCCGCCCAGCCACAGCGAGAGCGCGGCGGCCGGCGCCCACACGGCGAGCTCGGCCAGGCGCGCCCGCGGGGCGGGCGCCAGCGCCAGCAGGCCCGGCGCGGCGGCGACGGCCAGGGCGGCGAGCGCCCGGGCCCGGGGCGCCTCGCCGGCGAACAGCAGCGCCAGGGCGGCCACGCCGAGCACGCCCAGGCCCCAGCCGGCGTGCAGCGTCCGCGCGTCCAGCCGCGCGGGCAGGCCGGGGGCGGCCTCCGGCGACGGTTCGGGGACGGGAAGGGCGGTCAAGGGCTCGGCGCGGGACGGAGTCGGGGAAGCCTCAGGCTAGTCCCCGCGCCCCCGCCCGGCGAGCGCGCGCAACCGGCGGGCGACCACGATCCTGTGGACGCCGCGCATGAACCCGCTGGTAAGCGCGTGTATGGTTGAAGTGCGGTCTTCCTCAGAACGAGGCGTGGATGGCCGTCGCCGAGACCCTGGACTTCCCGTCCGAACCGCGTCCCTGGAGCGGGTGCGTCGACAGCGGCGAGGGCCGCTGCGCGGTGCAGGCGGCCGAGGATGCGCACTGCGCGCCCCGCGCCCCGCCGACCGCGCCCGTGCACCTGCCCGACGCGCTGCGCCGCGGGTCGGCGGAGGTCGGCCGCCGCTCCTTCCTGCGCACGGTGAGCCACGAGCTGCGCACGCCGCTGAACGCGGTGATCGGCTTCTCCGAGATCATCTCGCGCGAGCTGCACGGGCCGATCGGCGACCCCCGCTACGTCGAGCACGCCCGCATGATCCGCGCGAGCGGGCTCGAGCTGCTGGGCCTGGTCAACCGGGTGGTGGACATCGCCCGGCTCGAATCGGGCGCGATGGAGCTGGACCTGCGCCCCGAGCCGCTGGACGAGATGGTCGCGGAGGCCTTCACCGCCGCCCGGGCCGCCGCCGAGGCCAAGGGCGTGCGCCTGGCGCAGCTGCTGTCCTGGGATGCGAGCCCGGTGCGGGCCGACCGGCGCGGCTTCGCCATGCTGATGGCGGCGCTCCTGTCCAACGCCGTGAACGCCTCCCCGGAGGGCGCGACCGTCTCCGTCACCGCCCGCCGCAAGGCCGACCGGGTGTTCGTGACCGTGCGCGACGACGGGCCGGGCATCGATCCCGCCGAGCTGCCGCGCCTGATGCGGCCCTTCGAGCAGGGCGAGAACGCGCTGGTGCGGCGCTCGGCGGGCGCCGGCCTGGGCCTGCCCCTCGCGCGGCTGCTGTGCGCGGCCATGGGCGGGCGGCTGCAGCTGCGCACCGCCCCGGGACAGGGCGTCTCCGCGGTGATCCGCCTCGCCGCGGCTTGAGCCGCCGCTGGCGTGCGCCTAAGCGCAGCCCATGGCCGACACCCCCGAAGCCGAGCTGGACGAGATCGCCGAGGACTTCGAACTCCTCGGCGACGATTGGGAGGAGCGCTACCGGCACCTGATCGACCTCGGCCGGGGCCTGACGCCCCTCGCCGACGCCGACCGCACGGAGGCCAACAAGGTCCGCGGCTGCGCCAGCCAGGTCTGGCTGGTGGGCGGTCGCGGCGGGGACGGGCGGCTGCACCTGCGCGGCGACAGCGACGCGCACATCGTGCGCGGCCTGGTGGCCGTGGTGCTGCGGCTCGCCTCCGGCAAGCGGGCGGAGGATGTGGCGGGCTTCCCGTTCGAGGCGGCGATCGCGCGGCTGGGGCTGAAGGGCGCGCTCTCCGCCCAGCGCGCCAACGGCCTGGCCTCCATGGTGGCCCGGATCCGCGCCGAGGCTCAGGCCACCCCGTAGTGCGCCGCGAGGCGCGCGAGGGCCGCCTTCAGCGCCGTCTTGCCGCCCCGGCGAGGCAGGCCCAGCGTCCGCTCGGCGGCCTCCAGGGCGCTCCCCGCCAGGCACACCTGCTCCAGCACCGGCCGGTGGCGGGGGCCGACGGCGGCCAGCGCCGCGAGCACGCGCGCCTTGGCCGCCCGGTTGCGCTCGGCGGGGTCGAGCCCGGGCGCGCGCGCGCCCGCCGCCCGTGGCCCCGCGTCCAGGCTCACCGTCAGCCGGCCGAGCAGGCCCGCCCGATGATGGTCGTCGCGCAGCCGCTCGCCGGCCGCGGCCTCGGCGGGGGTGAGCCAGCCCCGCCGCAGGAGCCACATCACCGGGCTCTCGCCCAGGTTGGCGGCCCGCGTCGCCGGGCGCCCGTCCGCCTCGGTGACCACGCGCTCGCCCAGGATCATCCCCGGCCGGCCGGGGGGCGGCGAGGGCGGCGCGGCCCGGGCGGGCAGGGCGCGCCAGCCGCCGCCCGGCCGCGGCGCCAGGCCCGGCGCGGCCGCCAGGGCGCAAAAGCCCGCCTCGTCCAGCCGCAGCAGCGGCCGCCGCCGCCGGTCCTCCCCAGGGCGGACGAGGTAGGCGGCGCCCTGGGCGTCCAGCCAGGCGCCCGGCCGCGCCAGCGCCAGCCGCGCCCGCTCCACCGCGCGCACGTCGGGGTCCTGCGGCGGGCTCATGCCCAGGCCGCCTCGGCGCCGGTCGGGCAGGCGCGGACGCAGGCGCCCAGCTCCGCCACCCGGGCGTCGTAGGCGGGGTCGTCGCGGCGGTCCTCCACGCGGCGGCACGCGTGGCCCACCGTGGTGCGGTCGCGGCCGAAGGCGGCGCCGACGCGCGACAGGGGCCAGCCCAGCTCGGTGTGGCACAGGTACATGGCCAGGGCGCGGGCCTCGCAGGCCGGCTGCGCGCGGCGGCCGGAGGCGGCGATGTCCTGCGCCGCGACGCCCGTGGCGTAGGCGACCAGGTGGGTGATCAGCACGGCGCGATGGCCGTCGTCCGTCGGGCGCGGCGGCGGCGGCGGGTCGAGGCGGGACGCGAGTTCGGACATGGGACTCCTCACGGACGCTCCCCGCCGAGACGCGCGAGGACGGCGCCGAGGATGTCACGGCGCGCGAGGGGGAGGATAAGTTTCCTATCTGCGGGCGTGCAGTCCCCGAGTCGTCAGACTCGGACGCACGGTGAAGGGAGCGGAGCTGCGGGTGAAACGCCCTCCACCGTCGCCCTCGGGTCAAGCCCGAGGGCGACGGTGGAACAGGAGCTCGAAAATAGTGTGTTCGCGCGCGCCTCAGGCGGCGCGGATGCCGGAGACGGGCGACGGGCTCGCGTTGCCGAGGGGGGCGTCATAGCCGAGGATCATGTCCACCTCCCGCCCGTTGGACGCCAGAGGCAGGCGCAGCCACATGATCGAGAGGTGGGCGGCGCCGCGCCAGGCCATGGAGTGGACGCCCGCGGCGGGGCGGCGCGTCTCCACCACCCGGTCCAGCTCCGCGCGCCAGTAGTCCCGGGCTTCGGGGGCGTAGACCTCCTCCAGCGCCTTGCCGGTGATCTCGCCGCCGTAGACGCGGTAGAGCCCCGTGCCCGCCAGCCGCAGGCGGTAGCGCCGCTCCGCCTCGGCGCCGCCGCGCACGTCGATCAGGCTGATGGTGGGCAGGTGGCGCTTGAAGTCGGAGGGGTGGATGTGCTCGCGGCCGGGCAGGCGGCCGGGCCCGCGCTTGGCCGCCCAGTAGGCGTAGATCTCCTCGTGCGCCCGCTGGGCCGCTGCGGGTGGGCCTATTTGAGCCAGCATCTCCGGAGTCCCCCGCAAGCCTCTGAATCAGCCTCTCAATCCTCTCTTAACCCGCGAGTCGCTGGCAAGCGGAATCGATTCGCGGACTCCGATTGTGGCGCGAGTCGAGTCCGGGCCGCCCCACCTGTGGCGGGAATGAGACGTGTGGTTAACGGCCGAAGTCGCCGCCCAGCGCCAGCATCGCCGCCCGCTGGGGCGCCGAGTAGGGGTCGAGGGCGTCCTCGTCGCCCTCGCGGATGGCGCGCACCAGGGCGGGGGTGAGGGCGGAGGAGAGGGCCCAGTTCCAGTAGCGCAGCACCGTCTGCGCCCGGTCCACCGCCATCATGTCGTAGATCTCGAACACCCGCTGCAGCGCCGCGGAGGGTTCGCCCGAGGGATCGACCTCGCGCCGGCGCAGGCCGCGCCACAGGGCCCGGATCGCCTGGCGGGGCAGGCCGGTCGCCTTGCACAGGATCGCCAGGGGCTCGCCCGCGGAGTCGGTAAAGATCTTGGCGCCGGTGGTGGGCTTGCAGCCGGAGAGGTGGCTGATCTCCTCGGCGATCTCGCGCGTCATGCCGTCCTGGGCGGCGGTGACCGCCTCCTCCAGGCTGCCGAAGCGGCTCTTGTCGATGGCCAGGCGGTTGCGCTGGCGGCGCTCGACGAACTGCAGCGCCTTACGGACGAGCGGGTCCTGCCAGCCCTCGGCGGCGGCGAGGCGGAAGACGTCGCCCGCGGCCTCCTGCAGCACCTCGCGACCCACGGCGAAGCGGGTCAGCACCGTGCGGCGGTCCTCGGGGCCGGCCCACCAGAACAGGACGTAGGCGTGCGCCGGCCGCAGCTCCGGCCGGTGCAGCAGCAGGGGGATGTAGGCGACGTGGTCGCGGCTGGCGGCGGTGAGCTGCTCCAGCACGGTGGTGGACAGGCGGGCCTCGCGGTTCTTCAGCAGCACCTCGATCACCGGCGGCTCGCCGGGGGCGATCAGCGCCTCGGCCACCACCTCGCTCACCGCCTTGCGGCCGGCGATCAGGCGGCGGTGCGCCATGCCGGTCTCGGCGATGCAGCCCAAGAGGTCGCTGTCGGTCAGGGCGGCGTCGGTCAGCAGCGGCCGGGCCACCTCCACCCCGTCGCGCAGCATGAGCCGCAGCACGGACGGCGGCGGGTCGGACAGGGAGGCCATGCGCCGCGCCACGCGCACCCGGTCGGAGGGCGCCGCCTCGCGCAGCATCTCGACGAGGAGGTCTGCGGTCATGGCCCGCTCGAAGCTGTTCACGCGGGACTGGGGCAGCGACAGCACGTCGGCCAGCCGCTTGATCATGGCCACGCGCGCCCGGCCGAGGTCGCGGGGGGCGGGGCCGCCGAGCAGGTCGGAGAGGTCGAGGGCTTCGCTCACGCGGGAAGGCTACGCCGCGAGCGTTAACCCCGGGTGGAGCGCGGGCCGCGAAGGAGCACCACGCCGAGGCCGATCCACCAGGCGAGGCCGGCGAGCAGGGCGATCAGGGCGAGCGGCGGCAGTCCCGGCTGCACCATGGCCGCGCCGCCGAACACCGCGCCCGTGACGCGCAGCCACGCCGGCCACACGCGCAGCTTCCAGGCGGCGGCCGCGGCGGCGAGCGCCCAGACGCCGGTCCCCACCGGCGCGAGCTCCAGCAGCAGGCCGGGCGTCCCGCTCAGCCCGCCGCCGCCGAACAGCAGTGCGAGGCCGCCGGCCATCCACAGCAAGGCGCCCGCCCCGGCGCCCCCCGCGGCGAGACGCGTGACCCAGGATGCCGGGCGGAGCCGTCCGTCGGCGGCCAAGGCCGCAACGGCAAGCGTGACGCCCGCCAACGCCGACACGAGCGCGAGCAGGCTCAGCACCGGGCCGGACCGGACCGCCTCGCCAAGGCCCGGGAAGGCGGCCGCGATCCGCAGCCCCACCACCGCCACGCCCGCCGCCGCGGCCAGCAGCGCCGCCGTTCCGCCCGCCCGGTCCCGAGCCCGCCCTGTGTCCGCCGTCATGCCCGCCACATAGCCCTTTCCGCCCGCCCGCGCCCGCCCGTATGGTCGCCCCCGTGCAGCGTGGAGCGACGGGCGTGGCGGCGAGCGGGGACCTGGAGGCGGACTATGTGATCGTGGGCGCGGGCAGCGCCGGCTGCGTGCTCGCCGCCCGCCTCTCCGAGGACCCGTCCGTGCGCGTGCTGCTGCTGGAGGCGGGCGGCGACGACCGGCCGACGAGGAACCCCGGCCAGTTCCTCTCCAACCTGATGATCCACGTGCCCGTGGGCTACGCGAACACGCTGAAGGATCCGAAGGTCAACTGGCTGTTCGAGACCGAGCCGGATCCCGCCACCAACGGCCGCCGCCACACCTGGCCGCGGGGCAAGGTGCTGGGCGGCTCCTCCTCCATCAACGCCATGCTCTACGTGCGCGGTCAGCACGAGGACTACGACGGCTGGCGGCAGATGGGGGCCGTGGGCTGGGCGTGGGGCGACGTGCTGCCCTACTTCCGCAAGTCGCAGCACCAGGAGCGCGCGGCGCTCGGCGGCGAGCTGCACGGGGAGGGCGGGCCGCTGAACGTGGCCGACATGGAGGGCCACGGCCTGACCGAGCTCGCCATCCAGGCCTGCCAGCAGGCGGGCCTGCCCCGGCGCGAGGACCTGAACGGCTCCGACCAGGAGGGCGTGGGCTGGTTCCAGGTGACGCAGAAGGGCGGCCAGCGCTGTTCGGCGGCCGTGGCCTATCTCCACCCGGCCATGCGCCGGCCGAACCTGGAGGTGCGCACCCGCGCGATGGCGCACCGCGTGCTGTTCGAGGGCCGCCGCGCCGTTGGGCTCGAGTTCGAGCAGGGCGGCGTGCGCCAGCGGGCAGCCGCCCGGCGCGAGGTGATCCTGGCGGGCGGCGCGATCAACTCGCCGCAGCTTCTGCAGCTCTCGGGCGTCGGCCCCGGCGCGCTCCTGCAGGAGCACGGGATCCCGGTGATCGCCGACCGCGCGCAGGTGGGCGAGAACCTGCAGGACCACTTCGTCACCGGCGCCCGCTACCGGCTCAGGAAGGGCCGCCTGTCGGTCAACGAACAGACGCATGGGCTGCGGTTCGTGGGCGAGCTGGTCAACTACGCCCTGCGCCGGCGGGGGCTGCTGACGCTGTCGGCGGCGCACGTGGGCGCCTTCGTCAAGTCGCGGCCGGAGCTCGCGACGCCTGACATCCAGTTCCACATCCTGCCCGCCACCATGGACCTGCAGAAGATGTCCCAGGCGCAGAAGATGGTGCTGGAGACCGAGCCCGGCCTGACGCTGGCCCCCTGCCAGTTGCGGCCGGAGAGCAAGGGATGGGTGCGGCTGAAGTCGCCCGACCCGGCGCGCCACCCGGCGATCCTTGCCAACTACCTGTCCGACCCGCTGGACCAGGCGGTGACGATCGCCGGCTTCCGCTGGGCGCGCCGCATCGCCGAACAGCCGGCGCTGCGCGAGGTGATCGACCACGAGATGAACCCCGGCGAGAAGTTCGCCACCGACGCGCAGCTGCTGGCCTTCGCCCGGGCGACCGGCACGACCATCTACCACCCGGTCGGCACCTGCCGCATGGGCTCCGACCCCGCCGCAGTGGTGGATCCCGAGCTGCGCGTGGTGGGCGTGGAGGGCCTGCGCGTGGTGGACGCCTCGGTCATGCCGCGCCTGGTCAGCGGCAACACCAACGCCCCGACCATCATGATCGCGGAGAAGGCCGCCGACCTGATCCGCGGCCGCGCCCCGGCGAGCGCGCTGGCGGCGTGATCCTCTTCTCCCTCCCCCTTGTGGGGAGGGGGGACCGCGCGAAGCGGGGTGGGTGGGGCGCCCCACGCTCGACGTCTGACGGTGTGCCGGCGGCCCCCCACCCACCAGCCTGCGGCTGGTCCCCCCTCCCCACGAGGGGGAGGGAGAAAAGGTCTCACATCCCAGGCCGGCTGCCGTCGCGGCGGGTGAGGAAGGCCAGGCGCTCGAACAGGTGCACGTCCTGCTCGTTCTTCAGCAGGGCGCCGTGCAGGGGCGGGATCAGCTTGGAGGGGTCGCGCTCGCGCAGCACGCTCTCGTCGATGTCCTCGACCAGCAGCAGCTTCAACCAGTCCAGCAGCTCGGAGGTGGAGGGCTTCTTCTTCAGCCCGGGCGCCTTGCGGATGTCGTAGAAGATCTTCAGCGCCTCGGCCACCAGCTTCGGCTTGATGCCTGGGAAGTGCACATCGACGATCGCGCGCATGGTGTCGTCGTCTGGGAAGCGGATGTAGTGGAAGAAGCAGCGCCGCAAGAAGGCGTCGGGCAGCTCCTTCTCGTTGTTGCTGGTGATGATCACCAGCGGGCGGATCTTCGCCGTGACGGTCTCGCCGGTCTCGTAGACGAAGAATTCCATGCGATCGAGCTCCTGCAGGAGGTCGTTCGGGAACTCGATGTCCGCCTTGTCGATCTCATCGATCAGCAACACCGGACGCACGCCGCCTTCGGCGGTGGAGAAGGCGTCCCACAGCTTGCCGCGCCTGATGTAGTTCGAGACGTCCTTGACGCGTTCGTCGCCGAGCTGGCTGTCGCGCAGGCGGCTGACGGCGTCGTACTCGTACAGGCCCTGGTGCGCCTTGGTGGTCGATTTGATGTGCCAGGTGAGCAGAGGCGCGCCGAGCGACCGGGCCACCTCGTAGGCCAGCACCGTCTTGCCCGTGCCGGGTTCGCCCTTGACCAGCAGCGGCCGCTCCAGGGCCAGCGCCGCGTTCACCGCCACCTTCAGGTCGTCGGTGGCGACGTAGTCGGCGG
>CAXTHH010000006.1:0-123060 GCA_964244065.1 uncultured Caulobacteraceae bacterium | reverse complement strand
CCCATGTCGGCCCCGCGCATCTCCAGGTAGGTCTTCAGCCGCACCTCGGGGAAGAGGGTGGTGAGGTGGTCCTCCCAGTCGGCCATCGTGGGGCGCTCGCCGGGCAGCTCGGCCAGCTCGCCCGCCATGAAGGCGCGGAACGAGCGGCCCGACAGGTCCACGTACCGACCCTGGCGCCTGACGAAGTACATGGGCGTGTCGAGCGCCCACCGGGCGTAGCGCTCGAAGCCGAACCCGTCCTCGAACACGAAGGCCAGGAGGCCCGTGCGGTCCGCGTCCGTATCCGTCCACACCCGCGCCCGCGTCGACAGCCAGCCGGTCGACTCGCCCTCCACGAACGGCGAGTTGGCGAACAGGGCGGTGGCCAGCGGCTGCAGGGCCAGCGACACGCGGAACTTGGCCGTCATGTCGGCCTCGCTGGCGAAGTCGAGGTTGGCCTGCACGGTGCAGGTGCGCAGCATCATGTCGAGGCCGAGCCCGCCCACCTTGGGCATGTAGCTGCGCATGATGTCGTAGCGCGCCTTGGGCATGACCGGCACGTCCGCCCGGCTCCACAGGGGATCGTGGCCCAGGCCCGCGAAGCCGAGGCCCAGCTCGGCTCCGAGCTCGCCGCACGCGTCCAGGTGGCGGGCGACCTCGGCCGCGTTGGCGCTCGGGCTGTCGAGCGGCGCGCCGGAGAGCTCGAACTGGCCGCCGGGCTCCAGGCTCAGGTTGGCCCCGTCGCGCTTGGCGCCGATGCGCATGCGGCCGTGGCGGTTCTCCTCCCACACGGGCGCCCAGCCGAAGCGCTCGAAGCCCTCCAGCAGCGCCTGCACGCCGCCGGGCTCGTCATAGGAGGGCCGGCGAAGGTCGCTCCGGCGGAACAGCAGCTTCTCGTGCTCGGCCCCGACCCGGTGCTCGCTCCGCGGCTTGCAGCCCGAGGCGAGGTGCGCCGCGAGGGCGGCGAACTCCAACGGGCGGTCGTCGCCCGCCGCCTGCCCGTCCATGCGCGACGCCCCCGACCCGCCCGAACCGGCGGCAAGCGGCGACATAGGCGGGCCGCCCGCCACGCTCAAGCCTGCCGCAGCCTCACCGCCAGTCTCCCACCGCCGCCTGCAGCAAGGTCAGCGCGCTGATCGCGGCGGTGTCGGCGCGCAGGATGCGCGGGCCGAGCGTCACCGGCGTGGCGAAGGGCAGCTCGCGGATGGCGGCGCGTTCCTCGGGCGCGAAGCCGCCCTCCGGCCCGATCAGCACCGCCCAAGGGGCTGATTCCTCGCCCCGGAGCGCCTCCAGAGCCGGGAGGGCGCGGCCGGAAGCGCCGCCCCACTCCGCCGAGGGATCGTCGCCGGCCTCGTCGCAGAACAGCAGCCTCCGCCCCGCGTCCCAGTCGGCCAGCAGGGCGTCGAGGCGGCGCGGCTCGTGCACCTCGGGCACGTCGAGCCGGCCGGTCTGCTCGGCGGCCTCCACGGCGATGGCCCGCAGGCGGTCCACGCGCGTGTGGTCGGCGTTGGTGCGCCGCGTCAGCACCGGGCGCACGCGGCGGCAGCCGAGCTCGGCCGCCTTCTCGACGATGGTCTCCAGCCGGGCCCGCTTCACCAGGGCGACGATCAGGTCCAGGTCGGGCCCCTCGGCGGGGGGACGCACCCGCGCCTCCACCTCCAGCACCGCGTCGCGCCTGCCGGCCTCCGCCAGCCGCGCCCGCCACTCGCCGTCCCGCCCGTTGAACACCAGGACGACGTCGCCCACCGCCTGGCGCATCACGGCCATCAGGTAGCGCGCGGGCTCGGGTGCGAGACGCACGCGCGAACCGGGGCTAAGCTCGTCGTCCAGGTGAAGGCGGATCACGCCCCTCCTCTCCCCCGCGCGAGGCCCCATGGGCAAGTCCGACGACGACGAGGCCGAGCTGGTCCGCCTGCAGACCGCCCTCGTACGCACGCAGATGGCCGCCCAGGAGAGCGGCGACCGCGTGGTCGTCGTGCTGGAGGGCCGCGACGGCGCGGGCAAGGACGGCGCGATCCGGCGCATCGCCGAGCACCTCTCCAACCGCGCGACCCGCATCGTGGCCCTGCCCAAGCCCGGCGACCGCGAGCGCAGCCAGTGGTTCCTGCAGCGCTACGCGGCCCACCTGCCCGCGGCGGGCGAGCTCGTGATCTTCAACCGCTCCTGGTACAACCGCGCGGGCGTCGAGGTGGTGATGGGCTTCTCCACCGGGGCCGAGCAGGCCGAGTTCCTGCGCGACGCCCCCGACTTCGAGCGCATGCTGGTGGAGAGCGGGATCAAGCTCGCCAAGTACTGGCTGGACATCAGCAAGGGCGAGCAGGCCGAGCGGCTGGAGGCGCGCCGCCAGGACCCCCTCAAGGCGCTGAAGGTCTCCGCGCTGGACGCGGTGGCCCAGGAGAAGTGGGACGCCTACAGCGCCGCCCGCGACCTGATGCTGAGCCGCACCTCCACCGCCGTGGCGCCCTGGACCTGCGTGCGCGCCGACCACAAGAAGCCCGCCCGCATCGCCGTCATGCGCGACCTGCTCCGCCGCATCGCGCCGCCGGAGGTCGCCGCCGAGGTGGCCGCGCCTGACCCCGACGTGCTGTTCCCGTTCGAGCCCACCGCCCTGACGGACGGCCGCCTGGCGCGGTGAGCCTCGCCCCTAACGCGCCTCCGGCCCACCGCCCGGGCCGCCCCGCCGGCGCAGGATCTCGAGCGTGTCGTCCTTCCGGTTCTCGATCCACGCCAGCGTGGCGCCGCGCCCGAAACGCACGGCGGAGCCGCAGATGCCGGCCACGCTCACCGTGTCCTTCCGGAAGGTGAGACGATTGCCGCGGCAGCGGTCCACCTCCGCCGGCGGGATCAGGGGAAACGAGGACGCCCGCCGGCCGGACGGGGTCAGCACCAGCACATGGCTGTAGCTACGCCGAGGTTCGATGGCGGGCACGTCCTCCTCCGTCACGATCACGGGGTAGGCGACGCCTGCGATGCTGAGGTCGCACACGCGGCGCGCGGCGCGCAGCTCACGGCCCTCCAACACGCCCGACCGTCGAACAGCGGCGTCCAGCTGGCCCGGGCCCCATCGCGCGACGTGCGCGAACAACAGCAGGGCCAGCATGTCCATCACTTCAGGATCCCCAGCACATAGGTGAGTTTCTCAGCATAGGCGGCGTCGCCCTTATTGTAGCGCGACGCCAGGAAGGCCGCGTCGATGGTGCGCCAACCCGTGATCACCCACTGCATCGAGGCGTGGTGGAAATTCACGCCCTGCCCGACGCGCAGATTGCGACCGGTGTTCGGATTGCTGACCTGCAGGTCGGGCACGGTGGTCCGCTCCGTCCTGGCGATCCGCGAGAAGTTGTCACCGGACACCACTGTATGCCGACGCGCGGATCCTTGACGGCGGCGTCCATGGTGTCCTTCCAGCCCTGGCTGAGCATGGCTCCCGCTTCCCGCGCGCGTCTCGCCCCAAGCGCGCCGACGGCTGCCTGCCGGGTCAGCGTGTCAGGGCGGTGACGATCTTCGCCAGCTGCGCGCGGGCGGCGGCGGGGTCGTCGGGGAAGTCGTGCTCGCGCCACCAGCGCTCGAGTTCGTGGCGTACGCGGCCGTGCAAGGGGCCCTGCGGCACGCCGGCCGCCGCGATCTCCGCCCCGCTGACGGGGAAGGGCGGCGGGGCCCAGGCTGAAGCCTCGGCCTCCAGCGCCGCCCAGCGCGCGTCGTCCTCCGGCGCGGACGCCCGGGCGAGGCGCAGCCGGTCGGCGAGCGGGCCGGCGCCGAGCCGGTGGCGCGCGCGGCGCAGGGTCGGCGCGTCCATGCCCGCCGACAGCGGCTCACCCTCCGGCACGGCGGCCGCCAGCCGGTCGCGCAGCGCGTTGGAGAGCTTCAGCCGCGCCGCCGCGGCGCGCACGGGGGCCGCCGCGTCGGGCAGCAGCGCCGCCAACCGCAGAGACGCGTCGGCCGGCTCGCCTTCCTCGAGCTGCACGCGCCGCTCGAAGCGTGCGAGCGGGCCGGCCTCGGGCAGGAGCTCGGCCAGCACGCCCGCATCGGCCATGGCGCGGACCGCGGACCGCGGATCGGGCGCGGCCAGGAGGCGCAGCAGCTCCTTGGCCACGCGCTCGGCGGAGAGGCGCGCGAGGCCGGCGCGCAGCTCCGTGCAGGCGGCCAGGCCCGCAGCGTCGAAGCCCTCGCGGCCGTACCAGGCGGTGAAGCGGAAGAAGCGCAGGATGCGCAGGTAGTCCTCGCGGATGCGCTGCTGCGGCTCGCCGATGAACACCACGCGGCCGGCCCGCGCGTCGGCCAGGCCGCCGCCCGTGGGGTCGTGCAGCGCGCCGTCCGCCTCGGCGTAGAGGGCGTTCAGGCGGAAGTCGCGGCGCGCCGCGTCCTCCGCCCAGTCGCGCGCGTAGGCCACCACGGCGCGGCGGCCGTCCGTCTCCACGTCGCGGCGCAGGGTGGCGACCTCGTAGGGGCGCCCGCCGCTGATCGCGGTGACGACGCCGTGTTCCACCCCCGTGGGCACGGCGCGCACGCCCGCCGCGGCCAGCGCGGCCAGCACCTCGGGCGGGGTGAGCGGGGTGGCGAGGTCCACGTCGTCGAACGGGCGGCCCAGCAGCGCGTCGCGCACGCAGCCGCCGACGAAGCGCGCGCAGCCGGGACCGCCCGTCGCCTCGAGCGCCTCCACCACCGCGCGGGTGGCGGGGGCGCTCATCCAGGGCTGCGGAGGCAGGCGCTCGACGGCGGCGTCAGACATCGCCGCAGGGTAGCACTCTCCCTCCCCCTCGTGGGGAGGGGGGACCAGCCGCAGGCTGGTGGGCGGGGACCGCAGGCAGACCGTCCGACGTCGAGCGTGGGGATCCCCACCCACCCCGCTTCGCGCGGTCCCCCCTCCCCACAAGGGGGAGGGAGAGTGCTACCGTGGGCCGTGCCCGCCCCCACCCCCGCCGCGCTGGAACGCCTGAAGGCCGCCGTCGGCCCGGGCGGCTGGAGCGACGATCCCGACCGGCTCGGCCCCAAGCTGCGCGAGTGGCGCGGGCGCTGGGTGGGCGAGACGCCGCTGCTGCTCCTGCCCCGCTCCACCGACGAGGTCGCCGCCCTGGTGCGCGTCTGCGCGGAGACGGGCACGCCGCTCGTTCCCCAGGGGGGCGTTACGGGGCTGGTGGCCGGGCAGATCCCCCGCGGCGAGGTGCTGCTGTCGCTGGAGCGCATGGCGGCCGTGCGCGAGCTCGACACCGACGACGACATGCTGATCGTGGAGGCGGGCGCCACCCTGGCCGCCGTGCACGAGGCCGCGGCCGTCGCCGGCCGTCGCTTCCCGCTGAACCTCGCCAGCGAGGGTTCGGCCACGGTGGGCGGGCTGGTCTCCACCAACGCGGGCGGCACGGCGGTGCTGCGCTACGGGACCATGCGCGAGCAGGTGCTGGGGCTGGAGGCGGTGCTGCCCTCCGGCGAGGTGATGCACGGCCTCAAGCGCCTGCGGAAGGACAACACGGGCTACGACCTGCGGGGCCTGCTGATCGGGGCGGAGGGCACGCTGGGCGTGGTCACCGCCGCCGCGCTGAAGCTGCGCGCGCGCCTGCCCTCGCGCGCCGTCGCCTTCGTCGGGCTGGAGAGCCCCGCCGCCGCCCTGCGCCTGCTGGAGCGCGCCAAGCGCGAGACGGGCGGCGGGGTGGAAGCCTTTGAGCTGATCAACCGCCAGGGCCTCGCCTTCGCGCTCAGGAACCTGCCGGGCGCACGACCGCCGCTCGGCGGCGACTTCCCCTGGACCGTGCTCATCGAACTCGCGGACGCGCAGCCGGGCCGGGCGGAGGCCATGCTGGAGCCGCTGCTGGCCCACGCCTTCGAGGCCAGGGAGATCTCGGACGCCGCCCTGGCGCAGGACGAGACCCACGCGCACGCCTTCTGGGCCCTGCGCGAGGGCCAGTCCGCCGCCCAGAAGCCGGAGGGCGCCGCCTGGAAGCACGACGTGGCCGTGCCGGTCAGCGCCGTGCCGCGCTTCCTCGAGCAGGCCACGGCCGCCGCCCTGGCGATCGCGCCGGGGTCGCGCGTGGTCGCCTTCGGCCACGTGGGCGACGGCAACATCCACTACGACGTGGTCCGGCCCGAGGGCGCGAGCGACGACGCGCACGACGCCCTGCGCGACGCGGGCGCCCGCGCGGTGCACGACATCGTCCACGCGCTCGGCGGCTCGATCAGCGCCGAGCACGGGCTGGGCGCGATGAAGTCCGCCGAGGCGCTCCGCTACAAGGACCCCGCCCAGGTGGCCGCCATGCGCGCGGTCCGCACCGCGCTCGACCCGGGGCGGATCATGAACCCCCGGGTGCTGTTCTGACGTCCTGACCTCCTCCCCTGCGCAGCGGGGGAGGTGGCCGCGAAGCGGACGGAGGGGGCGAACCGCGCGCGACCTGAGCTTGCGAAGCCCCTCCGTCACGCGCCGTGCGACGCGCCACCTTCCCCGCTCCGCAGGGGAGGAGGTCAAGCGCCTACCTTCACCGCCCGCTCACCACCTTGCGCGTCACCGCCGGGTCCGCCGCGATCGCCGCGGCGGAGAACGGCAGGCGCACCCAGCCCTTCCGCGCGTGCAGGCGCGTCTGGTCGGCGAACACCGGCGAGGCGGGGTCGGTGGACTGGCTGTAGGTCAGGATCGCGTCCGCCACCGGGCCCTTGGCGTCGAAGGTGACGATCTGGATGTAGCTGGAGCCGTGGACGGGCACCTCGCCGACGCCGTTCACCAGCTTGGCCTGCTGGGCGTTGAGCACGCCGTCCGCGCTGTCGCCGCCGTGCACGGGGATGTTGAAGCCGCCGCGCGTGGCCAGCTGCACCTCGCCCCAGGGCCGGTCCAGCGGCACGCCCGCCGCCTGCAGCCGCGCCACCGCCTTGGCCAGGGCGAGCCGGATCGCCGCCGCGGTGGCCGGGTCGCGCTTCAGCCCGCGCGGCGTGGTGGCCGGGGCCGAGGCGTCGAAGGGCGTGGCCCAGGCGGTGGTCAGCTTCTCCGCGTCGCGCCAGAACTCCAGGAACACGTGCGCGCCGACGCTGGCGAGGTCCATGCGCCGGTCCCACCGGGCAAGCACCACGCAGGCCGGGGCGAGGTCCACGGGCTTGCCGTCCACCACGGGCGCGGCGCCCGGCTCGCGGCAGAGGGCCAGGAGGTCGTCGCCCACCAGCTCGGCGGCGTGGTTGCGGTTGGCGTAGAGCATGGCCTTCACCGCCTCGCCGTCGATCCCGCCCGCCTTGGCGCGTTCTTCAATGGTGGCGATCCCCGAACGGGTGCGCAGATTCTGCGCATTGCCGGTCGGCCCGACGATGGCCGGCTGGCCCGTCATCGGCGCGGAGGCGTTGGCCAGCCAGTAGCTGTCGTTGCTGTTGGCCACGTAGTCGGCGCGCACCAGCGCCGGCATGGACGCGCCCGGCAGCAGCCCCGCCGTGTCAGGCGCCCCCGCCGGCGCCCAGTCGCAGGCCGCCCGCGCGCCGTCGAGGATGTACACGCGCAGCGCCGCCGCGATCGGGCCGAGGCCGGAGGGCGGGGCGCAGGCCTTCAGCTTGGCGTCGTCCACGTTGGGCGTGGCGGTCACGTCGGCGTAGAGCGCGTCGCCCGCGCGATCCGCGGCGATGGTGTTCACCCAGGGGATGCCCTGGGTGCGCTCGATGGTGGCGCGGATCTCGCCCACCGAGCGGGCGCGGGCGATGTCGAGCCAGGTGTCCGCGCCGCGCAGGTTGTTCCGGTTGGCGTCCTTCATCGCGTAGGCCCGCGCCCGCGACCACGTCAGACCCTGCTGCGGCGCGGTCACCATCGGGCCGTAGATGGTGGCGTAGAGCGTGCGCGTGCGCGGCGCCGCCTCACCCTTCACCGGCACGGATACGCTGGCGCGCGTCATCGGGATGGAGCGGCCCTCCACCAGGTAGGCCGTGGGGTCCTTGGGATCGAGCTGCAGCTCGAACAGGGTGAAGTGGCGGTCGGTGGAGACGGTGTGCGTCCAGGCCACGTCCTTGTTGAAGCCGATCGAGACGCCCGGCGAGCCGCCGATGGCCACGCCCATGGCGTCGTACTTGCCGGGCAGCGTCAGGTGCACCTCCCAGAACCGGTTGGTGCCCTCCCACGGGAAGTGCGGATTGCCGAGCAGTAGCCCCGACCGGTTGGCGGTCAGCTCGCGCCCGAAGGCCCAGCCGTTGCTGCCGAGGCCGAAGCTGTCCAGCTCGGCCGGGAAGCCGAGCGAGGCCACGGCGGCGGGCGCGGACGGCGGGGCCGCGCCCGTGGTCTGCCGCAGCCAGGCCCCGCCGGAGGCCTGGATCATCTTCTCCTCGTTCAGGCGCAGCATGTCGTCGACGGTGATGGGCCGCACCCACTCCGCGCCCCGGCACGCCTCCGGCCGGCTCGCGGCGGGGTGCTCGGCGAGGAAGCGGTTCCAGCCCGCGACATAGCCCGCGGTCATCTCGCGGAAGGCGGGCGAGGTCCTGGCGAACCGCTTCCTCAGCTCGGGCATGTCGAAGGCCGCGCGGAAGAAGACGTCGCTCTCCAGGTTCGGCACGTCGTTGAAGGCGACGTTGGTGGTCCCCTCCGCGCCGAACCAGCGCGACCGCTCGCCCGAGACGGTGACCACCTTGTCGGCGATCAGGCACAGGTTGTCCTCCAGGTAGGCGTAGGCCTCGCCGAAGCCGAGGCCGCCCCAGTCGGCCGCCCTGATGTGCGCGATCCCGTGCGCCGTGCGCGCGATCTCCGCCCGGTAGCCGGCCGCAGCGGCGGGTGCGGCCGCGCCGGCCAGGAGGGCGGCCGCGAGGGCGGCGGGAAGGATGGCGCGCATGGGGGGTCTCCGGTCGCCGGCGTTCGACGCGCCGGTCGCAGGCATGGGAGGCCCGGGGCGCGGCCGAGTCCAGAGGCCGCCGAGCTTTCGGCCGCGTCGCGGAGGGGCTAAACCGCCCGGCCCATGCTGTTCGTGCTCTCCCCCGCCAAGACGCTCGACCCCTCGCCCGCGCCGGGCGTGGCGCCCACCAAGCCGCAGTTCGCGCGCGACACGACGGAGCTGGCCAAGGTCGCCAAGACGCTGAAGCCCGCCGACCTGAAGGCGCTGATGGGGATCAGCGACGACCTGGCCCAGCTCAACCGCGAGCGGTTCAAGGCCTTCAGGCTCCGCGGCGCCGAGCACGACCTGCCCGCCGCGCTGACCTTCGCGGGCGACGTCTACACGGGCCTGAAGGCGCGCGAGCTGGACGAGGCAGCGCTGGCGTGGGCGCAGGGGCGCCTGCGCATCCTGTCCGGCCTCTACGGCGTGCTGCGCCCGCTCGACGCCATCCAGCCCTATCGCCTGGAGATGGGGGTGCGGCTGGCCACTGACCGCGGCGCGACGCTGTACGACTTCTGGGGCGAGATCCCCGCCAAGGCGCTGAACGGCGCGGCGCGCGGGCATGCGGACAAGACGGTCGTGAACCTCGCCAGCCAGGAGTACTGGGGCGCGGTGGACCGGGCCGCGCTGAAGCTTCCCGTGCTCACCTGCCTGTTCAAGCAGGAGACCGAGACCGGCCTCACCCACCCGGGTTTCTACGCGAAGACGGCCCGCGGGCTGATGGCGCGCTGGGCGATCGACCGACGGGCGGAACGCCGGGTGGACCTCAAGAACTTCGACCGGGAGGGCTACCGCTTCAACGCGGGCGCCTCCACCGCCGACACCTACGTCTTCTCCCGACCGCACCCATAAGGAGCCTTCGCATGCCCACCGTTCTCGTCACCGGGGCCAACCGCGGCCTCGGCCTGGAGTTCGTCCGCCAGTACCGCGCCGAGGGCTGGGACGTGGTGGCCGGGTGCCGCAACCCGGACGCGGCCGCCGACCTGAAGGCGATCGACGGCGTGCAGGTGCACGCGGTGGACGTGGCCGAAGACGCCTCGGTGGAGGCGTTCGGCCGGGCGGTGAGCGACCGGCCGCTGGACGTGGCGATCGCCAACGCGGGCGTCTACGGCGGCCAGCGCCAGTCGCGGCTGGCGGACGTCGACTACGCCGAGTGGCTGCGCACGCTGAACGTCAACACGCTCGGCCCCGTGCGGATCGCCGCCGCCCTCGCCGCCAACCTGAAGGCGGCCCGGGGCAAGCTCGTGGCCATCACCAGCCAGATGGGCTCGATCGGCGACAACGGCTCCGGCGGCTTCTTCGCCTACCGCTCGTCCAAGTCGGGCCTGAACGGCGCCTACAGGAGCGTCGCGCTGGAGCTGAAGGGCGACGGCGTGACCACGGTGATGATGCACCCCGGCTGGGTGCAGACCGACATGGGCGGCAAGAACGCGCCCGTCACGCCCGAGCAGTCCATCCGCGGCATGCGCCAGGTGATCGACAACCTGACGCCGGAGGACGCGGGCACCTTCCGCGTGTTCGACGGCGGATCCCTGCCCTGGTGAGCTCCCCCCTCGTCGCCCTCGGGCGTGACCCGAGGACCGGGCGCCGGTCGTGCGCCACCGCAGGCGTCGAGATGCGGACGGCTCGGCCCTCGGATCGAGTCCGAGGGCGACGGACAACGAAGGAGCTCTGATGCCCTACCCTCCCCTCGACCTCTCCGGACGCGCGGCCGTCGTCACCGGCTCCACCAGCGGGATCGGCGCGGCGCTGGCCGAGGCGCTGGCCCGCGCCGGCTGCCACATGATGCTGAACGGCCTGGGCGAGCCCTCCGCCATTGAGGACCTGCGTGCGCGGCTGGAGGCGGAGCATGGCGTGCGCGTGCTCCACCACCCGGCCAACATGCTGAAGCCGGACGAGATCGGCGACCTGATCGCCTCCACCCACAAGGCGTTCGGCCGGCTGGACATCCTGGTGAACAACGCCGGCGTGCAGCACGTGGCGAGGGTCGAGGAGTTCCCGGCCGAGCAGTACGACCGGATCGTCGCCGTGAACCTGAACAGCGTGTTCCACACCGTGCACCACGCGGCCAGGATCATGCTGGAGGCCGGGCGCGGGCGGATCGTCAACATCGCCTCGGCGCACGGCTTGGTCGCCTCGCCCTTCAAGTCGGCCTACTGCGCGTCCAAGTTCGGCGTGGTCGGCTTCACCAAGTCGGTCGCGCTGGAGTTCGCGGAGGCGACGGCGGCGAGCGGCGCGGACATCACCTGCAACGCCATCTGCCCGGGCTATGTGAAGACGCCGCTGGTGGAGGGCCAGATCGGCGACCAGGCCCGCTCGCGCGGCATCAGCGAGGACGCGGTGGTGCGCGACGTGATCCTGGCCACGCATCCGAACAAGCGCTTCGTCCAGTATGAGGATCTCGCGGGCATGCTGCTGTACCTCGTGTCCGACGTCGGGCGTTCGGTGAACGGGGCGGCCCTGTCCGTCGACGGCGGCTGGACCGCCCGCTAGGAGTCGCACCCATGATCGACGAGCTCATCGCCCGCGCCGCCTCCGCCACCGGGCTCGCCCCCGAGCAGGCGCGCTCCGGCCTCTCCGCCGCCCTCAGCCTCATCAACAAGCACGGGGACCCCGGCAAGACGGGCGAGCTGTTCGGCGCCGTGCCCGGCTCCGAGAGCCTGGCGCACGAGGGCGACACCATGACGGCGCAGAAGTCGGGCGGCCTCATGGGCGGCCTGCTGCGCGGGGCCGGCGGCCCGGCGGGCGCGGCCATGAGCGACGCCATGGCCATGGGGCCCAAGCTCGCCAAGCTGGGCGTCACCACCGCCGACATGCAGAACATGCTGCCGGTGGCCATGGAGTTCGTGCGCGAGAAGACCGGCCGCGACCTCCTGCAGGACGTCCTCGGCTCCATCCCCGGCATCGGCGGCATGCTCACCGCCAAGAGCTGAACAGAGCCGACCTCCCTCGCTTGCGGGGGAGGTCGGCATGCCTAGAGTGCGCGCCAACCAGAACAGCCTTCTCGAACAGGATCCCCATGGCCGACGCCGTCATCGTCTCCTACGCCCGCACCGGCCTCGCCAAGAGCGTGCGCGGGGGGTTCAACGCCACCCACGGCGCCGCCATGGGCGGCCACGCGGTGAAGCACGCCATGAGCCGCGCCAAGATCGACCCCGCCGAGGTCGAGGAGGTGGTCATGGGCTGCGGCAACCCGGAGGGCGCGACGGGCCACAACACCGGGCGCGACGCGGCCCTGTGGGCCGGCTGCCCGGTCACGACCTCGGGCTCCACCCTGAACCGCTTCTGCTCGTCGGGCCTGAACGCCATCGCGGTGGCCGCCAACTACGTGCGCAACGAGGGGGCCAAGGTGGCCGTGGGCGCCGGCGTCGAGTCCATCTCGCTGGTGCAGATGGGCGGGCACATGAACGTATACCACTACACCGAAGAGCAGCTGATGGGCTCGCACCCCGCGCTGTGGATGCCGATGATCGACACGGCCGACAACGTGGCCCAGCGCTACGGCCTCTCCCGCGAGTACCAGGACGAGTACGCCCTGCGCTCGCAGCAGCGCATCGCCGCGGCTCAGGCCAACGGGATCTTCAAGGACGAGATCGTCCCCATGCACACCAAGATGAAGGTGGTGGACAAGGAGACCAAGGCGGAGTCCATGGTCGATTACGTGGTGGACAAGGACGAGTGCAACCGGCCCCAGACCACCCTGGAAGACCTCGCCAAGCTGAAGACGGTGCGCGAGGGCGAGGGCAAGTTCGTCACCGCCGGCAACGCCAGCCAGCTGTCGGACGGCGCCGCCGCCGTGGTGATCATGGACTCCAAGGAGGCCGAGCGTCGCGGCGCCGAGCCCCTGGGCCTGTTCAAGGGCTTCGCCATCGCCGGCTGCGAGCCCGACGAGATGGGCATCGGCCCCGTCTTCGCCGTCCCCCGCCTCCTGGGTCGCCACGGCCTGAAGGTGGACGACATCGACCTGTGGGAGCTGAACGAGGCCTTCGCGTCGCAGTGCCTCTACAGCCGCGACAAGCTCGGCATCGACCCCGAGAAGTACAACGTCAACGGCGGCTCCATCGCCATCGGCCACCCCTACGGCATGACCGGCGCGCGCTGCACCGGCCACGTGCTGATGGAGGGCAAGCGCCGCGGGGCCAAGCACGTGGTGGTGACCATGTGCGTGGGCGGCGGCATGGGCGCGGCGGGCCTCTTCGAGGTCCTCTGACGGCCCGGCGAAGGCGGCGGACCGTGGCTCCCGCCGTCTTTCCCTTGCTTTTTCGGGGTTCTCGGGCCAATTAGGGCGCTCGACCCTCCCGACGGCCTGATCCTCCTCGTTCGCGGGCCGGGTTTCCAAGCAGCCACGGTGGACCTCGACCCGCCGTTGCGTTCCGCGCGGCGGAATTCAACGAAAGGGACGCCCCAATGGCTCTCGGCACTGTCAAATGGTTCAATTCCACCAAGGGTTATGGCTTCATCGCGCCTGACGAAGGCTCGTCGGACGTGTTCGTCCACGTGTCCGCCGTCGAGCGCGCGGGCCTGACCGGCCTCGTGGACGGCCAGAAGGTCAACTACGAGCTCGAGCAGGACCGCAAGTCCGGCAAGACCTCGGCCGTCAACCTGTCGGTGGCCGGCTGACCATGTCGCGCGAGGAGGCCATGGAGTTCGAGGGGCTCGTCATCGAGCTCCTCCCCGAAGGACGCTTCCGCGTCCAGCTCGAGAACGAACACGTGATCCTCGCCTACACGGCCGGGCGGATGCGGAAGAACCGCATCCGCACGCTCGTGGGCGACCGAGTGACGGTGGAGATGACGCCCTACGACCTGACCAAGGGCCGCATCGTGTTCCGCCACAAGACCGACTCCGCCCCGCGGCCCCCCGGCTCCTCCAACTACCGCCGCCGCTGACGCGGCCCCACGTTCTCCGGAGCCCCATGCCCGACTTCAGCATCATCGCCGTGACCACCTCGCAGGGGTCGGACGAGGCCGAGTTCGACGGCCTGGTGGCCGAGTTCGACGACGCCAGCGAAGCCAAGGGCTACGCCCGCCGGCAGGCGGAGGAGACGCAAGCCCTGGCCGCGCAGCTGAACCTCGACCACGACTACAGCTACGTCTCCGTCTTCGAGGGCGAGGTCGACCCCGCCGAGGCGGACACCGAGTCGGAAGGCTTCGTCGGCATGTGGCTGTTCGCCGCCGACGGCGTGGACTGGGCCTCGTCGGAGGCCCTGAAGGCCGAGGCGGAGCAGGCCGGCGATGCGGACGACGCGGCCGGGGCGGGCGCCTGATGCCCGGCTCCACCGCGCCTGTCGCCACCCGCGTGATGACGCGCTGCCCCCGCGCGGACAAGCCCGTCTTCACCGGCCACCGCATGCGCCCCGCCGAGCGCGAGGCCGTCGCCGACCAGCGCGCCTTCCGCTGCGCCGCCTGCGGCGAGGTCCACCGCTGGAGCGCCGAGACCGCCTGGTGCGAGGACCGCCCGCGCATCTGACGCGCGCGCCTGATCCCGAGAGGGACGGGGACAACTTTCCATCTATCCCCGCCCCCTTCGGCCGGGTGCACAGTTCTCTCGACCCCGCGGCATGGGGAGGGCGCTTCGGATCCGCGCCCGAAGCGGCCTTGGGGCGGCGATCGTGCGGGCCCCCGGATCGCAGAGCGATCCGGCTCCGGGGGAATTGGCTGCGGGGTTCTAAACCGCAGCGCCCGGGAGGCCCGGATGCCTTCCGCCCGCCGGGTGGCGCGTGAGAGCGCGCCAGTGCGGGGAGGTCAGAGCCCCCGTCCGGACGAGCCGTACTGGGCGGAGAATGCCCTATTCGGCGACCCCCGAGCCCGATCGCGCGGAGCGTCGGCGGAGACGCCGAAACACTCGCGCTACACACCCCCGGTCCCGGGCGCACGCCCGGCGCTTCGCGTCCTCCCCTGAATTCCGAGCGGCCGCGCCGCGTCGGGCGCGCCCGCTCGCCCGCGCGCGCAAATCACTCCAGCCTAGGCTCCGTCCATGGCCGACCCGCGCCCTACGTTTCTGGAGTTCTTCGCCGGCGCGGGCATGGCGCGCGCGGGGCTCGGCCCCGGCTGGCGGCCGCTGTTCGCCAACGACCTCGACCCCATGAAGGTGGCCGCCTACGCCCTGAACGGCGACGCCGCGCACCTGCGGCAGGGCGACGTGTGGGACCTGTCGGCCGCCGACCTTCCCGGCGGCCGCGCCGACCTCGCCTGGGCCTCCTCCCCCTGCCAGGACCTGTCGCTCGCCGGTCGCCGCGGCGGGCTGGCGGCGGAGCGCTCGGGCGCCTTCTGGGGCTTCCACCGGCTGATGGCCGAGCTCGTGATGGGCGGACGCGCCCCGCGGCTGATCGTGCTGGAGAACGTCACCGGCCTGCTCTCCTCCCGCGGCGGGGCCGACTTCGCGGCCCTGTGCGGCGCGCTGGCGGGGCTCGGCTACAGCTTCGGTGCGCTGGAGCTCGACGCCGCGGCCTGGACGCCCCAGTCGCGGCCGCGCCTGTTCGTGGTGGCCCACCGGGGCGCGGCCGACCCCGCCCTGCAGACGCCCGGCCCCGCCGGCCCCTTCCACACGCGCCGGGTGGCGGACGCCGTGGCCGCCCTGCCCGCCCCGCTCCGCGCCGCGCACGGCTGGTGGCGGCTGCCCGCGCCGCCGGCGCGCAACCTCGCCCTCGCCGACGTGCTGGAGCCCGACGCCGACGCGCCCTGGCACGGCGAGGAGGCCGCCGCCCGCCTGCTCTCCCTGCTCGCCCCCCTGCACCGCGCCCGGCTGGAGGCCGGCGGCCCCGGCCGGCGCGTGGGCGCCCTCTACCGCCGCACGCGACAGGAGCACGGCCGGCGCATCCAGCGGGCAGAGGTGCGGTTCGACGGGCTGGCCGGCTGCCTGCGCACGCCCGCGGGCGGCTCCTCCCGCCAGTTCCTGGCGGTGGTGGAGGGCGGCCGCGCCCGCACCCGCACGCTCACGCCGCGCGAGGCGGCGCGCCTGATGGGCCTGCCGGACGACTGGGTGCTCCCGACCTCCGCCACCGCCGCCCTGCACGTCCTCGGCGACGGAGTGGCCGCCCCGGCCGTCCGCTGGCTGGCCGCCCACCTGCTGGAGCCGATGCTCACGGGCGCGGCTCGCCGGGCGGCGTGACCGGCCTTCAGGTGGGCTCAAGCACGCGTCAGCGAAGCTCAACGCCTCCCGGCCCGAGCCGCGCTATACTCGCCGCCATGGACCAGCCCGTCACCGACGCCGCCAGCCGCCACGCCACCCGGGGGCGCGGCCGCGTGTACGACTCCGTCATCGACCTGATCGGCGATACGCCGCTGGTGCGCCTGCCCCGGCTCACCGCCGAGCTGCAGCCCAAGGGCGAGGTGCTGGCCAAGCTGGAGTTCTTCAACCCGCTGTCCAGCGTGAAGGACCGCATCGGGGTCGGCATGATCGAGCAGCTGGAGGCCGACGGCCTGCTGCGCCCCGGCGCGACGCTGGTGGAGCCCACCAGCGGCAACACGGGCATCGCGCTCGCCTTCGTGGCCGCCGCCAAGGGCTATCCCCTCATCCTGTGCATGCCGGAGAGCATGTCGGTGGAGCGGCGCAAGATGCTGCACCTGCTGGGGGCCAGGCTGGAGCTCACCCCCGCCGAGAAGGGCATGCGCGGCGCGGTCGCCCGGGCGCAGGAGATCCTGGATTCCACCCCCGGCGCGGTCATGCCCCAGCAGTTCGAGAACGCGGCCAATCCCGCCATCCACCGCACCACCACCGCCGAGGAGATCTGGAACGACACGGCCGGCGGAGTGGACGCCGTGATCTCCGGCGTCGGCACCGGGGGCACCATCACCGGCGTCGGCCAGGTGCTCAAGGCGCGCAAGCCCGGGCTGAAGATGATCGCCGTGGAGCCCGAGGCCTCGCCCGTGCTCTCAGGCGGCGCGCCCGGCCCGCACAAGATCCAGGGCATCGGCGCGGGCTTCGTCCCCGGCATCCTCGATCGCGAGGTGATCGACGAGGTGGTGACCGTCTCCAACGAGGAGAGCTTCGAATTCGCTCGCCGCGTCGCCCGCGTCGAGGGCGTTCCGGTGGGCATCTCCTCGGGCGGCGCGCTCTCCGCCGCCTTCCGCCTCGCCGCGCGCGAGGAGTGGGCGGGCAAGACGCTGGTGGTGATCGTGCCGAGCTTCGCCGAACGCTACCTGTCCACGGCGCTGTTCGAGGGGCTTGCATGACGTTCGCGTCATGACTTTGCGTTCATCTTGCAGGATCCAGATGAACTCTTGCTCATGACGCGGATTTAAGCTGCAGCCCGGCCGCACGCCCTACACCTTCCCTCACCAGCGGACGCGCGGTCCGCCCGAGGGAAGCCCAGATGCTCAGTTCGCCATCGCCGGATCCGCCGCCGCCGCCGTGCTGGCGCTCTGCGGGGCCGCCGCCGCCGCCGACGACCTCCGGCTCAGCTACAAGGACCTGGACCTGGGTCAGCCGCAGGACGCCCAGGTGTTCCGCGCCCGCATGCAATCGACGGCCGCCAAGCTCTGCAGCGCGGAGGTGATCACCGGCTCCCGCCTGGACGGCCGGGCCCGGTGCGAAGCCGGCGCTCGCGACGACATGCTGGCGTGCCTGCCGGCGCAGACCCGCGCCCTCTACCGGGACGCGCTGAAGGGGCGGAGCAGCGACAAGCTCGCCCAAGCCAAGGCGACGCAGGGCGCCGGCCTGACGGCCGCGATCAGCCCCCCGAACTGACCCGCAGGCCCGGCCGGCGCGGTCCCGTCGCGCCGGCCGGGCCCCTCTGCCGGTGGCGATCCGGCCACCTTCCGCCCATAACGGCCGTCTCGAACCCTAGTCCCGGCCGACCGCCCGGACGGGTCGGCGGACCTGCCCGCGATGCGCCTTCCCACCCCCGGCCGCACCACGCCCGCCAGCACGGACGTCTTCACGCCCGCCCAGCGCTCGGCCGTCATGGCCCGGGTGCGCGGCCGGGACACGGGGCCGGAGCGGACCGTGCGCCGGGCCCTGACGGGCCTCGGCCTCCGCTATCGCCTGCACCGCCGCGACCTGCCGGGCCGGCCCGACCTGGCGCTCGGCCCGCGGCGGGTCGCCGTGTTTGTCCACGGCTGCTTCTGGCACGGCCACGACTGCGCGCGCGGCGCGCGCAAGCCCAAGCAGAACGCGGCGTACTGGGCCGCCAAGATCGCCCGCAACCGCGCCCGCGACCTCCGCAACATCGCCGACCTGTCCGCCCTCGGCTGGCGCAGCCTCACCCTCTGGGAGTGCGAGCTGAGGGACGACGCCGCACTCGGCGCCCGCCTGGCGCAAGAGCTCGGCCTTCAGGCGGGCGCCGGCTCCGCGCCCGGCCACGGCGTCGGGTCCGGCTCCGGGCCGGGCTGCGGAAGGGCCTGACCCTCGCGCACCTGCTTGCGCCAGAGGGCCGCGTACTCCCCGTCCATCCCCAGCAACTCGGCGTGCGTTCCGCGCTCGGCGATGCGGCCGGCCCGGATCACCAGGATGACGTCGGCGTCGGCCACGGTGGAGAGCCGGTGGGCCACCACGAGCACCGTCCGGCCCGCCTTTGCGCGCCGCAGGGTGGCCTGGATCGCCGCCTCCGTCCGGCTGTCAAGCGCGCTGGTGGCCTCGTCCAGGATCAGCAGGCGCGGGTCGGCCAGCAGCGCCCGGGCGAGGCCGACCCGCTGGCGCTCACCGCCGGAGAGCTTGAGCCCGCGCTCGCCCACCCGCGTCTCCAACCCTTCCGGCAGCTCCTCGATGAAGCGGCCCAGCTCGGCGGCGGCGGCGGCGGTGCGCACCTCGGCCTCGGTGGCCTCCGGCCGGGCGTAGGCGATGTTGGCGCGCAGGCTGTCGTTGAACAGCGCCACGTCCTGCGGGACGAGGGCCACCGCGCGCCGCAGCGGGGCGAGCTTCAGCCGGCGCAGGTCCACCCCGTCCAGCAGCACGCGGCCTTCCTGGGGATCGACCAGGCGCATGGCCAGCCGCACCAGCGTGGTCTTGCCCGCGCCGGAGGGGCCCACCAGCGCCACCGTGGTGCCGGGCTCGGCGGTGAAGCTCACCGCCTCCAGCCCCTGCGCCCGCGACCCGTGGCGGAAGCCCACCTCCTCGAAGGTCAGCCGCCCGCCGCGACCCGGCACGGGCGGCGGGTCCACGGCGTCGGGCGCCTCGGCCACGTCCGGCGTCTGGCGGCGCAGGCGCAGCATGCTCTCCATGTCGATCATGGACTGGCGCACCTCGCGATAGGCGAAGCCCAGGATGTTCAGCGGCTGGTACAGCTGCACCATGATCAGCACGGCGGCGGTCACCTCCCCGACGCCCAGACGGCCGGCCGCGGCCTCCTCGCCCGCCAGCACCGCCATGGCGGCGAGGCCGGCGCTCTGCACCGCGCCCTGGACCACGTTGAGCAGCGACAGCGAGTTGTTGGTGCGCACCACCGCCTCGCCATAGCGGCCGAGCGCCTGGTCGTAGTCGGCCCCGGCGCGCGCCTCGGCCCCGAAGCTCTTCACCGTCTCGTAGTTGAGCAGGGCGTCCACCGCGCGGCCGGAGGCCTCGCTGTCGGCCTCGTTCAGTACGCGCCGGTGGGCGATCCGCCAGTCGGAGATGAGCAGCGTCAGCCAGGCGTAGATGACGATGGTGACCACCGCCGCGGCGGCGAACCGCCAGTCGTAGGCGCGCGCCAGCACCGCCGCGGCGAAGGCGAGCTCCAGCGCGGTGGGCGCCAGGTTGAACACCAGGAGGCGCAGCAGGAAGTCCACCGAGCGGGAGCCCCGGTCGATGGTGCGCGACAGGCTGCCGGTGCGCTTGGTCTGGTGGAAGTCGAGCCCCAGCGACAGGGCGTGGCTGAACGCCTCGGAGGCGGCGCGGCGCTGGGCGGCCTGGGCCACGGGGCCGAACAGGATGTCGCGCAGCTGCGGCGCGGCGGCCGAGGCGAAGCGGATCGCGGCCCAGCCGAGCGCCAGCGCGGCGAAGGCGAGGCTGAGCTGCGTCGCCGAGGACTGCCCCCGCCCGAGCGTGTTGACCGCCCGGCCGAGCAGCAGGGGCGCCAGCACGCCCAACACCTTGCCCGTCACGGTCAGCCCCAGCGCCGACCAGAGCCGCCAGCGCAGGCCGGGCGCCCGCGAGCGCAGCACCAGGGCGAACACGTCGCGCAGGGCGGAGACCACGGTCGTGTCCACCCCGCCGTCATCCTCCGCGGAGCGGGTGCGGCGCGTGGGGGAGGAGGCGCGCAGGCTCAACGCCCCAGGTCCGGAGCCAGGAAGCTCTGCACGCCGCCGCCCGGCCGCGCCCAGTCCACGCGCCAGCCGCCCGGGGTCCGCCCGGCGCGGAAGGGCCCTGCTAGCGGGGGGGCGGCGGCGGTGTCGACCACCGCCTCCACGGCGGCCGCTCCCGCCTCCACCCGGACGCGGTGCGCGCCGGGGGTTAGGGGTGCGCCCACGCCGAGCAGGGTGAAGCGGCCCGAGGCGTCCGCCTGCCCCGCGCCCGCGGCGACACCGTCGGCGACCAACCGCAGCGAGGCCCCCGCCGGCGCGGTTCCGGCCGCGGCGAGCCCGCCGCCGTCGTCGAAGTCCACCGCCGCCAGCCGCAGCGGCCCGGGCCCGGGCCCGGCGGCCGGGGCGGAGGGCGCCCCCGCGCGCGCCACCAGCGCCGTCGCCGCGCTGCCGGGCGGGAGCACGGCCAACGCCCCCTCTCCGCGCAGCGTGCGGCCGGCGGTCTCGGCGGACAGGGCGAACAGACGGGGGGCCGCGGCGGGCGGCAGGTCCACGGTCCAGCGGCCCTGGGCGTCGGCGGTGACGCCGGTGGCGCGGCCGTCGGGCGCGGCCAGGCGCACGATGGCGTCCGCGGGCGCGGCTCCGCTCAGCCGCACGCGCCCGTCAGGCTCACGCGCGGCGGCCTCCACCGTGGGCGCGCGCAGGAAGCCCGCGCCCGCCGCCGGTCCGCCCGCCGGCGGCGGGGGGCTGGACGCGCGGCCGCAGGCGGCGAGGCTCGCCGCTGCGCCCAGAACGAGCCCGATGCGCCACGCCCCGGCTCGACCCGGCGGGCGCGCGCCTGCTAGAATCCGTTGTCGCGGCGTCATTCCCGGCCGCAGGTCGTCACCAGGATCCCACTCCCTCATGCCCGTCATCCCAGCGCCGGCGCCCGATGCGCCCCGCGGGCCTTCCGTGTGTCTCTACTGCGGTTCGTCCAACTCCGCCTCCCCCGCCTTTCTGGAAGCCGCCTCCGAGTTCGGGCGGGCGCTCGCCGCGGAGGGCGTGCGCCTGGTCTACGGCGGCGGCGGCATCGGCCTGATGGGCGCGGGCGCCAAGGCCTGCAACGCGGCCGGCGGCCAGGTGCTGGGCGTGATGCCCGACTTCCTGCGCCGCATGGAGGTGGTCTACGACGACGTCCCCACGGTGATCGTGTCCAACATGCACGACCGCAAGCGCATCATGTTCGAGCAGGCCGACGCCTTCGCCATCTTCCCGGGCGGCATCGGCACGCTGGAGGAGGTGGTGGAGCTGATGAGCTGGCGCCGCCTGGATCTGCACAGGAAGCCCATCGTGTTCCTGAACATGGACGGCTTCTGGGAACCCTACTACCGGCTGATCGAGAGCTGCATCGACGCCAAGGTCTGCCCGCCCTGGCTGCCCGACACCTGGGGCTCGGTGCGCACTGTGGCCGAGGTGCTGCCCACCGTGCGCCGCATGCAGGCCGAGGCCGCCCGGGGCCCGGGCTTCGCCGGCTACGCCCCGCAGGACGCCGCGGTGCGCGAGAAGGCCTGAGTTCCCGATCTCTCCCATCGAAGATGGGGAATACGGCCGAAGGCCGGGAGTGGGCCCGCCGGGCGAAGCCGGTCGGAACGCCGGCGGCCGGGTCTTCCGCGCTCCACGCGGCCCCTCCGTCGGCTCGCCGCCACCCCCCCCATCTGCGATGGGGAGGAACGAAGGGCTTAGGGCAGGCGGGCGAACAGCGGCTCGGCGCGGAGCGCCTGGGCGCGGGCCAGGGCGGCGGGCACGCCGGCCTTCCAGTAGGCGGTGTCCGGCCCGCCCTGGCAGGCCAGCGCCGCGCGCCGCCGCTGGGCGGCGTAGGCCAGCGCCTGCGCGTGGCGCGCCCGCGCCCCCGGCTCGTAGCTGGGGGCGTCGCCGGGCAGGGCCGCGCTGAGCGGCCGGCGCACGGGGGTGAAGAAGCTGGTGAACGCAGCGTGGAACATGACGCGCCTCGGTGACCCGGGACTGCGCCGCGCCGGCCGCATTCTGGCGGACGATCCGGCTTGATGGCGACCGCGGCTTCCGCGCGATCTGGAGGTCCAACCGCCCGGGAAGCTCGCGAGTTCCCGTTCGGTGAACAGACCATCAACCAAGTTTGGGGCGAAGATGCGACGCCTTGTCCACTTCGTCGCGCATGTGGACAGGCTTGTCGACGCCGTGTGGACCGGTCGTGGACAACCGGCCGGGGATCAGTCGTCGCGGTGCACGCGCTCTCGGCGCTCGTGGCGCTCCTGCGCCTCCACGCTCAGCGTGGCGATGGGGCGGGCCTCCAGCCGCGCGAGGCCGATGGGCTCGCCCGTCTCCTCGCACCAGCCGTAGGAGCCGTCGTCGATGCGGCGCAGGGCCGAGTCGATCTTGCTGATCAGCTTGCGCTGGCGGTCGCGGGTGCGGAGCTCGAGCGCGCGATCCGTCTCCGAGGTGGCGCGGTCGGCCAGGTCGGGGTGGTTCTCAGTCTCCGCCTGAAGGTGGCCCAGCGTCTCGCGCGACTCGCGAAGGATCTCTTCCTTCCAGTCGCAGAGCTTGCGCCGGAAGAACTCCCGCTGCGCTTCGCACATGAAAGGTTCGTCTTCGCTCGGCCGGTAGTCCCGGCCGAACACCGCTTCGCGGGTCCTGAGCAACACAGCGGCCGCCTGCATGTCGACGCCCTCAAGCTCACTTCTACACGCTCCGGAGGGAGCGCGGCCGCCTTATAGCAGCCTGATTTTGCGGTTCAACGCGCCACACGGGCTCATAGCGGGCCTGCCGCTGCGACGGATCGTCCGGCGCAGCTCACGCCCTGGCCCGTATCTCGGACTTGGCGAGCTCCACGGCGGCGCGCAGGTCGATCTGGTCGAGCAGCCCGTCCAGCCCGGGCTCGTCGGCGCGCTCGCGCCGTTCGGCGGCGCTGCGGCGCAGGTCGGTCAGCGCCGCCACGCCGTCCTCGCCGTCGAGGATCGCCAGACGCACGCGGTCGAGGTCGTCCAGCAGCCGGCCGCCGCGGGCCACCGCGCGGCGACGCCGCTCCAGGGGGCCGCCCACGTCCTGCAGCGCCAGCAGCGTCTCCAGGCCGGAAAGCCCGGCCACGCCGGCCGACGCGCTCGCCGCCGCCGCGCCACGGGCCGCCGCCGCCGGCGCGAAGCCGGCCGCCGGTGATGCGCGCCGGGCGCCGGCGCCGATCGGCGCGGCGCCGCCCGTCCCTCCCGGGCCGCCGATCTTCACGAGCGCCGCCTCGCCTGCATGCGGCCAATCTTGCCCGGCGTGCTTGCCGCCCGGTTAACGCGCCCGGCAGGCTTTGCCGCCCGACGGCGCTTCGCGGTCAACCTCGCCGCCGCCGATCCCTTGCCAGGCAAGGAGACGGGCGCTGGCACGGCGCTCGCAGAGGCGGGGGCGAGATGATCCGCGCCGCCGCCCTCCTCGCCGCCCTGGCCGCCTGCGCCGCAGGGCTGGCCGCGCCCGCCCAGGCCGCCTCGCGCATCAAGGACATCGTCGCCTTCGAGGGCGTGCGCGAGAACAAGCTGGTGGGCTACGGCCTGGTGGTCGGCCTGAACGGCTCGGGCGACAGCCTCCGCAACTCGCCGTTCACGCGCCAGAGCCTGCAGTCGATGCTGGAGCGGCTGGGCGTCCAGACGCAGGGCTTCAACCTCGACACCAAGAACGTGGCCGCCGTGATGGTCACCGCCAACCTGCCCGCCTTCGCCGCCACGGGCTCCACCATCGACATCACCGTCTCGGCCATGGGGGACGCCAAGAGCCTCCTGGGCGGCACGCTCCTCGTTACGCCGCTGATGGGGGCCGACGGCGAAACCTACGCCGTGGGACAGGGCACGGTGCAGACCGGCGCCATCTCCGCCCAGGGCGGCTCCGGCAGCTCGGTGACCAAGGGCGTGCCCACGTCGGGCAAGATCGCCAACGGCGCCGAGGTGGAGCGCGAGATCGCCTTCAAGCTGGCCGACCAGGGCTCCATGCGCCTGACGCTGCGCAATCCGGACTTCACCACCGCCCGCCGTATCGCCGACGCGATCAACAAGGCGCACCCCGGCGTCGCCCGCGCCGACAACCCCACCATCGTCACGCTCCAGCCCCCGGCTGGCCTGGACCTCGTGAGCTTCGTCACCGGCGTCGAGCAGATGGACGTGGAGCCGGACTCCCCCGCCAAGGTGGTGATCGACGAGGTGAACGGCGTGATCGTGATGGGGTCGGACGTGCGCGTCTCGACCGTGGCCATCGCCCAGGGCAACCTGACCATCTCCATCGAGGAGCGGCCGCAGGTCAGCCAGCCGCTGCCCGAGTCGGGCGGCCAGACGGTGGTCACGCCCAGGTCGGCGATCAGCGTGAAGGAGGAGAAGGGCAAGCGCCTGATGGTGCTGCGCTCCGGCGCCTCGCTGGCCACGCTGGTGAAGGGGCTCAACGCGCTTGGGGTCTCGCCCCGCGACATGATCAGCATCCTGCAGACCATCAAGGCGGCCGGGGCCCTGCAGGCCGACATCCAGGTGATGTGAGATGGACGCCGCCGCCCTCCCCTCCCCCCTCGCGCCCGCCGAGCGGCCGCAGACCCCGCCCGCCGAGCTCGCCCGCATCCACAAGGTCGCCCGCGACTACGAGCAGTCGTTCCTGGCCATCATGCTCGGCCAGATGCAGGCGGGCGTGAAGGCCGAGGGCTTCGGCGGCGGCAAGGGGGAGGACGCGTTCAAGTCGTTCCTCAACGACGCCATGGCCAAGAGCATGACCGCCCGCGGCGGCGTCGGCCTGGCGCCCCGGCTGGAGGCCGAGATGCTGAAGCTGCAGGGCTACGCGCCATGACCGGCCTCCACGCCGTGGGCGGCGACGACCGGGCCGACCAGCTCCTGGCGCTGACCGAGCGGCTCACCGCCGCGCTGGGCGCGGAGACGCGCCTGTTCGAGGCCCGCCGCCCGCACGAGGCCGCCGCCGGCCAGGCCGTCACCGCCGAGCTGGCCGCCGCCTACCGCCAGGAGAGCCTGCGCGTGCGCCGCGACCCCTCGCTCCTGTCGGGCGCGGCGCCCGAGCGCCGCGCCCGGCTCGTGGCCGCCACGGAGGCGTTCGAGGCGGCGCTGGCCCGCCACGGCCGCGCGCTGGAAGCTTCAAAGGCGATCACCGAGGGCTTGGTGCAGGCCATTGCGGCCGAGGTCGCGGCCTCGCGTGCGCCGGCGGCCGGCTACGGCGCGGGCGCCCGCGCCACCCCGGGCGACGCCCGCGCCATCGCGCTCAACGCCCGCGCCTGAGGGCAGGGCTCGCCTCCACCTCTCCGTCACCCTCGGGCTTGACCCGATCCGTCACCCTCGGGCTTGACCCGAGGGTCGAGCCGTCCGCGCGCTCTCGATCCACGTCGGCGCACGACCGGCGCCCGGCCCTCGGGTCGAGCCCGAGGCGACGGCTTGACGGTGGCGGCCGGCTGAGCGAGCCTCGGGACGAGCTCAGGCGTAGATCGCCCTGGCGCTGATCTCCCGCACGTCGGGGGTGCCGGCGCCCGGAATCGAGCCGCGCAGGTTCTGGATCATGCCGATCAGAATCGTCTCGCTCGCCGGGTCGATCCAGAACCAGGTGCCGAAGGCCCCGCCCCAGTAGAAGGTCCCGGCGGGCTTGGCCGTCTTCGCCGCCGCAGGGTCCTGCACGATGGCGAAGTCCAGGCCGAAGCCCTGGCCCACCGCGTCCTTGCGGTAGAGGTCCACCTGCACGCCGGGCGCGAGCACGCTGGTGCGCATCAGCTTGACCGTGGACGCCTTGAGCAGCCGCCGCCCGCCCAGCACGCCCCCGTCGAGCACCATCTGGCAGAAGCGCCAGTAGTCCGGCGCGGTGCCCAGGAGGCCGCCGCCGCCGGACAGGAAGCGGGGGCGCGAGGTGGGCGTCATCGCCGCCGCGCCCGAAGCCGGCGTGATCGCGCCGTCCGCGGCATAGGTGTGGATGCGCGCCACCCGCGCCGCCTTGGCGGGCTCGACCCAGAAGCCGGTGTCGACCATCGCCAGCGGCTCGAACACGCGCGCCTTGAGGAAGGCGTCGAGCCTCTGGCCGGACAGGCGCTCGATCACGTGGCCCTGGATGTCCACGCACGGACCGTAGGCCCAGTCCGTGCCCGGCTGGCTGTAGAGCGGCATGGCGGCGAGCCTGGCGACCATGTCCTTCAGGTCGCCGTCGCGCAGGCCGGAGGTCTCGTAGTCGGCGAGCACGCCGAAGCCCGCGGTGTGGCTCATCAGCTGGCGCATGGTCATGGGGCTGGCCTGGGCCACGAGCCCCGCGGGCGTGCGCACCTTCAGGCCGGCGAACTCGGGCACGTGCTTGGCCACCGGATCGTCCAGCGTCCAGCGACCCTCCTCCCACAGCATCATCATGGCGACGCCGATGATCGGCTTGGTCATGGAGGCCAGGCGGAAGATGCTGTCGACCTGCACCGGGTCGGGCCGGGAGGCGTCCAGACGGCCGTAGGCGTCCTGGTGGCGCACCTTGCCCCTGCGCGCCACCAGCGTGACCACGCCCGCGAGCTTCCGCTGGTCCACCAGCCCGTGCATGGCGGTGTCCAGCGCGGCGTACCGATCCGGCTGCTGAGCGAGGGCCGGGCCTGCCCCGGCGAGCACCGCCCCGGCGGCCAGCAGGGTGCGTCGGTCGAGCGTCATGGCGGGTCCTCCCGGCCGTCTGCGCGGCCCGTGCGGGCAGACTAGAGCTTCAGCGCGCGCGTGCTAGAGCCGCGCGACCGGGAGGGTCGGCAGGTGCGGAAGGCTGTGACGGCGACGGCGTGGCTCGGGCTCCTGGCGGCGCTCGTCGTAGTGGCGGGCCTGCTGTACGTCCGCCACGCGGTGAACGACGACGCGGTGCGCCGCGCGGACACGCTCCTGCCGCCCGGCGCCCCCGCACGCGTGCTGGCGATCTGGGCGCATCCGGACGACGAGATCACCGCGGCGGGCGCGCTGGCGCGCATGGCGCGGGCGGGCGCGCAGGTCACGCTCGTGCACCTCACCCACGGCGAGGGTGCGCACTTCACCGGCTACACGGCCGCCGAGCTGCACCGCCTCCGTCCGCTGGAGGCTCAGGCCGCCGCCCGCGCCATCGGCGCGCGCGAGGACGTTGTGCTCGACTACGGCGACGGCCGCCTGCCGCAGGCCGACGCCGCGCGCGTGAAGGCCGACCTGCGCGCGGTCATCGCCCGCGTCCGCCCCTCCGCCGTGGTCGGCTTCGACGCGCGGATCGGCTTCTACGGCCACAAGGACCACGTGCAGGCGGGCCGCTGGGCCGCCGAGGTGGTGCGCGAGGGGGCGGCCGCCGACCCGGCCTACCCCGTCCGCCGCCTGTGGCAGAGCACCCTGCCCGCGCCGATGATCCGGATCGCCCGCGAGCGCATCAAGGCATTCCGCGACCACTATCCCGCCGACCCCTCCGAGGGCCTGCCGCCCGCGGACGTCGCCGTGCCGATCGCCGCGGAGGGCGCGGCCAAGCGCGCCGTGCTCGACGCGCACCGCACGCAGGTGAAGGTGATCGACGACGTGCAGCCCTACGGCCGCAAGCTGCCGCCCTGGCTCTACTACCGCCTGTTCGACCGCGAGTACTTCCACCTCGCCTGGAGCCGCTGAGGCATCCCGCGCCGCCCCGGCGCGTTCCCGCGGCTTCCAACGCGAGACACGATCATGGCCGAAGACACCCCCGTCTGGTTCATCACCGGCTGCTCCACCGGCCTCGGCCGGGCGGCGGCGAAGGCCGTGCTCGACCGCGGCTGGCGCGCGGTGGTGACGGCGCGCGACCCGTCCAAGGTGGCCGACCTGGCGCAGGGCGCGGAGGACCGGGCGCTGACGGTGGCGCTCGACGTGGACGACCCGGGCTCCATCGCGGCGGCGGTGGGCACGGCGGTGGAGCGGTTCGGGCGGATCGACGTGCTGCTGAACAATGCGGGCTACGGCTACCAGTCCTCCGTCGAGGAGGGCGTCGAGGCCGAGATCCGGGCGCAGTTCGAGACCAACGTCTTCGGCCTCTTCGCCCTGACCCGCGCGGCGCTGCCGATCATGCGCGAGCAGAAGCGCGGGCACGTGCTGAACGTGACCAGCGTCGGCGGCCTGATCGGCTTCGCCAGTTTCCGGCTACTACTCGGCCACCAAGCACGCGATCGAGGGCTGGTCGGACGCGCTGAAGGCGGAGGTCGAGCCCCTGGGGATCAAGGTCACCTGCGTCGAACCCGGTCCCTTCCGCACCGACTGGGCGGGGCGCTCGCTGAGGCAGACCCCGTCGAAGATCGCCGACTACGCCGAGACCGCGCAGAAGCGGATGGAGACCACCAGCGGCTACAGCGGCACGCAGGTCGGCGATCCCGCGCGTGCGGCGCAGGCCATGATCGACGTGACCCAACGGCCCAACCCGCCGCGACACCTGGTGCTGGGCGAGTTCGGCTGGAAGGCGGCCGTCGCCAAGCTGCGCGAACGGCTGGACGAGATCGAAGGCCTGCGCGAGGTGGCGCTGGCCGCCGATTTTCCCGAGAGCGAGCGGGGCTGAGGCGGCTGGAGCGACCCTGGCCGGCAGGTCAGGGCGCCGTCGCCCCTTCCGCGAGCACGTAGGCGACGACGGTCAGCACGGCGAGTGCGAGGTAGGCGAGGCCGCTGACCCAACCCGCAACCGGCGAGACGCCGCCGTCGCGCGCGAGCAAGGCCAGGTCGGCGATCGCGTCTTGCCCGCGCAGCTTGGAGATGCGGCCGATGGCGCGCTGGAGGTAGGTGTAGCGGCCGATCATGGCCAAGGCGACGCCCAGCCCGATCCCCGCGCTCCGCCCCACGGGCAAGCCGATCAGCACCAGCTGCAGCACCACGATCCCCCATCCCCAGGGGTAGGCCTTCCGGTAGAAGAACCAGACCGGGCCGAGGAAGAAGGCCAGCGCCACGAAGCTGAGGATGGCCTGCCCGGGCCGCTCCGGCGTCTTGCGCACGCGATCGTACAATTTCAGGAACGGCGCCGGGTTCGGCCCGACGTAGGCCTCCAGCTCCGCGCGCCGCGCCGCCACGTCCGGATCGCGCAGGAAGCGCGTGTAGGCGGTCTCCGCGGGCATGCGCCCTCCCCGTCAGTGCGACGGAGAGGCTAGCAGCTCCAGCGTGCGCCCGTCGCGCTCCCCGGCGCAGAGCGCGTCCAGAGCGCGGGCGAACACCGGCTCGCCGGGCGCGGCGGCCTCGAACAGGGTCAGGCTGGAGCGCAGCTTCAGGTCGTCGGGCGAGCCGAACACCTCGCGCGCGGTGCGGCCCTCCAGCCCGGCGGCCGCGGCGGCGACCTCGCGCAGCCGCGGGCCGAGCATCGGGTGGGCGAGGTAGGCCCGCGCCTCCTCCAGGCCTTGGATCCCGTAGTGCCGGGCCGTGGGGCTGTAGCCGAGCCCGGCCAGCTGCGGGAAGACGAACCACATCCAGTGACTCGCCTTGCGCCCCCGCCGCACCTCGGCCAGCGCCCCGGCGTAGACCCCGTCCTGCGCCTCGACGAACCGGCGGAGGTCGAACGGATCTGCCTGTCCTCCGCCCTCACTCACGCCCACCCCCGCGAAAGCCGGGAGGCAAGCAAGGTTTCGGGCTGATTCGCCTTCCCTGCACAGCCCCTCGCATGGCTTGGGTCCCGGCTTTCGCCGGGATGAGCGGAAAGGGGCAGGGTCACAGAAGAAGCTCAGGCCGCCGTCTTGACCGCCTTCGCGCCGTAGAAGCTCTCGCCCGCCGCCGCCATGTCGCGCAGCAGCTTCGGCGGGGCGAACCGCTCGCCGTGCTTCTGGGCCAGCGCGTCGCACTGGGCGACGAATTCGGCCACGCCGATGCCGTCGATGTAGCTGGCCGGGCCGCCGGTCCAGGGCGCGAAGCCCCAGCCCAGGATGGCGCCCACGTCCGCCTCGCGGGCGTCGGTGACTACGCCCTCCTCGAAGCAGCGGGCCATCTCCACGGCCTGCCGGTGCAGCAGGCGCTGCTTCAGCTCGGCCACGAACGGCGGCTCCGCCTCGGTGACCGACACGGGCGCGACCTCGGCCAGGCCGGGCCACAGCGTCTTCTTGCCGCCCTCCGGATAGTCGTAGAAGCCCTTCTTGTTCTTGCGGCCGTAACGGCCGAGCTCGGAGACCATGGTCTCCATGATCGGCTGGAACTTGGGCGCGACGTACTTGTCGCCCAGGTCCTTCTGCGTCTGCTGGCCGATCTTGTAGGAGAGGTCGAGCGCCACGTCGTCGTGCATCTCCAGGGGGCCCCGCGGCATGCCGGTCATTCGCCCGACGTTGTCGATGATGGCCGGGGCGATCCCGTCGGCCAGCATCTCCATGCCCTCCTGCACGAAGGTGCCGAAGCAGCGGCTGGTATAGAAGCCGCGGCTGTCGTTCACGACGATGGGCGTCTTCTTGATCTTGAGCACGTAGTCGATCGATTTGGCCAGCGCCTCATCCGAGGTGTGCTCAGCCATGATGATCTCGACCAGGCCCATCTTGTCCACGGGCGAGAAGAAGTGGATGCCGATGAAGTCCTTGGGCCGAACGCTCGCCTCCGCCAGGCCGGTGATCGGCAAGGTAGAGGTGTTGGAGCCGAACACGGCCCCCTCGGCCAGCATGGCCTCCGCCTTCTTCGTCACCTCGGCCTTGATCTCGCGGTTTTCGAACACCGCCTCGATCACGAGGTCGCAGCCGCGCACGTGCTCATAGTCCGTGGTGGGCGTGATCAGGGCGAGCACGGCCTCGGCCTTGGCCTGGTCCATGCGGCCTTTGGAGACCGCCTTCTGGATCAAGTCGGCGGCGTAGCCCTTGCCCTTGTCCGCGCTCTCCTGCGCCACGTCGATCAGCACGGTCTCGATGCCGGCCATGGCCTGCACATAGGCGATGCCCGCGCCCATCATGCCCGCGCCGATCACGGCCACCTTCTTGGGGTCGCTCTTGGCCGGCCCCTGCGGGCGCACCGCGCCCTTGCCCAGCGCCTGCATGGAGCCGAACAGGGTGCGGATCATGCCGGTGGCCTGCGGCGTCATCAGCGTCTTGGCGAAGTAGCGGCTCTCGATGCGCAGCGCGGCGTCGATGGGCACCTGCAGCCCCTCGTAGACGGCGTGCATGATGTTCACCTGGGCGGGGTAGTTGCCGTAGGTCTGCTTGCGCAGCATGGCGTTGCCCATGACGAAGATCTGCATGCCGGCGGGGTGGTAGGGGCCGCCGCCCGGGACCTTGAAGTCCTTCTTGTCCCAGCGCGCGACGGGATCGCCCGTCTTCACCCAGGCCTTGGCCGCCGCGATCTCCTCGCCCCGCGGCACGAGCTGGTCGATCACGCCAGCCGCCTTGGCGTCGGCCGGGCGGAAGCTCTTGCCTTCCAGGAGGTAGGGCGCGGCGGCCATCACGCCCATCAGGCGCGTCAGCCGCTGGGTGCCGCCGCCGCCGGGAAGCAGGCCGACCTTGGCCTCCGGCAGGCCGATCTGGATCTTGGGATCGTCCACCAGCACGCGGTGGTGGCAGGCGAGCGCGATCTCCAGCCCGCCGCCCATGGCCACGCCGGCGATGGCTGCGGCCACGGGCTTGCCGCAGGTCTCCAGCGCGCGGAAGTGCCTGTTGAAGCCGTAGACGCGGTCGAACACCTCGGCCGCCGAGGCAGAGGTCCCCGAGTTGCCGGCCATCTCGCCGAGGTCGGCGCCGGCGCAGAACCCGGACGCCTTGCCCGAGGCGATCACCGCGCCCTTGATGGCCGCGTCGGTCCTGATCCGCTCGATCACCTGCGGGAGCTCGGCCATCACCTGGGCGGTGATGGTGTTCATGGATCGGCCGGGCACGTCGAAGGTGACCAGGGCGATCCCGTCGGCGTCGACGTCGATGGTGAAGGTGTCCATGGTAGGTATCCGGTTGAGAGGAGGCGCGCGCCGAGCGGCGCGCCTAAAACGAGGCGATGTCGCGGCGGCCGAGCGGGTCGGCTTCCAGCGCCTTGATGACGTTGTCGATGCTGTGCTGGGTCAGCGCGCCGCCCGGGGTCACGGTGGGCACCGTCTGCACGCGGCCGTAGTGCACGCCCATGGCGCTGACCGCGTCGCCCTGGAGCTTGATGTTGATCCCCTGCACCGAGCGGAAGGCGTGGCGCACGTCCTGCGCCGCCTGGATCGGGTGTGCGACGACGCCTCCCACCATGCCCACGGTGCGCACCAGCGTCATGCCGAGCGTGCCCTGGCCGAAGTTGCGCGAGGCGATCACGCCCACGCCCGGCGCGTTGAACGTCGCCATGCGGAAGCCCATGCGGTTGGCGATGATCTGCGCGATCGCCCCACCCAGCGAGTGACCGCACACCACGACGTCGGCGCGGCCGGCGTAGGGTCGGCAGAACTCCTGGGCGGCGGAGAAGTAGTCGGAGTTCTGGCCGGTGCCGAGAAGCAGGTCGGCGACCACGTCCTGCACAGAGCCCACGATCGCCGCGCTGGAGAGGTTGGTCCCGCGGAAGGCGATGACCGAGCCGCCCGGGCCCGTGTAGTGCGCCGCCTGCATCGCCTCCCACGTCCCGCCGCCCGAGGCGAGGCGGCGCGAGGTGCAGCGCCAGCCGGCCGGCTCCGTCGGCGGGGTCGAGTAGACCGCGCCCGTGAGCTTCGCCAGGTCGAGCAGGGTCGCGCCCATCGGTCGCCTCCGTCAGTGATCCTGGCTCCAGCCTAGCCCCGGCTCAGATACGTTCGATGACGGTGGCGGTGCCCATGCCCGCGCCCACGCACAGGGTGACGAGCGCGGTCTCCTTGTCCGACCGTTCCAGCTCGTCGAGCACGGTGCCCAGGATCATGGCCCCGGTGGCGCCCAGGGGGTGGCCCATGGCGATGGCGCCGCCGTTCACGTTCATCTTGGCGTGATCGATGTCGAGCGCCTGCATCATGCGCAGGACCACCGCGGCGAAGGCCTCGTTGAGCTCGTAGAGGTCGATGTCGTCCACCTCCATGCCGAGCTTCCGGAGCAGCTTCTCGGTCACGAAGCTCGGGCCGGTGAGCATGATCGACGGCTCCGAGCCGATGGAAGCCATGCCCTTCACCCGCGCCCGGGGCTTGAGGCCCAGCGCGTCGCCCATCTCCTTGGAGCCGAACAGCACGCCCGCGGCGCCGTCGACGATGCCCGAGCTGTTGCCCGCGTGGTGCACGTGGTTCACGCGCTCCACCTGCGGGTAGCGCTGCTGCACCACCGCGTCGAAGGCCATGTCGCCGACGCCCTGGAAAGAGGCGTTGAGCGCGCCGAGCGATTGCATGGAGGTGTCGGGCCGCATGTGCTCGTCGTGGTCGAGGCGCGGCAGGCCCAGCTGGTCCTTCACGGTGATCACGCTCCTGCTGAAGCGCTTCTCCTCCCAGGCGCGTGCGGCGCGCTTCTGGCTCTCCACGGCGTAGGCGTCCACGTCGTCCCTGAAGAAGCCGTACAGGGTGGCGATCAGGTCGGCGCCGACGCCCTGGGGGGCGAAGTAGGTCTTGAAGGCCGAGGCCGGGTCCACCGGCCAGGCGCCGCCGTCGCTGCCCATGGGCACGCGCGACATGCTCTCCACGCCGCCGCCGATGGCCATGTCGGCCTCGCCGCTGATCACCTTGGCGGCGGCCATGTTGCAGGCCTCCAGGCCCGAGGCGCAGAAGCGGTTGATCTGCACGCCGGCCGTGGTCTGGGCGTAGTCGGCGGCCAGCACGGCGGTGCGCGCGATGTCGGCGCCCTGCTCGCCGATGGGCGCGACGCAGCCGAGCACCACATCGTCCACCTTGGACGTGTCGAGGTCGTTGCGGTCGCGCAGCGCCTCCAGCACCTGCGTGGCGAGGCTGAGGGCGGTCATCTCGTGCAGCGAGCCGTCCTTCTTGCCACGGCCGCGAGGGGTGCGGACGGCGTCGTAGATGTAGGCTTCGGCCATGGGTCAGGCTCCCTGGAGCGCGTCTTCGTGTTGGGGGGCGGTCACGGGTTCGGCCCGGACGTCGGTGAGGTCGAAGTTGGCGATGTTGCAGTTCGCAAGCCCGCGCGAGCCGTGGCCGGCGAGGACCTCGGCCCGGGGGCTGAGCGTGCAGCTGATCAAGGCGTCGTGGGTGCTCATTCTCCCTCCCCCTTGTGGGGAGGGGGGACCAGCCGCAGGCTGGTGGGTGGGGGTCCGCATCGGAGCGGCCTGGCGGTTAGCACGCTGCGGCGGGCAGCCCCTCTCAAGCGTGGTGCGTGAGGGACCCCCGCCCACCCCGCTTCGCGCGGTCCCCCCTTCCCACAAGGGGGAGGGAGAAGAGCCGGGCCGCTCACAGGCCCATTCCGCTGAGCCGGTAGCCGACCAGCGTCGAGCCGCCGTCCACGTCGAGGATCGTGCCCGTCACGTACTGGGCGGCGGGCGAGCTCAGCCACACGGCGGCGTCGCCGATCTCGTCGGCGCGGCCGTAGCGCTTCAGCGGCGTGTTGTCCTTGGCCGCCTGCTCGGCCTCGGGCGTGGGGGCGAGGCGGGCCATGCCCTCGGTGCCCTCGATCGGGCCGGGGGTGATGGCGTTCACGCGCACGCCCATCGGCCCCCACTCCAGCGCCAGGCACTTCACCAGCATGTTCACGCCCGCCTTGGCGGCGCAGACGTGGGCCTGCAGCGGTGTGGGCTTCACCGCCTGGCCCGCGGTGATGGCGATCAGCGAGGCGCCGGGCGCGAGGTGCTGATGGCCCGCGCGGAACAGGTTGAACGTGCCCAGGAGGTCGATGTCGACCACCGCCTTGAAGGCGTTGGCGCTCATGCCGAGCGCCGGCGCGGGGAAGTTGCCCGCCTGCCCCGCGATCAGGATGTCGAAGGCGCCGAGGTCGCGCGCCGCGACCGCCATGACGCCCTCGACCGCCGCGTAGTCCCGCACGTCGGCGGTCAGCGCCAGGGCGCAGGGGCGGCCGGCGGTGCGGTCGATCTCGGCGGCGGCGGCGTCCGCCTTGTCGGGCTTGCGGCCCAGCACCGCCACCTTGGCGCCGAGCTGCGCGAAGCGCTTGGCGATGCCGAGATTGATGCCGCTGGTGCCGCCGGCGACGAAGGCGACCTTCCCGGCGAGGAGGTCGGGCGCGTACACCTGTTCGCTCACGCGCCCTTGCCCCGCTGGAGGAAGGGCGTGAAGCCGCCCCAGAACATGCGCTTGCCGTCGAAGGGCATGGGCGCTGTGGGGGCGGGCCCCTCCATCATCTTCCTGTTGGCCGCGTCGCGGGTGGCCTTGTCGGGCCACACGGCCCAGCCGAACGCCACGACCTCGTCGTCGGTCGCCTTTACGGCGCGCGGGAAGGAAGTCACCTCGCCCTTCGGCACGTCGTCCTCAATGCACTCGACGTAGGAGGTGCAGCCGTTGTCCGTCCAGAAGTGGAGCATGGACTCGGAGAAGGCCTTGTACGCCTCGATCCTGTCCTTCGGAATCGGCAGCACGTAGGCGTCGACATAAGGCACGGCGTTCCTCCCGTTGTTCTTGGGCGGCGACCCTAGAGCCCTTCTGCGGAGGGCTCCAGCGAAGACGGAGGAGCCTGGCGGCCGCCTTCGGCCGCCAGGCTCCCTGCTCAGAACGCCTCGGCCGGGAGCGACATCATCGTGTCCGCGCCCGTCTTCAGCTTGGCGAGGTGCGCCGCCCCCTCCGGCGCGATGCGCTCGGCGAAGTAGCGGGCGGTGGTCAGCTTGTGCGCGTAGAAGGGATCGGCCTCGCCCGCCGCGATCTTCTCCTGCGCGGCGGTCGCCAGCTTCAGCCACATGTAGCTTAGCGCCGTCAGGCCGAAGAGGTGCAGGTAGTCGGTGGAGGCGGCCCCCGCATTGTCCGGGTTCTGAAGGCCGTTCTGCATCAGCCAGAAGGTCGCCTCCTGCAGCTGCGCCTTCAGGCCGGCGAGGCTGTCCGCCAGCGGCTTCACCTCCGGCCCGGCCTCGGCCACCGCCGCGTCGACCTCGGCGAAGAAGCTCATCACCGCGCGGCCGCCCTTGGCGGCCAGCTTGCGGCCCACGAGGTCCAGCGCCTGGATGCCGTTGGTCCCCTCGTAGATCAGGGCGATGCGGCAGTCGCGCAGGTACTGGCTGGCGGGGAAGTGCTCGGTGAAGCCCGAGCCGCCGTGAACCTGCATGCCCTCCTTGGCCGCCTGGAACCCCTTCTCAGTGAGGTAGGCTTTCACCACGGGCGTCAGCAGGCCCATGTAGTCGCTGGCCTTTTCCGCCTGCGCGGCGTCCGGCGAGCGCTGCAGGTCGCCGTGCAGCGCGGTCCACAGCATGAAGGCGCGGCCGGCCTCGGTGAAGGCGCGCGTGTCCATCAGCATGCGCCGCACGTCGGGGTGCACGATGATCGGGTCGGCGGGGCCTTCCGGGTTCTTCTTGCCGGTGAGCGACCGGCCCTGCAGGCGGTCGCGGGCGAACTCCACGGCGGCCTGATAGGCGGCCTCGCCCTGCGCCAGGCCCTGGACGCCGACGCCCAGCCGCGCCTCGTTCATCATCACGAACATGATCTTCAGGCCGGCGTTCTCCTCGCCCACCAGCCAGCCCTGCGCATCCTCGTACTGCATCACGCAGGTGGCGTTGCCGTGGATGCCCATCTTCTCCTCGAGGCCCACGCACTTGACGCCGTTGCGCTCGCCCGGGGCGCCCGAGGCGTCGGGGATGAACTTGGGCACGATGAACAGGCTGATGCCCTTCACGCCCTCGGGCGCGCCCTCGATCCGCGCCAGGACGAGGTGGACGATGTTCTCGGCCATGTCGTGCTCGCCGCCGCTGATCCAAATCTTCTGGCCGCTGATGCGATAGCTGCCGTCGCCCTGCGGGACGGCCTTGGTGCGCAGCAGGCCGAGGTCGGTGCCGCACTGCGGCTCCGTCAGGTTCATGGTGCCGCCCCACTCGCCGGAGACGAGCTTGGGGCAGTACAGCGCCTTCTGCTCCGGCGAGCCGCCCTCGTGGATCGCGGCGTAGCAGCCGTGCGTCAGGCCCGGGTACATGCCGAAGGCCATGTTGGCGGCGGACTGCATCTCGGCGAAAGCGACGTTGACCACCGCCGGCAGCCCCTGGCCGCCATATTCGGGGTCGCTGCCCAGCGCGGGCCAGCCCGCCTCCACCAGCTGGCGGTAGGCGTCCTTGAAGCCCGTCGGCGTCCTGACCGTGTTGTCCGGTGACCAGGTGCAGCCCTCGGTGTCGCCCACCTTGTTCAGGGGCGCGAGCACGCCCTCGGCGAACTTGGCCCCCTCCTCCAGCACCTGCTCCACCGTGTCCATGGAGGCGTCGGCGAAACCGGGCAGATTGGCGTAGGCGTCGATCTTCAGCACGTCGCGCAGGATGAAGACCTGGTCGCGGACGGGGGCGCGGTAGGGCATCGGGTCTCTCAGTCGGGGTGGGGATGCGCGTCGCCCAGGCGGGCGCGCAGCACGGAGTCGTAGTCGTCGGCCTGCGGAAGCAGATCGGGACGAATGTCCGCAAGCTTGGCCTCCAGCCGCGCCACGCCTGCCTCCAGCGTCTCCAGCGCGCGGTCGATGTCCTCCCGCTGGAGATGGAGGGCGTCGATGCGCTCGCGGAACTTGGGCAGGGAGGCGGCCATCTGCGCCGCGCCGCCGTCGTGCTCGTCGTAGAGGTCCAGCAGCTCGCGCAGGTCGGCCAGGCTGAAGCCCAGCCGCTTGCCCTGCATGATCAGCGCCAGCCGGGCGCGGTCGCGCGCATGGTAGATGCGGTTCAGGCCGTCGCGCGCCGGGGAGAGCAGGCCCCGGTCCTCATAGAAGCGGAGCGCCCGGGCGGTGGCCCCGAACTCCTGGCACAGCTGCCGGATCGTGTAGGTGCGCTCGGGAGCGCGACGCAGGTCGACGGCCATAGCAGCCTCGCGGGGACGCGTGCTGAGTAACTGACGCTTACGTGAACGTCAACTACCCACCCGCCCCACTAAACTCTACCTTGACGGGAGTCAGGCGTCGAAGCAGCTTGAGCGCGAGCCAAACCTAAGGAGGAGCTCATGGACAAGCACCACGTGGCGCGGGGCGTCGCCGCCCAGCTGTTCGAGGCCGAGAACGCCCTGGACGAAGCGATCATGGCCTTCGCCCGGCTGACCGCCACCGCCATGGAAGCGCGTGGGGAGCTCAAGCTTTCGGCGACCCTGGGCGGCGCCGTGGTGGCCCGCGCCGCCGCGGTGCAGACGGGTCTGTCGGCCGCACGCGAGGAGGCGACGGCGCTGCACGAAGCCCTGGCCGACCTCGCCCGGCGCATCCGCGTGCGGGCCGACGGCGACTACGACGAGATCGGCGGGGGCGACAAGCACGACCCCAAGGGCGAGCTCGCCGCTACGCTTGGGACGGTTCGGGAGCTGCGGGCGGGCTGAGCCGCCGCCGGCCCGCGCGGGGTATTGGCTCGGGCCGGCGGAGCTCTTATAGCCTGCGTCACACGGAGCGAGCCGCCCGCCCGCCGGCCTCGGCGGCTCCGCTCCACCCGTGGTGTTCGGCGAGGCTTTCAGGATCCATGTCCGCTTTTGCGAAGCGCTGGGGGGCGGCGGGAACCGCCGGCGCGCTGTTCTCGGCCATCTCGACAGCCACCGTCCGCGCGGCGGACCTGCTCGGCCAGCCCACGCCTGGCGGCATCGGGCTTCAGCCCGCGGCCTCGCCCCTGCGCCACTCGGCCATCTTCTTCCACGACTGGGTGCTGCTGCCGATCATCATCGCCATCAGCGTGTTCGTGCTGGCCCTGCTCGCCTGGGTGGTGTTCAAGTTCAACGCCAAGGCCAACCCCGAGCCCGCGCGCTTCACCCATAACACCGCGATCGAGATCGTCTGGACGGCCGCCCCCGTCCTGATCCTGATGTTCATCGCCATCTTCTCGTTCCGGCTGCTGTTCACCTACCACGACATGCCCAAGCCGGACGTGACGGTGAAGGTCACCGGCAACCAGTGGTACTGGAACTACGAGTACCCGCAGCACGGCGGCTTCGCCTTCGACTCGATCCCGCTGACCGAGGACAAGATGAAGGCGGCGGGCCATCCCGAGCTGTGGAAGCTGGCCGTGGACAACCCCATGGTCGTGCCCGTGGGCAAGACCGTGCAGGTGCTCTCCACCAGCGCCGACGTGCTCCACGCCTTCTTCGTGCCGGCCTTCGGCGTGCAGCAGACCACCATCCCCGGCCGCATCAACCAGACCTGGTTCAAGGCCGAGCGCGAGGGGATCTACTACGGCGAGTGCAACGAGCTGTGCGGCGTGAACCACAGCTTCATGCCCATCCAGGTCGACGTGGTCAGCCAGGCCAAGTACGACGCCTGGGTCGCCGCGCACGCTCCCAAGACGCCCCAGCCTGTCGCCTCGCCGGTCCCGGCCGCGGCGCCCGGCCAGTCCGCCCCGGCGGCCCCGGCCGCCGCCGTGCCGGACGCGACCGTCGGGCCCAACGGCGCGGCTCCGCCCTCCCCGGCCCCGGCCGGCGCGGCCACCGCCGCCCAGACGGGCCCGCTGGGCAAGGCCAAGACCTCTCCCGCCGCCGAGGCCGCCAAGCCGATGGCGACCAACGCCGCCTCCCCGAGCCGGTGATCGCACACTACATGTCCCGAACCGCTTACCCCCGCAGGGCCTGACACCCATGGCCACCACCTACGCCGCCCACGAGGACCACGCGCATCGCGCGAGCCACGAGGCGCACGACCATACGCCGCCGTTCTTCACGCGCTGGTTCCTGTCCACCAACCACAAGGACATCGGCACGCTGTACCTGATGTTCGCCATCATGGCCGGCATCGTGGGCGGAGCCCTGTCCGGCCTGATCCGGGCGGAGCTGGCGCAGCCGGGCATCCAGATCTTCAAGGCCGGCTCCTGGCTGGCCCAGTCCGGCCTGATCGAGGCGTCGAACCACGGCTACAACGTGGTGATCACCGCGCACGGCCTGATCATGATCTTCTTCATGGTCATGCCCGCCATGATCGGCGGCTTCGGCAACTGGTTCGTGCCGCTGATGATCGGCGCGCCGGACATGGCGTTCCCGCGCATGAACAACATCAGCTTCTGGCTGCTGATCGCGAGCTTCGTGCTGCTGGGCACCAGCCTGTTCATCGACGGCGGGCCCGGCAAGGGCTTCGGCGGCGGTTGGACCCTGTACGCGCCGCTCTCCACGACCGGCCACACCGGGCCGGCGCTCGACGTGGCGATCCTGTCGCTCCACCTGGCGGGGGCGAGCTCGATCCTGGGGGCGATCAACTTCATCACCACCATCTTCAACATGCGCGCGCCGGGCATGACCCTGCACAGGATGCCGCTGTTCGCCTGGTCGGTGCTGATCACCGCCTTCCTGCTGCTGCTGTCGCTCCCCGTGCTGGCCGGCGCGATCACCATGCTGCTCACCGACCGCAACTTCGGCACCAGCTTCTTCAACGCGGCCGGCGGCGGCGACCCGATGATGTTCCAGCACCTGTTCTGGTTCTTCGGCCACCCGGAGGTCTACATCCTGATCCTGCCGGGCTTCGGAATCATCAGCCACGTGGTGGCGACCTTCAGCAAGAAGCCCGTGTTCGGCTACCTGGCCATGGCCTACGCCATGGTCGCCATCGGCTTCGTCGGCTTCGTGGTGTGGGCCCACCACATGTTCACCGTCGGCATGAACGTGAACCTGCAGGCCTACTTCGTGGCCGCCACCATGGTCATCGCGGTGCCCACCGGAGTGAAGATCTTCAGCTGGATCGCCACCATGTGGGGCGGATCCATCGAGTTCAAGACGCCGATGCTGTTCGCCACGGGCTTCATCTTCCTGTTCACCGTTGGCGGCGTCACCGGCGTGGTGCTGGCCAACGCCGGCATCGACTACTCGCTGCACGCGACCTACTACGTGGTAGCGCACTTCCACTACGTACTGAGCCTCGGCGCGGTGTTCGCCATCTTCGCGGGATACTACTACTGGTTCGAGAAGATGTACGGCATCAAATACAACGAGGCGCTTGGCTGCGTACACTTCTGGCTGATGTTCACCGGCGTGAACGTGATCTTCTTCCCGCAGCACTTCCTGGGCCTGCAGGGCATGCCGCGCCGCTACGTGGACTATCCATCCGCCTTCAGCCTGTGGAACTATGTCTCGTCGATCGGCTACGCCATCACGGCGCTCGGCGTGCTGGTGTTCCTGGTGATGCTTGTCGAGGCCGCGGTCCGCCGCCGCAAGGGCGTCGCCAATCCTTGGGGCGTGGGCGCCACGACGCTGGAGTGGACCCTCTCCTCGCCGCCGCCGTTCCACCAGTTCAACGAACTTCCGGTCATCCACGCCGAGAAGCACTGACGCCCTCCCGCACGCGGCCTTGAAGGGGCCGCGGATCGGGTGTTCTCCCTCCCGGGCGCGCCGGCCTCCTCGCCGGCGCGCCCGCATCGTTTGGACCTGAGCCCTTGCCGACCCGCGCCGCCGCGACCGCCACCTCCGCCCTGGACGCCGCGGCGGCGAGCGCGGAGGCGCGCCCGGGCGACTACTTCGAACTCTTGAAGCCGCGGGTCATGTCGCTGGTGGTGTTCACCGGCCTGACCGGGCTCGTGTGCGCCGACCGGCCCATGAACCTGGGCCTCGCCGCCGTGGCGGTGCTGTGCATCGCGGTGGGGGCCGGGGCCAGCGGCGCGCTGAACATGGCCTACGAGGCCGACCTCGACGCGCGGATGAAGCGCACCGCCGGCCGCCCCACCGCCACAGGCCGCATCCCGACCGCGGAGGCCGCGGGATTGGGCGTGGTGCTGGCGCTGTTCTCGGTGGCCACCCTGGGGCTGGTGTCCAACTGGCTGGCGGCGGGCCTGCTGGCCGGAACCATCGCCTTCTACGCCGTCGTCTACACGCGCTGGCTCAAGCGCTCGACGCCGCAGAACATCGTGATCGGCGGCGCGGCGGGCGCCCTGCCTCCGGTGGTCGGGTGGGCCGCGGCCAGCGGCGCGGCGCCGCTCGACCCGTGGATCCTGTTCCTGATCATCTTCCTGTGGACGCCCCCGCACTTCTGGGCGCTCGGGCTCTACACCAAGGAGGACTACGCCCGGGCCGGCGTGCCCATGATGCCCGTGGTGAAGGGCGCCCGGTCCACCCGCCGGCAGATCCTGGCTTACAGCGCCGTGCTGGCGCCCGTGGGCCTGCTGCCCCTGGCGACGAGACTGGGCGGCCCCATCTATGCGGCGACGTCGATCGTGGGCGGGCTGGTGTTCCTGGCCCTCGCCGTGCGGCTCGCGCGCTCCACAGCGGGGGACGCCTCCGCCGCGGGGCCGGGCGGGCTCTACGCCACGCGGGAGGGCGCGCGCGAGGCGCGGGACCTGTTCGCCTGGTCGATCCTGTACCTGTTCGGCGTATTCGCCGCGCTCCTCGTCGAGCACGGCCTGGGAGCCCTCCGTTGAGCGAACCGCAAGACCGCGCCGCCGCCCGCCGCTTCAACCTCTCGCGCGGCCTGCCTCCCTCCGGCCGGCCGATCGGCCGCAACCCGTTCGGCGAGGGCGAGGCCGCCGCCCGTTCGCGCAAGCTGCGCTCGCTCGGCATCGCCCTGCTGCTGGTCGGCTTCTGCGTGCTGATCTTCTTCGTGACGATGGCGCGCATCGGGGCGAGCCTGCACCATGGCTGACCCCCGTCGGCAGCGCATCGTGCTGGTGGCCTGCGTGGTCGGCGTCTGCACCATGGTGGGCGCGGCCTACGCCGCCGTGCCGCTCTACCGCGCCTTCTGCCAGGCCACCGGCTTCGACGGCACGGCCCGGCGGGGCGAGGCGGCCTCGACGCCCACCGCCGCCCTCGACCGCCGCCTGACCATCCGCTTCGACACCAACGTGCGGGGCCTGCCCTGGCGCTTCGAGGCCGAGCAGGAGACGCAGAGCGTCCGCATCGGCGCGCCGGGCCAGGCCTTCTTCAAGGTCACCAACACCGGCCCCGCCGCCCTCACCGGCCGCGCGGTCTACAGCGTGGCCCCGGAGTCGGCCGCGGCTCACTTCATCAAGACGCAGTGCTTCTGCTTCGACGACCAGACCATCCCCGCCGGCAAGACGGTGGAGTTCCCGGTCATCTACTACATCGACCCCAAGTTCGCGTCGGACGTGTCGACCCGCGCGTTCCAGGAGGTCACGCTCTCCTACACCTTCTTCCCCACGCGCAAGGCGGGCTGAGCCGCGCGACTCGGGCTTGGCGGCCCGTGCGCGAACGCGCTATGGCAGCCCCGACCGCCGCACCGCGTTGAGGGTGCGCGCGCCTCTGCAGGATCCCGACCGCCGCCATGGCCGAAGCCCGACACGACGCTCCGCAGCACGACTACCACCTGGTGAGCCCCAGCGCCTGGCCGCTGGTGTGCTCCCTGTTCGCCGTCGTCTGGGCGATCGGGATGGTGATCATGATGAAGGGGCTCTTCGGCCTGCCGAAGGGCAACCTCGTGGTGCTCGGCGTCGGCGTGGCGGGCCTGCTCTACGGCATGTTCGGCTGGTGGCGCGACGTGGTGAAGGAGAGCAAGGCGGGCGACCACACCCCCGTGGTCTCCATCGGCCTGCGCTACGGCATGATCCTGTTCATCGCCTCGGAGGTGATGTTCTTCGTCGCCTGGTTCTGGATGTTCTTCGAGATGGCGCTGTTCCATCACGACCGGACCTTCTCGGCCATCGAGGAGGTGCGTTCCGCCTGGGGCGCCTGGCCGCCCAAGGGTGTGGAGGTGCTCGATCCCTGGCACTTCCCCCTGACCAACACCGTCACCCTGCTGCTGTCGGGCACCACGGTCACCTGGGCGCACCACGCGGTGCAGGAAGGCGACCGCAAGTCGGCCAAGCTGGCCCTGTGGCTCACCATCATCCTCGGCGCGCTGTTCACCAGCATCCAGGCCTACGAGTACCGCGAGATCATCTCGGAGCGGCTGTTCTTCAACGAGAGCGCGGCCAACAGCGGGCTCTATGGCTCGTCCTTCTTCATGGCGACCGGCTTCCACGGCTTCCACGTGCTGGTGGGCACCATCTTCCTGGCCATCTGCCTGCTGCGCCTCTACCTCGGCCAGCTGACGCCCAAGAAGCACTTCGGGTTCGAGGCGGCGGCCTGGTACTGGCACTTTGTGGACGTGGTGTGGCTGTTCCTGTTCGCCTTCATCTACGTGATGTTCGGCGGCCACGCGGGCCGTTGACGCCCCCCATCTCCGCCTCGACGCCTGCGACGCCCGGCCGGCCCCCGGCCGGGCGTTCGCATGACCGCGCCCCCTCCCGCGGCCGCGAACTCCTGACCATCGGGCTGGTGCTGGCCGGCGTCGCCGTGCTGGTCTCCCTCGGCGCCTGGCAGCTGCAGCGCCGGGTGTGGAAGACGCGCCTGGTGCATCGCATCGAGGCCCTGCGCTTCGCCCCGCCGGAACCGCTGGGCGTGGTGCTGAACCGCGTCGCCGACGGCCAGTCGCTGGACTTCACGCGCGTCATCGTCCGCTGCGAGGGCGGGCTCGGCGCGCGCAGCGTGCACCTCTACGGCCTGCGCGACGCCGGGCCGGGCTGGCGGCAGATCGCGGCGTGCCCGCTGGCCGGAGCGGCCTACGGCTCGGTGCTGGTCGACCTCGGCTACACGGCCGGCGTCGGCTTCGCCGAGCCCCGGACCGAGTCCCTCAGCCTGCCGGCGGACGCGTCGCTCACCGGCGTCCTGCGCACCCCCGAGCCCAAGCCCTGGTTCGCGCGGCTGGTCGCACCCTCCCCCCGCTCCGCCGGCCTCGGCCGCTTCTACGAGCGCGACATCCCCGGCATGGCGTCGCTGCTCGGCGCGGCGCGCCCGGCGCCGGCCATGCTGGAGCTGGAGCGCCCCGCCGCCGGCCCCGGCCTGACCCCGTCGCCGCTGCCCACCGACATCCCCAACCGACATCTGGAGTACGCGCTCACCTGGTTCGGCCTGGCGGCCGCCCTGGTCGGTGTGTGGATCGCGAGCCGGCTGAGGCGTCGCCGCGCATGACACACTACGTCTCCACCCGCGGCCAGGCGCCCGCCGTCGACTTCACCGAGGCCCTGTTGGCGGGCCTGGCCCCCGACGGCGGCCTCTACACGCCCGAGCGCTGGCCGGAGCTCACGCCCGAGGAGATCGGCGCCTTCGCCGGGCGGCCGTACGCCGAGGTGGCCGCCGCCGTGGTCGGCCGGCTCGCGGGCGACGCCCTGGCCGCCGACGAGCTCCTGCTGCACTGCCGCGCCGCCTACGCCAGCTTCGCCCACCCGGCGGTCGCGCCGCTGACGCAGCTGGACGCCGACCTGTGGCTGCTGGAGCTGTTCCACGGCCCCACGCTCGCGTTCAAGGACGTGGCCATGCAGCTCCTGGCCCGGCTGTACGACGCCGCCCTGGCCCGGGCCGGCCGCCGCCTGACCCTGGTGGTCGCCACCAGCGGCGACACCGGAGGCGCGGCGGTGGAGGCCTTCCGCGGCCGCGACAACATCCGCCTGGTGATCCTCTTCCCGCACGGCCGCATCAGCGACGTGCAGCGCCGCTTCATGACCACCGCCCCCGACGCCAACATCTCCTGCGCCGCGGTGGACGGCACGTTCGACGACTGCCAGGCCCTCGTCAAAGCCCTGTTCGCCGACGCGGCGCTGAAGGCGGAGGTCGACCTCTCGGGCGTGAACTCGATCAACTTCGGCCGCATCGCCGCCCAGGCGGTCTACTATTTCACGAGCGCGGCTGCCCTTGGCGGCCCCGCCCGGCCGGTGCGCTTCGTGGTCCCCACCGGCAACTTCGGCGACGCCTTCGCCGGCTACGCCGCCGCCCGGATGGGTCTTCCGGTCAGCGGCATCGACGTGGCCACCAACGGCAACGACATCCTGGCCCGCACCTTCGCCGAGGGCGTCTACGAGAAGGGCGAGGTGGCGGAGACGCAATCGCCGGCCATGGACATCCAGGTCGCCTCCAACTTCGAGCGGCTCTACTTCGAGGCGGTGGGCCGGGACGGGGCCGAGACCGCCCGCGCCTTCCGCGAGTTCGCCGCCACCGGCCGCATCGCGCCGCCCACCCAGGCGCTGGACGCCCTGCGCGAGCGGTTCACGGGCGCCTCGACCGACGAAGCCGGCACGGCCGACGCCATGGCCCGCGCCTGGGAGGACTCGCGCACCCTGATCGACCCGCACACGGCCGTGGCCCTCTCCGTCGCCCGCCGCCGTCCAACGCGGGGGCCGACGGTGGTGCTCGCCACCGCCCACCCCGCCAAGTTCCCGGAGGCGGTGCACGCCGCCACGGGCGCCGAGCCCGGCCACGCCCTGGCCGACGCCCTCGCCGCCCTGCCCGAGCGATTCGTGCGCCTGCCCGCCGAGGAGTCCGCCGTGGCGGCGCACGTGCGGGGGTTCGCGCGTGGGTGAGCGGCAGATCCCTTTCTTCCCTCCCCCTTGCGGGGAGGAGAGACCATGACCGCTCGCCTGCACACCCTCACGAACGGCGTCCGCGTGATCGCCGACCCCATGCCCGGGCTGGAGAGCTTCGCCCTGTCGGTCGTGGTCCGCGGCGGGGCCCGGTGGGAGCCGGAGGCGCGCAACGGCTGGTCGCACCTTCTGGAGCACATGGTGTTCAAGGGCGCCGGCGACCGCTCCGCCCAGGAGATCGTGGAGACGGTCGAGTCCGACGGCGGCTGGATCAACGCGGCGACGGGTTGGGAGCGCACCAGCTTCCAGGTGCGCGGCCTCGCCGGCCGGCTGCCCACCTCCATGGCCGTGCTGGCCGACCTCCTCCGCCGCCCGGTGCTCGACGCCGCCGAGCTGCAGCGCGAGAAGGGCGTCATCGGCCAGGAGATCGCCGAGGCCGCCGACACGCCCGACGACCGGGTGTTCGACCTCGCCCAGGGGCGCGCCTTCGCCGGCCAGGGACTCGGCCGCCCGATCCTGGGCGACGACGCCACGCTCGCCCCTGCCGACCGGGACGCGTTGGGCGCCTGGCACGCCGGCCTCTACCTCGACCCGCGCCGCCTCGTCGTCAGCGCCGCCGGCGCGGTGGACGAGGCGGAGCTGCTGCGCCTGGCCGAGGCCGCGTTCGGCGACCTGGCCGCGCCCGCCTCTGCCCTGCCCGCGCCCGAGCCCGCCCGCTTCGTCGGCGGCGCCCTCGCCGAGGCGCGCAAGCTGGAGCAGGCGCACCTCGTGCTGCTGCTCCCCGGCGCCGGCGTGCGCGACCCCGCCTGGCACGCCCAGCGCCTGTTCGCCGAGATCCTGGGCGGCGGCATGGCGAGCCGCCTGTTCCAGGAGGCCCGCGAGAAGCGCGGCCTGGCCTACGCCGTGGACGCCTACGCCGAGACCTATGAGGACGCGGGTCTCCTGGGCGTCTACGCAGGCGCCTCCGCCGCCGACGCCAAGCCCCTGGCCGAACTGGTGGACGTGGAGCTGCGCCGGCTGACCGACCGGGTCGAGCCCGCCGAGCTCCTCCGCGCCAAGGCGCAGAGCCGCGGACAGATGGCCATGGCGCGCGAGCAGCCGCTGCACCGCGCCGAGCAGGCCGCCGCCCAGTGCCTGCTGTTCGACCGGCTGGTCCCTGCCGAGGAGCTGGCCGCGGGCGTGGAGGCGGTGGACGCCGCGGCGCTCCGCGCCTACGGCGAGCGCGTTCTGGGCGCGGGCGCCCGCGCCGCCGCCGTGCTGGGGCCCCGTCGCGCGGGCGCGGCCGCCGACGCCTTCCTCCGCGCCGCCTAGGGGAGACGCCCGCCTGACCCCGCTGGAGATGCTGAAGAGCGTCGGCGTCGCCACCACGCGCGGCAGCCCGCAGGCGCGCGCGCTGAACCTCCGCCTGGAGAGCGTGGAGGCCGGCGAGGCGCTGATGCGCCTGCCCTACGACGCCAGGCTGATCGGCGACCCGGCCACGGGCGTGATCGCCGGCGGCGCCGTCACCACGCTCCTGGACCACACCTGCGGCCAGGCGGTTTGGGCGGCGCTGAGCGACTTCCTGCCCATCGCCACCCTGGACCTGCGGATCGACTACATGCGCGCGGCCGAGCCGGGGCTGGACGTGTGGGCGCGGGCGAACTGCTACAAGCTGACCCGCCACATCGGCTTCGTCCGCGCCACGGCCTACGACAAGGACGCGGAGGATCCCGTGGCCACCGCCCAGGCCGCCTTCGCGCTGAACCGCCCCGGCTCGACCCGCGGGAGCGGCGACGCGTGAGCGACCCCGCGCCCGGCCTGTTCGCCCTGATCCCCTACGCCGCCTTCCTGGGCCTGCGCTCCGAGGTGACCGGCGGCGAGCTCTACGGCGTCATGCCCTTCGCCGAGCACCTGGTCGGCAACCCCACCATCCCCGCCCTGCATGGCGGCACCCTGGGCGCCTTCCTGGAGCTCACCGCCATCGCCGAGCTGGCGCGCCGCACGGACGGGCGGCTGCCGCGCACCGTGGGCGTCACCGTGGAGTACCTGCGCTCCGGCCGCCCGCGCGACACCTACGCCCGGGCCGAGGTGAAGCGCCTGGGCCGCCGCATCGCCAACGTGGCCGTGGAGGCCTGGCAGGACGACCGCGCCAAGCCCATCGCCCTGCTCTACGGCCGCTTCCTGCTGCCGCAGGACGGCGACGCCGCCGTGGCGCAGGCGTGAAGAAGGGCGGCAAGACGGTCCGCAAGGCCGACCTGCCCACCAAGACCTGCGCCGCCTGCGGCCTGCCCTTCGCCTGGCGCAAGAAGTGGGAGCGCGATTGGGAGCACGTCCGCTTCTGCTCCGACCGCTGCCGCGCGGCGGGGCCGTCGAAGCCGTAGCCGACGCTCGTCGCTGGAGCGGGGCGCTGGCGGCCGTCCGCCTTGGCGCTCTGGGGCGCAGCCGGGCGCCGGCCCCGCGTGCTCGCTGCCGGCGTTCAGCCGCCGGTGAAGAAACATCCATCGTTCGACAATGAACGGCCAAGCTGGTCCAACATGCCCAAGGTCAGGCTTCGGGCGGGGTGAGACGGCCTCGTGCATCGAGAGGCGCAGGCATATTCAGCCTCGTGATCGCGCCGAGACAGTTTCCGACGATCGCAAATAGAGAGTTTCCAGGGAACGACGTTGCGCGACCGCAGGTTAAGGCGTGGTCACGGGCGGGGTCGGGTCATGAAGGCGTCAGACGCCGCAGATAGTCTGCGTATTCCGCTCGCCTCCGAGGTCGCCGTGCTCTCCAAGGCGGCGGTCGACACCTCGCGCGTGCGGGTCACGACGCACGTCGAGGAGCGGCAGGAGCTCATCCGCGCGGCGTTGCGGCACGAGGACGTCGTCGTCGAGCGCGTGGAGATCGGCAGCGTGGTCCAGGTCGCGCCCGAAATCCGGATGGATGGGGACGTCCTCGTCTACCCCGTCGTCGAGGAGATCCTCGTCGTCGAGAAGCGGCTCGTCCTGAAGGAGGAGCTGCGGATCACGCGCCGCAGCCACGTCGAGCACGTGGAACGGGAGGTCACCCTCCGAAGCGAGCACGCCGACGTCGAGCGCACACCCGTCTAGCGCACCTCACAACCCTACAACGTCAACTTTTCCCCTGGGAGAACTCCTATGTCTCTACGCACACTCACGGCCCTCTACGAAAATCGCGCCGCCGCCGAAGCGGCCCGGCAACGCCTCGACACCCTGGGGCTTGGGGCCGGCGCGATCGACATCCACGACCAAGGCGCGGCCGCCGGCGCCACGGGCGGCGCGGCCGAGCCGGGCCTTCTGGGCGGTCTCAAGCATCTGTTCGGCGACCACGAGGACGCCCACACCTATGCCGAGGGCGTGAGCCGCGGCCACGTCCTGCTCACCGCGCGCGTCGACGATGCGCGGACCGACGATGCGGTCCGGGTGCTGGACGAGACCGGCGCGATCGACGTGGACCAGCTGCAGAACGAGTGGAAGGGTCAGGGCTGGACCGCCCCCGAGACCGGCCGCGTCGCCTCCGCAGACCGCGACGAGGCGATCCCGATCGTCGAGGAGCGCCTGGTGGTCGGCAAGCGCGAGGTCGATCGCGGCGGCGTACGGGTCCGCTCGTACGTCGTGGAGACGCCGGTCAGCGAGCAGGTGTCGCTGCGCGAGGAGAACGTCAGCATCGAGCGGCGCCCGGTCGACCGGGCGCTGACCGGCGCCGAGGACGCCTTCCGCGACCGCACGATTGAGATGACGGAAACCGCGGAAGAGGCGGTGGTCGCGAAGACGGCGACCATCACGGAGGAGCTGACCATCCGCAAGGACGTGAGCGAGCGCACCGAGGAGGTGAACGACACGGTGCGCCACACCGAGGTCGAGGTCGAACGCACGGGCGGAAACACCGGCCACGCCGCCGACCGGCGCATCTGACCAGACACCTGGAAGGGGACGCCGCGCGAGGCGGCGTCCCCGGCGCCCGCACGTCTGGCGCAGCCCGCTCCGATCCCACAACGCGCCCTGACGGGCCGACGCGAACAGGACGACGATGACGAACACCGACCCGAACAAGCCCGGCGTGCACGGCACGTCGAAAGTGACGCCCGTCGCCAAGAAGGGCGGCATGCCCGCGTGGCTGCCCTGGCTGCTGGCGTTGCTGGGCGTTCTGCTTCTTCTCCTCCTGTTCCGCGGCTGCTCGCAGCGCGCGCCCGCTCCGGTCGCCAACACGACGCAGACGACCACGACCACGACGACCGACACGGCCGCCGCGCCCTCAACGCCCCCGCTCGCCGTGGAGAAGGTCACGCTGCCCGGGGGCGCAACGGTCGATCTCGAGCCCAACACGCTGAACTATGAGCTGCAGCGCTTCCTGGCCTCGGGCGACGCGCCGCCGCGCCGGTTCACGTTCGACCGGCTGAACTTCGCCACCGACTCCGCCGAACTGCCCGCAGACGCGCAGCAGACGGTGAGCGCGCTGGCGCAGATCCTCGCGGCCTATCCCGCGGCCAGGGTCGAGCTCGCGGGCTATGCGGACTCGACGGGAGCCGATCCCCGGAACGTTCAGCTGGGGACGCAGCGGGCCGAGGCCGTCCGGGCCGCCCTCGCCGCACAGGGCGTTCCGGCCGACCGGATGAAGACCGCCACCGGCGGCTCGTCCAACCCCGTCGACACCAATGCGAGCGCGAGCGGCCGGGCCGAGAACCGCCGCACCGAACTCGTCGTCACCGCGAAGTAAGCGTCAGGATCAGGAGCCACCCATGCACACCTTCACCGCCCTCTACGATACCCGGGCCGAGGCCGAAGCGGCCCAGGCCAAGCTCGAGCAGCTCGGCATCATCGACATCGACCACGGCCTGCACGGCGAGGACACGAACGCCTTCGACGACGACACGGGCGCGGTCTTCGGCGAGGATCGCCACATCTACAAGGAGGCCACGAAGCGGGGCGGCTTCCTGCTCACCGTGAACACCGACGACGCCCAGGCGGATCGGGTGCACCAGTTCCTGGACAGCACCCATCCCGTCGATCTGGACGAGCGGGAGCGGCAGATCAGGGCGGCGGGCTTCGCCGCCCCCGCGGCGCCCCTTGCGGCAGCGGCTCCGGCGACCGACGCCGTGATCCCGATCGTCGAGGAACGTCTGCAGGTAGGCAAGCGGCAGGTTGATCGCGGCGGCGTGCGCGTGCGCGCGTACACGGTTGAGACGCCGGTGCGGGACTCCGTGCAGCTCCGCGAGGAGCACGTCGAGGTCCAGCGCCGCCCGGTGGGCGAGGCCGTGCGCGACTCCGCCGGCCTGTTCCAGGAGCGCAGCCTGGAGATGACGGAGACGGCGGAGGAGGCCGTCGTGGGCAAGCAGGCCCGCGTGGTCGAGGAGGTGGTCGTGCGCAAGGACGCCAGCGAGCGCCTCGAGACCGTGAGGGACACGGTGCGTCACACGGAGGTCGAGGTCGAGCGCACCGACGGCCGCGACGTCGAGCGGCCCTGATGCTGGGCGACCTGGCTCGGCGGCTGGGCGCAGGCCTGGTCGCCGCCGTCATGATCGCCGTCGCCGCGGGAATCGTCCTCGTGGCGGCGGCCTTCGCCGTCTACGCGGCGCTGAAGCTCGCGGTCAGCCCGGCGGCGGCTTCGGCGCTCACCGCGCTCGTGTTCGCCGTCGTCACGGGGCTCCTCGCCCTGCTGGGGCCGCGGCTCGCGGGGGCTGGACCGAAGCGGGCGCCCGCGACCCACCGCGATCCCGCGGCCCTCCGCACCGCCTCGGAGGTGGCCGTGGCCGTCCTCGGGATCGTCGGCGACATGGCGCTCAGCCGTCGCCTCAAGCGCCAGGAGAAGGCGCGCAACACCAAGCATCGTCGCCGTTGAGCGGCAAGACACCAGGAGAGATCACCATGAGCGAGAACACCATCGAAGGCGCCGCGAAGACGGGCGTAGGCGGAATCGAGAACGAGCTGGGCAAGGCCGTCGGCAGCGACGATCTCCAGGCCAAAGGCGCCGCCACCCAGCTGGAGGGACGAGCGCAGAAGGTGATCGGCACCGCGCAGGACGCGATCAACCAGGCCGCCGAGGGCGCCAAGGCGGCGGTGTCGAAGGCCGGCGAGCAGGCGCGCGGCCTCTACGGCCAGGCGCAGCAGCGCGTCCACGACGCCAGCGAGACGATCGACCCCTTCGTCCGCGAGAAGCCCTACGCCGCCCTGGCGGCCGCCGCCGGGGCTGGGTTCGTGCTCGGCCTGCTGCTGGCGGGCCGCGGACCGCGCGTCGTCTACGTCAAGCCCAGGAACTAAGCGGACACGCGTTCCGCCATCCTTGGCGATGCCGGCCCGGCGGATCCGCTCCGCCGGGCCGGCGACGCGAGCCCGCCGGCCTGCGCCGAGCACGCAGCGCCGACGTCTCGACGACGCGCCGGCGACCGGCGCGTCGTCAGCCCTTGTACTTCACCGAGCAGCCGTACGGCTTGGCGAACGGCGTGGACACGGGCTTGCCGGCCTTGATCTCCGCCAGGGCGACGCGGACGAAGTTCTTGGCGGTCTTCACGTCGGCGGCGTTGCTGGTGGGCTTGTCGTCGATCGCGCCCTCGTAGACCAGCTCGCCCTTCGTGTTGACGATCCGCATGTCCGGCGTGGTCTTGGCGCCGTAGAGGCGGCCGAGCTTGCCGTCGGGGTCGAGCAGGATGTCGCTGGGCGAGGCGCCGCTCTCCTTCGCCCACGCCTTAGCCTCGGCGCCCGTCTTGAAGCCCTGCTGGCCGGGGGCGGACGAGATCACCGACAGCCAGACCACGCCCTGGGCGCGGGCCTCCTTCTGCAGGGTCTGCATGTTGGCCGAGCCGTAGTGCTTGCCGACGTAGGGGCAGCCGGAGTTGGTCCACTCCAGCACCACCGTCTTGCCCTTGAACTGGGCGAGGCTCACGGGCCTGCCGTCGGCGTTCTGGGCCGTGAAGGCGGGAGCCGGCCCCGCCGCGAGCGCGGGGGCGGAAGCGAGAACGGCGGCGGCGAAACCGGCGATCACGAGGCGGCGGGGCGTCATGGCGGACTCCTTCGGGGTTGTCAGGCTGCGGGTCTGGCGGCGGTCTCGACGGCCTGGACGACCAGGCCCTCCGTAAGGAGCTGCGGCAGCACCGCGGGCTCCCCGGTGGGACCATACACCAGATAGAGCGGCACGCCTGAGCGGCCGTGCTCGGTCAGCGTGCGCGCGATCAACGCGTCGCGCTTGGTCCAGTCGGCCTTCAGGTAGACGGCCTTGTGCCTGGCGAAGGCGTCGGCGACCGCGCGACCGGTCAGGGCGGTGCGCTCGTTCACCTGGCAGGTGACGCACCAGGCGGCGGTGAAGTCCACGAACACGGGCCGGCCCTCGGCGCGCAGGGCGGCGACGCGCTCGGGCGACCAGGGCTCGGCCGCCAGCCCGCCCCCCGCGGGAACGGAGGCCGTGGCGCCGGGCGCGGCGGGGGCGGCCACGGCCTCCTCGCGCGCACCGCCGACGGTGAGCGCCACCACCGCGGCCGCCGCGAGACCCGCGCCGACGCGGAGCGGGACGACGCGCCCGCCCTCCGCCTCGCGCCGCTGGCCCGCGCCCCAGAGCCACAGGGCGAAGGCGAGCGTGACGGCGGCGGCGAACAGGTAGGGCAGGCCGAAGGGCCCGGTCTGCTGCGCGAAGGTCCAGGCGAGCCACGCGGCCGCGCCGTACATGGGAAAGGCCAGCACCTGCTTGACGGTGCTCATCCAGGCTCCCGGCCTGGGCAGGCGCGCCAGCAGCGCCGGGCTGAAGGCGATCAACACGAAGGGCGCGGCCATGCCCAGGCCGAGGGCGGCGAAGACCAGCAGCGCCACCGCCGCCGGCTGCACCACCGCCCAGCCGATCGCGCCGGCCATGAAGGGCGCGGTGCAGGGCGCGGCCACCACCACCGCCAGGACGCCGGTGAAGAAGGCGCCCGCGAGCCCGCCCCTCCCCGCCAGTCCGCTGCCGGCGCCCTGCACGGACGTCCCGACCTCGAAAACGCCGGAGAGGTTCAGCGCCGCGGCCAGCATCAGCAGGCCGAGCGCGGCCACCACGGCGGGCGACTGCAGCTGGAAGCCCCAGCCGACCGCCTCGCCCCCGGCGCGCAGCGCCAGCAGCGCGGCCGCGAGGGCCACGAAGGTCCCCACGACGCCCGCCAGGAAGGCGAGCCCCTCCGCCCGCGCCTCGGCGGGGTGCTCGCCGTGCCGGACCAGCTGCGCCGCCTTGATGGACAGCACGGGGAAGACGCAGGGCATCAGGTTCAGGATCAGCCCGCCCAGGAAGGCCGCGCCGGCGTAGCCCAGCAGGGCCAGGGCGCCGCTCCCGCCCGCCGCGCCGGATGCGCCCGAGCCGCCCGGCACGGAGCCCGTCGCGCCCGGACTGCCTGACGCCGCCGGCCGGCTCAGCCCCGCGGCGCCCGAAGGCGCGGTCCCGGACGTGGCCGCGACCTCCCACGCCTTGCCGGGACCGAGCGCGAGCACGCCGTCCAGCTTGGCCGGAGCCCCCCGCGCAAAGGCGTAGCCCGTGGGCAGGGTCAGCGTCAGGCCCTCGGGCCCGCGCTCCACCAGCTGCGGCTTGGCGTGGTCGAGCGCCGTGCCGTCGTAGGGATAGAACCAGGCCTGGCCGACATCGGCGCCCTTCAGCTCGGGGCCGGTCACGGCGAGCCTGAGCCCCTCGCCCGACTTGGCGAACACCGCCTTCAGCCCCGCCGCCTTCGGTGCGGCGGCCAGCGTCTCCGTCACGGCGCGGCCGTGGCGCGGGTCGGGCACGGGCGTCGCGGCGGCGATCGGCAGGTTCAGCTGCAGCTCGGCGCTCTCCGGCACGCACACGTCGGCGCAGACCAGGTAGTCCACCTTGGCGCGGATCGGCGCGGTGGAGCCGGGCTGGGCGTCGGCGGGAACCTCGACCGGCACGGGCAGGTAGACGACCCCGTTGAAGACGTAGTTGACCAGGGGCCCGGTGCGCAGGCGCTCGTGCGGCGCGGGCCAGACGATCTCGCCGGCCTTCCACCCCTTCGGCAGCGTCCAGGCGATGCTGGTGGGCTCGCCGCTGTCGCCCGCGTTGCGCCAGTAGGTGTGCCAGTGGGGAACGATGCTCTCGCGCACCGCGAGGTAGACGGTGGAGCCCGGCGCGGCGGAGGCGGTCTGGCCCACCAGCTCCACCTCCACGTGCGGGTTCTTCACCACCGGCCCGGCGGCGGTCAGCAGCAGCAGGCCGGCGAGCGAGAGGAGGAACTTGGCGGCCGTCATGCCGCCAAGATCGGGCGCGGCGCCGGCCGACGCAAGCGGCGCGCGCGGGATCGCGTGGTCCTGCGGCGGCGATGCTCTAAGCTGCGGCGGCGTCAGACCGGAGTCGCTCCTTGCCCGCACCCTTCGACGACCTCACGGTCGGCCAGGTCGTCAGCCTCGGCGTCGCCGCCGTGGACGCCCGCGCGCTGGACGCGTTCCGCGACGCCTTCGCCCCCCGTTGGGATGCGGAGGGCGGCGCGCCGGACGCCATGGTCTATGCGATCTGGTCCAAGCTGGACGCGGAGGCGTCGCACGGCTGGCCGCAGACCAAGCGGCTGGGCGTCGACGCCCTGCGCTGGATGCGCAACCCGCCCGCCGGCGAGCTGCTGCGCGGCCGCATGACGGTGCTGGCCCTCGATCCGGTCGGCGAGGGCAAGGGCGTGGTCATCGCCCAGCACGACCTGTTGGACGAGGCGGGCCGGCTGGTCTTCTCCTGCCTGACCCGCTCGGTGTTCTCTCGGGGCTGAGGCCTACTCTCCCTCCCGCTCGCAGATGGGGAGGTGGCCAGAGGGCCGGAGGGGCCGCGCGATGGCGGAAACGACATCGAAGCGGGCGCCGTCGGGCTGCGCCCGCCGGCCCCTCCGGGGCACTCCCCCATCTGCGATGGGGGAGGAGAACTACGCGTTGCCCGCGGTCTCCTGCGGGAAGCGGGTCAGCGTCTTCGTCACCAGCCGCTCCCACAGGGGCAGCGAGAGGAGGTGGGCGTAGATCTGCTGCAGGGCCCCCGTGTCGCGCAGCTCCACCAGCTTCTCCGCCGGCAGGGCGGCCAGCCTGGCTTCGGACACGGCGTAGTAGTCGGACAGCTGGATGGGCTCGCCGGGCGTGCCGTCCTCGTTGTTCGGCGTGATCGTCTGCTTGCGTTCCTCGAACAGGTCGAGCGTCTTAAGCAGCTGGACGAAGCTCTCGGTGCGCTGGCGCTCCACCTCGAAGTTCTTGCAGAACTCGATGGCGTTCTTGGTGTAGTCGGTGGGCTGGCCGTTCTCGAACAGCTTCACGTCGCCGCCGGTCTTCGACAGGAAGCCGGCGTCCGCGTCGATGCAGACGATCGCCTGGTCCTCGCCCGGGTTGGTGGCCGTCACGAAGGGGTAGCGGCGGATGAAGGCCGGGATGTAGGCCTCGGGATCGAACCGGCCCTCGGTGATGAACAGGTTCTCGTTCGGGCGCACGCTCATCACGGCCAGCGGCGCGCGCTCCTCGCCGGCGAAGATGATCGGGTAGTTCACCGCCGCCGGGCCGAACTCCGTCACCGCCAGCGGCACCGCGTTGGCGGCGAAGGCGAAGGCGAACGGGTGCTCGGAGGACACCAGCCCGTAGTCGCCGTGCAGCTCGAGGCTGAGCGGCTGCGGGTTGGAGTACATCAGCACCTGGCCGGTGATCTGCGGCTGCGCCGAGGTCGTCTGCATCGGAGGGACTCGTGGGGAGCGTGGGGGCGCGGGGTGCGCGCGCGAGGCGGGCGGTCTAACGGATAGCTGCGGCGGCGCCAAACGGGGCCGCCGCGGCGCGACGAACGGACGCGCGGAGCGCGGGAGCGGATGGGCGCGACGGAGGTCTGGCGGGGCGGGGTCAACGCCTGGGAGTGCGACGAGATGGGGCACATGAACGTGCGCCACCACCTCGCCCGGGCTCTGGAGGGGCTGGCGGGCCTGGCGCTGAAGCTGCGGCTGCCCGACGCCTTCCGCCCCGACGCGAGCTCCACCCTGGTGGTGCGCGAGGCGCACGTGCGGTTCCTGCGCGAGGCGCATGCCGGCGCGCCGCTGAGCATGACGGGCGGCGTGGTCCGCTGGGGCGAGGCGGACGCGGCGGTCGCCCTGGTGATGCGCCATGCGGACGGGGCCCCGGCCTCCACCTTCCTGCTGCGCGTAGAGCACGCCACAGCGGCGGGCGTGGTCTTTCCGTGGCCTCGGCGGGCGACGGAGGCGTCGCAGGCGTTGCTCGGCCCGCCGCCCCCAGAGGCGGCGCCCCGATCGCTCGCCTTCGCGGACGCGCCCGCGGCGAGCGCCTCGCTGGAGCAAGCCGACGCGCTCGGGCTCGTGTGCATTTCACGCGGCGTGCTGGGGCCGGCGGGCTGCGACGTGCACGGCTTCCTGCGCGTGGACGAGTTCTTCGGCCGCGTCTCGGACGGAGCCTCCACGCTGATGAACCCGGTGCGCGAGGCGGCGGCCGCGAGCGCGCCGGATGGGACGCGTGTGGGCGGGGCCGTGCTGGAGTACCGCCTGCTGGTGCTTGGGCGGCCGCGCCCCGGCGACCACCTGGAGATGCGCTCTGGCCTGGCCGCCGTGGAGGGCAAGGTCAGTCGCGTGGCGCACTGGATGCTCGACCCGGTGAGCGGCGAGCCCTGGATCAGCTCGGAGGCGGTGGTGGTCTCCTTCGACCTCGCCACGCGCAAGGCCCTGCCGATGACCGACGCCGCCCGCGCCGCGCTGCTGCCGAGGATCACGCCTGGGCTGGGGCTGTAGGGCCCCGCCGCTCCTTACGCCCTCTACTTCCGTCGCCCTCGGGCTTGACCCGAGGGCCGGACGCCGGTCGTGCGCTTATCGCGGGTCGGGAGCTCGCGAACGGCTCGGCCCTCAGGTCAAGCCCGAGGGCGACGGTGCGATGATTAGGTCAGCGACAAAATACCCGTTGACGAACTTCGCTCTTCGGCTAATTTGTCGCTTGCCGAACAACACGGCGCGGTCACCGGAACGGCATGTCCCAGGTCCTCAAGGCGCTAGGCGATCCCACCCGCCGCCGCATCCTCCAGCTCCTGCGCGAGCGGGAGATGAGCGCGGGCGAGCTGGCCGAGCACTTCACGCTCTCCAAACCCACCCTGTCCGGCCACTTCGCCGTGCTGCGAGAGGCGGGGCTGGTGGAGGTGCAGCGGGAGGGGACGACGCTGATCCACCGGCTCAACACCTCCGTGCTGGAGGATGCGCTGACCGCGCTGATGGAGGGGTTCGGCTTCAACCGCGACCGGCCGGCGCAAGCGCCGCCCGCCGTCGCCCAGAAGGGTGATCCGTCATGACCGTCGCCAAGCCGCTCGCCGCCTCGGCCCTGATCGTCGGAGGCATGGCCGTCGCCTCCGCCCTGGCGTGGCCGCACCTGCCGCCCGGCCTGCCGACGCACTTCGGGCTGGACGGACGGACGGACCGTTTCGGCTCGCGAGCCGAGGCGGCCATGGTCACGCCCGTGCTCGCGGCCGCGGTGGCGCTGATGTTCGCCGCCCTGCCCCGGGTGATGCCGGCGCGCGGGCGGCTGGAGCGGTCGGCGGGGCCGTGGGCGGCGGTGAGCGTGGCCTTGCTGCTGTTCCTGGCGCTCGTTCACAGCCTGATCCTGGCGGGCGGACTGGGGCTGCAGATCGATCCCGCCCGGGTGGTCACCGTCGGCCTGGGCCTGCTCCTGGCGGTGATCGGCAACCTGATGGGCAAGATCCGCTACAACTACGTCTTCGGCGTGCGCACGCCCTGGACTCTGGCCGACGAGCGGGTGTGGGACCGGACGCACCGGGCGGCAGGACCCTGGATGATGGCCTGGGGCGCCCTGGTCGCGCTGGGCGCCCTGTGGGGCGGGGTCGCCCTGGTCTGGTGCCTGGCGGCGGGAGGGATCGGACTGGCGCTGTTCTGCCTGGCCTTCTCCTACCTCACCGCCCGCCGGCTGGGCGCGGTCTAGCCCACCGCGTCCAGCAGCGCCTCGCGCACGAGCTCGGGGCGCTCCAGCGGCAGGAAGTGGCCGGCGCCGGCCACCGTCTCCACCGCCACGCCCCGGCGCGACTGCGAGACGGCGCAGGTGGAGCCGTGGTCGCCCTTGAGGATGCGCACGGGCACGCCGCGCCAGCTCGCGACACGCCGCAGCGCCGCCCGGGCGTCGTGGCCCTGGGCGGCGTAGTTGGCCGCCTCCCACTCCGGCGCGCAGGCGAGCTCGACGCCCGCGCCGGCCTCGCGGAAGCCGCCGGCCACATAGTCGGCCAGCGACGCCTCCGGCCAGGTCCTGAAGGCGCCGCGGCCGCGGTAGGCGGCCAGGGCCTCCGCCCGTCCAGGAAATCCGCGCCGGCGGGCCAGGGCGCCCTTCGCCAGCGGCATGTTGCGCAGCAGGTTGGCGCGCGCGCCGGGCATCTTGGCCCCCACCGTGCGCAGGCGCGACAGGATCACCGGCTCGAACAGCACGAGCGAACGCACCCTTTCCGGCGCCGACGCCGCGGCCAGTAGGGCCGTCGTGGCCCCCATGGAGTGGCCGGCGAGCACGGGGGGCCGCCCCTCCAGCCCGTCCAGCAGCACCCGCAGATCGCCGGCGTGGGCGCCCCAGTCCCGCAGGAGGTCGGGGTCGGCCGGCAGCGTGCTCGCCCCATGGCCGCGCAGGTCGGGCGCCAGCACGCGCAGGCCGGCGGCCAGGGGCTGAAGCACGGCGCGGTAGGTCTGGGCGTGGAAGCCGTTGGCGTGCACCCACACGACGTCGGCCGGGCGACGGGGGTCGCCGAAGTCCAGGAGGCTCATCTCGCCGTCCGCGAGGCGGACCGTGCGACGGCGAGGCTCGCGCGCGACGCTGGCGTCCATGAGCGGGGCTCCTTCGCCCCGTCTCTATCCCTCCGCTCTTCCCCGCGGAAGCGGGGACCGTGTGAGCGGCTCCGCTCCGGCCAGCCGCGTGCGCGGGTCCAGAGCTGCGTCCCCGCTTCCGCGGGGAAGAACGGAAAGATAGGGATGGGCGAGCCCGGAGTACCGACCATGCCCACCTGCTTCGATCTCTCGTCCGAGGGCGGGGTGGCCCACCTCGTGCTGAACCGGCCGGACAGCTTCAACAGCATGGTGCGCGCCTTCTGGAACGAGCTGCCGAAGATCGTGGACGATCTGAATGCGGCGGGCGCCACGCGCTGCCTGGTCATCTCCTCGACCGGCAAGCACTTCAGCTCGGGCATGGACCTGTCGGTGTTCGCCGAGGGCGGGGTCGCCGCCACCGGCGCGGACCGGGCGACCGCGGCGGAGAGGCTGCGGTTCGACGTGCGGCGCCTCCAGCGCAGCTTCTCGTGCCTGGAGGACGCGCGTTTCCCGGTCATCGCGGCCGTGCAGGGCGGCGTGATCGGCGGCGCGGTGGACATGACCACCGCCTGCGACATCCGCTACGCCACGGTCGACGCCTTCTTCCAGATCCAGGAGATCAACATCGGCATGACCGCCGACGTCGGCACCTTCCCGCGCCTGTGCAAGCTGATGCCGGAGGGCATGGTGCGCGAGCTGGCCTACACGGGCCGCCGCTTCCCCGCCGACGAGGCGCTGCGGCTGGGCCTCGTCAACGCCGTGTTCCCCGACGCGGCGGCCTGCACCGCGCACGCCCTGTCGATCGCCGGCGAGATCGCCGGCAAGCCGCCGGTGGCGGTGACCGGCTCGAAAGTCATGATCGGATACGCCCGCGACCACTCCACCGCCGACGCGCTGGACTACGTCGGCGTGTGGAACGCCGCCATGCTCAGCCCCGAGCACATGAGGGAGGCCATGGGCGCCCGGGCGCAGAAGCGCGCCGCCGTCTTCCCCGACCTCGCACCCCTGAAGGCCGAGTTCTGATGCCGATCGCCCTCCTCCTCGCCGCCGCCGCCGCGGGCGCCGCCTTCACCGAGAAGCTGGACCGCGACGCGCTCGCCTACACCCAGCCGGTGATCGCCATCACGGGCGCGCAGGTGATCGACGGCACGGGCGCGCCGCCCCGCCGCGACATGACGCTGGTGATCCGCGACGGACGGATCGCGGCGCTCGGCCCCTCCGCCAGCACCCGGCCGCCCGCGGGCGCGGAGGTGATCGACGGCCGGGGCAAGACGCTGATCCCCGGCTTCGTCATGGTGCACGAGCACCTGTTCTACCCCTCCAGCAAGGGCGCGCAGTACGGGGAGTTCCCCTACAGCATGTCGCGCCTGTACCTGGCGGGCGGGACCACGACGATGCGCACCGGCGGCTCGCTGGCCCCCCTGGCCGACGTGAACACCCGGGCGCTGATCGACGCCGGCAAGGCCGCCGGACCCGACATCGACGCCAGCGGCCCCTACCTGGAGGGCCGGGGCGCCTACACCGTGAAGATGCAGGTGCTGAAGGACCCGGCGGACGCCGCCCGCACGGTGGACTACTGGGCGCAGGAGGGCGTGACCTCGTTCAAGGCCTACATGAACATCCCGCGCGCGGAGCTGAAGGCGGCCATCGACGCCGCCCACAGGCGCGGGATGAAGGTCACCGGCCACCTGTGCTCGGTCACCTACCGTGAGGCCGCGGGGCTCGGGATCGACGACCTGGAGCACGGCTTCATGGCGTCCACCGACTTCGTGCGGGACAAGGCGCCCGACGTCTGCCCGGTCGGGGCCAAGGCCGACGCCTCGCTGCTGGCGCTCGACCCCGAGGGGGCGGAGGCCACGGCGCTGCTGAAGCTGCTGGTGGACCGCAAGGTGGCGGTGACCTCGACGCTGAACGTCTTCGAGACCACCGCGGCGGGCCAGCCCTCGCCGCCCGACTACGCCCTCCAACTCCTCGCCCCGCAGCTGCGCGAGTCGTTCCAGACGATCCAGGCGCGCGTGCGGAGCCGGACGGCGGTCGCGGCCGACGAGCGCAAGCTGCTGCTGCTCAACATGCGCCTGGAGAAGCGCTTCCTGGAGATGGGCGGCCTGCTGATCACGGGCACGGACCCGACGGGCATCGGCGGGGTGGTTCCCGGCCACTCGGCCAAGCGCAACCTGGAGCTCCTGGTGCAGGAGGGCCACGCCGTGCCCGCCGCGGTGCGGATCGCCACCCTGAACGGCGCCCTCTACCTGGGCCGCGACAAGGACGTCGGCTCGCTCGCCGTGGGCAAGCGGGCGGACGTCGTGGTGGTCGACGGCGACCTCGCCGCCGACGCGATGGCGATCGAGCGCATGCCGCTCGTGTTCAAGGCCGGCGTCGGCTACCGGACCCAGGTGTTCCTGGACGGGTTGAAGGGCGCCATCGGCCTCTACTGACCCGCCGCGCCGCCGCACGGAGAGCGCCCATGCCCCCCGCCGACGCCGCTCCTGCCGACGCCGTGGTGATCTTCGGCGGCACCGGCGACCTGGCGATGCGGATGCTGTTCCCGTCGCTGTATTTCCTGGAGGCGGACGGGCTGCTTCCGCCCGCGCCGATCGTGGGCGCGGCGCGCGAGGCGCTGGACGACGCCGCCTTCCGCGACCGGGTGGAGGCGGCCGTGCGCCGCCGGGCGGACAGCTTCGACGAGGCCGCCTTCGCCCGCTTCGCCGCCCGCCTGCGCTACGCCCCGGTGGACGCGCGGGACCGGGCCAGCTTCGGCGGACTGGGGGCGGCGCTGGCCGGGGCGGCGGCCCCGGTCTTCTACCTGTCCACCTCGCCCAGCCTGTACGGCGCCCTGTGCCGCGGGCTCGGCGGCGCGGGCCTGGCCACCCCCGCGAGCCGGGTGGTGGTCGAGAAGCCCATCGGCCGCGACCTCGCCTCCTGCCAGGCGATCAACGACGAGCTCCTGGCCGTCTTCAGCGAGGACCGGACCTTCCGCATCGACCACTACCTGGGCAAGGAGGCGGTGCAGAACCTGTTGGCCCTGCGCTTCGCCAACGTGCTGTTCGAGCCGCTCTGGTCGAACCTCACCGTCGAGCACGTGCAGATCACCGTGGCCGAGACGGTGGGGGTGGAGGGTCGGTTCGGGTACTACGACGAGTACGGCGCCATCCGCGACATGGTGCAGAACCACATGCTGCAGCTCCTGTGCCTGGTCGCCATGGAGCCGCCCGCCAGCCTCGACCCCGACAGCGTGCGCAACGAGAAGGTGAAGGTGCTCCGCTCGCTGCGCCCGATCACGGCGGAGACGGTGGGCAAGACCACCGTGCGCGGCCAGTACGCCGCCGGCGCGGCCGACGGCGGCCCTGCCCGCGCGTACGCGGAGGAGGAGGGCGGCCGCGCGTCGGACACCGAGACCTTCGTCGCCATCCAGGCCAACATCGACAATTGGCGCTGGGCGGGCACGCCCTTCTACCTGCGCACGGGCAAGCGGATGCCGAGCCGCGCCAGCGAGATCGTGATCCAGTTCCGCCCGGTGCCGCACTCCATCTTCGCCGACCAGAACCTGCAGGCGAACCGGCTGGTCATCCGCCTGCAGCCGGAGGAGCAGGTCAGCCTCAGCCTGATGGTCAAGACGCCCAGCCTGGAGCGCGGCGGCATGCAGCTGCGCCCCCTGCCGCTGGACCTCTCGCTCGACGAGGGCCTCACCGCGCGGCGGCGCATCGCCTACGAGCGGCTGCTGCTGGAGGCGATCGGCGGCGACCCCACCCTGTTCGTCCGCCGCGACGAGGCGGAGGCGGCCTGGACCTGGGTGGACGGCGTCGTGGCCGCCTGGGCGCGGACGGGCATGAGGCCCGTCCCCTACCCCGCCGGCGGCTGGGGCCCGGCGGGCGCGTTCGCGCTCACCGAGCGGCACGGGCACAGCTGGAACGGCTGAGGGGCGTCTCTGCGTCCCCGACTTCCCCGCCCCCGCCTTCCCACCCCGTCGCCCTCGGGCCTGACCCTACGGTCGAGCCTTCCGAATGCTTCGGTCTGCGTCGGCGCACGACCGGCGCCCGGCCCTCGGGTGAAGCCGGAGGGCGACGGGGTTTGTTGATGCGGTCAGTCCTGAAGACCCAGCTCCGCCGCCACCTCGCGCAGCACGGGTTCGAGCTCAGCCGCCACCTGCGCCACGCCCGCCGCGTCGGCGATCAGGTCCTGCCGGATCTCCAGTTCGAGGTAGTCGCGGCCGGGCGAGAGGCCGTGGCGGGGCGCGGTGTGGTCCACCTCGTCCATGCGGTAGGGCTGGTTGTCGCCCACCACCCACTGCGGCCGGCGCGCGAAGGCGGCGAGCGCGGCGGCGCTGGCGCGGCTGGGCGGGCCGTGCAGCACGCCGTAGCGCCAGGGGCGGTCGAAGCCCGCCATCCGCGGCGTGAAGCTGTGCACCAGCACCAGCACCGTGCGCAGGCCCCGGGCGTCGCGCGCCGCCAGCTCCGCCCCGATCGCCGCGTGGTAGGGTGCGTGGACCTCCGCCACCCGCGCCGCCCGCGCCTCGGCCGATAGGTCGGCGTTGCCCGGGACGGGCGTGCCGTCCGACACCTCCGGGATCGCGTCCGCCCGGTCGGGGTCGCGGTTGCAGTCGATCACCAGTCGCGACCACCGCTGCGCGAGGAGCGCGGCGTCGAACCGGGCGGCCAGGTCGCGGGCGAGGTCGAGCGCGCCGATGTCCCACGCGATGTGCCGCTCGAACGCCGCATCCGGCAGGCCCAGCCGGCTCAGCCCGCGCGGCACCGCGCGCCCGGCATGGTCGACGATGAACACGAAGGGGGCGGCGGCGCCCAAGTTGTGGACAACGAAGGCTTCACCCTCGTGCGGCTCGATAAGGGGCATGACCGAATCGGTCTCCCGTGGGTTGCTGGTCCCAAGATGCCCATCCTGCACATCCGCCACCTGACCATCTACCGCTACCTGCGGCCGGTCGGCTTCGGCGAGCACCGGCTGATGCTGCGGCCGAAGGAGAGCTACGACCAGCGCATCCTGGCCTCGCGCCTGCAGATCACGCCCGAGCCGACCGAGCTGCGCTATGTGCACGACGTGTTCGGCAACTGCGTGGGCGTGGCGCAGTTCGAGGGTCGTCGGTCGGACGTGCTGCGCTTCGAGAGCCACGTCACCCTGGAGCACACGCCCTCGCCCCTGGTGACCGACGCGGGCGAGGCGATCTCGCCGTCGGGCCCGAGCTTCCCCTTCGCCTACGGCGCGGAGGACATGCCGGACCTGCTCCGCTCCATCGAGCGGCACCACCCCGACGCGGACGGGCGGGTCGCCGCCTGGGCGCGGCGGTTCCTGCGCTGGAACGGGCCGACCCCGGTGCTGCAGCTCCTCGCCGACATGACCCGGGCGATCCGGGAGGAGTTCAGCTACGCCAAGCGGCTCCACGGCGGCGCGCAGAGCCCGGCGGAGACGCTGGAGCGGCGCTCGGGCGCCTGCCGCGACTATGCGGTGCTGATGATCGAGGCGGCGCGGTCGCTGGGCCTCGCCGCCCGGTTCGTGTCCGGCTACATCTACGCGGGCGCCGCCGGCTCGGGCCGCAAGGGCGGCGGCCACACGCACGCCTGGGTGCAGGTCTACCTGCCCAGCTGCGGCTGGGTGGAGTTCGACCCCACCAACGGCATCGTCGGCAACACCGACCTCGTGCGCGTCGCGGTCGTGCGCGACCCGCGCCAGGCGACGCCCCTCTCCGGCGCCTGGGACGGCGAAGTGGGCGACTTCGCCGGCATGGACGTGGAGGTGGAGCTTACGGCCGAGCCCGACCTCGCCAGGAGAGCGGCCTGACGGGCGCGGGCCCGCTCGCGATCCCATGAAGATCAGGGCCGGCTTCCAGCTCGATTACGACTGCCCGGCCCCCGTTCCCATGGTGTTGATGCTCAGCCTCAGGCCCGAGCTTCGCCCCCACCTCCTCACGCCGGAGACGCTGGAGGTGTTCCCCGCCGCCCCGGTGCACCAGTACCTGGACGGCTTCGGCAACGTGTGCAGCCGGGTGACGGCGCCCGTGGGCCGGATCAGCTTCCGTTCGGACTTCCTGGTGGGCGACAGCGGCGAGCCCGACCCGGTCGTCCCCGACGCCGTGCAGCATCCGGTGGACGCGCTGCCGGACGAGGTGCTGCCCTTCCTGCTGGCCAGCCGCTACTGCGACACCAAGCACCTGTCGGCGGAGGCTTGGCGGCTGTTCGGCGGCGTGGAGCCCGGCTGGGGCCGCGTGCAGGCCATCGTGGACTATGCGCACGCCCGCCTGCGGTTCAGCTACGCCGACGCGCGCAACACGCGCACGGCGCACGAGGGGCACCAGGAGCAGGTGGGCGTGTGCCGCGACTTCGCGCACCTGGCGATGACCCTGTGCCGGTGCATGAACATCCCGGCGCGCTACGTCACCGGCTACCTGGGGGACATCGGGATCGCGCCCGTCGACTCGGCCATGGACTTCTCCGCGTGGTTCCAGGTGTGGCTGGGCGGCGCCTGGCGCACCTTCGACGCCCGCCACAACAAGCCCCGCGTCGGCCGCTTGCTGATGGCGGTGGGCCGCGACGCCGCCGACGTGGCCCTCTCCACCACCTTCGGTCCCGCCGAGCTGGTGGGGTTCAAGGTGATCACGGAAAGGGCGGGGTAGCGCTCCGCCCCGACTTCGGCGCGCAATGCTCAGCTCCTCCTCGCCTCCGTCGCCCTCGGGCTTGACCCTAGGGGCGGGCGCAGGTCGTGCGCCGACCTCGGCCGCGTGCCCGCGGAGCGCTCGGCCTCGGGTCGAGCCCGAGGCCGACGAAGCGGGTGGGTGGAGCAGGAAGTAGGGAGCGCTCCTAGGCCGACCGCAGCTCCCTAGGGTTGATCGGCAGCTGGCGGATGCGCTTGCCCGTCGCGGCGAAGATCGCGTTGCACAGCGCCGGGATCACGGGCGGCAGGGCCGGCTCGCCCAACCCCGTGGGCGGGTTCGGCGAGGTCACGAACGCGATCTCCACGGGCGGCGCGTCGGCGATGCGCAGCAGCGGGAAGTCCGAGAAGTTGGACTGCTGCACTCGCCCCTTGTCGATGGTGATCGCCTGGCCCAGCGCGGAGCCCAGCCCGTCGAGCACCGAGCCCTCCACCTGCGCCCGGGCGCCCGTCGGGTTGACGATCACGCTGCCCACGTCGCCGGCGACCCACACCTTCTCCACCTTGGGCGCGCCGTTCCTTGCGACCCGCGCCTGCACCACCTCGGCGAAGTAGCCCTGGTGGCTGTAGTAGAAGGCCACGCCCAGGCCCGACCCTTCCGGCGGCTTGCGCGAGCCCCAGCCCGACATCTCGGCCACCTTGGTCATCACATCGCGCATGCGCCCGGTGTCGAAGCCCGGGCGGGGCGGGCCCGCGCCGGCCACCGGGCCCGAGATGATGCGCCGCTCGCCGAGGAGGTCGAGTCGGAACTGCAGCGGGTCCTTGCCCGCCGCATGGGCCAGCTCGTCGATGAAGCTCTGGAAGACGAAGGCCAGGGCGTTGGAGCCCGGCGCCCGCAGCGGCCCGGTGGGCACGCCCAGCTCGATGGCCGACCGGCCGTAGCTGAGGTTCTCCAAGAGCCCCGCCGGAAACTCGGTGCGCGCCAGGGCGGCGCTGTTCGCGTCGGTGTCGCCCTTGCCGAAGGTGACGAAGTGGTCGCGGAACGCCACCACCTTGCCCGAGGCGTCCACCCCGCCGGTGAAGTAATGGAAGCCGGCCGGGCGATAGAAGTCGTGCTGCATGTCGTCGGCGCGGTTCCACAACAGCTTCACCGGCGCGCCCACCTGCTTCGAGATGGCGCAGCACTCGACCATGTAGTCGTTGGAGAGACGCCGGCCGAAGCCGCCGCCGCAGCGGGTGATGTTCACCTCGATGTTCGCCTCGGGCACGCCCAGCGTCTTGGACACCAGCGAGCGGCCCTGCGCGGGGTTCTGCGTGGGCGCCCACACGGTGATCCTGTCGCCCTGAACATGGGCCGTGCAGTTCTGCGGCTCCAGCGTCGCGTGGCTGAGGAAGGGATAGAAGTAGGACGCCTCGATGGTCTTGGCCGCGCCGCCCAGCGCCTTGTCCACGTCGCCGGCCGTCTGCAGGCTCTTGGACTGGCGGTCCTTGGAGAACTTGATGGCCTGCTCGGCATAACCGGCGCTGGACTGGGCGGCGGTCGGCCCCTCGTCCCACTGCACCTTGAGCACGTCGCGCGCCTTGTTCACGCGCCACCAGCTGTCGCCGACGATGGCGACGCCCGAGAGCAGGCCCGCGAGGTCGTCGCCGCCCGCGATGATGAAGGCGGCCTTCACCCCCTTCTGCGCCTTCACCTCGTCCAGGTTGGCCGACACCGCCTTGCCGCCGAACACGGGGCACTTGATGTACACCGCGTGCAGCATGCCCGGCACGACCGTGTCGATGCCGAAGATCGGCTCGCCCTTGACGATCTTGGGGCTGTCGATCCCGGGCACGGACCTGCCGAGGATGCGGAAGGTCTTGGGATCCTTCAGCGGAATCGTCTTCATGTCCGGCGCGGGCACGGTGGCCGCCTTGGCCGCGAGCTGGCCGTAGGTGGCGCGCTTGCCGCCCGGGCCGAGCACGACGCCCGCCTCCGTGCGGCACTGGTCGGCCGGTACGCCCCAGGTCTGCGCCGCGGCGTCCACCAGCATCTTGCGCCCGCAGGCGCCCACCCGGCGCAGGGTGTCGTAGTTCATGGGCGTGGACAGGCTGCCGCCCGCGAATTGCGCGCCGAACTTCACCGGGTCGAGCCTGGCGTTCTCGATCACGACCTTGGACCAGTCGGCGTCCAGCTCCTCGGCGATGATCATGGGCAGCGAGGTCTTCACGCCCTGCCCGATCTCCGGGTTCTTGGACATGATGGTCACCACGCCGTCGGGCGCGATGCGCACGTAGTGGTTCAGCCCGGCGGGCGCGCCCTGCGCCGCGGCCTCGCCGTCGACGCCGAGCATCAGCCCGCCGCCGACGGCCGCGCCGGCGGAGAGCACGAGGCGGCGGGACAGGTCCGGGCCGCGGAGGGTCTCTGAAAGGCTCATGTCAGGCGGCCCGGGTGTCGGCCGTGGGCAGGCCGGCGGCCGCCTTGATGGCGGCGCGGATGCGCACGTAGGTGGCGCAGCGACAGGCGTTGCCCTGCATGGCCGCGTCGATGTCGGCGTCCGTCGGCTTGGGCTTGGCGACCAGCAGGGCGGTGGCCGACATGATCTGGCCGGCCTGGCAGTAGCCGCACTGGATCACGTCCTGCGCGATCCAGGCCTTCTGCACCCGCGCCCCCACCGGGTTCGCCCCCACCCCTTCGATGGTGGTCACCGCCCGCGTGCCGACCGCCGAGACCGGCGTAATGCAGCTCCTCACCGACTGGCCGTCCAGGTGCACGGTGCAGGCGCCGCAGAGCCCCACGCCGCAGCCGAACTTGGAGCCCTTCAGCTCCAGCTCGTCGCGCAGCACCCACAGCAGCGGCATCTCGCCCTCGACGTCGGCGATGCGCGCCTTGCCGTTCACCTTCAGCGTATAGGCCATCGCCGTCCCGTCTCCGCGTCGTGCCGCACGCTAAATGACCGCAGGGGAAGCGCAAGCGCGGGGGCTGCCCCCACGGGCCTCGGCGCCCTATGATCCTCGGCAACTCATAAGAACCACCAGGGACGGACACGATGGGACGCACGATCCGGGCGGCGCTGGCCGCCGGCGCCTTCGCCGCCGGGGCGCTGCTGCTCGCGTCCCGCGCCCCCGCCCAGCAGACGCCCATGCCGGGCGGCCCGCATCCGGGCGAGGGCGTCTACAAGGCCAACTGCTCGGCCTGCCACGACAACGCCGCCGCCACGCGCTCGCCCACCCGCGACACCCTCAGCGCCATGGCGCCGAAGACCCTCGAGTTCGCCCTGACCGAGGGCAAGATGAAGGCCCAGGGCGCCGGCCTGAACGACGCCACCCGCCAGCAGCTGATCAGCTATCTCACCGGCCGGCCCATGGGCGCCACCGAGGCGGCGGGCGTGGGCTGGAAGGCGCCGCTGACCTGCGCCGGCCCCCGCACCCGGGCCACGATCTCAGGCCCGGCGGTGGTCACCGGCTTCGGCTTCGACCCGCACGGCACGCGCAACCTCACCCGCGCGCAGGCGCGGCTGTCCAAGGGCGACCTGACCAAGCTGGAGCTGGCCTGGAGCCTGGGCTTCCCGCGCGTGACCATGATGCGCTCGCAGGGCGCGGTGGTGGGCGACACCGTGTTCCTGCCGGTGGCCGAGGCCTCGGCGCTCTACGCCATAGACGTGTCCGACCCCGCCAACCCCTGCGTGAAGTGGACCTACGACGCGGGCGGCGCGCCCCTGCGCACCAGCCCCGCCTACGGCGTGCTGAGCAACGGGCGCCAGGTGCTGGCCGTCGCGGGGCAGGACACGACCCTGCACGTGGTCGACGCCGTCACCGGCGCGGCGCTGTGGAAGAGGAAGGTCGGCGTCTACTCCAACAGCATGACCACGGGCACGCCCACCGTGCTGAAGGACCGGCTGATCGTGCCGGTGAGCCAGTTCGAGATCATGGTGGCCGGGTCGAACGCCGTCACCTGCTGCACCAACCACGGCTACGTGCTGTCGCTCGATCCCATGACCGGCGCACAGCAGTGGCGCTACGACACCATGCCGGAGGCCAAGCCGCTGCGCGACCGCGGCGACGGCAAGCAGCTGTGGGGCCCGTCCGGCGCGCCGATCTGGAACTCGCCCGTGATCGACCAGAAGCGCAGCCTGATCTACTTCGGCACGGGCGAGTCCAACTCGCCGCCCGCCCACAAGAACACGGACGCGCTGATCGCCATCAGCCTGAAGGACGGACACGAGGTCTGGTCGATGCAGGCGACGGAGCGCGACATCTACAACGTCGGCTGCGGCCTCACGCCCAAGAAGGATCAGTACAACTGCGTCGCCGACACCGTCTTCCGCGACGTGGATTTCGGGGCCTCGCTGATCCTGGGCCGCCTGCCGAACGGCAAGGAGCTGCTGTTCGCGGGCCAGAAGTCCGGCACGCTGTGGGCGCTGGACCCCGACACGGGCAAGGTCGCTTGGAAGCGGGAGATCGGCGCCGGCTCGCCCATGGGCGGCATCCACTGGGGCATCGCGTTCGACGGCAAGAATGTCTACGTGCCGATCACCAGCCTCGGACGCCCCCTGCCCGGCCAGCCGGCCTTCGATCCCAAGCTGAAGCCCGGCCTCTACGCGCTGGACGGCCGCACCGGCGCCCCGGCCTGGGCGTGGGAGGCGACGCCGGACTGCGAGGGCGCGCGCGGGGCCAAGGTGCCGCGCTGCCCGACGCAGTTCGCCATCTCGGCCGCCCCCATGGTGATCGACGGGGCGGTGGTCACCGGCAGCCTGGACGGCAAGATCCGCGTGCACGACGTGCGCGACGGCTCGGTGCTGTGGAGCTACGACACGATCCGCGACTTCCAGACCGCCAACGGGGTGCCCGCCAAGGGCGGCGCCATCGACGCGGCCTCCTTCACCGTGGCGGGCGGGCTGCTGCTGGTGAACTCGGGCTACGGCATGTTCGGCCAGGCGCCGGGCAACGCGCTGCTGGCGTTCCGCGCCAGGCGGTAGGCGCGGCGGACGGGGCGCGCCGGGGGACCGTCACGCGCGTGACGCGCAACCGCGCGAGAAGCGTCGCATGACCCCGCTCCACCCCGATCGCCGCCAGGCCCTCTCCCTCCTCGCCCTCGGCGCGGGGGCGGCGGCCGGGCCCGTCGAGGCGCAGGCGTCCACCGCCGTCTTCGCGCACGGCGTCGCCAGCGGCGATCCGGCGGCGGACGGCGTGATCCTTTGGACACGCGTCAGCGCCGAGGGGAACGGGCCCGTCGAGGTGACGTGGGAAGTGGCGGCCGATCCCGGCTTCGCCCGCGCGCTGAAGAGCGGCCGGGTGCGGACCGGCCGCGAGCGCGACCACACGGTCAAGGCGGACGTGCGCGGCCTGCCGGCCGGGCGCGAGCTCTACTACCGCTTCCGCGCGGGCGCGGCCGTGTCGCCCGTCGGCCGCACGCGCACCCTGCCGACCGGCCGGCTCGACGAGCTGAAGCTGGCGGTGATGTCCTGCTCGCTGATCCCGGCCGGCGTCTTCAACGCCTACGACCACATCGCCAGGGGGCCGAAGCTCGACGCCGTGGTCCACCTGGGCGACTACATCTACGAGTACGGCGCCGGTCCGGGCGACTACGGGGTGAGCGCGCGCACGCCTCCGGAGCGGATGCCCGATCCGCCGCACGAGACGGTGACGCTGGCCGACTACCGCCGGCGCCATGCCCAGTACAAGCGCGACCCCGACCTGCAGGCCGCCCACGCCGCCGCGCCCTGGATCGTGGTGTGGGACGACCACGAGGTGGCCAACGACACCTGGCGCGACGGGGCGGAGAACCACCAGCCGGAGACGGAGGGCCCCTTCGACCCGCGCAAGGCGGCCGCCCTGCAGGCCTACTACGAGTGGATGCCGATCCGCGAGCCGGCCCCGGGGCGCGCCCGCGAGGCGATCCAGCGCAGCTTCGACTGGGGCGACCTGGCCAGCCTGATCATGGTAGAGACGCGGCTGAACGCGCGCTCGCAGCAGCTGCGCTACGATGACCCCGCCCTGCCACGGACCGTCTACGACGCCTCCGTGCCCGGCGAGCGCCGGCCGGCGGACGCGGCCACCACGGCCCGCGTGCTTGATGCGGTGCGCTCGGGCGCTCCCGCGCCCGCGCCCTACGTGGTCGGTCCCGACCTGCCCCGGTTCGAGGCCCTGCTCTCCGCCCCCGACCGCCAGCTGCTGGGCGCCGAGCAGGAGCTCTGGGTGGGCGCCGAGATGACGCGCTCGGTGCGCGCGGGCCGCGCCTGGCAGATCCTGGGCAACCAGGTGGTGATGGGCCGGGCCAGGGCGCCGGACGCCTACAGGGCGTTGGGCGGCGAGGCCAGGGTGAAGGCCCTGGTGGCGGGCCTCGGCAAGTCTGCCGCCGCGCGGCTGCTCCGCGTGGCCGAGCTGGGCGCCATCGGCGCGCCCTACAACCTGGACAGCTGGGACGGCTATCCCGCCGCCCGCGAGCGCCTGCTGCAGCGCATCCGCACGGCCGGGGGCAACACGGTGGTGCTGGCCGGAGACAGCCACAGCTTTTGGGTCAACGAGCTGCGGGACGCCGGGGGCGTGCGCTGCGCGGCCGAGTTCGGCACGAGCTCGGTGACCAGCCCCTCCGCAGGCGACGCGCTGCCCCAGGTGGACCTGGGCGCGATCCTGGCCGCCCAGAACCCGGAGATCCGGCACTGCGACCAGAGCAACAAGGGCTACATCCGCCTGACCTTCACCCGGGACCTCTGCCGCGGCGAGCTGATCGCCACGCCCGTGGACGCCAAGCCCTACGCGGCGCGGGTGACCGCGATCTGGACCGTTCTGCCGACCGCGGGCCCGGGCGTGGGCGAGATCGCCAAGATCGCCTGACACCCCCTCCTCCCGTCGCCCCTCGGGCTTGAGCCGAGGGCCGGGCGCCGGTCGCCGTCGGCTTGCAACTCAAGCGGCTCGGCTCACCCCGCTCGGCCCTCGGACCAAGTCCGAGGGCGGCGGCGGCTAAGGTTCAACCCTTCGCGTCGGCCTTGAGCGATCGCACGTAGTCGCGGACCAGGGCCACGCCTTCGGCATGCACCAGGTTCCGGCCGAGTTCCGGCATCATCACGCCGGGTTCGCGGGACTCCATGCGGTGCACCAGGATCGACTTGTCCGGCTCGCCCGGGGCCACGTCGAAGTCGAGCCCGCCCGAGCCGCGGCCGGCGGCCACCGGGCGCTTGCCCTGGCCGCGCTTGACGAGGTCGGTCTCCTCCCACTGCAGGTAGAGGCCGCTGTTGCTCGCGAGGCCGGCGGGGTTGTGGCAGTGCGCGCAGTTGGCGTCGAGATAGGCGCGCGCCCGCTCGGCCACGGGCGCCGTCGCGTCGTTCCACCGCGCCACCGCGGGCGTGGCCGCCGGGGCCGGGCCGCCGGCGAGGAGGCCCGTGCGCGTCCAGTGCGCCAGCTGGTTCTCCCGGCCCTCGGCGTAGGCGAAGTCGCCGTTCAGGTTGCGCGCCTTGGGGCCGATCGGCGTCAGGGCGCCGGAGAGCGAATGGCACTCCTTGCACTGGTTCACGTTCGGGACGGCGTAGCTGAAGCTGACCGCCTGCCCGCGCGCGTCGGTGTAGCTGACGTCGGTGCGTGCGCCCGCCCGCTTGAGCACGGCCTGGTCGCCCGCCGCGTTCCACACGTAGGTGAGCGGAACCCAGCCGCTGGCGCGATGGATGAGGAGGCGCGTCTCGATCTTGCGGATCGCGGCGTCCGGCGCGCGGGCGTCGGCGGCGTAGGCGAAGGTCTTCACCAGAGCGGCGCCGACCGGCAGGTCGAGCACGCCCTCGGCCTTGAACGCCGCCTTGACGCCGGGCGGCAGGTACACGAAGCGCGTCTTCTCAGAGTAGTCGCTGAACAGCGGCGTGTTCAGGGCGTAGGGGGTCACGCCCGCGTTGGGGGTGCGCGCGCCGGCGTCCTTGAACAGGTGGTAGTCGTCGAGCGTCGGCGCCGGCGCGGCGTCCATCAGCCGCGCGCCGTCCACGGGGCCGGCCGCGGGCTCGGCCCCCAGGAGCAGGGGCGCGAGCATCGCCGCCGCGAGCAGGGGGCCGGAGAGCCTCACGAGCCCAGGCGCGCCTGGGCGGCCGGCAGCACCACGGGCCTGGGCTCCGTCACCGGCGTGCCGGCGATGGTGGGCGTGATCTGCGGCTTGGCGCTGAGCAGGTTGTTCACGTCGGCGAGGCCGAGGTTCAGCACCGGCCCGTCGCTGAGCACCACGTTGGGCGTCTGCGTCACCGCCGTGCCCGCACGGGTGAAGCTCTTGGCGCCGTCGTACAGGATCGGCGGCATGGGCTTGGGCAGGAACGCGGCAGCCTCCGGCGCGCCGGGGATCTGCGGATCCCACCCGTTGCGGCCCAGGCGGTTGTTCCGCACCACCACGTCGCGGGGCAGCGGCTCGTAGGCGGCGTCCTTGATCTCGCGCTTGTAGCCGGTGACGATCACGGCGGCCGAGGCGTTGCCCGCGATGTCGTTGTCGAACACGTGCACGTCGCGGTTGGCCATCACCATCACGCCGGTGCCCATCGGCACGCTGGCGACGATGTTGCCCTTGGGCGCGAAGTTCGGCGTGTCGTTGTCGACGATCTTGTTCTTGTAGATGCGGTGGCTGTGGCCGCCCTGCTGCGGCAGGTTCGGCAGGTCGAAGATCAGGATGCCGCCCGCGTTGTGCGTGGCCACATTGTCGTGCACGTCGGCGTTCATCGAGTTCTCGATCTCGATGCCAGCCACGTTGAACTCGGCGGTGGAGTTCTTGACCACGATGTTCTTCGACTGGCCGACGTAGATGCCCGCGTCGCTGGCGCCGCGCACCCGCACCCGGTCGATCAGCACGTTGGTGCTGCTGACGGGATAGACGCCGTAGGCGCCGTTGGTCTCCTTGGGCGGGCCGGACCAGTCGACGGCCATGTCGATGAAGCTGATCTGGTCGACGCCCTTGGCCTTCACCGCGTCGCCCTTGGCGTTCTCGAAGGTCAGCTCGCGGACGGTCACCCCGTTGGAGGTGATCATCAGCCCCTCGCCCGCGGCCATCTGGCCCTTGAAGTCGAGGATGGTCTTGCCCTGGCCCGCGCCCTTCAGCGTGACGTTGGCCACATCGAGCGACAGGCCGTCGGTGAGCACGTAGCGGCCGGCGGCGAGCTGGACGGTGTCGCCCGGCTTGGCGTCAATCAACGCCATCTGCAGCTTCTCCTGCGCGTCGCCGCCGGGGGCGACCTTGATGGTCGCGGCGTGCGCCACGCCGGCGGTGGCCAGCAACGCGAGGGTGAGTGCGGCGAGCTTCATGCGAGACACCTCGGGTGGGGGTGAGTGGTCTTCAAGCGTAGCTGGAGACGGGTGCGACCATCCGACCTCCCCTCCCTCGCGCACGCAAGTGGGGGCGGGACGACGCGCGTGTCGCCGCGACACGATTCCGGCGACACGACACGCGACACGACAGGCGCTGGACCATCACGGCGCGATCCTAAGCCCGCCAGCGGCGGCGGGGACGAGTCTCCGCGAGCGAGCGTGCTTCTGAAACCCGTCACTTCTCGCCCGGCCTGTAGTCGCGCTCCACGTGGCCCTTCAGCTGGGCCTCGGTGAACCAGACCGGCTTGGTCTTGTGCGCGGCGAACAGGGGGGCCTGATCGGCGTAGTGGGGCGAGCTCTCGTCCAGGGTGGCCGAGCCGAACTGGTGGATGCTCTTGGACGTGAGCTTGCCGCTGCGGTCCCAGTCCATCCACATGATGTAGCAGTCGCCGTTCACGCCGTGCAGCTTCCCGTCCGGGTCGGGGCGGCCGTAGAGCGCGCGGAAGGTGTCCGGCCCGCCGTCCACGGGGATGTCGAGCTTGCCGCGGCGCAGGCGGTTCACCTCGCCCCACTTCGGGTCGATGCGGCCCGTGGCGGTCTTCAGCAAGGGCATGGCGCCCTTCACCATCTGCAGCGGCGTGAGGCCCGGGGTCTGCCGGCGCAGCAGCCACATGACGGCGACCAGCGGCGCGCCCCGGTTCTCCAGGTCCGTCTTCCCGTCCCAGGCGGCGAGCACCTTCTGCGCGGCGGCGAGGTCGGGGTCCCTGCTGGCGTCGATGGCCAGCACCTCCTTGACCCAGGCGCGCTCGTCCGACCGGTCGCTGTAGGCCAGGTCGTACTTGTAGCGGTCGAACGCGTCGGCGCTGATCTTCCTGTCCGCGCCGAAGGTCTCGATGGCGCGCCAGCCCCGGTTGGTCATGTCGTCCAGGGGCTGGATGCCCTGGCTGGCGGGGAAGCTCGCGGCCTTCAGGTCGTCCGAGCCGTCCGTGGCGCGCAGCGGGGTGTTGTTCGCGTTGAACACGAACCCCGACTTCGGATTCCAGATCTGCGGAGAGGCCGAGAACGGGCGGATGCTCTTCCAGATCAGGTCCGACCGGTCGCCGGGCAGGATCCCGCGCCAGTCGACGGCGGGGTCCTCCTTACGCAGGCCGTAGATGCCGTTGGAGAGGTAGCCGATGTTCCCCTTCTCGTCGCCGTAGACGTAGTTGATGGAGGGGAGCGCCTGCAACGCCATGGCCGCGCGCCACTCGCCGAAGGTCCGCGCCTTGTTCATGGCCCGGTACTGCTGGAGCTGCCGCAGGCCGCCGCTCGTCGGGTAGCGCACGGCGAACACGCCGTTCGGCGTGCGCAGCGCGGGCCCATGGTCGGAGCGCAGGATCTCGCGGCTGACGGTGCTGACCGCGCCGTCCTTGCCCTTCACCTGGATGGCGACGGTCTTCTTCTCGAACGCCTTCCACTTGCCGTCGAGCCTGTACTCGTCTGGGTTCGCCGGGTTGACGGTCAGGCGGTAGACGTCGGCCAGGTCAGGGTGGTTGACCGTCGCCGCCCAGCCCAGGTGCGCGTTGTGCCCGCCCAGCAGGAAGGGCGCCCCGGGGAAGATGGCGCCGGCGATGTGCCAGCCCTCGCCGCTCTCCACGACCACCTCGTACCAACTCAACGGGCCGGTCCAGGGCTGGTGCGAGTTGAACAGGAGGCGCGTGTGCCCGTCGGCCGAGCGCGAGGGGGCGACGGCCACGGCGTTGCTGCCGTTCTCCTCCATGGCCGTCGCGCGGGCGACCTTCAGCCCGGCCATCTTGCCGGTGGCGATGTCGCCGAACACGCCGTCCAGGCCGTAGAAGGTGGGTCCGCGGAAGGCGGTGAAGGCGGCCAGGTCGCGGCCGGTCACCGGCAGGGCCCCGGGCGCGACCTTGTCGGGATGCTGCTCGGCCCAGCGGTTGACGCCCGCGGCGTAGGCCTCCACCACCTTGCGCGTGTCGGCCGGCAGGTCGGTTTCGTAGCGCTCGCGCACCAGCCGCTCGATGTCGAGCAGGTGGTGGAGCGTGTCGCTCGGCACGCCCGAGGCGCCGTTCAGCAGCGAGAGCTTGCCGCGGGAGGCGAACAGCGAGTCCTGCAGCGTCGCCCAGTCGTCCTCGCTCTGCGCGTAGCCGAGGCCGTAGGCGGCGTCCGCGTCGGTGCGGCCCACGATGTGCGGCACGCCCCAGCTGTCGCGCCGGATGCGCACGTCCCAGCCGCCCTGGGCGGAGGCGGGCGCGGCGGCGGGGCCGAGCGCGGCGATCAGGGTCGCGCAGGCGGCCAGCGCCCCGGCGGTGATGGTCTTCATGAACGGTCCTCCGTCCCGACGCTGGCCCGGCCGCCGCCCCGGCGCAAGCGCCGAGGTGACAGGGCGCGAGTGGTCAGCGTGAGGCGGTGGTGACCGGCTTGGGCGCCGCGTTCGGCATGACGCCGTCGGTGGCCGGTGGGCTGCCGCGCTTGGGCATCAGCTTCAGCGCCGCCATGAGTTCCGCCTGGTCGACCACCTCGTCCTTGTTCTTGTCCACGAGGGCCCAGAACTTCAGGAGCATCTCGCCCTGCTTGCCGCGCAGCTCGGCCTTCTGCAGCTTGCCGTCGAGGTTGTCGTCGTAGACGCCCATCATGATGCCCTGCTGCATCAGCTTGTCGTTCTCGGGCTTCTGCGCCTTCACCGTCTCGTCCGTCCAGCGATAGTGCAAGTAGACGGCCAGCATCTCCTCGCTGGTCTGCTCGCCCCAGCTGACGTTGTGCTTGGGATCGGGGTTGCCGGGGTTGCGGGTGGAGTTGTCGTAGGTCCAGCGCGTCACGATCTTCGTGCCGGGCGGAACCTTCAGGGGCGTCTTCAGGAAGTACTCGTACTGCCAGTTGAAGTCGTACTTCGGCAGGGCCAGCAGCGCCTGCTCCCGCCCGTCGGGGAAGACGGCGTAGACGTAGGTGGCGCGGCCGCGCACGTGGGCGTGCGGAGTGATGCCGTAGATGATCGCCTCCTTGGGGAAGGGTAGGTAGGCGATCTCCTTGTGCGCCTCCTCTCCCGCGGGGATCTGGATGGAGAAGTCGAACACGCCCATGGTGCGCATCACGTACTTCGGCTCCTGGCCCTTCGGATAGAAGTACAGGCCCATCTGGGTCTGCTCCTTCGTGGGCTTGCCGTAGGGCGTGTAGTGGTTCTGGAAGGCGATGCCGCCCGACGGCGGCACCCAGGTGCCCATGTCCCTGGGCGAGATGTTGGAGCCGCGGCCCGGGCCGTAGCCGCCCAGCGAGGCGCCCCACTCCGTCTCGGTGGCCGTCTTGGTCGCGCCGCCGTCGCCCTCGACGGTGCCGGTCAGGATGTGGTGGACCACCTTGCGGTCGCTGACGCGGAAGGTGGTGGCCTTCATCCACCGCCCTTCGGTCATCACGTTCTTCACGACCGGGCGCTGGTACTCCATGACGCCGGTGGAGGCGATCTCGACGGCCGGCACGTCCACGATCACGTCCGGCTTGCCGAGCGGCCACTCGGGAGCCTTGAAGGCGATCTTGGCCAGGGGGTCGGCGCCCGCGCCGCGGGGGCTGCCCGCCTCGATCCAGTGCACCAGCGTCTTGATCTGGTCGGCCGACAGGCGGTCGTCGTCGGTGAAGTGGCCCACCGTCGCGTCGGCTAGGTAGGGCGGCATGCGCTTGGTGCGGATCACCTCGCGGATCATGGGGCTGAAGCCCTTGATCTGCTCGTAGCTGGTCAGCGTCATCGGGCCGATGCCGCCGGGCTGGTGGCAGCCGGTGCACTTCTCTTGGATGATCGGCGCGATGGTCCTGGCGTAGCTGATCTTCTGGAACGCCTGGGCCTTGCCGCGCTCGGGGAAGGCGATCGGATCGCCGACCGCCGGCGTGTGCGCCACGGCCACGGGCTGGTTCGCGGCCAGCGCTTCGAGCGCCGGACCCGCGCCGGAGACCGCGCCGCGGTAGGCCACCGTCCAGCCGCGCGGGCTGATCACCACCGCCTCGGCGGTGCGGGTCAGGCCCAGCTGCTCGCCCACCAGCTGCTCGTAGTCGAACAGCACGCGCAGGTCGTAGCCGGCCGCTTTCATGGCCTTGGCCACGTGCGGCCGCGCGTCGCCCAGGGTGGAGTCGATCAGGAACATCTCCACGCCCCTGGCCGCCCAAGCCGCCTTGAGCGCCATCACCTGCGGCGCGGCGCGCTGGGCGGCGGGCGAGCAGCTGTCGTAGCTCACCAGCACCACCGCCCTGGCGTCCTTGAAGCGCGACAGCTGGTGGGCGAGGTAGTCCTGGTCGGCCAGCTGGAAGTCGTCGACCTTGGCGGGCGCGCGCGCCGCGTCGGGCGCCGCCCGCGGCGTCCCGGCGACGGCCAGGGCGATCAGCCCCATCGCCAGCGCAGCCGCCGCCGGCCCCTTCGTCCTGCGACCCATGCCCATGCCCATGCCCGACCCTCCACGCATCCGGTCGTCTGAGCACCAGGGCTTGCGATCGGGGCGCTCCGCACCCACAACCGCCCGCCGCGGACCCGCGACCTGTTCTGAGACGGAGTGTATCATAACCGACGCCCAACGGAACGGGTCAGCCGAGGGCGACGCCCGCGTCGTGAGGACGCGCGCGGCGCTGCGCGCCGCCCTGGTCGAGCTCCTGTCCGAACAGGCGTTCGAGGCGCTGACCGTGCGCGAGATCGCGGCCCGCGCCGGCGTGGGCTACGCCACCTTCTTCCGCCGCTACCGCGACAAGGAGGAGCTCCTGTTCGAGGTGGCCGACCACCTGAACGGCGAGATCCTGGCGGTGCTGCTGCCCTCGCTGGAGCGACGCGACACAGCGGCCACCGCCCGCACCCTTTGCGCCTTCGTGCGCGAGCGTCAGGCGGTGTGCCGCGCCGTGCTGGCCGGCGGCGCCCAGGACTTGGTGCGCGGCGAGGCCGTCCGGCGCGCGCTGGCCCGGGTGGCGGCGCTGCGTCCCGAGGGCCCCGTGAGCGTGGAGGACGAGCTGGCCATGTTCCACTCCGTCTCGGCGGTGCTGACCCTGCTCAGCTGGTGGCTGCGCACCCACGCCGAGGTGAGCGCCGAGGCCATGGCGCAGGCCATCGACCGCCTGGTGCTCTCGCCGGTGACGCGCTGGAGCGACGAGGCGAGCTGATCCACGTCCATCCCTCCATCGTCGCCCTCGGGCTCGACCCGAGGGCCGAGCCGTCCGCGGCTCCACGTCTGAGATCGCGCACGACCGGCGCCCGGCCCTCGGGTCAAGCCCGAGGGTGACGGAGGAAAAGTTGCGTGCGCGTCGGCTCGCTGGGAGACCTAGCCCACGCGCCAGGCCAGCCGCAGGCCTATGTTGTCCACGCCCGGGTTCTGGGGGCCGGCGAGCTGGCCGTGGCTCAGGTGGTTGTAGTGGAATTCCACGCTCAGCCGGTCGGTGGCGTGCCAGCCGGCGGTGAGCTCGGGTTCGAACAGCACGCGCGAGCCGAGCGACAGGCGGTCGGGGCGCGCCTGGAACGGCTCGGTCCCGCCGTCCTGGATCGCGGCGCCCAGGCCCGGGGCGATGTAGAAGTCCCGCGCGAAGCTGAAGCGGTAGGACAGGCCGGCGGCCACGAAGCTGGTCCCGCCCGCGGTGTTGGCCTCGCCGAACACGTGCGCGCGGATGTCGCCGAGCGGCAGCAACGGGCGGATGGCCAGGGTGCGATAGCCGACCTGCACGTCGTAGGTGCCGCCTTCGGTGCAGCAGGTGGTGACCCCGAGGTCGGCGTTGTGCGCGAGCACCGCGCCGAACACATCGCCCGCCTGCGCCGGGGCGGCCGCCAGCAGGGCCAGGGCGGAGACGGCGGCGGCGCGCCTCACCAGGCGCTCCCGTCGTCGTGCAGGCCGATCAGGGGGGCGCCCGCGGCGCCGTAGGCGGCCTTCAGGTCCACGTTGAACTGCGCCGAGCCGGCCGCCAGGGCGGCGAGGAAGGCGTCGTTGGCCCTGGCGTAGGTCCCGAGGTCGGCCTTGACCGCTTCGACCAGCAGGTAGCCGACCAGCGCCGCCTTGGTCCCGACGCCCCCGGGGCCGTCCCCGCCATAGTCGGCGAGGTAGTCCGCCCGGGTGGCCACGCCCGGCAGCCCCGTGGGCGCGTTCAGGATCGCGGAGACCTTGGCGTCATCCGCGGCGAAGCCGAAGACCTCCTGGTAGGCCGCCTTCAGCGTGTCCGTCAGGCTCAGCGCGCCGTAGCGCGCCTCGAACGTCGCCCGCCCCTCGCCGTACCGCCCGAGGTTCACGGCGAAGTTGATGTACCGGTTCTCGGCCGTGAAGCGGGCGTAGTAGGGATCGTTCAGGTCGGTCGCGTTCCCCGTGCTGGAGACGAGGTAGTCGTAGCCCTGCGCCAGCGGCGTCCGGCCCGTGAAGAACTGGTAGGCGAGCGTCGCCACCGAGGTCGTGCTGTCGAACAGGTGGGCGACCTGGGCCTGCGCCGCGATCAGCGTGATCGCGCCCGAGTCCACCCGCACGGCCAGGTCGATCAGCCCCTGTTTGGCCGTGTACAGCGCGCCCGGCACGACCGACCCGTCCGCGAGCGTGACGGTGGCCGCCATGGTCGCCGGCGCGTTCACCGGCGCGCGGCTCAGGTTGGCGAAGGCGGCGTCCAGCGTCGCCACGGTGGCGGCGCTCGGCGGCGTGGCGAGCGTCAGCGTCCCGTCGAGGAACTCCAGCTTCTGCACCGAGGTCGCTGTGATGCGGCCGTCCGGCGAGCCCGCGCGGCCGTCCACCAGCGTCCAGGCGCCCGCCCCCGTCGAGGTCACGACGTAGGCGCTGTAGGCCCCGCCGAGCTGCAGCGTGTTGGAGCCCGCGCCCCCGTCCACCGTGTCGGCTCCGCCCGAGGCGACGAAGCGGTCGTCGCCGGCGTAGCCGCGGAGCACGTCGGCGCCGGTGGAGCCCTTGATGACGTCCGCACCCGCGAACACGGCGGTCAGCAGCCCGGCGTTGTCGCCGGCGCGCGCCAGGGCGACGAAGGTCTCCACCGGCAGCGACACGCCCGTCGCGCTGAACAGCACCCGGCCGTTCAGCGTCTCCGACGCGCCGGTCAGCGTGCCGCCGGCCAGGGCGCCCGAGGCGTCGTAGCGGAACGTCCCCGTCAGCTCGTCGGCCGACCCGTCCGGGTAGCTGAGGCGGATCACGCCCGCCTCGGCCGTATTGACCTGGCCCGTCAGCACGCGGGCGAGGTTCAGCTGGCCGAACTCGATCGGGATATCGCCGCCCGTCAGCGTCGTCATCGCACTCGCACTCCGCGCGGCGCCCTCCGCCCGCACGGCTTAGCACCGGGGCGCCGCCCGCCGCCCCGCGACACGCCGCCCCTTCGCGCGTCCAAGCGCCGCAGACCGCGGCCGGCCCCGCGCGTGTAGGAGGCTTGGCCTGGGTCGGCTGTACCCGAGGGAGCCCATGCGTCGCGTCATCGTCGGAGCGGGCCTCTTCCTGTCGCTCCTCTCGGGCGCACCGGCGGCCGCGCAGGTGCTGGAGATCGGGGACGGCGGCGCCGTGACCGTGCTCGCCGGCCCCGCGGTGACCACCGCCGCGGGCGTCCGCCCGCTCCTGCCGCAGGCCGCCCCCGCGCTCCGCGCCGCGCCCGTCGAGCTCGCGCTGAACGAGGCCGCCCACCGCCACGGCGTGGACGCGCGGCTGGTGCGCGCGGTGGCGGCGCAGGAGTCCGGCTTCGCCCAGAGCGCGCGCTCGCCCAAGGGCGCGCTCGGGGTCATGCAGCTGATGCCCGCCACCGCCCGCGAGCTGGGCGTCGACGCCGGCGATCTGCGCGCCAACATAGAGGGCGGCGCCGCCTACCTTTCCCGCATGCTGGGCCGGTTCGGCGACGTGCGGCTGGCGCTGGCGGCCTACAACGCCGGGCCGGGCGCCGTGCTGCGCTTCGGCGGCGTGCCGCCGTATGCCGAGACGCAGGCCTATGTGCGCCGGGTGCTGGCGCGCGCCGCCGCGCTGCCCGTGCTCGCCCCCATCCCGGCCGTCGTCGCCGACCTGGAGCCCACGCCGTGAAGCGCTTCCTCGCCCCCGCCGTGCTCGCGCTGACCGCGGGCGCCGCCCGCGCCCAGAGCTACGACCCGCAGGGGTCCGGCCCCATCCTGAGCGCGGTGAGCTGGCTGCAGGGTACGCTCCTGGGCAACGTGGCCACCGTGGTGGCGGTGATCGCCGTGGCCGCGGTGGGCTTCATGATGCTCACCGGGCGGATGAACTGGCGCTATGGCGCGACGGTGATCCTGGGCTGCTTCATCCTGTTCGGCGCGGCCTCCATCGTGGGCGGCATCCGCCAGGCGGCGGGCGGGCCGTAGCGCCGTGCCGGAGCTGCAGCGCGACCCCGTGTTCACCGCGCTCACGCGGCCGCAGATGTTCGCGGGCGTGACCTACGGATTCTTCGTGCTGAACGGCGTGGTCACCGCCGAGCTGTTCCTGATCACCAAGAGCCTGTGGGCGCTCGCCGCAGCCCTCGTGATCCACCTGGCCGGCTACCTCGCCTGTCTGCGCGAGCCTCGTATCTTCGACCTGTGGTTCGTGCGCGCCAGCCGGCACCCGCGCGTGCGCAACCACGCGCACTGGCGCGCCAACAGCTACCGCCCGTGAGCCCCGCCGCCGTCCTCGCCCGGCGTGAGGCGCAGGCCGGCGACCGCCTGCCCTACGCGCGCCACGTGGACGACCGCACGCTGGAGACGCGCGACGGCCAGCTGATGCAGGTGCTGCACCTCCAGGGCCTGCCGTTCGAGACCGCGGACACGGACGAGCTGAACCAGCGCAAGGCGGTGCGCGAGGTGATGCTGCGCGCCATCGGCTCCAGCCGCTTCGCCGTGCACAGCCACGTGATCCGCCGCGAGGTCAGCCCCGAGCTCCAGGGCGACTTCCCCGACGCCTTCTCCCGCGGGCTGGACGAAGCCTGGCGCGCCCGCCTCGCCGCCCGCCGGCTGTACGTCAACGACTTGTTCCTGACGCTGACGCGCCGGCCGCTGCAGGGCCGCGCGGGCTGGGCCGACGGCCTGCTCCGCCACTTGCAAGGGCGGCAGGAGCACCCAGGCGCCGCGGTCGAGAACGCGCGCGACCTGCGCGAGCTGGACGCCGCCCGCGAGAGCCTGCTCGCCGCGCTCCAGTCCTACGGGGCGCGCGTGCTCAGCGCGTACGACACACCGCGCGGCCCGGCCTCCGAGCTCCTGGAATTCCTGTCGGCGCTCTACAACGGCGAGATGCGGCCGGTGCTGCTCCCGCCGTCGGACCTCGGCCGCTACCTGCCCTATCGCCGGATCACCTTCGGGACGGAGGCGCTGGAATTGGCGCGCGCGGGGGCCCTGCCCCGGCAGTTCGCGGCCATGGTCTCGATCAAGGACTACCCGCCCGAGACCGCGCCGGGGATGCTCGACGACCTCCTGCGCCTGCCCGTCGAGATGACGGTCAGCCAGAGCTTCGCCTTCGTCGACCGCCAGCCGACGCTCGAGCGGATGAACCTGGCCCTGCGCCGCTCCCGCGCCGCCGACGACGCCGCCCGCTCGCTCCGCGCCGGCCTGGAGCAGGCGCGCGACGACGTGGCCAGCGGCCGCTCCCTGTTCGGCGAGCACCACCTGACGGTGATGGTGAAGGCCGAGACCCTGGCCGCGCTCGACGCTGCGGTGGGCGAGGTGCAGAGCGCCTTCACCGACACGGGCGTGATCGCCGTGCGCGAGGACGTGAACCTGGAGGCGGCCTTCTGGGGGCAGTTCCCGGGCAACCTGAAGGACGTGGCGCGCCGGGCGCTGGTGTCCACCGCCAACTTCGCGGGGCTGGCCAGCGGCCACAACTTCCCGGTGGGCCGGGCGGAGGGCAATCCCTGGGGCGACGCGGTGACGATCCTGGAGACCACCAGCGCCGGGCCGTACCATTTCAACTTCCACAAGGGCGACCTCGGCAACTTCACCGTCATCGGCCCCTCCGGCTCGGGCAAGACGGTGGTGCTGGGCTTCCTGCTGGCGCAGGCGCGCCGCTTCCGCCCGCGGATCGTGGTCTTCGACAAGGACCGGGGCATGGAGATCGCGCTGCGCGCCATGGGCGGCCGCTACGACGCGCTTCGCCCCGGCGAGCCCACCGGCTTCAACCCGCTGCTGCTGCCCGACTCGGGAGAGAACCGCGCCTTCCTGAACAGCTGGGCGGCGCTGCTGACGGGGGCCTCCACGCCAGAGGACCTGCAGCGGATCAAGGAGGCGGTGGACGCCAACTACGACCAGGCCCCCGCCTTCCGCCGCCTGCGCTTCTTCGCGGAGCTGTTCCGGGGCGCGGGCCGGGCCACCGCCAGCGACCTCGCCGCCCGCCTCGCCCCCTGGCACGGCGCGGGCGAGCACGCCTGGCTGTTCGACAACGCCGAGGACCGTCTAGACCTCGACGCCGAGACCCTGGGCGTGGACATCACGCGCATCCTCGACGCGCCGCTGCTGCGCTCCCCCGCCATGCTCTACCTGTTCCACCGGGTGGAGCAGCGGCTGGACGGCACGCCCACCCTGATCGTGGTTGACGAGGGCTGGAAGGCGCTGGACGACGAGGTCTTCACCGCCCGCATCCGCGACTGGGAGAAGACGGTCCGCAAGCGCAACGCCCTGGTCGGCTTCGCCACCCAGAGCGCCGCCGACGCCCTGGAGAGCCGCATCGCCAGCGCCATCGTGGAGCAGGCGGCCACGCAGATCTTCATGGCCAACCCCAAGGCGCAGGCGCACGAGTACATGGACGGCTTCGGCCTCTCCGCCCACGAGCTCGACCTGGTGCGCACCCTGCCCGAGACCAGCCACGCCTTCCTGATCAAGCACGGGGCCGACAGCGTGGTCGCGCGTCTGAACCTGAACGGCCACCCGGAGCTCTTGACCGTGCTCAGCGGCCGCGAGCGCACCGTGCGCCTGCTGGACGAGATCCGCGCCCGCGTCGGCGACGATCCGGAGGCCTGGATGCCCGAGCTCCTGGCCCGCGCCGGCACGCGCCCGAATGCGAGGGCCGCATGACCACGCCGCCCCGAACCGTCCTCCCTCCCCATGCTACGCATGGGGAGGTGGCCCGGAGGGCCGGAGGGGCCGCGCGCGAGCGCGGAAGCCCCAGCGAAGCGGTGTTCCGGCGGGCTGCGCCCGCCGGCCCCCTCCCCCCTCCGGGGTACTCCCCCATGCACGGCATGGGGGAGGAGAGAGCCTGATGCCCGCGCTGTGCCCCGCCGCCGCGCCCGACGCGCCGCTGATCCGCGGGCTGATCGACGGGGTGGACTGCAACGTGCAGGGCCTGACCGCCGACGCCTACGCCGCCCTGGCGCGGCCGGACGGGCCGGTGCTGCCCGTCGTCACCGCGCTGCTCACGCTCTACGTGGCGTTCATCGGCCTGCGGCTGATCCTGGGCCGGGGCGGGCTGACGGTGGGCGGGGCGACGATCTCCGTGCTGAAGATCGGGCTGGTGCTGCTGCTCGCCACCAGCTGGGGGCCGTATCAGACGGTGGTCTACGACGCCCTGTTCCGCGGCCCCGCCGACATCGCCTCGCGCATGCTGGGCGCGGTGCAGCCGGCGGGCTCGGCCTTCCGCGGCGAGCCCTTCGCCGGCCTGCAGACCGCCTGGGAGGTGCTGACCACCGCCGCGGGGGCCTACGCCGGGCGGGCGGGCGCGGCCTCGCCGCTGCTGGGGGGTGTTGCCTTCTCGGCGGCGGCGCTGAACGGCTCGGCGGTGCTGCTGCTGCTGTCCACCGTCGGCGTGCTCCTGGCGGCCAAGGTGGTGCTCGCGGTGCTGCTGGCGCTCATGCCCGCCTTCGCGGCCCTGCTGCTGTTCGACGCCACGCGCGGGGCGCTGGAGGGCTGGCTGCGGGCGGCGGTCGCCTTCGCGCTGGTCCCGCTGGCGGTCACGCTGGGCTTGGCCGTGGAGCTCACCGCGCTGGAGCCGAGCCTGGTCCGGCTCGTGCGGATGCAGGCGGACGGGCGGCTGGAGGACGGCCCCGCGCTCACCGTGCTGGTGCTGTGCCTCGTGTTCACCGCCGTGCTCGCCGGCCTGGGCTGGGCGGGCGCGGCCATCGCCGGCGGCCTCCGCCTGCCCCGCTCGGGGCCGGAGCGCGAAGCCGCCAGCGGGACGGTTCAGGCCTGGGCCGCTCCTTCGGCCGCGCCCGAGTCCGCCTACGCCGCGAGCGCGGCGCCCGCCCGTGCGGCCCGCGCCGCCGCCGCCCTCGTCGCCTTGGAGCGTCGTGACGCACGGCTGGGCGAGGCGGGCGGAGCGCCCGGCGACGGCTCCGGCGGCGAGCGGCGCATCACCGTGGCCGCCGACCGCACCGCGGCGCCCGACGCCCTGCCCCCGCTCGGCCAGAGCTGGCGGCGGGTGGGCGGGCCGCGCCGCTCGGCCTCGGGCGACCGGCGCGACCAGAGCGAGGTGCGCGCGTGACCGCCTCCCGCCCCGACCTGAAGCGCCAGGCCCACTACGCCGAGGCGGCCACCTGGGCGCAGGACCTGGAGGCCCAGCGCCGCGCCAGCCGTCGCACCGCCTGGATCGTGGCCGCCGGCGCCTGCGCCGTGGCGGTGCTGGAGGCGATCGCCCTGGCCGCGCTCCTGCCGCTCAAGACCGAGCGCCCCTACGCCATCCTGGTGGACCGCCAGACGGGCGCGGTGCAGGTGGCCCAGCCGCTCGCTCCCGGCCGGCTGACGCAGAACCAGGCGGTGGCCCAGTCCTTCCTCGTCCAGTACGTGCTCGCCCGCGAGACCTTCGACGCCACCACCCTAGCCCAGGACTATCGCAAGGCGCAGGTCTGGTCGGCCCCCGACGCCCGCGAAGCCTACGTCCGCGCCATGGCCCGCACCAACCCGCAGAGCCCGCTCGTGCTCTACCCACGCGCCACTGTGCTGCGGGCGGTGGTCAAGAGCGTGACCCTGCTGTCGCCCACCACCGCCCTGGTGCGCTTCGACGCCGAGCGGCGCGACGCGGGCTCGGGCCAGGCGGTGGTCCAGCCCTACACGGCGGCCGTGGCCTTCCGCTGGACGGGCGCGCCCCTGCGGCTGGAGGACCGCTGGCTGAACCCGCTCGGCTTCCAGGTCACGCGCTACCGCCGCGACGCGGAGACCACCGGCGCCGTGGTCGTCCCCGCCACGCCCGCGGCGGGACCGCTGCAGCCGTGAGGGAGTGTGCACCCGCACCCCGTCCTCTTCCCCATCGCAGATGGGGGAGTACGGCCGAAGGCCGGGAGGGGGCCGGCCGGCGCAGCCGGACGGAAGCCGCAGGCGCCGCGTCTTCCGCACTCCCGTGCGGCCCCTCCGTCGCTTCGCGCCACCTCCCCATGCGCGGCATGGGGAGGATCAGCGCCCTCGGAGTGGTGCTGGCGCTCGGCCTGACGACGCCCGCGCTCGCCTCCGAGTCCCCGCGGCCGGGGGCGGTGGACGCGCGCATCCGCACGGTGGGCTACGATCCCGACCAGGTGGTGCGCCTGCGCGGCTACCTCGGCAACGCCCTCACGCTGGAGTTCGCCGAGGACGAGCGCATCGAGAACGTCTCCACCGGCGACGCGCTCGGCTGGCAGATCACGCCCAACAAGCGCGCCAACCTCTTGTTCCTGAAGCCGATCGACCGCGCGGCCAACACCAACATGACGGTGATCACCGACCGTCGCCGCTACAACTTCGAGCTCTCCGTCGCCCCCTCGGGCGCAGCGCGTGACGAGCTGGCGTACGCCGTGCGCTTCACCTACCCGCCCCCGCCGCCCGCCCCTGTGCTGCTGGCCGCCGAGCCCGCCGCGCCGCCCGAGCCCGACCCGCGCGACTGGAACTTCGCCTACGCCTGGGAGGGCGCGCGCGGCTTGATCCCGTCCAAGGTGTGGGACGACGGGCGCGCCACCTTCTTCCAGTGGCCGGAGGGCGTGACCCTGCCCACCGTCTTCGCCGTGGGCGGTGACGGGCGTGAGCGGCTGGTGAACATGACCGTGCGCGGCAAGAGCTTCGTGGTCGAGGAGGTCGCCCCGCGCTTCAAGGTGCGCGAGGGCCGCCAGGCGCTCACGGTGGTCAACCAGGGCTGGCGCGCGCCCGCCGCCGGGCCGGGCGCCCCGGCCAAGCTGCGCGGCGACGCGCTGAAGGACCTGCTCGCCCGGGAGCACCGCTGGTGAGCGACCTGCTCGACCGCTCGGGAGACGACCCCCGCCGCCTGCCGCCCGGGCCGGAGGACCTCGCCGCCGCCGATCTCGCGGCCGCCCCCGCCGTGCCCCGCGGGCGCGAGGGTCTGTCGCTGTGGGTCGCCGGGGCGGTGCTGGCGGTGGTGGCGATCAGCCTGTTCCTGTGGCTCTCGGCCGGCCGCCGCCGCGCGCAGGAGGGCGACCTCCTGGCCGCCGCGGACGCGCCGCCCGTCGCCCCCGCCGCCGGCTCTTCGCCGCTGGCGACGCCCCTGCCCGCCGCGGCGCTCGCCGGGCCGATCACCAACGTGCCCGCGCCGCAGTTCACCACCAACAACACCGTGCCGACGCCGCCCGCCCCGGCGCCCGCGCCTATGGTCGCCATGGCGGCCCCGTCGATGAGCACGCTCCCCGCCGGCGCGCCGCCCCTGTCGGCCGGCCCGACGCTGGAGCAGCGGCGGCGCGCCCCCGCGCTGGTGGTGGACCTCGGCGCGTCCGAGCCCGCCGGGCCGGTCCCCGTCCGGCCGGGAAGCGCGCCCGCCAACCCCGCCCTGCTCGCGTCCGGGACGGCGGCCGAGGCGCAGGCCGCGCGCAGCGCCGTGTCGGACGAGGAGCGTTTCGCCGAGCGGGTGGGCGCGCGCGAGAACGAGCGGGCGCGCGCCGCCCCGCTGCGCGGCGACCCCGGCCTGCTGGTGCCGGAGGGCGCCACCGTCCGCGCCACGCTGGAGACGGCGCTCGACAGCGACCTGCCCGGCTACGCCCGGGCGGTGGTGAGCCGCGACGTGCGCTCCTTCGACGGACGCAACGTGCTGATCCCCCGCGGCAGCCGCGTGATCGGCCAGTACAAGGCGGCCACCGCGCTGGGCGCCTCCAGGGTGTTCGTGATCTGGACGCGGCTGATCCGGCCCGACGGCGCCTCCATCGCCCTCGCCTCCCCCGCCGCCGACGACCTCGGCCGCGCCGGCTTGTCCGGCAAGGTCGACCGGCACTTCCTCCAGCGCTTCGGCGGAGCCATCCTGCTGTCGGTGCTGAACGGGGCCATCGCGGCGGCCTCCAGCCTGCAAACCAATGCGCAGGTCTTCATCGGCTCCTCCGGCGAGGCGCAGAGCGCGGCGGCCGCGGCGCTGACCCGCGACGGGAACCGGCCGCCCACCATCCGCACGCCGCAGGGCGCGGCGGTGAACATCTTCGTGGCGCGCGACCTCGACTTCGCCGCGGTCGGCCCCGCGCGGTGACTGGCCCCTCCCATCGAGAGCGGGTTGCGCTTCCTCCCCGCTCATCCCGGCGGAGGCCGGGACCCAGGTCCGAAAGTGGTCCCGCGCTCGGCATCGGGATGGCGAGCTCCTGCATCCCCGCTCCCGGAGCTGGGTCCCGGCCTTCGCCGGGATGAGCGGTTGAAGATGGCGAGCGCCGCCGGCGTCTACCTCCGCACCTACCTCCAGCCCTTCGCCCCCTGGCTGGAGCGCGACGACGTCACCGACATCTTCGTCAACCGCCCCGGCGAGCTGTGGGTGGAGACGGTGGGCGGCGGGCTGGAACGGATCGACGCGCCCGAGCTCGACGAGACGCTGCTGTGGAGGCTCGCCCGCCAGATCGCGTCGCTGACGCACCAGGGCATCAGCCGCGAGCACCCGCTGCTGGCCGCCACCCTGCCCGACGGAGCGCGCGTGCAGGTGTGCGCGCCGCCGGCGACGCGCGGCGACCTGGCGCTGGCCATCCGCAAGCACGTGACCGCCGACCTCGGCCTCGACGACTACGCCGCCCAGGGCGCCTTCGAGGCGGTGCGCCGCTCCGACCTGGAAGCGGGCGACGGGGCGGACGCCGAGCTCAGCCGGTTGCTGGACGGCGGCGACGTGGGCGGCTTCCTGCGCGCGGCGGTGCGGGCCCGTCGCAACGTGGTGGTGGCCGGCGGCACGTCCACCGGCAAGACCACCTTCCTCAACGCGCTGCTGAAGGAGGCGGCCCCGCACGAGCGGCTGGTGGTGATCGAGGACACGCCGGAGGTGCGGCTGACGCACCCCAACGCGGTCGGCCTCGTCGCCGTCCGCGGCGAACTCGGCGAGGCGCGGATCGGGCCGGAGGAGCTGCTGCAGGCCTCCCTGCGCCTGCGCCCCGACCGCATCATCCTGGGCGAGCTGCGCGGGCGCGAGGCGTTCCAGTTCCTGCGCGCGGTGAACAGCGGCCACCCAGGCTCCATCACCACCGTGCACGCCGACAGCCCCGCGGGCGCCCGCGACCAGATCGCGCTGATGGTGATGCAGGCCGGCGCGCACCTGAGCCGCGCCGAGATCGTCGATTATGTCGCAGGCGTGGTCGACGTCTTCGTGCAGCTGTCGCGTGAACAGGGGCGGCGGAAAGTCTCGGAAGTGGCGTTCACACCTCGTAAACGCTGAAACGCTGCGACACAAAGGCCAGTATAGCTGAGAGGCGGCTCACAGTAAGTGCTCGCGCGACAGGCGGACCCTCCCCGGAGCGCGGCGTTCAATGGCGTGGAGCATGGCGCGGCTGCGGTCGGCCCTGGTGTCGGGAGCGACCGTCGCGGTGCTGCTGGCCGGCTGCGGCCAGGTCGGCTCGTCGACGAACAACCTCTTCGGTCCTGGCGGCGCACGCGAGGCGTTGACGGCGGCCGACGCCACGCGCCTCGCCAAGCAGGCCAGCTTCGGCCCGACCCCGGCGCTGGTGGACCGCATCCAGGCCGCCAAGCTCTCCGGCTGGCTGGAGGAGCAGTTCGCCGCCACCGGCTCCACCTACGCCGACCTGATGCAGCGCACGGGCGCGGTGAACCGCTGCAGCGCGCTCACGGGCCAGGATGCGACCAACTGCAACCGCGACTACCGCAGCGCCACGCCCGTGCAGATGCGCTTCTACGCGGACGCGATGGCCCAGCCCGACCAGCTGCGCCAGCGGGTCGCCTATGCGCTCTCGCAGCTCCTGGTGGCGTCGGACCTGGAGGTGAACTCCACGGCGGGCACGGCCACGCTGCAGCAGATCCTGCTGGACAACGCCTTCGGCAACTACCGCGACATCCTCAAGGCCGTCACCCTGAATCCGTACATGGGCGACTACCTCGACATGGCGAACAGCTCGAAGACGGCGCCGAACGAGAACTACGCCCGCGAGCTGATGCAGCTGTTCGCCATGGGCGTGGACAGGCTGAACATGGACGGCACGCCGGTGCGCGACGCGCAAGGCGCGGTGCTGGCCAACTACACGCCGGACGACGTCAAGGGCGTGGCGCGCGCCCTCACGGGGTGGACCTATGCGCGGCTGAACGGTTCGCCGCTGACGAACAACAACGACCTCGACTACTCCAAGCCGATGGTGGTCAACACGGCCATATACGACACCACGGCCAAGAGCTTCCTGGGTGCGAGCGTCGCGGCCAACGCCACGCCCGACGCCAGCGTGGAGGCGGTGGTCACCGCCGTGTTCCAGAACGCCTCCACCGCGCCCTACGTCTCGCGCCACCTGATCCAGCAGCTGGTCACCTCCAATCCCTCGCCCGCCTACGTGGGCCGGGTGGCGGCGGTGTTCGCCAATAACGGCGCGGGGGTGCGGGGCGACCTGAAGGCGGTGGTGCGCGCCATCCTGACCGACGCGGAGGCGCGGGGCGACTTCAAGGCGGGGGCCAGCGACGGCAAGGTGAAGGAGCCGACGCTGCTGCTCACCAGCCTCGGCCGCCTCCTGGGCTTCAGGTCGGACGGCTACGCCTTCCTCACGCGCGACTCGGGGCTGGGCCAGCAGCCGTTCAAGGCGCCGTCGGTGTTCAACTTCTACCCGCCGGACTACCCGCTGGCGCAGTCGGCGAACGCCCTCCTGAGCCCGCAGGGCAAGCTGATCACCACCGGCACGGTGCTGGGCCGCCACAACCTCGTCTACGACTGGACCGTCAGCGGTGACACGCGCACCGAGTACGCCGCCCAGACCGTGATCCCCGGCGCCACCGGCACGACGGCGGACTGGGGGCCGTGGGAGGCGTTCGGGACCGACACCGAGGGCCTCCTGGACCGCATCGACCTGCTCATGCTGAACCGCACCATGACGGCGGCGCAGCGCAACGCGCTCCGCTCGGCGGTGACAGCGGTGACCAACACCAACGCCGCCCTGCAGGCGCGCAAGCGGGCGCAGGTCGCGCTCTACGTCGTCGCCTCCGCTCCCCAGTTCCAGACCGATCGCTGAGGACGACCGCCGTGGCCATCTCCCGACGCGAGTTCCACCGGCTGCTCGGCGGCGCGGGCGCGCTGGCCGCCGCCGGCCAGCTCGGCCGCTCCGCCGCCGTGGCGCAGAGCGCGCCCACCTTCCGCGCCATGGTGGGCGTGTTCCTGTTCGGCGGGAACGACGCCTGGCAGATGGTGGTGCCCAACGACGACCGCTACGCCGGCTACGCCGCTTCCCGCGGGGCGATCGCGCTGAAGCAGGCGGCGCTGATGCCGCTGTCGAACACCGCCTTCGGCCTGCACCCCGCGTTCAAGCCGCTGCAGGCGGCTTGGGACGAGGGCGCCATGAACGTGGTGCTGAACACCGGCACCCTGTTCCAGCCGCTGACCAAGGCGCTCTACCAGAGCCGGGTCGACCTGCGCCCGCTCAACCTGATGAGCCACGCCGACGAGCAGAACCACTGGCAGGGCCTGCGCGCGCGGGACGTGAACCTGGACGGCTTCATGGGCCGCATCGCCGACCGGCTGGGCGCCGCCAACATGCCCCAGCTGATGTCCATCGCCGGCTCGACCCTGGCGCTGATCGGCAAGACGAGCTCGCCCCTGGTCGTGCCCTCCACCGGCACCCTGGTGCGCAACGGCTACAACGCCGCCGCCACCGACACGGCCACCAAGGCGCGGCAGGCGGGCGTCGATGCCTTCTCCGACGCGTCGGGCCTGGGGGAGGTGAGCACGCTGACCGGTCGCTCGATCTCGGGCGCCTACGCCCAGGCGGTGCAGGCCAACACCGTCCTGACCAGCACCACCTCCACGGTCGATCAGTTCTTCAAGAACCCCGCCACCGGCGCGGTGCTGACCAGCGACGTGTCGCGCCAGCTCTTGCGCGTGGCCCGGCTGATCGAGGCGCGAGGCGCCCTGGGCCACAGCCGCCAGGTCTACTTCGCCAGCCAGGGCGGCTACGACAACCACTCCAACCAGGTGAACGCGGCGGACACGGCCACGGGCACGCAGGCCAACCTGTACACCGACCTGGCCCTGGCCCTGGCCGCCTTCTACGCCGCCATGAAGGCGCTGGGCGTGCAGGACAACGTCACCGCCTTCACCATGAGCGACTTCGGCCGGGTCTATAAGTCCAACGCCCAGCTGGGCACCGACCACGCCTGGGGCTCCAATCACCTGGTTGTGGGCGGCGCCGTGCGCGAGCGCACCGTCCACGGCGCCTATCCCAACACCGCGCTCGGCGGGCCCGACGACGCCAACAGCGACGGCCGCTGGATCCCCACCATCGCGCAGGAGGAGTACATCGGCGCCATCGCCCAGTGGTTCGGCGTGGCCGCGGCCGACATGCCCTACGTCTTCCCGAACTGGGCCACCTGGAGCGGCGGCGGCCGCGGCCCCGTGCCCCTGTTCGCCTGACGCCCCGCCTGGGCGATTGGAACCGCCGCCGCTCGGCGCTACGCTGGGTGCATGACGCAACCGCCTGCCCCGGGCGTGGCGCAGTCGCTGCTGGGCGCGGTGGACTGGTCGGCCCACCCGCTCGGCCCGCGCGAGCTTTGGCCGATCTCGCTGAGCGCGCTGCTGCGGTCGATGCTCGCCTCCGCCGAGTCCATGTACCTGGTGTGGGGTCCCGAGCGGACGTTCTTCTTCAACGACGCCTATGTCCCGCTGCTCGGACCGCGCGTCTCCGCGGCCATGGGGGCCCGGTTCGAAGAGCTGTGGGCCGACGCCTATTCCGCGGTGGCGCCGCTGTTCCTGCAGGCGATGGCGGGCCGGGCGAGCCGCACGGTCGACATGCTCATCCCCATGGCCCGCCACGGCGAACCCGAGACGGCGTGGTTCACCTTCTCCTTCACGCCGGCCTTCGACGACGAGGGCGCCGTGGCCGGCGTCCTCTGCATCGTGAACGAGACCACCGCCACGGTTCGCCAGGCCGAGGCGGAGCGCCGCGCCGCCGCCGCCCTGGCCGAGAGCGAGGGGCGCCTGCGCCAGGCGGAGGAGGCCGGGCGCATCGGCGTGTTCGCCATCGAGATCGCCTCGGGCATGCTGACCGGCACGCCCCAGTTCTTCGACCTGTTCGGCCTGGGCGCGCGCACCGAGGTCGAGGCCGCCGTGATCGAGGCCATGGTGCTGCCCGAGGACGCCGAGGCGGTCTCCCGCGCCGAGACCCGCGCCTCCGGCGACGTGGCGCTGAACGTGGAGTACCGCATCCGCCGGCCGGACACCGGCGAGGTGCGCTGCATCGAGCGCCGCGCCGAGTTCGAGTGCGACGCGGCGGGTCGCCGCCTACGCCTAGTGGGCGTGGTGCAGGACGTGACCGAGCGGCGCAACGACCGGGACGCGCTCGCCCGCCTGAACGCCACGCTGGAGGCCACCGTCGTCGAGCGTACCCAGGCCCTGCTGCTGCACGAGAACATCGTGCAGAGCGACACCACGCCGATCTGCGCCTTCGACGCCGACTGCCGGCTGATCGCCTTCAACCAGGCGCACGACGACGAGTTCTTCCGGGTGAACGGCTTCCACAGCCGGATCGGCGACGTGTTCTGGGAGCTGTTCGTGCCCGAGCAGCAGCCGGTGATGAAGGCGCTGATGTCCCGCGCGCTGGCCGGCGAGCCCTTCACCGTGGAGGCGGAGTTCGGCAACCCCCAGATCGACGCGCCGCGCTGGGAGATCCACTACTCGCCCCTGCGCGACGCCTCGGGCCGGGTGTTCGGCGCCTTCCACCACGCCCGGGACATCAGCGCCCGCCTGCGCGCCCAGGCCGAGCTCGAGCTCGCGCAGGAGGCGCTGCGCCGCTCGCAGAAGATGGAGGCCATGGGCCAGCTGACCGGCGGCGTGGCGCACGACTTCAACAACCTGCTGACCCCCATCGTCGGGGCGCTGGACATGCTGCAGCGCCGGGGCGTGGGCGGCGAGCGCGAACAGCGGCTGATCGCCGGCGCCGCCCAGTCGGCCGAGCGGGCCCGGACGCTGGTGCACCGGCTCCTCGCCTTCGCCCGCCGCCAGCCGCTGCAGCCCGTGGCGGTGGACACGGCGCGGCTGATCCACGGCATGGCCGATCTGGTGGCCAGCACCATCGGGCCGCAGATCCGCGTGGTGGTCGAGACGGCGGAGCACCTGCCGCCCGCCAGCGCCGATCCCAACCAGCTGGAGATGGCGCTGCTCAACCTCGCCGTGAACGCGCGCGACGCCATGCCGGAGGGCGGCGTGCTGCGCATCGTCGCCACGGCCGAGCGGGTGGATGCGCCAGACGCCGCGGGGATGAAGCCGGGCCGCTACGTGCGCCTGTCCGTGGCCGATACGGGGGTGGGCATGGACGAGGCGACCCTGGCCCGGGCGGTGGAGCCGTTCTTCTCCACCAAGGGCGTCGGCAAGGGCACGGGCCTCGGCCTGTCCATGGCGCACGGCCTCGCCTCCCAGCTCGGGGGCGCGCTCCGGCTGGCCAGCGCCGAGGGCCAGGGCACGCAGGTGGAGCTGTGGCTTCCGGCGAGCGCCGCCGCCGCGCCGGCCGCCGCCGCGCCGCCGCCCGTCGTCCCCCGGGTCCCGACGCTGCGGGGCACGGCGCTGCTGGTGGACGACGAGGAGAGCGTGCGGGTGAGCACCGCCGACATGCTGGCCGAGCTCGGCTTCGATGTGGTGGAGGCCGCCTCGGCGGACGCCGCCCTGGCGCTCCTGGACGGCGATCTGACGCTGGACGTGATCATCACCGACCACCTGATGCCGGGCATGACGGGCTCGGACCTCGCCCGCGCCGTCCAGGCCCGCCGCCCGTCGCTGCCCGTGCTGGTGATCTCGGGCTACGCCGAGAGCGAGGGCATCGAGCCCGACCTGCCGCGTCTCAGCAAGCCCTTCCGCCGCGACGAACTGATCAGCAGCCTGGCCGCCCTCGGCTGAACGCACCCGGGCCGCCGCCAGCCGCACGACGCCGCGCTCGTCGGCCGACCGCCGGCGACGCCGATCAGACAGCCGACCGGAGGGATGGTGGGCCCGGCAGGACTCGAACGCCGTTGTTTTTGCTGGTGTTCTTTGCTAACTGGGTTGCGATACCCCCAAAGATACCCCGCTTTGCTCATTCGTCCCGAACAGTCTCGCATCGTCTCAGAGCCGTGGTAGTCTGCTTGTCGTGAACAAGAACGTCATCATGCTGGCCGCCGCGGCCGGGATCGTCGCAGTGGCGGTGTTGGCTGGCAAGCCGAAGCCGGAGCCGACTCTGGAGCAGCGCATGGCGGCTGCGCCGATGTGCGGGGCGGCCGAGGAGACCTGGTCGGCTATGGGTCGGCCGGAAGCCCAGCGGGCGCGGTTGGCGTGGATGCTTTGTACCAAGGAGGGCGCGCGGGCAGCCGAGACGATGCGCCTGAAGCAGGAGCAAGCGCGCTGGGGCGAGAACTCGCGCTGAGCCTACGTCCGATAGTGTCACGCATTGCGTGATTTCGGCTTGTGTCACGCGATGCGTGATGTATGGTCTCTCTGTCGCCGGGCAATCCCGCCCGGCGGCGACGGAGACCGAAGATGGATTTCCACCTTCACGTCTCTGCTGACACCTTCTTCCAGGTGGTGGCCCTGATCTTGGCGGGTCGAGCCACCACCCTCGGAAAGAAGAAGTAAGCAGCGGGAGGTCGGGGGAAACCCCGGCCTCCTAGCCGGTCGAACGTAGCATCGGAGTCCGAAGATGCAAGATCACGTCGAGACCCTCCCTGCTCTGAGCCCCGATCAGGTCCGTTGGTGGCGGGAGAAACTGGGCATGTCGCAGCTGGCCCTGGCGCGTGCCCTGGGCGTCTCGAAGCGCACCATCGAGGGCTACGAGGCGCCGCGCAACACGCCGGCCTCCCGCGAGCCTCCCGCTTACCTGCGACTGGCGCTGGAGCGCATCAGCCTCGAGTTCTGGACGAGCACGAAGAACCCGCACCATGCGGACGAGTCCGTCATACGCGAGGTGCGCGAGATCGCTTCCTGGCCTGAAACAAGCGCGTTCGAGCGTCTCGGTCTACACCGAATAGATCATCTGCGACGACCGGAGCCGTAGACTTCCATGCCTGGTAGGCGAACGCTTCGCTTCCTGCACTGATCCATGACCTTACTTGCTGAAACGCCGGTCTTCAGCGCGACCTCATAGATGTTTGTCTTGTTGAGCTTTGCCGTCCTAAGCTCTAGGTCCCAGTCGATGACCGACCGCTTACGACCCAAGGTCACACCGAACAACATCTCTCTGTATCGGACGGAGTCCACAGGAAGCCGGAGCCGAATAGCGGTCTCTCTGATCGACTCCCCCGATGCTTCGGCCTCCTCCATCTGCTCAAACCAGACGTTTTCCTGACCCCTCCCAGACGGATACCAACGCTTGGCTTCGGTTCGACCATCCCTCAGCTTAACACCATGCGTCTTGCAGGCTTCAGAGACAGTCGATGCCGAGACTTCTTGTTCTCGGACCACATCGGCAGCAGTCTTGTCGTTCTGCTTGGCGGCTCTTAGAACCTTCGCCCAAGCCACTTGCCGCTTGCCGCTCATCGCCCGTCACCGACCCGCGCCTCTCGCGGCCGGCGATCACCTAAGCGAGATGGAGTCTCTGCGCCAGCCGACGCCCTGACTCAGCGCTACCCTGTCGGCCGCGCGCACGCCGTCCTGATAGGACGACTCACCGTCCCTGCTCGGCCGCACGTTGCTGGTGCGAAGCTTGATGCCGGCGTCCTTCATGGCCCGGCGGATCAGGTCGCCTCGCACGACCACCAGGCCCGTCCCGGGCACGCGCGGCGGCTTCAGGTCGAGGATGCGCCGGTGGAGGCGGTCGGCCATGCCGTCAAGGAACGGCAGCACGCGGCGCCGGCGAGCGGCGGGCGTCACCAGCGCCCAGTCGGCGTTCAGGCGGGCCTCGGCTTGGCGCATGGCCCGCGCGCAGATCGCCAGCAGGTACTTCGCCACGTCCACCTCGTGCGCGAAGCCGAAGAAGGTCAGCTCGACCGGATGCACGCCGGCCGGGGAGCGCCAGAACACCGCGCCCGTGAGCTCGGAGATGGCCGCGGCCGGCTTCCACAGCCGCGCGCCGGCTTCGTCGCCGAAGCGGGCCTGCATCCGCTCAAACGGCGTCTGGCGGGCCTGCACCTCGTCCAGGGTCAGGTTGTAGCGGGCGAGCATCTCGGCCGCCTTCGCCGCGGCCGCGACGGCCTCGTCCTCCGTGCAGCCGTTCTCGACGGTCTTCGCCATCAGCGCCCGAACCTTGGCGCAGAGGTGCTCCCGGTCGGTCAAAGAAGTAGCGCCTCCACACCTCGGCTTTGTTCTTCAGGCCGGAGCAACTCTAAGTATGCTCCTTCTCCCCAGCCGTCTTTGTCTACGGCAACGCGGGCACGCCTGATCTCAATATCGGTGATGACGTAACGATCATCCGCGACGACCAGCAGATCGTCGGGCAGGTCAGCCAAGGCGGCGCGCAGCTCACCAACCGTCATCCTTCTCTCCTACAGCAGGTCCTCGAGCCCTAACGGCGGGCCGCCGTTGTGGCCGATCAGGCCGCCAGGGCCCAGAGGAGCGAAGCCGGCGGCTTCCGCATCAAGGAAGTCCGCGATGAAGCCTGCGGCGACCGCCGCGACGATCGCGTTGCCGTAGGCGCGCAGTCGTCCCACGCGCGAGGCAGCCCCATGAGCCAGCGGGAATGTGCCGGGTTCAACTGGCCGCCACTTGCCATCCCGGCAGAGGAGCCAGTCAGCATCTCCCCAGAGACCGTTAGTCGGGCCGGGCCGGTGATCGCCGCCACCACCTCGACCGTTTGGCGCGACGAGTCCGTGTTCCCGCTGCGTTGTTGCCATTCTGCGCTGGCGTGCCCGCCATCGGGGTCGGCCACCCCGCGAACCGCGAGACGTGCGGCAGGTTCACCGAGCCTTTTGAGCCGTCCGGCCGGATGCCCTCCGCCGTCGTGCCCTCCGGGTGCTTCTGTCCACCCTCCCCGTTCGCCGTAGTCGGCGAGGGCCAGCCGGCCATCAGACCTGCATCCGTCAGGGTCATAAAGGTCCGCGAGCCGTAACCCAGAGTTCGAGAGCCCGCGCTGTCCTGGGTAGTCGTGGTCGGCCAGCCCGCTGTAGGCCACTGATCCAGCAGATTCGCCACCTGCTCGTTGAGCTGCCGCCCCGCTCGATCCGAGTACATCGCCTCGCCCGTGCGCGAGCCCTTGTGGTCCCGCGTCATCGGTGTGGCCCAACCCGCAAGGTGACAGGACTCCTCCAATCGGGCCGCACCGTTGCCCGCTCGTAGATGCGAATTGGGCGTGTCCTTTGAGCAGGAGGCCCGAGGCGTAGGCCAACCCGCCTCTGGAGGCGGCGAAGAAGAGTCGCTGCCGGATGTGCGGCGCCCCGAGGCCCGCAGCGCAGAGATCTTCCGCCCCGAAGGCGTAGTCCTCTCCTTCCAGGTCAGCGTGTACAAGGTCGAGCCAGCCAAGGCCGTCCTTCGACGCGACCTGCTCTCCAAAGACGCGGCTAGGGCCGCAGACGCGGATGAGGTGCTGCCAGTGCGGCCATAGGTGCCGCTCGTCAGCAGTCCCGCCGCCTCGGCCTGCCGCGCTGAAAGGCTGGCAGGGGCAGCTGCCGGTCCAGACAGGTCTATCGTCCGGCCATCCGGCCAGACGGAGTGCGTGGCTCCAGACGCCGATGCCGGCGAAGAAGTGACACTGGGTGTATCCGAGAAGGTCGTAGGGCCTGATGTCACGGATGTCCCTCTCGTCCACGTCGCCGGGGGCGATGTGACCCGCCGCGATCAGGTTCCGGAGCCAAGCCGCGGCGTAAGGGTCGATCTCGTTGTAGAAAGCCGCCACGGCAGGTCCCCGCTTGGAGCAGGAACCCTAGCCGCTTCGGGCCTAGGTTTCAACTTTCCGTTGATACGATCAGAGCCGGCGGTTGAAGGCTTTGATCTTGAACGCCTCGGCGTCCGCGCGGCTCACATGCACCTCCGCCACGGTCTTGCGGCGGCGGGAACCCTCTGGATTGCGGGCCAGAACAGCGTTCAGGTCGATGAAGACGACGCTCGGCTCCTCGGTCGCAATCGCGCCTACGGCGAACAGCGAGGGGTCACCGATAGGGACCTTGAACACCCAGCCGTCACCCTGAGGGCGAGCGGCTGAGACCGCGAAATTATAGCTGGCGCCGGAGATGATCGCGTGCAGATCGACGTGACCGCCCTTGCTTTGCTCGACGGAAGGAAAGGCAGCCGAGCCACCGCCGATTGTAATCAAACCGGCAAGCACGTTGACTGCGCCCTGCTCCGAGACAGTCCGCATATCACCTTCACGACGCGCGATCTCGGCGTCTGAGCCGTAACGAAGCCAAAGCTCATCGACGTCTAGGACTTCGGCCAGGGCAGACAGGGTACGCTCGCGCGGCATCTTCTCGCCGTCGAGCCAGAACTTCACCGCCTGTACGGTGATTTTGGCTTCCTTCGATCCTTCAACTTCTTTCGCCCGCTTGGCGTTCATGTTGAGGATGTCGGACACGTGCGTCGCCAGATAGGTCAGCCGGCCGTAGTGCAAATCCGGCACGTCCGGGTGCCGGTCGCACGCCAGCCTGAGCCGCTCGGCAAATGTGGTCGCCTTCAAGCCGCCGATCTCCCCCGCCGCCCGGGCCATACGCGCGAACCGTTGTCGCGCAAAGGCCCGAGGCTCTTCTTCGTCAAGGGCACCTATAGACGTGAAGCGGCTCATGGGCACCATCCGATGGGCGCCGTCGAGGACAGCGCGACTCCGCGTCGCGGGGGAGCGGGGGCGCGAGACCTGAATCAGCGGTTCAACGTGCATCGGCGAGTACCTTCACCTTTCGGTCTTCGTTCAACAGAGAGTTGAATATCCACAGAGCGGCACGTTGACGCAAGCGCAAATGCGCGGCAGCGAACATATTCATGCCGTTGGGGAACCGAGTCGCCTAGACGGCGAGGTCTAGGTCGATCCGGCAGGCGTCGAGCACGCGCTGCTGGGTCGCCGCGCGCGGATTGAGGAAGACGGGCAGGATGCGCTCGTCGATCGTCCCCTCCGCGATCAGGTGGTGGATGAAGACGGTGTGCTCCTGGCCTGGCCGCGGCAGCCGCTTGTTGAACTGCAGGTAGAGCTCGAGATCCGAGTTGAGCCCGTACCAGCAGAGGTGATGCCCGCGTCGCCGCGCGCGATGGCCTGAGCCCCCTTCTGGCTGGAGTCCGGGAAGCGCAGCATGGTCCGCGGCGCGGTGCGACTGGGCTCGCCCTTGAGCAGCTGGAAGCGCTTCCACTGGTCGCCCGTGTGCTCGTGCCGAAGCCAGCGCCAGAAGGCGTAGGCGTTCGCCGTCACGCCCTCACGGCCCCCGGTGTCGCACCCCGTCAGCTTGATCGACATGCGCCGGCCCGAGCCGTCGGCCAGCGGGTAGGTGAGGTCCATCACGCGCGGGACCAGCAGGCGCCAGTCCTCCTTGTAGCCTGCCGGGTCGCAGACGGCCTTGGCGGTCGTGTCCTCCGGGTCAGGCCGATCCGAGCTGCGGATGCGGAACATATCGACGATGAAGGTGTCGCCGCCGGGTCCGAAGCCGTGGACGTGCACCACGAACCCCGAACGGGAGCCCGCCTGCACGTCCACCGTGGCGATCAGGAAGCGAGTGTCGGCCGGCACGACGGGGGCGTCCTCCGCCCCGCCCCAGTCCTCCGCGCGGTCCTTCAGCTGCTCAGGCAGGCGCGCCGAGTCTGCGGCCTTCGGTTTGTAGGGCTTGCCCTGGTCGAGGGTGATCGTGCCGCGAAGCCCCTCCTCCGAGCCGTTCGCCTCGTACTCCTTGAGCGCCGTGAGGTACTTCACGACCAAGTCGCCCCACGTGCCGAAGGCGGCGGCGGGCCCCTTCAGCCAGAAGCTCCCGATGTCGCTTCGGCGAGCCTGGCCAGCGACCGTCCCGTCCGGCAGCCAAAGCTGGCCGTCCTTGATCCACTTGCCGCCCAGGTTCAGGTCGAACTGCATGTCCGGCGTCAGCACGCAGCCGTTGTGCGGGCAGGCCATAACCACTGCGCCGGCCGCCTCGTGCGGGTCGGCGCTGTCGGGGTAGTCGAACAGCTCGAAGTCCGGCTCGAAGGCGCCGCCACACTGCGGGCAGCGCCAGTACCAGCGCCGCCGGTCGCCCCGGTTGTAGAGCGCCATGATCCCGCCGGGCTGCTTGTCGCTGCTCGTCGGCGGGGCCTCGTGCGGGCTGGACGGCATCCAGTTCGGATCGACGATGTCGCGGCCGGGCGAGGACTCCGCCACGCACATCCCGAAGCGCTTGTAGGTGAAGGCGCGCTTCTTCGTGAGGTCCCACTTCAGGCCCTCCTTGTCGACGACCTCGTCTCCTCGGTCATAGTCGTTAATCCACAGGCGGCGTACTGTCTTCCCGGACAACTCGGTGATCGTGGGCCACTTAATTAGCAACCTCATCCCGGATAGAAACTTCTTGTCGAATACGTTGTCGTTCTGCTTACCCGGCACGAGGCGCTTACCGATCTCGGTCGGGGCGTTCTTGTTGCCACCGTTGAAGAACGCCTTGTTCAAGTCACCCTGCGACCAGTCCCGCGCGGTGTTCTGGGTCATATGCACGGCCATCATGTCCGACGGATCGGTGATAGCGACGTGGTTGAGCCAGTTGAAGAACATGTCGGACTTGCCGGTCCGCGCAGGCCCGACGAAGACGATGCCGGTCAGGTTGAGCGACTCCATCTCGTCCATAGGCTCGACGAGGTAGGGCGTCTTCTCGTTCTTCCACGGGCCGACGTAGGAGCCCGGGTTGTTGAGCCAGCGCCTGGAAGCGGACTCGCTCACGGACAAGCGCTCAGGCGGGCGCACGGCCGCGGCAGCCGCCACGACCATCTCCTCGATCGTGAGCGGAGGCCCGCCGTTGTGGCCGATCAGGCTCACGCCTCGTCGTCCTCGTCCGGCTCATCAGCCGCGGCCTCGTCCACCAACAGCGAGTGGGTCTGCTTTGCGGCTGGCATGGCGATCAGCTTGGAGTGGAGGTCGCCCTGAAGCGCATCGACCATCTGCATCAGAGCCGCCCACTGCTCCTGCGTGAGGTCCCCCCGGTCGTTCAGCGTCTCGACCCAGAGCGTGGTCGTGTCCTTGATCGTCAGGAAGACGTCGCCGAGCACCTCCAGCACCTTCGCGGTGGCCCATGCGTCACCTGCCTCGTGCTGGAACTTGAGGCGCACGCGCTGCGCCTCCCAGAACGCCTTCGACAGCTCGGCCGGCAGATCCTTCGGGTTCATCCGCTTGAGGCGGTCCAGCAGGAAACCAGGCGGCGCCTTGGCGACGAAGGCGGCGGCCTGTGGAAAGTCGTAAAGCGGATGGCCCTGCTCGTCGAAGCGCGCGACCGGGCACCCGCCCAGCTTCTTCTCCACCGTGCGACGGTCCAGGCGGAACACGTCCGCGATGAAGGTGCGGGTGACCGGCTTGTAGAACTCGCGGACGTGCGGGAGCTCATCAGCCGCCGCCGGGGCGGCGTTCGGGTTGACGGTCGCCGCCAGTGCCTCGGCCTCGCCCAGGTCCCGGGGCGGACGCCCGCTCTTGGGCCGCTTCCCACCCGGCGGGACACCGAACTTGGCGGGCCGCGGCGGCGGCCGGCGCACGAGGGCGGACGGCTCAGGGCCGCCCAGCAGGTCGTCCAGTCCGTCGCTCACAGGAGGTCGTCGAGCCCGGCCGGCTGCAGGCTGCCCGCCGCGGTGAACAGGCCCGCCATGTAGCGGTCGACCTCAGTCTCGAGCCAGACGGCCACACGGGCGGACAGCCGGTGCTGCTTGGGGAAGACGCCGTCGGCCATGCGGCGGTAGATCTCCGACTTGCTCAGCCCGGTCCGCTTCTTCACGTCCGGCAGACGGAGCACGTCTCCAGGGGGAATGACGCTCATAGTGGGTTCCTTGTCGGGCCGCGTCGGGACCGACTGGGACGCACCATATTCAACGGAAAGTTGATACTCAAGGCGTTAGTTGATACAGGGAGTCTCCCGCCGCACCTGTCTCCGCCACGGTCACTGTTGCGGTGTCTCAGAGCGCGGATCACAATCACACCCTGGCTGGCGACTCAGGCCGGAACGCGAGGCTTAGATGGCGATCAACACGACCTACGACCCGGAAGCAGACGCCGTCTACATCCGCTTGGCGGAGGGCACCCGGCCTTCGGAGGCTGAGGAGGTCGCCCCTGGCGTCGTGATCGACTTTACGGAGGAGGGCCGCGTTGTCGGCTTGCAGATCATGCCGGCATCAAAGGTGCTGGCGCCGGGAGCTTGGTCGCAAGCCCGCGTTCCCGGCGCTCTGCACGAGACTGCCGCAGGTTAGCCGCGCCGGCGTCAAAGCAGGTCGGCGACCACGGCCTGACGGTCAAGGTAGTCCGCCCACCACTGCATCATGTCGCGCCGCTGCGGCAGGTACTCGGCGGCGTTGTAGGCCGAGCGGACCTCGTCCTGGTCGATGTGGGCCAGCTGACGCTCGATCCAGTCTTTATTGAAGTGTCCGGCCTCGTTGAGCACCGTCGAGAAGGTAGACCTCCAGCCGTGAACGGTGGCGCGGCCGCCGTACCCCATCCGGTAGAGCGCCGTTATCATTGTGTTGTTGGAGATCGTCCCCGTTCGCGTTGAGGCGGGGAACAGCAGGGTCGTCTGCGGCCCTGGCAGTGGGCGGACGCTGCGGCCGCGAAGGGCCAACTCCGTCGCATTCCTGCGCGCGATGATCCGCCGCAGCAGGTCCACTGCCTGGCGGGACAGCGGGACGAGGTGCTCGCCCCTGCCCTCCGTGATCTTCATGCGCTCTGGCGGGATGCGCCACATCGGGGCCTGGCCGTCTAGGTACAGCTCGCGCTCGTCGGCGCTGATGACCTCCTCCGTGCGGAGCGCGGTCAGCATGACGAGTCGCAGAGCGTCCTTTGTGAGCCCCTCGCCTGGAAACCGCTCCAGGTCGGCGAAGAACTGCGGCAGCTCGTGGGCGGCCAGTCGGGCGCGGTGCTTGGGTCGGCCCGGGCGCGGCAGTGCGTCCGTGAGCCCCGCCGCCGGGTTCTTCTCGATTGCGCCCTCGCTGATCGCCACCGCAAAAATGTCTTCGGCATGGACCCGGATGCGGCGGGCGAGCTCGCGGGCGCCGCGGTCGCTGATGCGCTTCAGGCCGGCGAGCACCTTGGCCCTGGTGACCGCTGGTACGGGGTCGTCACCCATCTCGGCGATCAGGTCGCCGTCCACGCGCGCCCACACCCGGTCCGCGTAGGACTTCGCCCAGGCGGGCGAGCGCAGGTCGAACCACCGCTTAGCGAGGGATCGGAAGGGCTCGCCGTTAATCGCCGCCGGTTCGTCAGCCCGCGACGCGCGCGACGCCTGCCTCCGCGACTTGCGCTCGGCCGCCGGATCACCGCCGTCCTTCACCGTCCTCCACGCGCGGGCGTGCGCGGCTCGCGCCTCGGGCAGACCGACCGCAGGGAAGGCGCCGAGAGCCAGCACCTTCTCCTTGCCGCCGAGCCGGTACTTGTAGCGCCAAAGGCGCGAGCCGCTGGGCTGGACGAGCAGGAACAGGCCCTGACCGTCGGTCATCTTGTAGGGCTTCTCGCCGGGGGCGGCGTTCTTCACCGCAAGGTGTGTCAGCGGCACGTAGTGGGGGTATCCAAGGTCGGGCCCTGCCCCGATACCCCGCGTCATACCCCCTTTCAAGCCGGGATGCTATGGAACTCACCGGGACGATCCGATGCGTCCCACACGGTCCCGGCTCTTACTAGATCGGGGTTTTTCACCCTCGTCTTGGGACCGGATGGGACCGTGTGGGACACGGAATTGGTGGGCCCGGCAGGACTCGAACCTGCAACCAGACCGTTATGAGCGGCCGGCTCTAACCATTGAGCTACAGGCCCCCGCGGGGGTCTCCGGCGGTAGCACGGGGCGGCGGCCGCATGAAGCGGGCGTGATCCGCCGCGTTCAGCGCGCGTTCAAGGGCCGTACTCCAGCTTGGCGGCGCTTCCCGGAGTTCTCGCCATGCGCACCGCCGCCCGCCTGCTGCTTCTCGCCGCCCTGGCCCTGCCGGGCGCGGCGCACGCGCAGCCGGCAGGGCCCGTCCCCGCCGCCGAGGTGGGGGCGCGGCCCGCGACGCTGAGCCTGTCCGCCGGCGGCGAGGTGCGGCTCGCGCCCGACCAGGCGGTGATCCAGCTCGGGGTGAACGCGACGGCGGCCACGGCGGGCGAGGCCTCCCGCGCCCAGGCCGAGCGCATGACGCGCGTGCTGGCGGCGCTGCGGGCGGCGGGCCTCTCCGGGGCGGACGTGCAGACCACCCAGCTGGGCCTGCAGGCCCAGTACGCCTACGAGCAGAACCAGCCGCCGCGCCTGACGGGCTATCAGGCGGTGAACCAGGTGACGGTGCGCGTGCGCGACCTGCGCCGGCTCGGCGCCGCGGTGGACGCGGCCACCGCGGCCGGCGCGAACGAGGTGGGCGGGGTCAGCTTCGGCCTGTCCGACGCCTCCCGCGCCGAGGACGAGGCGCGGGTGAAGGCGGTGCGGCTGCTGCAGGCCCGGGCCAGGCTCTACGCCGACGCCTCCGGCCAGCGGATCGTGCGGCTGCAGAGCCTCAGCGAAACGGGCGGCTACCAGCCCGAGGCCCCCCGCCCGATGATGGCCAAGGCCGCCTTCGCCCGCGCCGCCGACGCGTCCACGCCCGTGGAGGCCGGCGAGGTGCTGGTGCGCGTGGACGTCAGCGCGGTATGGGAGACCGCGCCCCGCTGAGCGGCCGAGGAGGATCGGAGGGCGGTCAGCCCTGAGGTTCCTGCCGGTGCTGCTGGTCATCGGGCTCCAGGTGACCCTGGACGTCCGAGCCCAACCCGATCACCTGGGGCCGGCGATCGGCTACCTCGCCGTTCTCGCGTCCATCGTGGCGGTGGGGACCTGGACAGGCACGCGCTACGCCTCGACGTGGTGGAAGCGGCGCTGAAGACGAGATCGAAGGCTCACGCCGCGCGCTTCATCGCGTTGCCCTCGCCCAGCAGCACCACCGAGGGCGCGTAGTGGCGCGCCTCCTCCTGCGGCAGCTGGCCGTAGGCGACCACGATCACCTTGTCGCCCGCCTGCACCAGGCGCGCGGCGGCCCCGTTCACGCCCACGGTGCGCGAGCCGCGCGGCGCCTCGATCACATAGGTGGTGAAGCGTGCGCCGGTGGTGATGTTCATAACGTCCACCTGCTCGTGGGGCAGGAGGGTGGACGCGTCCAGGAGGTCCTTGTCGATGGCGATGGAGCCCTCGTAGTCGAGGTCGGCCTGGGTGACGGTGGCCCGGTGCAGCTTGGCGCGCATCAGGGTGACGAGCATCGGCCTGGTCCTCGCGGGCGCTGGGGAGCGCCCGTTCCGCGGCGGCGCATATAGGCGGGCGCCGCGCCAGGAACAATGAAGCGCGGCCGCCGCTGGGCCGGGGCCCCGGCGCCTGCTAGACCTCGCGCCGTCGCCGCCGGAGCCGCCCGTGACGTTGCCCGAGTTCGACCCCGTGCTGGTCCAGATCGGGCCATTCGCCGTCCGCTGGTACGCCCTGGCCTATGTGGCGGGCATCATCCTCGGCTGGCGCTACGCCGTGGGGCTGACGCGCAACCTGCGCCTGTGGCGCGGCGCCCGGCCCACGGCCACGGCGGCGCAGATCGACGACTTCGCCCTGTGGGTGACGCTCGGGATCATCCTGGGAGGGCGCATCGGCTACGTCCTCTTCTACATGATCCCGCAGGAGCCCCGGTTCCTGACCACCGACCCCCTGGCGGCGCTGCGGATCTGGGAGGGCGGGATGTCGTTCCACGGCGGCTTCCTGGGCGTGTGCGCGGCCGTGGTGCTCTACGCCCGGCGCAACGGGATCGACCTCGTGCGTCTGGGCGACCTGACGGCCCCCTGCGCGCCGTTCGGCCTGTTCTTCGGGCGGATCGCCAACTTCATCAACGGCGAGCTGTGGGGGCGGCCCACCGACGCGCCCTGGGGCATGGTGTTCCCGCGCGCCGGGGCCGCCCCGCGCCATCCCAGCCAGCTGTACGAGGCGGCGCTGGAGGGCCTGGCGCTGTTCGTGATCCTGCGGCTGGCGACGCACGTCTCGAAGCTCCTGCCGCGCAGGGGCGCGGTGAGCGGGCTGTTCCTGCTGTTCTACGGCCTGTTCCGCGTGTCGCTGGAGAGCGTGCGCGAGCCCGACCGCGGCATGCCCGCCCTGCCCCTGGGGCTGACCATGGGGACGGCGCTGTCCATTCCCATGGTCCTGGCCGGCGGGGCGCTGCTGCTGTGGTCGCGCCGGCCGGAGGCGCTGGCCCCCGTCGCCCCGGCGGGCGAGCGGGAGGCGGACGGCGCCACCGCGCACCCGCCCGAGGCCGCGTCCGACCCCTTCCCGGCCTATGACAGCGAGGCCGCCGACCCGTTCGCCCCGCCCCGGCCCGATGAGCCTGCGCGCCCGGCTTGAGGTGCTGATCGCCGCCGAGGGGCCGGTCACCGTCGCGCGCTGGATGGAGCTGTGCCTGCACGACCCGCAGGGCGGCTACTACGCCACACGGCCGGCGCTGGGGACGGAGGGCGACTTCCTCACCGCGCCGCTGGTGAGCCAGATGTTCGGCGAGCTCCTCGGCCTCTGGTCCGCCGCCGCCTGGGCCGCCCTCGACCGGCCGGACCCGGTGCGCTGGGTGGAGCTCGGCCCCGGCGACGGGACGCTGATAGCCGACGCGCGGCGCGCCTGCGCCCGCACCCTGCCCGCCTTCGTCGCCGCCGCCGAGATCACGCTGGTGGAGACCAGCGCGCCCCTGCGCGAGCGCCAGCGCGCGGCCCTGGGCGGGGCGCCCCCGCGCTGGGCCGACCGCCTGTCCGAGGTGGAGGGCGGCGCACCGCTGATCCTCCTGGCCAACGAGTTCCTGGACTGCCTGCCCGCCCGCCAGTTCGTGCGCACCCCCCGTGGCTGGGCCGAGCGCCGCGTCGGGATCGCGCCCGAGGGCGGGGGCTTCCGCTTCGGCCTGGCGCCCGCCCCCGCCGACTTCCGCCCGCCCCCCGCCCTGGCGGACGCGCCCGAGGGCGCGCTGGTCGAGGTCTCGCCCGCGCAAGAGGCGTTGGGGGCCGAGATCGGCGCCCGGGTGGTCCGCGACGGCGGCGTGGCGCTGCTGATCGACTACGGCCGCGCCGCGCCGGCGGCGGGGGACACGCTGCAGGCCCTCCGCCGCCACGCCAAAGTGGACCCGCTCGCCCACCCGGGCGAGGCCGACCTGACCGTGCACGCCGATTTCCCCGCCGTGGCGGCCGCCGCCCGCGCCGCCGGAGCCGCCGCCAGCGCCATCCTGACCCAGTCGGACTTCCTGCAGCGGCTGGGCGTCGCCGCCCGGGCTGAGGCGCTCGCCCGGGCCCGGCCGGACCAGGCGGAGCGCATCGGCCGCCAGCTGCACCGCCTGCTCGCGCCCACCGAGATGGGAGAGCTGTTCAAGGTGCTCGCCATCCATGCCCCCGGCTCTACGCCGCCCGGCTTCGAGGAGGCCGCATGAGCGCGCTTCAGCCCGTCCGCTCGCCCTTGCTCGACGCCCTGCCCGGCGTGCGCCACGCCTTCTTCACGCGCGAGGGCGGCGTCTCCACCGGCGCCTACGCCTCGCTGAACGTGGGCCGCGGCTCCAGGGACGACCCGGCCGCCGTGGAGGAGAACCGCCGCCGCGCCGCCGCCGGGTTTGACCTGCCGCCTGAGGCGCTCCTCACCGCCTACCAGACGCACTCCGCCGACGCCCTGCCCGCCTCCGCCTTCGCCGGCGGCGCGCGGCCGGAGGGCGACGCGGTGGTGGCCGCCGCACCGGGCGTGGTCTGCGGCGCGCTGCACGCCGACTGCGCCCCCGTGCTGCTGGCCGACGTCGAGGCGCGGGTGGTCGCCGCCGCCCACGCGGGCTGGAAAGGCGCGCTCGGCGGGATCGTGGAAGCCACGGTGGCCGCCATGGTCGCGGCGGGCGCCCGGCGCGAGCGCCTGGTCGCCGCCGTCGGCCCCTGCATCGCCCCGGCCAGCTACGAGGTCGGCGAGGACTTCCGCGCCGCCTTCGCCGCGCGCGCGCCCGACTCGGACGGCTTCTTCGCCCCGCGCGGGGCCGCGGCGAAGTGGAGCTTCGACCTGCCGGCCTTCGTGCTCGACCGCTTGGCCGCGGCGGGCGTCGGACGCGCGGAGTGGATCGGCCTGGACACCTACGCCGACGAGGCCCGCTTCTTCTCCAACCGCCGCGCCGTTCACCGGGGGGAGGGCGACTACGGCCGCCTGCTCAGCGCCATCGCCCTGGACTGACCCGCCGCGACCATCCGGCCGCGCCCGGCGCCTTGCCCGCACAGGCGGTCGCCCCTAGAGGACGCGCGCGGGGCGGCGGGGGCTAGCGGTCGATGAAACTCCTGGCCGGCAACTCCAACCGCGCGCTCGCCGCCGCGGTCGGCGACCACCTGGACACGCCGCTGACGCAGGCCACCGTCCGCCGCTTCGCCGACAACGAAGTGTTCGTCGCCATCGAGGAGAACGTCCGCGGGCAGGACGTGTTCGTGATCCAGTCCACGAGCTATCCGGCCAACGACAACCTCATGGAGCTGTTGATCTGCATGGACGCGCTGTCGCGCGCATCGGCCCGGCGGATCACGGCGGTGATCCCCTACTTCGGCTACGCCCGGCAGGACCGGAAGACGGGCGGGCGCACGCCGATCTCCGCCAAGCTGGTGGCCAACCTGATCACGCGGGCGGGCGCCGACCGGGTGCTGACGATGGATCTGCACGCGGGGCAGATCCAGGGCTTCTTCGACATCCCCACCGACAACCTGATCGCCACCCCGGTGATGGCCGCCGACATCCGCGAGCGCTACGGCCAGTCCGGCGAGCTGATGATCGTGTCGCCCGACGTAGGCGGCGTGGTGCGCGCCCGCACCCTGGCGGACCGGCTGAACGCCGACCTCGCCATCGTGGACAAGCGCCGCTCGGGCCCCGGCCAGAGCGAGGTGATGAACATCATCGGCGACGTGTCGGGCCGCCGCTGCATCCTGTTCGACGACATCGTCGACAGCGCCGGCACGCTCTGCAACGCCGCCCAGGCGCTGGCCGACCAGGGCGCCGCCTCCGTCTCCGCCTACGTCAGCCACGGCGTGCTCTCGGGCGCGGCGTGCGATCGCGTCGGCAAGTCGGTGCTGGACGAGCTGGTGATCACCGACTCGATCGAGCCGCCGGACCCGGTGCAGTCGTGCCCCAGGGTGCGCCACGTGTCGGTGGCCCCGCTGATCGGCGAGGCCATCCGGCGGATCGCCAACGAGGAATCGGTGTCGAAGCTGTTCGACTGAGGGCGCCAGACCTCCTCCCCTGCGCAGCGGGGAGGCGCCGCGCGCCGCGAGGCGCGTGACGGAGGGGGCCTCACGCCATCGACGTCGGCGCTTGTGGGGGCCCCTCCGTCCGCTTTGCGGCCACCTCCCCCCGCTGCGCAGGGGAGGTGGTCGGCGCTGTCGGTCTAGCTCGCCCCGATCCCGCCTTTTCCGCATGGTCAACGCGGCGTTAAAGGTCGAGGCCCGATCGTTCGAGGCCGACCGCCCCCCGTCGCCGAGAGTTCCCCATGCCGCGTTCCCTCCGCCCGGCCCTGCTGCTGAGCGTCGCCTGCCTGTCCGCCCTCGCCGCCGCGCCCGCCTCGCAGGCGCAGGGGCTGTTCGGCCGCCGGAAGCCCGCCCCGGTCGCCGCCGCTGCACCGCCCGCCGCCCGGGCCGAGGCGCCGCCCGTGGCCCTGTCAGGCCCGGTGGTGCAGGCCGCCGGCGCCTACCGCGCCTACATGCGCAGGGCCGCCGCCGTGTCCGCCGGGTTCACGGACGGCAAGGGCGTGGAGAGCTCGCTCGAGGCCGCCGAGGCCTCGGAGCCCCTGGCGCTGTCCCGCGGCGTAGTGGCCTACGCCGCCGTGCTGGCGCTGCAGGAGCCCGCCTTCGTGGAGGGCGTGCGCACCTTCGCCGCAGACCCCGGCCAGCGCCGGCTGGTGGCCGACCGGATCATCGCGGACCCCGCCTACGCCGCCCAGCTGCCGGGCGCCGCCGCCGCCGCCGCCCTCGTCGCCCGCGTGCTGGCCGCCGACGGGGCCAAGGTCGGCGACGCCGGCGCCAAGGTGAAGCAGGCCGCCTACGACGTGCAGCGCCAGGGCTGGTCCAAGGCCGACATCCCCGACCGCCCGGGCCGCCTCGCGCGCGCCAAGTCGCTGGCCGCCACGCCCATGGCCGCCACGCCCGAGGAGATCGCCGAGCTCACCGCCGCGGTGAACGGCGCGGCCCCCGGCCAGACCCGCCTCGCCGCCGTGGCGGACGCCGCCGCCGGCCCCGCGCCCACCGGCCCGCCCTATACCCAGACCGTGGCCCGCGGCCTGGCCGTGGCGGCGCTCGCCGCCCTGGGCGAGGGCGGGGACGCCAACGATGCGGCGGTGCAGACGCTGCTCAACGACTCGAGCGGGACCTTCTGCCACAACATGGCGAAGCTGAACCTCTACCAATGCCTGGCGGTGGCCAAGCCGTTCTACGAGGACGTGTTCTGCCTGGGCCAGCACATCATGCTCGACACCGCCCAGTGTGTGGTGAAGGCTTCGGGAGCGGCGCCCGTGCTCGCCCCCGTGACCACCCTGGCCGAGGCGGCGGGGCCCAAGGCCACGCCGGTGCGCGCGACCGCTCCGGCCAAGGCCAAGCGCGCCAAGCGGTAGGTCGCCCGGCGACCCGCCGTTGCGGAGGGCTGCGCCTTCGTGTAGGGACGCGCCCCTGATTTCACTAAGCCCGCCGCGCGGTCTCCACGCGCGGCGGCGTCGTTTCCGGAACACCCCGTCATGGCCGACATCGTTCTCAACGTGGAAGTGCGCGAGCGCACGGGCACCGGCGGCGCCCGCGCCGCGCGCAACACCGGCCGCGTCCCGGGCGTCCTGTACGGCGGCCCGCGCGGCCCCGTGCCGATCTCGGCCGAGCTGAACGCGTTCAGGAAGTCGCTCTACACGGGCAAGCTCCTGGGCCACCTGATCACGCTGAAGTACGGCGAGGAGAGCCAGCCGGTCATCGCGCGCGACGTGCAGTTCCACCCGGTCACCGACGTGCCGGTTCACTTCGACCTGTTCCGCGTGGACGAGCACGCCCTGGTGAAGATCGCCGTGGCCGTGGGCTTCAAGAACCACGAGGCCTCCCCCGGCCTGAAGCGCGGCGGCGCCCTGAACATCGCCCGCCACGAGGTCGAGCTGTGGGTGCCGGCGGATCACATTCCGGAAGAGTTGACCTTCGACCTCACCGGCCTGGACATCGGCGATGCGGTGCGCATCAGCTCGATCCAGCTGCCGGAGGGCTCACACCCGGCGATCCGCGACCGCGACTTCACCGTGGCGACCGTCACCGCGAGCCGCGCCTCTGTGTCCGACGACGCGGCGGCGGCCACCGGCGAAGCGTAGGCGCCCTACCCGTCCTGAGTTCGCGGGGGCGCGTCCGTTCACCGGGCGCGCCCTTCGCATGTGAGGAGCCCCCGCGTGCTGATCCTGGCCGGCCTCGGCAATCCCGGACCCAAGCACGCGGGCCAGCGCCACAACGTCGGCTTCATGGCCGTGGACGCGATCCGCGAGCGCTGGGGCTTCGGCCCGGAGCGCAGCCGCTTCCAGTCGCTGGCCTCGGAGGGGACGGTGCAGACGGCCGGCGGCCCCGTGCGCGCCCTGGCGCTCAAGCCCCAGACCTTCATGAACGACAGCGGCCGAGCGGTGGGCGAGGCGGTGAAGTTCTTCAAGCTGGCCGGCGACGACCTGATCGTCTTCTACGACGAGATCGACATGGCCCCCGGCCGCTTCCGCATGAAGGCGGGCGGCGGCGCGGCGGGGCACAACGGCATCCGCTCAATCACCGCGGCCATCGGCCCCGCCTTCCGGCGGGCGCGCATCGGCGTGGGCCACCCCGGCCACAAGGACCGGGTGATGCCCCATGTGCTGAGCGACTTCCACAAGGTGGAGCGGCGCGACTGGCTCGACACGCTGCTGCGCACCCTGGCCGACGAACTGCCCTATGCGGCTTCCGGCGACGATGAGCGTTATCAGGCCGAGGTGAGCCGGCTGGCGCCCGCCGAGAACTTCGACAGCCGCTCGCGCAACCGGGAGGCCGGGTGATGAGCGCCGTCCATATCCGCGTCGCCGTCGAGGCGGACGCCCCCGCGCTGGAGGCCCTGATCCGCCGCTCGGTCCACGCGCTGCAGGCCGAGCACTACGACGCCGCGCAGCGCGAGGCCGCGCTCGGCAGCGTGTTCGGCGTGGACCATCGCCTGATCGCCGACGGCACCTACTTCGTCGTCGCCGAGCGCCACGGCGCCCTGGCCGGCTGCGGCGGCTGGAGCTTCCGCGCCGCCATGTACGGCGCGCACGGCCCGGCGGAGAGCGACGGCCCCCGCGTGAACCCGGCCAGCGGCCCCGCCCGCGTCCGCGCCTTCTTCGTCGACCCCGACCACGCCCGCCGCGGCGTCGGCGCCGCGCTCCTGGCCGCCAGCGAGGCCGCCGCGCAGGCGGAGGGGTTCACGCGCGCCGCGCTCAGCGCCACCCTCGCGGGAGAGCCGTTCTACGCCGCCCACGGCTACACCTCCCTGGCCCGCGCCGTCGCGGAACTGCCGGGGGGCGGCGAACTGCCCATCGTTCACATGGAGAAGCGGCTCGGCTAAGCCGGCCCGCCCTCCCCCGACCCGAGATCCCATGGCCCTCAAAGTCGCCATCGTCGGCCTGCCCAACGTCGGCAAGTCCACCCTGTTCAACGCCCTGACGCAGACGGCGCAGGCGCAGGCGGCCAACTATCCGTTCTGCACCATCGAGCCGAACGTGGGCGATGTGGCCGTGCCCGAGCCGCGGCTGGACGTGCTGGCCGAGATCGGCGGCTCCAAGGAGATCATCCCCGCCCGGATCAACTTCGTTGACGTGGCGGGCCTGGTGCGGGGCGCCAGCAAGGGCGAGGGCCTGGGCAACCAGTTCCTGGCCAACATCCGCGACTGCGACGCCACCGCCTTCGTCGCCCGCTGCTTCACCGACGGCGACGTCGTGCACGTGGAGGGCCGGGTCGACCCGCTGAGCGACCTCGAGATCATCGAGACCGAGCTGATGCTCGCCGACCTGGAGAGCCTGGAGAAGCGCATCCCCGCGCTGGAGAAGAAGGCCAAGACCGGCGGCGACAAGGAGGCTGCGGCCACCCTGCGCCTCGCCAGGCTGGCCCTCGACCAGCTGAGCGCCGGCCGCCCCGCCCGCGCCGCGACCGTGCCGGCGGAGGACGCCCGAGGCTGGGCCATGCTGCAGCTGCTGACCGCGCTCCCCGCCCTCTACGTCTGCAACGTGGACGAGGGGTCCGCGGCCGAGGGCAACGCCCTCTCCGCCCAGGTGGCCGAGCGGGCAGCCCGGGACAACGCCAAGAGCGTCGTCATCTCCGCCAAGATCGAGAGCGAGATCGCGCTGCTGGATCGGGCCGAGCGCACCGAGTTCCTTGAGACGATGGGGTTGGAGGAGCCCGGCCTGAACCGCCTGATCCGGGAAGCCTACGCGCTCCTCGGCCTGCAGACCTACTTCACCGTGGGGCCGAAGGAGGCGCGCGCCTGGACGATCCCGGTGGGCGCCACCGCGCCGGAGGCCGCCGGCGTGATCCACTCGGACTTCGAGAAGAAGTTCATCCGGGCCGAGACCGTCGCCTATCCCGACTACGTCCAGCTCAAGGGCGAGGCTGGCGCGCGCGAGGCGGGCAAGCTGCGCGCCGAGGGCAAGGCCTACGTCGTCAAGGACGGCGACGTGATGCACTTCCTCACCGCGGCGTAGGCTGCGGCTCCGGCTCGGCTCGGCTCGGCGGGTATGGGGGCGGGCCTCCCCCCGAAGGCCCGCCCCGCACCCTCGCCCACAGGCGCGCCCGCCGCGGATGAACGCGGGCCGGCGCACGCGGCGCGGGTCGGCGAGCCTTGCGGCCCGCTCGAGGGGCAATGATCCACGTAGGCGCGCAACCGTCGAGTCGCGACGCCGCCGCATGTCGAAGATTTCATGCTGCGGGCGGAAGTTTGTAGCGCAAAAGCAACAAGATCGGCCGACCCACAGCGTATTCGGGCGCATCGGGCCGCAAAAACGACTTGCCGTCGGGCGAGCTGTGCGGTTCGCGTAGCGTTCGTCCAAACCCCGACCGAGCCCGCCGACCCGGCGCGGGCGAGCGTGCGACAGGAGCCGTCTGCCCCCTATGAGCCTTTCCGACTCCGGCTCCCGTACGCCCCCTCCCGGCCGACCCGGCGACCTCGGCCGCCGTTCGCGCTCCAAGCGCGGGCGCTGGGTGCTGCTGGGCGTGCTGGTCGTGTTTGTGGCGGGCACGGCCTGGATCATCACGCACAACAAGCCGGCCGCCGGCCCGGGCGGCGGACCGCCGGGCGCGGGCGGGGCTCCGGGAGGCGGCGGCGGCGGCCGGGGCGGTCGCGGCGGCGGCGGCGGTCGCGGCGGCGCGGGCGGCTTCGGCGGGGGCGCGACGCCCGTCGGCGCGGCGCAGGCGCAGCGCGCGGACGTGCCGGTCTACCTCTCCGCGCTCGGCACGGTGACGCCCGCCGCCACGGTGACCGTGCGCACGCAGATCGCCGGCCAGCTGTTCTCCGTGGCGTTCCAAGAGGGGCAGACCGTCTCCAAGGGCCAGGTGCTCGCCCAGGTGGACCCACGCCCCTATGAGCAGGCGCTGGCGCAGGCGAAGGGCGCGCTGCAGCGCGACCAGGCGCAGCTGGAGAACGCCAGGCTGGACCTGCAGCGCTACCAGACGCTGCTGGCCCAGGACTCCATCGCCCGCCAACAGGTCGACACCCAGCGCGCCACCGTGCGCCAACTGGAGGGCGGGATCGCCACCGACCGGGCCGCCGTGGCCGCGGCCCAGCTCAACCTGACCTACACGCGCGTCACCGCGCCCATCACCGGCAAGGTGGGCCTGCGCCAGGTCGACGCCGGCAACTACGTCACCACCGGCGACGCCAACGGCCTCGTCACCATCACCCAGGTGGACCCGATCGACGTGGTCTTCACCATCCCCGAGGACCAGGTCAGCCGCGTGAACGGCCGCATGACCTCCGGCGCCCGCCTGCCCGTCGAGGCGTTCGACCGCGGGCAGAAGGAGGTGCTCGGAACCGGCGTGCTCTCCACGCTCGACAACCAGATCGACACCACCACCGGCACGGTGAAGGCCAAGGCGCGCTTCCAGAACACCGGCGGCAAGCTCTATCCGAACCAGTTCGTGAACGTGCGCGTGCAGGTGGACGTAATGCCCGGCGCGGTGACGGTGCCCACCAGCTCCATCCTGCGCGGCCAGCAGGGGCTGTTCGTCTACACGGTCGACCAGGGTCGCGCGGTGCACATCCGCAACGTGCAGACCGGCCCGGCCTATGGCGAGCTCACCGCCGTCACCAGCGGCCTGAACGGCGGCGAGACGGTGGTCACCGACGGCTCCGACCGCCTGCGCGAGGGCGCCACGGTGATGCTGCCGGGCGACTGCCCGCCCACGCCGCCGGCCGGCGCGCCGGGCGCCGCGGGCGCGCCGAAGCTCAGCTGGTGGGACAAGCTGATGGGCAAGAAGCCGCCCGTCGCCGCTCCCGCGCGCCGCGGCGTCGACGCCAACGGCCAGCGCTGCCGGCCCGTGCGCTACAGCCAGGGCGGCCGCGGCCAGCTCGACCTCTCGTCGCTGAAGCTCGACGCCGCGCAGCAGGCCAAGGTGGACTCGATCCAGGCCGCCACGCGGGCCCAGGCCCAGGCGCTGATGGCCAGCGGCGACTTCCAAGGCATGCGCGGGGTGCGGGAGAACGCGTCCAAGCAGATCGAGGCGGTGCTCCGCCCCGACCAGGTCGCCAAGTACCGCGCCCTCGTCGCCGAACAGCGGGCCAGGGCCCAGGCCGGCGGCGGCGGCTATGGCGGCGGCGGCATGGGCGGCGGCGCTCCGGGCGGAGGCGGCATGCCCGCGCCCGCCCCGGCGCAGACGCCCCAGGGCACGCCCGCGGCTCCCCCGGCGGGCGGCGCGGCGCCTGCGGCGCCCGGCCCCGGCCCGCGTGGCGCGGCTCCGGCCGGCGGTGCTCCGGCGGGGGCGGGCGCGCGAGGCGGCCCCGGCGGCGGCGGCGGGCGTGGTGGGGCGATGTTCGCCGAGCTGAACCTCGACGCCGCGCAGCAGGCCAAGGTCGATGCGATCCGCGCCGAGTACGGGCCGAAGATGCGCGAGGCGTTCCAGGGCGGCGACATGGCCGCCGCCGGCGCCGTGCGTCGCGAGATGGGGCAGAAGATCGAGGCCGTGCTCCGCCCCGATCAGCGCGCCAAGTATCAGGCGGCCCGCGAGCGCATGCGCCAGCAGGGCGGCGGCGGCGGCCCGCCCGGCGGAGGCGCGTGACGCCGTGAGCGAGATCGACGACCGTCCGCCCCCCGGCGCTCCGTCCGACCGACCGCCGCCCCGCAGGGTGGAAGCGGAGACGGGCGGCCCCGCGCGGCCGGCCGTCGATCAGCCCACCGTGGAGGCCGACCGCAAGGGCGCCTACAGCCCCTCGCGCCTCTTCATCCTGCGGCCGATCGCGACCTCGCTGCTCATGCTGGCGATCCTGCTGACGGGGATCATCGGCTTCCAGTTCCTGCCGCTCAGCGCCCTGCCGCAGGTCGACTATCCCACCATCCAGGTGCAGACCTCCTACCCCGGCGCCTCGCCGGAGGTGATGACCACCAACGTCACCGTGCCGCTGGAGCGCACCTTCGGGCAGATGCCCGGCCTGACGCGGATGAGCTCCATCTCCGCCGCCGGCGCCAGCGTGGTGACGCTGCAGTTCGGGCTCGACCTGACGCTGGACGTGGCCGAGCAGGAGGTGCAGGCCGCCATCAACGCGGCGGGCAGCTTCCTCCCGTCCGACCTGCCGGCCCCGCCGATCTACGCCAAGGTCAACCCGGCCGACGCGCCGATCCTCACGCTCGCCCTCTCCTCCGCCACCCTGCCGCTGACGCAGGTGGAGGACGCGGCCGACACGCGGATGGGGCAGAAGATCAGCCAGATCACCGGCGTGGGCCTCGTCACCGTCGGCGGCGGCCAGCGGCCGGCCGTGCGCATCCAGGCCGACCCGCGGCAGCTGGCCAGCTACGGCCTGACCATGTCGAGCCTGCGCACCGCCATCGCCAGCGCCAACGTGAACGGCTCGAAGGGCACCTTCGACGGCCCGGCGCGCGCCTACAGCATCAACGCCAACGACCAGCTGACCAGCCCCGAGGAGTACGCCAACCTCGTCATCGCCTACCGCGGCGGCTCGGCCGTGCGGCTGCGCGACGTGGGTCAGGTGGTGGCCGGGGCGGAGAACACCGCGCTGGGCGCGCTGAAGGGCGTGAAGGATGCGAACGGCCGCGTCTCCGTCGCGCCGGCCGTGCTGCTGAACATCCAGCGTCAGCCGGGCGCCAACGTCATCGCGGTGGTGGACCGGATCAAGGGGCTGCTGCCCGAGTTGCGGCAGACCCTGCCCGCCGGCGTGAACGTGGAGGTGCTGACCGACCGCACGACCACCATCCGCGCCAGCGTCCACGACGTGGAGGTGGAGCTGGTGATCGCCGTGGCCCTGGTGGTGCTGGTGATCTTCGTCTTCCTGCGCAACGTCCGCGCGACGGTGATCTCGGGCCTGGCGGTGCCGCTCAGCCTCGTGGGCTCGTTCGGCGTGATGTACCTGCTGGGCTTCTCGCTCAACAACCTGACGCTGATGGCCATGACCATCGCCACCGGCTTCGTCGTCGACGACGCCATCGTGATGATCGAGAACATCAGCCGCCACATCGAGCATGGCGAGGAGAGCCGGCCCGCCGCCCTGCGCGGCTCGGGCGAGATCGGCTTCACCATCATCTCGCTGACGCTGTCGCTGCTGGCCGTGCTGATCCCGCTGCTGTTCATGGGCGACGTGGTCGGCCGGCTCTTCCGCGAGTTCGCGGTGACGCTGGCCATCACCATCGTGATCTCGGCGGTGGTCTCGCTGACGCTGGTGCCGACGCTGTGCGGCCTGTGGCTGAAGCGGCCGCCGGAGCCCAAGCCCGGCGGGATCGGCTCGCGGATGGAGGCGGGGGTCGACTGGATCATCCGCCGCTACGACACCGGCCTGACCTGGGTTCTTCGCCACCAGTTCCTGACGCTCTTGGTCGCGCTCGGCACCTTCGTGCTGACCGCCGTGCTCTACCTGGCCATCCCCAAGGGCCTGTTCCCGACGCAGGACACCGGCGAGCTGCAGGGCTCGGTGGAGGCGGCGCAGACCGTCAGCTACGGCCGCATCAGCGAGGTGCAGCAGGTCATGGCCGAGGCCATCCTGCGCGACAAGGACGTGGAGAGCGTCTCGGCGTTCGCGGGCGTCGACGCGCGGAACACCACGCTGAACACCGCCCGCCTGGCCATCTCGCTGAAGCCGCTGGAGTCCGGTCGCGACGGCGCCTCCGAGATCATCCGGCGCCTGCAGCGCGACACGGCCGACGTGGCGCCCGGCGTCAAGCTCTACCTGCAGCCCGTGCAGGACCTGACCATCGACGCCGCCGTCAGCCGCACGCAGTACCAGGTGTCGCTGGAGAGCGTCAGCCAGGCGGCGCTGGAGGAATGGTCGGGCAAGCTGATCGACAAGCTGCGCACGCTCAAGCAGTTCGAGGAGGTCTCCTCCGACATCCAGAACCAGGGCCTCGCCGCCTTCGTGAACGTGGACCGCGACACGGCGGGCCGGCTCGGCATCTCCATCGCGAGCGTGGACGAGGCGCTCTACAACGCCTTCGGCCAGCGCATCGTCTCGACCATCTTCACCCAGTCGAACCAGTACCGCGTGATCCTGGAGGCGACGCCGGACGTGCAGAGCTCGCCGGACGCGCTGAACAACATCTACCTGACCTCCACCGGCGGGGCGCCCGTGCCGCTGTCGGCGGTGGCCAAGTTCGAGACGCGCGCCGCGCCGCTGTCGATCAGCCACGTATCGCAGTTCCCGGCCACCACCGTCAGCTTCAACCTGGCCAAGGGCCAGTCGCTCGGCGGCGCGGTGGCGGCCATCAAGAAGGCGGAGAAGGACATCCAGGTCCCGAGCTCGATCACCACCACCTTCTCGGGCGCCGCGGCGGCCTTCGAGAATTCTGCGAGCTCCACCCTGTGGCTGGTGCTGGCGGCGGTGGTGACGATCTACATCGTGCTCGGCGTGCTCTACGAGAGCTTCATCCACCCGATCACCATCCTCTCCACCCTGCCCT